>CAWJYQ010000022.1:0-751511 GCA_963847045.1 uncultured Alphaproteobacteria bacterium | reverse complement strand
TGGCCCGGCTCGGCGGCAACGAGTTTGCGGTGAAAGTCTGTGACCCTGAGCGGGATCCCGTCAGCCGCGCGCGAGGTGAACGCCACCGTCGACGTCGATAACAGCTCCGGTGAGAAAGCGATTCTGGAGAGCGAAGAGGATGGTGCCTGCCATGTCGTCGGGCTGGCCGATCCTGCCCAAAGGAAGCTTGGCAGCGGTGCCTGCGAACATCGCTTGGCGTTGGTGCGAATCCATCCAGCCGTACGCTTCGGTTTCCGTCATGCCGGGCGATACGACGTTGACTCGTCGGGGTGCCAGTTCGACCGCCAGCACCTGTGCCGCAGCGGCAATGGCGGCGTTGACCGCCGCCAATGCGGACGTGCCGGGTATGGCCGCCCGCCCGGCCGCTCCCGTGACCATCACGATGGCGCCATCGTCGGGAAGTTTTGGTGCGAACGCTCTTGTCACCCGCCAATAGCCCCAGAATTTATTTTCGAACGCTGCGCGGACCGCCTCTTCCTTGAGGTCGGTGAATCCGCCCCAAGCGACAGCGCTCGAGGCGGACAGCACCAGGTGATCAATTGGGCCGATTTGCTCTGCCAGGGAGGTGACGCTTGCCGCGTCGGTAAAGTCCAGCACTTCGGCTTGCGTAGTCCCGGGTAGTTTGGTGAGTGCGGCATCGAGCCGCTCGCGGGAGCGTCCAGCTATAATCGGCTTTGCCCCTGCTTCTGCGGCGCGTCGCGCTGTCGCAAGGCCGATGCCCGAACCGCCGCCGACGATCAGGATGGATTTGTTGGTGAGACCATTCATTGCTTTAGCTCCTCTTGACCGCCGCAAAAGCCCAATCGCGGCCTTTTCCCCGGATCAGCGCCTGATTGATCCAGACCATGGCGTAGGGTTCGAGAAGGCGCGCTTTCGTCAAGTCGCCCGCATCCAGCGGCTCGAAACCCAAGTCGGTCAGCAGCGCCGAAACGGTTGCTTTGGCCTGGGTATCGTCGCCAGCCAGGAACATCACCGGCCGATGAGGGAGATCGGCATTTCTTTCCATCATCTCGGCCCCGACCTGATTGAGCGTCTTGACCAAGCGCGCACCCGGCATCCAGCCTGCCACGGTTTCTGCGCCCGAGGTGTCGAAGCCGCGATCAAGTCCAAGGGCGCCGTTTCGCATCGCGAGCGGATTCATGCAGTCAATGACGATCTTGCCTGGCAGACTGCCGAGAGCCCTGACCGCGCTTTCTGCAGCACCCCATGGCAAAGCCAGCACGATCACATCGGCCGCCGCAGCAGCATCGGGCGGAGCTTTCACCTCAGCCTTGGTTTCCCGAACGAGGGCTGCAAGTTTGGGGTTGGCAGCATCCCGCACGCCCAAGACAACGCTGTGCCCTGCTCGTGCCCAGCCCAGCGCCAGCGCGCCGCCGACATTTCCGGTTCCAATGATGGCGATCTTCATCGTGAATTTCCCGTTTGCTGATTTTACAGAACTCATGATATTCGCCTAGTGATATGAACAATAATGAAAACGGTTCATGTCTGATTTCAGAAATAACGAACTCAGAAGGTTGGATCTGACGCTTCTCCTGGTTTTCATCGGGCTGTTGCGGCATCGAAAGGCGACCGAGGTGGCTGCCGAACTCGGGCTGACCCAATCCGCGGTAAGCCACGCGCTGAAGCGTCTGCGCGAGGTCTTTGGCGATGAACTGTTTCTGCGTCGCCCGCACGGCGTGGAGCCGACGGCTGTCGCGCTCGCGCTCGAGGCGCCGATTGCGGGCGCGATCGAATCCCTGCGCAAGGCGGTCGCCGGTCCTCAGGATTTTGATCCGGGTTCGGCCAAAGGGGTCATCCGGCTCGCCGCGCTGGATGCGGAGTTAGTGACGATCGTTCCTGAGTTGATCAGGACGTTGTCTGCCAGCGCTCCGGGTATGCGCATCATTGCGCGATCAATCGGTCGGCAAAATGCCCTCGACGCCATTGCGGCGGGAGAGCTCGATATCGCATTGGGCTATTTCTGGGATCTCAGTGACGCCTTCATCAGGGACGACCTGTTTCAGGAGGATTTTCTCGTTGTCGGCAATCGGTCCAAGCACAGATTGGCCGGAACAATTGCGCTTGAGGCCTATCTGAAGCACCCCCATATTCTTGTTTCTCCGGGTGGCGATCTTCGAGGCGTTGTTGATGACGCGCTTGAAAGCAGGGGGTTGAAAAGGCGGGTCATCGCGGCCCTCCCTCTTTTTCTTCCCGCCCTCGCTGCCGTTCAGACGACCAACGCACTTGCGACGGTGCCCCGCGGCATCGCGTTGCGATATGCCAGGGCATTTCATCTCGCTGTCGCAGAACCGCCTTTGACCATCCGCAGTTTTTCGATCGCCGCGGTCCATCACCGGCGCGACGAACATAATCCAATGCACCAGTGGCTTATGGAAACGCTGCGTCAGACTTCAAGGAAGGTTCGCGCCTCCTGGAGCACGGGGTAAAGCAAGAGGAAAACGCAAAAAAGTCGCCACAGCAGATGAGACGTGGTAGCCAACAAAGACTTTTATGCCTACCAGTTGTCGAAGCGATGCTCTTTTTGCAGCGAACTAGTTGAGTTGATGCCGCGGCTGGCCGTGAGGCCGGCCAACCAGCAGGAGCCATCATGCTAAGCCATTCTTTTCGATTTGCAGAATGTGCCATTTTCGAACCATGGTCTACCGTCATGTGCCTAGCACTGGAATTGAGCGAGGTAATTGGGCTCCGCGTCGCAAGACTTGCGGGCGGGGGCGTCGATGCGCAGCACGAAGCGCATCTTATTGTGAGCGAAAAGGTCGATGCAGTATTTGAGGTGGCCGCAAAACTCATTTCCGGCGCGACTGTCATCAACCTGATCAGCCGATTTCGGGAGCAGGTTGCGGCCAATGCCAAGCGTCTTTCAGCGGATTGCGGGGACGCTTGATCCGAAGGAACCCTTCGTTCTGCATCGGTACCGTTGCCTTATCTTCAAAAATCGCTTGCCCTCAGTATTTGCACTTCCTCTGAGAAAATGAGCGGTGCCGAAGGTTCTGCGTTCATCTACGGTCGCCGATTGCGTAACCGCCCCACCACGCCGGTCGGAAAGAAATAGACGCTGGCGATGAACAACAGGCCAAGCCACAGCAGCCAGCGATCGGGATGCAGCAATCCCGGAAGCAAGGGCAGGCCAGCGTCGGCCGCGGCGTCGGAGGCCGCCCCCATCAGCGCCTGCAGGTAGTTTTGCGCCAGAATGAAGATCACCGAACCGATGATCGCGCCGTAAATCGTGCCCATGCCGCCGATCACCACCATCAGCAGAATGTCCAGCATGATGGAAAAACTTAGCGAGGTGTCCGGACCGGCGTAACGCAGCCACAGCGCGTTCAGCATGCCGGCGCTGGCGGCGATCAGGGCCGCAATGCAATTGGCGTAGGTCAGGTGAAACACGGTGCGGAAGCCGAGCGCCTCGGCGCGGAAACGATTTTCCCGGATCGCCTGCAGCACCCGGCCGAACGGCGAGTTCACCACGCGCAATAGCGCCAGGATCATCGCAGCGGATGCGATGAAGATCAGATAATAGGTCAGCACCCGGCCGTTGAGTTCGAAGCCGAGCGTGGCCTTGGAAATCAGCACCGTGCCCGGCCGCAGCAATTCCGGCAGCTGGAAGCTGCGGCCGTCCTCACCGCCGGTCAGCCACGACAGTTGCGAGGCCAGCACCAGAAAGGCGGATGCCACGGCCAGCGTAATCATCGCGAAGAAAATTGCCTCGACCCGTAGCGAGAACAGCCCGATCGCAAGCGCCAGCAGCATCGCCAAGGGCAGGCCGATCGCGACGCCTGAGGCGACCGCGGCCCAGCTCGGTCCCATCGAATACAGCGCGATCGCGATCGAATAGCTGCCGATGCCGTAAAACATCGTGTGCGCGAACGACACCGAGCCGGTGTAGCCGAGTAACAGGTCGTAGGAGGCAACCAATGCGGCAAAGATGCAGATCTTGGTGGCGACATTCATCGCCTTGGCGCCGGGAAAGACCAGCGGTGTCAGCGCCAGCGCCGCGATGATGACGATGAGCAGGATGGAGAGCACGCGGCTGCGCGGCGGGTCGCCCGAAAGGATCATCATCGGCAACTCTTCATCGACTTGTCACCGCGTAAAGCCCGCGCGGGCGCCACATCAGGATCGCGACCATCAGCAGAATATTGGAGACCAGCGCCAGCTTCGGCGCCAGAAAGCCGCCGTAATTGGCTACCATTGCGACCAACAGCGCGCCGATGAAACAACCGCCGATCGAGCCGAGCCCGCCGATGATCACCACGATGAAAACCAGTACCGTGAGATCATTGCCCATCGAGGCGTGCACCTGTTCGCGGTATAGCGCCCACATCACCCCGCCGAGGCCGGCAAGGCCGGAGCCGACCATGAACACGCCCAGGAACAGCCGCCTTATGCGATAGCCGAGCGCCTCCACCATCTCGCGGTTTTCAACGCCGGCGCGGATCAGAAGTCCGATCTTGGTCCGGTTCAGCACCAGTTGAATGCCGGTGAAGAAGATCAGTCCGACCAGCATCGCCAGCACGCGGTATTTCGCGATCGCGATGTCGCCGATGATGAACGAGCCGCGCAATGAGGTCGGCAGCGGCAGCGGAATGATCTGCGGTCCCCACAGCGCGTAGAGCGCCTGTTCGGCGACGATCAATCCGCCTGTCGTCATCAGAATCTGCTTGAGGTGCTGGCCATAGACCGGCAGGATCAGCACCCGCTCGACCACCAGCCCGAGCGCGCCGGAGACCGCCATCGCCAGCACCGCGGCCGGCGCCAGCACCGCGAGATTGGTCCACAGCGAGTTCGGCCTGCACCCATGTCGCAAGCGGTAGCAGCACCAGCGTGGCGACATAGGCGCCGACCGAAATGAAGGCGCCGTGGCCGAAATTCAGCACGTCCATCAGGCCGAACACCAGCGTCAGCCCGGACGCCATGATGAAGATCATCATGCCCATGGCAAGGCTCGCCACCGTCAGCGTCACCCACGAGCTACCCGATCCGATCAAAGGGAGCATGGCGAGCGCGACAATCACCGGCAGTAGCACTGGCAGCAGATCCCGCTTCGGCTTCGGCAATGCGGCCGTCGCGGCAAGGTCGGTCATTGATGCGCCTCCAGACTCAAGCCCAGCAGCCGCTCCTGCAGCGCGACGTCGGCGGCCAGCGCCGCCATCTCGCCGCGATGGACGATGGTGCCGTTATCCATCACCAGCACTTTGTCGCCGAGCTCGCGCGCGGCATGGAAATTCTGCTCGACCAGCAGAATGGTGGCGCCGCGGCGCTTGATCTCGGCGAGGCATTCGATCAGCGCCACCACGATGGCGGGCGCGAGCCCCTTGGTCGGCTCGTCGATCAGGAGCAGCTTGCGCGGCTCGACAATGGCGCGCGCGATCGAAAGCATCTGCTTCTGTCCGCCGGACAGACTGCCTGCGCGCGACAGCCAAAAGCGCTTGAGCGCCGGGAAGAACCCCAAAATCCAGTCCAGCCGCGTATCGTCTAGCGGCCCGTCGCGCGCGGCCAGCACCAGGTTTTCCTTCACCGTCAGATCGGAAAACACTGCCATGCTCTCCGGCACATAGCCGACGCCGAGCCGCGCGATATCAGGGGTGGCGCGCTTTTCGATGCGTTGCCCGTCGAGCGAGATCTGGCCGGCGGAGGCCTGCCACAGGCCCATGATGGTGCGCAGCGTCGAGGTCTTGCCGGCGCCGTTGCGGCCGAGCAGCATCGTGGTCTGACCGGCGGCGACGGCGAAATCGACGCCCTGCAGGATGTGATAGCGCCCGACATGGGTATGGACGCCGGCGAGATTGAGAAGGTCGGTCATGCCGCGGTCTTTCCAGGCGCGATGCCGAGATAGGCTTCCTGCACGATCGGCGAGGCAATCACCTCCGCCGGCTTGCCGTCGGCGACGAGCTGGCCGTTGTGCAGCACGATGATGCGGTCGGCCAGCGAACGCACCACGTCCATCTTGTGCTCGACCAGAAGGATGATCTTGCTGGAATCCTGCTTGAGCTGAGCGATCAGGTTGAGGACCACGGGGACTTCATCGATGCTCATGCCGGCGGTGGGCTCGTCGAACATGAAGACCGTCGGCTCCAGCGCCATCATCAAGGCGACTTCGAGCTTGCGCTGATCGCCGTGCGACAAAGCGGTCGCCGCCACGCTGCGCCGGCTGCCGAGCGCCACCTTGTCGAGAATCGCGTCGGCGCGCGCGATCAGATCTTTCCGTGTCATCCACGGCCGCAGCATGTCGTAATGCACGCCGCTTTCGGATTGCACGGCGAGCCGGACATTCTCCTCGACGCTGAGATTCGGGAACAGATTGGTGAGCTGGAAGGCGCGGCCGAGACCGGCGCGGGTGCGCAGCGGCGCGGAGAGTTGGGTGATATCGGCGCCATCGAACAGAATGCTGCCTTCGGTCGGGCGCAGCTGTCCGGAGATCAGATTGAAATAGGTAGTTTTGCCGGCGCCGTTGGGGCCGACAATGGCGGTCAGTTCACCCGGCCGAAAAGTGCAGCTGACATGGTTGACCGCGACATGGCCGCCGAAACGAATGGTCAGATCGCGGGTTTCGAGAGTTGATGTCATCCGCTAGCTCGTTGTGAGACTTTATCTCTCACCTCTCCCCGCGTGCGGGGACAGGTCGATCGCGAAGCGATCGGGTGAGGGGCGCTATCCGCGAGTCGAGCTTGTCGAGAGTTCGCCTCACCCCGACCCTCTCCCCTCACGCGGGAGAGGGAGTAGAAAGTCAGCGCTTGTTCTTGATCGGAACGCTCATGTCCTCGATCTTGAGCTCACGTACCGGTTCCAGCACGGCCCAGGCGACATTCGGATCGACCTTGACCTTGAAGTGATACATGCTCTGCAGCGCCTGATGGTCCTCTTTGCGGAAGATCATCTTGCCCTTGGGGGTGTCGAACTCCATGCCTTCCATGGTGCTGATCAGCTTTTCGGTATCGGTGGATTTCGCCTTGGTGACGGCGGCGACCGCGGCCATCGCGGCGGAGAATCCGCCGGCGGTGAAGAAATCCGGCGGCGCGTTAAAGCGCTTCTGGTGCTCAGAGACCAGCCAGTCGTTCACCGGGTTCTTCGGGATGTCGTAGTAGTAATAGGTCGCACCCTCCATGCCGGGCAGCTGCTTGTAGGCGGCGAGCGCCGGCAGGATGTTGCCGCCGGTCGAAAGTTCGATGCCGTAGCGCTTCGGATCCATGTCCTGCAGTTTTGTCAAGGGATCGCCGCCGCCGGCCCAGATCACCCAGATGATCTTGCGTCCCGGCTTGTCCTTCAGCGCGTCGAACAGGCGCTGGCCGGCTGCGGTGAAATCGGTCGTGGTGGTCGGCACATATTCCTCGGTGGCCAGCGTCGCGCCGGTCTTCGCTAAGGCCTCCTTGAAGGCAGCGACGCCGTCGCGGCCGAAGGCGTAGTCCTGCGCCAGTGTGGCAACGGAAACACCGGGCCTGCCGATCGCCACCGCGTTCGAGATCGCGTCCTGGGAGGAGTTGCGCCCGGTACGAAAGATGTAGCGATTCCACTTCTCGCCGGTAATCTGGTCCGCGACCGCCGGTTCGACGATCAGGATCTTCTTGTTCTCCTCGGCGACCGGCAGGTCGGCCAGCGCCGCGGCCGACGACGACGTGCCGATGGCGATATCCGCCTTGTCGTCCTGATACGCTTCGGCGAGCGCGGCCTTGGACAGGTCCGGCTTACTCTGGTCGTCCTTGGTGATGACGACGATCTTGCGCCCGTCCAGCATCATGGTGCCCTTGGTGGCATATTCCAGCCCCATCATCAGGCCGGTTTCGGTCTGCTTGGCATAGGCTTCCAGCGGGCCGGTCTTGCCGTAGATCAGGGCGATCTTCAGATCGTCGGCCTGCGCGGCGGCGCTCCCGATCAGGCCGAATATGGCGGTTGCAAGGATCAGTGGTAAACGCACGGCAGTCCCTCCTGTTGCGGAATTGGTATTGTCACAGCGATTTGCACAGCTGGACGAACATTGCAATTCGATGTTTGGGCGGCGGACGGGCCGCGCGCAAACGCGTTTCCAGGTTCATACGGCTTCCGCGCGCTTGTTTGGCTCGGGATGCGAACCGGCGACGTCTTCGACGTTGCGCCAATCCGACTGCGCCTCCTCGGCACTTTCGAAAATATGCGCGGCGACGCCGCGTTTCTCCAGCGCTTCGCCGAGCTTGATGCGCAGAAAGCCCGAGGTGGTGTAGCGCGAGACGCCGGAATAGAAGCGGTCGGCGAGGCTGCGCACCATGGCCGAATATTCGTCGAGCAGCTCGGGCACGATCGAGAAATTGTCGTAGTTGACGATCGCGTAGACCCGCCGGTCGAGCCCGCCGAGCCGGGCTTCGACGGCTCTTGCGATCGCCTCGATGTCGGCGCGGCTGCGTAGTGCAAAACGCTCCAGATTGACGAAGAACAGGTTCTGCTGCTCGTCCAGCGTGAAGCGCTGGTCGAGTGGAATGGCCAGCATGTCCTCGCGCAGGTCCATGACGCCCTCGCGGAAGATCCGCGCGTCCATGGCAACGGGATCGTGCGGGATCGCCGACCTGAAATCCATCAGCGCAAGGATGTCGCGCCCGATGTCGATGCCGGGCGCGACCTCGGTGAGCTCGATCCCATCGGCGCCGAGCCTGAAGACGCAGCGTTCGGTGACGTAAAGCACGCTCTGCCCGCGCGCGGCCGCGTAGGCGCCGCTGAACGTCACATGCTCCACGGCTTCGACAAACTTTCGCGCTTTCGCCTCCTCCACGACGGCGAGCTTGCCGCCGGACAGTGCAATTCGCAGCCGTCCGGCGCCGAAGGTGCCGACGAAGATCACCTTCTTGGCGGTCTGGCTGATGTTGATGAAGCCGCCGGCGCCGGCGAGCTTGGGGCCGAAGTTGCTGACATTGAGATTGCCCGCGCGGTCGACCTGGGCGAGGCCGAGAAACGCCGCGTCGAGACCGCCGCCGTCATAGAAATCGAACTGATAGGGCTGGTCGATCACGGCCTGGGTGTTGATGGCGGCGCCGAAATCGATGCCGCTTGCGGGGATGCCGCCGATCACGCCGGGTTCCGCCGTCAGCGTGATGAGGTCGATGATCCGCTCTTCGTTGGCGACCGCCGCGATGCCGTCGGGCATGCCGATGCCGGATTGCCGCTGTTGGGCTTCAGCTCGAATGCCGCGCGGCGAGCGATGATCTTGCGCTCGCTCATCGGCATCGGCGGCAGCGAGCCGGCGCGCACCCTGATCTCGCTGCTGAACGCCGGATTGTATTGCGTGCCGAAGGTCTGCCAGTGATTTTTCGGACTTGGCCACCACCACGCAGTCGACGAGAATGCCGGGGATCTTGACCTGGCGCGGATTGAGGCTGCCGCTTTCGGCCACGCGCTCGACCTGCGCGATCACGATGCCGCCGGAATTATGCGCCGCCATCGCGATCGCCAGCGCCTCCAGCGTCAGCGCTTCCTTCTCCATGGTGAGGTTGCCCTCGGGGTCGCCGGTGGTGGCGCGAATGATCCCGACGTTGATCGGAAAGGTCTTGTAGAACAGGCATTCCTGGCCGCCGAGCGTGACCAGCTCGACCATTTCCTCGGTTGTGCGGGCGTTGAGCTTGCCGCCGCCGTTGCGCGGGTCGACGAAGGTGCCCATGCCGATGCGCGTGACATGGCCAGGCCGGTGCGCGGCGATGTCGCGGAATAGATGGGTGATGAATCCCTGCGGCAGGTTATAGGCCTCGATCTGGTTCGAGATCGCGAGCTGCTGCAATTTGGGCGCCAGGCCCCAGTGGCCGCCGATCACGCGTTTGAGCATCCCCTCCTGCGCAAAATGATTGAGGCCGCGGTCCTTGCCGTCGCCTTGTCCCGCCGCATAGACCAGCGTCAGATTGCGCGGCTTGCCTTGGGTGTAGGGCGCATCGCCTTCGCTTTCGAGATAGAATTCCTCCAGCGCCAGCGCGATTTCCTCAGCGAATCCGATGCCGACGAAACCGCCAGTGGCCACCGTGTCGCCATCGCGAATGAGGCGCACGGCTTCCGCCGCCGTGCGGCTTTTGCGAATGAGTTCGATCTCTGACCGCCGTACAAGCACAAGGGAACTAACCACGGTTGCGCGCATCGTTGCCGGTCCTTCCGGTTCGCTGAAGAACTGATGTGCCGCTTCGGAGAGAATGCGGGTAGTTGACGAGCTCGCACGTTTTGACAGCGCTTTACCCGCAGACGAAACTTGTGCGCTGTCCGATCGGGCCGCCGGTCCACGTCGTCTTCCTGGGATAGACGCACACCGGATAGACCACCTTTCCGTCACTCGAAGTGATCGTAATGTCCTCCGGCGCGATGCCCTTCTCGACCCAGTCGGTCAGGGCCGTGAAGAACTGGTCCTGCTCGCGCGTCGGCGTCTGATTGGCGTTGCCCGGCAATTTTGGCGGAGGAACGGACTCGTTCTCGCCGTTGGCGGCGAACGGTCGGCCCTGCGACGAATGCGCCGCGCCGGGCACGAGATACATGCGCATGAACTCCGCAACTTCCGCGTCACCGCCCATTTTCGCCGTCACGCGCTCGTGCCAATTTATGTTGCCAGCCGGCGGAATGGCGTCGTCGACAAGGCCATTGTAGACGATGACCTTGCGCCCAAGCCGCCGCAGCTTGGAAAGATCGTCTCTGTCTGTCGAGAGGTCCGAGAACAGGCTGGACTGCGCTGCCACATATTGTTTTACGGCCTTGGCGAGGCCGCCATAATCCAGTTCCATCCATTTGTTTCGCACATCGGTCGAGGAATTGGAGATCGCAATTCCGGGTTTCGCGATGTCGGGGCTCGACGCGTAACGCACGTCCTGCATGGCCAGCGCCAGATTATCGCCACCGGCGCTGGTGATGGCCGTCTTCAGCCCGGTTCCCCTTGTGAACGCCCACCAGATTTGATGCGGGCCGAGCTTCTTGCCGCCACGGCTCGCCGCGCTCTCGGAGGCATCAAGGCTGCCGTCGTCGGTCGCGCCGTACCAGATCTTGTCGAGCGCGGTCGCCTCCTTCGCGCTCATGCAGGTCGTCGCGTCGCCGTTCGTTCCCGTTACGCCCGCGCTCTGAACGCCTGCGCACAGGGCTGCAGCGTCCTTCAGCGGGTCGTAGTCGCAGGCGAAATTGTCGAGCAGGAAGCCGAGGCCGGCCTTGTCGCAGGCTGCGACCGCGCGCTTTGTCGCAGCCTCGACCTTGGCCGCGAATGCCGCGGCCTTCGGCGCGTCCGCGGCGGTGAAGCCCAGTTCGGTCTTCATCACGAGCTGCGGATAGATGGATAAGGGTCCGAATTTCGGAATGCTGATCGCGGGAGCGGCGATCATGTAACCGTCGTAGAGTTCGGGATGGTCCTGAATGACTTTCAGGCCCTACCGACCGCCCTGCGAATGGCCGTCATAATAGACGAACTTCGGCTTGCGCCCGTAGTAGAGCGTCGCGAGCGCCCTCGTCTTGACGGCCTGCTCGACCATGGCCCGGACGGAGAAATCGCGGAACGCCTCGCTATTAACGCTGCCGTTCGACAGGAAGGTGAACGAGCCGTCCTGATACCAGGGCTGGCCGGCGTCGGTTGTACCGGATACGTAGCCCATATTGGCGTTGACGATCGCCGGCACTTTGCTGCCGATCTTGTCTGCGAAGCGATGACCGCCCCCAACCCATCCGCCGCCGCCATAGTTGCGAATTCGCTCGTTGCAGTTCGAAGGGGTAGGTAGCCAGACCTCGATGCCAATTCCTTCGGACCAGGACCGGGCGTTCTTGTCCTTTTCGGCTGTGAAACCCGGACCGACCAGCAGCTTGACAAGGCAAAGGTCGGCGGCGGCGGTCACCGGCTGCGGAGCGTCCGGAGCCTGGAGGCTTTCGCCCTTGTGAACCTGGCGGACGGCAACGACGCGCGTCAATTTATCAGGCTGAAATGCCGCCTTGATCCCGTCGTCGCAGGCGAGCGGAGCAGCCAAGGCGGGCGAGACGACGGAAGTAGCAAGCCATGCCAGAGCAACACAGATCTTTCGCTTTTTTCTCATCCTGCTATCTCTCCCGACGCAATGTTAGGTACCCGGCAAATGTAGTCATATTCAAGCGTGCGAGTGCGTTCAGAAGCGTCCATTGGACACGCCTTGCTAATCCTTACACCTCGAAGAACGCCGTCTCGTCGCCGCCCTAACCGTTCTCGCCCGTAGAATTACGGGAGCCGGCTTTGACGGTCTTCGTAATCTCCGAATTGCCATGATGCGACCCTACCGCGATCTGAACAGGGGACTTTCAGATGCGGTCAACATTCAACGTCAGAATTACTCTTGGCGTCACCCGATCGGCGGCCCGATGAACGTCACCCTCAAAGTGAACGGTCAGATCGTCGCGCAAGGCCAGGTACCGGCAGCGATGTCGCTGCACTTCACCTCGAATGCGACCTTTGACATCGGCAGCGATCTCGATTTACCGGTATCGCTAGATTATTTCGACAAGGCGCCATTTGCATTCAACGGCACCATCGGCACGACGAAGATTTCGTATCTAAGGAAATAACCTGTTCGCAGGAACTAGGGAGAAACTCGACATGAACGCGAAGAAATATGCTGCCGAAGCGATCGGCACCTTCTGGCTGACATTCGCAGGATGCGGCAGCGCGGTGATCGCCGCGGCATTCCCTCAGTTGGGAATTGGATTTGTTGGCGTGGCTTTGGCGTTCGGGCTGAGCGTCGTGACGATGGCCTATGCCATAGGCCATGTTTCCGGTTGTCATCTAAATCCCGCAGTGACGGTAGGGCTGGCGGCGGGCGGACGTTTCCCGGCAGGACAGATCGCGCCCTATGTGATCGCGCAACTAGTGGGCGCCGTCGCAGCTTCGGCGCTTCTCTATGTGATCGCGGATGGCGCTGCCGGATTCGATGTCAGCAAGGGCTTTGCGTCCAATGGCTACGGCGCGCATTCGCCGGGCCAGTACAGCATGGTCGCATGCTTTATCATGGAAGTTGTCATGACAATGATGTTTCTCTTCATCATCATGGGCGCGACCCATGGCAGCGCGCCGGCCGGTTTCGCGCCGCTGGCGATCGGATTGGCGCTCGTGATGATCCATTTGGTCAGCATCCCCGTCACCAACACTTCCGTCAATCCTGCGCGCAGCACCGGTCCCGCGCTGTTCGTTGGAGGGTGGGCGCTTGGCCAACTCTGGCTCTTCTGGATCGCACCTTTGATCGGCGGCGTGCTCGGCGGCTTGGTTTATCGCTGGCTGAGTGAATTGCCGACCGGCGTCGTCGCGGGCGGAAAATCGACCTGAACGCGATTAGTTTTAGCGGAGCGAAATGCGCTCACGGACGGCCAACGCTTGCCGGGGGAACGAGTCAATCACTACGTGACATATGGGGAGGTGACCTTCGCGCAGCTCGTGGCGAACGGCACGTGATGCCCCGATGTGCGGGGCATTGCTCGAATCCGGTGCGCTATTTGGCAGCCGTATGCCCGATCGGCGACGTCCAGGCCCGCTGTTGCCGGTGGGCATCGATCGATTGAGGACGATTTCGCACGCCGCTTCTTTGGATTGCATTTCGCTGTTCAATAGACCGCCCACGATCAATCGCACCCAGGGTTGCGTGCTACTCAGAGATTGAAACGAAGCAGATTGACTCAGATCAAGGGTCTCGTCCGGAGGGCATGCGTCGTCGTTACGGTACCGATCTGTCGCACCATGTCGTCGTCCGCCGATCATTCCGCAGTCGATACGCAAGCCGCAGATCAGGCCGCACTTGGCATCACATCACAAACTCTCGAAGGAGAGATCGCCATGGCCACCAATCTCGTCGCCGTTGTAATGCAATTCTTGACCCCTGACATGATCGCAAAGATCGCTACTGCCTTGGGGCTTGACCGCAGCGTAGCTCAAAAGGCGATTGGAGGCGCGGTCCCCGCACTCCTGTCAAGCCTGGCGGACCTGGCCTCTACGCCCAATGGCGCACGCCAGCTCACCAATACGTTGGCGCAGCAAAAACCCGATGCGCTCGAGAGCCTCAAGAGTCTCATCGCGGGCTCGGGTCAGAAGACGCTCGCAGAGACCGGATCGAACACGCTCTCGGGCCTCTTCGGCGGCGGAGCAATGGACACCATGGCGCAAACGATCGGCAAGTTCGCAGGAATTGGCGAGGGCTCCGGCAAGTCGATAATCGGTATGCTTGGCCCCGTTGTCCTCGGCGCGCTTGGTCAACAGCAGCGCAGCGCCGGCCTCGACGCACCCGGGCTGGCGTCTCTTCTCGGCTCGCAAAGAGAGCATATCGCCGCGGCTATTCCGTCCGGCCTGGCCGATCAGCTGAGCGCGGCCGGGCTTATCGACAAAGCAGCCGGAAGCCTCCGTAGCGGAGCCGCAGCTGTTTCGACCGCCGGAAGCCGAATTGCCGGCGCCTCGGAACGCACGATCGCCAGCGCCAGTCAGGCAGCTTCCGCAACAACCGGCGCGGTATCATCGCAGTGGCCTTATTGGTTGGTCGCTCTGGCGGTTCTGGGCGGTCTTGCCTGGTATGCCTTGCGTCCGGCTGGTGAAACGGTCGCTCAGTTGCCGCCTCCCGCCGCAACGCAGCCGGCAACCGGAACCGTGGGTATGGCGCCAGCGAATCTGACGGTTGAAGGGGTGAACCTGGCAAACCAGATCAACTCATCGGTAGGTGCGTTGAAGTCCGTGCTTCCTGGCATCACGGATGCAGCCTCAGCTCAAGCCGCCCTGCCCAAGATTCGCGAAGCAACAGCTCAACTGAATGCAGTCAGCAACCTCGCGGGAAAGCTCAGTCCCGAGGGAAAGAGCGCGCTTGCCAAGCTGATTGCGGCGGCAACGCCGACGATCAACCAGATGTGCGACAAGGTGCTGGCGACCCCAGGCGTGGGAAGCGTGGCGCAGCCAGCAATCGATGAATTTCGCGGAAGACTTGACACGCTGTCGCGAGGTTGAGCGCCTGACCCTGCAGCGCGGTCTGCTCGAAGGCGGACTGCGCTGCGAGACCGAGTGCGACATGCGGCACACGATACTCGGGCGTAATGGAGCGCGTACTTGCGTCGCGCTGCGACATTTGGCCTTCAATTGACCGCCCATGATCAATGTCAATTCCGCCGCCTGTTACTCTTCGTGGATCGGGGACTTTTAATCGACCTCAACGAGTCTGTGGCGTGCGTGGCTGAATCCTCAAATCCGCTCGCGCGTTTTAAAGTGGATGGGAGCGGAAATGAAAGCCTCAGGCATTCTGATCAGAGCGCTGCTGGCGATGCCTTTGTTGCTGGTTGAGATCGAACCCGGCGCGATTGGCGGCTCCGATGGCCGCACCAACGTCGACGGACATCAGCGACAGCTTGAGCAACGTTACTTGGGCGCCGCCGATGGCGAAGGCCGCACGCGCTGGGCCAACTATCTGTATCTCCCGTCATGAACCGGAGGGACGCCGCCATGATTAGAAACGGGTTGTACGCGCTATCCGTCGAGTTGCAGGACGGCATCGAAGGCGGAGGCAATGGCGTCCTGGTGCTGCGCGACGGCACGATCCGCGGCGGCGATTCGTTCTTCTACTTCACCGGCAGCTACGTCTGCTGCGGCGGCAAGTGGAAAGGTGAGGTGACTTCCCAAGAGCACACGCGGCAACTGGCGACGCGCCCCTTCGCGCGACGAGTAGCCACTATCGGCTGATGGCCAAGAATCAAAAACTCGCGGACAAATTGGCCCGATGGCTGCTTCCGGCCGCGTTGGCGATTGTATCATGCATATCGATAGCGAACGCGGCATCGCTTGAGAATGCCGCCCCCACCGACGGCTCAGTGCTACCGTTTCCGCCAGTGCCCTCGGCAAGCCTAGCCGCACCGCGATTGCAGGACTCCAAGCATCAACGACGGCCGGACAGAACCATCTGTCCAAGGATGCACCCAATGTGCTGATCATCCTGATGGACGACGTCGGCTTCGGACAGGCTGCAACCTTCGGCGGCGAGATCAACACCCCGACGCTCAGCAAGCTTGCCGACCAGGGCATCAGCTACAACGGCTTCCATACCACTGCGATCTGCTCCCCGACGCGCGCGGCGTTACTGACTGGGCGCAATCATCAGCGTGTTGGCAATGGCACGATTGCCGAACGCGCGGTGGACTGGGACGGCTATACCGGCATCATTCCGAAGACTTCGGCGACGATGCCAGAGGTCTTGCGTCACTACGGGTACAAGACGGCGGCTATCGGCAAGTGGCACAACACTCCCGCTGATCAAACCACTGCGATGGGGCCGTTCGATCGCTGGCCGACCGGGCATGGCTTCGACTATTTCTACGGCTTCCTCGCCGGCGAGACGTCGCAGTGGGAGCCGCGGCTGGTCGAGAATACCAACCAGATCGAGCCGCCGCATGATGAGAAATATCATTTGAGCGAGGATCTCGCTCAACACGGGATCGACTGGCTGCGTCACCACCAGGCGTTCTCGCCGGACAAGCCTTTCCTGCTGTATTGGGCGCCGGGCGCCGGACATGGGCCACATCAGATCTTCAAGGAGTGGGCCGACAAGTACAAGGGCAAGTTCGATGACGGCTGGGATGCCTATCGCGAGCGCGTGTTCGCACGACAGAAACAGCTCGGCTGGATTCCGGCCGACACCAAGCTCACACCGCGCGCGGAATCGATGCCCGGTTGGGACAGCATTCCCGAGGCGCAGCGTCCGTTCCAGCGGCGACTGATGGAAATCTTCGCCGGCTTCGTCGAGCATGCCGATGTGCAGGCCGGCCGGGTGGTGGACGAATTGGATCGTCTCGGCATTCGGGACAATACCATCGTGATCTATATTTTCGGCGACAACGGCGCCAGCGCCGAAGGCCAGAACGGAACGATCAGCGAATTGCTGGCGCAGAACGGGATTCCGAATACTGTTGAACAGCAGATGGCCGCGCTGGACAAGATCGGCGGGCTCGAGGTGCTGGGCTCGCCCAGGACCGACAGCATGTATCACGCCGGTTGGGCGTGGGCCGGCAATACGCCGTTCCAGCACACGAAACTGGTCGCGTCGCATTTCGGCGGAACGCGCAATCCGATGGTGATCTCTTGGCCGAAGGGTATCAAACCGGATCACACGCCGCGGCCCCAGTTCACCCACGTCAACGACATCGCGCCGACCATCTACGAGATCATCGGCATCAAGCCGCCGAAAATGGTTGACGGCTTCGTACAGGATCCGATCGATGGCGTCAGCCTCGCGTATACCTTTGATGACCCAAAGGCTCCCACGCGCAAGAGGGTCCAGTATTTCGACAACAACGGCAGCCGTGCGATCTACCGGGATGACTGGATCGCCGCGGCGTTCGGCCCGCTGGTCCCGTGGTTACCCGGCGCACCGGGCCTCGCCGAATGGGATTCGGCCAGGGACAAATGGGAACTTTACCACATCACCAAGGATTTCTCTGAAGCCGACGATCTCTCCGCCAAGGAGCCGGAACGCCTGGCGGAATTGCAGAAAGTGTTCGATGAGCAGGCAAGAGCCAACCAGGTCTACCCGCTCGGCGCCGGCATCTGGCTTCGGCTGCATCCCGAAGATCGCATCAAGTCCCCGTATACGAGCTGGCGGTTCGACGCGACGACGACGCGCATGCCTGAGTTTTCAGCGCCGGGCATCGGCCGCGAAAGCAATACCGTAACAATCGATGCCGAGGTCAGAGACAACACGTCCGGCGTGCTCTACGCGCTGGGCGGAGCCGGTGGCGGCGTCACGCTGTACATGGACAAGGGAACTCTGGTCTACGAATACAACATGATGATCATCGAGCGCTATTTCGCGCGCTCAGCGGCAAAGATCGCACCCGGGAAACGGCACATCGAGGTCACGACCCAGCTTGCGAGCCCGAAGCCGCTTTCCCCCGCCGACGTCGTGCTGAAGGTCGACGGGCAGGAAGTTGCGCGTACTACGGTCAAACGCACCGTGCCTGCCGCATTCTCGGCAAGCGAAACGTTCGACGTGGGCGTGGACCTCGGTTCGACAGTTTCGTTGGATTATTTCGACCGCCGCCCATTCAAGTTTGAGGGCAAGATCGAGAGGGTCGACGTCAAACTCGATTGAATTGGCCAGCACGTCCGTCAAATGGGAGTGAAACGATGAGACGCCGAGAGCGCGAGGCGACAACAGGAATGAGCGCACTTACGTGCCGGCTCTTTCCGTGTGTCACGTGCGCGACTTTGCCTGCAACCGCGCAAAGTTCCATGAACGTGGAAAGTGAGGCGCGCTCCTATCATGCATTTCCCGGCCAGATTGTTTGCCCACGAACAATCCGCCCGAAGCTTCCATGTTAACGAACTCGATCGATGAATTAATGGGTTCGTCAAACGAGGTTTCACAATGAGTATATTCAGCAAAATCACGAGCGCGATATTCGGCACCAAGGCCGACGCTGCCACGCCGGCGCGAACAACAATGAGCGCGGGCTCATCCGCTCCATCATCGCCGGCAGGTTCAACTGCCGTAAGCATCGATATCGCCCCCGTCCTCGACAAGGCGGTGGCCTCCAAGAATGAGAAGCTCGAATGGCGGACCTCAATCGTCGATCTGATGAAGGCCCTCGATATCGACTCGAGCCTGGGCGCGCGCAAAGAGCTGGCCACGGAGCTCAAATACACCGGCAACACCAATGACTCCGCTGCCATGAACATCTGGCTGCACAAGCAGGTCATGACCAAACTCGCTGCAAACGGCGGCAAGCTGCCGGCTGATCTCAAGCTCTAGCTGACCCGGCGCACTTGCCAGCACAACAGGAGATACAGAGATGGGACTACTCGATGTAATCAATGGCATGCAGAACGGCCCTCGCGGTCAACCCGCCTCCAAGAGCGACGAAGGCATGTCGCTCATGACAAAAGCCATCCTCGCCCTGCTGGCCTACAAAGCCGCGAAACACCTCGGAGGGAGCCAGCCGGAGGTGCGCCCGACGGGCAATGCTTCTGCAGCACCGGCACAGTTACCCGGCACTTCCCCAAACGCTGGCCCCGCTGGCGGGCTTGGCGATCTGCTCAAAGGCGGTCTTGGCGGCTTGCTGGCAGGCGGGGCCGCGGGAAGCGTTCTCAGCGGCGGACTTGGCGATCTTCTCAAGCAGTTCCAGCAGAGCGGCCAAACCGAGGCCGCCAACTCGTGGGTCGGCAAAGGGCCCAACAAGCAGATTTCGCCGAGCGACCTGGCGAGCGCGGTAGGTGCCGACCAAGTCAATGCACTGATAAAGCAAACTGGCTTATCGCGCGATGAACTGCTTTCCGGTCTCAGCCAGCACTTACCGGCGGTCATCAATCACCTGACACCAGATGGTCGTTTGCCGACAGAGCAAGAGATATCGCGGTTGTTATAGTCCCACCGCTCTGACCGGCTGCCATGACGCCGTACGTCCCTGGAATGATACCGGGCATCAAGGCTCGGTCAGTTAGCAACGATCAATAAGGAACATCAGCATGGGCGGCATTCTCTGGGTCGTGTTCGTAGGCTTTGTCGCGGGAATCATTGCGCGGATGCTCTTGCCGGGCCCCAAGAATCCGGCAGGCTTCATTCTCACAACGGTTCTCGGGATCGCCGGCGCGTTCCTCGCGACGTTCGTCGGTCAGGCGATCGGTCACTACGCACCTGATCAAGGTGCGGGGTTCATCACCTCTACACTTGGCGCGCTGGTGGTACTGTTCATCTGGCACAGACTTGTGGTCAGCCACACGGTTTCTGACCCTGGCGCCAGATAGGTCAGGACGATGGCGGGAGGCCAATAAGCAGCGGCCTTAAGTCTATGCCACCGCCCGCACAAGGTTCGATAGTGATTGCTCAACGTGGCCTCTTGAAACGGAACGGCGTGGCTATTTGTGCCCGCTTCCGTCTTGGGCGCGTGCTATCCACTATCGCTCTCACGGTCACCGTCGGGCTATTGGCGGCATGTGCGACGCGGCCTGAATCCGGCTTTTTGCTCCCGGTCACCGAAACTGCAACGGGCGCGACCGTTCGGACGTTGCTGGTGGCAACGACACGAGAGCGGGATGCGCGGCCCGGTACCTGGTACAGCGGCGAGAGAGGGCAACCGCTCGACTATGCGGCGGTGGCGGTCTCAATTCCGCCTCGCCACGCCGTTGGCGAGATCGAGTGGCCGACGACGCCTCCCGGAACTCCGCAGTCCGATTTCGTCGTGCGCGAAGCAACATATCTGGAAGGCGAAAAGGAATTTGTCCGAGCCCTGAACACTCAATTGGCGAGACGTCCCCGCGGCAGCCGCAAGGTCTTCCTGTTCATTCACGGCTACAACACCATGTTCGCCGAAGGACTTTCTCGCTTTGCGCAGGTGGTTCACGATTCCGGGTCCGTGGCGGTTCCCGTGCTGTTTACCTGGGCTTCGCGCGGAAAACTCGGCGCGTATGTCTACGACACCAATAGTGCGACGTCGGCCCGCGACGACCTCGAGCATACACTTCGGTTGCTCTTTGCAAGCGACGCCGATCAGATCGACATCCTGGCCCACTCGATGGGAAATTGGGTCGCGGTAGAGGCTTTGCGGCAGATCAAGATATCCGGTCAATTTCCACCGATGAATAAGCTTGGATCGATCTTTCTTGCGGATGCCGATATCGATCTTGATGTCTTCAAGTCGCAAATGCGTCGATTTGGAAAGCCGAAAAAGCCATTCTATGTCATCGTGTCCAAGGATGATCAGGCCCTTCGCGTCTCCAAAATGATCGCGGGCGGCAGGGGTCGATTGGGCGATGACGAAAATGTAGCCGAATTGGCCGCTCTGGGAGCGACAGTGATAGACCTGTCGGATGTAAAGACGAGCGATTCATCCAATCACAGCAAGTTCGCACAGATCTCCGATGTGGCGCCGCAGTTGACAGCCGTCCTTGCCAAGGGCGTCGGTGCAAATTCCCAATCGCAGGGTGATCAGCTCGGAATGCATAATCCCGAGGATATTGTGTCAATGCCGGTGACGCTGCTCGGTGCGCCGATCAAGATCATTTCTGGTCATTAGTCGAACAGGTCAATAGTCGAGCACCTACGCTTCTTGATGCCGCAAGGCCGGCAGCAGCGCTGACATCAAACGCCGCGTCTTTGCCGCCTGCCCCAGCACGAGCGGCCACGAGAAATTTCGAGAAAGTGCATTGCGTCTGCGCATGCGTGGCAGTCGTCAGCAGCGCGTGCGCTGCGGCTCAATAGGTATCGTTTCATTGGTCTGGTGTGTTAGTCCTATTACAGTTGTTGAAAAGAATTACCGAACGCGCTGTATGTTCATGGCTTTTCTCCCGTTACCACCTTGCACTTGACGATCTTGAGTTCGATCACCTCCATATCGTTCATCAGGCAGTCGCCGCAGTCGAGGTGCGGCGTCTCCTGGTGCTTGTTGGAGCCGTAGGATGAGGTCCGCTTGCAGCGCGGACACTCAAGCCAAAACACGTAACTGCGCTTGGTCATCACGCGGCCTTTCGGACATGAAAGCCCCATCGGAAGTCTTGGTTTTTGGTCTGCAATGCTTTGCTCCTGTTTGGTGAAGGTCCGGGATTGGCGCTTCGGACGTCAGGCGTCGATGGGTTCTTGGATGGTGTCAAGCACGGCATCATAGAGTTTGTCCTTCACGATGATCTCGATCAGGCGTGACACCAAATCGATATCGCTCATGCCTCGCGCCTTGGCTTCCAGCCGCAGCGATACGATCTGCACCGCCCTCCGCGACGACCGGCTCGCGCGCTGCAATCGGCACAGCCTCTGTGACGACCGGCAGGCGACGATCTCGCCGCTTGCCGCCCGGACGCAGCGAGATGCCGCGTCGCGAACACTGCACTTACAGCGTGCCGACTGTGACGCCGTAGGTCTGGGCAATCTCGGCCTTGCTCTTGCCCTGCTCGATCAGGCCGGGAATCAGCGCGAAGATTTCGTCGGTCAGCCTTCTCTTGGTGCTCATGCGACCTTCCCCGCGATGTCGGCGGCGACCGCTTCCTCGACCATGGCGCGGTAGCGGTTGCGGCCTTCGGCAATGCTCATCCAGCGCCAGTCTGTCGGATCGCCGTAGTCCTCGCAGACGTTGGCGAACTCGGCGGAGTTGGCCTCAACCGACCAGTTCTTGTTGCAGAAGATGCGGTCGGCACCGAAGCGCACCCTTCTGGCGCGCGCGGGCCTCCTGCTCGCAGGGCGCATAGACGCCCATCGAACCAGATGTGCTGGCGATCACGGTGCCGTGTGGGCCCGCACTGCGGCACATAATTATTTTGACCGTGTTTGTATTGCGCTGGTTCGCCAAACATTTGTTATTTTATGCCAAGGGAAAAATCGCGCCGGGTGGGGGCGGCCCTCGAAAAGGTGCAATGTGCAAGACCTCGAGCGCGGCGGTCCAATTTTCATAAACTGTAGAAATTTAGGGCCGAAATGTAGGAAAAAGGGGTTTAGGCAGCGACAATGACCAGTCCGTGGTCTTCCTTGGTGCAGTGCTGCTGCTGCTAGGTGGCGAATTGCTAGTCACCCTTTGAGGTTTGGCGGGAACGCTGCTTCAAGCATCTTCTTCATGCGTTCAACCTCTTCCTTCGACCGATTGCGGAAGAACTTGGTTAGCCAATCTTCATCGGGATGACGAAAAAGGCCCTCCCGGTCGCAACCGAACAGGTCGGCTAGCTTAGTTTGCCATTCCTCGCCGGGTGTGGCTCCGCCGTACCAGCGCGAGATCACGCTTTTGTCGGCACCCAAGAGGCTGGCAAGCTCTCCTTGGGCTAGGCCCCGCCTTCCCGCCCACTCCGAAATGAAATGTGGGCGACGGGTTGCCTACGCTGATCTGCGGAGTTCATCGGAGATGCGACGGCTGCAATCAGTCTTATGACCAGATCGATAATCTCTTGCGGCTGCCCGCGAAGTAAGGCATCGGCGCTTGGCTGGTCAGGGTGACGATGTAAGTCCGTCACGTCGATGTCCAACGCTTCTTGGTCGGAGGGGTCGCGCGACAATAGCGAGGCTGGGTCAGTATCCAACGCACTCGCGATGCCTTCCAATATCGGCTGGGAATATGGCTGCGCGCCGGTTTCGATCCGGCTGATGCTGGCATGACTGATGTCCACAATATCGGCGACCTGATCGAGCGTCATGCCGCGATGTTTCCGCCATTGACGGATGAATGTCGGGAGTAGCTTTCGCGTAAGTGGCAAGTCAACTTGTGGGGTATCGCGATGCGTTAGCTCAAGCGCAAATACTGGATAGCCTTTACCGGGTTCATACGACAGACCAAGAAAAGCATGGGTTATGAGGCTGGTGTTGAAACTCGCACCTTGCAAGAAACGTTCGACGCGGTCGCTATCCAAGAAAAACTCATCGGTATGAATGACCAGCACATACTGTTCGTAAGATCGTTTCAGCTTTGCTGAGTCCTTCACAGCCAGCAATTCTTGAAGGGCTGCAATCAGGTCGTCGCGGTCCCAGACGAAATAGGCTTCGGGCTTCTGAGGTTCTTCGCCCCGCGAACGCTGTCTCACTGCTTTGATGGATCGTTCCAGCGTGGGTCGGTGAACTAACTCGGTCACCTCGACACCGGACCATTTGCCGTCCAACGTTGCTTCGCAGTCAGGCGGGTCTTGTCCGGGGTCGAGTGACCTTAGACCATCAACCTGAACCCCGGCTTCCCCAAGGATATTGCGGGCAGCACCGTGTTCGGCGACCGGCTTATCGCGCCAGAACCAGAAGCCGTTCCATTCCCGCGTATTGGCCAGAACCAACTGTTCGAAATTATCATCATCGCTCATGGCTGAACTAGCGCGACGAGTTGCGTCGCCGTGTCAATGGTTCTTCGAGGGTGTCCCCCTTCTCGTCACGGCAGCCTGATGCTTTTACGGAGCGCCGGATCATCGCAATGATACTTAGTTTCGGGGTGCAGCCGGCCGCGGCACACCCTGGGGCGACCGAATTTCAATGCACCCGCGCCGCCCGGCGGAGGCCCGTAGCGTGCGTTATTCCTGGCCGGCCTGGGCCGATACACCGGGCACCAGGGCCGACGCATCCACGGGCTTCCCAATGGCTCCGTGGCTTGGGACACGGATGTGGACATCGGCGCCCTTGCCTATTGATTCTACACGCTTAATCGTGACCCATATGGACCCTTGTAGGGCACGTGCACGATATCGATGCCGGTCATGTGCTTCAGCAATTCGCCGGCGAGATGATTGGTCGAGCCGATGCCGGATGAGCCGAAATTGAGCGTGCCGGGTTTGGCCTTCGCGAGCGCGACCAGTTCCTGCACGTTCTTCACGGGGAGCGAGGGGTGCACCATCAGCACGATCGGCACGGTGGCGAGCAGCGCGACCGGCGCAAACGCCGTGACCGGATCGAACGGCAGGCTCTTGTAGAGCGCGAGATTGGTCGTGAGTGGCGGCGGCGCGGTGACCAGCAGCGTATAGCCATCCGCAGCGGCGTTCGCCACCGCCTCGGCGCCAATATTGCCGCCGGCGCCGGCGCGGTTTTCCACGAAGAATTGCTGTCCCGTCTTTTCAGAGATCTTTTGCGCGAGGATGCGCGCGATGATGTCGTTGGAACCTCCGGCCGGAAACGGAACGACGATCCGCACCGGATGCGACGGATAGTTGTCCGCAGCGGCGCTGCGGGACATCATCGCGGCGCCGCACGCGATCAGGAGGGCGCGACGGGAGATCGGCTGCACGGGGCGTTTCCTTGTCATGCTTGCGTTGGCGCTTGCGGCGCATCCTAGCGCGAGGAAACAAGGTAAAGAAAGAGCCCGCGCGCTCCCGGCCTAGAACGCGGTGGCCGGGCTCAATGCCACGTGCAGCGACTTGTAATCGTCCAGAAGCCTGATGGCGCGGTCGAGCTCTTCGCCGGCCGAAATTCGCTCCAGGCTGGCCTGCACCTCGTCGATCCTGGCCTTGAGGCCAGCCGTATCGAACTCATCCGCTTGATTCGCGTCATCCGCCAGCACCGTCAGCGCCGAACCGGAGAATTCGGCAAAGCCGCCTATCAGCACGAATTTCTCGATTGTACCGCCGTTCCTCACCGTGATGATTCCGGGGCGAAGCAGGGCAACGATCGGGACGTGGCCCGCCAATACGCCGAAATCACCTTCCACCCCGGGCAGGTCGACCTGATCGACCTCGTTGGTGAAAAGCATTTCGGAAGGAGAGACAAGGTCGAATCGAAACGTGGCCATGCGTTTTCTCCAGGCGTTGCCGCTTCGGACCTCCGGCAGGCCGCTTCGTGGCGGTCATATCATCCCTTCACGATCATTTCTTGAAGAACCCGATGATCAGGAGAAGGATGACGGCGCCGATCAGTGCGTTGATGATGGCAGCAACAATGCCGCCGGCGAAAGCGAACCCGATCAGCGGCAACAGCCAGCCCGCGATGACCGCACCGACGATGCCGACCACGATATTGCCGATCAGGCCGAGTCCATAGCCCCTGACGATCAGGCCTGCGAGCCAGCCGGCAACCCCGCCAATCACCAGCCATACAATGAAGGATTCAATCATGACCAGGTCCTCCCGATGCGACGCAGCGCAATAACAGAAACGCCGTCGACGCTGCCGCCATAGCTTTCCGCCATCTTTGATCTGGCTCAAGCCTTGCGAAGTTCAGCCGCCGGCGTCCGCCGTGCTCCCCATTCAGCAGCAGGCCCATCAAGACCTTGCAGCTCTTTTCCTGTCTTGACGGTGGTGAAATGAAGCGGCTTTCTATCGCATTCGCTGCACATCAGGGACATTGCCGCATGCGCACCCTGTTCGCTCTTGTTGCCCTGATGCTTTGCTTCCCGGCTCTTCCTGGCCGCGCGCAGGCGCTTTCCGACGTTCCGCCGGCCCTGCTCGAAGATATCGCCGTCGGCAGCCGCATCCTTGCCGATTTCGGCGTGGTCGATGGGTTCGGGCATGTCAGCGCGCGGCATCCGACCAATCCCAACCACTTCCTGATGTCGCGGTCGCTGGCGCCGGCGCTGGTCACCGCCGACGACATCATGGAGTTCGATCTCGACGGCAACGCGGTCGATGCGCGCGGCCGCTCGCTGTTTCTCGAGCGCTTCATCCATGCGGAAATCTATAAAGCACGCCCTGACGTGATGAGTATCGTGCACACGCATTCGCCGGGCGTGCTTCCGTTCTCGGTAAGCAAGACGCCGCTCAGGCCGCTGTTTCACAACGCCGCCTTTCTCGCCACGGGCGTGCCGGTCTGGGATATCGCCAGGGAGTTCGGATCGACCGACATGCTGGTGCGCGACAGCGGCATCGGCCGGTCGCTGGCGCGCACACTTGCCGACAAGCCGGTCGTGCTGATGCGCGGCCACGGCGATGTCGCCGTCGGCCCCGACGTCAAGATCGCCGTGTTCCGCGCCTATTACACCGACGTCAATGCGCGCCTGCAGTCGCAGGCGATCGGGCTCGGCACCGAGGTCACCTATCTCGGCGCCGAGGAAGGCGCGAAAGCCGACAGCATCAATCTTGCGGTCATCGACCGCATCTGGAATTTGTGGAAGCAGCGGGTGCAGCCGGTGCTCGGCAAGTAGCGAGCGGCAGCGCGCATCGGCTATTGGGCATGCCAGCGCGAGGTAGCGAGGCCTCAATTCAGGCGGAAGCCGTCATCAAGGCCATGACTCGTTGGGCGATCTCCGGATCGCGCAATACGCTTGGCGGCTTCATCAGATTATTCACCTCGGCGAGCAGTCGGTGCACGGCGGCGTCTTCGGCCGCGAGCTTCTGCAAGGCGAAGCCGAATTTCATCCGCTGCGGGAAATCCTCGGGTCGTTTTCCCCGCGTCTTTTCATAGATGAAATCCTGCTCGGCCACCGACCAGGGGGCGGCGAGCACATTCTGGATCGCGCCGAAAAACTCCGGCGCCAGCCCATCGAGCCCCTGCGCGGTGCCGGCGCGCACATCGAGAAGCCGGCCGAGAACAGCCGCCTCCTGGGCCACGACGCTCATTCCCTGCCCGAACGCCGGGTTGAAGCGGCAGATCACGTCGCCGATCGGAAGCAGCCCGGACGGGAAGCGTTGGAGTCCATCGAACCGGCGTCGAACGCTGCAGGGCAAATTGAACCGGTAGATCGGGCCGACCGGCACGGCATCCTTGATCGCATCATAGATCGTCGGCGTCCGAAGCGTTTTGGCAAATGCGAGAAAAGCCCCGATGTCGTCGGAGGGTGCATCACCATGAATGCCGTTGAGACCGATATGCCAGCGTCGGTTTTCGACCGGAAACAGAAAGGCGCCGCGCCCGCTTTGGGCCATCGGCCGATGAATGACGGCACGCCAGTTGCGCGGCGCGCCGGGTGGAATCTCGAAGGTTGCCGTCGCATAGCTCAGATCGATCCCGATCTCCGTCTCTTCCGGTCTGGGCAGACCGATCTGGTCAAGCAGCCCGACCGTGAGCGTCCCGCGCGAGGAGGCGTCGACGACAAGATCGGCGGCAAGCTCGGCGCTCTCACCGTTCGCACTGTCGAAGCGAACACCGGTAACCGCGGCCCCGTCGGCCGACGCCAGAAGCCGCGTGACACGACAACGCGATTGAAGAGATATATTCGGCTGGCGCTCCACCAGCCGCCTCGCCACGAATTCCACCAGCGGGCGGGTCATGCACAGCGTGTCAAAATCGAGAGCGCGCTGGGGAAACGGATCGAAGCCGGGAGATTCGACCATGATCTCAGAACCGGCGCGGGCGCGGACCGCGCCGGCGCGCTCAAGCTCGGTCTCGAATTCGGGGAAGAACCCGCTGAGCGCATCGAGACCGCCTTTGAGCAGAACATGAAGCTGCCGGCACTGCGGCGTGCCGGTGCGCGCTTCCGCGGTCGCCGGCAACGCGTCGCGTTCGAGTACGGTGACCTTCTGGAAGCAGGCAGAGAGTGCCTTCGCGGCGACGAGCCCGCCCATGCCGGCTCCGACCACGATCGCATGTGCGCCAAGCGGCTTCGTCATTCGCAATCTCCTGAAAAATGATCAAGACCGAAAATCAAACAGGCTTTAACGATCGGTGCCGGCGGCAAGCGGCGGAGGCGGTCCGAAGAAACCCGCGATGCAGCAAATCCGTCCATCCGGGCCGATTTCGCCGAAGTCCCGGCCTTCCAGAGCGGTCTTTCCATCCGGCGTGACCATCTTCCATAGAAAATGGATTTTGCCGTGGTGATGGTCCACGCCGCTTGTAATGACGATCGTCGTACCGGGCATTCTCTGGTGAAAGCCGGCAATATGCCGCAGCAGCGCTTCCCGGCCCGAGATATCGGCCGTCGGATCCTGATAGACCCCGTTCTCGCTCCAGGCGATGTCGAGCAGACGCCGCCGCTCGGCTTCATCCGTGGCAAGCCACGCCGCACCGTAGGCATTGACGATCGTGTCCACGCTGACCATACCGCCCTTCTCCCTCGAAAGCGTCGAGGATGACACCTCGTCATGTGAGCAGCAAGGCTGAATGCGTTGCCGCTCAGCCTCGGCGAATAGCTGATAACCTCGTCTTGACGAACGCCGGCCATGCGGTCAGCTTTATTTGAACAGCCGCAACCTGCGCTCACGGAACGAGTTGTTCCCTGATGAAAAATATTCTGATCTCGGGCGCGGGAATAGCCGGCCCCACGCTTGCCTATTGGCTGAAGGCCGCAGGCTTCGCGCCGACCCTGGTGGAGCGCGCCCCAGGCCTGCGCACCGGCGGCTATGTCGTCGATTTCTGGGGACTTGGATATGACATCGCCGAACGCATGGGGCTGATCGAGGAGATCAATCGCGCCGGTTACCACGTGAAGGAAATGCGCATCGTCGACGACGCGGGCCGGCGTCGTGCCGGATTCGGGACCAGGGTCTTTGACGAGCTGACCGGAGGACGTTACGTCACGCTGCCACGAAGCGAGCTGTCGCGATTGCTGTTCGAGAGCGTGAAGGGCCGCGTCGAATGTATCTTCGACGACGAAATCATAGCCTTGCGCGAGGAGACGGACGGGGTCATGGTCCGGCTGGAACATGCCGGCGAACGCCGGTTCGATCTTGTCGTCGGCGCCGACGGTCTGCATTCGAGCGTACGGCGGCTTGCCTTCGGTCCGTCAGCGCCATTCGAGAAGCATCTTGGCTATCTGGTCGCGGCTTTCGAGGCGAGAGGTTATCGTCCACGCGACGACGACGTGTACCTGATGTACGGCCAGCCCGGCCGCATGATCGGACGCTTCACCTTGCACGGCGACAGCACATTGTTCCTGTTCGTGTTTGCGGCGTCCGACGCCGCGATGCCCGCAAACCTCGCCGAACAAAAAGCGCTGTTGCATAAGGTCTACGCCCACGGCGGCTGGGAATGTCCGAAAATACTGGCCGATCTGCAGCGTGCCGACACGATCTACCTGGACAGGGTGAGCCAGATCAGGATGCAAGGCTGGACACGGGGCCGCGTCGCGCTGATTGGCGATGCGGCGTTCTGCGTATCGTTGCTGGCCGGCCAGGGCTCGGCGCTCGCGATGATCTCGGCCTATGTGCTGGCGGGCGAGCTTGCCGCCGCGGATGGGCAATATCAGACAGCCTACGGCCGATACGAAGCCCTGCTGCGTGACTATATCGCTGTCAAACAGAAAGGCGCCGAGCGCTTCGCCGGCGCATTCGCACCGAAGACGCAGGCAGGCTTGCTTTTCCGCAACCTGGTCGTTCGAGCCTTTGCGCTTCCCGGCCTCGCAAGGCTCGCCATAGGCAGGGACATCGCCGACCGGCTGGAGCTGCCCGACTATCGTTGGCCCTTGCTTCATCAGCGGGCAACGACTGCCTGATCAACGGCCATTTCCGACCAAGGCGGAGGTCTGCGGCGAATGCATGCGCCAATGGCAGGAAACGCTTTCCTCCTCGGCACGTTAGTATATTCCTACCTAAATCCATTTTCTTGACGGTGAATCAGAATGCCTGCCGCCATTGCGTCCGAGGGTGAACCCGCACTCCTCGGCCCCAGCGCCAAACCCGCCGGCGAAGAGAGACGCGTCAGCCTGCTGACACTTTGCGGGCTTGCCCTGGCGATCGGCGTAATGACGGGCTTTGGCGCCGTCGCGTTCCGCGGCTTGATCGCCCTGGTGCACAACCTCTTCTACAATGGCAGGCTGAGCTTCGTTTTCGACGCCAATCTGAGCGAGGGTCCGAGCCGGTTCGGTGACCTCGTGTTTTTCTCGCCCATCATCGGCGGCCTGATCGTCGTGTACATCGTGAAAACCTTTGCACCGGAAGCGAAGGGCCACGGCGTTCCCGAGGTGATGGATGCGGTCTTCTACAAACACGGCAACATCCGCGGCAAGGTCGCGCTCGTCAAGGCGCTGGCCTCGGCGCTGTCGATCGGCAGCGGCGCGGCGGTGGGGCGCGAGGGTCCGATCATCCAGATCGGCTCGGCGCTTGGCTCCGCCTTCTCCCAAGTCATCGGATTGTCGACTTGGCAGAAGATCACGCTGCTGTCGGCGGGTGCGGGCGCCGGAATCGCCGCGACCTTCAATACCCCGCTGGGCGGCGTGCTGTTTGCCCTCGAGATCCTCCTGCCGGAAGTTTCAAACCGCACGTTCCTTCCCGTGGTCGTGGCGACGGGAGCGGCGACGACGATCGGCCGGATCCTGATCGGGCCTGATCCCGCCTTCGCCGTTCCGGACGTGCAGTTTTCGCTGGCGAACTCGCTCGCGGCCGGCGAAATCCTGAGCTTCGTGCTGCTCGGACTGCTCTGCGGAGCCGCGGCCTGGGCCTTCATCCGCCTGCTCGTGATCATGGAAGACGGTTTCCCCAAGCTCCCGGGAAATGAATACACGCAGAACATGGTCGGGATGGCCATCATCGGACTGATGATGGTGGTTCTCACCCGTGTCTTCGGACATTCCTATGTCGACGGGGTCGGATATTCGGTCATTCAGGCGATCTTCGACCAGAAGATGACGGCGGTTGGCCTGCTCGCGCTGTTGTTTGTGCTCAAGATGATCGCGACCACCGTCAGTCTCGGGTGCGGTGCCTCCGGCGGTATTTTCTCGCCCTCGCTTTATCTTGGCGCGACCCTTGGCGCGGCCTTCGCCTCGGCCATGGGCATCATCCTTCCGCATTCCGGCCTGAGCCTGCCATCGGCCGCAATCATCGGCATGGCGGCGATGGTCGGCGCGAGCACCGGCGGGGTCATGACCGCGATCGTCATGGTGTTCGAAATGACGCGGGACTATGCGATCATCGTGCCCGTGATCGTCGCGGTCGCACTGGCCGCGGGCGTCCGGCGCGCGCTGATCGGCGAGACGATCTATACGGTCAAATTGCGCCATCGCGGTCACCGCATCCCCAAGGAACGGCATATCAATCTCTACCTGGTGAAGCAGGCGCAGGACATCATGGAACGCGGCTTCATCGTTGCCAGGGCCGGCACGACGCTGAAGGACGCGATGCTGCCCGAAGACATCGACGACGTGCGCCCCATCGTGGTCGAGCGGGAAGGACGGATCGTCGGGCTCATTCCGCCGCGCTCCGGACTGTGGCTGGAAGCCCGCACCAATCCGGAAGTCCGGGTCGAAAAATTTGTCGAGAGCAGGCTCGTGATCTGCCGCGATCAGGACCTTCTGAGCCTGGCCTTCGCACGATTGAAGCGTCATCGCGCCGGCGCCGCGGTCGTGTTTCGCGGCACGGCGCGTCCCCGCATCAACGATGTCGTCGGCATCATCACCAAGCGCGCGGTGGCCGACGCAGTGATCGACAGTTATGAGGATTAAGAACCGGGCGCAAGGAACAGTGCCGACGATCTGTCCTGACTTGAATCAATGATGAAGTGGAATGCCTGACATGCGCACTATCCTGCTTGCCGCCGCGATATTCCTCGCGCTGTTCGACCATGTTTCAGCACGCGGCCCGGAATCGCCTCCCGCCGATTTCGTCGCAACACCGGAGGCAGGCCATTTTGGTTCGCAGATGATCGGGCTCGAGGTCTATAACAACAACCATCAGGACCTCGCCCGCATCGAAGATATTTCCGTCGGCAAGGACGGCCAGGTGCAGGCTTTCATTCTTTCCGTGGGTGAGTATCTGGGACTGGTCGCGCACTTCGTCGCCGTCAAGCCTTCAGCCTTGACGATCGAAGCTTCGAAAGGCGACGGCCCCCTGCAGGCGCACATGGATGCGACCACGGACCAGCTTCGTGCGGCACCTGAATATCAGTACACAGGCCTAAGAAAGGCATGCCTGAACATCCTGCGCTTCTGAGTCTCAATAGAACCGGTGGAAATGATGGATCGGCCCGTGGCCGTGGCCGACGGTGAAGCGATCGGCAGAATCGATCGCCGCGCTGACGAAAGCCTTGGCATTGCGGACCGCGGTCTCGAGCTCCGCGCCCTTCGCGAGTTCGGCTGCGATCGCCGACGACAGCGAGCAGCCGGTGCCGTGGGTGTTTTGCGTCGCCACGCGCGGCGCCGGCAGCGCGATGCTGCCGCCCGCGCGGACGAGATAGTCGATGCTCTCGCTGCCCTGCCCGTGCCCGCCCTTGATCAGCACGGCGGGACAGCCCAAAGCGAGCAGCTTTTGGCCCTGGCGCTCGATCGCCGCGCCATCGGCGGCGACCGGCTGATCCAGCAGCGCGGCGGCTTCGGGAAGATTCGGCGTGATGATGCAGGCGAGCGGAATGAGCTTTGTGCGCAACGCATCGACCGCGTCGGCGGCGAGCAGCCGGTCGCCGGAGGTTGCGACCATCACGGGATCGAGCACGACATGCTTTGGCGACCAGCGTTTCAGCGCGTCGACAATGGCATCGATGCTCGCCAACTGCGCCACCATCCCGATCTTCACTGCGCCGATAGCGAGGTCGCCGAACACCGCGTCGATCTGCGCGCGCAGAAAGTCGGCCGGCACCAGGTGGATGCCGGTCACGCCCTTGGTGTTCTGCGCGGTCAGCGCCGTGATCGCTGAGGCCCCATAGACGCCGAGCGCGGCAAAGGTCTTCAGGTCGGCCTGGATGCCGGCACCCCCTGAGGAATCCGAGCCTGCGATGGTGAGCGCAACTGGCGTGGTCATGAGTTTTCCTTGGCCTGTCCTAACGCGGACCGCACGCACCAGCAAGCTCACTTGCTAACGCCCCCAAAACTGGCCTATCTGAAATGGTTACACGCCCCGGAGACGTCAGCGATGGTTCCTTTCTTCGTCCAGATCAAATGCAAGCTCGGCCAGTCCTATGTGGTCGCCAATGCGTTGGCGGAAGCCGAGATAGCCTCCGAGATCTACTCCACCGCGGGCCATTACGATCTGCTGGTGAAATTCTACGTCGACAACGAGACCGACATCGGCCATTTCGTGAACGAGAAGGTGCAGGTCATTCCCGGCATCCAGGACACGCTGACCATCATCACCTTCAAGGCATTCGGCGGCCGCTAGTGCAAACCGTCACTTTCGATCGGCTCAAGGCCTTCATCCATGAGGCGATGGTCCGGCTCGGCCTGCCGGACGATGATGCCATGACGGTCGCAACCCTGATGGCGCAAGCCGACCTACAGGGGTCGGATGGACATGGCGTCAGCCGGCTGCCGCAATATGCCCGCCGCATCCGGGCCGGCGGCTTCAACGTCAAGCCCAACATCCGCGTGGTGCAGGAGCATCTCTCCACCGCGCTCATCAACGGCGACAACGGCATGGGCCATCTGGTGATGAGCCGCGCCGCCGAGATCGCCATCGAAAAGGCTAGCGTGACCGGCATCGGCTGGGTGAACTCGCAGTTCTCCAACCATGCCGGCCCCGCCTCGCTCTATGCGAGGATGCCGCTCGCCCGCGACATGATCGGGCTCTATTTCGCGGTCGGCAACGCCAACCATCTGCCGCCCTGGGGCGGCCTCGACATGCTGCTGTCGACCAACCCGATTGCGGCGGCAATCCCGGCGGGAGCCGAGAAGCCGATCGTGCTCGACATGGCCACCACCGTTGCGGCCTATGGCAAGGTGAAGACCAAGGCGCTGCGCGGCGAGATGATGCCTGAGGGCTGGATGATCGATCGCGAGGGCAAGCCCTTGACCGATCCAAAGCGCGCCGAGGAAGGCATGCTGCTGCCGCTCGGCGGCATGGAAGCCGGCTACAAGGGATTTGGGCTGGCCATGATCATCGGGCTGATCGCCGGCACGCTTGGCGGAGCGGCGATGGGCAAGGACGTGATCGACTTCAACCATGACGACGACAGCGTCACCAATACCGGACAGGCGATCTGTGCCGTCAATGTCTCGGCCTTCGGCGACGTCGACATCTTCAAGGCCGCCGTCGATACCATCGTGCGTGATTTTCGCGAAAGCCGGCGCATGCCGGGCGTGGAGCGCATCCTTGTCCCCGGCGAACGCAGCGAGGCGACGCGCGTGACGCGTGCCCGCGACGGCATCCCGATCGCGCCGGCGCTGATGCGCGGGCTCGATCAGCTGGCCGGTGAGTTGAGGATCGCGAAGCTCGGCTAGGGCCGTACAATCACAAAATGCGCTACGCCCAAATAGGCATGGCGACGTCCAAGTAAAAATCGGACATCGGAGGCACGCACCAGCAATTCCGCTGAGGGGCCACGTCACTTCAGGAACAGCCCGGCAACATTCATCAGGATACCGGTCGTCGGGATATTCCACACGAGCGAACGAGCCAACGGCAAGTCCGCCGCATACAGGATTGCGTACACGATGCGACCCCAAAAGTAGAAGTGGGCTCCCCACACGGTGAGCCAGCTGTGCGTGTTCGTCACGGTGACGACAAGAATTGCAGCGGCGAAGAACGGAAAGGTCTCAAGATAGTTTCGCAGTGCTCGTTCGGCCCTTCCAGCAAGACCGGTGAGCGGCGCAACGCTCTGTTCCCTCGAACCGGCGGTCCACCTATATCCTCGTTGCCAGCTCTGCAGGTGCGACACGACGATGAGGTGCACGATGCCGAGGACTACGCTTGCGGCGAGCAGGGCGAGTTCGATGGTCATGCAAAAGAGTATATCACCTCCGCACTTCAGGCGGGAACCAACCGTGAGACCCTGAGCACGGGGATTGTCCTGCCTTCGAAGCGCCAGGGCTTCCTACAGCCATCACGCGTTAGGGCGACCTTCGCATAGACCAGAGGATGGCGTTCGCGAGGATCCGCTGGTAGCGGGCGTCCTGCCAGACCGACGCCTCGTGCCCAAGGGCCGTATAGAATACCCGCCCCTGGCCGAAGGATCGGGTCCAGGCGAGAGGCCAACCATAGAACCGTTGATGCACTCCGGTCTTGCCAAGGTCCACCGAACTTTCGTTGAGGCGCAGCAGCACATGCGACCCACGATAGTCGAAGTCGCTGATCTGGTAGATTTCATCATCGAGCTGCAACGAATTCCCGAGAAACGCCACCAGCGGATCGCCGGGGTCAGCGACCTCGATCGTCACGGCCTGATGCCAGGGATGCCCATTGAAGTAGCCGCCGATCAGATCAAGATAATCCGGCCAAGTGTAGAAAGTGTCGGTGGCCGAATGAACACCGAGGAACCCACCGCCCGAGCGCACGAAGTCGAGAAGAGCTGTCCTTTCTGTGCCGCTCATAGGAAGTTCTCCCGTTGTGTAGAACATCACCGCGGCGTAGCGTTTGAGGTTCTCGGTCGAAAATTCAGATGCATCTTCCGTGGCGCTAACTTCAAAGACGCCGGAATTCCTTCCAAGCTGTGTCAGGATTGACTTCGAAAGCGGTAGGGCTTCATGCCGGTAGCCGGCCGAGTATGTGAAATAGAGGATGCGCTCGGCCGCCCGCTCTGCACGCGCGCCGAACGGTCGGATTGCCGCCGCGCTCCCCAGCAGCGCGATGAACTCGCGTCGCCTCACAGTCATCTCCCGAACTCGTCACCGTGTTGGCATCGGTAACTAACCCGTTTTCTCCGGCTTTTTCTTCGGCTTCGGCGGCCCTTCGACCGGCGGCAGCGATTTCACATATTCGGCGATCGCGGCGCGGTCGGAAGGCTTCAGCTGCGACGTATTCTTGATCACGCGCACCATCGCGCCGCCGGCACTGTCGCCATCGGGCGTCACGCCGTTCTCCAGGAAATCAGCGATGTCTTTTGCGCTCCAGTCACCGATTCCCTTCTGCGTGATGTTCGGCACCCAGCCCTCGCCTTCCGGGTTTGGTCCGCCGGCAAAACGCTGCGACGCGATGATGCCGCCCAGGAAATTGCGCGGGCTGTGGCACTCGGCGCAGTGGCCGAAGCTGTTCACGAGATAGGCGCCACGATTCCACGACGGCGAGCGCGACTGGTCGGGGATGAACAGGGCACCATCGAAGAACAGCCAATTCCAGATGCCGACATTGCGGCGGATGTTGAACGGGAATGGCACATCATGGTCGCGCACCCGGCCCGCGACCGGCGGCAGCGTTTTCAGCCAGGCGAAGAGATCGCGCACGTCCTGGACTGTCGCATGGGCGTAGGACGTATAGGGAAAGGCCGGGAAATAGTGCGTTCCGCCAGGCGAAACGCCGCGCTTCACCGCATTGACGAAATCGGCCTCGCTCCATCGCCCGATACCGTCGTTGGGATCGGGCGAGATGTTCGGCGCATAGAAGGTGCCGAACGGCGACGGTATCGCAAGGCCGCCGCCGAGCCTGAAACGGTCGGGCTGGTTCGGCACCGCATGGCAGGAGGAGCACCCGCCGGCATTGAAGATGGTCTCCCCGTTCGCCGGGTTCGGCGTGTACGCCTTTTCCGTGACGGCCGCCTGCAGGGGCGGCGCGGTCAGCCACCAATAGGCCGCGAAGGCGACGGCGCCCGCGAGAATCAGCAAGAGGATAATTCGCCGCACCATCACCCCACCTGTCATCGACCAAGGTAGCTTACGGCTAGCTGCCTCGCCGCTCCAGCCATAAGATGGACCAAAGTCCTACGGCGATGTGGCCGATTTCGGGAATAAAATAGAATTCGCATTGTTGTGCGATAGGTACCGTCACTCGACGTCAACAGGGAGAGAGCAGCCATGACCAAAACCATGTTCGCCGCGCTTGCGTTTGCGGCCTCCGTCGCCTTTGCCGGCCCGGCGTTCGCCGACAAGTACAAGGCAGCGCTGAATGCCAAGGCCGAAGTGCCGCCGAATGCCTCCACAGCGACCGGTACCGCCGACATCGACTATGATCCGGCCAGCAAGAAGCTGTCCTGGAAGGTCACCTATTCCGGTCTCTCCGGCCCCGCCACGGCCGCGCATTTCCATGGCCCCGCGGAAGCCGGCAAGAACGCCGGTGTCGCGGTCGCGATCCCGAACGCGGGCACGAGCCCGGTCGAAGGCAGCGCGACGCTGACCGACGCGCAGGCTGCCGACCTCGTCGGCGGCAAGTACTATGTCAACGTGCACACCCAGGCCAATCCCGGCGGCGAAATCCGCGGCCAGGTGACGAAGTAGGCTCTCCCAGCCCAAGCAAATAACGAAGGAAATAGCGAAGGGGCGGATGCGAGAGGCATCCGCCCCTTTTGCTTGCCGCCACGCGCGCACTGGATTCTTCTGTGCGCATGATCTGCGCGCCAACGCTACGCGTTTGTCGCGAGGGAAAACCGGTACCCACCCCGCATCAAGTGCGGGGCAGGCTTTTTCCGGATCATGCGCTATTCCAGCCCGGCGCGATGAAAGCCTTCGAGGTAATGAATGCGGTCGGTATCGTTCTTGATCGGTACGTTGGCCATGATCCACGCGCGCGTAATATTTGGCTGAGTGCGACGCAACTCCTGCAGCGCGGCGGCCGCGAGATCCTGCTGCCCCGAAATGCCGGCGGCCGCGACCAGCACGCGGTACGCAGCAGCAAAATCGGAGCGCAGGCGAATGGCGGTTTGCGACATGCGGATCGCTTCCGCGTAATTGCCGCCGAAGTAATGGGCGAGCCCGGCGGAGGCGTAATTGAACGCCACGAACGGATCGCGCGGGCTCAGGCGCAGGGCGCGATTGATGGCCTCGAGCGCATCCCGCCAACGGCCGGAGAATGTCAGCGCCGTGGCGTAATAATTCTGGGCGTGCGCGAAGCTCGGATTGAGATGCAGCGCCAGCTCTTGCGCCGCGATCGCATCGTCGAAGCGCCGGAGCAGCAGATGCGCGCCGCCGAGCGCGTGATGCGCCCAGGGATCCTCGCCGTCGAGCCGCACCGCGGCCAGCGCCGCGCGCTCGGCGAGCGGCACAGCGACGCTGGGATCCTGCCAGCCCATATGCGCCCCGAACGCGTAGCTCGCGCCGAGCAGACCGAGCGCCTGGCTGTAGTCCGGGTCGATCGCGATCGCCTGCTGCAACAGCTCCCGCGTGATCTCGTGGTCCCGAACCGTCACCAGGTTGTAATGGGCCAGCGCGCGCATCACCAAATCCCACGCGTCCATGCTGGACGGCGGCTTGCGTCGCGCGCGGAAATGCTCGGCGGCATAGAGCTGTGGCTCGATCGCGGCGACGATGGCCTCGGTGATCTCGTCCTGCAGCGCGAACACATCAGCTACGTCGCGGTCGTAGCGCTCGGCCCAGACATGGCTGCCACTGCCGACGTCGTTGAGCTGCACGGTGATGCGCACGCGCCCGCCGCTCTTGCGTACGCTGCCCTCGACCACATAGCCGGCGCCGAGTTCCTCGCCGACCTGCTTCACATGCACGGACTTGCCCTTGTAGGTAAAGGAGGAGTTGCGCGCGATCACGAAGAACCAGCGCATTTTCGACAGCCCGGTGATCAGGTCCTCGCTGATGCCGTCGGAGAAATATTCCTGCGCCCGATCGTCGCTCATGTTGTTGAAGGGCAGCACGGCGATCACCGGACGCTCGGGAGGCAGCACGGCGGGGCGCAACACCGCCGGCGCTGCGTCGGATGAGGCAGCAGCGGCGGCCGGCGGCGGCGCCGTCTCGATGGTCCGCTGCTCCAGCGTGCCGATGAAACGCAAGCCCTTGCGGGCCATGGTGCGGATCAGCTTCTGGTCGCGCCCGGTGTCGCCGACCGCCTTGCGGGCCGCATAGATGCGGCTGGTCAGCGCCGCGTCGGAGACGATGCGCCCGCCCCAGACGGAAGCAATCAGATCGTCCTTGGTGACCACGCGGTCGCGGTTCTCCACGAGAAAGACCAGCAGATCGAGCACCTGCGGCTCGACTGCAATCAGCTCCAGGCCACGGCGCAATTCGCGCGTGTCCGTATCGAGCACGTGACCTTCGAAGTGGAACTGCAATTTTTTTGCCTCAGAATCCTATTGCCGCGCAAGAAGGGGCGGATGCCAAAGCATCCGCCTCTTTTTGCTTGCCACCACGCGCCGGGATCATTTCAGCCCGGCGCGATAAAAGCCTTCGAGGTAGTGAATGCGATCGGTGTCGTTCTTGAGCGGGACGTGGGTCCTGATCCACTCGAGCGAAGCGTTGGGCTGGACCCGGCGAAGCTCCTTCAGGGCGGCCGCGGCGAGATCGGTTTGCCCCGCAATGCCGGCGGCCGCGACCAGCAGGCGGTACGCGCTGCCATAGCCCGGGCGAAGCCGAATGGCGGCCTGTGACAGGCGGATCGCCTCCTCATAATTGCCGCCGAGGTAGTGACCGAGCGCGGCGGATCCGTGGTTGAAGGCCACGAACGGATCGTGCGGGCTCAAGCGCACCGCGCGATTGACGGCGTCGATGGCCTCCCGCCAGCGGCCGGAGAACGCCAGTGCCGAGGCATATGCGTTCTGGGCGTGCGAGAAGCTCGGATTGAGATTCAGCGCCAGTTCGAGCGCGGCAATCGAATCGTCGAAGCGCCGCAGGATCAGATGCACGCCGCCAAGCGCGAGATGCGCCCAGGGATCCTCTCCGTCGAGCCGGACCGCGGCCAGCGCCGCGCGCTCGGCGAGCGGCACGACGACGCGGGGATCCGCCCATCCCATATGCGCCGCGACCGCATAGGTCGCGCCGAGCAGGCCGAGCGCCTGGCTGTAGTCCGGGTCGATCGCGATCGCCTGCTGCAACAGCTCCTGCGCGATTTTCCCGTCCTGCTCGGTGACTTGGCTGTAATGCGACAGCGCGCGCATCACCAGTTCCCACGCGTCCATGCTCGACGGCGGCTTGCGTCGCGCGCGGAAATGCTCGGCGGCATAGAGCTGCGGCTCGATCGCGGCGACGATGGCCTCGGTGATCTCGTCCTGCAGTGCGAACACGTCGGCGGCGTCGCGGTCGTAACGCTCCGCCCAGACATGGCTGCCACTGCCGACGTCGTTGAGCTGCACGGTGATCCGCACGCGCCCGCCGCTCTTGCGCACGCTGCCCTCGACCACATAGCCGGCGCCGAGTTCCTCACCGACCTGCTTCACATGCACGGACTTGCCCTTGTAGGTAAAGGAGGAGTTGCGCGCGATCACGAAGAACCAGCGCATTTTCGACAGCCCGGTGATCAGGTCCTCGCTGATGCCGTCGGAGAAATATTCCTGCGCCCGATCGTCGCTCATGTTGTTGAAGGGCAGCACGGCGATCACGGGACGCTCGGGAGGCAGCACAGCGGGGCGCAACACCGCCGGCGCTGCGTCGGATGAGGCAGCAGCGGCGGCCGGCGGCGGCGCCGTCTCGATGGTCCGTTGCTCCAGCGTGCCGATGAAACGCAGTCCCTTGCGGGCCATGGTGCGGATCAGCTTCTGGTCGCGCCCGGTGTCGCCGACCGCCTTGCGGGCCGCATAGATGCGGCTGGTCAGCGCCGCGTCGGAGACGATGCGCCCGCCCCAGACGGAGGCAATCAGATCGTCCTTGGTGACCACGCGGTCGCGGTTCTCCACGAGAAAGACCAGCAGATCGAGCACCTGCGGCTCGACCGCAATCCGCTCAGGGCCACGGCGCAATTCGCGCGTGTCCGTATCGAGCACGTGGCCTTCGAAGTGGAAACGCAATTTTTTAGCCCCAGAATCTTATTGCCGCGCAAATCTCGCGGAACGGAAATTCAGCGCATTTTCGGTCGCTAACGGCCTCATGCCGCCATCAGAAAATCTGGAGGGCATCTTCAGAACAATCATGGCCGTCTCAAGGGAGGCTTCAAGCTAATCATTCTACACCCCGTTAATCTGGCATGCGAGGGGCAAGAACCTGAGATCGTTAGTGCGGCTATTTCTGTTAACCCTATCCCCCGACGCCCGACTGCTCACCGCGACCGACGATTTGGCCGGTCACGGGATCGTGAGCAGCCGCGACGCTGCCGGGAACATTTTGATCAATGGCGGTTCCACAAAAGTCGCGGGCGGAAAGCCGGCCATTGTCGACGTAGGCGAAATCGACATCTTCGGCTTGGACGGCAACGACAATATCTCGGTCGATGAGACCAATGGCCTGATGTCATCGGTGCATCTGTTCGGCGGCAACGGCAAAGCGCGGCGAAGCTAGTCCAAGCCAGCGCGGCGGAAGGCGTCCAGATAATGGTCGCGGTCGGCCTCGTGCTTGAACGGCATATTCTGCGTGATCCAGGCAAGCGAGAAATTGGGCTGCGCGCGCCGCAGTTCGTGCAATGCCACGGTAGCGACATCGAGTTGTCCGGCCATGGCGGCCGCGGCGGTCAGCATGCGGTAGCCACCGACATGGTCAGAGCGAAGCCGGACGCTCGCGCCCGCTAGCCGCGTCGCCTCCTCATAATTGCGTCCGACGAACTGGGCGTAGGCGGCGATGCCATTGTAGATCGCGGCAAACGGATCGCGCGGGCTCAGGCGCAGCGCGCGTGCGGTGGCAGCGGCGGCTTCCTCCCAGCGGCCGGAAAACGCGAGCGCCAGGCCATACACGCTTTGGGCCAGCGCGAAGCTCGGATTGAAACTCAGCGCCAGCTCGAACTCGGCGAGCGCATCATCGAAACGCCGCATTAACACATGAACGCAGCCTAGCGCATAGTGTGCCCAAGGATCCTCGCTGTCAGCACGGACCGCCGCGAGCGCTGCGCGCTCGGCGATCGGAACCGAAGTTACGATGTCGGCCCAGCCATTATAGGCGCAAAAGGCGTGGCTGGCGGCGAGCACGCCGAGCGCCTGGCCGTAGTTGGGATCGATCTTGATCGCTTTCTCCAGGAGCGCCTCGGCGACGATATAATCCTCACGCGTCACTCGCCAGAAATGCGACAGCGCCCGCATCACCAAGCCCCATGCGTCCATGCTGTCCGGGGTCCTGCGCTTGGCGTGAAAATTTTCGGCGGCGTAAAGCTGCGGCTCGATCGAGGCGACGATCGCCTCGGTGATCTCGTCCTGCATCGCGAACACATCGGCGAGGCCGCGGTCGTAACGCTCCGCCCAGAGGTGGCTGCCGGTGGCGACGTCGTTGAGCTGCGCCGTTATCCGCACGCGGTCGCCTTCCCTGCGCACGCTGCCTTCGATCACGTAGCCGACGCCGAGGTCCTCGCCGACTTGCTTGATGTTGACGGACTTGCCCTTGTAGACGAACGAAGAGTTGCGCGCGATCACGAAGAACCAGCGCAGCTTCGAAAGCGCGGTAATGAGGTCTTCGCTGATGCCGTCGGAGAAATATTCCTGCTCCGGATCGTCGCTCATGTTGGCAAAGGGCAGCACGGCGATGGCGGGACGGTCGAGCAGCGGCAACGCCGCACCCGTCGGCTCACCGGGTTCACCCAAAGGCGGTTCGGCGCAAAGCTCGCCGAGCTCGTCGTCCGTCGATTGCGTGTGAACTTCGCCGACGAAGCGCAGACCCTTGCGCGGGATGGTGCGGATCAGTTTCTGGTGCTGGCCGCTGTCGCCGATCGCCTTGCGCGCGGCGTAGATACGGCTTGTCATGGTCGCATCCGAGGTGATGCGGCCGCCCCACACCGAAGCGATCAGGTCGTCCTTGGTGACCACGCGATCGTGGTGCCGCACCAGGTAAAGCAGAAGGTCATAGACCTGGGGCTCGACCGCAATCAGTTCAGAACTGCGGCGCAGCTCGCGCCGGTCGGTATCAAGGACAAAATCTGCAAAAACAAGTTGCACGCTGGTGTCCTGAAATTGGATGGCCGCGACTGCCGCCGCGATAGATCTGTAAAATCGAGCCAACGGGTATTTGACGCATCTCCCGCGCGCCGCCGCGGTGGCTGATTGGCGCTGCGCCGAATACAGGCCCGGCGATCACAGCCTGATCACAGCCCGATCACATTAGCACAATCAGGAAATCAGCAGGGCTTATTCAGAGGAATTCATGGCCCTCTCAATCCCGGCTTCAAGCCTGTCATGCGGTCCACGGCTAAGCATCCGTCCAAGGGGCTTAGACCTAAAGGGATTGCAACCATGGCTACTACTGCATCATTTTCTCGAGGATCCGGCGTGCTGTCGGTGTTCGACGACGCGCTCGGCAACACCATCGTCGCAAGCCGCGACGCCGCCGGAAATATTCTCCTCAACCACGGCGCGGTTTCCGTTGTAGGCGGTCAACCGACGGTCGGTAACACCTCCGTGATCCAGGTGTTCGGGCAGGCTGGCAACGACATCATCTCGCTCGACGAAAGCAACGGCGCGCTGCCCGCAGCCAATCTGTTCGGTGGCGACGGCAACGACACGCTGACTGGCGGCTCCGGCAACGATATGCTGTTCGGTCAGGCCGGCAACGATGTGCTGCAGGGCAAGGGCGGCAACGATTTGCTGTTCGGCGGTGACGGCAACGACACGTTGACCGGCGGCGCCGGCGACGACCAGATGTTCGGCCAGGCCGGCAACGATCGCATGATCTGGAATCCGGGCGAAGGCACCGATCTGATGGAGGGCGGCGACGGCATCGACACCGCCGAGGTCAACGGCGGCAACGGCGCCGAAGTATTCACCATCACTCCCAATGGCACCCGCGTGCGTTTCGATCGCACCAACCCCGCGCCGTTCTCGCTCGACATCGGTACGACCGAGAACTTCGTGCTTAACATGAACGGCGGCGACGACGTCTTCACCGCCGGAAATGGCCTCGCCAACCTGATCAATCTCACTGTCGACGGTGGCGATGGCAACGACACCATAACCGGCGGCGACGGCAACGACATGCTGATCGGCGGTGCCGGCAACGACGTCATCACCGGCGGCCGCGGCAACGACAACGCCCAGCTCGGCACCGGCGACGACACCTTCGTCTGGAATCCCGGCGACGGCAGCGACACGGTCGACGGCGGCGACGGCAAGGACACGATGCTGTTCAACGGCGCGAACGTGAACGAGAAGATCAACATCTCCGCCAATGGCCATCGCGTCCGCTTCACCCGTGACATTGCCAACATCACGATGGACCTGAACAACATCGAGCAAATCGACTTCACGGCTCTCGGCGGCGCCGACGACATCACCGTCAACGACCTCACCGGCACCGGCGTCACCCAGGTCGCGATCGACCTCGCGGGCCTCCCGGGTACCGGACAGGGAGATGGCGCCGCTGATACCGTGACGATCAACGGCAGCAACAAGGCCGAACAGATCAAGGTGACCGCGACCGGTACCACGGTCACTGTCACCGGCACGCCGGAAACCGTCGTCCTGACCGGCGCGGAAGCCGGCGACCATCTCACGATCCAGGGCCTCGGGGGGAACGACACCATCGACGCGTCCGCGATCGCGGCCACCACCATTGCCCTGACCCTCGACGGCGGCGCGGGCAATGACTTCATCACCGGCAGCCAGGGCAACGATGTCCTGATCGGCGGCGACGGCAATGACACGGTGAACGGCCGTCAGGGCAACGACCTTGCCGACCTCGGTGCCGGTGACGACACCTTCATCTGGAATCCCGGCGACGGCTCCGACAGCGTCGATGGCGGCGCCGGCACCGACACGCTCCTCTTCAATGGCGCCAATATCGCGGAGAGGATCGACATATCCGCCAATGGCAGTCACGCGCGCTTCACGCGCGACGTCGCCAACATCGCCATGGACCTCAACAGCGTCGAGCACATCCAGTTCAACGCGCTGGGCGGCTCCGACATGATCACAGTCAACGACCTGACCGGCACAGGCGTCACCCAGGTCGGGATCGACCTGAGCGGCACTGCAGGCGGTACTTCCGGCGACGGCGCGGCTGATACCGTGACCGTCAACGGCTCGGCCGGTAATGACAAGATTACCGTGGCGAGCAGCGGCGGCTCGATCGTGGTCAACGGCCTGGCCGCGCAAGTGACCATTGCCCACGCGGATGCCGGCGACTCCCTGACCATCAACGGCCTCGGCGGCGACGACACCATCGATGCCTCCGCCTTCAAGCCGGGTCAGCTCGCCAACCTCACCCTCAATGGTGGTGACGGCAACGACACCATCATCGGCAGCGCCGGCAACGACACCGTGATCGGCGGGCGTGGCAACGACGTCGCCAACCTCGGAGCCGGTGACGACACCTTTGTCTGGAATCCCGGCGATGGCAGCGACATCGTGGAAGGCCAGGCGGGCACCGATACGCTCCAGTTCAACGGAGCCAATATCGACGAGAAGATCGACATCTCGGCCAATGGCAGCCGGACGCGCTTCACCCGCGACGTCGCCGGCATCACCATGGACCTCAACGGCGTTGAACATATCAATTTCAACGCGCTCGGAGGCGCCGACAACATCGAGGTCCACGATCTGACCGGGACCAGTACCAACCAGGTCAATCTCGACCTCGGCGTCAATGGCGCCGATGATGGCAATGCCGACACGGTCACCATCGACGGGACCGCCGGCGCCGACGTCATCACGGTGACCGAGAACAACGGCGTGATCACGGTGTCGGGTCTTGGTGCCGATGTGAATATCGCCAATGCCGGTGTGGGCGATCGCATCGTCATCAACGGCCTTGACGGCGACGATGTCATCACCTCCTCGGGCCTCGCCAACGGCGTCCAGCTCGTTGCCAATGGCGGCAACGGCAATGATGTCCTGGTCGGCGGCACCGAGAACGACGTGTTCAGCGGCGGCAACGGCGACGACGTGCTGATCGGCGGCGGTGGAACCGACGTCCTCGACGGCGGGCCGGGCGGCAACGTCGTCATCAACAGTGCGATCGGGCATGTCAGCGGTGCGGCGCTGCTCAGCGATGCCATGGCGTCGACCTTCGTCACCGCAGGCGTCGGCCACGGCCCCACGGTCCTGCCTGACCCGTTCGCGGCGCCGCAGCCGGCCCTGGCGTCGCCGCAGCACGTTGCCTGAGACGCGGCGCGCGGTCCCTGGAGGATGCAGATGACGACCGAAGCAGAGACGAGAGCGGCCGATTCCGGCCTCGAGGCTCTCCTGACGTTGCTGCACCTCCAGGGTGTCGCGGCCGATCGCGAGCAGATCAAGCATCGGCTGGGAACAGTCACCATTGGCGCACCGGAGATACTCCGGTGCGCCAAAGACCTCGGGCTCAAGGCCCGCGCCTATCGCACCAGCTTCTCGCGGCTCGCAAAGACACCCCTGCCTGGCATCGCCTTGCTGCGCGACGGCACGTTCATGGTCATCGCCAAGGCGTCCGAAGAAAAAGTGCTGGTGCAGTCGCCCAGGGATCGGCGTCCCCTGCTGATGACGCGCGCCGAATTGGCTGAAATCTGGGATGGCGGGCTGATCCTGATGGCGCGGCGTGCGAGGCTTTCCGACCTCACCCGCCGCTTCGACATTACCTGGTTCCTCGGCGCTATCCGGAAATACAAGCGCCTGCTCGGCGAGGTGCTGGTCGCCTCGTTCTTCCTGCAGTTGTTCGCGCTGGTCTCGCCGCTGTTCTTCCAGGTCGTGATCGACAAGGTGCTGGTGCACCGCTCGATCTCGACGCTCGATGTGCTCGTGATCGGCCTTGTCGCGATCTCGCTGTTCGAAACCATACTCGGCATTTTGCGTACCTATCTGTTCTCGCACACCACCAACCGCATCGATGTCGAGCTCGGTGCGCGGCTGTTCCATCATCTGCTGGCGCTGCCCATGTCCTATTTCCAGGCGCGCCGCGTCGGCGATTCCGTGGCGCGGGTGCGGGAATTGGAAAACATCCGCAATTTCCTGACAAGCTCGGCGCTGACGCTGGTGATCGACCTGTTCTTCACCTTCGTGTTTCTCGCCGTGATGTTCGCCTACTCGCCGCTGCTCAGCTTCATCGTGCTCGGCTCGTTCCCGTTCTATATCGTGATCTCGGCCGCGGTCACGCCGCTGTTCCGCCGCCGGCTCAGCGAGAAATTCCAGCGTGGCGCGGAGAACCAGGCCTTCCTGGTCGAAAGCGTCACGGGCATCGAGACGCTGAAGGCGATGGCGGTCGAGCCGCAGATGCAGCGGCGCTGGGAAGAACAGCTCGCCGGCTACGTGACTGCAAGCTTCGGCGTGCAGAGCCTCGGCAACACCGCAAGCCAGCTGGTGCAGTTCGTCAGCAAGGCCGTTACCGCCAGCATCCTCTATTTCGGCGCCAAGCTCGTGATCGGCGGCACGCTTTCGGTCGGCGAGCTCGTCGCCTTCAACATCCTGGCCAGCCGCGTCTCGGCGCCGGTGCTGCGGCTTGCGCAGGTGTGGCAGGATTTTCACCAGGCGCGGCTGTCGATCGCCCGCCTCGGCGACATCCTCAACACCACGACTGAACCGACCCATGCTGCGGCGCGCGCCGCGCTGCCCGCGATCCGCGGCAATGTCAGCTTCGAGCATGTATCTTTCCGCTACCGCGTCGACGGACAGGAAATCCTGCACGACGTCTCCTTCGACGTGCCGGCCGGGCAGACCGTTGGCATTGTCGGGCCGTCCGGCTCGGGCAAGAGCACCTTCGCGAAACTGGTGCAGCGGCTTTACGTGCCGCAGAGCGGACGCGTGCTGATCGACGGCATGGACCTCGTGATGGCCGACCCCGCCTGGCTGCGCCGGCAGATCGGCGTGGTACTGCAGGAGAACATGCTGTTCAATCGCTCGGTGCGCGACAACATCGCGCTCGCCGATCCCGCGATGCCGATGGAGCGCGTGATCGAAGCGGCTAGGCTTGCCGGCGCGCATGACTTCATCCTGGAGCTCACCGAGGGCTATGACACCATGGTCGGCGAGCGCGGCTCGACGCTGTCGGGCGGCCAGCGCCAGCGCATCGCGATCGCGCGTGCGCTCATGAGCGATCCACGCATCCTGATTTTCGACGAAGCGACCAGCGCGCTCGACTATGAGAGCGAGCGCATCATCCAGCAGAACATGAAGGAGATCGCGCGGGGCCGCACGGTGTTGATCATCGCCCATCGGCTCTCCACGGTACGAACGGCGGATCGAATCTTCACCCTTGAGCGCGGGCGCCTGGTCGAGGACGGCACCCACGACGCGCTGATCAAGACCGGCGGCCGCTACGCCGCGCTGCACCGGCTGCAGGGAGGGCTCCATGAAGTCAGCTAATTCCGCGCTGCCCGCGCGGCAGAGCGAGATCGTCATCCCCTTCAGGCAGGCGAAAGGCCGGTGCGCCGAGGAGCTTGCGTTCCTCCCCGCAGCCCTGGAGATCGTCGAGTCGCCGCCCTCGCCGATCGGCCGCGCCATCGGCTTGACCATCGTCGTGCTGTTTGGCGCGGCTCTGGGCTGGGCGAGCTGGGGCACGATCGACATTGTCGCGTCCGCGCCGGGAAAGGTGGTCTCGGGCGGGCGCAGCAAGCTGGTGCAGCCCTTCGAGACCGGCGTGGTGCGTGCCATCCGCGTGCAGGATGGACAGGCGGTGAAGGCCGGCGACGTGCTGATCGAACTCGATCCGACGGTGAACGCCGCCGAGCGCGATCATCTGCGCGACGACCTCGTGGCCGAGCGGCTCAACATCGCGCGGCTGCGCGCCGCGCTTGCCAGCACCGACCGGGACATCGCCGACCTCATGGCGCCGGCCGAGGCCGATCCCGTCCTGGTCGGGACCCAGCGCCAGCTGCTGTTCAACCAGGTCACCGAGCACCGCGCCAAGATCGCCGCGCTCTCGCGGCAGGGGGCGCAGAAGCAGGCCGAGCAGGAGACCATCGCGGCCACGATCCACAAGCTCGAAGTGCTGATCCCGGTCATCCAGCAGCGCGTCGACATCCGCAAAATCCTGATGGAGAAGGAGATCGGCTCCAAGCTGACCTATTACGAGATCCTGCAGCTGCTGTTCGAGCAGCAGGAGGAGCTCACCGTGCAGAAGAGCCATCTGCACGAGGCGGAAGCCGCGGTCGCCGCGATCCGCGAGACGCGCGCGCAGGCGGTCGCCGAGTACAGCCGCACCCTTTCCGACGACCTCGCCAAGAGCGAGCAGAAGGCCAACGGGCTCGCGCAGGACCTGATCAAGGCACAGCAGAAGACCAGGCTGCAGCAGCTCACCTCGCCGGTCGACGGCGTGGTGCAGCAGCTTGCCGTGCACACCATAGGCGGCGTGGTGACGCCGGCGCAGTCGCTGCTGGTGATCGTGCCCAGCGACAGCCAGCTCGAGATCGAGGCGATGGTGTCGAACCGCGACATCGGCTTCGTCGAGCCCGGTCAGGGCGCGGAGATCAAGATCGATACCTTCAACTTCACCCGCTACGGGTTGTTGCACGGCGCCGTGTTGAGCGTCTCGCAGGACGCCATCCTTCGCGACAAGCCCGAAGGGCGCGCGAACGACCGTGCGCTCGGCACGGAGCATGAGACCAGCGAGCCGGCCGGCCAGGAGCTGAACTACGGCGCGCGCATCTCGCTCGATCGCACCTCGATGCAGGTCGAGGACCGGATCGTGAATCTGGCGCCGGGCATGGCGGTCACCGTCGAGATCAAGACCGGTTCGCGCACCATCCTGAGCTATCTGCTGTCGCCGCTGCGGCGTTACCGGCAGGAGGTGTTGCGAGAGCGCTGAGAAGCGATGCCGCCAGCCCCGGTGCCAGCGCTCTGTGGCGCCGCGTTGAAGCCTTACTTCAGCTTGAGCCGATAATCCTCGTGGCAGCCGGTGCAACTTTTGTGGAGTGCATCGAACGCCATTTTCACGCTGGCCTGATCCTTGATCTTGCCCTTCAGGTCGGCAATCGTCTTGATAACAGGCGGAACCTTGGAGTCGAAATCGGCCTTTTTCTCCCAGATCTTCTGCGATGCCCCGTAAGTCGCGTCGACCACCTGCTCCTTCGGATTGTCCTTGAACACGGTCGGGATCTTGGGGACGTTCTCTTCGAGCTGGACCAGCGCCGCATCGACGGCCGCCTGGTCATAGGGCAGATCGCCCTTGCTCATTTTGAGCATGGTCACGTAGACGCCCTTGCCGAGCGCCCGCATGAAATTGTCCTGCTCGACTGCGAGCTTCTGGTCCGCCATCACGGCGCCCGACCCCAGCAACAATGCTCCCACCACGACAACCAGTTTTTTCATTGGCGAACTCTCCGTCTCGCGTGCCACACCCAGCAACGCCGCGGTCCCGCCTTATCCGGGCCGCGGCGCTCACTTTCTTATAACCCTGCGATCGTGGTTTATTCCCGGCGCGCCAGAGCTAACCGCTCAGAGGCTGTGCCGGCGCTGGTGCTCGCGGATCGCGATCCAGACCCGCTCGGCGGTCGCCGGCATGTCGATGTGGTCGATCTTGTATTCGCGCCACAGCCCTTCGATGATGGCGTTCACCACCGCAGGGCACGAACCGATCGCTCCGGCCTCGCCCGCGCCCTTCACACCCATCGGATTGGTCTTGCAGGGCACGTTGCTGGTCTCGAAATGGAACGACGAGGCGTCGGCCGCGCGCGGCAGCGCGTAGTCCATATAGGTCGCGGTCATGAGCTGGCCGTCGGTCGGGCTATAGACCACCTGCTCCATCAGCGCCTGGCCAATGCCCTGCATCACGCCGCCATGCACCTGACCCGCGAGCAGCAGCGGATTGAGCGTCACGCCGAAATCATCGACGATCACATAATTGACGATTTTTGTGATGCCGGTCGCGGGATCGATCTCGACCTCCGCGATGTGCGTCCCGTTCGGATAGGTGCCGTCGGCGCTGTTGAAGGTCGCGCTCCCGTTGAGCTTCGAGGTGTCGCCGCCCGCGCGCCTGGCCACATCGGCAAAGCTGATCGAGCGGTCGGTGCCGGCGATGCGGATCACGCCATTGTTGATCTCGAGGTCGCCGGCGCTGGTTTCCAGCGCTTCGGCCGCGAGATCCTTCAGCTTCTTGCCGAGATCCTGCGTGGCGCGCTGGACGCTGACGCCGCCGGTCGGAATCGATGCCGAGCCGCCAGTGCCAAGCCCGGTCTTGATCTCGTCGGTGTCGCCCTGGTGGATGTGGACGCGTTCCGGCGGCAGTCCGAACTGCTCGGCGACGATCTGCGCATAGGCGGTCTGGTGGCCCTGCCCGCTCGACTGCGTGCCGATCAAAATCGTCACGTCGCCATTGGGATCAAGCCGCACATTGGCGGTCTCGTCGCCCATGGTGCCGCAGATCTCGACATAGCTCGCCATGCCGATGCCGCGCACCAGGCCGGCCTTCTTCGCGACCTTCGCGCGCTTGGGAAACTCCTTCCAGTTCGCGACTTCCATCGCGCGCTTCATGTGGGCTGCGAAGTCGCCGGAATCATAGACCTTGCCGGTCGCGGTCTTGTAGGGCAGAGCCTTCGGCTGAATGAAATTCTTCTTGCGGATCGCTTCCGGCGTCATGCCGAGCTTTCGCGCGCAGGCATCGACGAGACGCTCGATCACGTAAGCGGCTTCGGGGCGGCCCGCGCCGCGATAGGCATCGACCGGCACGGTATGGGTGAATACGGTGCGGACGCGGCAGTGGAAGGCCTGGATGTCGTAGAGGCCGGGCAGCATGCCGGCGCCGCCATGCGGGATGTAGGGTCCGAAGGTCGACAGATAGGCGCCCATGTCACCCATCAGGTCGACATCCATGGCGAGGAACTTGCCGTCTTCGGCAAGCGCCATCCGCGCGGTCGTGACATTGTCGCGGCCCTGCGCGTCGCCCATGAAATGCTCCGAACGATCGGCGGCCCAGCGCACGGTCTTCTTCAGCTTGCGGGCTGCGACCGCGAGCAATGCATATTCGCGATAGGGAAACAATTTTGTGCCGAAACCGCCGCCGACGTCAGGGCAGATCACGCGCATCTTCTCGACCTGAATCTTCAGGACGTTCTGGCACAGGATGTCGCGCAGCCGGTGGCTGCCCTGGCTGCCGACGGTGAGCGTCAGATGGTCGCGCTTGGCGTCGTATTCGCAGTTCGCCGCGCGGGTCTCCATGAAGCTTGCGACTACGCGCGGATTGACGATCGAGATTTCGGCAACCGCATGCGCCTTCTTGAACGCCTCCTCCGTCGCCTTCTTGTCGCCGACCGGAACGTCGAACAGGATGTTGCCGGCGTGGCTCGGCCAGACCTGCGGCGCGCCTTTCTTCACCGCGTTCACCACGCCCGCAACCGCGGGCAGCGGCGTCCAGTTCACCTCGATCGCCTCGACCGCGTCGCGCGCGTGATCGAGCGTGTCAGCCACGACAAAGGCGACGGCATCGCCGACATGGCGCACCTCGTCCTTGGCGAGGATCGGATAGGGCGGGCCGGTGAACGGATCGACCTCGAAATTAAACAGGCACGGCAGGTCGCCGAGATCGGCGATGTCGGCCGACGTCAGGACCAGGGCTACGCCCGGCAACGTGCGGGCACGCGTGGCATTGATGGTGAATTTCGCATGCGCATGCGGCGAGCGCAGCATCAGCGCGTGCATCGCCGGCTGCGGCGCCACGTCATCGGTGTAGCGGCCCTTGCCGCGAATGAGCGCGTCGTCCTCCTTGCGAAGCACGCTTTGACCGACGCCGAATTTAATGGGAGCAGCCATCGTATCTCCGTTTCCCGCTCGAATTCTTGCTCATATTGCAGTGGTTTGCGGGCAAGCGCAAACGCCCATTAGCCCTTGACCAGGTTCTTGAGCCACCTCAGGCCGAACAGGCCGAGGATCGATCCGGCATAGACCACCGCGCCGACGCCGATCAGGACCAGCAGGACAATCTCGTCCTGGAATCGGACGCCGCCGAAATGCACTGCAGCAAATTTCGCGCTAAGCCACAGCGCGGCGGCGAGCACGAAGCCCGTGATCGCGAATTTCATCAGGGACCGCCCGAGCGCGTGGGTGAGCTCGAGATAGCCGGCACGCACCGCAAAGCCGAGCACCAGCAGGAGATTGACCCAGGCGCCGACGGCGGTCGCGAGCGCCAGGCCGACCTGGGCAAGCGACCCCATCAAGAGCAGTTTCAGTCCCATGTTGACGGCAAGTCCGGTGAGCGAGGCTTTGACGGGCGTCGCGGTATTCTTGCGGGCGTAGAAGGTAGCGACTGCGCTTCGTATCAGGACGAAGGGAATGAGGCCGACCGCATAAGCGGCAAGCGTCGCACCGGCGGCCGCCGCGTCGCCCTTGGTGAAGGCGCCGCGCGCGAACATCGCCCGCGTGATCACATCGGGCACGGCGAGGAAAGCCGCGACAAAGGGGACGGCGAACAACAGCGTGAAATCGAAGGCGCGGCGCTGCTCCTCCATGGCACCAGCGTGATCGCCCGCGGTAATCCGCCGCGACATTTCCGGCAGCAGCACGGTTCCGACCGCAATGCCGATCACGCCGATCGGAAGCTGATTGAGCCGGTCGGCATAATAGAGCGCCGACAGCGCGCCCGCGGGCAGGAAGGTCGCGATGATGGTGTCGGCGAACATCGCGACCTGCGTGCCCATGGAGCCCAGCGTCGCGGGGCCGAGCGCGCGGAAGAAGGCGCGGATGTCTTCATCCAACCTCAAGGGGGCAAAGCGCGGCAGGCCGCCATGCCGGGCGAGATCGCCCGCGAGCAGGAAATATTGCAGGAAGCCGGAGATCAGGACGCCCCAGGCGGCGGCATGGCCCGCGGTCGGAAAGGACACCGCGACCGCGAGCGTCGCCATCATCGCGAGGTTGAGGAAGATCGAGGCGGCGGCTGCGCTGGCAAAGCGATGCATCACATTGAGCATGCCGCCATAGAGCGTGACCAGCGTGATCAAGAGCAGATAGGGAAAGGTGATGCGGGTCAACTCGATGGCGAGATCGCGCTGTGCTTCATCATGGGAGAAGCCGGGCGCGAGGATGCTCATCGCCTGCGGCATGAACACCCAGGCAACGATGAGCAGGATCACCTGCGACAGGAACAGAAGCGTGAACACGCGGTCGGAAAACAGCTTTGCCGACGCCTCGCCCTTCTCGCCATGAACATGCGCATAGGCCGGCACGAAGGCGGCGTTGAACGCACCCTCGGCAAAGATCGCGCGGAAATGGTTGGGCAGGCGGAAGGCAACGAAAAACGCGTCCGCCACCGGGCCGGCGCCGAGGATCGCCGCGAGCATAATGTCGCGCGCGAAGCCGGTCAGCCGCGAAAGCAGGGTATAGCCGCCGACGGTGAAGATGCGCCCAAGCATGCGCCGCTTTCTATCCCATCGAGCGGCGCTTCAAAACGGCGAAATCAGGACTTTATTGATTTAGGCATGATCTTATCCGAAGACCGGAAGACCGCTTTTCGGGATCATGCCTGAACCGCGTCGCGCACAGCCGCGATGACGCGATCCTGGGTCGCCTCGTCCAGATAGGCGTGCATTGGCAGGGCGATGACATCGGCCGACAGGCGTTCGCTGACCGGCAACCCGCCCTCGGCAACGGGAAAATCCCGGTAGGCGGTCTGCTGGTGCATCGACTTCGGATAATAGATCGCGGTCGGAACGCCCTGCGCCTTCAAGGACGCCGCAAAGCCGTCGCGGTCGACGCCCTTGGGCAGGCGGATGGTGTATTGCGCCCAGATCGAGGTGCAGCCGGAGGCGAGCCGCGGCACGGTCACGACATTGCTTAAGCCCCGGTTGTAGCGCTCCGCCACGCGGTTGCGCGCGGCGATCTCGTCCTCGAAGATCCCAAGCTTCTCGATCAGGATCGCGGCCTGCATGGTGTCGAGCCGGCCGGTGAGCCCGAGGCGGATGTTGTCGTATTTATCGGCGCCCTGCCCGTGCACGCGGATGCTTTTCAGCGTCTCGGCAAGCTCCGCGTCATCGGTGAAGATCGCACCGCCGTCGCCAAAGCAACCGAGCGGTTTGGCGGGAAAGAAGCTGGTCGCGGTCGCATGACCGAGCGTGCCGAGCCGGCGGCCCTTGTAGCTCGCGCCAAAGCCCTGCGCGGCATCGTCGAGCACGAACAGGCCTTCGGCCTCGGCGACCGCGGCGACCGCATCATGATCGGCGCTCTGGCCGAACAGATCGACCGGGATCACCGCCCGCGGCTTCAGGCCGAGTTTTCGCGCGGCCGCAATGCCGCGTTTCAGCGAAGCGGCATCCATGTTGAAGGTCGCCTCGTCGACATCGACGAACACCGGAGCGGCGCCGGACAGGGCCACCGCCTCACCGGTCGCGCAGAAAGTGAAGGACGGACACAGCACGGCATCGCCACGGCCATAACCCTTGGCCATCAGCACCATCAAGAGCGCATCGGTGCCGCTGGCGCAGGTCACGACGTGCCTGGCGCCGGAGAAGGCCGCAAGCTGCGCCTCGAGCTCAGTCACCTCGGGACCGTTGATGAACTGGCAGTGGCCGAGCACGCGGGCCACCGCCTCGTCGATCGACTTGCCGAGCCGCGCCCGCTGGGCGGCGACATCGATGAAGGGAATGGCTTGCAGACGCAGATGCTGGTTCATGGAGCCTTGCACGGATGGAGAGACAGACATCAAGGTTTGATCGTTGCGCATGATCCCTCGGGTCAAGCCCGAGGGCATGCTTTTCGGAGACCGGTTCCCACTTTTCCGGATCATGCGCCAGCTAGCCCGCAACGCGGCGCGGCCCCTTGCGGGCCGGGGATGCAGCGGCGGGCTTGGCCGAGGTTTCGAGGCAGCGGGTGGCGATCTCCAGGCTCGCAACGCCTTCGTCGCCGGTGACCGCCGGCGCGCCGCCGGAACGCACGGCGTTGAGAAACGCGATCAGCTCGGCGCGCAGCGGCTCGTCATGGCCGACCGGCAGATGACGCATCGAGTAGCTGCCGTCCGGCTTGAAGCCGAAGCATTCGGTGACCTGGCGTGTGAGCAGATCACCCATCACATATTTGCCGCGGGTCGCGACCGTGACGTTGCGCGCCTTGAACGGCGTCAGCCAGTTGGTGTTGATGTGGGCCAGCACGCCGGAGGCGGTGCGGAACTGCAAGAGCGCGATGTCCTCGCGTTCGGCCACCGCACTGGAAAGCTGCGGCTGCACCTCGACGATGTCGGACTCGGTGAACCAGCGAATCAAATCGATATCATGCACGGCAAGGTCGATGACGACGCCGACATTCGACATCCGCGGCGGGAAGGGTCCGACGCGCGTAATCGCGATGGAGAGAATGTCCTCGCCCGTGATCGCCTGCTTGATCGCGGCAACCGCCGGGTTGAAGCGCTCGACATGGCCGACCATCAAGGTTACAGCGGCGCGCTGCGCGGCCTCGACGATCTCCTTGGCCTCCTCGACCGTGGAGGCGATCGGCTTCTCGACCAGCACATGAATCTTGCGCGCGATGCAGGCGAGCGCGATCTCGTGATGCAGATGCGTGGGCGCCGCAATGGTCACGGCATCGACGCCCTCCGTGAGCAATCTATCGAGCGTGTCGAAGGTGCGGCAATTGGCGAGCTCGGTCGCGCGCGCACGATGCGCTTCGACGGGATCGACCACCCCGACCAGGCTGATATCCGGCAACCCCGCCAGCACGCGCGCGTGGTTGCTGCCCATCACGCCGGCGCCGATGACGCCGACCCGAAGCGCATGTTGTTTCGGCTCGGATTTTGAACCCGATCCGAACTCCCTGGAACTCATGTCATCGACCCCAATCAAATCAAGCGCCAAACACCCCGGTGCTGTCTAGCACGCCGCCATACATGTGGCGAATGCCGGAACAGAAATCCGGACACGATTTGATGCAAAAAATTACATCGGCGAATCGCCAAAAGCGCTGAGATTTGAAGGTACTACCGCCGCGATTGAACGCAGGGAACTGCAAGCGATCTGGCCCGATTCAAGCCTTGCCAAACCAGAAACGCAGTAGCGCCGCAACCGTTTTCCTTTGCAAACCCGTCGAGAAAATCCGGCGCGGCAGCAGAGCTCAGGAATACCGGCCCCGTCTCGGGAAGTTGATGACGCGCGCCGTCTCTCGCTCTTCCTCAGGCTCGACCGAGCGCCGCTCGGCCGAGGCGCACAGCGTGTCGATCTCCTGATCCGAGATGCGGTGCAGGTTGATCCTGATCTCCATCGCCGTCATGGTCAGGAGTTGCGCCACGAAATTCAGGTTCAGCTCCTTGGCCAGATTGATGTGCTCCTGCAGCGAGCGTGCCATCAGATCGAGCTTGCGATCGATTGTGTTCTTCATCTACCCCCCCAGACAAGAAACGCTTGCCGTCTGCTCCGAGATCCAGCTCCGCGTCGTGGTGACTTCACCATAAAGACCGATCAGCTGCGCGACGGTTTCGTGAACGGTCAGCGCTGAAATCTGGTTGAGCCCGAGGCTTGCGGACGCGTCTGCCAGATACGTCACGCGGTGACCGCGATGAAACGCTTCGACCGCCGTTGCAAGACAACCCGCCTCGCCGGAAAATCCCGCCAGCACGAAATGGCCGCCGCCTTCGGTCATGGCGTGGGCGAATTCGCGGTTGGCATAACAGGACGGCTTGGAGCGCTCGAACACCATCTCCGATGTCAGCGGCTCGAATCCCGGGATCCAGTTGGAATAGGACAACACCGGATTGAAGAACGGCGATCGTCCGATCATGCGCAGGAACGCCACCGGAAATCCCATCGCCCGCGAATGCGTCAGCGCAAGGTGGCAATTCTCCAGCGCCTGCTCGGCTCCCGGAATCGAGAACAGCCGGGGTGAAGCGACATATTCCTGCTGAAGATCCAGCAGCACCAGCGTCGGGATCAGCGGAACATTGGTGTATGATCGAAGATTGACGACATTTTTCATTTCTTCTTGCCTGCTGCAACTTGGCCTGAACCACGCTGCGCCGAGCGGTCCAGCACACCGGGCCGGTCCCACCTCCCCTCAGGGCGCATCAGGACATAGGGATCCACGCCGAGCGCGATCGCGTTCGGGCTTGGATCGGTGTCGATGACGATTTCGATATAGGCATAGTCGGAGAAGAAGAATTCGGAGGAGCCTTCGAGCTGCTTCCAGCCCATATTGACGTAGTAATTGAGCAGGTCCTTCTGCGCCCGGCCGTAGATGCGGCGATAGCCCTTGGCGCGGCAGAACTCGACGCCGGCCTTCATCAGCCGCGTGCCGATGTGACGGCTGCGGAATTCGTGGCGGACCGCGAGACGCTCGAGCTTGGCGAAGCCCGCGAAGTAGCGGATGCGCAGGCAGCCGACCGGCTCCTTGCCGACATAGGCGAGCAGATGGCTCGCGGAAAAATCGTTGCCGTCGAATTCCTCGTCATAGGGACAGTCCTGCTCGGCGATGAACGTCGCGCCGCGCACGGCGACGACGCGCATGAACTCCTCGATCGAGCGCACCACCGTGATCGAGACGTCCTTGTCGTCTTCCATGTCGAGGAAGTCGTCATAAATCGCGCGCGTTTCCTTGACCGACGGACCGCGCGGATACATGTGGAAGTTCGGTGCGACCTTTCCCCTGAATGTCGCCCCGCGGCGAAAGCCAAAACTCTCCGCCAGGCGAAAGCCTTCGACGGTGACGGTTCGCGCGAACAAGGGAGCGTCGCGATAGAGCGGCGTTGCGGTTTTCTCGAGCGCAAGTGGTACGCCGCCCACAATGCAGCCTGGCGCATACGTTCCCCAACAGTAGATCGCGGCGGGCTTTTCGTGCTGGCGCGTCAGAAGACGCAGCGGGGGGTCGGTCGCATCCAGTTCACCACTCAGGAGCTGGTCGGCCCCCTCCTCGGTCAGCATCAGGAACGCCACAAAACCTTCGGCCGCAACATCGCCGGCGGCATAGCGCTCGCGCCTGGCAATGCCCCAGAAAGAATCGGGGTTGTGGCGGGCGACCCGGTGAATCACCTCGTTCGATGCACCGCCACCCATGGCCTGGCGGGCACGTGGCAGCAGCGTTTCGATATCCTGAAAGCTCGCGCTGAAGACAACGAGCCGCTGCGACAGGTTGGTCACCCCCTCAGCTCCTAGGCCGAATCTGGCCTTATTTTGAGCGCCGATCAGGGCCTGAGCGGTCCGAGTGGTATGGCGGTCATGGACGGTCATAGGGTACTCCGGTTGCCAAGGACTGCTAAGTCCGAATAGATTAATGAGGTCACGGGGGCACAGTATGCCAATAATTGTGAACCGGGGCGGTCCGGAAAACGAACACATCGACTTGAGTTCGTGTGCCGGTGGTCCTGATTGGGAAGCGGTGCGGACGTTCCTTGAGCTCGCCCGCTGCGGCAGCATCCGTTCCGCCGCCGATCGCATGGGGCTTTCGCCCAATGCACTGCGCCGCAAGATCGACGATCTCGAACGCGACCTCGGGACCGTGCTGGTGACAAGGCACGTCGATGGCATTCGTCCCACGCCCGAGGGTGCCGAGATCCTGCTCGCCGCCAAGCGCATGGAAGAAGCGGCCTTCGGCCTGGTGAGGGCCCGCAACCGCGCGGTGCCCGCGATGAGCGGCGAGGTCAAGATCGGCATCACCGAGGCGTTCGGCACGTTCTGGCTTGGGCCGCGTCTGGTCGAATTCCAGCGCGCCTATCCTCAACTTGCCGTCGATCTTATGTGCGCGATGCGATCAGCGGACGTATTGCGGCTGGAGGTCGACGTCGCGATTCAGTTCGACCGTCCCACCAGTCCCGACGTGAAGGTCGTGCGGCTCGGACGCATCCATTCGATGGCCGCGGCCTCACCATCCTATCTTGCGATCTACGGGACGCCGAAGACGATCGACGATTTGCGCAAGCATCGTCTGGCGATGCAGTTTGCAGACCAGACCAAGAGCCAAGAACTATTCACCGGCCTGTTTCCGGGTGTGGAGATGCGCAAGCTCGTCAAATTCTCCACCAACAACTCCAGCGCGCTATTGTGGGCCATCATCAAGGGCGCCGGCATCGGCTGGTCGCCGACCTACATGCATGTGATGGGACCGAAGATGGTGGCGCTCGACATCGACGCGATATTCCCGTTCGATATCTGGCTCACCTATCATCCCGATGCGGCGCGCGTGCCGCGGGTGCGGCGCATGATCGACTGGATCGTGGAGAATTTCGATCCCAAGGTCTTCCCCTGGTTCCGCGACGAGTTCATCCATCCGCGCGATCTGCCGTGCCAGTATCACGGCCCGCCTTTGGTCAATCTTTTCGAAGGAATGACCTGGGATGGAAATATTGTGAAGATGTAGGGCCGGCGAAGAGAAGCTTCTTCTTCGCGACTCTTTTCTTCGCCACTTATGTGGCCGCGTAGCGCAGCGAACGCTGCGGGTCGATCATCCAGTATCCGAGCAGACCGCCCGCCACCATCAGCACGCCGCACAGCGCGAAGCCGAGCTCGTAGCCGCGCGCGCCGGGCAGATCCTGGATCAGCGAGCCGGACACGACGGGTGCGGCGATACCGGCAAGCGAGGCGACGGAGTTGTTGATCGCCAGCATCGCCGCGCGCTGCGACGCCGGCACCACCTCCGCCAGCACCGCCGGCCCCAGCGAGTAGACGATCGGCGTGCAGCCGAGCGCGATTGTGATCAGGGCGATGCGCAGCCAGTCGGCGTGCGGGCTGACATAGATGACGGCGAAGGACACGCCCGCCATGATCAACAGCCCCGACATGTAGCGGCCCCGCGCCGTCCGCGACGGGATTCCCTTTTGCAGGAGGCGCTCCGAGCCCCAGGCAAGCCCAATGCCGAGCGGGATCATCAGCGCAATGACGAAGGAGTACAGCCAGCCTGAGACAATGCCATCATAGCCGAGCCCGCGCTGGAAGTAGGCGGGCAGCCAGGTCAGCGCCAGCGCGAGGCTCCAGTAGCCGACAAAATGCGTGATCGCGCAGCCGAGCACGCTGCGGTCGAACAGCAATTGCGCGTAGGGCAGCACGGCCGGTTCGGACGCGGCGTCGGCGCCCCCCATGCTGTCGAGCCTCCCTTCGTCGGAGGCGAAAAGCCAGACCAGTGCCCACACGCAGCCGATCACTCCCAGCACCAGGAAGTTGGCCCGCCAACCCCAGGCCGCCGTCACCAGCGGCATCAGGATGCCCGCGATGATCAACCCGACCGCGGAGCCTTGCGCCGCGATCGCGATCGGCAGATTGCGCTGGTGGTCGGGAAACCATTTGGTGAGCGCGTGGACGGTGATGGGCCAGGCCGGCCCCTGGGCTGCCCCGAGCACCGCGCGGCAGATGATGATGGCCCAGATCGAGGCAGTATAGGCAATCGGCAACTGGCAGGCCGACCAGATCAGGATCATGCCCAGGATCAGCGCTCCCGCCTTGAAGCGGTTGGCGAGAAAGCCGCCGAACACGCCCCCGATCGCAAACAGCCAGAAGAAGCCGCTGCCGATATCGCCGAACTGCTTCGGCGTCAGGTGCAACTCGTCCATCATCGGGACGGCGACAAGACCGAGCGCGATCTTGTCCAGAAAATTGATCAGCATGAACAGGGCGAGCAGGAGAGTGATCGTCCACGCCCGCCCAATGCCCCCAGCCCCTGATACTTCGCTCACCCCGCCTCCAACTTCCCCGCACCACTAAGAGCTGTTCAAGAAATCGTGTGCGCCTTGGCGTGTAACACAAGACGGGGCGGTTGCGAACCTGCACGAAACTACCTTTGGAGGAGCTTCATGCTGCCGCGCCTGCTCGTTTCTCTCAGCCTTCTCGCCCTTCTCATCCCCGCCAGCGCCGGAGCGGCCGATCGCCCCGTCGTAGTCGAACTGTTCACTTCGCAGGGATGCTCGTCCTGCCCGCCGGCCAATGCCTATCTGAACGAAATGGTGCGTAACCGGAGCGACGTGCTGCCGCTGGCGTTCCACGTCACCTATTGGGACCGGCTTGGCTGGAAGGACCCGTTCTCGCTGGAGGCTGCGACCGCGCGGCAGGATCGTTATGGCCACCGCTTCGGCGACGGCTCCTATACGCCCGAGATCGTGGTCGACGGTGCTTCCAGCCATGTCGGTTCCGACCGCGCCGAGGTCGCCCCCGCGATTGAAAAGGCCAAGCGCAGCAGCGAAACCGCGGCTTCCCTCAGCGTCAGCAAGAACGGGAGCGATCTCGTGATCGAGGTCGGCGCCGGCAAGGGCAGTGGCAAGGTGCTGCTGATCGGCTTCGACCATGACCACCAAACCGCGATCCGCCGCGGCGAAAATGGCGGCCGCACGCTCGCGGAGTCCAATGTCGTGCGCTCGATCCGTGCGATCGGCGACTGGCAGGGCACCCCGCTCCGCCTCAACGAGAAATTTCCCGAAGGCCAGGATGTCGCGGTGATCCTCGAGGCACCCGACGGCCGCATCGTCGGCGCCTCGAAGCTTGGCGGCTGAGATCCCGCGGAAGGCCGGCGCCGGTGCGTAAGGGTTCCGGCGCGTGGATTGCGACCAACACCGGATCATCAACGCTGCCGCCATCAATTCATTGAGGGGCGGCGGAGGTACGGCAATTGACCAGTGGGTCGCGCGCGTCTCCCTGCCATGCTGCCTTCAGCTGTTTTCAGGATCGGCCCTATGCGGAGGTCGGTCGAAAAACGTGTCGACATCGGTGCAATCGGCACATCACGCCCAGGAAATTGGGTTCGTTTTGTCGAAAGCTCGAGGGTCGTTTTTGTAAAATACACGCATTGAGGGTGATCTAAAAATTGCACGCATTAGTAGCGCACATGCTCCAGAAAATCAGAAAAATCTGGTACCGAAGCCCTAGCAATTCGGAGATTAATCCTGTATAAATAACATATATACTTTAATTTATTCAATAACTTATAAGTATATACCTCAACTTATCCCATTTTATACTTTAATATATTAAAGGAGAATATTAAATGTCCACTTCTAAACCTTCGAAAAACGCAATATCGCATGGCGCCTATAGCAGAGAAGTCGTTCTGGATTGGGAAAACGAGCAGGAATTCAAGGACTTACATGAGGAACTTCGAGAGGAACTTTTTCCCAACGGCCGCTCTGAGGAAGAGGCGGTGTTCGATCTGACGTCTCTGCACTGGAAGAAACGCAGGCTGAACGTCGGGTCCCAACTGCTCTTCCGCCGAATCCCAGACGCAAGCGCACTGGCCGACGCCGGCCGAAACGGCTGGGACGGTATCGCCGAGTACCTTGCTAGCTCCGTGCAGGATGTCGAAACCGTGCGCGAGTCACTTCGCGACGTTGCCAAATCGTACAGTGAGGCGTCCGCACTCTTCTGTAAGCGTTTTCACAAGCAGCTAGAACTGATGGATGCGCCTGAGGTCGTGCCTAGCGGAACACCTGCGCCTACCGGAACGCCTGCGCCTGGCGGGACGTCCGCATCTGGCGGGACTTCGCCTAATGCGACTAACCAGGGGAGTGAACTCAGCAGCGACCAAGTGGAGAAGCTTATCCTTTTGGCCAAAGAGATGAGGCTCACCTCTCGGGAGATCGCTCCGGCGCTCAGCATGATCGGAAACTATGATCTGGATGAAAGGCTTTGCGAACGAGCCTATCGGCCGGAGATCCTGGAACGCGAGCTGAAAATATCTGCCGATATCGACAAGCGAATCGAGAAGACAATGGTCCGTTTGGGTTGGCTCAAGGATTACAAGAAACTTTACGGGGCTAAAGAGGTTAAGGCGCTACCAGCCCAGGCGACAACTCTGCCTGCCAAACAGCCCAGCTAGCTGTCATTCCCAAGCAGCGCTCGGCACGGCGGGGACGGCGCTCCCCGCCGCGGTGCAGGAGGCGTCCGACCCGCTCGGTGAACGATCGTGTCCAGGCGTGAGATTGCGGCAGCACACCTGCGCTGACGAGGCGCACAGGATTGCCTTCGGCTTTTCACCGCCTGACGACCCGTACTTTGCAACGCGCTTGAGGGATGGGGTGGGCGAGCGGGGGCACAGGCCCCGCGGATCAGGGGCCGAGCGGGAGCAGCGCGCCTGGTAAGCAGCGGATCAGGTCGGCTTCCGGGCATGCAGCGGCGAAGGCGAGGCGCACGCGGCTCGCGGTCTCGACGACCCGGGCGGCGATTTTCAGGAGACGAAGACGCAGCGTCGCGAACTCGGCAGTGGCCAATTCCCGGACTTTGGGAATGGCGTCGCGCACGGTCAGCATCAGCCAATAAGCGGCGGTATGGAGCACGAGACGGACTTGGTTGGCGAGCGCCGAACGGCAACTGGTGCGATCGGAGGCGAGCTGCGTCTTATGCAGCTTGATCAGATTTTCGGCTTGGCCGCGCGCGCAATACAGGCTGTCGTAGATCCACTCGGCCGAGCCGACATCGAGGCTGGTGACGACGAAGCGGATGTCGAGGCCGAGCATCGTCGCCTCAATACGGGCGACGGTGCGCCGTTCGCGATCCCAGGACTTTGCCTTGTGGCGCGTCTCGGTATAGCCGCGCAGAACAGGCAGGTTCTCGATGGCGCGTCGCGTGCGGATGTCGTCGGCGACCTCGTCGACTTTTCTGGCGAGCGGCTTGGTACCGGACAGACCGAAGATGTAGTCGATGCCATTGTTCTCGCACCACGTCATCGCCTCCGGCCGAGCATAGTGCCCGTCGCCACGGAACGTAATTCGCGTCTTGTGCCATCGCGTGCGGATGTGCCGTACCAGGCGTCGAAGATGGGCACGCACCTCGATGCCGCCCGGCGTCTTGCCGGGCCGCAGCACGACCGCCACGGGCCGGCTCTTCTCCGTGTCATAGACGTGGATCGGCAGGAAGCAGCGTTCGTCATAATGAGCGTTGAACAGCGAGAGCTGCTGATGGCCGTGGACGACATCGCAGGTATCGTCGATGTCGAGCGTGACGGATGCCGGCTCGCACGGGTAGCTATCCATCCATGCGTCGACCAAAGTGTAGGTCAGGCGGATCACGTCGCGCAGGCGCGGAGCATTCTCCAGCCGCGACAGCGTCGGTTGCGAACACAGATCGCGACCGGTGTCCGGCAGCCGTCCGCAGGCCAACTTGAATGCAGGATCAGACCGCAGATGATCGAGGTCGTCGGCGTCCTCGTAGCCGCAGCAGATCGCGAACATGCGGGCGCGGAACATATCGACAAGGCTGTGCACGACCCGCGTCGGATCGCGCCGATCCGGGAACACCCGGGCCAAATTGTCGGCCAAACCGAGACGCCGCTCGGCCATCGCCAGAAGCATCACGCCCCCGTTCGAGGTCAGCCGCCCACCATCGAAGGCTGCTGTGACTTTCTTGGCTTGAACGGCTGGAAACGAGAACGGCAGAATTGTATCATCGGTCATGGCGGGCGTGGCGTTCGCGGTTGAAGGTGATGGGGTTGGCTTCGCAACCGAATCCTACGCCGCATCAGCTCTTTACACCACGCTCGCCAGCCTCTCAGGCGCCCTCTGGCGAATAAGATGCTAAGCTCAGCGGGGATTTCATAGGAACTACGGAAAGATAATCGGCGGATCATCTCTCCCTGCGCTCCACTAGCCCGAACTTCCTTCTTGCGAAAACTGTAGGGCGTTGAATTTGGTGAGGCTTTCCGGAAAACGGCTAAGAAATGTAGCCATGTAAATAGCATAATCATGTTGCTATTTACGTTTAGTGTTGGCACAGTCGTGCCATGTATATCGAATCGGTCCCCAACCGAAACTCGCCGCCCGCGATCCTGCTGCGCGAGAGCTATCGCGACGCCGGCAAGATCAAGAAGCGCACCATCGCCAACCTGTCCGATTGGCCGACCGAGATCGTCGAAGGGCTGCGCACCCTGCTCAAGGGCGGCAAGGTGGCGCCGGCCGATCAGGAAGGCATCATCGCGCGCCGCGCGTTGCCGCACGGCCATGTCGCGGCGGTGCTGGGCACGCTGCGCAACATCGGCCTCGACCGCATGCTGGGGCCGCCGCGCAACCGCTGCCGTGATCTCGTCATCGCCATGATCGTGGCGCGGCTCATTGCTCCGGCCTCCAAGCTGGCCACCGCCCGCATGCTCGATCCGCTCACTGCGTCATCGAGCCTCGGCCAGGTGCTCGGCCTCGGGCCGGTCGACGAGGACGAGCTCTATGTCGCGCTCGACTGGCTTGGCGAGCGCCAGGAGGCGATCGAGAACGCGCTCGCGCGCAAGCATCTGCACGACGGCACGCTGGTGCTCTACGACGTGTCCTCGAGCTATGTGGAGGGCCGCTGCTGCGAGCTGGCGCGGCTCGGCTACAACCGCGACGGCAAGAAGGGCAAGCTGCAGATCGTCTACGGCCTGTTGTGCGCCGCCGCCGGTTGCCCGGTGGCCATCGAGGTGTTCGAGGGCGACACCGGCGATCCGCGCACGCTGGCGGCCCAGATCGACAAGGTCAAGAAGCGCTTCGCGCTCGAGCGTGTGGCGCTGGTCGGCGATCGTGGCATGATCACGCAGGCGCGCCTCGATGCCGAGATCGCCCCGGCCGGGCTGGACTGGATCACGGCGTTACGCGCGCCGGCCATCAGGACGCTGGTCGAGGCCGGGGCGTTGCAGATGTCGCTGTTCGACCAGCGTGACATGGCAGCGATCACGTCGCCCGATTATCCGGGCGAGCGGCTGATCGTCTGCCGCAATCCCGATCTCGCGCGCGAGCGCACGCGCAAGCGCGAGGACCTGCTGGCGGCGACCGAAGCCGATCTCGCCGTCATCGCCGCCGCCGTTCGGCGTCCGCGCAATCCACTGCGCGGCGAGGCCGAGATCGCCCTCAAGGTCGGCGCCGTCGTCAACCGCCACAAGGTCGCCAAGCACTTCGAGCTATCCGTCGGCGAGGCGACTTTCTCGTTCCATCGCAAGACCGAGGCGATCGCCGCCGAGGCGGCGCTGGACGGCATCTACGTCGTGCGCACCAACTTGCCCAAGAAGCTGCTCGATGATGCGGCAACCGTCGGTGCCTACAAAAGCCTGGCGCGGGTCGAGCGCGCGTTCCGCTCGTTGAAGACCGTCGATGTCCATCTGCGTCCGATCTTCCATTGGACGACGCCGCGCGTGCGCGCCCACGTCCTGCTGTGCATGCTCGCCTATCATGTCGAGCACCACATGCGCGCCAGGCTTGCGCCGATGCTGTACGACGAGACCGATCACGAGGCGGCCGCCGCCATGCGCGCTTCCATCGTTGCCAAGGCCGAGCGCTCCGAAGCCGCCAGGCGCAAGCAGACCACCGGCCTCACCGACGACGGCCTGCCGGTGCACAGCTTCCAAAGCCTGCTTGCCGACCTCGCCACCTATGCGAGGATCCAGGCGACCACCGCGCTCAACGACAAATACGTCTTCACGCTCCACACCAGGCCAACTCCGATCCAGCAGCGCGCCTTCGAGCTCCTCGCCGTCAACCCGGATCGTACCCAGTAAAGCGACCCACGCTCGCGAAAAACAGAAGCGAGCTCATTGCCTTATCGATTCGAAAGAAGGAAGTTCGGACTAGCACCGCGCGCGGTCGCTCTACTTTCTCGGCGGCCCTTTTGCGGCTGTCTCAGCGGGCGCGACATGGCTGGAGAGGCACGGCTTGCCTTGGTGCGTTGCGAACCGAGTGATGAAACTGCAGCGAGCCCTGCCACAACTTGCAGAGAGACACATCCCTCAATCGGTGCGCAGCCGTTCGCTCGGCCGGAGCCCACGCGCGACAATAATCTTCAGCCCCCTTTGCGTGGCTATTGGTGCTCGAACAAGGGAAAGAAGGGCTTTAGATCTGCGGGCCAACAGGGAAGGATGAGACCAAAGAGCCGTGCTAGCTTAAGCTAGCACGGAGGCTAAGCTATTTCTTCATGCCAGAGTTGTGTTGATTCTTTTTATATAGCTTAAGGTCGGCAGCACTAGGAGTTGCTCCCATGAACGGACCCTGGTTCGTGGTTGCGGCGGCAGATGCTTTCGGCTGCACCGACGGTTCTTCGCACACAGGGCGGAAGGTACAGGACATCGGGGACATGCTCGACTCATATGACGTTGGCGGATTTGGCGTTATGACCTCTGCCCTGATCGATGCGACTTTATACGACAAGCTCGATGCGGTTTGCGAGAAGCGTGGTATCGACCAGCTCAATTTCTCACGTCTAGAACTTGAGCGAGCATTGGCCCACGATCCAGCCGTCCGAGATCGCTATTTTTTGCCGCAACCGTCCGTCCGCTAGAGCTTTGCGAGCCATGTTTTGATTTCCGCTAGTACCTGCTCGAATGCGGGCTTCTCGGCGTAGTAGAGCGCGCCGCTGCTCTCGTAGGCTTTCGCGTAGGTCGCGCGCGTCTCGGGTTTGCTCAGGAGGAAGGCTTCATTCTGCGCGATATTCTGATTGTCGCCTTGCCGGAAACGCTCCTGCTTGTGGGCCTTGTAGGCTTCGGTGCCAATGAAGTTCTGGACTTCCGGTCGCTTCAACAGAGCGTAGACGTCGTAATAGTGCCGCATGAATTCGGCCGGATCACTACCATCCGCCTGCTGCTTGCGGAATTTTGTCGAGATGGTCTGGAGTTTTTCGACGAACGTGTATCCCGCATCATAACAGGGAACGTCTTTCGCACGGTTGTCGATGACGGCCACACCTTGTTTGACAGCGTGGTCGTAACCCCATGAGCTGATCAGCTTTGGCGCGTTTGGTGCCACCGTATCAAACCCGACTTCGAGCAGCACGCCGTCTCTCAATCCGTCCAACGGCTCGGAAATGCTTTCATAACTCAGCCTGATTCCAGCGCTCCGGTAATTCGGGACGTCATCGAAGACCGCGTCACGCTCGACGCTGGAAATGCCCTCAATCCTGATGTTTTTTGCCAACCAGTCGTAGAAGTCGGTTCGCGTCATGATCTGTGCCCGGCTGTTCTGATTTCTGCCGACCTTCACGTCCCTATCGGCCGGTGGCTCGATAAGAATGTCGATATCTTCGGAGAAACGGTGTATGACCTGATGGCCCTTCGAAAGAGAAGTGCCGCCCTTCAGCGCAAATGTGAATTTCTGCTGCTGAAGACCGTAGAGGCAATGCATGATCCAGTAGTCTTTTTCGACCAGCGCGGGATCGATGCCCTTTTCTTCCGCCACGATCCGGATCAGGTCCGCGAATTCCGGATGATTGTGGAGGAAATCAAGCGGCATGATTTAGTTTGCCTGCTCTCAAGGTGCGTTCAAAGAACTTCTTGGTCCGCTCGTTTCCATAATTGCGGACGGCCCTGCGCAGGCGTTGCGCGTCCGTTGCCGCGGCGCGTTCACGCACACGCTCCAGGACTTCGCTTTTTGCTTCGGCAAGCTGATCGAGATTGTTCACGAGATCGACCAGCAGAAACTCCTTCGTCAGCGACTTCGGAAAGCGCGGCTTCACCCGAAAAGCGAATTTGCGACCGCCTAGCTGGAAGTCACCATGTCGCTTGTGGTTATAGACGACGGTCTTGTCGTAAAGCTGTGTCGTCCCGACGCCCAGGCTGTTGTAGGCATTCGGAGATGCCAGAAGAAACGGATCATCCTTGAGAAACGCGCTCACGACTTCGCTGTCCGCGGCAGGAGCATCGCCGAACACTGTCTTTTTCGGACAGGCGTAGAGCCCGCCCGCAAGCTTCTTGAGAACGCCGCTTTCGACCAGCTGCTTGAGGTGCCGATCGACAGACGTCGACCAGCGCGTCAGATCCTCGCGCCGATAGACCTGACCCGGTTTCAGATGCCTCTTGAATTGTTCGAGCTTCGTCATGCTTGAAATATAAGTCAAAACTGACTGTTTTGCAAGTTATTTCATTGAAAAACCATGCAATAGATGCCGCAAGTCATTGATTTGACGTTATTTATACCAAAAGAATGCCCGACTGTGTTGGATAGACGAGTGCGACCGCTGTTATGGCTGATTCTTACGTGCGGCGTCCGTGAGTGCGGCCAAAAGCCGAATGTGAGGCACGGCGCCTATCACTATTTCTACGGTGGGGCCAAGCAAGTGCCGGATCTGCGTGAGATGTGTGAAGGAAATGAACGTATTCTCGCTGCCGTTCAATCAGCGTGCTTGAAGTCGATCAAGATAAGCTAGTGGTTCATCACAGTGATTTTGACTCTTTGGCGGTGACTGGATAGGCGCGGCCGAGTTTGGCGCGGGCTTTGTCGGTTGTGAACATCCATTTGATGCGGGCTCGGATTTTATTTCGCCGCCGTTGCCATGCGGCGATCTCGTTTCGGAGCCTTTTGGGGTCGTCGATGCGGCGGCCGAGACACTGGCGCTGAAGCACGCTGATCTCGCACTCGACCATGTTGAGCCAACTGGCGTGCTTCGGGGTGAAGTGGAATTCGAGGCGGCGCAGGATACGTCGGGCCTCGGCGGGCGCGAAGGCCTCATACAGCGCCCCAGGCTTGTGGATCGACAAATTGTCCTGCACGACACGGATATAGGTGGCGCCGGGATAATGGACGTCGACGAGTTCACGCATGCAGTGGGCATAGTCCACGGCGGCGCGGCGGTCGGTGACCTTGACGTTGCGCCAACCCCGATATGGATCGAAGGTGACGAAGAGATTGGCGGTGCCGTTGCGGCGATACTCGTAATCGTAGCGCTCGCGGCGTCCCGGTTGGGCCGGGACCGGCTGGCGCACCTCGCCGATCAGCTGGACGGGGGTCTCGTCGAAGCAGACCAGGGGCCGCTCAGGATCAGGCGCTTCAGCATAGAGATCGAGCACATCTTCCATGCGAGCGACATATTCGCCATCGACATGGGGAATGCACCACATGTCCCTGCGCCACGGCTTGAGGTCGTTCTCGGCCAGCCGGCGACGCACGGTCTCGCCCGACAGGCTGTCGTGATCGGTGAGCTTGACCATCGTGTCGGCCAAAAGCGTCAGCGTCCAGCGTTTGCGGCCGGCGGGCGGCTTGGCGCATGCGGTCGCCACCAGCAGGGCCTCCTCCTTGCCGGTCAGCTTGCGCTCCGCGCCCGGACGCGGCTCCTCGCTCAAGGCCCGCTCCAGATTGCCTTCCACGAAGCGGCGCTTGGTCCGGCCGACGGTGGAAAGGCTGACCCGGACGGTTCGGACGATCTCCGCGTCGCAGCGGCCCCCATCAGCCGCCAGCAAAATCTGCGCCCGCTTCAGCTTGCGGGCGGCGTGCTTGCCGCCGCCGAGCATCGCCGTCAGTTCATCGCGCTCGGCTTGGCTCAATTCGACCCGATAACGTACATTCATGCTTTGCCTCCTTGTCGGAGGCCGGGACGAATTGAACGATGAGTTCAAAAATCAGGCGCGCGCTTCACCGAGAAGCAGGGGCACTACCTCGCTTTCATCCATACCTATTCCTACATGTTCGGACAGCCGCCCGCCGAAGCCGACATCCAGCGCCATTTCCACGTCAGCCCGCCTTCGGTCCACCAGATGATCGTCACCCTCGAACGAAACGGCTTCATTCGACGTCAACCAGGCGTCCCCAGAAGCATCGAAATCCTCGTGCCGCTGGAAAGCTTGCCGGTCCTCGAATGGCTCGGTATCAAAACGTCAAAATCACTGTGACGAACCACTAGCGCAACTCTAAATATAAAAATTATTTGACCTATAAAATATATTTCGTAGCGTCTTCGCACCATGAGAAAACACAGCCGAAGACGATTCCTTGGTCAGTTATTTGCAGCCTCGATTGGCTCGACGCGATTGAACCGCACCGCTAGTGCGACGAATGATCAGTCGAACGATGGCCTCGCCGAACTATGCGTGATTGCGCGACAGGCAGGGACGTTGCCAAACGCCGTCGTCGATGTTTGGACCGGTCAGATTGGGACGCTCGATCTCTCGCAACTATCCGAGCACTTCGGAAGAGTGGTGGTTTGGGACGACGTTCGCGGAGATAGAGCACTCTCCCGAGAGATCGCGGGCATTCTTTTTGCTATCGAGGAGTACTTCGGGATCAAGCCAAACCTGGGTTCCAACGCGACAGCACATGTTGGGCACTTCAGCGGACTATCGCTCTCCATCGATAAGCTTTTGCACACTTTCAAGCCGGGCTATCCCGATGCAATTGGGCGCCGTATCGCTGTCATTGATCTGAGTTCGTGTGGACTGACACGCCTGCGTTGGCTGGACATCATGCCCTCACTGCGCCGCTATTACACTCACGTCATTGGGGTCGACTTTAGTCTTCCAGGCTTGCGCGAACTCGACGCGGCGTTTGAGCCGCCTCATGGGCCGTCTGGTCTCGCACTCGACACATTGCAGGCCTGCGATTATTGGCTTTTAGCCAGTGATGAGTTGATTTCTGGTCGGGTTGAGTTGTCGACTGAAGAGAGATCGTTTGAGTTCACAAAATCGATTCATGATCTCTGCAATTGCATAACATCCGTACAGAACGACATCGATACCGCAATAGGCTCAATTGCGAAGCGTCAGTTCGTAACGTTCGGAGCGCACGCGTGAATCTTTCCGAAGCCAACCGGCGCGACCGCCGCTCGTTTGTCGGGGGCTCCGATGCCCGGATCGTTATGGGGAACGACGAGGCAGCCCTGCTTCGCCTTTGGAAAGAAAAGCGGGGTGAACTCGAGCCTGAGGACTTGTCTGAAAACCTTCTCGTTCAACTCGGTACGGTTACCGAGCCATTGAACCGGTACTGGTTCGAGAAAAACACGGGTCAAATCATTGCCGACGTCCAAAAGCAGGTTTTTCACGCCATTCACCGATGGATGGCGGCAACACTCGACGGCCGGGTAAAGGAAACGGGAGCCGTTTTCGAAGCCAAGTTCATGCTGCCATGGAATTTTTCGGCAGAACTTGCTGCAACAAAGCATATGGCACAGCTACAGCACAACATGTGGGTCACGGCGTCCCGGGCAGCCGTCTTGTCGATCATTACAGGCGGCGGCAAATGGGTAGAGATGACTATTCCTGCCGATCCCCTCTATCAGCATCTCCTTAACTGCAGAGAAGAAGTTCTGGCGCTGTGTCGAGAGTGGTGAGCGCCCTCACCTCTTTGGCGTCGAGCCACCGCAGCCGAGAATTGAAGCTTGCTGTATCGTTGATATGAGCGGGTCTAACATTTGGGCCGACCTTGCGAGCCTGTATCGGCTGACCCGCCCTGCTGCCGTTGAACATGAGCGGGCTAAAGCAGAGCTGAAGGCCTTGATGCCGGAGGACGCCAAGGAAGCCTCAGGCCACGGAATACGTGCGAAGCGCTCGAAATCCGGGTCCATCAGCTTCGAATTGCTTGCTAGTGAGGGCGGCGATGCAGCGCTCCAGCGATAGCATTGGGGCGCTCGCGGCAGCGCTGGCCAAAGCGCAGTCCGAGATCGCGAATCCGGAAAAATCTCTCACGGCGACGATTATTTCCCCCTTCCCACGGGAGGGTACTCGGACATTTCGCTATGCGCCGCTCTCTTCCGGGCTCGATCTGGTTCGCAAATGCCTTGGTCAACACGAGATCGCCACGCTCCAGACCACTGCCATCGAAAAGGATAGTGGTCTGATTTGCCTTACGACCACACTCGTCCACGCCTCCGGCGAATGGGTTTCGTCGGTATGGCCAGTCTGCCCTTGTAGCGAGACGACAGCTCCCCATCGGCTTGGAGCCGCTCTCACTTATGCCCGACGGTACGCCCTATTCACGATGGTCGGAATTGCAGGCGAGGATGATGTCGATGCGCCGGACCTGGTCAACTACTCTGCTGCATCGGCAAACCAGAAAAGCGCTCCCGAGAAAACTTCGAGCAGCGAACAACTGAAAGCTCCGACATTCGAACGTGTCGCGCGAAAAGCCGAGAAGCCCGCCGCAAAGCCCCCCGGCCTTTCGGCCAAAGCCTCCGAAGATCTGCGGTTTCAGCTCATCTCTGAGCTGGACATGCTCACGGATCCAGAGGCTCTAGCTGCGTGGGCGCACCGGGTGCTCCCGCTCAAGGATCAGCTCGCTAGGGCAGATGCCGAAGCGGTTGAGGCCGCATTCGCAGCCACTGTTACGGAGCCGTCGGCCCGACCAGGACAGAACACCAATGGCAACGCTGGTCAGCTCACGTCCGCAAATGCCGGCATCGAGGCCGTCACTACCATCCCTAAACCAATTCGCGAGCGGGATCGTCACCATCTAAGATTTGTAACAACTCAGCCTTGTCTAGTCTGCGGAAGATCTCCAACAGATGCGCACCATATCAAATTTGCGGAGCTGCGGGCGATGGGACGAAAGGTAAGCGACAGGTTCACCGTCCCGCTCTGCAGGCTGCACCATCGTGAGCTTCACCGGCGCGGAAATGAGCGCGTCTGGTGGCAAAGTCAGGGCCTCGATCCCCTTCCGATTGCGGCTGCGCTTTGGGAGAAGACGCATGTCGTCGCTTCAGATACAGGAGGAATGAAAGGTGAAATTGATGAGCCCATCAATTTGAACGGGAACCGAACGGCGGCGACCTTCATTCGATGCGAAAATGAAGAAACGAACCCAATTGCTCCGTCGGAGTCGAGATGAGCTCCGTTCGTCAAATAACGGCCAACCGTCGCAACGCATTATTGAGCACCGGTCCTGTGACAGAAGAAGGAAAGAAGAGGTCTCGACGAAACGCCATTCGTCATGGGCTGACGGCAGAAACCGTAATCGATGCGCTCGAAGATGCGGAAGACTATTCGGCATTCCAAATGGCCGTGACGGCCGACTATGACGCACATTCGGCTGTTGAAAGAGAACTGGTGCTTAGATTGGCAAGCCTGCTGTGGCGGCTGCGTCGGGCTACGGCTATTGAAACCGGGCTCTTCAAGGTTCAGGCCCGCTACTTGCTCCGGCATAAGAAAAAACCGGAAAATCGACGAGAAAGGCCCCAAGCCGGCGATCGTACGAACGGTGACGTCGTCAGCTTGGAAGAGCGCTGGCTGCAGCATAATGGGTTCCAACCCGCCAGCGGTACCGGTGCCCTTTCATCGTCAGCCGCAGCATCCGGCAATCCGTCTGACGATCTCACACGCTCCTTTGTGCGCTTAAACAACTTAGGGACCTGTCCGCTCGACAGGTTGAGCCGGTACGAGGCAACGCTTTGACGGCAGGCTTGTCAGCTCTTGTTCACCTTGCAATTTATGAACCGGCGCAAGCCATGGGATAGACTTAAGTTACGTCCGTAGCCGCCGGCAAGCCGCATATATTGAGAAGCCAATTAGCCTAGCCGATCTCATTGGGGAGGGAGGAATGGCGGTTTTTATTCGGTCGTGCTGCTTTTGGGCGACGTAGAAAATCAATCCGTTCTGGAAGGTCTTCAAGACCTTCTATAGTCGTCCTCGATGCGAATGATGTCGTCCTCGCCGAGATAGCTGCCGGTCTGCACCTCGATCAGCTCGAGCATGATCTTGCCTGGATTTTCCAGCCGGTGCACCGCGCCCATCGGAATATAGACCGACTCGTTCTCGTGCACGATCTTGACATCATCGTTGATGGTGACGCGCGCCGCGCCCCGCACCACGATCCAGTGCTCCGCGCGATGGTGGTGCTTCTGCAGCGACAGGCGATTGCCCGGCTTGACGATGATGCGCTTGACCTGGTGGCGGTCGCCATTGTCGACCGACTGATAGCTGCCCCAGGGCCGGTGCACCTCGATGTATTTCTTCGGTGACCTGCGGCCCCGTCTGCTTCAGCTTCGCGACCAGCCGCTTCAGGCCGTTGGCGTCCTACTGCGGCGCTCCGCCGCCTGAGAGCAAGACCCATCGCGATAGCGGGGAAGCGGCTCACGCTTAGCTCGAGGGTCGTTTTCCTAAATTGCACGCAGCTCGCCCATAAGGATCAGCGACCCGTCGGGCTGAATAGCGATTATTCGAGGTCTTATCGAGGTTCGCGCTCGGCGATGATCGGCCGCTGTTCTGCTTCGCGGGTATCTGGACGACCTTCAACCGTGACCGCGGAACCAAGTCCAAACCTGTGCTAGGGCCTCACCTGGTCTATGGGTTCCTAACCACGTCGCCGAATGCGATCGTCGAACCGATCCATCCAAAGGCTATGCCCGTCATCCTAACCACCGAGGAGGAGCGCGACGTCTGGCTCCGCGCGCCATGGGATGAGGCTAAGGTGCTGCAGCGACCATTGCCGGACGAAGCGCTCAAGATCGTGATGCGCGGCGTGGACAAGGAAGACGGCGCGGCAGCGGGCTAGTGCCGCCTTCTAAATTCTGCGATCCTGCGGTCGCGCTGCCATTGCTCTACGTTCCGGCCATCAACTAGTCGCACGGCGCAGTCCTTTGCTTCATCTTCGTTTGCGCAAATCAGGTCAATGCGGTTGAGGATGTGGCCGTCCGGGCCCACGATGTACGCGCAATACTCTGGCATCTTTGCACCCCGGGCTGGAGTTCAATTGCGATTGCTGGAACACAGAAATCGGGCGGAGAATGCGCAAGGGTGGATTTAGTTCCCCATCCGAAACCAAATGCTATCGGACGGGAGGCCGTTACCAGCGGTGTCATTTTTCGAACCCTTTTCGGTGTTACATCCTCTCTCCTTTGAATAGAGGAGCTAGCCTACATGGCGAGCGGAGCGAGAGACGAATTTACCGACGTGGTCGAGAACGTGACTTCTCGCCAAGTCAAGTCGGCCGAGGGGGCTCAAACAGAGACCCAGCAGCAAGCAGAGCAGTCGAAGCAAGATTCTCTGATCGACGTATCACGCGAAGGATCGGCAAAGCCAGCACGGCGCAAAGGGAATACAAGAGCCACTAAGAGGACGCAGCAAGCCTCACAAACTCCTGCCCCTACCGACAAGTCGAAGGTATCAGGTCCGTCTGAGGAAGTTATCACTCCAGTTCCCCACGCGACCAACAATGTTTCTGCACCAGCCATTGGTACGGCTAGGGCGGACTTCGTTGCTGATCCTGAGCCTATCCCTCAGGGTAGCGGGTTTTTGTGCACGTTCACACTGTCCCGCCCAGGGCTCGTGGGGCTTAATAAACTCGCGATCTATCTAAATGATCTTCAAGACTTGGGCTCCATCGGCGGTTGGCAAGCCAATGGATCGGAAGATGCGGCTACCAAAGCACGGGCCCTCATTAAATTCGCTAACCGCGCCGATGCTATCATCGCTATCAAGCCCGCCCACTAAGGCCGTATGGTTGGCTAGCTGGGTAAAATTCGTTCCGGATTCCCGACACCCGTGCCGGGGTTTCCTTATTCAGACTCCACACCACGACGCGCTGTAGCTTGGCACCATTCCACGCCCCAAGGGGTTGATAATTTGCTCACCTTGTTGGCCCGCGGAATCATGGGCGATGGCCGATCGCCCCGTGAAGATCACGTGAAGGCCGACGAGATCGCGGCCCGGCAACTGCATGCGCTCCGCCAGCATTACGCCGGCAAGCTCTGGCTCACCGATGTGAAAGAGATGTTTCTGCGAATGAGGATGATCCATAACGGTCTGGATCTACGTCGAAACGAGCAAAGACGTTGGCGACGTCGACCACCTGAAGGTCTTCACCACCGAGGAAGCCGCCGAACGCTGGTTCGCCGAACATGATCCGAAAGGCGTCGCCTTCGAATATCCCATTTACGACGTCTAGCTCCCATCGGCCGGCTCCGCGCCGCACCTGGGCCTCTCCTGAAAGCCCGCATTCGTCCTCCTGCGCATGCTGCGGGGAGCCCATGGCTGAGGAAATGAAGGGCCGCGTTGTGGGCGGGGAAGGCAAAGAGGCTGAGGTACATGGCCGCTATTTCGGCGGTTACGTGAAGCTCGCCAATGTCAAAGCACATCGCCGTGATGGCCGCTTGACCCGGAACCAAAACGGCAAGCGCAAAGTTGTTGTGATAGTTCGGGAGCGTGACGGTAATTCGGTCCCGGCAGTTTTCAATTCGGAAAGCCAAGCTGCTTTTTTCATTCGCGCGCGCATCGCGAAGGGAATGGTTGCGCATGCCGACGAAGCGGCATCATGGGATAACCTGCATGAGCATTTCGAGATCAAGAGAATTAACCATCAGGAGGCATACAGCCTCGATGGCGCGTGCACTAACATGGCTGAGGAATACTTCTCCCGTCTGCGACGTGCCGAAATCGGCTCCCCTCATCACATCGCGGGAGCGTGTTTGCTTTGCTACGAATAGGAGTCCTGATTGCGGAAGGATAACCGTCGCGTCTCGAATGGGGATCAGGTGAACCGGGTTGCCGCGCTCGCCTTAAAGCGCGGCGATAGGACCGGCCGTGGAGGATATGACTTCGTGGCGATAGGCCCGAAGCCTTGATGTGTTGATGGTGCTCGTACGCTTCTAAATGCGAGATCGCGGCACCGAAGCCCCGCCAAGCAGCCCGCCCCGAGCTAGGAAGGCCGCTTGTGAGGGTTTGGGCCGCGGGCTCCAGAAGAAGTGCGGGCCAGGCTCCAGAAAACAAGCGGGCCGCCCGTGCACGAAAGCGAGGTGGCCCCTAGGCTAAAGATTTCGGACCGCTACTAGCAGCCGGTGAACCGAGGATCGTGCCCCTCGTGCAGTTCGGTCAAATACGCCAAGCCATAAATCACGAGCTGTTCGGCATCGCGCTCGCCAGCAGACGTGAGGGCTTCAATGTATGGGATAATCTTCCTCCTGGAAGCCACAGCTCGCTCGGCATCGCCGGGGCATATCGATTGGTAGGCGTTCAAAATACGTTCAACCACATCATTCATCACAAACTCCAAAATAAATGCAATGCAATAGCCGCAGTGCATCATTTCGGATTTTTGTCGTCAACCCCACCGGAATAGGGGGTGCGGGACCGAGGCCCCGCCATCCGCATTTAAGCCGCGATATCGCGGGCAAATTGACGGATGACCCGTTTTCTGAAGATGGCACAAGCGGGCTTAGTTCTTGGCCTAATCTATCCGGCGGAAGCGCACGCAAAGTGTAGCTGCCAGTGCATCAACGGACGGATGCAGTCCATCTGTTCGAGCCCTGGAGATCTGCTTCCGGCAAACTGCCCGATGACGGCGTGTCCAATGACGGGCCCGACGGTCATTCCGATACAACCTCCTCAACTGCCGCCGCCCGGGACTTCGGTGTGTTCGCAACAGCAAGGACGCCGCATCTGTCGTTGAGGTCGCAAAAATTATGAACGTCGGCGGGCCATCAGGCTTCACTCGTTCGGTGCGGTACGGAACCGCAACAACTTCAATACTGCGGACTCATCGAAATCCGATTACCGCCTTATCCACCAGCGACGGCTCGCCAGCGCTGCTTGCTCGCACTGGTCCGTGACCAGATCAGCTCGATCGAGAAGACACGTGCCGAGTGCGGCTGCTCGCCAGGGTGATCGGTATCGGCATCGAGACGGCGGACATGCTGGTGCGGGAGATCTTGTCGCGAAAGCTTCGAGATCGAAGAGCGGTGGAGCGCTACGCTGGGCTCACGGGATCGCCCGACCAGAGCGGTTTGAAACGCCGAGAGAAGGGCCTGGCCAAGGCTGGCAATGCGCGGGTACGACGTGGGCTGATCCAGTTGGCGTGGCGCTTCCTGATGTTCCAGAAAGACAGTGCGCTGGCACGCTGGTATCGCACGCGGACCGAGGGGCCGAGCGGCGCGCGCAAGACGACGATGATCGTGGCATTGGCGCGCAAGCTGCTGATCGCGCTAAGGCGCCTGGTCACGACCGGCGAGGTGCCGGACGGAGTCGAGCTGCGGCCGGCGGCGTGAGCAACACTCTATGACGAGAAAGGACAAAAAGGGTTCGGCACCTGACTGCGCTTGATGCGCCGGTAGCCGATGACGATCCGAGGTGGCGGCAATCCGCATTCGGCTATGGCTGCAATGCCGCTGAGAGAATGGACCCGCCGCCTCGGAGCCTTGCCCGCAGAAGCGTATGACTGCTTCATGGTCTACACCCTATACGCGACTACAGCGTGTTCGAAGACGGGCAGCACATCGGCCCCATCCGCTCATCCGCAACTCGTTCTGTCGATGTTCCTGATCAACGTCAGGCCGCATTGTCGATTGCCCGGGCAGGGGTCGTCTCGGCGACATCTTTGCCGACAAATTGTGAAGGAGGGTGAGCCTATAGACGCGGCCGGTCGGATCATGCAGGCCGGTCTGGCTTCGCGAGCGAGCGCGTCCCCGGCGTCTGGCTCTGGCACATCCAAGTGCACATCCCCGGCCCGCCGTTCGGCAGCGTCATCAGTCTCGATGACGCCAAGCAGACCTTCAAGACGGCATGGCTGGCGCGCCGGAAGCACTCGCGGCGGCCTACCGCGCGATGAACAAGCGCAACGAACCATAAGAGCGCTAGCTCGTGTTTCTTACGCTAAGCGCTCCGCCCGTCGCGAATCCCGGTATTCGGCCAGCGCAAGGGACAGCTTCAGGATCGGCGGTCCCAATGCTGTTCGCTATATCCGGGTCGTCGATCAGCTTGGTCAACTCGTCACACAGCGCCAGCAGCACGCGCTCAACGATGTACGCGGGCGCAACGGCCTCCCATTTCCCGGACATCGACTTTATCTCGCTGATGAAGGCGGCGACGGCCTGATCGACGGCGGCGTCGGCTTCCTGAAATTGTCGTTCGGTGCTGCTGTCCATGACTGATCCCGTGGCTCTAGCCCGGATATCTCACCCAAATAGGCGCATCGGGACGCCGAATTAGCGAAAGTAGTTGTGCAGCAACATCTTTCGAGCGATTTGAGGAGCGCCCCGATGCGGACAGAGTGTAGCGCGGATTTGTTTGGATTTGCAGCTGTTGAAGGACGCGAAGTTGTGGGCGGATTCGACGGTGGGGCGATCACCTCGGATGCTGGAGCGCTGCTTCTCGGGGCGGCAGATCGTGCGATCAAGCTGACGGAGCGGTTTGCCGCGTGCTTCCACGACACACGCCGCCAACATCTGATCGAGCATGAGGTCGTAACCTTGCTGACGCAGCGGGTGTTTGGGATCGCGCTTGGCTATGAGGACCTCAATGACCACGACGAGTTGCGCCACGACCCGATGATGGCGGTGCTGGCGGGCAAGCTGGCAGCCAGACGCGAGGACTGCGCGCCGGTTGCCGGCAAGTCGACGCTGAACCGGCTGGAACTGAGCCGGTTGCAGCCGACGCGCTATCATCGGATCAGTCACAATCCGATTGCCATCAAGCGGCTCCTGGTCGAGCTGTTCGTGGACGCGCATGAGCGCCCACCGCAACAGATCATCCTCGATCTCGATGCGACCGACGATCCGGTGCACGGGGAGCAGGAGGGACGCTTCTTCCACGGCTATTACGACTGCTACTGCTACCTGCCGCTCTACGTGTTCTGCGGACGCCACCTGTTGGCGGCCAAGCTGCGGCCGGCGAGCATGGACGCGGCGGCGGGAGCGGCGCAGGAGGTGGCGCGTATCGTCGCGCAGATTCGCCGCCGCTGGCCGCACGTGCGCATTCTCGTTCGCGCCGACAGCGGGTTTGCGCGGGAGGAACTGATGGCTCGGTGCGAAGCGAGCGGCGTGGACTTCTTGTTGGGCTTGCAGAAGAACGACCGCCTGATTGCCGAGATCGCAAGCGAGATCGTCCAGGCCGAGGCGAAGAGCCGGCGGACCGGCAAGCCGGCGCGGTACTTCAAGGACTTCCGGTGGACGACGCGCCGCAGTTGGAGCCGCGAGCGCCGCGTTGTCGGCAAGGCCGAGTTCACCGAGGACGAAGCCAACCCGCGCTTCGTCGTGACCTCACTCAAGCGAGCCGAATGCAAGCCCAAATATCTTTACGAAAAACTCTACTGCGCTCGCGGCGATATGGAGAACCGGATCAAGGAGTGCCAGCTCGATCTTTATGCCGATCGCACCTCGACCGCCACGATGCGCGCCAACCAGCTGCGTCTGTGGTTGGCATCGTTCGCCTACGTCCTACTCTGCGCCGTGCGCCGGATCGGACTGCATCACACGCCGTTTGCCAACGCGAGCTGCGGCACCATCCGTCTCAAGCTGCTTAAGATCGGCGCGCTCGTGCGCGTCAGCGTCCGCCGCATCAAGATCGCGATGGCATCGAGCTGTCCGGCGGCAGAGGTCTGGGGCTGCGCGGCCGTCCGTCTCGCCGCCGCCAGCGCTCGCGGCTCGCCCGCCTGACACGCGCCGCCGCAGCGCGGAACAACTGCGGCATTATCCCAGGCCCACTGAGACCAGTCCTTCGCTGCCCCCCCGCAGCCCAGCAAAATCCCAGGCTCCGCTCGCGTCCCCCGGACGCAACGAGCCTGCACATCCCCAAAAAGCCGACTTGCCACCGCGCAATGCGCCCCGATAGTGCAAAGATAGTGTGAGATATCCGGGCTAGTGGGCTTGCCGTCGTGCCCTGTCGCCGTCCCATTTCTAACGGACAGCGGCTCTTACTTTTCTAGCGAGGTGATCAGCGTCAACATTAGCACGCGCCATGTGAAAAGTGATCATTTGTTGGGCGCATGGCGGGAACGGCCTCCGATGATGGAGGCCGTTCTTTTTACTTGCTGGCTTGGCGCCGTCGTGGCCGTGAATAGGTCGAATAGGTCCGCGTTAGCACCAGCGAACCGGCGGGCCGCTCTGGCCATTGGCACGACCTTCTGTTGATCACCATTGCGCCGACGAATTGTCACCGCGTGCGGCCTCCAACTCCATGCCGCGCTGATCCGCCAACGCGCGGCGTTGAGCCCAGCGGTACGGTGATGGTCTTGCCAACGCGGCAAGTTTGATTGGCCCCCTATTGATTGCCGTGTTGTTGGCGGTGGGGCTACTTGTCTGGTTGTTTCGCGCTCAGGCAATGTAAACTTCTGGTGGTGGGTTAGTTTTCACCGATGGCACGGCCAAGTGGCTCGCAATTGAGGACACACCAATGGAAAGCTTGGCGCATTATCCTTACTTTGTGTTCGTGCTTACTTTCGTTTTCCTGTCGATGGCCACGATGGCCAGTGTCTCCTTGCACAGGCGATACCCAACTGTCACGACAGATCATAAAGAAGATTTGGGCGTCATTCTTGCGGCTACGCTGACACTCTTGGCGCTGATCATAGGCTTTAGCTTCGCTATGGCCACAAACCGCTACGATTGAGCGCAAGAGGCTTGAGGAAGCGGAGGCCAGCGCGACCGTGCGCAAACTTCTATGCGACTGGCTCTCGTCCTTCCGCTCGTGGTCGCAGTCTCCTTCTTTCTGTTCGCCGATATCGACACCCCACGTCATGGCCTCATGCATGTTGGTCCGGAAAACTTAAGACAAGTTTTCCGGTTGCTGTCAGGCGAACAGGTCCGCGCCGGGCCTGCGTGAACTTCACGAACGTCCCGCTCTCGTAGGACCAGCCAGCCATTGGCGATGGCGCGATGGCGCGGCCAAGCCCGGCTTTGTATTCGCTGGCGTGCCCCTCAGTTCGTATAGGAACTGGCCGTTGATCTTCTCAATCAGGATGCGGTTGTCGAAGTAAGGCTCGCAGGCGTTGGCGAGTTCGACGATCTTGCGGGCGGCGACCTCGGCATCGGCAAGCGGTCTGGCGCTGATGAACTTCACGGCGGCGGCTCGACTTCCCTTAGCTTGCGATCGATGACCCGGTGAGCGCGCTTGATCGCAACACCTGCAAGCTTGGTTTCGGTCTCGCCGTAAAATGTATGATCACCGATCTGAAACCAGAAGCGATAGTAACCGGCCTCATCGCTTTCTGAGACAGTGACGCATACGCCCTTATATTCCGACCGAATCTCTGGTGGCATACCAGAAAATGGCATCTGAAGTGGATCGATGCACCCCGGGTTTTTACGGAGTCGTTGACGAGGAAGCCCCCAGGCCACGGGTAACCCCGAAGCCCGGGGACTCCACTCTTGACGCGGCTCGGGGGCGCGGGAGCCGCATCGTTGGATTCAAAGCGCGGTCGGCGAGTGAGTTCCTAGGTGCGTGGCGTAGACGTGCCGGTGCGTGCCCGCGATATCGATCTCGGCCCCGCAGAAGCAGCGCGATCGGCCGCTCGGCTCCTGCGTTGGCAGCTTGCACCCGGAATCCCACATTTCATATTTCCATGAGGTCTAGGCGTGTTCGCGCCGATGTTCCGCGAAGTCGGCCTCGGTCACCCTCGGCAGGAGCTGACGCCATGCCACCTCAAAGTCGGCGCGCGCCTGGTCGAAGTCGGCGGCCGTGCCGTTCTCGCGTTCGCCCACCGGATAGAAGCCGCGGCTCCACTGCCACTGGTCGACATGGACGGGCACGCCGGAGCGGATGCCAATCGTACCGACGTGAACGTCGCCATGGCAGATCAGCCAGGATTCCTGGTCGCGGTTTTGAGATCGGCGGCGGGTGAGGACGGGCATGCCCCATTGAAGCGCGAGCAGGCAATCATCCGATAGGACCGCCCTCGCCCCGGCTCCAAGATCGCGCCGGAAACCCAGCCCTAAGAGGTTAGACACTTGTTCCAGAAACGTTTTGTTTCCGTACCCTCGTTTTGGTGGCTAACCTGCTCGTCGGCCGCTCGTGTGACTTTAAGGCATAAAAATTCTTCATCGTGGGCATGCGGTAATCAGGCTGCAGGTAATGAGCCGGCAGCGTACCCTCCGCATGGACGGTTTCGTCCGCCATAAACCTCAGTTCGTTCATGGTAACGGCCGCAGAGTGCATAAGCACAAATTCAGCACCATCAGCGTACTTTTTGACCTCGCGCGGCATCGCGTCCGAGCCAATGCCAAGCGAAATAGAGCCGAAGTAGACGAAATACAGTTTGAATGACCATGCCGCTTCGACCAGATTACCGCTAGCCGCCGGCCCGGCAATGCCTCCGTCAATCAGATTGGTAATGCGGGTGCTGAGCAAGATGAAATAGCCGACAATCGGGAAGATAGTCGCGATCTGCACGGGGCGCGAGTTGCCAAAAACCCGCAGATTTGCCCATGTTGGCCCATATCGGCGCAGGGCCGAAATGTGCGCCTGAAATTGCGCACTATTCATCGATTGATGCTCAGCCCACGACGTAACGGGCCATGATCTGCGGTTGGTCGCCGCGTTCGGGCTCGAGAATCTTTATCGGCGGTGTGAGCGCGGGACCGAAGCCCCGCGCTCCTTTGTTGTTACCGCCCGCGCCGCCAACGACCAGCCTGATAAGCCCACATTGTCAGAGGCGACCAGGCGGTTGGTTGAACCTCGGTTTGACAGTAAAGGCTCGGCCAAAACAACCCTCTCGCGCGCGAGCCAACAAAGCGCATGCAATAGCCGCCGATCAACTTGACCGGCTTGCCGATCCCTCTGCGAACCGCCGAGGAACAGGCGAGTCGCAAGGGACGTTTGCTGAAAGGTCCGAGGAATTCCGGAACTTGCGCGTGGATCGCCCAGCCACAAAGAAATAGAGGCCACGCGCCGCCTTCGTCTCACTGTGTGAATGGCGATACACCTCCAGCGAGCGAATTGTCATAGGTTGTGATCGCCGTCCTGTACGGCGTTTCCTCCCTAAACTTGGTGCCCGTCGCGAATGGCGGGCCTCTTTCACTCCGGTCCTCACGAGCGGCTTTCGCGCTCTGAGTAAGGTCCTCGTTCAGCTGAAGGCGTAAACGTCGCTGCTTGATCCAAATCAAGCCGAGCCGGCGGTTTTGTACCCCACGCTCACGCTGTGACGCGCGATACTTTGTTTTTTGTCATCTCGGTGGTCTGGCTGACCGCCCTGTTGGGCGGATTCCTATTCATGATGCTCGCGCAGTGAGACCGCCCCAGTTGGTGCCTCACGACACCCTGTACCTCCGCCCCGTTCCGTGCCCCAAGGGATTGACGATTTGCGACCGGCCGCTCGGCTCGATCATAGTGGCATGTCACCCCCTGACGCTTGAGAGGAAACACGAAAAATGCGCCGTGCACTCATCAATGCCGACAATTATCGCGATCAACCAATAAGGATTGCGGAATATCTGAATGATGCCCTCGAAACTGGTGATGCCGTTCTCGTAGCGAAGGCAATCGGTGACATGGTCCGTGTTCACAGGATGTCCGCTTTGGCCCGCAAAATTGGTATGAACCGCAAAAATCTTTATAGATCGTTCGGCGGGGAAGTGGCGCCGAGATTTGATACGGTGATGAAAACTCTTATCGGCCTTGGGTTAGAGTTAGAGGCGAAGCCGGTCAGAAAGGCGCGCGATTGAGAAGGGATGATGCTCGTCTCCTACGAAGAACGCGCGCATGTCGGGTGCCACTATTCCTGCAGATGAGAGATCAGGCATGACGGTCGATGCAGATGACGACCGCAAGCTGCTTCGCAAACTCATTGCGCAAGGTGGCAGCAAATATACGGCCGGCAATATCGACCGGCGGAAATATCAGCGGTTGGTCGAACTCGGTGGCTCACAGCGACGGGGCACGCCGGCGGAATACAAGGCCGGGCTGGATCGCGCGATCGAGAAAGGCTGGCTGGTGCTGCATGAGAGCGGCACTTTCGTGAAGTTCACCCAGGCGGGTGCGGACCTCTTCGCCTAAAGCCCGATTCGCAATTTCCCTGGTCGCGACCTATTTTGAGGTCGTAGCAGTGGAGTTGCGTCATGCGTAATTCGCCCTCGATCGTGCCGGATCCGGACAATCGCGATATCTACTTGGTGCTAGATGATTTTGCCGGCCATCTGGGCCGAGCGTGGCCAGAGACCGACGACGAGCGCACTGATCGCGAGATCGTCATCACGGAGCTAAAGGCTTTGCCTGTTGGGCTTGGGGGCTTTCATCACTCGACCTTGGGGAGGTTGTGATGGACAGACTGAAGCACTCGCTGGAAGACCTTGGAGCGCCAACCTGCCCGACCTGCGGCATCGAGATGCAGTGGCATCGGTCGGAGCTTGTTAGATTTGTCCCGGTAACCAATCTGCATCTGTTCAACTGTCCGACCTGCTTTCTGTTGGCAGAGTCAGAGACGGTCGGCGAGCCGGTTTGGGTATCTCCCGACAAGCTCACGATGGGCGGTTTCCGGTTTTTTGCCTTGGCGGCATGAAGGGGCAGCGGCCCGCTGCCGAACGACGCGCTCAAGATCGTCATGCGCAGCGCGGACAAGGAAGATCGCGCAGCGGCATGAAGTTCGTTGATAGTCACCCGCTCGCCGATCTCGATGCCGCCGGACGCAAAATCGTAGAGATAGCGAACGGCGTCGAAGCGGTGCAAGATGGTCGTATCTTCATCGAGCGGGTCAATGAGCCGTTTCTCACCGCTGCTGGCAGCGGTGAGCACTTCCCGCAACGGCACAGGCCGTCGAGGGAAACCTTGGCGGCTTTTGCGTCTGTGTATGACCGCGCGGCCCCAGCTCGGTTCAGGCAGCGGCACTCAGCTTTTCGAATGCAGAGCTTTTCAAACCGTTGAGGTCGCACCGCCCAACGCCGCCTGCTCCAGCGCTTACTATAGCGAGACGGGCGCGCGCAGGGAATGGACTCACGCCTGCAAATTCAGCTCATTGACGGTGGCAGATCACTCTCATGCATGTTTGCGCTCCGTTTGAGCCGCAAATGAATTCCGGAGATTTCCGTCAGGCCACTGGCGATCAAACGCTCGGCGATTACGTCGCTGATGATCTTGGTGCCAAACCGCCAACCGCCGCCTAAGCGGCGCTCAAATGGACTAAATTCAAGAAGACGCAGGAAACTTCGGTCATACTGAATTTTGCTATCCGTCATCACGCAGCCCCCCGCGATGTCCCAGCAAGGCCAAGCGTCGTCGATCAAGCCGCAGTTGTCAACCCAGGCCTGCAGTAATGCTCAGCGCTGGATTTCAAATTGATTTACGAGCCGCGCTTGGTAGTGCAGGCCGGAAGACGGCATTCTGAGCTCACTCGCAGATAGGCGCACCTACCGGAAAGTTATGCTGGTAGGCTTGGTGTTTTGCGCGGCGTTCGTGGTGATCAGCTTTTTTTTCGAGGGAACAGCCGGCAAATACCTACCTTCTGAAAAAGGCGGATAGGTTGGCTCGCTGCGCAGGCTCTGCGGTGCCTGCTAATTAGTTGCCCAAGAGAAAAGCCGCTCGTCACGAGCTGATCGCAGCGCCCGGGCCCGAAGGCGCTGGGCTCGAAAGGGCCGGAAGCCTGCCCGCGCACGGCGAAAGCAAAAGGAAAAACCCGCCAGCGTGAACCGGCGGGCCGTGGGCGCGGGACCGAAGCCCCGCGCCCTTGTTCTGTGCTCCAAATTTGCACCGCTTATCCACATTTCCACAGCAACGGATCAGCGATGAAGCGCGGGGCGTAACCTCAACTCGCTTGATCTGAATCAAGCGAGGTCGACGGCAACACCCCAGTTTGCGCCATGACGCGCGATACTTGGCTGCTTGCGGTCTCGATTGCATGGTGCGCCGTTCTAGTCGGCGCGATCCTGGTCATGGCGTCTGCGCCCTAAGGACGCTTTCCACACCTACGACGCGCTGGAGCTGCTCCTCAAGCCCTCATGGCAGGCTTTTGCGCTCCGTGTAATGTCCCCGTCAGCATCAAGGTGTAAGCTTTCGTCATTGTAGATGGGGAGGGGCGTCCTCATGAAACGCGATGTTTGGATGTTTGCTGTATCGATTGCATGGTGTGTGCTGGTTGCGAGTGCGATGATGTTAATTGCGCATTGATGACCGCGCTGTAGTTCGCCTCCGTTCCGCGCCCCAAGGGATTGATAATTTGCGCCCCGCGGCGGTCGGCGGAATCATGGGCGATGACCGATCACCCGGTGAAGATCACCTTTGCCCAGATGCGCAACACCGGTGTGCGCGGGATCCTCGTCTATTGCTGTGACTACAAGTGCAACCATTCGGTTGCGATCAGCGGCGTTGCCTGGCCCGATGATGTCCGGCTGTCGGACATCGAGCCGCGGTTCGTGTGCACGGCTTGCGGCGAGCGCGGCGACGACGTGCGGCCGGACTTCAAACTGGAAGGAAAAGCCGGTTGCAATGATGGGCTATCGATAGGCTGGCCGCGGCCCCATGTTGTTCTCAGGATTTCCACGATCCGTAGTTCTCCTATGGAGAACATGCTTCACCTCTGAAAAGGAACCCTACGCTTGGCTTCGATTCAGATTGTCCTGAAACACTGGTCTGGCGTTTGCAGGACACACCTCGATGACCGCATCTTTGGCCCGATCCCAAACAGCCCATAGAACCATTATGAAACAACGTTCCCATTCTGAAACATCCGACGGCGAGCGAAAACTCGCAACTATTATCGGAAGACTGCTTATGACGATTGATAGCTTGAAAATCGATATCGACAACGAAGAGGAACGGACCGGCATTAAAGATGTCGCCGATCCTGCATACTCCAGTACTGCTCGCGCGCTCCGCGCAAGGCACGACAACCTTACTGCGACGGTCGGCTTGCTCAGTAAACGAATGTTACCAACGCGAGCCGAGGACAAAGATGTCTTTGGAACCTTCATTTAGGCACACGCTTGATTTCAGGTGCGGTCCGATCGCGCCGCCCTGGGCCGCGCGCGGAGTCGGGCCCCAGCCTCGGAAGTTGCTCCTTGGCCTTGGGGTCTTCGCCTCAAGCGTTTCGGCGCCGCGATACCTGCCTCTTCCTAAAAATGAAGAGCCTTCTTTAAGCCGTTAATGTTGTGATGAAGGCGACCGTGCTGCCGCGCGGTCGGGCAGCCGGGCGCCGTGCCTTCCACCTACCCCAGGACGCGAACGCTCCGGCTGCCTCACCCCGCCGATACCGCAAAAAAGGGCCGCTGCAGCATAGCACTGCCGCCCGCGGTCGCGCGCCGATTTGTGGAAGTTCATGCGCTCCTTCAGCGGTGCCGGATCAATCTTAGGGTGCTTGTGCGCGATAGCCGGAGTATCGCAAAGTTCCGTCATTGAATGAAGAGATTTGGCGGGGATTACCGCCTGATGCGATGTGCCTGGAGGTACAGTCGACGATGTTGATCGAATTTGATCAAAGCACGCTCGCGAACATGACAGCCGCTCTTGATTCTCTCTGTAAGAAAATTCCAGCGGATAAGGACACCCCCGAAGTACGCAAACAAATAGCCGATGAGATGATCGCTTGCGCAAAATTGGGAAGGCGCACCTACGTCGATTTCCAGGATGCCGGTGCGAGGCGCTTGGCCGAAATCCTCAGGCCGCAACGGTCTCGATGGTCCGCGTGGCTCCGCCGATGAAAGATCTGCAAGCAAAACTCGAAAAACTATTCAAGGAAGCTGAAGACTGCGAGCTCGTCGCCAAGCTGGCAACCGATAGTAAGAAACGCGAGCTCTTCGAAAGGCTCGCGCGTGATCTGCGCAGATTGGCCGGCGATATCGAAATCATTATCGCGGCCGGAAAGGCGACGGGTACGTAGATCGGATTCGCAATCGCGAAGGCGCCAGGTGATTGCCCATGGTGCTGCGACGTCGGCGCGTTGGTCGGGAAGCCATCCCGGGCGGTTCGCGAGATCCAAACACCCGGCGAGGCTTCGTGAAATTCGTCAATGCTCGACCGTTCGCCGATCCAGGGGCGGCCGCGCGCAAGATCCTCGAGCTCGCCAACGCGGTCGAGTTTTACTTCGACAACCGCATTCTGATCGAGAAGATCAACGGCCCATTCCTGTATGAACTCAGGGCACGCCGGCGGAATACAAGGCCGGCCTCGACCGCCCCATCGCCAATGGCTCGCTGGTTCTGCACGAGAGCGGCACCTTTGTGCGCTTCGCCCAGGCCGGTGCAGGCCTGTTCGCGTGATGACACGACGGCCGGTAACCTTTAACGGTTAGGTTAAATCCAATCCTTTGTTGTAAGTCCTTTGGCACCGAACCGATGCTACCGCGCCCGCCAAAATTGGGCCGAACGTCCCCATTCCAAACGGTCAAATTCAATTGTCGGGCACGGGCCGCTGCAGGAATTAGCCCTCGTGCGGCGGCCCACTTTTGAAGCTCGGATCATGTTGCATGGCCTCAGCAAGAAAAAATGCGACCAAGAAATCCCGCGGCCGCCCGGCTACTGGAAAGGGCATTCAGGTCGGAGAGCGGTGGTCTCCGGGAGCTATTGAGCAAATCGACGATCGGCGCCGCCAGCAATTAGACCTTCCTGGCCGACCCGAGGCCATCCGCCGCCTGGTCGAAATCGGGCTGAAGGCGAAGGGCAATTAGATGCAGTTCATCGCCTATGTGAACAGCTCGAGCTTTCGCATTGGCTGATGATTGCCGGCGCCGCGATCCGTGAGGCCTTGATCGGGGATTCAATTTTTCTGGCGGGGGTGGTGTTAGATTGCAAGCTTTCGGGGTCTGGACCTCGGAAGCTTGCGATTTCATTTTCAAGATCCCAATCGCCGGACGTGATTTGGTGGTCGCATCGGAGGCGGGCGGAAAATGCGCAAGGGTGGAGTTAGTTCCCCATCCGAAACCAAATGCTGTCGGACGGGAGGCCGTTACCAGCGGTGTCATTTTTCGAACCCTTTTCGGTGTTACATCCTCTCTCCTTTGAATAGAGGAGCTAGCCTACATGGCGAGCGGAGCGAGAGACGAATTTACCGACGTGGTCGAGAACGTGACTTCTCGCCAAGCCAAGTCGGCCGAGGGGGCTCAAACAGAGACCCAGCAGCAAGCGGAGCAGTCGAAGCAAGATTCTCTGATCGACGTATCACGCGAAGGATCGGCAAAGCCAGCACGGCGCAAAGGGAATACAAAAGCCACTAAGGGTCAGTTAAGAAATAACTGAGTCATAATTATCACGTTCTGCGAGAATTTATGACTTGGGGATTCCCTGATGGGAATCGGCGGCGGTAGAATTGTCGCGTGATAAGCGCTTCGGCCATCAGAGCTCTTCGGAAACGTTGGAAGTCGATGGCTCCTCTGCTGGATGAGAGGAGCCGCCGACGCTGGGCGGCGTCGGAAGCACGTATGATTGGACACGGCGGCGTGAGCGCCGCGGCTGCGGCGACGGGTCTGGCGCGACGGACAATATATCGAGGACTTGAAGATCTCGAGGATCGTGCCTCGGTTGGGAATGACCGGGTACGGCGGCGGGGTGGCGGACGTAAATCGAGAATAACCGAGGACCCAACTTTACTTTCCGACCTTAAGTCGTTGCTTGAACCGGTGACGCGAGGTGATCCGATGCGACGGCGATTGTGGACGTCGCTCAGCCTGCGGAAGTTACGCGCGGAGTTGAAGCGAAAGGGGCACGACATCAGCCATCCTGTCGTTGGAGATTGCCTGCACAAGCTGCCCTATAGCCTACAGGCCAATCGGAAAGTCCACGAAGGCAGCGAGCATATGGACCGGAATGCTCAGTTTGAATACATCAGCAAAAAGGCTGGCAGTTTCTTGACGGACGGCCAGCCGGTCATCTCGGTCGATACGAAAAAAAAGGAATTGGTGGGCAATTTCAAGAATGCGGGCCGCGAATGGAGACCCACAGGTAGACCCGAAGAGGTCAATGTGCATGACTTCATTGATCCCAGGCTGAAACGCGCGGTGCCATACGGCGTTTATGACATCAACAACAACACCGGTTGGGTCAGCGTCGGAACGGATCACGACACCGCCGCCTTTGCGGTCAACGCCATTCGCCGCTGGTGGAAGGCCATGGGAATGAAACGTTATCCGAAACCCAAAGGTCTGTTGGTGACCGCTGACGGCGGTGGATCGAACGGCTATCGCGTCCGTCTGTGGAAAATCGAGCTACAGAAACTGGCCGATGAGCTTAGGTTCCCGATCACGGTGTGCCACTTGCCGCCCGGAACCAGCAAGTGGAATAAAATCGAGCACCGGCTTTTCTCTTTCATCAGCATCAACTGGCGCGGCAAACCCCTGCGCAGTTTTCGCACAATCGTCGAGCTCATTGCCGCTACGACGACCGAGACAGGTCTCACCGTACGTGCTGAACTCGATGAAAAGAAATATCCCAAGGGACTTAAAGTCTCCGATGCGCAACTCGCCACCGTGAACATGTTTCCTCATGACTTTCACGGGGAATGGAACTACACCATAGCTCCCAATAAGAAGCGTATCAAAAAGTGACTAAGTTATTTATTAACATGCCCTAAGAGGACGCAGCAAGCCTCACAAACTCCTGCCCCTACCGACAAGTCGAAGGTATCAGGTCCGTCTGAGGAAGTTATCACTCCAGTTCCCCACGCGACCAACAATGTTTCTGCACCAGCCATTGGTACGGCTAGGGCGGACTTCGTTGCTGATCCTGAGCCTATCCCTCAGGGTAGCGGGTTTTTGTGCACGTTCACACTGTCCCGCCCAGGGCTCGTGGGGCTTAATAAACTCGCGATCTATCTAAATGATCTTCAAGACTCGGGCTCCATCGGCGGTTGGCAAGCCAATGGATGGGAAGATGCGGCTACCAAAGCACGGGCCCTCATTAAATTGGCTAACCGCGCCGATGCTATCATCGCTATCAAACCCGCCCGCTAAGGCCGTATGGTTGGCTAGCTGGGTAAAATTCGTTCCGGATTCCCGACACCCGTGCCGGGATTTCCTTATTCAGACTCCACACCACGACGCGCTGTAGCTTGGCACCATTCCACGCCCCAAGGGGTTGATAATTTGCTCACCTTGTTGGCCTGCGGAATCATGGGCGATGGCCGATCGCCCCGTGAAGATCACGTGAAGGCCGACGAGATCGCGGCCCGGCAACTGCATGCGCTCCGCCAGCATTACGCCGGCAAGCTCTGGCTCACCGATGTGAAAGAGATGTTTCTGCGAATGAGGGATGATCCATAACGGTCCGGATCTACGTCGAAACGAGCAAAGACGTTGGCGACGTCGACCACCTGAAGGTCTTCACCACCGAGTATGCCGCCGAACGCTGGTTCGCCGAACACGATCCGGAAGGCGTCGCCTTCGAATATCCCATTTACGATGTCTAGCTCCCATCGGCCGGCTCCGCGCCGCACCTGGGCCTCTCCTGAAAGCCCGCATTCGTCCTCCTGCGCAAGCTGCGGGGAGCCCATGGCTGAGGAAATGAAGGGCCGCGTTGTGGGCGGGGAAGGCAAAGAGGCTGAGGTACATGGCCGCTATTTCGGCGGTTACGTGAAGCTCGCCAATGTCAAAGCACATCGCCGTGATGGCCGCTTGACCCGGAACCAAAACGGCAAGCGCAAAGTTGTTGTGATAGTTCGGGAGCGTGACGGTAATTCGGTCCCGGCAGTTTTCAATTCGGAAAGCCAAGCTGCTTCTTTCATTCGCGCGCGCATCGCGAAGGGAATGGTTGCGCATGCCGACGAAGCGGCATCATGGGATAACCTGCATGAGCATTTCGAGATCAAGAGAATTAACCATCAGGAGGCATACAGCCTCGATGGCGCGTGCACTAACATGGCTGAGGATACTTCTCCCGTCTGCGACGTGCCGAAATCGGCTCCCCTCATCACATCGCGGGAGCGTATTTGCTTTGCTACGAATAGGAGTCTCTGATTGCGGAAGGATAACCGTCGCGTCTCGAATGGGGATCAGGTGAACCGGGTTGCCGCGCTCGCCTTAAAGCGCGGCGATAGGACCGGCCGTGGAGGACATGACTTCGTGGCGATAGGCCCGAAGCCTTGATGTGTTGATGGTGCTCGTACGCTCCTAAATGCGAGATCGCGGCACCGAAGCCCCGCCAAGCAGCCCGCCCCGAGTTTAGGAAGGCCGCTTGTCAGGGTTTGGGGCGCGGGCTCCAGAAGAAGTGCGGGCCAGGCTCGCCGCCCGTGCACGAAAGCGAGGTGGCCCCTAGGCTAAAGATTTCGGACCGCTACTAGCAGCCGGTGAACCGAGGATCGTGCCCCTCGTGCAGCTCGGTCAAATACGCCAAGCCATAAATCACGAGCTGTTCGGCATCGCGCTCGCCAGCAGACGTGAGGGCTTCAATGTATGGGATGATCTTCCTCCTGGAAGCCACAGCTCGCTGGGCGTCGCCGGGGCATATCGATTGGTAGGCGTTCAAAATACGTTCAACCACATCATTCATCACAAACTCCAAAATAAATGCAATGCAATAGCCGCAGTTCATCATTTCGGATTTTTGTCGTCAACCCCACCGGAATAGGGGGTGCGGGACGAGGCCCCGCCATCCGCATTTAAGCCGCGATATCGCGGGCAAATTGACAGATGACCCGTTTTCTGAAGATGGCACAAGCGGGCTTAGTTCTTGGCCTAATCTATCCGGCGGAAGCGCACGCAAAGTGTAGCTGCCAGTGCATCAACGGACGGATGCAGTCCATCTGTTCGAGCCCTGGAGATCTGCTTCCGGCAAACTGCCCGATGACGGCGTGTCCAATGACGGGCCCGACGGTCATTCCGATACAACCTCCTCAACTGCCGCCGCCCGGGACTTCGGTGTGTTCGCAACAGCAAGGACGCCGCATCTGTCGTTGAGGTCGCAAAAATTATGAACGTCGGCGGGCCATCAGGCTTCACTCGTTCGGTGCGGTACGGAACCGTTGCTCGCGGGATCGAGGCGCATGTCATCGGTCAAACGTCACCCGGAACTGCCCCCTTTGCGTCATGAAGAACTGCCCCCACCCTCGGATTCATGACCTCGGTTGAAGGTTGGTTCCGCCGGTGACGGGACGGAGGGAGGCGGAGCCGACCTCGGCGCAACAGCGCACGTTCTACGATTTCAGGCGGCAAGGTCGTCGGCCGGTCGGCGACCGATAGCAGCGGCACGGTCACGAACTACGATGCCAGAGACAAGGTGATCAGCGGCGAGACGACCAGCGGCAACACGACGACCATCTATGATGCAGGCGGGCGGAATGTCGGCAGGGTCACGACGAGCCGCTGATGGGTCAGCAAGATGCCAAGCCGTGCCTCGATCAAATCTATGATCCTCAGTCGGCGCTCCGCCAAGCTCGACCGAAACAAACTCGCCAGCTATCGGCGAGCACTGCGCCGAGGCGACACGTTCCCGCCCATTGACGTGATCAAACATCGACCCGGCCCAGTGCTGGACGGTTACCACCGGTATCACGCACACCGCCTCGAAGGCTGGAAAACAATCTTGATACGGGTGGTCGTTGAATGAGGGCATGATGCTGACCATGCGGATGATTGGCGTACGCGACTACAGCGTGTTCGAAGACGGGCAGCACATCGGCCCCATCCGCTCATCCGCAAGTCGTTCTGTCGATGTTCCTGATCAACGTCAGGCCGCATTGTCGATTGCCCGGGCAGGGGTCGTCTCGGCGACATCTTTGCCGACAAATTGTGAAGGAGGGTGAGCCGATAGACGCGGCCGGTCGGATCATGCAGGCCGGTCTGGCTTCGCGAGCGAGCGCGTCCCCGGCGTCTGGCTCTGGCACATCCAAGTGCACATCCCCGGCCCGCCGTTCGGCAGCGTCACCAGTCTCGATGACGCCAAGCAGACCTTCAAGACGGCATGGCTGGCGCGCCGGAAGCACTCGCGGCGGCCTACCGCGCGATGAACAAGCGCAACGAACCATAAGAGCGCTAGCTCGTGTTTCTTACGCTAAGCGCTCCGCCCGTCGCGAATCCCGGTATTCGGCCAGCGCAAGGGACAGCTTCAGGATCGGCGGTCCCATGCTGTTCGCTATATCCGGGTCGTCGATCAGCTTGGTCAACTCGTCACACAGCGCCAGCAGCACGCGCTCAACGATGTACGCGGGCGCAACGGCCTCCCATTTTCCGGACATCGACTTTATCTCGCTGATGAAGGCGGCGACGACCTGATCGACGGCGGCGTCGGCTTCCTGAAATTGTCGTTCGGTGCTGCTGTCCATGACTGATCCCGTGGCTCTAGTGGGCTTGCCGTCGTGCCCTGTCGCCGTCCCATTTCTAACGGACAGCGGCTCTTACTTTTCTAGCGAGGTGATCAGCGTCAACATTAGCACGCGCCATGTGAAAAGTGATCATTTGTTGGGCGCATGGCGGGAACGGCCTCCGATGATGGAGGCCGTTCTTTTTACTTGCTGGCTTGGCGCCGTCGTGGCCGTGAATAGGTCGAATAGGTCCGCGTTAGCACCAGCGAACCGGCGGGCCGCTCTGGCCATTGGCACGACCTTCTGTTGATCACCATTGCGCCGACGAATTGTCACCGCGTGCGGCCTCCAACTCCATGCCGCGCTGATCCGCCAACGCGCGGCGTTGAGCCCAGCGGTACGGTGATGGTCTTGCCAACGCGGCAAGTTTGATTGGCCCCCTATTGATTGCCGTGTTGTTGGCGGTGGGGCTACTTGTCTGGTTGTTTCGCGCTCAGGCAATGTAAACTTCTGGTGGTGGGTTAGTTCTCACCGCGCTGATGAGCTTCGCGGCGGCGGCTCGACTTCCTTTAGCTTGCGATCGATGACCCGGTGAGCGCGCTTGATCGCAACACCTGCAAGCTTGGTTTCGGTCTAATGTATGATCACCGATCTGAAACCAGAAGCGATAGTAACCGGCCTCATCGCTGGTTGCGGCCGGCTCGATGATCATGATCTCGATCCTACTCTACCGGGATTGGCCGCAGTGAACGAAGACATGACGATGACGGCAATGCCGCTGCGGGCTGCAAGGACGCGTGACGTCTGGTGCTGGGAACCACAGACATCCCACAGGCACCCAATACCGAGTTCAAGAGACCGCAGTGGCACGGATAATGGGTATGCCTGTATATCTGTGTGAATTGTCCGGATCGATTTAACGAATGGATGTGCAAGACGTGAACCGCGAAATCTTGGTTTCCATGTTCACTCCCGGCAGGAGCTTCAATTTCAGTTGTGGCGTGTAGGCGAATAACGTGAACGACGTGAATGAGCTTTACGCACAGTGGCTCCCAACGCTTCGCGGTATCTTCTCAACCGTTGGTATTGAACCGCGGCGTTAGACGGCGTAGGCCCGCCTTTCTAAAACCGATCCCGCACACGATGGAAGGCCGGATGCTTCCGGTTCTTCACCTTGATCCAGTGCGGCGATCGGCCGGCTAACCGCAATAATTGCCTCCACGTTGTCCACGGTTGTTTTGCGACCGCTCTGTATCGGGCTCGCTGGGGCGACTATGGTGGCCAGAGGACGTTGGGGGGCACCTTTGGACGAAGTGAGAAGGCTGATTCTGGACAAGTCGAGGGAATTAGAAATTACGATGGCGGACATGTCCAAGGCCGTCGGCAAGGCCCATTCGTTTATTCATCAATTCATTAGACGGGGCACACCGAAGTACTTGCCAGAGGATGTCCGCCACAAATTGGCAAATCTGCTCGGGGTCTCGGAAGAGCTTTTGCGCGGTCGCGATCTGCATGCACGGCCAATCGAGATTACACGAGCAAACGCACATCCCAACGGGAAACCGCGAGCAGCGGTCGACGGGACGAACCTCGACGACATGTGGACGATCTGGAATACCGCAACGCTGAAGGAGCGACAACTAATCATCGATTTGGCGAGGCAAGTCGTCGGCAGGATCAGGAAGGCCTAGAACCGATCCTGGACACGATGGAAGGCAGGATGCTTGCGGTTCTTCACCTTGACCCAGTGCGGCGATCGGCCGGCGCGATAGGAACGGTCGCGATGTTTCGACACCGTGCGTCCATCACGGCAAAAGACCACTACCTTGATCTCAACGAGCAGATGACTTAGAGGAAGACAAGAACCCCAAGGTAGGTAACGGCTTTTCACGGTCCTGGTCCGAGAAGTGACGATCCTTCACGCCGAGTTATGGGTTTTCACGCGCAGATCCGGAGTGGCGCTCGCTATATAGCCCGCATGATCAGACGACTTCTATTCTGGCTCGGCATCACCGCGGGCTTCCTCCTGGCGCTCTGGATGTATTATGAAGGGGCCAGACGAGCGATTGGCTAAGGGCAGTGACGCTACGAGCGCGGTTTTGATTTTGGCGCCACAGATCCCGGCCTCTGACGCAAACCGAGCGTAAGGCCCGTTTCTACGCCGTTGTATAGCCAATCCAGACTGCATCCTGGCACGAGTTGGACGACCCGCTGCGCTACGTCGATTGAGAGCGGATATCCACCCTCGATATTGAGATAGCGGGAAACGCCGATGTTGAGCGCCCGAGCGAAGGCGGAAGCCAACTCGTAACCCTCGGCTCGCCACAGCCGATTTAGCCAATCCCCCACGTGCCTGCTCCCTGTCATGGCAGCATCTTCGCTGAAAACGCGGGAGGTCGCTGACCGGCAAATGGCGCTGCTTAGCGAATATCAAGGACCACGGGAAAACCCGGTGCGCATTCCCGACATCAAAGAGATGTTCCTGCAGATGAGGGAAAGCGTGAAGTTTGGAGTTGCGCCTCTTGCGCGCGTCCTGAAGTTGCGGAACATTGGCGGAACTGGATCTTCACCGCACGAGGGAGTTGTTGGAATGAGATCGAGAATTCATGCGGTCGCGGTGATGGCAATCTTCTTGATCTCGGCTCCAGCTTGGATCGCGCCGGCGGCCGCCGGCTTCCCCAGGCCACTTGGAAATGAGGCGGCTCTTACCGCCTCACCTCCGACCGATGTCAGCGCACAGCGCCACTACCATTACCGCCATGGCTATTATCATTATCGTCCAACTCTACCTTACGATGGCTATCCCCCCTACCCACCGCCGATCTATCGTTGCACGTATTATGGACCGTTCCCGATTTACCCATATTGCTATGGCTGGTAGCGCCTCGGGCAACGCCTCCCGGGCTTGATCTGGGCCATCTCCTTGCCCTTGATCGTCAGATGAACCGCATCGGCCGAGTCTCTCCGAAGCCAACCGCCGCCTCGTCGAGCTCGGGCTGAAGGCGAAGAGATTGGCGGGATGGTTGGCAAGCGAAGGCCGGGTCGATTTACCTGGAAAGAGGAACGCGCGGTGATCGCAATGGCGATGAATGGAGCAACTGCATCGGAGATCGCCGCGAAATTCAAAACGTCCGTTAAGACGATCGAGCGGAAGGCTAAGGCACTCGGCATTTCAATAGGAAGCGGCGGCAAGCAGCGCTCGACAAAATAAGTTTCCCGCTCGGAAATCTGCTTGCCCACGCCCTCAACGCGTCCGAATCATCATGGCACCTGCGGTATGCTGAAGCCTCTCCGCTTCTGGCTAACCGCTCCATCGCTTCCAGCCCCCCAGCCCTGCGGTGGAGCGGGATTATCGCAGAGCTGGATAGGTATCCAGAGAGGCCATCTCCGGGTTGCCATGGCCGCCTCGGCTGCGCTTCAATGGCGCATGCCGCATAATTGGCGGCCTAGTGGCTGATCGCAACTGCTCCAGTGTAGGCGGAGGAATGCGAAATGGCAGACAATATCTTTAAGCGTTGGACATCCAAACGGGGGCAAGAGATTGCTGATTCAGGTGCCCCCCTCTCCGAGATTGCCGAGATGCTCGCTCAGATCGAGGCAGCCCCCATGAACCGGTACGAATTAGGGTCACCAGCGTCGATCAACAAGATCACATGGCAGAAAGCCGGGCGCGTGACCGAGCCGGGCCGATACATGTTCACGTTCGGCTGGCTTACTGTTAGTGCGGACGATTTGGCGATTTGGCGGCAGTTTCCGAACACGACGTTCACGCTTGTCAGGACCGCTAAGGAAGTCGAAGACGAATATCATTTGGGCACGTTCGAGTTGCAGGAGGGTCCGCAAAAATACGAGTAGCTTCGACAAGAGCCCGTGGCGGACGTAGCCGAGCGCGGCTGGAAACGACGGTTCGTCGAACCACGCGCGCGGGTAGTGGCGACGTCAACCTGTGTCCGATGAAGGGGATCGTCGTAGCGGGTGGATCAGATTTGCCGTATCTGCGCTCGCAGGGCACCTTCGAATTGGCCGTATGGAGCGGAGTCGCCTTTGAGCGATTTGCCAATACGAGTGCACATCAAGCACCGCAAAAAAACCCTGCCCCGTCTCGTTTTGATTGACCTCAGAGCGAGGCGGGCATTTCCGTCTGATGCGCATCACGTTGCCTCTCGTCGATCGAGATATCAGACCTGCGAGTCGCCTCGCTTCACCAGACGTGAACGATTGTGCTCGAGCGCTTCTCCATCAGGCACGGCGATCAACTTCAGACCGAGCGCGCCTAAGAGCGGGCCTAACGTCAAAAGTTCAAGTGCTCGGTGAGATCGGCGCTTCCCGGTATGCGTGCGCGGATTGCTCTGGTGCGCGCAGGTACGGAGAGGTGTTCTTGCGGCGGTGATGGGGGGAGTGGTTGCGCCTGATATCCTTTGCCGGCCGGAGACGCCCGCTCTCTCGATGCGCGGCGACGCGCCCAGCACGATCCGCATCGTCGCGTGGATCAGCCATGGCGTTCTGCGGCCGACTGGGGATGATTTCGCCATGCTGCGCCTGATCCTCTTGGCGCTGCTTGCCGCAGACCGGTGGCATTCTGCTCATGGTCGGGCGGCTCCCTAATTCAGGGATCAAGGTCTTCGCTTGTCCATCGTAAGGCACCCCAAGCCCTAGCGGCTTCACCTCCGGCCTGATCGGCGCGAAGATCGGGACATGCCCACCCTCACCCGCCGCCGCGATCCCGATGCCGCCAAGAGGGCTGGCACGTCTTCTGTGGCGACGTTCATATCGGCGCGATCAGCATAAGATCCGGCGTGCCCGTCCATGTCGATCAATGGCAATGGAGCTGCGGCTTCTATCCAGTGTCGCACCAAGGTGAGCGCGAGAACGGCACGGCCGCCGACTTCGACCAGGCGCGCCGACTTTGAGGCAGCATGGCGTCGGCTCCTGCCGAAGGTGACCGAAGCAGACTTCGCGGAACATCGGCGCGAACGCGCCTGGACCTCATGGAAATCCGAATGGGATTCCGGCTGCAAGTTGCCGACGCAGGAGCCGAGTGGTCGGTCGCGCTGCTTCTGCGGGGCCGAGATTGACATCGAGGGGACTCACCGGCGCGTCTACGCCAGGCACACAGAGCAAGTATGAAATTCGTCCAGCCCAGCACCTTCGCTGACCCAGAGATCGCCGCGCGCAAGATCGTCGAACTCGCCAACGCCTGCGAGCCTTACTTCGACAACCACATCCTGATTGAGAGGGTCAACGGCCGTTCCTGTACGAACTGAGGGGCACGCCGGCCGAATACAAAGCCAGGCTTGACCGCGCCATCGCCAACGGGTGGTTGGTGCTGCACGAGAGCGGAACGTTCGTGAAGTTCACGCAGGCCAGCGCGGACCTGTTTGCGTAAAGCCCAATTCGCAATTTTCCAGGTCGGTGCCCATCTTGAGGGGCACCATCTATTGGAGTTGCGTCATGCGTAGTTCGCCCTCGATCGTGCCAGATCCGAATGATCGCGAGATTTACTTGGTGCTGGATGATTCGGCGGCCACCTGGGCCGCGCCTGGCCGGAAGCCGACGAAGAGCGGACCGACCGCGAGAGGGTCATCATCGACCCGATGGATGGCCAGTTCAGCAACCACGTGCGGGTCGTTGCCTTCAATACCGCGGAAGGCTGGTCGCGGGACGTCTCCGAGGAGATCGCTGACGAGCTGCGGCAGCGCCTGGGCGCCGAGGACCGCGAAATCCCGCCGGACCTTGAGGATTTCATCGAGCGGCTAGGTGGCGGCCGGCCTGTGCAGCTGCCGCTGCCGCTCAAAGGCGCAGCTTAGTCCATGCCCCGCAAGCCGATAGAACCGCCTCCCGCCGGCGCGGGTGCCCGAAAACCATCCCGAAGGAAGTTCCTGATGCGCGCAATGGCCAGGACGATCCTCGCGATCGCAACGATGCTCGCAGCCTCATCGGCCGAGGCGCAGAGGTATGATCCGAGCTACCCGGTCTGCCTGCAGACCTACGGCATCGGTGGCGGCAACATCGACTGCAGCTTTACGTCGCTGCCTCAGTGCAACGCGTCGGCCTCGGGCCGCGCGGCGCAATGCTTGACCAATCCATTTTTCGCGCATCCGACAAGAAAGCAAGTCGGTGGGATGGGAACAAATCGCTGAGGTAGGGAAAAGCATTCCTGACGTGAAGGAGGCGACGAAGATCACCTCAAGGTCAGAAGCAGTCGAGCGCTGGTTCGCCGAGCACGATCCGGAAGGCGTGGCGTTTGAGTGTCCGGTGCTGTCCTAATTTTTTTGACGCTCAGCATTGCAAATTAGATCGTGTGTTTCTCGGGGAAAAAGTGGCAGCGTGCGTTCTCGCCCTACCTCCAAAGAACCGGCGCGCAGAAAAAGCCTCAAGCCAGCCAGCCCCGGTCTGAGGCTTTTTCGCGCCAAATCGCTTCCGGTATGAAAACACTGTAGTCTTACGGAATCCCCGAAGCCTGTGGAAAACCCTATGCTGCCCTTGCCGGGGCTGGATTTCATCCCGAACAATTATTTTAACCGGCAGGGGTCGCTCAGGAGCGGCCCCTTTTGATTCCGATGCTCGCGGTCCGTGAAGCTACTTGTTGAACAGTGCAATTACCGAGATGTATCGGCACCTGCCGGCGCACGCAGGTCGAACATCTCGACGACCTCGATCCGCATCGCGTGCGGCAGGATGCGCTTGCTCTCGCCGGTCCGCGTGACGACATAGCCGAGATCGCGGAGCTGGTCCGGCAGCGGAGATCCGACAAGCGCGTCGAACCGCATTTCGCGAGAGCCAGGGATTGGCGTCGACGATTGGGTGAGGAGTGGTGCGCTGATAGAACGCCGCTGATGCACCTGCCTCGAGCACGACCTGATCAAGTTGCTTTCCCCGGATACAGCCGCCATGTCCGCTTTACTCCAATTCCGCGGGTTTCTCCTCCCGGAACATGCGAAGGTCAGTCCGAGTGATGCCTAGAAGACGCCTGGAAAAAGTCGTGAACACGGTAGCAGATGACATGTCAAACTTGCGACTAAAGGCTTTGCCTTTGGGCTTGGGGGCTTTCATCACTCGACCTTGGGGAGGTTGTGATGGACAGACTGAAGCACTCGCTGGAAGACCTTGGAGCGCCAACCTGCCCGACCTGCGGCATCGAGATGCAGTGGCATCGGTCGGAGCTTGTTAGATTTGTCCCGGTAACCAATCTGCATCTGTTCAACTGTCCGACCTGCTTTCTGTTGGCAGAGTCAGAGACGGTCGGCGAGCCGGTTTGGGTATCTCCCGACAAGCTCACGATGGGCGGTTTCCGGTTTTTTGCCTTGGCGGCATAAAGGGGCAGCGGCCCGCTGCCGAACGACGCGCTCAAGATCGTCATGCGCAGCGCGGACAAGGAAGATCGCGCAGCGGCATGAAGTTCGTTGATAGTTGCCCGCGCGCCGACCACGATGCCGCCGGACGCAAAATCGTAGAGATAGCGAACGGCGTCGAAGCCGTGCAAGATGGCCGTATCTTCATCGAGCGGGTCAATGAGCCGTTTCTGGCCGCTGCGGGCAGCGGTGAGCACTTCCGCGCCCGGATCGAGCGCGCCATTGCGCTGGGCTGGCGGCACGAGAGCGGCACCTACCTGGAAATTCACCGAAAGCGGTGCTGCGTTGGTTGCTTGAGCAGCGCTACCGGCTCTTGCAGTCCCTGCGGCGCGGCTGAAACGCTTGCCGCCCCGACATTATTTGGTCCTCCAGCCGCTCGCTGGCATTTCATCAACTCAAGGCTTAGGCAACATCCCCGAGGTCATCTTCATCCGGTGCAATTGGCCAAACTTTCTCGCGCCAAGCGTTTGCCTCCTCATGTGAGATCAAACCGGTGTTGAAGAGATAAGCCCAACGCTGCTGCTCCCACGCTCTCCATTGATCGCCCCAATCCCCGCAGACGACCCTCCGTGCGCCCTCCTTGACAGGTGTATTACTGCCGAAAGCACCAATCGCGAAGTCGCAGTATCCAAAACCATGGAATCAACCATGGCGACAATGTGGCCGCGTCGCTATAGCTCGGATGCAACAGTGTCGAACTACCGCTCGCGGAAGTAGAAAACCCGCCGGTGTGGGCCGGCTCGTCTGCGCTATCGCGGAGGCCTCAACGTCACGTGCGGGAACTGCAGCCGTCGCTATTGATCAAGGAACTGAAGCCTGCAATGTCCGATGACTGAAACTGGCAGCCATACATCCCCCTGCTAAAGCCGGACGTTCCAATGCCACGGATAATTCTGCTTTTGCTGTGTCTGTCCTTGGAAGCCTGCTCGTCGGTCTCGGAACCCGCTTCAACGGAAGTTTCTCCACCGCCCGACGCTGCAAACCTGTTGATTGGAATACGAGCGGCCATCAGTGACTCACATTTTACCCCTCCGATAGAGGTCACGGATTTGTTCAGGGCGCCTCCGAGTTCGTCCAACTCCTGGATAGTGTGCATCCGGGGTACGCAGTCCTCAGGACCGCAGGGATGGACGTATTCCGCCTTCTTCAAGGAGCAATATGTTCAATCGCGCTATTCAGCTGACTACGACGGTTGCAGCGGGCAGCAATTCCACGCGTTTGTCGATCCCGCGAAAATCCCGCCGCCAAGCCCGGCGCCCGTCCCCAAGAAACGCCATCGAGCGCCGGCCAAGTAATCAGCAGAGCCTTTCTGCGCTGGGTTTCAGGGGGCCCAGTAATAGGCGCAGCCGGGCACAACATTTCGAGCCCGACGGCGCAATTTGGCTTCCTTTGGTATTCCAAGCGTCGCGCTCTCGCGAAACCATTTCCTCGGCGCGCGAAGTCTCCCGGAAACGGGCCGGCGATAGCGTTTCATCATAGCGTTTCCGGCGGATCTCTAAAACGTCCTCATAAATCGTGAGGAAAATTAGTGTGGCTGATGCAGCGTCAGTCTGACAAAACCTTTCAAACCGAGTTCACGACGATGACGATATTTTTAATTCTCGTTGCCACAGCGTTGGCGGTCCTGCTCTGGGCGAGCTACTCAGCCTACTGCCACGCGCCCAAGTGGAGCGGGCGGCATTAAGCTGCTTTCCGACCTTAAGTCGCTGCTCGAACCGGCGACGCGAGGTGACCCGATGCGGCGGCAATTGTGGACGTCGCTCAGCCTGCGGAAGCTATGCGTGGAGCTGAAAGGCAAAGGGCACGAGATCAGCTATCCGGTCGTTGGGAATTGCCTGCACAAGCTGCACTATAGCTTACAGGCCAACCGAAAATCCCACGAAGGAAGCGAGCATATGGACCGGAATGCTCAGTTCGAATACATCAACAAAAAGGCTAGCAGTTTTTTGACGGACGGCCAGCCGGTCATCTCGGTCGATACGAAAAAGAAGGAGTTGGTCGGCAATTTCAAGAATGCGGGCCGCGAATGGAGACCCAAAGGCACACCCGAAGAGGTCAATGTACATGACTTCATTGATCCCAAGTTGAAACGCGCGGTGCCGTACGGCGTTTATGACATCAACAACAATACCGGCTGGGTCAGCGTGGGAACGGATCACGACACTGCCGCCTTTGCGGTTAACGCCACAGGCAAAACCCACGGGTTGAGGCGGCGGGCTCGAAGTAGCCCGTCCCGACTCTTTTAGCCGACCCTCAGATTTTCCGCGGACATCTTGCCGCGGTTTTCCTTCTCTTCATAACTTACCTTGGCACCCTCGTTGAGCGTACTCAGGCCAGCCCTCTCCACCGCGGAGATGTGAACGAACACGTCTCTGCCGCCTTTGTCGGGTTGAATAAATCCGAAACCCTTTGCCGGATTAAACCACTTCACAGTACCTGTCGCCACGTCTCACTCCCTTTTTGAAACCACGCGGTGACAGCTTAGGTCGGCCACCTACTAAATCACAAGAAAAACCCGCCGGTTGAGAAGGCCGGCGACTTGGGTAGCCCTTTGCCGACTCTAGGAAGGCCGCTGGTGACGGTTTTTTGGCTTGCGGGCTGTTTTTTGCCGTACGATTCGTGCCGCCGCACGGCTCGGCGGCGCTGCTCGTCGCGGAGGGGTTAAACAATGGTTCCGACGAAACCATTTTCCAATCTACGAAGCCGTCCGGAAATGATCACCAGCTAAGTTTCAACCCGATAATTACGCGTTCGCGTGTGAAGTTGTAGCGGTGTTTTGTGTCGAGTTCTTTTCACAACGCAGATAGGCGCACCTACCGGAAAGTTATGCTGGTAGGCTTGGTGTTTTGCGCGGCGTTCGTGGTGATCAGCTTTTTTTTCGAGGGAACAGCCGGCAAATACCTACCTTCTGAAAAAGGCGGATAGGTTGGCTCGCTGCGCAGGCTCTGCGGTGCCTGCTAATTAGTTGCCCAAGAGAAAAGCCGCTCGTCACGAGCTGATCGCAGCGCCCGGGCCCGAAGGCGCTGGGCTCGAAAGGGCCGGAAGCCTGCCCGCGCACGGCGAAAGCAAAAGGAAAAACCCGCCAGCGTGAACCGGCGGGCCGTGGGCGCGGGACCGAAGCCCCGCGCCCTTGTTCTGTGCTCCAAATTTGCACCGCTTATCCACATTTCCACAGCAACGGATCAGCGATGAAGCGCGGGGCGTAACCTCAACTCGCTTGATCTGAATCAAGCGAGGTCGACGGCAACACCCCAGTTTGCGCCATGACGCGCGATACTTGGCTGCTTGCGGTCTCGATTGCATGGTGCGCCGTTCTAGTCGGCGCGATCCTGGTCATGGCGTCTGCGCCCTAAGTGTCTGTCCGAGAACAAGTTGAATCCAGTGAATCATTTGTGATTCAAGTTTGGTGGCCTGATTCGAGGAGGGTCGCCGATGTGGACGGCGAAGAACCGCAGACGATACGATCGCAGCGCGCTACGATATCCGAGCGATCTAACCGACGACGAATGGGCGCATGTGGAGTTGTTGATCCCACCGGCTAGCAGGCTGCGGAAAAACCGGGTTCTGAGAGCGATTTTTTGATGTTTGCGCGGCGAACGAGCGGAGTGATGGGTCGCGATACGCGCTGCAGGGGCGGCATTGGTTGCGGTTTTGTCGCATTTGCGACACTCCAGGCAAACTCATCCCGTTGCTGCCAGGAGCTTGGGGATGCGAACGAGATTGTAGGCGGCAGCAGTCAGGACGAAGAACCACTCCACCAGGCCGCGGCGACGATGCCGGGTCTTGCGCAGACCGCCGACGGTCTTCATCCAGCCGAAGGGTTCTTCGATCCGCTTACGCTTGATGGTGCTGATGCGATAGCCGGGATGGCGGGTCGTGCGCGCGTCGATCGCGGAGCGGCGGTTGGCATTGTTCTGCGAGACGTGCGGCGTGCAGCCGCGTTTGCGGCAGCCGGCGACAAAGTCGGCGGTGTCGTAGTTCTTGTCGCCGCCCACGGTGCTGCCGGGTTTGGCATTGTCCTTGATCATGGCGAGCGCGGTTGCGCGCTCCGCCGTGCCGTTGGCCTCGGTCAACCGTGCATCGACGATGAGACCGTTGCGGTTCTCGGTCATCAGATGCCCCATGTGGCAGAGCTTGGCCTCCTTGCCGGCGCCTTTGCGGAACAAGCGGGCGTCAGGGTCGGTGGTCGAAGAATGCGTGTCATTCTTGCGCTTCTCGCCATGGAAGTCGCGCTCCGCGTTGCGTCCGCCGCCGCCCTGATCTTTCCCCGACGGCGGATCGTCCTTCGGCACGAAGCTCTTCATGCTGGCCCAGGCCTCGATCAGGGTGCCGTCGACCGAGAAGTGCTCACTGGAGAGCAATGTGCGGACCTGAGGCAGGTTCAGCACGCTGTCAAAGAACTTGGCCGCGATGTCGCCGGCGAGCAGCCGATCCCGGTTCTTGCAGAATACCGTCGCATCCCACACCTGATCATCCGCCGAGAGCCCGACGAACCAGCGGAACAACAGATTGTAGTCGAGTTGCTCCATCAACTGCCGCTCCGAGCGCACCGTGTAGAACGCCTGCAGCAGCAGCGCCCGCAACAGCCGCTCCGGCGGGATCGACGGTCGGCCGTCGCGCGAGTAGAGCCTGTCGAACTTGCGCGACAGTCCGCTCAGCGCCTCGTCGGCCAGCGCCCGGATTGCGCGCAGCGGATGATCGGCCGGGATGCGTGTGTCCAAACGGACGTAGCTGAAAAAGCCTTCCGATCGCTGATCTTCACCGCGCATCGCGTGCCTCAAATCAAAGGAATCAAGCCTATGCACAGAATCACACTCGAATCGGCTCGCAAAACGACTTTTTCAGCAGCCTGCTAGGCGCGGTGGCAACAAGCGCCACGTCGACGTGCGCGAGGTGATGAACGGGATCATGTATGTGTTGAGCACGGGATGCCAGTGGCGGGCGATTCCGAAAGATCTGCCGCCACGCAGCACGCTTTTCGACTATCTTGATTTGTGGAGCTACGACGGCACGCTCGATCGCATCCATCACGCCTTATATGTGGAATGCCGCGAGCAAGGCGAACGCGAGGCCAGTCCCACCGCCGCCATCATCGACAGCCAAAGCGTGAAGAGCGCAGAAAAAGATGCTATGGGGCAAGCGGCGAGACAGCTGTAAAATCGTCGCTTCGATCAACTTGCAATTGACGGAGCTCCGAATGCAGAAACCCCACGACAACAGTAAAGCCAGTCCCGCCGCCTTCATGCAGGATAACACACTGATCGCGGTCATTGAACTCGGTCTATCAAACTGGCTGGTCGCCGGGCTGATACCTGGTGTTAGCCGGGAACCGCTGAAGAAATTGGAGCCGAACCCGGAAGACCTGCTGAAACTGCTGCATGGCTGGCGGGACGAAGCAATTAAGGCCGGAAGGCCGATCACCCGAATTACCGTGGCGTACGAGACTGGGCGCGATAGCTTCTGGCTGGCTCGCTGGCTGCGGGAACGCGGCATAGATGCGCATGTCATCCACGCCACCAGCGTGGCCGTATCCCGCGAACATCGGCGAGCTAAAACGGATCGGCTCGATACGGCGATGTTGAAGCGCGGCTTCCTTGGTTGGCTACGTGGTGAGCGTGGCCATTGCACCGTGGCGATTGTCCCGACCATGGAGGAAGAGGATGCCAAACGCCCGCATCGTGAGCGCGAGGGATTGGTCCATGAACAAACCCGTGTGGTCAATCGCATGAAATCAGCCTTGATCCAGTTTGGCGTCCGTAACTTCAATCCCAAGCTACGCAAGGCAAGGGCGAAGCTGGAAACTGTTCGCACACCAGAGGGCAAGTCCTTGCCGCCCAACACGATCGCCGCCCTTCGACGGGACATGGAGCGGTTGAAGATCATCAAGGAACAAATCAAGGCAATCGAGCAGACCCGGCTGCAGCAGTTTGAACAAAAGCCGGAGGCTCTTGCGAACAGGATGGTTTATCTGCTGGTATGGATTTACGGGCTTGGTTTGGAGACGGCCGATCTTTTGGTGCACGAGCTTTTGTCCCGAACGTTACGCGATCGCAAAGCTGTAGCCCGTTATGCCGGATTGACCGGCTCACCGGATGAAAGCGGCTCAAAGCGACGAGAAAAGGGCCTTTCCCGCTCGGGCAACGCGCGGGTACGTAAAATCATGATCCAGCTGGCCTGGCGCATGGTGAAGTTCCAGCCCGACAGTGCTCTGGTACAATGGTTCAAACAACGCACCGAGAATGCAAAGGGATCACGCAAGCCGATGATTGTAGCGCTTGCCCGCAAGCTCATCATTGCCCTGTGGCGCTATGCGAATGACGGCGTCATACCGGAAGGCTTCAGGCTGCATTCAGCGGCGTAATCGGCAACAGGAAGGAAGAAGAAATTTTGGCACCTCGGCGCGCATAGCGACGAAACGGCCAAAAAACGATCCGAGGTAGCGGCAGCCCGCCGTCCCCCCATGGTTTCTGCACCGGGAAAAAGAATGGGCTGCTGCTGCTTCGGAGCCTCGCCTTCGATGCGCATAGTTGCATCATGGTTCGGATCCAACGGATCCACCGTATATAAGGATGTGGCGGTCGGTTTTTTTCAACCATCGTCAACTTGAAGCGGGCTCCGCCTCGTGTCGCTTTGTTGTCTTTAGGTCAAGTGATCGGCCGCCGCCGCCTGAACTCGTGGGGGTCGATCGGCGTCGGCCGATCACCACCAATCGCCAATACGAATGGCACGAAAAAAGGAAGCACCATGAAATTAGCACTTGACTTCAAACGTCCCATATAAGGGGGGCCTGCATCGATCCGCATGGCTATGATGCGGGCAAAAAGATCAAGGGCAAGAAGCGCCATATTCTCGTAGATACGCTGGGTTTGCTGCTGCACGCGATTGTTCATCCGGCCGATATCCAGGACCGCGACGGCGGCATTCTGCTGCTTGCGACACTGTTCGGGATGTATCCGTTCTTGAAAAAGCTGTTTGCCGACGGCGGCTATCAGGGACCAGAATTCCAGAAGGCCTTGGCGAAAATCCTCCCCTATCTCGAAACTGAAATCGTCAAGCGCTCCGATCACGCCAAAGGATTTGTAGTGCTTCCACGCCGTTGGGTCGTCGAACGGACGATTGCGTGGCTCAACCGCTGCCGACGGCTCTCAAAGGATTGGGAAAACCTAAATCGCAAGGCGCTGGCGTTCTTGCGTCTCGCATCAATCCGCCTCATGCTCCGAAAACTCTGTAATCCCGTTTGATGTTCCCGGACAGACTCTAAGGACGCTTTCCACACCTACGACGCGCTGGAGCTGCTCCTCAAGCCCTCATGGCAGGCTTTTGCGCTCCGTGTAATGTCCCCGTCAGCATCAAGGTGTAAGCTTTCGTCATTGTAGATGGGGAGGGGCGTCCTCATGAAACGCGATGTTTGGATGTTTGCTGTATCGATTGCATGGTGTGTGCTGGTTGCGAGTGCGATGATGTTACTAATCGGTCACTAATTTAGAAGACAAATATCTTGCGACAAGTTGTCGATTTCAATATGATTCATTCATGAAGCGGGACGGACGAAAATTAGATCACAAGACCTTACAAGAAATTCGTCGGATGGCGGTTCAGCGCGTATGGAACGGCGAGAAACCGAGCGTCGTGATTGCCTCCTATGGGTTCAGTCGTCAGATCATCTACAAATGGTTGCGAGAGGCGCGAGGGAAAGGGCGCGGCTTGCGCGCGCTAATTTCACGAAAAGGAACGGGGCGCCCACGAACGCTCACGCCCAAGCAAGAGCAACAATTGTTTCGGTGGATCAACGGAAAGGATCCTCGTCAGCACGGCTTTGATTTCGGCATGTGGACGAGGTTGATCGTGCGCAAGCTGATTGCGGACAAATTCGAAGCTAATTTGGGTGTGACCGCTGTCGGAAAGTTACTTGCAAAATTAGGATTGACGCCGCAGAAGCCACTGAAGCGAGCTTACGAGCGAGATCCCGTTGCGATCGAAGCGTGGAAAACCGACGTCTATCCAGCCATTGCGAAACGGGCAAAAAAGCGAGGTGCCGAGATTTTTTTCTGGGATGAGTCCGGCTTTCGTTCCGAAGCCGTGCAAGGAAAGACTTGGGGTGTGAAAGGGCAGACCCCAATTATTTTTGTGCCCGGCACACGGCAATCCGTCTCGGCGGCTTCAGCCGTAAATGCCAAAGGCGGTTTCTGGTGCGCGACCTACAAGGGTGGAATGAACGCGGAGCTATTTATTGCACTGCTCAAGGCAATGATGTTTCGTCGTAAGAAGCCTGTGCTCCTAATTCTTGATAGTCTGCCTGCCCACAAAGCCAAGATCGTCAAAGATTACGTTGCGTCGACCGAAGGGAAGCTTGAATTTCACTTTCTGCCGGGCTACGCCCCCGAACTCAATCCGGATGAGATGGTGTGGAATTACATGAAGAGGACCGGGACGGCACGGAAGCCGCTTGCAAAAGGGGAATCGTTGCACAATCGGATCGACGTCGAGCTGCAACAAATTCAAGAGAACCGCGCTCTCGTTCGGTCTTTTTTTCGAGCAGAATCTGTCTCCTATATTAGTGACTGATTAGTAATTGCGCATTGATGACCGCGCTGTAGTTCGCCTCCGTTCCGCGCCCCAAGGGATTGATAATTTGCGCCCCGCGGCGGTCGGCGGAATCATGGGCGATGACCGATCACCCGGTGAAGATCACCTTTGCCCAGATGCGCAACACCGGTGTGCGCGGGATCCTCGTCTATTGCTGTGACTACAAGTGCAACCATTCGGTTGCGATCAGCGGCGTTGCCTGGCCCGATGATGTCCGGCTGTCGGACATCGAGCCGCGGTTCGTGTGCACGACTTGCGGCGAGCGCGGCGACGACGTGCGGCCGGACTTCAAACTGGAAGGAAAAGCCGGTTGCAACGATGGGCTATCGATAGACTGGCCGCGGCCCCATGTTGTTCTCAGGATTTCCACGATCCGTAGTTCTCCTATGGAGAACATGCTTCACCTCTGAAAAGGAACCCTACGCTTGGCTTCGATTCAGATTGTCCTGAAACACTGGTCTGGCGTTTGCAGGACACACCTCGATGACCGCATCTTTGGCCCGATCCCAAACAGCCCATAGAACCATTATGAAACAACGTTCCCATTCTGAAACATCCGACGGCGAGCGAAAACTCGCAACTATTATCGGAAGACTGCTTATGACGATCGATAGCTTGAAAATCGATATCGACAACGAAGAGGAACGGACCGGCATTAAAGATGTCGCCGATCCTGCATACTCCAGTACTGCTCGCGCGCTCCGCGCAAGGCACGACAACCTTACTGCGACGGTCGGCTTGCTCAGTAAGCGAATGTTACCAACGCGAGCCGAGGACAAAGATGTCTTTGGAACCTTCATTTAGGCACACGCTTGATTTCAGGTGCGGTCCGATCGCGCCGCCCTGGGCCGCGCGCGGAGTCGGGCCCCAGCCTCGGAAGTTGCTCCTTGGCCTTGGGGTCTTCGCCTCAAGCGTTTCGGCGCCGCGATACCTGCCTCTTCCTAAAAATGAAGAGCCTTCTTTAAGCCGTTAATGTTGTGATGAAGGCGACCGTGCTGCCGCGCGGTCGGGCAGCCGGGCGCCGTGCCTTCCACCTACCCCAGGACGCGAACGCTCCGGCTGCCTCACCCCGCCGATACCGCAAAAAAGGGCCGCTGCAGCATAGCACTGCCGCCCGCGGTCGCGCGCCGATTTGTGGAAGTTCATGCGCTCCTTCAGCGGTGCCGGATCAATCTTAGGGTGCTTGTGCGCGATAGCCGGCGTATCGCAAAGTTCCGTCATTGAATGAAGAGATTCGGCGGGGATTACCGCCTGATGCGATGTGCCTGGAGGTACAGTCGACGATGTTGATCGAATTTGATCAAAGCACGCTCGCGAACATGACAGCCGCTCTTGATTTTCTCTGTAAGAAAATTCCAGCGGATAAGGACACCCCCGAAGTACGCAAACAAATAGCCGATGAGATGATCGCTTGCGCAAAATTGAAGGCGCACCTACGTCGATTTCCAGGATGCCGGTGCGAGGCGCTTGGCCGAAATCCTCAGGCCGCAACGGTCTCGATGGTCCGCGTGGCTCCGCCGATGAAAGATCTGCAAGCAAAACTCGAAAAACTTTTCGCGGAAGCTGAAGACTGCGAGCTCGCCGCCAAGCTGGCAACCGATCGTAAGAAACGCGAGCTCTTCGAAAGGCTGGCGCGTGATCTGCGCAGATTGGCCGGCGATATCGAAATCATTATCGCGGCCGGAAAGGCGACGGGTACGTAGATCGGATTCGCAATCGCGAAGGCGCCAGTTGATTGCCCATGGTGCTGCGACGTCGGCGCGTTGGTCGGGAAGCCATCCCGGGCGGTTCGCGTGATCCAAACACCCGGCAAGGCTTCGTGAAATTCGTCAATGCTCGACCGTTCGCCGATCCAGGGGCGGCCGCGCGCAAGATCCTCGAGCTCGCCAACGCGGTCGAGTTTTACATCGACAACCGCATTCTGATCGAGAAGATCAACGGCCCATTCCTGTATGAACTCAGGGGCACGCCGGCGGAATACAAGGCCGGCCTCGACCGCGCCATCGCCAATGGCTCGCTGGTTCTGCACGAGAGCGGCACCTTTGTGCGCTTCGCCCAGGCCGGTGCAGGCCTGTTCGCGTGATGACACGACGGCCGGTAACCTTTAACGGTTAGGTTAAATCCAATCCTTTGTTGTAAGTCCTTTGGCACCGAACCGATGCTACCGCGCCCGCCAAAATTGGGCCGAACGTCCCCATTCCAAACGGTCAAATTTCAATTGTCGGGCACGGGCCGCTGCAGGAATTAGCCCTCGTGCGGCGGCCCACTTTTGAAGCTCGGATCATGTTGCATGGCCTCAGCAAGAAAAAATGCGACCAAGAAATCCCGCGGCCGCCCGGCTACTGGAAAGGGCATTCAGGTCGGAGAGCGGTGGTCTCCGGGAGCTATTGAGCAAATCGACGATTGGCGCCGCCAGCAATTAGACCTTCCTGGCCGACCCGAGGCCATCCGCCGCCTGGTCGAAATCGGGCTGAAGGCGCAGGGCAATTAGATGCAGTTCATCGCCTATGTGAAGCAGCTCGAGCTTTCGCATTGGCTGATGATTGCCGGCGCCGCGATCCTCCTGTTCGGAGTCGTAGGCATCATCGTCCGTCGCACCGGGGATTAAGCTCATGCGACGATTTAGGAGTTTGTTTTGGCGAGCTTTGGACCGGGTGATGCCGGATGGTCCGCCGGTCTTCTTGATGTGGGTAATCTTGATGTTGTTGATCGCTAACCGACTTGTACTGACGATGCGTTAGGTGAGGCTGAACGGCCCCGCGAGCCGCTGGGATGGATTGCCCTCGGGCTTGGGGCTTTCCCGGCTTCTGGGATTCGCAATCCCTGGCTGCTAGTATGAATTTTTCAAGTATTCCAAGAATCGTTCAAAAAGCTGCCGATGCTGGTCCGACGGTGGCGACCCCTCGCGATGCATCGCGGGCCTTATTCGGAGCGGAAGATCAGCCGCGCACGCGCTATTTGAAATCAGCAGTGTGCTAGCCAAAAGCGTCAAAAGAAGTGCGGCGCGCATTCGCAATGCCTCAAATCAGCATCTAAACGTTGTCCTTGTGCGTGATTATGATGAATTTTGCATTAACGATAGATCGCCATCTCTGGCCATCGCCATCTCTGGCCAGGGCACCTAAATCCCCCATGCCCCGCAAGCCGATAGAATTGCCGCCGGCCGTCGCGCGCCGCTTTGTCGAGGACATGCGCGCCTTCCATGCAGAGAAGAACGGCGCATGATTTCAGGCCCGCACCAGAACCGCGTTAAAAGCCGCTAAAGTCCTCGGTAATCAGCAGCAGGCAGCACGCAATCGCGAGCTCGCTCGGGCGGAAGCGGAAACTTTGCGCCCGGTGCTTACTGAATTGAGCCCCTTGTCGTCACGCCAGATTGCGGCGGAACTGACGCTTCGTGGTATTCCAACCCCCCGCGGCGGCAAGTGGCAATCGCCAAAATCGGCTAGAGCTACGCCGACTCGAAATTTCTACTTCGCGAGCGGGCTCAGCGTGTGCGTGGGGCCGCCAACGCGTCCGACCTCCCCCGGGAAGGAAAAAGACGGCACAAGCATGCCTTTCGAAATCGCCGTACCTCCGACCCAGACGACTTAAGTCGCCTGTCCGCGGCAGGAAATCGTGCGAGGGCGGCTTTCAGCCGCTTATCTGCGAGAGGTGCCTCGTTTGGTCGATGATCTTCGCTCTTACCCGACGCGCAAATTCTCCGCCGACTTTTTGCCTGCAAGAGTTTCCTTCAGCTCGCAGCTCACGCGCGCTCCTTCGAGCAGCGATGTGTAGCCCGCCTTCTCGACCGTGGAGATGTTGACGAAAACGTCCGGGCCGCCGTCATCCGCCTTGATGAAGCCGTAGCCCTTGGTCGGGTTGAACCACTTCACAATTCCCATTGCCAACTTCAATTCTCCATGTGCTTTACAAGGGAACGGGCGCCTTCTTCGCTGCCATTCCCTCTTCCGTGATCCGGTACGCTAGCTCCCTCCCCGTCCCTTGGCTTTCGATTCAGCGCTTTTCGAGCAAGCGTTGCAGCGTTATGGGATTTTCGGGAAGCTCGATAGTATTGACCCAGCCGCGACCGCGAAGCCGCTGCATGAGTTGCCGTTCTCTGTGGTTGGGAACGAGGCTCACGTGAAGCGTTTCCAGTGTGGGGACTGTCTAAACCTTCTTACGTGTCGAGTTTGAGAATGCGAAAATTTAGGCATCGCCCCAAGACAACCTTCTCGGCTTCACGCCGGGCGCTTTCTCGGTCCGCAATACGTTTGAGACCCGCGCTTAACGCGATCTCGGCGTCCTTCATGTAGTTGCGCATTTCACGCCGGTCGAACAACGTCAGTGAGGGATCAGCGAGCTGACGCCAGGCGCCGCGTACCCACTCCTTCAGAGCGCGTACATCTTGATCCAGAGTTTCTGTCACTTGAGCACCGGCAAAGTCAGGGCCTAGAATGATCTTTCCAAAAATGGGAGAAGGCCGGCGGGCGCTACGCCGCCGGCCTTGCCCTTGCGGTTGCCGGCCCGGCTTATCCGGTTCCACCGCATTCCCGAGACGTAGCATGGAGTTAGATGGTTAACAAAAGGTTGCCAGGGCGGCGGAGATAGGCTTGGATGCCTACTTTCTAAGGGGGCATTGTGTGACCGGACCGAGACCAGCAGGTCGTCCTTGGACGACGGCTGAGGACCAACAGCTTCGCGAGCTTCTCGCATCGGGCATTAAAGCAGCGGCAATCGCTCGTAAGCTCAACCGATCCATGGGCGCCGTTTACGCCCACGTGAGCGCGCTCAAAAAAACTCCGTTTGCAGCGCGCTCGCTGCCATCCGAAGGCGAGCAAGACAGCCTTCCGTCAATAGGAACAGCCGAGCACGCGTCGCCCTAGGGTAGGTGGACGGCGTGAGTGCTCGGCTGTCGGACCGCCTGGCGGAGCGGCCGTTCGTATGGCTGCCTCGACATCTGCGCTCGGCCAGATCGGCATGATGAGCGAGGATTTCGGAAGTAAAGACCTCTTGCTGTTGATTAGATACGGGCCGTCGAATGCAGCGCGTTTCTTTGAACGGCAAATACAGCGAAGCCGGCAAGCAACAGCAAGGCACCGGCCGCGATCAGACAATACGCGAACCCCATCCTGGCACATCCCAATAGAGGAGCGCGACCGCAGCGCGTCACGCGCAGGGGCACTCCAACATCAAGCAAGCAATTTCGTGATGAGTGACGGGCCGTCCGGTCACCACCGGACGGCTCGACTAACAAAGCGTGTCCGGCTCTGAGCCGGTCCAACTATCGAATTTCGGCGAGGCCGTGAAGCTACTCGCAGGCTTCGCTGCCTCTCATCGAGCGGTTCGTCACGCCGCTCAATTGTCATCAGGATAATCGATAAAATTTTATCGACAATCGAAAGGAAGAATTAAGGTTACTCAGACAGCTCTCAATGGAGCAAATCGCGTCGATCCTGGCTGAAGGGCTGAACCCTTCCTCTTCCGCCATCAAGCCCCGGCAACGTTTCCTAAAATTCGCCAAGCCTTCGTCAAGCCGATCCATCCGAAGGCGATGCCGGTGATCCTGACGACCGAGGAGGAGCTCGACGTCTGGCTCCGCGCGCCATGGGACGAGGCTATGGCGCTACGGCGGCCCCTCCCCGCCGACGGGCTGAAGATCGTCATGCGCGGCGAGGATATGGAAGACAAGGCAGCAGCATGACCTCGACCGCCCTGGATTGGCCCAAGACCTGCGTGGTCGATTTGCCGGACGTGTTACTGGGGATCGCGGCCAGCCGTCGCACGGCAATGCGGTGGCCCTTTCCATTTTGGGCGAACCGCTCGCGTTACATTCGACGATTTGTAATTTGACTCTCGGCAGATTCAGCACTTTTCTTATTAGCAAGTTGAATGTATGCACTATCCACAACTATCTCGAGTTGTTGCGTTCGTTCGTGCTGGCTTTGGGGGCGAAAATGAACCTCAATTTGAAGCGTTTAGCTCTCGCCGACGCGCGGCTTGAAATATTCACCCGGACACAAACTGATCTCCAGGCGCAGTTCCTCGAATTATTGAAGCTGCGCGAACAAGTCAGAGAGGCACAGCTTTCGGCGGATCTACAAAACGCAACGCGGGCTCGAAAGCCCGCACCGGTTATTGTCGCCGCAGCCGCCTAGCGTGCGTCGCCAGCCGGTTCCGCTTCTGGTGAGATCGGCGCCGGCGCTTCGATAACTAGCGGGTCTCCGCCAAATGGGTGTCACGAAAGGAACCAGCTTGGGGTCCTCGCTGTTGCAATTATCGCTTCGAAATCGGAGCCCAGACGAGAAACGAAGATGGACAGCAACAAGCTTGCGAATATGTCGGTAGATGAGCTTTGGACACTTCACACGGAGGTGGCTAGCGTACTGAGCGGCAAGATTGCAGCCGAAAAATCAAAGCTCGATGCGCGCCTACGCGAGGTCAGTGTATTCAGTGTCGAGCGTGAGCGTCGCCCCTACCCCAAGGTTCTTCCGAAGTATCACAATCCGAAAAATCCCGAACAGACATGGTCGGGCCGGGGCAAGCTGGCTCGCGGCTCAGCTAGGATCAGGCGAGAAGCTAGATCGGTTTCTTATCCGGCGATCCGCTTAAAAATCCCGTCGCATTTGCGCGACAAGGTGAGTTCAGTAGTTGGGCCCGGCAGTCATCAGTGGCCGGGTCCTGATCTTCTAGCATTTGAAGCCAGCGAGATCGGTGCACAAATTGAGCCAGACCCCACGCAACTCAATGACGTGAGGGGCGCCCGCCTTTTCTGCCTCCGAGGCGCCGTCGTGCCGGCCGAATAGCGGATCAGCGTGGACCCATGAGTTATTATCGGATTGCCGAGGTTGCGATCGCTCTCAGCTTGGTCTTGCCTTTGCGCTCGTCGGCTGGTGGGAGATCGTAGGACAGATCTGGAGCGCTCTTGGCTGACACGCTGCGGCGTGAGCGCGGGACCGAAGCCTCGCGCCCTCTCCTCGTTACCGCTGCTGCAAGATTCTGGTTACTGAACCAGCAACGTTGCTGGCGTAAGATGCGGTCCACTCGCTGCTGGACACTCGAAATGACCGAGTACGTCATCAGGGAAATTGGCCTTCATCAGTGGCTAGTATTTGCCGATCGGCAAAGCATTGCTTTTTGCACCGACGAAAATGAGGCGGTGAAAGTAATGAGAGAACATAGCGCGCGGCACCGTCGATCACCTGAATCAATGGATATTGCGCCAGTGCAAAGCCCGCCGGTTCGAGCCAGTGGGCCGTAGTATTCTCTGCTACCCCTTCAACCGCCTGCGATGCATCATGAGCCCTGCTGGTTACGCGTGTGGTGTGATCGATGAGCCAACGCTTTCCGAAGCCATCCGCCGGCTGGTCGAGATCGGGCTGAGGGCAAAGGGGAAATAGCCGTAACGTGGTCGACATCCGCAGCGACCGGTGAGCACCTCACACTGCCTCGGGGGCTTCGAATGATCCTCGATATCCTCACAGTTCTATTTTTCGTTGCGGGTTTTGTTCTTCTTTTCCGTATGATCAAGCAAGGGCGGCGCGATGCTCCTCGCGGACCTTACGTGATCAAAACGGGCAGAACTGCCAACCTCACCCTACACTCAATTGGGCCCAACGATTACGCCGTGATTGACGGCGGAAAGAGGGTTGGCCGGATCATGCTCGCGGGCGACCCAGACGCGGAAGTCTGGCTCTGGAATTGCAGCCTTCCAGGACCCGGCGTTTCCAGCGGGACAGCTCCCAGCCTTGAAGTTGCACAGGTGGAGTTTCGACAAGAGTGGAAAAAAAGAGAGATCGGACTGCAGCTTAAGGCGAAGGGGAAATGAACATGAAGGCGCTTGTTGGATTGGTCGCCCTTCTCTTCGCCACGAGTGCAGCACTCGCTCAGAACGCACAGCCGAAGGTCCTGCCGGTGCAAGCAAAGTCGCGGCCCTCTACCGGCTGCGAGCAGGCTGGAACAGCAATTCCACCCGGTCAAAAGCAATAGCCGGCCAAGCCGTCGCGGGCGGCTTTCGCCCATCACTGTAAAAAACAATTCCCCGCTCGGGGAAATTGTGGTCGCATCTCGATCACGACCGATTCGTGGAGGCATCGCGACAATCTAAACTTAGGAGGACAACCATGCACGACGCTGAAATTGGCTGGATAGCGGCAATAATCATTGGTGGTCTGGCAGGTTGGCTCGCTGAAATGTTTATGAAGAGCGGGACTGGTATCCTTACGAATATCGTGCTCGGTATTGTAGGTGCTGCCTTAGCCAATTTCCTGCTAGGAATCTTTGGCATCGCGCTCGGTGGGTGGCTCGGCTACCTCATTGCGGGTTTCATCGGAGCCTGCATTTTGATCTTTGCGTGGCGCGCAATTAAGGGGCGCACATAGTGTCCGGAGGACTGATCAATCATTCCAACATCCACGACGCGCTGTAGCTCGCCGCCGTTCCGCGCCCCAAGGGATTGATAATTTGCGCCGTCGATCGGCCCGCGGAATCATGGGCGATGGCCGATCGCCCCGTGAAGACCACCTTCGCCGCGATGCGCAACAGCGGTGTGCGCGGTATCCTAGTCTATTGTTCGGACTACAAGTGCAGCCACTCAATCGCGACCAGCGCGGATGCCTGGCCCGATGAGATGAGGCTGTCGGACATCGAGCCGCGCTTCGTGTGCACGGCAAGCGCGGCGCCGACGTGCGGCCGGATTTCAACTGGAAAGGAAAGCCAGTCGCGATGATGGGTTACCGATGACCTGCCTACGACGTTTGTGGATAGTGCCAGGCTTTCGAGTAGATATCGATTGAACTTGGTGACGAATGCTATGAGCATGCTGCTTTCGAGGACGCCAGTCATCATGACCTTCTTTCTGATTTCCGCGTTTTTCTTCGCCCTCGCTGGTTATGGCATCTATCTGCGAGGAAAGTATGCTAGCTCCTCTGAGTACAGTGGCTATGCTAGGGTTTTTGAAGGACCCGATGGCACTCGATACGCGACCGCCTCAATACTTAGGATAAACGAATTCGATCCTGGTCCGCCGCAGGCGTGCTTCGAACCAAGCGCAATGGTGCGACGCAAAGACGCCGCCGCCCCATCAAGCTGACGCCGCCTAAAAAGGAATCCAGGGTCAATCAACTCTTAACCGCATCAAGGTATTTTGGAGTTGGGCATTCGGGGCGCCTGTGTGCTGGCTTACGGCCAGCTTTAAAGCCTGCGTGTGTTCCGATGGCCTTAGACCCGGAAGAAATTGTTACCCTGCTGCTGCTCGCGGCGCTGGCAATCGCCTGGAATTTGAAGTTCCGCACTGATCAAAAGCGCACAGTGGGATTTGCCAAAGGTGGCCAGCCCTACCAAAATTCTACTGGTGCCGACCGAAGAACCGGTAAACTCCTGCCGCGTTACTGCCGTCCATATGAGCCTTCTCGGCCGAACCCCAACCCGTAACTCCGCCACCAGTCAAGCGTGGGCGCTGGAGTACGATATTTGTGTGTTTGACGGGTGACTATTGCGGCAAGCCTTACGGGCCGTTCACTTCACTGACGCGGTTGCAAACTCGACCGATTGAATTTTAATGCCGCTCCCGCTCCTCAGCCACGACCAGCTCCTCACGGCAAACTTTTTCGATTTCCGCCAGATCGTCTTGTGCAAGCTTCCAAAGCACATCTGGTGCGACATGATCGTAAGCATGACGAAGAACATTGCCGATCCCTGCTACTTTTGGCCACGGAATTTCGGGTCGTCGCTCCTTTATGTCGTCCGTGAGATGACGACTCGCTTCGGAAATGATTTCAATTCCGCGCTCAACCAGCCCAGCGCTTTTCCCAATTCTGTTCGAAAGCTTCAAGAGTCACGCCATTTAATACGCGACGAATGCGTTCGATCGCTTCAATGATATCAGCGAGACGTGGCGCGACGATTTGTTCGGTCATCAAAAAATCAGCACGGCGGCTTCTTCGATCCGCTTTCTTAACCGGGGATGCAAACTGTTGCGCGTCATGATATCTGTCTTGCCGCCGAGGATGCTGGCGGCACGCTCCTTCACGTCCATCAGCTCGAACAGACCGAGCTTGCCTTTTTCATGATCAAAAAAAAGGTCAACGTCCGAATCGTCCCCGGCCTCGTCACGCGCGGTCGAGCCGAACATATAGAGATGTTCGACGCCTAACCGCTTTAAGTCGGTTTCGTGCTGCTGCAATCGGCTTATGGCTTCGTCGCGTTTCATAACACAAATATAGCAAACTGGAGCCTTCGCTTCCACGACTTTCGCCTGACCGTCGTAGCGGTGGATCCGTCTGCGGGCGCTTGATCGTCGTAGCTCAAGTCCGACGCGACATTCTCCGGATCGGTTTATTTGCGGGGCTTTTCTTTTCCCGATTTCCGAAGCCTAACACCGGGGCCACCGCCGTTCTCGTCGAGGAACTCGACGCCGGCGGATTCCAAGGCTTGGCGCAGCGCTGCTTCGTTAGCTTGCGTTACAGGTATTTCCCCTTCAACGACTTCGACGCGGCGGATCGTTGCAACCCCGACTTTTGACGCTTTTGCGAGATCCAGCGCGCTCCAGCGTACCAAAGCGCGCGCCGCCCGCATTTGTGCGCTCGAAATCTTCTTCGGCATCTCTTGCCTTTTTATACAATATGATGTAAATTACATCATTGGCTCATTAGTAGGTGCACATGAGAACGTTATCTGATTCAACAAGCAGGCGCTCCTTCATCGGCGGCTCGGACGCCCGGATCATCATGGGAGATGACGAAGGCGCCCTACTCCGCCTTTGGCGAGAGAAGCGCGGCGAGATCAAGCCTGAGGACCTATCGGCAAACCTGATCGTCCAGCTCGGCAACGTGACCGAGCACCTCAACCGGCACTGGTACGAGCGGAATACCGGCCAGGTCGTCACCGAGGTACAGCATCAGGTGTTTCATCCGGTCAAGCGCTGGATGGCGCCACCCTCGACGGCCTGGTTGAGGGGACCGGGGCTGTCTTCGAGGCCAAGTTCATGCTGCCATGGTCGTTCTCGGAGGAAAGCGCGGCCGAGAAGCACATGGCCCAGCTTCAACACAATATGTGGGTCACCGCGGCCCGGACTGCGGTGCTGTCGATTATCACCGGTGGCGGCAATTGGGTGGAAATGACGATTCCAGCCGATCCGCTCTATCAACACCTCCTACTGACAGCAGAGAAGAAGTTCTGGCGTTGTGTCGAAACTGGTGAGCGCCCTCACCTTTTTGGTGTCGAACCACCACAGCCAAGGGTCGAGGCCGTTCGGACCGTCGACATGAGCGGATCCAACGCCTGGGCCGAGTTCTCCAACCTCTACCGGCTCACCCGCCCTGCTGCGATCGAGCATGAACGGGCTAAGGCAGAGCTGAAGGCCTTGGTACCGCAGGATGCCGAAGGAGGCCTCAGCGGACGGACTACGAGCCAAGCGATCGAAATCCGGGGCCATCAGCTTCGAACTACTCGCCGATGAGGACCGCGATGCAACGCTCCAGCGATAGAATTGGGGCGCTCGCGGCAGCGTTGGCCAAAGCGCAGTCCGAGATCGCGAATCCGGAAAAATCTCTCACGGCGACGATTATTTCTCCCTTCCCGCGCGAGGGTACTCGGACATTTCGCTATGCGCCGCTCTCTTCCGGGCTCGATCTGGTTCGCAAATGCCTTGGTCAACACGAGATCGCCACTCTCCAGACGACTGCCATCGAAAAGGATAGTGGTCTGATCTGCCTTACGACCACACTCATCCACGCCTCCGGCGAATGGGTTTCGTCGGTGTGGCCAGTCTGCGCGTGTAGCGAGATGACAGCTCCACATCGGCTTGGAGCCGCTTTCACTTATGCCCGACGGTACGCCCTATTCACCATGGTCGGAATTGCAGGCGAGGATGATGTCGATGCTCTCCGGCGCGTCGACGCCCCACAGCCGAATGCGGTTGCCATGGATCTCGAGCGTGTCGCCGTCGACGACGTTGGCCCGGCCAATCAGGTCGTCGGCCAATGCGGCGTCAACTGCCGTGAGAATCACCGGACAAACCGCGGTGGCAGCGATTCGGTTCATCGATCGTCTTCTTCGCAGGCTGCTCAAGCCTCCGCGATCAGGCGCCAAAGACGGATGGCGAGATTCGACAGCGACGGTGCTTCCGGTCCCCGCAAGCTGTGCATAGCCGAAGGAGTTTCCCCACGGTTTCCCCGCTGAAAATCCGGTCCCGACTGAAACCGGCTAAGTCTTTGATTTGATTGGCCGGAGCGAGAGGATTTGAACCTCCGACCCCTAGCCTCCCAGACTTGCGCGAACTCGACGCTGCGTTTGAGCCGCCTCACGAGTAGTCTGGTCTCACACTCGACACAATGCAGGCCTGCGATTATTGGCTTTTAGCCAGTGATGGGTCGATTTCTGGTCGAGTTGAGTTGTCGACTGAAGAGAGATCATTTGAGTTCACAAAATCGATTCATGATCTGTGCGATTGCATGGCATCTGCACAGAACGACATCGATACCGCAATAGGCTCAATTGCGAAGCGTCAGTTCGTAACGTTCGGAGCGCGCGCCTGAATCTTTTCGGAAGGCAATCCGCCTCGTTGACAATCTTCGTCATGTCCAAGATTTGGGCGCAGCATTCCTATTGCTGGAATGGCTTGGGCATTTCATCCCGAATGGGGCTCGTTGTTGCTCTCAACTAAGCAGGAACTATACGAGTTGATTTTCTCGATCTCTCGTTATGAACCAGTACGCCTGCTTACGCTGCCGTCTGCCATCAGCGAAGCTGAATCGCGCTTCGGCGGCCAAGACATCGAAAACATTCCGGCTCCTTTATCCGATAGAAGCCATGCCAGTTGGCCTCGATTTGCCGGAAGGAGCTCATCTTGCCTCCGGCGGAAGCTTGGGTTCGTTTCGTCATCTTGGTGCTGAACGCAGCCGACCATTGGTAGGGGCAGCTCGGTGTCACCATCCGAGCTTCGCGAGCTGGTAATTTCCGGAGAACTCGGGCGAACAGACGCATCTCGGAGCGATCGCTTTGGCGCAATGCGGAGCCAAAGTGCGGCGCGTTCGGGGCCGGCCGTCCCGATCGATATTGCCAAGTCTTGTGCGTGATGCCGACACTAAATTAGCGAACCCTGCACTCTGCGCCACCAAGGAACCGGTGGCGGGACACGCGACTGGCTGGAGAGGCACGGCTTGCCTTGGTCGCGTTGCGAACGAGTGATGAAACTGCAGTGAGCCCTGCTAGCAACTTGCAGAGAGACACTCATCCCTTAATCGGTGCGCAGCCGTTCACTCGGTCGGAGCCCACGCGCGACGGTAATCTTTGGCCCCTTTGCGTGGATATTGGTGCTCGAACAAGGGAAAGGAGGGCTTCAGCATCTGCGGCCAACAGGCAAGGTTGAGACCAAAGAGCCGTGCTAGCAAATCCAAATATAAAAATTATTTGACCTATAATATATATTTCGTAGCCTCTCTGCACCATGAGAAAACACAGCCGAAGACGATTCCTTGGTCAGTTATTTGCAGCCTCGATTGGCTCGACGCGATTGAACCGCACCGCTAGTGCGACGATTGATCAGTCGAACGATGGCCTCGCCGAACTATGCGTGATTGCGCGACAGGCAGGGACGTTGCCAAACGCCGTCGTCGATGTTTGGACCGGTCAGATTGCGACGCTCGATCTCTCGCAACTATCCGAGCACTTCGGAAGAGTGGTGGTTTGGGACGACGTTCGCGGAGATAGAGCACTCTCCCGAGAGATCGCGGGCATTCTTTTTGCGATCGAGGAGTACTTCGGGATCAAGCCAAACCTGGGTTCCAACGCGACAGCACATGTTGGGCACTTCAGCGGACTATCGCTCTCCATCGATAAGCTTTTGCACACTTTCAAGCCGGGCTATCCCGATGCAATTGGGCGCCGTATCGCTGTCATTGATCTGAGTTCGTGTGGACTGACACGCCTGCGTTGGCTGAACATCATGCCCTCACTGCGCCGCTATTACACTCACGTCATTGGGGTCGACTTTAGTCTTCCAGGCTTGCGCGAACTCGACGCGGCGTTTGAGCCGCCTCATGGGCCGTCTGGTCTCGCACTCGACACATTGCAGGCCTGCGATTATTGGCTTTTAGCCAGTGATGAGTTGATTTCTGGTCGGGTTGAGTTGTCGACTGAAGAGAGATCGTTTGAGTTCACAAAATCGATTCATGATCTCTGCAATTGCATAGCATCCGTACAGAACGACATCGATACCGCAATAGGCTCAATTGCGAAGCGTCAGTTCGTAACGTTCGGAGCGCACGCGTGAATCTTTCCGAAGGCAACCGGCGCGACCGCCGCTCGTTTGTCGGGGGCTCCGATGCCCGGATCGTGATGGGGAACGACGAGGCAGCCCTGCTTCGCCTTTGGAAAGAAAAGCGGGGTGAACTCGAGCCTGAGGACTTGTCTGAAAACCTTCTCGTTGAACTCGGTACGGTTACCGAGCCATTGAACCGGCACTGGTACGAAAAAAACACCGGTCAAATCATTGCCGACGTCCAAAAGCAGGTTTTTCACGCTATTCACCGATGGATGGCGGCAACACTCGACGGCCGGGTAAAGGAAACTGGAGCCGTTTTCGAAGCCAAGTTTATGCTGCCCTGGAATTTTTCGGAAGAAGCTGCTGCAACGAAGCATATGGCACAGCTACAGCATAATATGTGGGTCACGGCGTCCCGGGCAGCCGTCTTGTCGATCATTACAGGCGGCGGCAAATGGGTAGAGATGACTATTCCTGCCGATCCCCTCTATCAGCATCTCCTGTTGACAGCAGAGAAGAAGTTCTGGCGCTGTGTCGAGAGTGGTGAGCGCCCTCACCTCTTTGGCGTCGAGCCACCGCAGCCGAGAATTGAAGCTTGCCGTATCGTTGATATGAGCGGGTCTAACATTTGGGCCGATCTTGCGTGCCTGTATCGACTGACCCGCCCTGCTGCCGTTGAACATGAGCGGGCCAAAGCAGAGCTGAAGGCCTTGATGCCGGAAGACGCTAAGGAAGTCTCAGGCCACGGAATACGCGCGAAGCGCTCGAAATCCGGGTCCATCAGCTTCGAACTGCTTGCTAGTGAGGGCGGCGATGCAGCGCTCCAGCGATAGCATTGGCGCGCTCGCGGCAGCGCTAGCCAAGGCGCAGTCCGAGATCGCGAATCCGGAAAAATCTCTCACGGCGACGATTATTTCTCCCTTCCCGCGGGAAGGCACTCGGACATTTCGATATGCGCCGCTCTCTTCCGGGCTCGATCTGGTTCGCAAATGCCTTGGTCAACACGAGATCGCCACGCTCCAGACGACTGCCATCGAAAGGGATAGTGGTCTGATTTGCCTTACGATCACACTCATCCACGCCTCCGGCGAATGGGTGTCCTCGGTGTGGCCGGTCTGCCCTTGTAGCGAGACGACAGCTCCCCATCGGCTTGGAGCCGCTCTCACTTATGCCCGACGGTACGCCCTATTCACCATGGTCGGAATTGCAGGCGAGGATGATGTCGATGCGCCGGACCTGGTCAACTACTCTGCTGCATCGGCAAACCAGAAAAGCGCTCCCGAGAAAACTTCGAGCAGCGAACAACTGAAAGCTCCGACATTCGAACGTGTCGCGCGAAAAGCCGAGAAGCCCGCCGCAAAGCCCCCCGGCCTTTCAGCCAAAGCCTCCGAAGATCTGCGGTTTCAGCTCATCACTGAGCTCAACATGCTCACGGATCCAGAGGCTCTAACTGCGTGGGCGCACCGGGTGCTCCCGCTCAAGGATCAGCTCTCGAGGGAAGATGCCGAAGCGGTTGAGGCCGCATTCGCAGCCGCCCTTACGGAGCCATTGATCCGGCCAGGACAGAACACAAATGGCAACGCTGGTCAGATCACGTCCGCAAATGCCGGCATCGAGGCCGTCACTACTATCCCTAAGCCGATTCGCGAGCGGGATCGTCAACATCTAAGATTTGTGGCAACTCAGCCCTGTCTGGTCTGCGGAAGATCTCCAACAGATGCGCACCATATCAAATTTGCGGAGCTGCGGGCGATGGGACGAAAGGTAAGCGACAGGTTCACCGTCCCTCTCTGCAGGCTGCACCATCGTGAGCTTCACCGGCGCGGAAATGAGCGCGTCTGGTGGCAAAGTCAGGGCCTCGATCCCCTTCCGATTGCGGCTGCGCTTTGGCAGAAGACGCATGTAGTCGCGTCAGATAAAGGAGGCATGAAAGATGAAGTTGATGAGCCTATCAATTTGAACGGGAACCGAACGGCGGCGACCTTCATTCGGTGCGAAAATGACGAAACGAACCCAATTGCTCCGTCGGAGTCGAGATGAGCTCCGTTCGGCAAATAACGGCCAACCGTCGCAACGCATTATTGAGCACCGGTCCTGTGACAGAAGAAGGTAAGAAGAGATCTCGACGAAACGCCATTCGTCATGGGCTGACGGCAGAAACCGTAATCGATGCGCTTGAAGATGCGGAAGACTATGCGGCGTTCGAAATGGCTGTGACGGCCGACTATGATGCGCAATCGGCTGTCGAAAGGGAACTGGTGCTCAGACTGGCAAGCCTGCTGTGGCGGCTGCGCCGGGCTACGGCTATTGAAACCGGGCTCTTCAAGGTTCAGGCCCGCTACTTGCTCCGGCATGGGAAAAAGCCGGAAACCGGTCGAGAAAGGGCCAAAACTGGGGATCGTACGTGCGGCGACGTCGTCAGGTTGGAGGACCGCGGGGTGCAGCAATATGGGTACCAGCCCGCAAGCGCTCCTCATGCCCGTTCACTGTCAGCCGCGGCATCTGGCAATCAGTCTGACGATCTCACACGCTCCTTTGTGCGCCTAAACAACCTAGCGACCTGTCCTCTCGACAGGTTGAGCCGGTACGAGGCAATGCTTTGGCGACAAGCTTGCCAGCTCCTGTTCACCTTGCAATTTATGAACCGGAGTAAGCCGTGGGACAGACTCAAGTTACGTCCGTAGCTGCCGGCGGCCGCCCTGATCGGAGATGTCAAGTTACCGAGAATGAAGCCGCGAAATGCTTCATTTTTGCAAGCATATACGTTGTTTCCGAAAGTTGAGCAAGCCGCAGGATTTGCCTCGGTCAGTACCGGGTAAGCGCAGAGGAAGGGGCAATGAGCGCCCAAAACCCGCGACCACGTCCGGTCTGAGAACACATGATCGACCGCCCGGCAGCCCCTCGAAATTCTCCCCGAGAATGGCAGGGGGCCGGCGTGAGACTGGCGAAGCGAGCAAGCTCACCGAGGCAAGTTGTAGACGGCCGGTGAAAAGTCGACCCAGGCATATGGCGCCAAAGACCCGCGATCGCCGAACGAGTTGAAAGGCTCACGTGCTCCGAGACTGGGCGGCCCTTCCTGAACTTCTTCCCGGCGCCATGTGGCCGAGCATCAACGCCCAGTTCGGAAAGGATCCCGGCCCTTTAGGAGGAAGACGTCCCACCGATTTTGCGAAATTGCCAAGCCCTCGCGGGCGGCTTGCGGCGTGGTTTGGCAAGGGATTGAATGTACCTAGCCTCTGAACTAGCCTGTACAATATGCAGTCGCATTCTCAAAAACTTTCGTTTTTGCCGCGTTTGGAATCCCTTCGAGGGCTCGCCGCCGTTTCGGTAGTTGCCTATCACGCGTACGGCATGAGGAACGACACAGCGGTCACCGGGTTGGCGCCGGTTATCCTGTTTTTTGTCCTTAGCGGTTTTGTTCTGGCGCGGTCACTGCACAACAGTCCAAGCCCGCGGGCCTATTTTCGCAACAGGCTATTCCGTCTCTTCCCGGCTGCAGCGTCTACCGTCTTGTTACTTACAGCGCTGTTCTATCGGTACGGCTTTTTCGTCGGACTCCGGGGGTCGTTTGATTGGCCGAATGTCATCCTGAACGCACTCATGATCCGCAGCGACATCAATGGCATCATGTGGTCGATGACCGTTGAGTGTGTAGCCACTCCGCTCGTACTGGCTTCTTTTTTTGCCTATAGGAGGTTTGGTCCAGCTCCGTTGATCGTGGTCTCCGTCTTTCTTTTCGGTCTTTCGTTTGTGGGGCCTTACACTCACCTCCTCGGCGGAGCTACAAACCTCGCACCGCTATATGCCTTCATAACCGGCGTTTTACTGCATTTCGCCGTGGTGGAGGGATATCGGGCACGCTTTGTGAAGATCAGCGCGCTGATCGCCCTACTTGTGCTTGTAGCCTGTGGCCTTCGCAAGCAAACTCCTCTTTTGAATTTAGCCGAAAGTATATCAAGTGGAGCGCTTATTTTTCTGGTTGCGACGACTTAAGGCTCTCTCTTTGCGGTGCTGAATTGGCCTCCTGTCCGCTTCGTTGGCCGGATATCCTACAGCTTCTATCTATTGCACTTGATCGGACTGTCGTTGGCGTTGCGGTGCGAGCCTCAATCAGCACTGGCGCTATTTGCACTCGGCGTACTCTTTACCATTCCGATCGCCTGGATTTCCTGGCGCTGTGTTGAGGTCCCGTTCATGAAGCTGGCGAGGTCTGTTGCCTTCAACCACAAACCCACGATAAGAACGGCGCTGTTTACCCCCAAGGGGTAGCTATACTTTATAGCGACGCCGGCAAGCGCTGTCATTGCGCCATGCCCAAGCGGTACGATCCCCAGAGAGAATCGCGGTTCTTGGCTGCTCTCGATGAAACGCACCGTCTCTGCAACAATGCGGGAGAGAGGTAATGCCCTACGCGCGCGTGCCGGGCCACGCGCCAAGACTTGCAAGCCGGCGCCGTAGGAATGCGAAAACAGGTCACCTTCCCCCGTCTTCTTCGGCTTCTGCGGTCGCAACGTCCCCTCCGATACGACTACCGATCATGTCTAGCGATTCGAGCGAATCTCGAAAATGAAATCGCAAGCTTCCGAGGCTCCAGACCCCGAAAGCTTGCAATCTAAAACCACCTACGCCAGAAAAAATTGAATCCACGATCAAGGCCTTACGGGTTCTTCACGCACGACGGATGCAATCGAGCGGTTGCACGAAGAGTTCAAACGCCGGATCAAAACCCAGACCGTGCTGCCGTCGGCCGAGACGGCCGCGATGTTGTTCTGGGCGCTGCTGGCTTCGGGACAGATCAACATGCGCAAGGTCGATGGCTGGCAGACCCTCGCCACAAAACCCATTGATCAGCCGATTGACCTCGCCGCCTGAAACGATACCTTCATGTTACCCGGGAATGCGCCACACCGAATTCCAACCACATTCCGGACGGCACCTCCAGCAACGGGAATTGACCACAATACTAGGGTCAGAACTCATTAATCTTTGTGCCTCGACAATACGATATTGATTCGTATTGGGGGAAGTATTGATGAGCAGAAATCTGTTCTGGCTGAGCGACGAACAGTGGGCACGGATCGAGCCGCATTTGCCGACAGATGTGCGCGGTGTCGAACGTGCCGATGATCGGCGCGTGATCAGCGGAATTGTACACGTGCTTAAGTGTGGCTGCCGCTGGTGCGATTGCCCGGAAGCATATGGTCCGCCGACGACGATCTACAATCGCTTCGTGCGCTGGGCACGGCGTGGCATCTGGGAAAACCTGTTCCGGGAGCTTGCGGGGAATGGACGATCTGCGGACACGCAGATGATCGACTCCACGCACGTCAAGGCGCACCGCTCGGCATCGGGCGGAAAAGGGGGGAGCAGAAACAGGCTGTTGGCCGATCGCGTGGAGGGCGCAACACGAAGATCCACGCACTCGCAGATGCTAAAGGGCGCCTCATCGCCATTCTGCTGACTGGAGGCGAAGCTCACGATTGCCCGATCGCGGAGCGCCTCATCCGCAGAGCGAAGCCATCGAAACGCATGCTCGGCGACAAGGCCTACGACAGCGCTGAATTGCGCGAGGAGTTGCACGAGCGCGGAACCAAGCCGGTCATTCCCAACCGCAGCAATAGGAAACAACCGTTCCGCTTCTCAAAGCGCCTCTACAAGCTTCGCTGGCGCATCGAGGCCGCATTCAACAGGCTCGAGGACTTCAGGCGCATCGCAACGCGCTACGATAGGCTGGCCCGAAACTATTTAGCTTCTGTCTGCTTGGCCGCGGCCCTTGTATGGTGGGTTTAATGAGTCCCGACTGAGCTGCTGCCGGTTTGATGGACACCGAGATTGGGTGTTTCATACAGCCGGAGGTGGGTCATGCAGAGACGGAAGTTCAGTCGAGAGTTCAAGATCGAGGCGGTCAAGCTTGTCAGAGAACGCGGGGTGTCGGTGGCGCAAGCAGGCCGCGACCTGGGCGTTCATGAGAACGTGCTGCGCAAATGGGTGAAGGAATTCGGCTCCGACCCTGTGCAGGCCTTCCCCGGCCACGGGCAAATGAAGCCTGAGCAATTGGAGATCGAGCAGCTGCGTCGCGAGGTCGCCAAGCTGAAGGCCGAGCGGGACATCCTAAAAAAGGCCGCTGCCTACTTCGCGAAGGAAGCGACATGAAGTTCGCCTTCATCGCGAAGCACCGGAACATCTGGCCGGTGGCATGGCTATGCGAAGCAATGGGCGTATCCCGGTCGGGCTTGCATGCCTGGCTGAACCGATCGCCCAGCGCCAGATCCCGAAGCGACGAGACAGTAGGCCAGCAGGTGAAAGCAAGCTTCCTTGCCAGCGACCGGACCTACGGCGCACGGCGCGTCTGGAGAGACCTTTTGGCAGACGGCGTCGAATGCGGTCTGCACCGGATCGAGCGGCTGATGCGCCTGCAGGCCTTGCGGGCGAGGCCAAGGCGCCGGCGCCTGCCGAAGGACGAAGGCGATCGCCAGGTCGCGAGCGTGCCGGCGAACCTTCTGGACCGTCAGTTCGTCGCCGAGCGGCCAAACCAGAAGTGGATCGCCGACTTCACCTACATCTGGACGGCCGAGGGCTGGCTCTACGTGTCGGCCGTGATCGACCTGTTCTCGCGGCGGGTGGTCGGCTGGTCGATGAGCGCCAGCATGACGGCCCAGTTGGTTGCAGACGCCCTTCTGATGGCCGTCTGGCGGCGCGGCAAGCCGGATGCCCTGATGCATCACTCCGATCGCGGCAGCCAATACGCCAGCGAACAGTTCCAGCGCCTGATGGCTGACAGCGGCATCGTCTGCAGCATGAGTTGATCCGGCAACGTCTGGGACAACGCGGCGATGGAGAGCTTCTTCTCGTCGCTGAAGACGGAACGCATCGAGCGCAAAACCTATCGCACCAGGAACGAGGCCAGAGCAGATGTGTTCGACTACATCGAGCGGTTCTACAATGCGACCCGGCGTCATTCGACGATCGGGTATCTCAGCCCAGTTGAGTTCGAGCGCAAAGTGGGATTAGCTTAACCCGGTGTCCATCAAACCGGCAGCAGCTCAGACCCTAGCTACTTTCCGGCGCAAAATTCATCTTTCTCGAATTGAAGTGATTTGGAACGTATACTGGAAAGACGACACCCTGCCGGCGATATCGGCGGGGTGTCTCGTAAAATCGTTCGTGATCTTCGGCGTTTCTAGCTTGCCGATTTCTCGTTGATGGCGCGGCCGATGTTGATGAGATTATCGGAGATCACGCCGAGCCCGACCCAACGCTTCATTCCATCTTCGCCTTTGTAGCGACAGCGGTTGAGGCCGTGTCGCCGCTTGCTCACGCTGATGCGGCCCTCGCATCCGGTCCGCCATTTCTGACCGTTGCGGAACCAGCGCTTCTTCTGCTCGCGCCGACGCTCAACGCTCTTGGTGGAGCGGTTGGGGACGCAGACGCGCTTGACGCCCTTGGCTTTGGCAGCGGCCTCGTTCTTGCTGGAATAGAAGGCCGCGTCGGCAGCGACGAGGTACGGCGCGCGTCCAAGCGTCGCCTGATGGATGTCAATCGCAGGAACAAGCAGATCGGAATCGTTGGGGCGCTGATCATAGACCTCGAAGTCGATCACGATCTGGTTCTCGGCCTCCTGCAACTTCACCATCTTGCCGAATTCGTTGGGCTTGCCCGCCTTGCCTTTGCGGATGACCTCCGTCGAGGGCTCAAACACGCTCAGAAGCTTACCTTGCGAGCGCGTATCGCCGCGATAGATCCGAGCCCTGGTCTGTTTCATGACCTGCTTGACCCGCGGCACCATCTCGTCGATCTGGTGGCGCAAGCGATCGAGCTTCAATTGCCCCTTGGCAGTGTTGGCCTGCTTCACTCCCGCGGCGATCTGCGCCGAGAACTGCTTGGCCTGTCCGACCACGCGGCTGGTCGAGTTGAGCAACTGGCCATAAGCTCGCTTGAGCTTCTGCGAACTCTGCTTCGCCCTCGATCGGGCAGCCCGCGCAATGTCGAGCACCCGCAGCTTCACGCTCCGACTGCGGTCGCGCAACTTGGTGCCGGTGGTGCCGGCAATTTTGGTGATCTTCTTCATGGTGCGAATGAGCACGCGCACCCCGTCTCCCAAAAGGCTCGAGTTGGTCGGATAGTGGACGTTGGTCTCTATCACCGTGGTATCCACGCGCATCCGCCGGCCTTCCACAACTCCTTGATCCTGCGCGATCTTCACCATCCGCTCGTGGACCCGCTTGATCACCTCCGGGCCCACCGCCAGGCCCCACCGCCCCATGGTCTTGGCATCCGGCATCTTGCCGCCGCCGATGCGGGCAAAGTTGCGATAGACAAGGTTGCTGCGCACTTCGCGCTCGAGAACCTGGTAGCTCCAGTTGCGGACATGCTTGAGAATGAGCAGCCGCAGCACCATCTCGGCCGGCGCACCATGCCGCCCGCGGCTGCCGCTCTTCGGGTGTCGCTTGCTCAATGCCTCATACACAGCCGCAACAATGATCTCGTCGTCCAGGATCTGGTCGGCATGGATCATCCAGGCCTCACGCAGATCGGCCACTTCCTCGGCGACCCAGTGATCCCCAAACTTCAGCTGCGCCCGCCGCATCTCAATCACGCCGCTTCCTCCCGGGGTGGGGCACGGTGGGATCGGGACGCAGCAAATCGTGATTGAGCTGGCAAATCTGCTCAATCGTCTCCTTCAGTTTCTGGTAATTGTCCAGCCAGCGACGAACCTCAGCCACCCGCTCTTTCCGCACGCTGATCTGTCGCGTTTGTCCGCGCCCATAACCGACCGTCAGCACGTACACTTGATGGCCTTCGCCGCGCGCGCATTTCGGACAGCCGCTCTTGTGACGCACGACACGCTCCAACAGCGTCCCGCGCAAAAGCTCGCCGGTGATCGGCAGCGCTGCTACCAGTTTCTCGCGTTTTCGAAGCGCGCGTTCACGAATCATCTCCGTTAGTGAATCAGCGGCGCGCGCCACCGTCAAATCAAATCCGTCCAGGCTTGCAGAAAATCGCAAATGCGCTGATTTTGCCCCAACACTTGGGCTCACGAATTTTGCGCCGGAAAGTAGCTAGACAGCAGCAGGCCAAAGGATAGTCGTCCAGGACTCGGCACCTGTTGACAATGGAGCTAGGGCGTCCGCAGGGCGTCAGTTCAATAAGTGGTTCGGCAATGCGAGGAGTCCACCTCCAGTACTCCCACTGTCCTTCCCAGTGCTCCTCCAGTGCTCGCTCCTTCCACCACTGCTGCTCCACTGCTGCTCCACTGCTGCTCCCTGCTGCTCCCCCCTTCCCCACTGCTTCCCTGTCCCCTCTTCGCCTTGGCTACCCCAAGGCCGATGGCACCTTGAGATCGTCTCAGTCACCTGAGGGCGGCGCATCGATGTCCTCTTCGAAATCGAGCCCACTATGAACGGCAAAAGGCCGGAACAAGTCGAGGCCGCTCGTCAGCGAGCCTTGCTCTTATCGGTTTGGTGCGGATACGCATCGTAGACCCGGCGCTTGCACACGGCTTCGTCGGACAAAACGTAGATGTGTTTGAGCAGAAGCAGCCCGATGACGAACCGGGTCTCGATCTCGGACCGGCCCTTGTCGTTATAGAGCGGCGCGATCTCGCAATCGATCCAGTCCCAGTCGACCTTGCCGGCGAGCTGCACCAGCTCGTGCTTCATGTTGATGATCTGCTCGAGCCTGGCGCGAAACAGATCATCTTCCCCCGTCGTCTTCGGCTTCTGCGGTCGCATCGTCCCCTCCAATGCGACTACCGAATCATGTCCGGCGATTCGAGCGAATCTTGAAAACGAAATCGCAGGCTTCCGAGGCTCCAGACCCCGAAAGCTTGCAATCTAAAACCACCTTCGCCAGAAAAAATTGAATCCCCGATCAAGGCCTTACGGGTTGTTCACGGGCGACTAATTTGCCCATTAAAAAAGGCCCCGTTTCCGGGGCCTCTTTCTTAATTCGTACCTAGCTTAATATTTGGCGACCACTGGGCCGGTCCAGTTGAAGCGATAGACCAGCGAGGTGCTGATAGTCTGGACCCAAGGCTTGAAGGAGAGGTCGGTAGCTGCCAGTACGTTGCCGACATCAGACAGCTCGCCGATGTCCTGGCGGCCGTAGTAGGCCGCGCGATATTCCGTCTTCATGAACCAGCCGGGAGCCGTGATACCGAAGATGTTCAGGTTGTTCTCGACGCCGCCGCCGACGAACCAGCCATTGCGGTTGAACGAGCCGGTGTGGAAACCGACAGGAACGCCGCTAAACGTGTCGAAAAGGGTGCCGCCCGCCCAGTGCGAGCCGCTGTAACCGCCGTTGACATACGAAAGAACGTTCGGGGCGACCAAGTAACCGACACGTACGCCCGCGGCCCACGCATCCTCCATCTTGATCTTGCCGGTGACAGCGTTGAACGGATCCTGGACGTTGCCCCTCAGACTGCCGAACTGGCCGTCAGCGAAGAGACCGACTACCCAGCCCTGGTTGACCTGCCAGTCATAGCCAAGGCCGACGGTGCCGAACCAGCCGTCACCGCCTTGGGTCTGATGGATGCCGAGCGCATTACCCGTCAAAGCGTCGCGGGAAAAGGTGTCCGCATCCCAGAGGCCGCCGCCGACGCCGCCGAAGATGTAGAAGCCGGTCCAGCTCGGAGCCACAATCGGGGGCGGAGCCTTGGTATAAGTCCGGGCGGGCAAATCGGCAGCCGAGGCGGTAGCGGTCATGGCCACAGCTGCAACGATTGCGAGGATGACTTTCTTCATTGGATTAGTTCCCCATCCGGGTTTGAATCTCATAGCTGCACTATAAGGAAATTCAGGGTAAAGCCTGTCACTCGAATGCCACAGCTCGCAAGAAACGCTAAAATGGACGACCGTCGACCCGCCGAGGATGATCCCAAAAAAGTCCTTCGGGACAATGACTTAGCGATTGCGTCCTATCTATCTGAAGCATTTGCGGAAAATGACCTCGAGGCAGTGCTTCTCGCATTAAACCGGGTCTTACGCGCTCAGAACGTTCAAGCCTTGGCTAGAGAGGCCGGCCTGCGCCGAGACAAGCTCTACACGACATTTGGCGGCAAGGTCGATCCACAGCTCAGCCGCATATTGAAGATGTTCAAGGCGCTCAATATAAAATTTGCGGTTGTGCCACTTAGTGCGCGCGAATTGCCACCTCGTCGGAAGCTTGGTCGACCGAAAAAACAACCTTAGTTGCTCGCCGCGTTTCTGAGCAATGCCACTGTGGCCCGCGGCTGACGCCGCAAAACGCCTGGTTTGCCTAGCCGATCCGGAGGGCATGGCGTTCGAGTATCCGGTGATGGAATGACTACGCGCACCCAGTCATCAGATTGGGCCAACCTTAAGCTGTCGCAACCGCTTGACTGTGAACTCGACCAATCCATCCGGGAATCTTGCCAATTCTCGATTTCAGTCAGGTACGCGTCGGCAGGAAAGCATTGCGCAGCCGGCGAGCTTCTCGTGACGCTGCCGAGCGTGTGCCCGTCATAAGGGTTGCCCGGCAGCGCCTTGGCAAGGAGCACGAACTGGCCGGCGGGGGCGCAGGCGTTGGTGGTGACGATCGAGGCTTTGACGCCGAACTCGTAAGGTGCGGCTGCCTTGCCCTTGCCGATGCATTCGACCTCGGGGTATGGAAGGAATAGAGCTTCCATCCGCGCTGGCGCTGCTGCTGCGATCGGATCTGCGCAGCACGCGAGAGCGGCCCTTCAACGACCGCCGCGAGTTCGGACCGTCCGGCAATCTTGCGGCGGATGTCGCGGATGATCCGCCCGAGCCGGCTGCGCAGCAGGCGCAATTGGCGATGGTGGCGCTTGAACTGCTTGGCATGGGCATAGCGGGAAGCCATCATGGCCGCACGCCTGGCGATGCGCAGATAGGACTGCCGTAGGCGTACCCCGCCTTTGCGGGCCAGCCGGTTGAGCCCCTTGATCGCCGCATGCAGCAACTTGGCATCGGTCGGGAAGGTGATGGCCTTGGGCTGTACGGTGGTGTCCACCGTCACCCGCTTCAGGTCGTGCGTGCGCAGTGCGCCGGTCTTGTGCGCGACCCTTAAACTCTCGGCCAGCAGAAGCTCCAGCTTGTCGTCGAGCCGCTTCCTCCAATGGCTCAGGTCGCTTCGCTCGTGCGGGAACTCGTGCTGGAAAAACTCCTCGCCGGTGAAGTGCTGGAAATACGGATCATAGACCCAGCGCTCGCACACCCCTTCGTCGGACAAACCGTAGATGTGCTTGAGCAGAAGGAACCCGTAAGGCCTTGAGCAGGGTTCAATTTTTCTGGCGAAGGGGAGTTTTAGATTGCAAGCTTTGGGGATGCGGAGCCTCGGAAGCCTTCACGGCCGACTACGCATTCAAGCTGATGGCGACGTCCAACACCGTTGAGCTATTTTTTCAGACGTCGGCGGCCGGCCGCCTGAACACCACGAAATGCGACAGTGAAAAGTTGACCATGAAGCTTGCCCCGGTCGCGAGCACTTTCCCGAGCAGAACCGGCATGAAATGCGATGCAATCACAACGGTCGCGGTGTTTGCCGCAAAGCCCGCGACCTGAGCGAGCACAAACGCGAAATAGGTCCTGAAGGAGAGCTCGCGGCGCGCATCGATCGAGAAGGTGATCCTCGAATTGAGGAGATAGGAACAGGTCACAGCAACAGCCCATGAAAGCATGTTTGCCGCTACGATCGGCAAGTCCAGCAGGTAATATCCCGCCGAAAACAGGCTGAAATCGACAGTGGTGTTGACGACTCCGACAAGGCCGAAGCTCACCGCCTTGAACATAGTTGCGCGTTCCCGCGCACTGTCGTGCAGGCGATCGATCAGGCGCTGGGCTATGGGCAGGATCATCTGATAAGCCACCTATCGCATCCGCCTAGTTCTCGCACCCATACGGTCAAGTCAAGGGACGATCAGCCATCCGCCCCGGAATCCAGTTTCCCTGCACGGGAAAATACCGGGGAACTTGCGCGATTCTCGATCATATCACGAGTGTCCAGTGGTTGATTAAGCCTCGCGTCAACCTCTTGCGCTCGCTCCATAGTTGCGCCTGGATGATCGGTCAGGGATTAGTGGCCAATATCGATGACGCCGGTGTTAGGAGTTGGGTGTGCAAAGATCACGAGGATGCCAATGAAGCCAACCGGTGGATCGAAACGAAGAGAGGGCACATGCGCGCTCCTCGTAAGCACGGATGGCCGCCTTCTCTTGCAGCTGCGCGACAATCTTCCGCACATTACAGATCCAGGGATGATCAGCCTTTTCGGCGGGCGTCGCGAGGACAACGAGACCTTTCTGGACTGCGTTGTCCGTGAGGTTCATGAAGAGATTAGCTACTATTTGCCGCCAGAGCGCTTTGAGCTAATCGGACGCTACTGCGGCTCAGACTATGCGACATCCGACGGCACCGTTAATGGTGAGGTTTTCCTCGCGCGCGAGGTACCTGCTGAAAGTCTGACAATTACAGAAGGCCGTCTAAAAGTTGTGGCCTTGGACGAACTCGAACAAATTTACCACTCCCTGGCGTCTCCGGCTCGGTTTGCTCTTGAAATTTTTCTGAAGCGCGAGCAGGCCGCCAAGCGATGATGCTTTTTCACCGTTCGCGAACGTCGGCTATTCGGAGCATTGAAATCAATTCGCGGACATGATCGTCGATCATCGCCAAAGCGATCGATGGATGCACAAGCTCAACGTCGTCCACATGCCAATATGTAACCCTGTGGGCAACCTCTGGAAACCGCCGCTCGATCAGCGGACGATGCTCGGCCTCCTTCAGGGCAATCACGAGCTGGGCCGCATCAAAGTCAACCAAAGAACATGGCCGCGGGTTGCGTGTCTCTCCCTCCGGTACGATGGCCTTCGCGTCCAAGGCTTCCAGAGCAAATCGGGACATGGGCCCAAAGTTCTCTGGCGATCCCCTTTCGGCCGCTCCGCGTGAGAACGCCCGCCACGCCAAGTCGTAAGTTTTAGCCAGATGATTGAAAAGTTCCTCTGCGTACCGGCTACGGTAATAGTTGCCGGTGCAAAGAAAGAGGACTCGCTCAGTTTTCATCGGTCATAAAGAGCAATCCATCTCACCTTTTGCAAGGCCTGACGTGCCACAGCGGCATGGCACGCCAGAGTACGATGTCTGAATGGCTAAGCGGGCGAAAGAAGCCGCACCGCCTAAGACAGGCGAACAAGTAGACACCGCAAAACCCTTCAGCGAGAACACGCAGCCGTGCGCCAGCTTTTACGCCGCAAGATGAATGATGGGCCTACGGATATATCCGAGGCGATCAACGCTCTTCAGAATACATGGAGGGATGCGCTCAACGACCAAATTCGCGTCGGCAGGGCATTGAACCGCGAGTTTCACTTATCTGAACGCGTTCCGGGCGCAATCGCGTTTGTTAGTGACATGTAATGAGGTCGCGCAGCCGATCCAGCAGCTCAACGTCGATCAGAGATACTCCAAATCTGGTTGAGTAACGGCCACGCCACGCTCAATCAAGCAACCGGCCATGTTTAGCCTCACTCGATGCGGTGAGTTGAGACCCAGAGCGCCCGCGACATTGCGACAGGATCGATGGCGCGCCTTTCCCACCAGGCGACTTCGTCCGCTGAGGTATGGTTGTCACGGTGATGGGCCCTGCACAGGGGTACGGTGAACTCGTCGCTGACCTTACGCCCCATTGCGCGGGGCTGAGTGAACCGCAGGTGGTGGGCGTCGGCGGGGCTTCTGCCGCAGACTAGACAGGGCTGTGAGGCTACGTACCTGAGGTGAGCTTTGTCGCGGTGGCGACGAGGCTCGCTGATCGCAAGCTCGCTCTTCTGGATTTTGGCCGAACCATCGTGGGTTTGAGAAGTTGTCGACTCAAGCGAGTTCACATCGACGACGGACTTCAATGCGACCATAGGCGATGGCTCGGCCGCAGCTTTGCCTTTGGTCCGTCGCCGCTGTCTGGTCGGCTTTGCGATGGCCATGGATGCTGGGAGATGTTGCGGTGACATCGGGTGGGTCGGCGCGACGGGCTCCTCCACCGCTGCGTCTTTTAGGGCCATCCTCATCGCGAAGGCGTCTTCGACCGATTTGGCGTCATCGGCTGACAGCAGGTTCTTGGCCGTTAGGATGGCGATTGCCCGGGACTGCAGCTGCTGCTCGCAGAGGGTTTCGATCTCCAAGATAAGCTGCGCCCTGGCAGCAGCGGATTCCCCGGCACTGAGTTTTTGCCGGATCGGTCGAGTGGTCTCCATAGCAGTTTGGGATTGGCGGGAACGGGCCGGCGACGGAACAGGATCTGGGGCAAGGTCAACTTTGGCTACCTTGTGCTCTTGATCCGGGTCGTTGAGGTCGGGCGGCGCGTCGAGGTCGTCTTCGCCGGCGATCCCCACCATGGTGAACAGCGCGTAGCGGCGAGCGTAGGTCAAAGACGCCCCCATCCGACGGGGGGCGGATATCTCCGATGTCCGGCAGATCGGCCAGTCGGAGGATATCCACTCGCCTGACGCATGCAGGAGCACGGTGGTCAGGTTGACCGTGCTGCTTTCCCGATCGATAGCGGTGGTCTGTGCGATCGCGATCTGGTGGCCCCCCAGGACTTTTCTGACGATGTCCAGACCGCTCGATAGCGAGGCGTAGCGGAAACTTTGGGGGCTGTCGGAGCGATTGTTGTAGACTGTGCCGACCATCGCCTTCTCAGGATTGGTGAGCTCGATCTGGGCCTTCGCAAGTGCGGTTGCGATCGCCGCCGTGCTTTCACTGCACCTATGCAAGGACGCCTCCATCTCGACGAGGTCGAAGCTGACCGCACCCGATTTCGAACGTTTCGCGCGGATGCCGTGCCCCATGGCCTCTTTGGCGTCCTCCGGCATCAGGGTCTTAAGCTCGGTCTTGGCCCGCTCGTGGTCGGCGTGAGCCCGGTAGGTGTCGCGAAACAGGCCAGCAAATTCTGCCCAGGAATTGGAGGCGTTCATGTCGACGACCCTGACGGCTTCGATCCGTGGCTTCGGAGGTTCACAGTCGAACAATGCCGGAGGCTCGCCGGTTTTTACTGATCGCCAGAAAGCTTTCTCGGTAGCGATTAGGATCGTCTGATAGATCGGGTCGGCTTCGATTGAGATTTCAATCCACTTGCCGCCGCCGTTGATGATGGAGAGCACAGACTTCTTGGTGCCTGCCACCAGCATGTTGTGCTGGAGTTGCGCCATGTGCTTCTCGGCTGCCGCCTCTTCGGAGAACGACCACGGCAGCATGAACTTGGCTTCGAAGACGGCGCCGGTTTCTTTGACCAGCCCATCTAGGGTAGCCGCCATGTAAGGGATCGTCCGATGGATGACATGGCGTTGAATGTCGCCGATCCGATGACCGGAATTTTGCTCGTACCAGCGGCGGTTGAGATCCTCGGTCGCTAGGCCGAGTTGGACAATCAGGACACCGGAGAGGTCGACCGGGGCCACTTCGCCCCGCTTTTCCTGCCACAAATGGTTGAGGGCCTTTTCGTCCCCGCCCATGATGATCCTAGCGTCGGAGCCGCCGATGAATTGGCGGCGGTCGCTTATCGTTTTGGAGGTAGAGCCAGATTTGGACATAGCTCCGCCGTTCACCGAGCTGGTGTTTTTGGTCATTTGAATTGCCTTATGCTTAGGACGTGATAGAAATTCTATTAACACGTCGCTGACGTAGGATCAATAGAAATTCTATCAATTGGTGAAAAATGATTTCAGTGCGTCAAATGAAGGCTGCCCGTGCGCTCGTTGCTTGGTCACAAGGTGACCTAGCCACAGCGTCGGGAGTTTCCGAACCAACGATCGCACGCTTGGAGTCGGACGACGGGCCGATTGGCGGACGAGCTGAAACCAGCAAGAAGCTCGTAGCAGCTCTTGAGAAGGCAGGCGTCGAGTTCATAGTAGAAAATGGTGGAGGACCTGGCGTCCGTCTTCGAAAGCCGCTGCGTCCCATTCGGCCAAATGAGGCAGTCACAAAAAAAGGAAAGATAAAGGGCTGAGCGAATTTGCGATCTAGCTCACCGGCGCGCCTTCAAGAATCGGAGGTAGCTGCCTGACATTTCTAGTTTGCTTTTTGGCGACGTAGAAAATCAATGCGTTCTGAAAGGTCTTCAAGACCTTCTATAGTCGTCCTCGATGCGGATGATGTCGTCCTCGCCGAGATAGCTGCCGGTCTGGACCTCGATCAGTTCCAGCATGATCTTGCCGGGGTTTTCCAGCCGGTGCACGGCGCCCATCGGGATATAGACCGACTCGTTTTCGTGCACGGTCTTGACGTCATCGTTGATGGTCACGCGCGCGGCACCCCGCACCACGATCCAGTGTTCGGCGCGGTGGTGGTGCTTCTGCAGCGACAGCCGGCTGCCGGGCTTGACGATGATGCGCTTGACCTGGTGGCGATCGCCGTTGTCGACCGATTGATAGCTGCCCCAGGGCCGGTGCACCTTGAGGTGCTCCTCGGTCACCTGCGGTGCCACTGTCTTCAGTTTCGCTACCAGCCGCTTCAGACCGTTGGCGTCTTTCTGCCGCGACACCAGCACGGCATCCTGGGTCGCCACCACGACGAGATCGTCGACACCTTCGAGCGCTACCAGCGCCTTGTCGGTCGTGACGTTGCAGTTGCGGGAATCCTCGAATACGGCAGCGCCGTGAGCGGCGTTGCCTTGCGCATCCTTGTCCGACAATTCCCACACCGCATGCCAGGATCCGACATCGGACCAGCCGCAGGATACCGGCACCACCGCGGCGCGCGAAGTCTTTTCCATCACCGCATAGTCGATCGAGATCGCTTTGGCCGATCCGAAGGCCTCGGGATCGAGCGTGACAAAGCCGAGGTCGCGACCGGCCTTGTTTACGGCATTGGTGACCGCCTCGCACGCTTTCGGCGTCGAACTTGCGGTATTCGTCGAGCACAACCGAGGCGCGGAACATGAAGTTGCCGCTGTTCCAGAGATAGCCATTCTTGATGTATTCCGCTGCCGTCGCCTGATCCGGCTTTTCGACGAATTTCGCCACTGCGCGAACTTCGCCCGCGACGGTCTCGCCCGGGCTGATGTAGCCATATTCGGTCGCAGCGCGTTCCGGGTTGATACCGAAGGTCACGATGCGCCCGCTCTTCGGCGGCGACCAGCCCCTGCCGGCACGCCGCGATAAAGGCCGCGGTATCGCGAACCACGTGATCGGCGGCAAGCGCCAGCACCACGGCATCCTTGTCCCGGGCCTCTGCGAAAGCCGCCCCCGCCGCGATGGCGGGTCCCGAATCGCGCCGCAGTCGGCTCGAGCAGCACGTCCGCCTCGATGCCGATCTCGGCGAGCTGCTCCATGCACCATGAAGCGATAGGCGGCGTTGGTGATGACGATCGGACGTTCGAACAGCCCGGCATCCGAGACCCGCAGCAGCGTGTCCTGGAAGGTCGAGCGCGCGCCGAACAGCGGCAAGAACTGTTTTGGCCGTACCTCGCGCGAGGCGGGCCACAGCCGCGTGCCGGCGCCGCCGCACATGATCAGAGGAATGATCCGTTTTTCCATCGCGGCCTATCCGTCAATTCCTGTGATACTCACGATACCATTTACGAAGCGGGCGATACCCTCTTCGATCGGCGTCGACGGCCGAAGCCGATGTCGCGCTCGAGATCGGCTACGTCCGCGTAGGTCGCCGCAACATCCCCAGGCTGCATCGGCAGCATCTCCTTAACGGCCGGTCCTGCCGAATTCCTTCTCCAGGAGCCCGACCACATGCAGTCAGCTCTTCCGGGTGGTTGTTGCCGATATTGTAGATCTTCCACGGTGCGCTGCTGCTCGACGGATCGGGGTGTTTGCCGTCCCAGCTCGGATCGGCCTCGCGGCGGCCGATCGATCAGGCGCACCACCGCCTGGCTCACGTCATCGACATAGGTGAAATCGCGCCGCATCTTGCCGTGGTTGAACAGCTTGATCGGCTGACCGGCGAGGATTGCCTTGGCAAAGATGAACATCGCCATGTCGGGCCGGCCCCAGGGGCCATAGACGGTGAAGAACCGCAGTCCCGTCGCCGGGAATCCGGTACAGATGGCTGTAGGCGTGCGCCATCAACTCATTGGCTTTCTTCGAGGCGGCATAGAGGCTGATGGGATGATCGACATTGTCCTGCACCGAAAACGGCAGCTTGGTATTGGCGCCATAGACCGAGGACGACGAGGCAAACAACCAGATGCCGGCAGCCATTGTGGCGGCAGCCCTCGAGCACGTTGATGAAGCCTTCGAGATTGGCGTCGACATAGGCGTGGGGGTGTTGCGAGCGAATGACGCACGCCGGCCTGCGCCGCAAGGTGAATGACGAGCCGGAAAGCGATGCTGGGCGAACAATGACTTCGATCGCCGCCCGGTCGGCAAGATCAAGCTTGACGAAGCTGAAGCCGGGATGGCGCTTCAGCATCTCGAGCCGGGCTTCCTTGAGCTTGCGGATCGTAATAGTCGTTCACGCTGTCGAGGCCGACGACTTCGCGTCCCGCCGACAGCAGACGCTGCGGCGACATGAAAGCCGATGAAGCCGGCAGCGCCGGTGACAAGTGATCTTTCCGTTCGTGCATCTTGTCCCCGGTCACAGCCGCCACAGCTCAACGCCGGCAGGCTTCGCGGCGCGATCGAGCTTCATCTTGACGTCGAGCACAAGTCCCGAGCCGATCGTTCAGCAACCGCTGGATCAGCGGCCAACCGCCCTCGACATATCGTCATGCGCGACCGCGAGGATGACCGCGTCGGCAGGCTGCAGCGCGTCGAATCTCGGTCAAGGTCAGGCCATATTCGTGCTCGGCGATCGGCGCGTTCGCCAGCGGATCGTGCGACCTGCACCGTGAGGCCAAACGATTGAAGCTCACGGACGATATCGACGACCCTTGTGATTGCGGGTATCCGGAACGTTTTCCTTGAACGTCATCCAAGGACCGTGACGACGCCGCGCACTGCCTTCCGCCGCAACAGCTCCGCGAACGCATTCGCGCGCGACGCGCTGGCCCATGCCGTCGTTGATGCGGCGGCCGGCGAGGATGACCTCGGGATGATAACCGGCCTTCTCGGCGCGATAGGTCAGATAATAGGGATCGACACCGATGCAGTGGCCGCCGACGAGGCCGGGCTGAAACGGCATGAAATTCCATTTGGTGCGCTGCCGCCGCCAGCACGTCGCCGGTATCGATATTGAGCGCCTGAAAGATCAGCGACAGCTCGTTCATGAATGCGATGTTGAGGTCGCGCTGGGTGTTCTCGATGACCTTCGCGGCCTCCGCGACCCTGATCGACGGCGCGCGATGAATGCCGGCCGTGACCACCGAGCCATAGACGTCGGCGACGATGTCGAGCGTTCCGGCATCCTGCGCCGAGACGACCTTGGTGATCGTCTCAAATCGGTGCTTCCTTGTCGCCGGGATTGATGCGCTCCGGGCGAATAGCCCACGGTGAAATCGGCGCCCGGCCTTCAGGCCGGATGTCTGCGCCAGCACCGGAACGCATTCTTCTTCGACGGCGCCGGGATAGACGGTCGATTCATAGACGACGATGTCGCCCTTCTTGAGCACGCGCGCCCACCGACCGCGAGGCCGCGATCATGGCGCCCAGATCCGGCCTTCGCGCCTCATCGATCGGTGTCGGGACCGTCACGATGAAGAAGTCGCATTCCCGCATCTCCGCGGGATCGGCTGTGAAGGCTCAGCGACTCTGCTTGAGATCCGCCGCCTCCACTTCGCGGGTGCGGTCCTTGCCCTGTCTTCAGTTCGGCGACGCGTGCCGCGTCCATGTCAAATCCAACGACCGGAACCCCGGACCGCGCGAAAGACGCCGCCACCGGCAATCCAACATAACCAAGCCCTACGACCGCAATTTTCCGGCCGTGCGCCATAACTCTTGTCCAATCCCTCGCGACGCCATTGACGCCGGTCTGCCAACTGTTTAGCCATCCTGTTACGGAGACCGCAAGGGGTGGACAGCCCCGGAGCTGTTGAGGGTTATTCCCGCTGCGGCCCCTGGAGCCGCATGACAGGCCTGGATTTGCTGCTCGCACGCCTCTGGGGGTCATCTTAACGCCTGAGCAAAGCTGCCCGGAATGCGCGGCTTCTTACTTCTGCTATCCCGCATTATGGTCTCGCTGGCGCTGCTCTATCTCGCGCTGCGCGGGATCAATTTCGCGCGCGCATTCAATCCCGCCTGAGCCAGATCAACCTGGCCTGGATCGCAGCTGTGCGGTGCTCGGTCACGATCTTTCAGATCTTCCTCGGCGCTCTGCGCTGGCGCGAGATTTCCGCGCTCTGCCACGCGCCGCTCACCGATCTGCAGGCCTTCCGCTACAACATGATCGGCGCCTTCTTCAATCAGACGCTTGCCCTCCTCCATCGGAGGGGACGCCGTGCGGCTCTGGCTCTCAAGCGCACCGGCGCCGGATGGCGGGCGGCGACCTATTCGATCCTGACCGATCGCGCGGTCGGTCTCATCGCGCTTGCCCTCATCATCGTGGCTAGCCTGCCATGGAGCTACGAGCATGATCGGCGACGGCAAGGGCCGCGTTGCGCTTGTTTTCGTCGATTTGGCCGCCGCTCTCGCGGGCGGTTGGGCTTTCTCCTGCTCGGCCATCTGCAACTGGGCCTGGCTGAAGAGCTGGTGGCCGACCAGGCACGTCCACGCCTGCTCGGTGATCGCCAACCAGGTGATCTTCAGCCGCCAGAGCGGCGCCAAGATCGCGGTCCTGTCGCTGACCATTCACGTGCTGGCGGTGGTGATCGCGTGGTGCGCGGTTCGTTCGATCGCTGCGCCGGGCAGTTTCGAGCAGCTTTTCATGCTGACGCCGCCGATCATGCTGATCACCATGATGCCGATCTCGATCGCCGGCTGGGGCGTGCGCGAGGCCACGATGATGGTGGCGTTCGGCTATGCGGGGCTGGCGCAGGCGGATGGAACGGTGGTCTCCATCCTGTTCGGCGCGGTTTATTTTATCGTGGGCGCGCTGGGCGGACTGGTCTGGGTGTTCAGCGCGGAGAAGGCCGGGGGAAAAATCGAGGTGGCAGCCGGTCCGGACGTCTGATTCAGGGCAACTCGTGCTTGTGCCTTGCCCCGTTGATGGGGTATCGAGCAGCATTCAGATAGAGAGCCGGTTGGAAAATGTGCGGCATCGCCGGTTTTGTGAGCGGCTCGCCAAGGCCCTTCGATTATCTTCAGCAAATTGCGCGCGCCATGGAGACCAGTCTCGCTCACCGCGGGCCGGATGGGCATGGCATCTGGACCGATCCGGACGCCGGTGCGGCGCTGATTCATCGCCGGCTCGCCATCATCGACGTATCGCCGATGGGGCATCAGCCGATGATGTCAGCGAATGGACGGTTCGTCATCACCTATAATGGTGAGGTGTACAGTCACCTTGAAATCCGCGCGGAACTCGAAGCCAAGGGTGTGACCTTTCGCGGTCACTCCGACACAGAGGTAATGCTGGAGTCGATTGCGCGTGTCGGCATTGGCGCCACCGTCAAAAAATTGATCGGGATGTTCGCGCTGGCGGTTTGGGACAGGCAGGAGCGGACCCTGACGCTCGTGCGCGACCGGATCGGGATCAAGCCGCTCTATTGGGCAAAATTTGGAGACAACTTCGTTTTTGGATCCGAGCTGAAGGCCATCCGCGAATACCCCGGTTGGTCACCGCGCATCAGAAAGGATGCGGCCGCGGCTTTCATGCGCCACAACTACGTTCCTGCCCCCCATACGATCTATGAGGGGGTCCACAAGCTGGAACCCGGAACCATCCTGACGCTGCGGCCCGGAAAGGAGCCCGCGCTTGAAAAGTTCTGGGATGCAAGGAAGTTCGCGATCGATGGGCTCCAAAATCCGCTCTGCGAGGACGAAACGACCCTCATCGATCGCATGGAGGAATTGCTGACGGACGCCGTTCGCAAGAGAATGATGTCGGACGTGCCGCTCGGTGCCTTCTTGTCCGGTGGCATTGATTCCTCTCTTGTCGTGGCCCTGATGAAGGCGGCCAATGCCGGTCCCGTAAAGACATTTTCCATCGGCTTCGAGAATGAGGACTTCAACGAGGCACACCACGCCTCCGCGGTCGCCAGGCATATCGGAACGGAGCACACCGAACTCGTGGTGACGGCGCGGGAGGCGCTGGAAGTAGTGCCGCGGCTGGCCGAGATGTACGATGAACCTTTTGCGGACTGATCGCAGATTCCGACCCATCTCGTCTCGGCAATGACGCGCAAATACGTGACGGTGGCCTTGTCGGGCGATGGCGGCGACGAATTGTTCGCAGGATATAATCGCTATCGGGTGGCGGCCCGCTTCAGCCGCGCGCTCGCGTTCATCCCTCAGCGCATGCGAAGCGTCATGGCGGCGGGCATCCTGTCGGTCAGGACCGAGCATTGGGACCGGCTTGCGCGCGCTGCGCCGAAGAACGTCATGCCTCCCCTGTTCGGCGACAAGATCCACAAGGCAGCGCTCATCCTGAACGCGTCCGACGGCGACACGATGTATCGGCGCCTCGTCAGCCACTGGGATCCGGCCGAAATCATCCCGGATGCGGGCGAGGTCAGAGGCCCCTTATGGGATGATTCGCTCGGCAAGGAGCTACCAAACCTGCTCGACAGGATGCAGTACCTGGATCTCGTCACCTATTTGCCCGACGATATTCTGACCAAGGTTGATCGCGCGAGCATGGCGGTGGCACTCGAAGCGAGGGTACCGCTTCTGGACCATCGCGTCGTCGAACTCGCTTGGCGGCTGCCCCACTCCGTCAAGATCAGGGGCGGCGTGACGAAATGGCTCTCGCGAGAGGTGCTTTACCGGCATGTGCCGCGGCAACTGATCGAGCGGCCGAAGATGGGCTTTGGCATTCCCCTTTCGGAGTGGCTGAAAGGGCCGCTGCGCGAATGGGCCGAGAATTTGCTCTCGGAGAAACGCCTTCGGGACGGCGGCTTGCTCAACCCGCAGCTGGTGCGCAGCCGTTGGCATGAGCATTTGTCGGGCCGTCGCAACTGGCAATACCAGCTATGGGACGTGCTCATGTTCGAGGCGTGGCGCGAGCGCTGGGCGTGTTAGCGCATGATCCGGAAAAGTGGACACCGGTTTTCCCTCGCGACAAACGCGTAGCGTTTGCGCGGAGATCATGCGCAAACAAGAATGTAAGTATCCCCCGGCAAAGCCGGGGGCTTTAGAATTGGGGCCGCTCAAAGCGGCTTGTTGGATAGAGATGAGGTCCCAAAATAGGGCCTTGGCACCGAGTACGTCTCATCTGCATACCCAACTCACCGTCTTTTCGAAAATGCGATGCTGATGGAAATTCTTGTTCAGCATCGAAATTCACTGACACATTCCGTACTGGCCCATCGACGAAACTCCCTACCGAGTGCGTGGCAGCTAGGGCCATGGGAGTTTCGTCGATGGGCGACTGCCGGAAATGTCAAACTTCTGCTGCCTCCCCGGCAGAGCCGGGGGGTCTCCCTTGGTAGACTAGAGCGCGATGGCAAATCATGCTAATCTCATCGCCCGTCAACGGCGGTAACGGACTTGCGCGATGTCTTCCGGAAACTTTCCCGCGCGCAGGCCGCGGTACAATGCCTCATAGGCATCGACGCAGCTGGCCAGCGTAAAGCGTTGTTCGATGCGGCGACGCGCATTGTCTCCCAAACTTCGACGAAGCGCGCGGTCAGATGTCAGACGCAGGATGGCCTCTGCCAATGCGCTCGGATCACGTGGAGGAACGACAACCCCCGTTTCTCCATGAATGACGGCCTCGGAGTTGCCGCCGACATCAGTGACGATCATGGGAAGGCCGGCGCGCATACCTTCGAGTATCGCGTTCGAAAAGCCTTCTTCGTGCGACGACAACAGACCAACGTCGCTGGCGCTCAGAAGGTCCGGTATATCGTCGCGCGGCCCCAGGTACGAGAGCCTGTCGTCGACGCCGAGCGAAATGGCAAGCGCCCTGATCTCGGGCCCGAGGCCATCGTCCCTGCCGACGATCCATAGCCGCCAATCCACCGCCATCTTCGGTGCGGCCGCACCGAAAGCCCGGACGAGGTCGAGATGTCCCTTATAGGGAATGAGATTTGCGACGATGACGAAGACCAGCGTGGTCTCACCAACACCCAGCGCATCACGTGTCCGGTCGCGACCGGCCGGCGTACTCACCTCACTGTCCAATCCATTGTAGATCAACCCGAGCCGCGCCGGCGCAACCCCTTCCGCCTCGAGCTCGCGCGCCACGCTTTGCGAGTTGGCAATGACCGCAGACATTCGGGAATGGAGGCGTCGTTCGAGGTAGCCCGCCACAGGATGCTGGCTTTGATATTTGTTGAGGCTTCGACGGCTCATGATGCGCAGCCTGATCCGCGTCAGTACCGCAATCGGCACCCCAACCAAATAGGCTTCGGGAAGAAAGCAATGAACAATTGTGAAGCGCTCCCGTAACAACAGCAAGAAGAGATGGAGCATCGTGGCCGGGGCGCGGAAAACACGACGGGCCAGGACGCCTGTGACAAGCGGCGGCAAAATGACTGTGACACCCTTGGATCGAAGGGTCGCAGCGACAGGCCCCTCCCCCGTGACGCTGTAGACCGAGACATTCCATCCCCGATCCCGAAGGGCCGCCGACACTGATGCGACATGCTTTTCCGTGCCGCCGATAGCCAGAGAGCTGATGATGATAAGGATCCGAGTCCTGGAATCGCCTCGCCCTAGCGACTCTGACTCACCCCTCGCCTTCTGCTCGGTCATCAATAAAATCTGGTTCTCGGCCTGAACCGGGATAAGTCCTCAGGGGCGAAGAGTTCCCGGCGCGGTCGCGACTGGCGATCGCTGTGATCAGAAAACAAGCTGACGTGCCTGATCGCGCCGGGATATTGGTTAGGCGGTTCCAATTTCCACCTTCGATCTGAGGTCGTCAAGTCTCGAATCCCCAATTGAGTTTCATGCATTCGTCTTGCCGAAGCGTGACCGCGACCAAGGGCGACCGTTCGTCACAAACTCATAACCCGGCCATGTGCTATAATGAATATGCGGGTCAATAGCAGGTGAGCACCTCCGGTACCATGCACAGGTTTTCCGTAAGCGTTGACGACTTCTACCAGAGCTTCCCCTACGCCGATCCCCGCATCGACGCGTGCATGCAGGAGCTGGTCGCGCGTTATGACATCACTGGCAAGTCGGTGCTGTCGGTTGGAGCAGGTACGGCTGCTCAAGAAAGGCAGTTTGCGCTGTCCGGCAACGACCTACTCCTCATCGACATTGACGAACACCGCAGCCTTCTGCCCATTCTCGCAAAACTCGCCGAAAAGCCTGGCCTGTCGTACTGGATCGGAGATGCCGCGGAGTTCGAGCAAAGTCTCGGCACCTACGATGTCTTGTATTTTTCGAGTTTCACACCGGACGAAATGAGACGCGGGTCAATGGTGCGTGGCAACGCGGACCGTGGCAGGCCGTGGGCGGTCTCGGACGATCCATTCCATCCCGTTGTGATGGCTTATACTTCTGCCCTCAAAGAGGAGGGCCTGCTCATCATTCAGTCCTACTGTGGCGGCATCGATACGGATGCCAATCCTGATTACCTGGCGGCTTGCAGGCGGCAGCTCGGTGAACACGGCATGTACTTGATGGAGGTTCATCGGTTCAAGCAGACCCATGGCGTGATGCTGTACACCGCCGTTAAAGGCAAGCATACGGCCGCGCCGGCGCAGAAGATTTCCGGATTTCACGGGCGCGCGGCTCCGGAACCGACAGAACGGATCTTCGCCGCTGGCGGTGCGCCGATTGCACCGTCCATGCCGCCACCCACCCTTCAGCGCGTGCGTAATCGCATCGGCTGGGCTCTAGACAAAGGCCGCATCCCCCTTCGCTATGCGCGTCTGCGATTGAGCGGTCACAGTTCCGCCAACTTACACTGGAAGGACTATCATGGATCGACTAGGTCGGCCCTCGTCCGGACCTTGAACGACATCACCAGCAAACTCCCGAAAGGCCGATGGAAAACCGTGATCGACCATGGATGCGGCTTCGGCCGCAATGCTCTGGCACTTCGATCGATCGCAGAACGGGTCTGGGGCATCGATGTCTTGCAGCCGGATTCAGTCAGAAATGTCGACCGATATATCCGGGTCGAACCCGGTGACGACAATTGCCTCGCGGCAATAGGGGACGGCGAGATTGATGCCGTATTTGTACTTTATTATAGCGGCTTTTCTCCTCTATCGACTTGGCGCGCGTACCTCTCTCAGTTCAACGACCGACTTGCGGTCTACCTGCAGCCGCGGAATTTCCCGAGGATCATCGCCAAGGGCGAATTCCTGATTTTCAGCGAATGGGAAGCCGAACCCGAAGTGCGTTGGGGGAAAGCTTCGCTTGCGGAAATCGATCGGCGCTCGGCCGCCGAATACGACCCACCTTCGCTGGAAGGGTTCGAACTCATCACCTGTGGATTTGCGAAATCGACCCGCTCGCCGTTTGTGGTCTATCGCCGAAACTGAATACCAGCCTGCTTCGGCATGGTTCACTTTCCGCCGAACGGGCGCGGCTCGATCCGTCTGATCTCCTTCTCAATGGGATCGATCAGCGCTTCAGCGCCCCGGTAAGACAGGTGATCGGTATCGGTATATTGCCAAGCGCCGTTCTCAAAAACAGGACATTTGGAACGATCGCATAGATAATCCCTGGTAGGCAAATACCGGCCGTGGGTAGAGGATGCGGCGGAGCGCTCGGCTTCGTCCAAAGCCTGACGCCCAATGATCTCGTCACTCAAGTCCGCACGCCAGGAGTTGGCCATTGCGACGGTCAACTCGGGAACGACGATCAATTGCACGGGCGCCGAATTCCTCGCTGGAATCGTCAAGTTGCGACAATTCATCAGCGACCGCCTTAAGGCACGCGGAACGCGACGGGTTGGAAAAACCAAGTGCCACAAGTTGACTGGGACTATTTAAGCCAGGCGCGATCCGCTGCAAATAGGCGCCTGACCAGTCACCCGGCTTGGACCACGCGGTGCGTTCCGTAAGAGCCGGGTATGAGATATCCGGACCGCGCAATCAGCGCCGTGCATCAGGAGCAGCTAACCCGCACGATTTGGCCTCCTCCATGAGTGCACCATCCATATAGAGGCAGCCGGAGTGAACCATGGCCACATGCCCGTATCCGCGCGAGTTCGGTCGGCCGGTGCGCAGACTGAAGCCCTTCCCGCAGCACGTCTGGCGCCACTTCGACTTCGTCGAAGCGCACGTGCTGTAGTCTTTTGCATAGCGTCTCGAAACAGACTTTCCAGTCGGCTGCGATGGCGGCGGCTGTGTTCGACCCGGGAGGGACGAGTTCCTGCTGAGTGAAGACATCGCAACCGAAGTCGACGTTCTTCAATCCTTCATGCTGCAGCACAAGCACGGCTGACCGGCCTTGATTTCCGGTGAGCCATTGCCGAACAGCCGAGGCATTCTCACGGTTGACGCTCACGATCACGTCGATCTGCCGGCGAACTGGAAGGAACCGGGCGCTTCTTAGAAGAAACGACAGGCATCGCTGCCATAGCGGAGGTGGGAGCCAAAACGGCGGGACGACGTCAAGGCGTTCCAAGCGCTGCGTGACACGACGCCTCAAGGCGGGCGTAGCGCGTCGGATCAGCGCCATGACGCGCCGGCCGGTAACCGTGACCCGTGCTTTTAGCGCGCCTGTCCGAGTCCGGAGCACGACCTAGGATCAGCCGTTTGCTGTTTTCAATTCTGTCCGGGAATATTCATTCGCATCTGCAGAGATATCAAAAGGAAAAGCCTTGCAATCGTAGCGGTCCATCTGGAGCGATGAACTTTCAAAGCCGATTCCGGCGCGGCAGGTGAAAGCCAAATCGATTCCCGCGCCCGCCAGCGCAGCGACAGTTTCGGGTGTATAAATCCCGTAAGGATACGCATAGCTCCTGACCTCCATCCCAAGGTTATTCCGCAGCAAGCCCAAACAATGCAGGTGATCCTGCGCGGCAACGGCGCCGTCGAGATTGCTCTCGAGAAGGTGCCGGTGTCCATGTCCGCCAATGTGGTGTCCGCGGTCGCGCATGTGACACAAATGATCCCAACGCAGGAAATGACGCTCCACGATCTCCTCCTCGCGAAACGCTTCGGCGAACATCGTTTCGATGATCGCTTCGAATACTTCGTTGGGCAGCATCGTCTCACGCACCTTGCGGTAGAGGCGTTCCATCGGAGTATAAAAATCGTATTCCGCGTAATAGGACAGCGCTGCGTCTAGATTTTCCTGAGTGAGCGCGTAGGAGCTCTCGGACAACTCTGGATATCGCCCGTGGATCTCCCTGATGAAGCGCTTGTAGAAATCCTCATATGGCCCGTTGCTATATTGCAGCAGCCGCTGGCGTTCTACGGTTGGCAACTGCCGATGATGGACGATGCAGGTAGGCACGAAAAACATGCCCTCAATACCCCGCGCTTCAAGGATATCCAGTGCGAAATCATGCTGCCCACGAAAGCCGTCATCAAATGTGACGGCAAAGGAATTTTCAGGCAGCCTTCCCTCGATCATTGAACGCGCCACCTGTTCGGCGGTCGCCGGCTGGTGGTAACGCAGCATGTGGTCCAGCTGGTTTGCAAGCTGGTCAGGCGAAACCAGGATGCCGGGCGGCAACATCGAACCGCCTGCGACCGCAACCTCGTGATAGGTCAACGTGATCACGGTCGGACCTGGGTTAACTCGAACAGGGCTGCCAACGAGGAGCAGGTGCTGATCACCAGCGGGTTCCTCGGGAATTGCTGCATCTGCCAGGCAATCTGGTTGAACTGCCAAGCGTGACTGCTTTCAAACGACGGGCAGACCGGATGCGGGTGCATTCCATAGAGATCGATGCGGCGAAAGCCGGTCCGCTCGGCAGCGCGATCGACCTCGCCGATGAAATGCTGATGACGCGCCGTTGGAAAGAACTTGTGAAGGCCAGCGCCCTCGTTTGGGGCTGTCGCACTGGACATGGCCTCGGCGGCTGCCCGGTAAGCCAGCGCCAGTTCCTGAAAGTGCTCGGCCTTGACGCTTGCCGAGGAGCAGTAGCCCTGAAAACTCTCCACCACCTGCTTAAGCGCGCCGCTTTCGGCGTCGGCAAGCATGAAGGCGTTGCCAGTCACGGCATTGAACATTCTGCTTCGGAACTCGACCAGCAACCGCGCCCCGGGTTTCAGCATGCGCGCGCTCTTGCTGAAAAATACCCCAATATCGTCGAGGTATTCGATAAATCCCATGGCGATGCCGATATCGCCGTCGCCGGAAAAACCGCTCGCGTCGTCCACCATCAGATCGAACTGCCGAAACGCTATGGATGACGAGACGCCGTGCTGGCCGGCCAGTTTTTTCGCCTGCTCGAGCATGGCCGGCGAAAAGTCCAGCGCGTGAACGGCAAAGCCCTGCCCTGCGAGCACCAGGCTGAGTTGGCCGCCGCCGCAGCCAATGTCATAAGCCGTCCCCTTGGCGACCGGGTGGTCTCGCAACGCGTGGCGCAATACCAGTTCACGGGCCTTTCCGAACGGAAATTGCGTGGAGCTGGCGAGGTCGCTGTAAACGAAGTTCAACCACTCCGAAACGATGTCCGAGCTATAGTAGGCCTTGGTCTCTGATTGCAGGTCCCGGCGCTGTTGCTCACTAGACACATGCCCTCCTTTTTTCCTAGCGATGGGATCGCCAATGGGATAGCTACTAATAGCTACTATATGTAATTCGGTCAGGCTAGCGACCATCAGCTGATATTGCTGCCACCACCTGCCTCGGCCATTCCCAAAACGGAGATTCACGGACGGCAACATGGATAGGGCCTATTTCCAGGCCGACGAATACGTCGCCTATCTCCGAGAACACTGCTTTCCGGGTGCACGTGAGGATAACGGTCGCGTTCCCGGCACCGAGTTCAGCGAGCGCATTTTGTCGGAAATGCGATTCAAGCACGACGACAGGGTCCTTGAGATCGGCTGCGGGCTCGGCAGGGTATTGCAGCTCATTGAGGGCGTATGGGGGGTTGAGGCGCATGGCTGCGACATCTCGGTGCCCGGCATCGCCGAGGCCAAGCGCCTACTGCCGGCGCTTGCCGGGCGGCTGTTCGTATCGGACGCGGAGCGCGTCGCGGCGCGAGGTCCATTCGATCATGTGGTTTTCTGGGGCGTCTTCGAGATGACCGAGCAGCGTCTCGCCCTCGCAGAAGTGTCACGCTTGTTGCGGATTGGCGGCACCGCGATGCTTTCGGGAGTGAAGAGCCGGGCCTACCTGGCTGACGACGCCGATGCACTCGCCGCGCATCGCGCCTATATCGCAAAGGGTTTTCCCATCACCTTCACGGACCTGCCTGCATTCGAACGAATGCTCAATTTCCTCGGCTTGCGTGTCGACCGGCGGCTCGTGTTCGAACGAAAGAGCGACATCAGCGCCCATCGCTATCGCGTGATGCCGGGCAGCGACCCGCCCCCCGAGCGCTGCAGCGACATCTATTATATCGTCAAAAAGCACGAAACGACGCCCCTTGACACCGCGGTCCAGTACCAGCCGAACGAGGTCGCACTGTCCGCAAATTCCTGAACTTCCTCCGTCAACTGCCGCCCTCCGAACACAGCGCTGGTCAACGAAGGAGCGGACAAATAAAATCGCGTTAGGATTTACGCATGAAACGCCGCATTGGCAATCTCTATATTTGCCCCATCATCAATACGATGGGACCGGTCATTGATCCTCGACACAAGGACCTATTGAACAGCTGGAGCGACGTTGATGCTGCGGTGGCGAAGATCTTCGATCCCGGCTATCGAACGCTCGTGAAAGACAGCGCGGGGCACGACGCGGTCTTCTCTTGGTTCTTCGTGAGCTGGTCCGGTTTTCGCAGCAATCCCGTGGAGCGCGACTTCGGCTATTTCACTATCTACGACCACTATCGCGAGAAGTGGGGTGAAGCGATGCGCCGCTACGGCGACGACATGTACTGGATGTACAATCATCCGGCGGCGTCCGGCGTCGGCAACGAGTGGGGTCTCGACTGGTTCGAAAACGCACACTACCTCGAAATCCTGATGCGCTTCGTGGACAAGCGCGACTACTTCCCCTCCGTCGTCGAAATCGTCACCGAGGCGAACGACACGTCGCATTTCCTGGAGAATTATTTTCCGTTCGATCTTGGCAATCGCAATTCGGTCGACGTCAACTGGGAAGCCAAGAACGCCGACGGCAGTCCGATGTGGAAGGTGATCGACTGGCGCAATGCCACTCACGAGTGGACGACGTACCATCCCGCGGATGACGACTACCAATGGCGCGGCGAAATGCGCCGCAGCATCGGTCGGCTGCTCGACATCAAGACCATCGTTTACGAGTTCAAGGAATACGAGTTCGAGCGCGCCTTCCATGCATGCCTGGAGGGGCGCGACCAGATGATCAGCGCTTATGAGCATGACTTCCGGGATCGGGCCGGCGTGATCCAGGAGAAGTTTCTGGCGCCGCTGGAGCGCATCGCTCAGCGATACAAGGAGGTGAACTGGTACTACAAGAACTCACGCGACGCCTTCAATCTGCTGCAGGGCCGGGAGAGTGACCTTCCGGCTGCTTCTTTTGGTCTCTCCCGCGACCGCAACGGCCATCTGCTCATCAACTCGGACGCCCCTGTGTTCGGTATCACGCCTTTCACCTTCTTCGTGAAGGACGAAACCTACCGGCATGTTGCTCCGCTGCGGGTGGGGCACACCTGCTGGCTGATTTATCAGGGGGGTCTGCCGTCCGACATGGAACTGGTCGTAGCTGCCAATAATCCCGCTGGTGTCACGAGCATCGCTCGTTTCAACGCCGACGCCATCCGTTCTGCGCAGAAGACGGCGGGATTCTAGGCCGCGGCTTGATCATGGACTGACCATGCCCCAAGGGACGTCCGTGATAGACGGATGTCATTGTATCTGTATGCGCCCTTAAGATGCGGGCAGATGACGGGACCTCGGGCTTCTGCCTACAATTTTCCATCGGTGCGCTCAGAAGGTCCGGTACATCGTCGCGCGGCCCAGTTTCCCGAGGATTATCGCCAAGGGCGGATTCCTGATTTACAGCGAATGGGAAGCCGAACCCGAAGTTTGGGGAAAAGCTTCGCTTGCGGAAATCGATCGGCGCTCGGCCGCCGAATACGACCCACCTTCGCTGGAAGGGTTCGAACTCATCACCTGTGGATTTGCGAAATCGACCCGCTCGCCGTTTGTGGTCTATCGCCGAAACTGAATACCAGCCTGCTTCGGCATGGTTCACTTTCCGCCGAACGGGCGCGGCTCGATCCGTCTGATCTCCTTCTCGATGGGATCGATCAGCGCTTCAGCTCCCCGGTAAGACAGGTGATCGGTATCAGTATATTGCCAAGCGCCGTTCTCAAAAACAGGACATTTGGAACGATCGCATAGATAATCCCTGGTAGGCAAATACCGGCCGTTGAGGCTAGAGGATGCGGCGGAGCGCTCGGCTTCGTCCAAAGCCTGACGCGCAATGATCTCGTCACTCAAGTCCGCACGCCAGGAGTTGGCCCAGAACGGACGGCCGACGGCGAGCGGCAATCGGAGGTTATTGCTTATAACCAAGACATGGATTTGTGATTGAGCCAACGACGAGACGAATTGTGAAAGATCCCTCCTCCAACGATCAAGACCTATCCTCAAATCGTCGACGTAATACTCGGAAAATTGCATAACGATGACGAGGTCGACCTGTTGCTGGTGCGCATACGAGAGAATGTTTGCAGTGTAGCCGTCGCACGATGGCCGAAAGGAAACGTCCTCGGGATATTCCGGCACCGAACATGCCGACGCGGTGGCGATATGCGCCTGCCAGCCGGCCCGGGCGGCAGCATAGATGACCGCCTGCGAAATCGCGCCGGCGTGGGAGTCCCCGGCAAGCAGGACCTTGGGCGCACTGCCTGGTCCGTAGACGCACGGCGCCAGACCTAATGTTCCGCGTTGACGCTCACATTTCTGATCGAGGAAGGTAGCCCGCAGCGGTGCAGGTGCCTCCAGGCGACCGATAATCATCGGGACTGCCAAATAGAACGCAATGCAAGCGAGAATGGCGCCCAGCCATGCCGACGAAAACGACATCTTGGCGGCTCGGGCCGACGCCAGACCACGCCCGGGATCGCGAAACATCGTCTCGACCTTCCTATAGCTGAATATCGAGACCAGGATCGATACGGTTGCAGCCAGGACAATTGCGAGAGGTGTGGCGAACAGGATCGCCGCAAATCCGATCAATGGCCCTTGCCAGAGATAGATTGAGTAGGACCGGTCGCCGAAATAGGTAAGTAGCGGCCACGACAATGCGCGTCCCACCATTCCCCGTTCGCCCGTCGCAATCAGAAGCGCGGTAGCGAAGCACGGAGCGATGGCTTGATATCCGGGCACGAGCCACGCATTTGATCCAAATCTGAGGCCGGCAAACAGTAACAACAGGCTGCCGATCTGCAGCAAATCGATTGCGAAGGCATTCGCCCTCCATCTACTGACAGGCTTCTGGGCAAGATTGGCTAGGATTCCAAATCCAAACTCCCATAGCCGGACCGGCAAAGTGAAGAACGAAAATACTTCGGGCAAGGTGATGCCCGCGCTTCGGTGCCAAAGCCCGATCGTCAGCGCCGCAACAAGGGACACTCCCGTCAGCGCTGCCGTCAGTCCGGCAGCAGCGGCAACGCCAGCACTTGCAGAGAGGCGATATCTGAACATGAGCGTCAGCTTCAGAATTACAGCGAACAGAAGATAAAAATGGATTTCGACAGCCAGCGACCACAGATGCAAAAGCGGGTTGCTCTGAAATGTCTGAAAATAATCGGTGGCGAGCCAAACAAAGTAGATGTTGATCGTAGCCGTCAACGCGGCAATGCCGGCCAAGGGTAGTGAACGGATCAAATGCGATGGCGTGTCTACCACAAGGAACAGCGTCAAGGTTGCAAGCACGACCACTGCCATCGGCGGCACAACGCGAACCAGGCGACGCCAAACAAAATTGGCGAAAGAGAATTGCCCTTTCGTGGCGATTTCAGCCCGAGCCAATTGCGTAACGATAAAGCCGGAGATGACCAAGAATATATCTACACCCAGGAATCCACCCGGCAGCAGATGGGTCGCGTGGAAGACAACGACCGCGAACGCCGCGATCGCGCGCAGGCCCTGAATGTCCAGCCGCTTTGTCTGCATCAGATCCGGGGAGAATGGAATCGTGGCCGGGAGCTTTTGCAGACCTGAGTCTCCATTCCGCAGCGTCATGGCAGTTTCTTGCCACACAGGCCCCGGGGCGTGAAGAATACCACCGCTGGAGCTGCCCGCCCGAATGGCGGACAACCGTTGTTCCGCCACTCCTGAACACCAGCCGGAGCGATCATGATGCCGTAAGGTCTTTTAGATGTCCGGCCGGCCGCCCCAGCGAAAGCACGAGGTTGGCGATCCGTTCCGAGGCGCGATTATCGTCACTGGTGAATTCTCGACGAATGAATTCGGCGCGCCGCGATGCCGGCATCCAGTCATCGAGAATGCGATCGAGTGTTGGCCCGACTTGCTCGAGGGTGAAGGCACCAAGAGCCACGCCGTCTTCGTCGTAGCGGTGATAGGGGAATGGCGAGCCGGAGATGTTCACCACCATCAGCGGCTTGTTGAGATACACCGCAATCTTGCCGGCGTGGCTCACATCGGTCACGACGGCCGATGCGATTTCCATAAAAGGAGCAATCTCGGTGTCGGCGACCAACGACACCTCAAGATCGTCGCAAGCGAGTTTCGCGCGGTAGACTTCAATCGGCGTTGCGGGGTGGAGTTTAACCAAAATATGTGCGTCGCTCCGCGTTGCCGCGTGGCGGCAGAGTTCGCGTACCCAACTTGGCTCGCGCTCCGCATCAAAGTTGCTGGTGGCGATCAACACGACGCGTTTCATTCCATCCCAAGCGGGCATGACACGACGGGCATAGTCGCGTGCCTTGCCTGGCGCCCGGTCGCGCGTCAGAAGGTCCATCTCGGGTTGCCCGAGCGCGATGACCTGATTCGCCGTGATATTGGACTTCAGGGCTTCGACCTGTCCTTCGCCAAGTACTGTGATGACGTCCTGAGGTGCACGGTCAAGATCCCTAAAACTGGCGGACAGTGACAGAAAAACCGATGCCACCTGGCGAATGCCGTATTTTGCGGCGATTCCCAACAGCGAGCCATCCATGATGGTGGCTCCGCTCGGAAACTTGTAGATAACCTGCGGCTTCACCGAGGCCACAATCTCGTCCAGCCGATCGATTAGAGTGAGATGTCGGCGCAAGGCATTTCCGATCACGTCGCGACCTGAGGCGTGGAGATCATGAAAATCGCTTGTTGCCTCGCCGAGGTCTCGCCAGGAGAGGCGTGGCCGCTCGGAGATTGCCGCTTGCGCGAGATCACGCAGTGCGCGCAAGAACGCATCCGCAACCTGGTCCAGCTCTTCAGGATCGCGCGACGCAACCGCTCCGCCGGCATCAAGCGTCGCGACCTCCAATCCGGTCTCGTCCGTCCAGTCAAATCCTTCCCGACAAGGAACCAACAATAGCAGACGCTGCTCACGCTCTGCAAGAGCTGCGATCACCGCCTTGGCATTGCGCAGATAGGCGACCTCGGTGGATAGCGCTGCGACCAGTACTCTCGCCGGCACGTTTGAGACCGCAACCCTTGGAAGGGAGCCTCCTCCGGCATAACGGGGGGCGGACCTCATCAGCGATCGAGTCGAAAAAGCATGATCAGGCAGGACCTTTTCCCTCACGACACGTCTGGCAGCGCCGCTGGCGCACATGACTCCGCAGGCACGCCCCTCCAGCACAAGCGAGCCGTAGTAATCATTGCCGGCTCCGCATACGATGACGACATGCGCGTAACCGCGCTCAAACAACAGCCGAGCTGCGCGCATCAGGATCATCAGACGCTCCACCGGCGCTGCTACGGCGCGGTAGAAATCCAACGACAGCGGCAGGCCGAGAAAACTGACGCTCTCAAGCTGAGACCCGCGACGGGTGCGATGCTCGGAACAGGATTGATACACCTCCTCCTCCAGGCCCGAATTGGTCGGGACCAGATCGATATCGTGGAAGCGATCGCACCCGAACTGACAGTTGCTGAGCTGGTCATGCCGCGCCAGCAACGCCGCACAACGCCCCTGCAGGCCGTTCATCCAGCGGACGACGTGGGTGACCTCGTCCAAGCCGACCCCGATCAGCACATGCAGCTCCGGTCCCTCAACTGGACGTGACGCTCCCTCCTGCTCCAGTGCCTCCTTCAGCACCTCCGCCAGCCTCTGATTAGCTTCGGCATCGGCCGCATCCCAATCGAGACGAAGTCGGATCAGGCGAATCCTGTCGTGCAGGTCGGGCGGCGCTTCCGGGACCAACGCACATGTTGCAGGATCGTCGATCACGACCTTCGCCGGCCCGGACTGCTTGCAGACTGCGGTCAGACGTTCGAGCCGGGCGAGATTCTTCAGCATCGGCCGAATGCTCTCCTCGAGTCCCAGCAGACGAGCCTCCATCGCCTCGAAGCTCTGCTGGCCGAACTGCTTCCATGAACGAGGACCTGCCGTCAATCGGTCCGCGAGATCCTTGCGCCAAGCCTCCAGCAGTTGCCCCAACGTTTCGGCCACAGCATCGGGATCCGCAACTGTCAATTCGGGGATGACGATCACTCGGGCGGGAGCCGGGATCTCGGCGGCGTCCGCGCCGCGCTGCGGATCATCTCGGCAAAGCCTCGATAAGTTGTCGGCGACCGCCTTGAGCTGCGCGGTGCGCGCCGGATCAGAAAACCCGAGGGCAATCAATTCGCTGGAGTTCTCGAGGGCCGGCTCGATCCGGCGCAAGTAGGCTGCAGCCCAATCTTTCGGCTTGGACCATGCGGTTGGCGCTGTGAGAGCCTGATACTCCGATAGGTATCCCGAACGTGCAATCAGTGCCTTGGCACCGTCGGTAGCCAATCCACAGACCTTGGCCTCCTCTATCAGCGCACCATCCAGATACATGTAGCCTGATATGACGATGGCCACATGCCCGTATCCACGCTCGAACAATTCCCGCGCCGCGCGTGCGATCTCGGCCGGACGATATACAGACTGAAGCCCTTCCTGCAGCACGTCAGGCACCACTTCGACGTCCATGAAGCGCACGTGCCGCAGCCGTTGACACAACGATTGAAAACTGCTCTTCCACTCGGCGGCAATGACAAGGGCGGCGTCCGATCCGGGCGGGACCAGCTCGTGTTGTGTGAAAACGTCGCAGCCAAAATCGGCCCCCTTCAATCCCTCGTGCCGCAACACCAGCACTGCAGAGCGGCCCTGATGCCCGGCGAGCCATTTCCGGACGGTCGCCGCGTTTTCATCGTTGACGCCAACGACGACATCGACCTGGCGTTCGAGCAGCGACACCCGCTTACCCCGGAGAGCCAGCAACCAGCGCCGCCAAAGCGGAGGAGCAAACCATAGCGGTGGGACGACATCCAAACGCCCCCCAAGACGTCGGTCCAGCGCGCGGCTGACGCGTCGAACAAATAGCATCGCGCGCGCCTTCCAAGCCGCCAGCGGATCGCCAAACACTCCAAAGCCTCTCACAAGTATGCAGACTTCCAAGACCAGGATATAGCAGTCTTCCAGCGCGCCAGGATAGAGATCCCAACGGTCGGATGACCCGCTTGGGTATTTCTGTCATCGACAAGAGCACCGACGCCAATACAGCTACCAGGTGCAGCAAAGCCATGATACCTGACATTAGCGATCGAGCACGATCCGCGTGTCAGGACGACGCTGAACCGGAGCGGACGGCATCTTATGAGCAAGGCCTATTTTCAAACGGACGAGTACGTTACCTATCACCGGCAGCATTGTTTTCCTGGAACTCGGGAGGACAATGGCAGAGTCCTCGGGACCGAATTCATTGAGCGCGTGCTTTCGGAAATGCGCTTCAAGCAAGGCGACAAGGTCCTTGAGGTCGGTTGCGGCCTCGACGAGTTTTGCAACTGGTGGAGCGTGTGGGGGGTGGCGCCGTTTGCCTTCTTCTTGAAGGGTGAAACCTACCGACACATTGCTCCACTCCGGGTCGGCTACACGTGCTGGCTGATCTACCATGAGGGCTTGCCGTCCGATATGGAGCTGGTCGTGGCCACCAACAATCCGTCCGGTGTGACGAGCATCGCTCGATTTAGCGCGGAGGTGATCCGTTCGTGCCAGACACCTTCGCAGTGACCCGCCGATCGCAGCAGGATCATCCTTCCAACAGCCGCAGGTAACGCGCCACGGCTTCCTCGGGATCGCCGAAATACACTTGTTGGCCGTGGTGCATGAGCAGCCCCTTGGTGCAGCTTTGCATGACGAAGTCGGTACTGTGTGTAACAACCACCACCGTATCGACCTTGTTCAGGAAACTACGCAGACGGGCCTGTGCTTTCTCCTGGAACGCTATGTCACCCGCGCTCAGGAGCTCGTCCAGGAACAAGACTTCGGGTGCAAAGCTCGTCGCAATTGAGAACACGAGCCTGGCGCGCATGCCGTCCGAGTAGTATTTGACCGGCTTGTCGATGTGTTCCCCGAGCTCCGAGAAGGTGATGATGTCGTCCGACATCGCGTTCACCTCGTTGAGGCCGAGCCCGAGATAGAAGGCCATGCTGGCGATGTTCTCGCGCCCGGTCAGTTCATCGCGCATGCCGATGCCCGGGCGCAGCAACAGAAAACGGTTAGCGATCTCGATCCGTCCGACCGAAATATCGATGAGTCCGCACAGCGCCCTGAGCAGCGTGCTCTTGCCGGCACCATTATGCCCGATGATGCCGAGCACGTCCCCCTTGTGAAGCTCGAAGTTCACCTGGTCGACGGCTCGGAAGGTCTTCTGCTTGCTGTAATTGAGCAGCCGGTGAAGACGCCGGTCACGGGCGGGATTATGCGCAAGCTCCACCGTCAGATCCTTGACGGCCACCACGGCAGCACCGTGCGCGCGTTCAGCCTGGCGCGTCACTTCCAGCGCCCCGGCCACGGGCAGTTTGCTCGCGACATCCGTCACATGGTAGTCGAGATTGCGGTCAACGAAATCGGCTGCGGCCCGCTTGACCCAGTCAAGCTGCTCGTCGTCAAATTTGATCTCGAGCCGCTCCATGTTGTGACAGAGCCGGGCGAAGCTGGCGGCCGCTTGCTCCGTGAGGGGCGTGTCCAGCAATGCCTTGGCGACATGGCTACCGGGGTCGTCCAGGCGAGCGGACAGCGCGGCGGCCTCGGCGTTTGACAGCGCCCATGCGCTAATGTGGTACAGCATCATGTCGCCGGAGGGAGCCAGGAGCGGGGCCACGGACAGCGTCAGCCGACGCCAGGCTTCCTCTCGCTCGACAGGGCCATTCGCCACCTGCACGCCGTCGCAATAGATCGCAAACCGCCTCTCCGCGACGATGAGGATAATGCACCGGCTGCGGCCGGGCGTGAGTCGCAGCGTCCGGACAGAGGGCGACGACAGCAACCATTCCGCGCCCAGTCCGAGCTCGATGAGTGTGGCGCCGCCCTCGCCAGCAACCTTGAGGCGCACGGGCATGCCAGAGCGATAATGCACGTGCCCGACCAGCGCGACCGCGAGAGCCGGCGCGCCAGACGCATTATCTGTAGCCAATTCGGTGCAGCTTCCGAGCGGCCGATCGATGTAGATGAAGCTCTGGTTGCTCTTGACGGTGATCGGCTGCCCGGAGACGCGAAATCCGCCGCAGCGATCGGGTTCAATTTGGGTAGTGGTAGGGTCGATCGAGGCGACAGGCTCGGGCAGATCACGTCCCAGCTCGGTGATGACCTTTTGTAGTTTGTTTTTGCCGCTGCCGAGCGAGTGCACGGCATCCGCGATCAGCTCGCCCAGCGCAGGGTCGGCCGGCAGGCTCGGCGTCTCGCCGTTCATGGCTTCCCACAGGCGACGCGCCCGCTCTAGGCGATCGGGCCGATCTTCCGGAATCGCGCTCACACCCTCGACGGGTCGCAGACTGACCAGCTTGTCGGCTTCTTGTCCCACGGATTCGGCCAGCCTTTCACAGGAAGCGATAGATGCGTCCGCGCAGCCGCTCCAAAGCGGTGACGCTCACAACCAGGACGACAATTGAAATCAAGGCGATCACGATCAGCGGAGAAAATTGCGGCCACTCGTTCTGCAGCAGGGTGCTGCGGTAAGCGGGCATGATGTGCGCGAACGGATTGACCCAGAGATAGACGGTCCGCAGGGGCTCGCGAATTCGCTCCATGCCGTAAACGACGGGTGAAGCATACATCCACAAGCTGACGATGAAATTCGCGACGATACCGGTTTCACGCAGGTAGACGCCGAGCATGGCGAGAACCACCGCGCACGCGGACGAGAACAGCAGATTGACGAGGAGCACCAGCGGATACGCAAGCCACGTGATGTATGGACCGTTTCCTGACACTGCCAGAATCACCAGCACAATCGCATTCATCATCATGAAAAGCGCAGCGTCGGTTCCGATTCCCTCGAATATCAGCGCGACCGCCGGATACCGTGTCTGCTGGAGGATCGTGATCTGGCTGGAAAGATAAGTAGGCGCGTTACCGAAAATCATCGCGTGGCCACGCCACAAAGTCACCAGCGTAAAGATGGCGACGTAGGAAACGTCCTCGCCGCGCGCACCGAACACCACATAGACAATGTAGAAGTAGAGCAGTGCCTGGACCAGTGGATCCACGATCAGGAAGAGCTGGCCGGTCGCCTTGTCGAAGGCGCGCGTGTGCAGATTCCAGCGGGCGATCAGAATGGTTCGTCGGGCCATGTCCCAGAACCGGGCGATCCGGCCCGTCTTGTCGCCGATAATCTGGATACGGCCCGGCGTGATGATCGCACGCTGATAGTTACTCACAGCCCCGTCGACATTACCTACGCCGGGCCCTTCCGTTGCAGCAGCACGCGCATTCGCCATAGACTCGCTCATATCGGGAACTCTGCACGGCTTTTGATCGCATGGAGCGCTTCACCGCCAAACCCAACCATCTACTCTAATCCTCTTGCATCAGCAAGTAAGCTCGCGCCCCGGAAATTCCCAGGAATGGCCGCAACAGGCATCCGTTTTCCGGGAACATCATAGATAGCGTTCCCCGGTATCACGCCTTCGAATCTCGCGTGCGGGAATACCAGCGAGGACCACGTTGTCACCTGACGAAGTTATGACCACCGCGCCCGCTCCTATCACGACGTCCCGGCCGATATTCACGCCATGGCAAATCGTCGCGCCAATTCCAATGAACGTACGGTCGCCAACGCCCGCGTCTCCTCCAATCGCGACGCTGGGAGCCGTGCTGACAAATTCTCCAAAGGTCGAGCCGTGCTCGACGACAGTGGCCGAGAACAACAGCGAGTGGCGGCCGATCGAGACATGAGCGCCAACCACCGCGTTCGCAAGGACGACCGTCCCCTCGCCCAGTTTCGCCGAGGGCGAGACGACGGCGCGCGGATGAACAATGCTGGCAAATCGAAAGCCAGGCAGCTTGCGCGTGATCGTCTCGACGACCTGCTGGCGCGTGAAGCTGTCACCTACCGCCACGACGCCAAGCATCGGCCGCGCGGAATCGCCAAGAAAATCCAGCTCCGGGATGATCGGCCGGCCAGCAGCGGGCACGCTGCTGCCTAAACTCGACACCATGCCGGCGATTTCAAAAACGCCGGCCGCTTCCACCGCCTCGGCCACGCATTCGGCGTAGCCGCCATTTCCGAATATCGCCAGCCGGTCTCGCATCGATTACTCTCCGCCCCGGCCGAGATCGCGGAAGCGTTTCCGCGTGAGCCCCGCCAGCTCGATCGTAGCCAGAACCTCCGCCATGCGATCGCCGACGCCCGGCTTGCCAAAGTCCACGCCGTGCCCGGCCTTCACCTTGTCCCGCAGGCTTATCGCCTTCCGGATCGCCGTCTCAATGGCATCGGCATTGGGCGGACAGCAGATCACCGACGACGGCATCATCCGCCCCCGCTGCCGATCCCCGATATTGACGGTCGGCACGCGCATGATCGGCGCCTCGATAACGCCGCTGGAGGAGTTGCCGATCACCGCGTCGGCGAGCGACATCACCGAGAGATAGAGACCCTGGCCAAGTGAATTCTTCAGCACCACCTGTTCCGCGTTTGCGTCGGCGTAGGCGGCAAGCGCACTCGCGATGGAACTGTGCCCCGCATCCGCGTTGACGCCGGTAATCACGACCGTGGCCTCCGGAAAGCGGCCTAGCGCCGCGATGAGCGGTGCGATCCCCTCGCCGCCAGCGTCTTGCGTCACCGTCTCGGGATGGTAGGTAACAAGAAACAAGGGGTTGCCGAGTTTGACACCGAGCCGGGCTTCAACCTCCGGGCGAGCGATCTGCTTGAGGCTGGAAACGGCATCGACGGCCAGCGCCCCGGGAACAAGCACTCGTTCAGGATCCTCGCCCATCTGGATGATGCGGTCACGATATTCAGGGGCCGAGGCGAGATGAAGATGAGAGAGCTTGGTTATCGCATGGCGCATCGAATTGTCGATCACACCTTCGGAGAGCTCGCCGCCATGGATGTGGGCGACCGGAATCCGCATCGCGGTCGCCGCAGCCACGGTCGCCAGCATCTCGAAGCGATCGCCCAGCACGACGATCATGTCGGGTCGAAGCCTGGTGAAAGCGTCGGCCATGCCAGCGGTCACCTGCGCTATGGCACGCGCGATGTCCTCGCCGCGATCGCCCTCGATGTCCATGGGTACTTTCGCGGCGATTGGGATTTCCGCGGCTTCGATCTCCCGCACGGACTCCCCGAACCGCGGGTCGAAATGCGTACCCGTTACAATCAAGAGCGGAGCGACGTCGCTGCGACGCCGCAGCGAACGCATGAGATGACTGAGCAGGCCGAACTCCGCCCGGGTGCCGGTCACGAGCGCGATGGATCGCTGCCTGGTCATGCGTAGCCCTGCTCGATGGCGTCGACCGTCGAGAGAAGGCTCTCGCGCGACAGATTGACGATCCGGTGGCCCTGGCTGACGCCACCTTCGGCAAGCCACGCATAAGCATCGAGCTGTGAAGCGACGTGGCGAAGCACCACAGGCCACGGCCAGCCCGGGCTCCGCAGATAGGCCTCTGCTGCCGTCAGCGTATCCAGCGCCCCGTCGTACGGATTTTGGCCATAGGCGTGCGCAATCGGACTGTTCGGATGAGAAATGTATCCGAGGTCCACGCCCAGAATCGCCACCTCGCTATAGCCGAGATACAGCGCGGCGACCAAGGCCGCGTGGGCCACCGTCGGCAGCGAGGGAATGACGGCCGCAATGTCGAGCACATGGGCAGGACGCGGCAGGTCGTAGATCGCGCGGCCGCTCTCGAAGAAAGTGAGCGTCTGCTCCGGAACCAGTATCTTGCGCGCGATGAGGGGTCTCGCGCAGTCGGCAGGGACCACGACCAGCGCACCTGACGCTCGCGCGGCATCCGCGACGTCGCTGAGCATTTTCGAGGTCGCCGCGCTGCCATTGAAATAGACAAAGTCGTGGATGACGATGGCAGCAAGCGGCAAGCCCGCGGCCACGACGGGGCGAAACATTTCGTTCACCGCAATCATCGGACGATCCGCGAGGATCGCCGGATCGAGCGTTGCCGACAACTCCCCAGAGCCGAGCAACACGACGCGCTGCCCGCTGCATTTGCCGCGGAAGAGCTTGTTACGGGCAAGTTCATCGCCGAGTTCTGCGGGCAGCCGGCCTTCCATGCTCGCCGGATCGACGAGGCGTCGGCTTGCCGATTGCAGATGCTGCCCGGTTAGATCGAGGAACCGCGAGGCGCCGCGCGCGAGCGCGACCTTGACGCCAGCGGAGGCGGCAAGCTTGCGAAACCGGTCGATCACTCTGGGCATTGGCAGCCCTATCCAAGCTGGCGTTTCAGTGCCTCGATGACGCGATCCTGATCCTCGGCCGAAAGGCCCACGGAGGACGGCAGGCTGAGCGCCTCGGCATAGATCGAGTCGGTGACCGGACATCCGGGACGGTAGGATCCTTCGAGCGCCTTGCTGCGATGCATGGGCTGCCACAATAGCCGCGCCTCGATTTTCGGGTGGCCGTTGCCGCGGCCGAGCGCCTGCATCAATTCGAGATTCGTCTTGCCCGTCTTACTGGAGTCGACGCGAACCGTTGTCAACCAGCACGCGTTGTCGGCCCAATTGGCCGAGCCCATGAAGGTAATCCCCGGGAGATCCGCGAGCATGTCCCGGTAGCGCTCGTTGATCGCCTTTTTCTTGGCGATGTATTCCGTCCTGGTTTCGAGCTGGGCCAGGCCCATCGCCGCCTGGATGTTGGTAAGGCGGTAGTTGAATCCGACCGTGTTGTGCACGAACAGTACGGGGTCATCCTTGGCCTGTGTACTGAGGTACTCCGCGCGTTTTGCCAACGTCTCGTCGTTGGTCACGATCGCGCCGCCGCCGCCGCAGGTGAAGGTCTTGTTGCCGTTGAAGCTGTAGCAGCCGATCGTACCGATGCCGCCGACCGGTCGTCCCTTGTAAGCGGCTCCCACCGCTTCGGCCGCGTCCTCGATCACCGCGAGCGAGAATTCCTCCGCCAATGCAAGGAGCGGATCGAGGTCGACCGGATGGCCCAACAGGTGCACGGGAATCATGGCGCGGACGCGTCGCCGGGTGTGCCGATTGATCACCTCTCTACCTTCGCGCACGCAATCCTCGCGGAGAAATTTCTCCACAACGGCGGGGTCGAGTTGCCAGGTTACGGGATCAACGTCGAGTATGGCGCATTGGGCTCCCGCGTGCCGCGCGCCCGCCACGGTTCCAATAAAGGTCAACGCCGGAACGATGACCTCGTCGTCGCGCTCCACGCCGACGAGCAATGTCGACAGATGCAGTGCCGCCGTTCCGCTGGTCACGGGAATGCCGAACCGTGCGCCGGCGATCTCGGCGCAGGTCTTGCCGAACTCGGTGACGAAGCGCCCACCCGAGGACACCCAATTGGTCTCGAGGCATTCGTTGATATAGGCCGCCTCGCGACCATTCAGCGTCGGCACACTTAGCGGAATGAAGTCCGACATGAGCGCTCGCATCTCCGTTGCCTGAAATACTCTTACTTGAAGTACTCGCCGGGACGGTACCTTGCCATGTTATTGCGGAACCATTCGATGGTGCGCCGCAGCCCTTCTTCAAGACTGACTTTTGGCCGGAAGCTCGTTACGCTCTTAGCAAGGCTCATGTCGCACAGCAGCCGCTCCACTTCGCTGTTCGCGGGGCGCAGGCGATCTGGATCCTGAGCGACGGTCGCTTTCGAACCGCACAACTCGCAGATGAGATGGGCAAGGTCGCCGATCGTGATCTCCCTGCCCGAGCCGATATTGCAGACCTTCCCGATCGCCGCGTCCGCGTTCGCGAGCGCGATGAAACCATCGGCCGTATCGCCCACGAAATTGAAATCGCGCGTCGGCAGCATGCTGCCAAGCTTGATATCGCGCCCTACCAGGGCCTGGGTGATGATCGTCGGGATCACCGCCCGGGCGGATTGGCGCGGGCCGTAGGTGTTGAACGGCCGAACGGTAACCACCGGCAGCCCGAACGAAAGATAATAGGACATCGCGATCATGTCGGCGCCGATCTTGGAGGCCGAATAGGGCGACTGGCCGACCAGGGGATGCTTCTCGTCGATCGGCACGTACTGGGCCGTGCCATAGACCTCGCTCGTGGAGGTATGCAAAACGCGCTGCAAATTGTTGTCCCGCGCCAGCTCGAGCACATTGAGAGTGCCCTGTATATTGGCGTCGACATAGGATTGGGGGGCGTCGTAGGAATACGGAATCGCGATCAGCGCACCGAGATGAAATACCACATCGATGTTCTTGAAGGCCTGGCGCATGCTGTCGCGATCGCGGATATCGCCCGTCAACACCTCGATATCGGCAAGCTGCGGCGATGTCTCCAGCCAGCCGCGATGGCCGGTCGAAGTATAGCGCACCAGTGCGCGCGTCTTCGCTCCCGCCTCGACCAGACGTTCCGTCAGATGGCTGCCGATAAAGCCGCCGGCGCCGGTCACAAGGACCCTCGAACGAGACCAATCGATCATTTGGCTATCCGCTCTTGACCCATTTCCAGATTGGCCCGCTGCAAATCTTCGATACGTCCGATGTCCCGCCAATACTCGTGCATGGCGTAAAGCTTGGCCCGTTGGCCGGATTTGATCGCTGCCTCCACAAGATCCGTCATGTTGTAGAGGGTGTTCGCGGGAATGAGGCCAAGCGCGGCGGGTGACGCCACGTAAATGCCGGTGTTGATGTAGAAGCGCTGAATCGGCTTCTCCTGGAGGCCCGTGACGTTGTTTGCGTCATCCATGGCGACAACGCCGTAAGGCACTCCGACTTCATAGGGCGCACCCGCCATCGTGATTGCAGCCTCGGTTGCGTGGTGAAAGTCCAGCAGCGCCACGTAATTGAGGTCGGTCATCACGTCGCCATTCATGATCAGCATTGGCGAGCCGCCATGATCGGTGAGCGCGACGGACCCCGCCGTCCCGAGCGGGTTGGTTTCGTGAACGTACTCGATCTTCGTTCCGAAGCGGCTGCCGTCACCGAAATGTTCGGTGATGACCTCGGGCAGATAATGCAGCGTGATAAAGATCTTTTCGAAGCCGGCAAGCACAAGCCGCCGGACGGTATGTTCGAGGATCGGCCGGCCTGCGACCTTGAGCATCGGCTTCGGCATCCGTTCCGTGAGCGGCCGCAGTCGCGTGCCGAAGCCACCCGCCATGATCACCGCACGCGTGCCGGGCTTGACCAGCGGCCGCGCCGACAGCGCGTCACGATGCACGATGCGTCTGACCCGCCCCTCGCGGTCAAGCAAGGGCAGCTGATGCAGTACGAGCCGCTCCATGAGCATGAGCAGAAACTCTGGAGGATCCTCGATCCGGCCCGTTACCGGCTTATGCGTCTTGCCGTCGGCCGTCTTGGCGTCGACGACATGCGACACCGGTTCCGTGAGCGCAATGCCACTCAGGATCGCACGCCTGACGTCACCATCGGTGACGACGTCAACAAGCCGAGCCCCGTCCTCGACGACGACCGCAATTCCAGAGCCGTTACGGTCGATCAGCGCGATCGTGTCACGCAGCGAAGTGCTCCGATGGACCGCGAATGCGCTGACATCGTCGGCCATGGCCATCGAGCCGGCGGCGTCCTGGCTCAAGGGCGGATGGCCTGCCAGCGACAATGATGTTTGGTCCTGCTTCATTTCGTGGTTCGCCGATCGTTTCGTCAGCAAAAGTCACCCGGATAGGGAGCGCATCCGCCGCCCCTTCAACCGCTTTTCGGTTATAAAGGCAAGTCGGGCTCGACATCTCGCCGTGTGCGCGCCTGTGCGCGATGGGCGAGTTGCTCGAAGTCCCGCGAGAAGCCGGACGCCTGCCTGGCCATCGCCCCCCCAATTATAGGCCTGGGTGAACGCCTGGAGCCTTTCCCTGGCATTCGGCCAAAAGGCTCCCTCGTCGGCCAAGCGACGCAGCATGGGACTAATTTCGTCCACGGTGTTCGCCTGCGCGGCAACCCCGAGATCGGCGTAATTGTTCGCGGGAAACGGTTTGCCCGTGGTGTTGACGATCAGGAGGGGCCGCCCGATCAGCACGGCCTCCGCGCCGATGGTCGAGAAATCGGTGATGACGACGTCCGCCGCGGCGATATTATCGTGTGCCGTCCCCTCAAAGATCACCGTCGCCACGTCCACTTCAGCATGACCAAGAGCGGCCCTCACCGCCTCCTCGTAAAAAGCGCGTCCGATCGAGGGATGCGGCCGCACGACCAAGGCTGCATTCGCCGCCGGGTCACGACAGAACTGGACAATTTTGGCAATTATCTCGTGCTCGTCGGAATTCACGCCCGACGTGGCGAACAGCAGGATTCGCCGGCCTCTTACCGCCAGAGCTGCGAGCGACGTCAGTCGCGCTCGGGCCTCCTGGTGCGAGACCTGTAGGGCGTGATCGAGCGCGAGACTGCCGATAAGTTGAAGCCGATCAGGGGGGTACCCTTGTGAGATGAAGGCGTCATGGCACTGCAGGCCGTAACACCCGACGAGACTGAGCCAATTCCAGCCCACAATCGAGGCACTGTTGCCGGCCACACTGACGGCCGGGGTGCTGGCTGAGGGAATACCAAGGACCGTGGCGGCCCCGGCAGCCGCCCAAGCTAGCCGACCCCAGTGCGGCAGCACGGCAATCGAACCAATGCGGTTATCAACCAGCCATGCCTGGATGTGCTCGCGAATCCGGTGATTGAGCCGGATCAGGTGATCGGCCGTTTCAGGCTGCGCGAGACGAGCGGTCAAAAGGGCCCGCAATGCCGCCAACCGCGGATCGATATCGGCGCAACCGCTGATCGCCTCATCGAGCTCGTCAAGCAAGGTTCCATACGCCTTGCTGAACCTCTGGCTACTTCCGCCAGACGCCGGAACTGAGAATTGGTCAACGACAAACCCCTTGCTGCGAAGAGCTCGCGCGACGGCGCCATCTTCCACCAATATCCGCAACGATTGGCCGCTCTGTTTCGTTGCTTGCGCAAAGTTTATCACGGCCGGCCAGTAGTTGGAGCTAACATCCGCATCCGAAATGAGCGCCACGCTGCGGGAATCGCGGTCCTCGATTTTCGCAGGCGGCTCGGGGCGCGGTTCATTGCAGCCCTCTTCCGCCTTCGCCAGATCGGCCGCAAGGCGCGCGCGGGCACCTCCAATCAAGTCGTGCAGGCTGGGCCTCGGCTCCACGGGGCCGAAAAGGTCGTGGTGGTAGAGGTTCCTCGTCACCAGGGCCGTGACCTGCCGCGAGTCCGACCGCAGAAAATCCTGGCAGAACCATTGCTGTTCGGTTGGAACGCTGAAGCAGACCCCTATGGTGGTCTTGCCCATATCGAGAGCGGCCTGCAGCGCGCAGCCGAGCCGCAGCATGAGCATGAGCTCGACATGCAGGTCCATGGACATTGCCTCGAAGAGGTCGAAGCACGGCTCGACCTCAGCGCAGCTCGTGTGCGCTCGATCGCGCGCGGCCCTTTGCAGGTCGAGCGCCCGCTTCACCAATTCATGGTTAGCGATATCGATGGATTGGTCCAGCCAGAACTGCTGCACATTGATGAGCGTAACCGAGCCGGCCAACGGCTTCAGCGCGTCTCCAACCGTACTGTTCGGCACAACCACTGCGACCTTGTCGGCATGCTCAGGTTGCTGCGCGAGCTGGGCGGCGAAACGGGCAAGCTCCGGGACAGACAAGCCGCTGTGCGCAAACAAGAGGATGCGATGACGGCCTTGGTTCGAATGCGCGTGCACAAGCTTGGCGGCATCGGAATAGCGATGCTTGGCAAGCTGCAGCCAGTAGAACAGGATGAGAGGCATGGAAGCTGCGAGATAAACAAGAGAACCCACGAAACAAATGAAGGCGCGGACAGGCTTGGTCAGTTGCGCGTCGATCCAGTAGGCGCCATTGGCCAGCCGCGCCCACCTCCGGGCAAAGCGGACCAGCGGAGAACGGCGCCAATCCCGCGACGGAGTTACTAAGACTTGGCTGCGCGAGCTTCTATTTCGCAGAAGGGATAATTGAAAGCGCGCAGCGCTGACGGCCTGGCGATAGCGTCGTTTCAGAAGCAACAGCCTATTGTACAAGCTCGACTGGAGGGCATCGAAGATGCCTTCGAAATAAGCGAAGCTCCGGCTTGCGCGCTGATCCAAGCTGCGTGAAAAACGATAGATGCTCGTACGAAGCAAGTGCAGTGCGGACATGCTTCCTCCGCTGAATGGCGTCACGGTCGAACCGTGGGGGCGACCTCGGCCACATCGATGGGTTCGCCGGCGGCATAGTCACGACGCGCCGTTTGTTGCTTCAGGTTCCAGAGCTGCATTGGCGATGCGCCCCCGGCCGGGCGCAGTGCGACAAGATCCGCCTCGGAGAAAGGCGTACCGCGTTTGATCGCGCGGCGCGCCATGAGGCTGCGCCTCGCGACGATGCGCGTGTCAAGCTCAACCGCCGACGGACGCTTCTCGCTCGAACCGAGGGCCTGTGATACTTCCCGCACCTGCCGCACGAGGGCGACAAGCTCGTCCGGCTCCAGCGAGGCCTTGTGATCCGGGCCCGGCAAGGAGCGGTCGAGCGTGAAGTGCTTCTCGAGCATCACCGCACCCATCGCGGTTGCCGCCATGCAGATGTGCGTACCGAGGCTGTGGTCGGAGTACCCGACGCGAAGCCCGAACCGGTCGCGGATCGAAAGCATGGCGTTCAGATTCAGCTCGTCGGCCGGCGCCGGATAGGCGCTGGTGCAATGAAGGACGGTCACCTTTTCCGCGAGTTCGTTGCGCGCGGACTCGGAGCGGATGCACGCCAGTATGTCGTCGAGCCCTTTGGGCTCATCGCTGCGCGTGTAGCCGAACGCAAGCACGGCGAGCGCATCGGCGATCTCATCCATGCAAGCCATGCCCGTCGAAAGGATCAGCGGCAGCCCGCTGCGCGCCATGGCCAGCAGGAACGATCCGTTGGTCACCTCGCCCGACGGGCACTTGATCCTTCTTATCTTGAGGCGATCGACCAGCAACGCAAGGCTGTCCGCATCGAAGGCCGTCGACATGAATTCGATGCCAAGATTTGCGCATTCGCCGGCGATCCGCTCAAAATCGCGGTCGCTGAGTTCAAGCTGACGCAACATCGCGAGCTGACTCTCATCGGATCCAGTTTCTCGCGCCTGGTAGACCGCCTTCGCCGCGCTCGCGGCGGCCACCGCCTCCGCTTTGAACGTCTGGAATTTCACCGCGTCCGCCCCTGCGCGCGCAGCGGCAGCCACAAGCGCGAGCGCCTTTTCCAGCGACCCGTTGTGATTTACGCCCGCCTCGGCGATTATGAAGACATCCGCCACGCGCCCTCCCGATAGATTTTTGTGTGTTTTGGAAAGCCGCTAATTGAACTTTCGAAAGACCGGTTTCATCGCCGGCCCGACCAGAAGACCCTCGACCCCAACGTCGAGGGCCTGCCGTACCACCCGCAAGCTCTCCCGGGCGGCCGCGATCGTCTTCTCGACGTGGACCGGCGTGTGGCTCCAGGAGGGCGCGATGTAGGGGATGATCACGCCATGCTTGATCATCTCCTGAAGAAACAGGGTTCGCAGCGGGAACGAGGGCGTACCGTTGGCCTCGTAGAACGCATACCACGGACTGCAGGGCACCCCGCCGGCCTTGAAACGCCCCTTGGCTATCTGAAGTTCTTCAGCGGCCTTGTTGAGCCCCTCGATCAGGGCGCCGCCGATCGACCACATCGTTTCGGTCACCGGCTTGGTCTTGAAAATGTCGAGCGTCGCGCGCGCCGCCGCGATGGCGTGATTCTCCGCGCTATGCGTGCCCGAAAGCAGGAACACGCGCGGCCGCGAGCTCTTGATGCCGCCCAGTTCCATCACATCCCGCCTCCCGACAAGCGCTGCGAAGGAAAAGCCATTGGCGATGCCCTTGCCGAAGGTGGCCATGTCGGCCTCCACTCCGTAATGAGCTTGCGCACCTTGTTTATGCCAACGGAAACCCGTGATCATCTCGTCGATGACGAGCAGCGTGCCATTCTTGGTACAGAGCTCTCGGACCGCCTTGAGATAGCCCTCTGGAGGATCCGCCGTCGTGGCGGCTTCCAGAATGACGCAGGCTATCTTGCCCGGATAGGCGTCGAAGAGCATCCTCAGCGCGTCGACGTTCCCATAGGGAAAGGTCAGCGAGCAAGCGCGCTCGCACTCCGGAATGCCGGAATCGACGGGCGTCGTGCCGATGAACCAGTCATCAAAAGAAAAGAAAGGATGGTCCTTGCAGAGCGCGACATAGTCGCGGCCGGTATAGGCGCGCGCGAGCTTGACCGCCGCGCTGGTGACGTTCGAGCCATTCTTGGCGTATTTCACCATCTCCGCATAGGAAGGCAGGAAGGAGAGCAGTTCCTCGGCATATTCGGTCTCGATGAAGGACGGGCGGCCAAAATTGGAGCCTTTGGCAATCTGCTCGATCGCCGCATCGTTCACTGACTTGATGCCGTACCCGAGCGAGACCGAGCGCAGACCCATTGTCCAGTCGAGGAACTCGCGGCCATCGCGGGCCCAAACTTGCACGCCTTCGCCGCGCTCGAGATGGCCGGGCGCGTTGGCCGGGAACTGGTCGTCGCCCTTGGAATAGGTGTGGGCCCCGCCCGGAATGACGCTGTGCGAGCGGTCGCTGTCGTCAGAGTTGGTAAGCACCCTTGGAACCTGAACCGTCTTTGTCATCACTGTCCTCTCTAGCACAAAGTCAGGCTATGCCTGCGGTCCGGCCCTGTGGCCGAAGCCGCGAGCGGTCAGACCAGCTTGGCTATGGTCTGCTCAGCATCGGACTGCTCGGCGGCAAACAGCGCCTGCAGCGTACGGAAATCCTCGTCCATCGGGTTGCCCCAGGGCTTCTCGCCCTTGATCGCTGCCACGTAGGCGGCGATTTCCTCGTCATACATCGTCTCGTTCGACATCTCCGAGTACCCCTTCTCGATGCGCGGCCTGGGTTCCTCGAAGGTGGTCCACTCGTTCGTCGAAACCTCATAGAGGCGCAGAGCCCTCTCGGTAATCGACCACTCCAGCGTGCCGTTCTCGCCGACGATGCGGATGTGGCGGACAGGCGCACGCGCGAGCACATCGACCTGGACATGACCGATCGCGCCACTCTTGTAGGCGACCAGAAGATGATAGACATCGTCGATGTCACAATCGAGACTGGACAGCTTCGCCTTCATGGCGGCCACGCGCGTCGGAGGCTCGCCGAGCAGCCAGTTCACCCAGGTCAGTTCGAATGGCACGATCTCGCGGCAAGCGCCGGTGGCACGCCGGCTAACGTAGAATTTGCGATAATCTTCCTCCGGGTGCCAGTCCGGCAGCCACTGGCCACAGTGGTGCGTGAAGGTCAGCACCTTGCCGATGCGACCGGCGTCGATCAGGTCCTTCATGCGCTTGATCGAGGGCTGATAGCGCATGGTGCAGGACGGTGCGGCGACAAGACCCCGCTTGGCCGCGGCGTGCTCGACCTCCTTCATGCCGTCGGTGGTGGTGCCGGCTTCGGCAAAGAAGTGCTTGCCAGCTTCGACGCCGGCTTTCGCATAGCCCATGTGCATATCGGGCGGGGTGGAGATGATCAGCGCGCTCGGATTGGCTGCAAGGCCCTCCTCGAACGTGGCAACGGTCTCGATATCGTATTTCTGTTTCGCCTCGTCCCTGCGTTCGGCGCGTGGGTCGAAGCCGACGATATCGGTGACGCCGGCGCGCTTCAGATTGCGAATGCGGCGCTTGCCCATCGAGCCCAGGCCAACGATCAGAATTTTCATTGCAAAGCTACTCCCGAGGCACCAAGCCCCCAGTCACATTTTTTGCCCCTCCCGGCGCGGCAGAGGTCGCTTGGGAAGTACTGATCCACCGTTCAGCGCGCTTCCGCCACGATTTTTTTCAAGTTTTCCTCATACGCCTTTTGCACGCCGGCGTTGATGGCGACGATTTCCGGTTCGCGGGTCAGCAGGTCGACAACGGCATCGAAGCCAAATATCGCGCCCGGAACATATAATTCGGCAAATACCCGCTCGAAAAACGCGAGATCCTCGGGATAGTCAAGGGTCATGCGCCAGTCGGGGTGCGCCCAGGTCGGCGGCGGCGGCAGCAACTTCGAGACATAAGCCGGATTGTCGACGAAATAGCGCCCCCAGACTTCAGTGTCGTGTTCCTTCTTGTTGGCCACGACCTTAGCCAGCGCCGCAATGTCGACGCCGAAACCCGTGACCCCCAGCGGCAAACCGTCCACGACGATGAAGTCGCCTCCATTTGCCTTGCGCTCCGCGATGATGCGGCCGATCGCGACGGGATCGCAAAGAACATCGTCGCCATCGACCACCACCGCAAAATCAATCCGGTGCGCTGTTGCGGCATCGAGATAACGCTGCAACTTGTCGTCCTCGCTGCCTGCAAAACCCTCGATGCCATTTCTCCTGGCGACCTCGATCAGCACGGCATCATCGAGATGAACGGAGGTGGTGAGCACGACCATGTCCGCTCCGGGCGCGGTGCGCACGCGATCGATGATGTGCTCGATGACCGACCGCCCCTGCATCTGGTGCAATGTTTTGCCGGGCAAACGCCGGGCCTTGTTGCGGACGGATACGAAGATGGCCGTGCGCATCTCTCCAATCTCCGGCATCAGGAGTTGGTGCGGGCGAGGAGCGTCCAGTCGACGGCAGCATTCTCCTGCGCATCGCGCGCAATCAGCATCTTGCCGAACAACGGCTCGATCTCCTCCGGATAGAAGCCGGCATCGCTGCGGCGGTAGGAGACCAGCTCGCGCGTGAGCGGCATGCCCTTGGTCGCGGCCTTGGCCATCACCGCGCGCTTGCGCACGACGCTGCGGTATTTGAGTTCGGCGGCGCCGAGCGGCACCACCAGCGGCGAACCCATCGCCTTTGTTGCAAGGCGCAACTGCTTCACGAACACCGACATGCCGGCGGGATCCAGCGCCGCCTCGAAGTCCTCGCCCTTCTTGGCGCGGTCGTGCGTCATATGTTTTTCGACGAGATCGGCGCCCGCCGCCACCGCCAGGAGCGGGATGATCATGGCCATCGGATCGTCGCCGTCCGTGTGGTCGGCAAACGAGATTGGCCGGCCAAAGGCGCGCTTCAGCGTGCCGATATAGCTGAGGCGATTGGCCTCGATCGGCGTCGGATAGGTCTGGAAGCCGTACTGCAGAATGAGCCGCTCATTACCCTCGCTCGCCGCCCAAGCAATGACCTTGTCGATTTCTCCAAGCGTCAGGCCGCCCGTGTAGAGCATCAGCACCGTCTTGAGCGCCGCAGCCTTGCGCACGAACGCCTCGTCGAAGATGCACGAGGGATGGATGGTGACGACGTCGGCCTTCGCATCTGCTGCAAAACCCAGGCTGCGGAAATCGTTCGGCATCAAGCCGATGATCAGTCCGCGGTTACGGGCATACGCGATCAGTTCCGCCTGCTGATCGAAGCTGAGATTCAGTTTCTCGAGATACTTGTAGACGTCTCCAATTTCCTGCCCGCCCGAGACGATACCCGGACCCGCGCCCCTGCCGTAGAACGGAGTCATGTAGTCCGGCAAATAGGTGACGTGGAAGTTGATGGCATCCGCCCCGGAAGCCGCGGCGCCGTCAATGATGACGCGCGCAAGGTCCATTTGTCCGTCATGCGCCCATGCCGTCTCGGCGATAACAGGAACCTCCAAATCGCCGTTGGCACGGGAAAACAGCTTTACCAGTTTGTCAGACATAAGGCCGCAACCACCCCTTCTCGAAACCCTTTAACACGTAATCGATATCGATCAATACGCGCTAATCCGGAGCTTGACTACCTAGTCCAACTGTCCCAATCGAGGCAACTATTTCTCCCGGAAAGAGCGAAAATGAGCGCTGAAATCCTGGCCAAAACGACGCAGCTTCGCTAACTCAGGCCCGTCCTCGGAAACTCAGGCCCGTCCTCGGAGCTTCGCCTCACTACCGGTCCGCCAAAATTGCAGCGTGCGGAATCCGTTTGGTTTGATCTGCACTGACTTCACCGGAACCGATTGATGCTTTTCCTGAGCTACGTCACCGCCTCCACCGTGATGCTGGCAGCGGCGCTTTATCTGGTGTTGAGATTGCATCCGCTTATCACGACGACGACCATGCTGCTCCTTGTGTATGGGTTGTGTATGGGCCGGCATACCTGGTCTTCACGGTGTCCTCGGGCGAATACGGCTTCCTAATTCGTCCGCTGACCAGCTTCGTGTTCGCGCCTTCCACGTATCCAACGATGGCTGCGAAGGTCGGAGACCTCGGTCCGGAGATAACCGACATCAATTTTTCACTGAGATTGATGTATTTTGGAATCATCGCGGGCATCGAAGCCCATAAATCGGACGCTGCCGCAACGCGCAGCTGCAGCGGAGATCGCGATGACAGGCTAGAATGCGTAAAGCATCCAGGACAACCCACCCGTCTACCGCCTGCTGTTGACCGCAATCGTTGCCTGCTCGCGTTCACAGTGTGAACGTTCAAGACCATCGTTCACGATATGAACAAAGCTATGACCCTGTAATTGTTGGATAAAATTGGCACACCAAAAGAAGATTATCGCTGTTGCAATCGCATCAAGCATGAGGCAAGCCCCCCAGTCGGCTTCAGGTACTATCGGCTTGTGATCGTCTCCGAGTGGGACGCTTCAAATTCAGCCTATCAGGCTGATTTTCCATCATCTTTTAGGTTAGACTTCGCGAGGAGCGGGTGCTAGGAGCTGCGTCCGGCGAAACTGGAGAGATTATGTCGGCGCAGAATTTGAAACGGCGCGCGGCGCTGATTTCCGGCGTCCCAGTCGGCACGCATATGCCGTTATCCTTCCGGAATTGAAGATGTTGTATGCAAGCTATGCCGTCGCCGCAGCCGCCATGCTGGCAGCCGCGCTCTATCTTTTCCTGAGATTGCGGCTGTACATCACGACAACCACCATGCTTGTCGGCTCGCTTCTGGTTGTCTATGGGCCTACGTCGCTAGGCTTTACGTTGTCTTCCGGCGAATACGGATTTCTGATCCGTCCGCTGACGGGCGAGCTCGGCTGGCCACCGTCGACGTTTCCGATGATGCAGGCGAAAATCGGGGACCTTGCACCGGTGATTACCGCCATCAACTTTTCGCTTGCATTGATGTATCTGGGCATTATGGCAGGCATTGAAGGCATCAACAGATTGTTCCCCGCTCGCGCCGCTGCAACTGAAGCGGCCTTGGCGAAGTGGAGCGGGCAGAACATTAAAGATGACATGCGCGATCACCGCTCCTTGCTGGTCGTTATCTGCGCCCTATTCCTGCTGATGCTGTTCTTTTCCATCAAGGAGAACCACATCGGAGTGATCGAGCACTTTTTCTCGATCAAAGGCGACAATACTGCACGAAATGTGTTTCGCGCACACTTTGGCAGCAGCCCGAACTACTGGTATAGGGTAGTGCTTAGCGCCGTCGCTCCGATTTTCGTGATTTGGGGGCTTTGGGCCGGCGTTTTTAACAAGGCATGGCCACTCTTAATAGCTGCGGCTTTGCTCTTTGTCGTCACCATGGTGGGAAAAATCGAGACGCTCAGCAAGGCGCCGCTCGTATTCTTTCTCCTTCAGATCATGTTGGCGGCCCTGCTGGTGTTTACAAACAAGATCTCATGGAAAGTAGCGGTGCCCGGGGTTCTTGTCATCTCTCTCGTAATTTATCTCACAACACGACTGATTATCGTTTTTTCTCCAGAAATTTCTCCGCTCGGAGCGGTGTACTCTCGCATTTTCGAGGCCGAAATCGAAACTCTTGTCGAAAACTTTGCCGTTTTCCCGCGCCTTCACCCCTTCATGTGGGGCGCCAATATCCGTCCGATCGCTATGCTGATGGGAGTTCCCTACATTCCGAGCTACAGCCTTGTAGCATACACCTGGTACGGCGACCCCGATATCACCAGCCCGACATTGTTCATCGCGGATGCTTGGACAGACTTTTCCTACGCCGGAGTTGTCGTGTACAGCATCATTGCAGGTGCGATCTGCCGGTCTATTGACTTCGTCTTCCTGGCTCGGGGTAAATCAGTCGTTGGGATCGCCGTGCTAAGTGCCACCTTCTGGGGGATACTCACGCTGACTACAACGGCACTGAACGTCGCCTTGTTTTCGGGCGGGTTACTGCTTGCACCTATTTTAGCTGCTATACTGGTGGCGGCCGATCGGTGCCTGACAAGGTCCCCTGACGCTCTTGGCACACCGGTCCAATGAGGGAGCGGGCAATGACCCGCTCTGTTAGATGACACCGTTGATCCGCCGCGATCTCGGATGGGCAAGCAATCGTGAGCTGATGATCTCTGGAAAAGATACGCCTCGACGTGTGCTTTATGTCGTGAACGAGGACTTCGCGTTCTTGCTGAACCGTTTGCCAATGGCGCGGGCGGCACGCGACGCAGGCTTTGAAGTCCACGTAGCAACCAACGTTAATAAGGGGGCCGACGCGATCAAAGCCGAAGGGGTCATTTTGCACCCAATCCCGTTTCGACGCGGAGGCCTTTCGCCGTTTGCAGCAATTCCGACACTTCTGGCGATTCGGCGGGTCGAGAAGGAAATCCAACCGAGCATCGTCCATCATTCGGGTTTGCAGTGCTGTGTCTATGGATCGGCGGCAGCCCTCGATAAGAAATTCCCGATGGTGAACGCAATAACCGGGCTCGGGTATATCTTCACGTCCGCAAATTGGCGGACGGGCCTGCTCAGGCGGGGGATGGTTTGGTTCCTACGGTGGCTGTTGAACCGCAAGCGTAGTTTCGTTCTGGTTCAAAACCCGGACGATCGGACCACGCTACTCAGCCTTGGCATCAAACCAGATCGAATGACTTTGATCCCGGGGTCTGGTGTGGATACGGATGTTCTGCAACCTCTGCCCGAACCGGAAGGGCCTATCACCTACGGCTTCGCGGGACGATTGCTGGTCGACAAGGGCATACGCGCCTTGGTTGCTGCTCACGATATTCTTCGCAGCCAGGGACATGAGCTGAATTTGATCATCGCGGGGAACCCCGACCCTGCCAATCCGGCATCGGTGTCGCATAGTGAAGTGGAGCAGTGGTTACAGCGTCCCGGCATAACCTGGCTCGGACACATCGATGACATCGTATCGTTGTGGCGGATGTGTCACCTGGCGGTGTTGCCCTCGCACCGGGAAGGCCTGCCGGGGAGTTCTGTTGGAAGCCGCAGCCTGCGGAAGACCATTGATTGCCACCGATGTCCCCGGTTGCCGGGAAATCGTCGTCGAGGACCAAACCGGGCTTCTAGTGCCAATTGAAAACCCGACCGCGTTGGCGCAAGCCATCATGCGGGTCGCAGAATCCGAACAATTGCGAGCCCAATTTGGCGCCGCTGCGCGGCGACTGGTGGTTGGCAAATTATCGGCAAGAATCATCGGAAGATCGGTCGTCGAGCTTTACGATCATCTCACGGCCGACACCCCGGAAAGGGATATCCGGAAAGCCGGATAACGGTCTTGAACGCAAAAACTGACGGACTGCCGATCATCAATTGCTCCGACACAGGTGCCGAGGCGGCCGTTTCCCGGAAAACAACGACATTCTGCTCGCAGCCTCAGGCATGAGGGAAAAAGGCCATCGAGCAGCATCTGTTGCTTTCGCGTTTGCTAAGGATCGCGTTGAGCGCTATCGCAACCTCATGGGTCGGCTGCTCATGCGCCAATCCCACGCAATCAGGAAAGCCTGGAGGAAGTTGTCCGAGCTGCCACTTAGCTCTTTGCGTTGGTGAGATAATTCGATCCTACATTCGACAGGCATTTGCATTTCGCTGCTCCGATGAACTATGAATTACCTGCCGTCGCGTCGCCTGTCGTCACAAATATCAACTCGCAGTCTCCATGAACACATTCGAACCTCACCGCGCAATGATCGTTGTTATCACGGCAGCATTGCTATGCGCAGGTTTGATTGTGCTCCTGCGTCCCATACTGCAGCGCTATGCTCTGGCCCGTCCGAACGCACGTTCATCGCATGTCGTGCCGACGCCTCAAGGAGCCGGCATCGCGGTCATCACAGCAACCTTGTCAGTTGCAGTTGTCTGCGCAATTGCGATGAACATTGCGATTCCGGCAGTGCTGTTCGGAGCCACGTTGTTCATGGCTGTGGTGGGACTTGCGGACGACGTCAAGCCTATCCAGGTATTGCCGCGCCTGTTGCTGCAGGCCGCCGCGGTCGGCATTGTTCTGTTTGCGGCCCCCGTAAACTTGCGCATTGTTCCAGCTTTTCCAATTGGGGTGGAACGGGCGCTGCTTCTGTTCGCGGGTCTCTGGTTCGTGAACCTGGTCAATTTCATGGACGGCCTGGATCTGATGACGGTGGCCGAACTCGTGCCGATCACCGGAACGCTTATCGTGCTGGGGTGGCTCGACGAACTGCCGGCCCTACCAGACTCTGATTGCCGCAGCGCTTTGCGGGGCAATCCTTGGCTTCGCACCCTCCAATCGTCCGGTTGCAAAGGTCTTCCTCGGAGACGTCGGCAGCCTGCCGATCGGCTTATTGCTTGGCTGGTGCCTGTTGCAGCTGGCCTGGCATCAGCAGTTGGCGGCAGCGCTGCTGCTGCCGCTCTATTATCTTGCCGACGCCACACTGACGCTGCTGCGCCGAATGACGCGGCGTGAACCATTTTGGGCGGCGCATCGGACGCATTTCTATCAGCGCGCAATCGATAACGGCTTTACGGTGCCGCGCGTTGTCGGCGAGGTGTTCCTACTCAACTTGGTTCTCGCGGCGCTAGCCCTGATTGCGACCACCACAGGTACGGTCACGGCTGGCGCCATTTCGTTGCTCGCTGGCGCGCTCGCGGTCGCCCTCGTCCTCTGCCACTTCTCCCGAAAGCTGCCATCCTGATACGGGAAGCGGGTCAATCGCAACTACCAGCCGCGCTCAACGCCCGATGCAGTCCCTCGTCAAGGCTGACCAGCGGCCTCCAGCCGCTCGAAGCAGCCTTGGAAACATCGAGTTCCAGCGAACCGACCAGGCTGTCATAGGCATCCTCCTTGCCGCTGACCTTCAACAGCACTCTCAACGCGGATATCGGCAATGGAAAGAGCCGTGACCTGACGCCCGCCGCCTTGGCCAGTCGCGCAATGAATTCGGGCGTCGAGACCTGTTCCTGATCCGCGACGAGAAAGATGTCGAAGTTTCTGCCCGCAATCGATAGCCGCCACGAGATGAACGACGCGAGATTCTCGACGGACAGAAACGCCCGATGATTGTCGATGGCCGCGAGCGGAAGCGGAAGACCGCGCTTCACGGCCTTGGCCAGCAACGCAAAATTCCCCTTTGCGCCGGAACCGTAGACCAGAGGCGGCCGGATCACCGTGATCTGCATACCCCCTGTCTGCGCAAGCGCCTTGAGGCCCGCCTCGGCCGCCGCCTTCGATTCACCGTACAATCCACGCGGCATCAGGACGTCGCTCTCGCTGAAGGGCGGTCGACCGTCATTGCTCCGGCCATGTACAAGTACAGTGCTCGCAAAGATGAACTGACGAACGCCGGCTTGCTTCGCCGAATACGCGAAGTGCAAGGTGCCCTCGATGTTGACATCCCGGTAGAGTTCGAACGCGTGCTCTTCGTTCTGATGATGAACGCGCGCCGCAAGATGAACCACCGCGTCTACATCGATCAGCGCGGGTTGCCAGTTGGTCGAGGGGCCGATCGACTCGATGACGATCTCGCCCTCTGCCCCGGACGACTTTCTGACGGCGCGACGAACGACCCATCCTTCGCGGATCAACGCTGGTGCTACATGCCGGCCGACGAAGCCGTTCGCGCCTGTGACCAAGACGACGGGCTGCCCGTCCTTCATGAAAGTTACTCCCCTTGGTTTCCTTGCAAGAGCTCGGCGGCCAGCCGAGCGTAACCCACCATGGCCCGGTCGAGCGCGAAGTTACCTGCCGCCATCACGGCGCGTTCGGCCATCGACGAGTCCGCGGACGCCGACGCAACGCGTATCGCTTTGACCAGATCTTCCGCCATGCCCGGCCTCACCACCCAGCCAAGATTGTTCTCCACAACCGTCAGGGCAGCTTCGGCTTCGGGCTCGGAGACCAGAATGACGGGCCTGCCGACCGCAAGCAGGTTGTAGAACCGGCTCGGCACCGAGACGCCGGCAACATCCTTGCGATAGGGAATGAGCCAGATGTCGGCCGCCGACAGCAACTGTTCGAGCTGTTCGTCCTCGACCCGACCGACCAGCGTAACATTCGCAAGTCCTGCCTCGGATTGCAGTTGCCTCAACCGTTCGAAGCCTATCCCCCAACCGGAAAGAAGGAAATGGATATTGGGATTTTCCTCCAGCAACCGCGCCGCCTCGAATACGATCTCAGGATCATGGGTAAACCCGAGATTGCCGGAGAGCCCGACCACAAAGCGGGCCGCGATCCCCCGCCGATAGGGATTTCCGGGCTCGATCGGCCGGACCGCGGGAGCAAGCGTGGCCCAATTCGGGATGAACCTGATCTTGGCCTGCGTCACTGCGCGATAGCGCAACAGCATGCGTTCGGTGTCCCTGCCGATCGTGACCACGGCATCGAGCGCGCGAAACATCAGTGCGTTGGCGCCGCGTATCGCCGTGGCCACGACTGAAGTTTGCTTCAGCAGTCTGGACATCACGAGCACGTCGGGAAAGAGATCGTGCATGATCAACGCGGACCGGGCACCGCTCAATCTAGCAGCCGCGGCGACCGCGTATGGCAGCATGAAAGGCGCGGTGACTGTAATTACCGCGTCGCCCCGTCTTGATCGCTTCAGGAGCGCGACGAATGCGCGAACTGTGAACGCGGCTTCCGCGGCGGCGCGTCTCATCAGGGCCGCCTTCGCCGGTATCCGGTTTTTGATCTCGACCACATCCAATCGGCCCGGCGGCGCGGAACTGTTCGTCAGTGAACCGGGCGTGCCCGAAAGCACCAAAACGTGATGTTTCCGCGCCAGATGTTCTGCGATCTCGGACATGATGGCAGCTGTCGTGCTCGGATCCGGAGGGTAATGCTGGCTAACGATGATAACTCTTCCGGACATCCATCGCTTTCGAATTGTCGGCGCCGTCTCGCCGAACCGCCCAGCCGGACCACCGTATCCCATCGGGGACAGGGATCAAGAAGCAGGCAGGGACGTAGCGGACCCCACCGGAAGGGGAAAAATTTCGACGTGAAGCATGCTTTTCTGTTCAGTGACATCCCGCACTGACGACGTTGACGCCAGCGCCGCCGCAAACCCCGTTAGACGTCGCCAAAGGCATTATCAATGTCCGCGAGACCAGCGCCACCGCGCGGCAAGGTGCTGCCTATAAGGGCTGCAACCAAAAAAGTGTGTCTCACAATCCAGTTCTTATTGAACATGGCTTTCTCCGTGTGAACTTGAAGCGGATTTGAGACCGAGTGGAAGCCAAATTGACTTAAACGATCATATCAAGACTGCTTGGCCCAAACTCTCCTATTCTAGAGGGGTGTTCGCCGTGTTATTGCGCCGATAGACTATGCCCTCGCTAGGAGCTTTACCTACAATGGACCCAGTTCTCACCTTTGATCGCAGCAACGATGTTTCGAAACTGGAAGGCTGCAACACTCGCGGAGTTGATTACCGCTGGTCGATTTTTCTCGATGCAATTTCAAAAACTCCGAAGGGCAGCGCCGTGTTAGATTTTGGCGCGGGATCCTTGCGCGAAAGTTTTGACCTCGTTACTCGCGGATTTAACGTCACGTCCGTCGATATGGACGCCGAACTGCTCTCAATTTACAAACTGAAGTATGCATGGCCCGACAACGGGACCAAGCACGATATGATCGCGGCGGCAGACATGGATGACGGACTATTGCGTCTGAAAGGGAGACGGTTCTCACTCATAACCTGCTTCGATGTTCTTGAACATCTAGAGGAACCGCAACCCGCGCTGCTGGCTCTCAAGGAACTATTGACCGATGACGGACTGCTGTTGATCACAGTCCCGAATGGCCGGACATTGTTCGAACTGGCATTTCGTCTTGACCTCATTCTAGCCCGCGCAACGAATTGTCAGCTCCGCCCGGGTGAGCCTCATTTGCAACGAAACTCACCCGAAGTTTGGCGACGCATAATCACAAGTTCCGGCCTCAAAATTTTGAGCCACGATATGCAGATAGGCTTCTTCGCTAACACTTTCGCCGCGCTGGTTCAGCTTCCGCTCACGCTGGGTGGCAGGGCGTTACGGAAAATCGGGCTCAGGATCGATGCTTTGAGCATGTCCGAGAAGATCATCAACGCTCCGCAATCGACAGTGATTGATTTTCTGGATCGGCAAACGAAACCGATATTCCGCCAGCTTTACGGCTGGAACCTTTTTGTTGTCGGGCGGAAGTGAAAAGGCGGGGCGTGCGCGAAGCACGTCGTTTTCTAGAAATTTGGGCGCACCCCGTGCGCCGCCTCTACGTCGCTACTGCATGAAAGCTTCGGGCAGAGCGCGGACGGGTGATCATAGTGCCGTCACCGATTTGCCCGAGACTTCAATCGACTGGAAGGCCGGATATCATGGGCAGGCCGATTGGTAGATCATCGCGACTAATCGCGGCGCATTGGGCGATGGTCTCGTTGTCCGTCATTGGTGGACTTTTCCGCGCGCTGTGGCAGTATGTTTTGGCGATCCACTTACACCACCAACGAGAACGTCTGGCGCTCAATGCCACTTTGCGCCGTCGTGGCCCGTTCGGGATTTTTCCCTCCTCCAGCGGGCTCAAGGATTGCTTGGGGGAGAGCGTCGCGCAGCGGCAGGCGCCCCCACTCGATAGGATCGAGATCCGGATATCATCCCGACGCCCTGCCGCCTTGGTACCCGCTTCTGTCACATTTAAAAAACGGACTGTTGCCCCCAAGTCACAGATTTTTCGGGAAAAATCATGCAAATTTCAAGTTTCGGTACAATTCACAAGCGCTTGCGGTCGCGACGAGGCGACGGGGTGGGGAAAAAGACGATGAAGAAATTTCTGTTGGCTACCGTTGGATCAGTAGCTTTGTTGGGCATGGCCGTCCCCGCGTTAGCCGCAGACATGGCGGTCAAGGCACCGCCACCGGCCCCGCTTCCGGTGATCTACAATTGGAGCGGCTTCTACATCGGCGCCAATGGTGGCTGGGCTCAGAGCCGCAATTGCTGGGATTTCGTATTTCTCGCCGGGCCCGTGTTCACCGACGGCTGCCGTGATCGGTCCGGAGGCGTCATCGGCGGGCAAGTCGGTTATCGCTGGCAAACCAATCAGTTTGTGTTCGGACTGGAAGCACAAGGCGATTGGGCCGACCTCAGCAACACGCGCATCAGCTTCTTCGACCCGACGCTCTCAACCCGCGTGAAAACTGACGGCATCGGCCTTTTCACGGGCCAAATCGGTTGGGCGGCGTGGACTGCGGCGCTGTTCTACATCAAGGGCGGCGCGGCTGTAACCAGCAATAGCTTCACGATATTGGACACGGCCACGGGGGCGGGTCTGGTTTCGTCAAGTGCGACGCGCTGGGGCGGCACCGTGGGTGTCGGCTTTGAGTATGGCTTTGCACCGAACTGGTCGTTCGGTGCTGAATACGACCATCTGTTCATGGGGACTTCAAACAACTCCTTCACCGCGGTCGATCCGCGCCTTGTAGGCATCCTCAACGACCGGATCAGGCAGGACGTGGACATGTTCACCTTGCGCGTGAACTACCGGTTTGGCTGGGGCACCAGCCCGGTCGTGGCGAGATACTGACCTCGATCGACATTTCCAGCACAACGAAGGCCGGCAGAAATGTCGGCCTTTTTGTTGAGCGAAACTGTTTCAAAAATCCGTCTGCTAACGATCGGGTCGCCAGCGCGTTATTCCTTCTTCCTCAATCCATTGATTGATTTCCGAGGCTGTAACAGTGCGTCGTATCGGCTGATGAGGACTCAAGGTGCCCGCAGTGACCTTTCGTCCTTCTGACAGCATCGCCTTCGCAAATTGCTTGGCCTCGATTTCAGTCGGAAATGATTTTGTCTCTCTCGCACGAGGAACCACAGAAGAAGAAAAGCGCAAACGCAAGTGTTTCGGCGTTTCAACCGAAACGAACCAGTGGTTGGTAGTCGATTTATTTCTGATCATGATGGCCGCTGTGGCGGCTTAGGACACGCAAAGGATATCACGTGTGAACTGTTCGACAATGATCCAAGTCATGGTAGCGTAAACTGGCAGAAGCCGTTCGCCGACGTGCTGCGAATGGAAATCCGCGCTGGCAACGATCCTCGCCACTTGCGCGCCATCGCCCGAAAACTGATCGAGATGGCCAAAGTAGCGGGACTACGCAGCATTTGGGGACTGATCTGGGGACTAGGAGCCCGTCCAGATAGGGGTTGCGACGGGCATTTGTTGCAGGTTAGCCGGCTCAGGCTGCCTTTGCGAAGGTGAAGAGCTTCAGGAGGTTGTGGGCGGTGCAGATCATGGCCCATTCGGCACGCACTTTCTCGACGCCCCGCAACAGGAACTGGCGGAAGCCGCGTGCCTGTTTGATCTGTCCGAACACCGGTTCCACCACTTGCTTTCTCAATCGGTAGGGCGTTTCGAAGCCGCCATCATCGATCTTCTTTCGCATCCGTTGGGTCAGCGGTCCGCCGATTTTTCCGTTCGCGGCTGTCGGGTGCTTGGCGCGTCCGGGCGCGACATAGCCGTCGACGCCGTGTGCTTGGAGCGCTTCGAGATTGGCTTCGCTGCAGTAGCCGGAGTCCGCTGAGGCCTGCTCCGGCTTGCGGCCGAGATTGTTCTCGATGGCCTCGATCAGGGGCACCAGCTGGCCCTGATCGTTGCCGCACTGCGTCAGTTCGTGCGCGACAATGATCTGGGCGCCTGCGTCGACGGCAGCCTGTGCATTATAGGCCTGAACGAAGCCATCCTTCGACTTCATGATGCGGCTTTCCGGATCGGTGAAGTTGCGTTGCGACTTGGGATCGGGCTCGTCCGATGGCGGCGCCGCCGGTTTGCCCGGCTTCTTGCGGCCTTCGGCTTGCCGCTGCTGTTCCTTTTCGGCCTCGATGCGACGCTCTTCCTCCGCCGCCAGCCTGGCGTCCGCCTCCAACGCCGCCATCGCCTGCTGGATCTTCGCCAGCCGTTTCTCCTTGTCGCCGACCCAATCCGGCATCTCGTCGCCGCGCTTGTCTTTGCCGAACGTCTCGTCCTCTTCGGCATCCGCCGCCTCGGCCGCCGCCAGCATCCGAGCGACCTCGGCTTTCAATTCCGCCTCGCGCTTCTTCATGCGCTCATAACTCATCGCCTTATGTTTCGACGCGTTCGCCTTGATCTTCGTGCCATCCAGCGCGACGTGGCCGAGTTTGACCAGCCCTGCCGTCTCGCACAACTTCAGAACCTGCAGGAACAGCGCGCCGAGCGCCTTCAAATGCCGCTTGCGGAAGTCGCTGATCGTCCGGAAGTCCGGCGGATCGAGCGCCACAATCATCACAAAATCGTCCCGTTCGCGGCAGGCCTTCGCTATCCGCCGCGACGAATACAGCCCGCTCGCATAGCCGTGCAGCAGAAGCGCCACCATCATCCGCGGGTCAAACGGCGGTTGCCCGAGACCGCTCACATAGCTGCCCGTGATCTCCTTGAGATCAAGGCTCTCCCGCACCAGCTCAACGATAAACCGCGAGACATGGCCTTTCGGCACGAAGTCCTGCACATTCGGCGGCAGCAGCAGTGTCTGATCGATATTCCAGGGGCGAAAATACTTGCTCATAGTCCAAGCTTGAATCAAACTCGCTCAGAATTGAACAGCCACTATTCGGACAGGCTCCTAGCCCACTTTTCGGAAGGAATAGCGTAGCGGTTTCAACGTCATACGCACTGCGGAACGTCTCGGAAGCGGAACCGCTCCTGCTTCTGATCCAGCCTTGTCTCAGGCCAGATCCGACTCGAACTCAGGAACCGCATCCTTAAGAACAGACTTGATGGTCACGAGATCATCCTTGTCGAGCGCCTGTTCCAGCGCCGCGATCCATTTCCGCAGCATCGTCATTGGCGGCTCGTTAGGCTTGGCCGCCATGATACCGGCAACGCCGATTTCGACGGAGGGCTCCTCGCTGGCAAACAGGATTTCGTTCAATCGCTCACCTGGCCTTATCCCGGTGAAGACGATATCGATATCGTAGCCTGGTTGCAGGCCGGAGAGCCGGATCATGCGCTCGGCCAGATCGACGATTTTGACCGGCTGGCCCATGTTCAGCACATAAACTGAAACGCTCGGATGATCCGGCGCCAGCGCATGGGTCGCCGCGGTGATGACGAGATCGCAGGCCTCGCGGATGGTCATGAAATAGCGGACCATGTCGGGGTGGGTGACGGTGACCGGCCCGCCCGCCTCGATCTGCGCCTTGAACTTCGGCACCACCGAACCGTTTGAAGCGAGCACGTTGCCGAAGCGCACCGAGATCAGCCGCATCCGTCGCTTGCCCGCAGGTTGCGTCGCAAGATCGTGGTCAAGCGCCTGGCAATACATCTCGGCAAAGCGCTTGGTGAGGCCGAGCATCGACACCGGCTCGATCGCCTTGTCGGTTGAGATCATCACCATCGCTTCGGCGCCGGCTGAGAGCGCCGCGTCGGCAACATTGATCGATCCGAAGATGTTGGTCTTGACCCCCTCGCTCCAGTCGCGCTCGAGGATCGGCACATGTTTCAGCGCAGCGGCATGAAACACCAGGTCGGGCTTGAACTCCTTCATCAGCCGGAAAATTCTCTCGCGGTCGCGGATGTCGGCGATTCGGCCTTCGATGACGGCCTGGCTCGCCTGCAGGGCGACCGCCTCGGTGATGGCGTAAAGCGCGGGCTCCGAGTTTTCCAGCACGAGCAGCCGCGCGGCGCCGAAGGTTAGCACACGGTGGCAGATTTCCGAGCCGATCGAGCCGCCGCCGCCGGTCACAATGACGGCCTTGCCCTTCACCAGTGCCTCGAGCCGCGCGTAATCGATCCTGTCGCTCGGACGCAGCAAAAGGTCTTCGACCGCCACCGGCGCCAGCCGCGGTGCATCGCCGCTTTCCAGCGACGGCAGGCGACTCACGATCAGGCCAAGGCGCTTCGCGCGCATCAACACGGATTCCGGATGCGCGTCCGGCTCGAAAGCCGACGGCATCATCACCACGCGCGCGATCGGCTTGTTGCGCCGGCTGAATTCGGCGATCACGTCCTCGATGTCGTCGATCCCGCCGAGCACGGGAATGTTGCGGATCAACTGGCCACGGTCGGCGTTCGACGGCGACAACAGCCCGACGGGCCAAATGCTGCTTCACAGCGCCGCTCTCGATTCCGCGCAAGAGAATTTCGGCATCCGCGGTGCGGCCGATCAACAGCGCCGGCGCGGCATCTTCCTCCCTGGCGTGGCGGCGCACACGGGTATAGCGGAAATAGCGATAGGCAAAGCGCAGCGTAGAGAGGAAGGAAACCTCGAGGAACCAGAACAGGACGATCGTCACCTTGCCGACGAAGAAGGCGCCATGGACGTTGGGCGCGACCAGGATGTAATCGAGCACGAGCAGTGTCAGGCTAAGCACAGTAGCCACGCGCAATATGTTGAGCGCATCCGGCAGCGAGATGAAGCGCCATTTCGTGGTGGTGAGGTTGAAGAAGTAGGAAACCGCGACGCTGAACACCAGGAAATAAGGCAGGATGCGCAGCAACAACGGCACGCGGTCGTAGAACAGCTCGTCGCCTTCGAAGCGCAGGTAGAATGCTGCAAAGAACGCCACCGCCGTCGCGATGACGTCGTGCACAGCGATCAACAGATTGCGCAGAGTGAGATGGGACAGACGCGTCATTCAATGGCCACGAGGTGGGAAACAATCATACGATTTCAACAAATTTTCCCGCGCCTCGCTGATAGCCCATCTCGCAAGCCCTTGCCAGCTTATAGCACCTTCAGGAACTTGGCGTTTCCGAAGGCTGTTGCGAGGACCGCGCCTTTAACACCATGCCGCCGGCAACGCCAACACCCAGCACATACATCCAGCCTTCGTGGAAATCGAAGATGTGCGAGTTGAATAGCGAGGTGAAGATGTTCTGCACTACTACCAAGAGCCCGATCCAGTTGGCAAAGCCTTCGCCGCGGAACAGGAGGAGATGCAACAGCCACATCGCATACAGCACGGCGATGCCGAGCGTGCCCCACTGGACCGCGACATTCAGCGTCTGATTATGCGGGTTGGGGAACACCCTCACCCCCTTGATCCATCCAGGATCGTTGGCCGCCTTGAGGTAAAGCCCCTTCGTCGCTCCGGTGCCGTGACCGATCACGGGAGCATCGGCAAAAAATTTGACGGCATTGCGCCAGTATTCGAGCCGCTCCCCGATCGAGGTGGGATAGCCTTGCTTGTAGAACTCGTAGTCGCGCGAAAACGTCTTGACGGTCCACTCCAGTTGCGGCGAGATGACCCAGGCGATACCCGCGATCGCCAGCGCGGCGCAGAAGATGATCAGGTTGGCGCGCCATCGCAAATGAAGCAGGCCGAACATGGCGAGCATGATCGGCATGGTGACGAGCGCGGTCCGCGAGACGATGACGAAGGCCATGTTGGCGACGAAGCTCAACGCGATCGCGCAGAGCAGGAGCGCCGGCCAGATTTTGCGCGCGCGAAGCAGCGTGATGACGGGATAGGCCAACGCCACCGCACACAGCGCGAACTCCTGGCTCTGGTCGATATAGTCTTTCACGAAGATTCCGCGCGCGGCATAGTCGGGCGGCTTGAGCGACAGGCCCGGGTGGAAGGCGACGATCCAGGACATCACCGACAACAGCGCGCAGGACACGAGAAACGCGATGAAGACCGACTGCCCGCGTTCGGAGCGTTCGAAATGAAACAGCAACAGCGGCAGCACCAGCAGTTTTGCCGTCGGGCTGATGGCGTGCAGCCGCTCGCCCCAGGGTGCGTCCGACCACAAGGTGCCAGCGGTCGCGAGCAAAAACAGCGCGATCGGCACCGCGCAGATCGGGCGCTTCAGCAATTGCAGCAGGGCACGCACATCGAGGAAGGGGCCCATCGCGATCACCATCGCGACCGCGAACACCGCCACCAGCGAGGTCGACCAGGGCAGCGAAAGCGCGAGCAGGATCGCGAGCACATCGACCGTGGTCACCCAGGCGGCCGGATCGCGCCAGCGCGGCAGCGCTGCGGCCGAATTTCCGGCAAGCGCACTCACGCGCCGCCTCCGCTTGCGCGTGCGGGCACGATCATCGATCCGATCAAACCGGCGCGGCCGGTCAGGCGCAACATTCCGTCCCCTGCTCCAGATAAAGTGCGGCCAGCTTTGCCCCAGCCGGGCGTCGCAGGCAACGGCACGTTGGAGCCGGCTATGGCAGCTTTACCTGCCCGCGGCGAGCGGCTACCGACAGGACCAAAGCTGAGGCAGCTTCAGATCCACTAAAGAATGAACATTAATTCACAATATTTGGGAAAGACCGAGGATGCGGACGACGCCAGTCCAATCCTGATCATCCCCTATATGTGGATCGGCGACTTCGTCCGCGGCCACTCGGTGGTCCGTGTTCTGAACCAGCGCTGGCCAAACCGGCCGATCGATCTGCTCACCACCTCGCTCTGCGCGCCGCTGGTCGAATACATGCCGGGCGTGCGCTCCGGCATCGTCTGGGACCTGCCGCGCAGCCGGCTGGCGGTGGCCAAACAATGCGGCCTGGCCGCGCTCCTGAAGGGGCGGCGCTACCGGACCGCGCTGGTGCTGCCAAGGACTTGGAAATCGGCCATCGCGCCGGCGCTGGCCGGCATCCCCGAGCGAATCGGCTTTGTCGGCGAGGCCCGGTTCGGGCTCATCAATCGATGGCGATGGGGCGAAAAGGCCCTGCCCCGCTTTATCGACAAGAACGCCGCGCTGGCGCTACCAGACGGGGCGCCGCTGCCGGCCGAGTGGCCGGTGCCGCAGCTCCGGGTTCCCGCCGAGGAGGCACAAGGCTGGCGGCAGGCGCAGGGGCTCGGCAGCGGCCCCGGCAGTGGCGCTGGCGCCCGGCTCGGTCGGCAGTTCCAAGCGCTGGACCTATTATCCCGAGGCCGCAAGGCTTCTCGCCGAACAGGGCCTCGATGTTTGGGTGATCGGCGGCCCCGGCGAGAAGGCGATCGCGCAGGAAATCGTCGCGGCCGGAGGGCCGCGCATCGCGCGACCTCACGGGTGCGGATTTGCGCAACGGCATTCTGGCCATGGCGGCGGCGAGCGTGGCGATTTCAAATGATTCCGGCTTGATGCATATCGCGGCCGCTGTGGGCACGCCGACCATGGGCATTTTCGGGCCGACCAGTCCTTATCACTGGGCGCCGCTGAACGGCCTTGCCGCAACCGTGCAGACAAAGACGGTCGTGCCGTGCCAGCCCTGCCATCGCCCGGTCTGTCGCATGAACGATCATCGCTGCATGCGCGATATTCCAGCGTCCGATGTGGCCGAGATCGCCAAGCGTGTACTACATGAGGCCGCACGTTCGTGACCATTGCCGCGTTGAGCTGCCGCTGTATCCTCAGGTACGCGAATTGATGACCATACTGACCTCCTCTTCCGCCTCGTCTCGCCCCGCCGCGTTTCTCGATCGTGACGGCGTCGTCAATCATGATGACGGCTATATCAGCACGAAGGACCGGCTGCGCTGGATGCCCAACGCGGCAAAAGCCATCCGCAGGCTGAACGAAGCCGGCTATTTCGTATTCTTCTTTACCAACCAGTCCGGCGTGGCGCGCGGCTACTACACCGAAGACGAGCTCAACGCCCTGCACGACTGGATGCGTGCCGAACTGCTGGTTGATGGTGCTGTCATCGACGACATCAGGTATTGCCCGCACCATCCGGAGGGAACGGTGGCGGGCTATCTCGAGGATCATCACTGGCGCAAACCCGCGCCCGGTATGATCCTGGATCTGATGCAGCATTGGCCGGTGCAGCGCCAGGGCAGCTTCGTCATCGGCGATCGCTCCAGCGACATCGAGGCGGGAAAAGCAGTCGGTCTGCCCGGATTCCTGTTTGCAGGCGGCGATCTCGACGCATTCGTAGCCGGCGTGCTCGCTCAGATCAGCGTGCGATAGACGCCGGCAATCGCTGCGGCCTCTGCATCAAGACTGAATTTTTCGATAACACGCCGCCGCGCGCGGACGCCCATCGCGCTTGCCGCGGCGCCATCGCGCATCAAAGGTTCGAGCGCCGCCGCGAGCGCATCGGCGTCGCCGGCTCCGACCAGCACACCGGTCACGCCATCCTCGACCACCAATTCCGCCGCACCTGCGCGCGCGGCAACCAGCGCCGCACCCGCTGCCATCGCCTCGATCAGGGTCAGGCCAAAGCCTTCGTTGCGCGAGGTGAAGGCATAGATGGTCAGGCGCTGGTACCAGCGCTGCACATCCTCGATCTCCAATTCGCCGGTCATGACAATGCGCGAGGTGAGGCCTGCGGCCTCGATGCGCTTTTTCAGGTCGGCCGCAAAGCCCATCTGCTCCGCCACAACAGCGCCGACCATGACGGCCGTAAAATCCGAGTAGCGCGGCAGCAGCTTGCACATCGCATCGACAAACACGTCGCTGCCCTTCTGCGCCCGGATGCGGCCGAAGCAGCCGATGGCATAGCGGCCGGGCAGCCCGCTTTCCGCAAACGCCGCCGCGCGATCGGGTGGCGGCGCGTAGACTTCGGTGTCGACGCCATGCGGAATGACGGTCGCCTCGCGCTTCAGATAAGACGCCGAGGCGTCCGACGTCGCGATGATCGCGTCCATGTTCCGGATCAGCCAGCGCGTGAGCCATTTGTGATGCCGCTGCGCCGCTGACGTGAACACCAGTTTCAGCGGCCAGCCCAGCGCGCGCAGCAGAACGCCGATGATCATCTCGTCGTTGCGCCGCGCGTGCCAGACCAGCGGCGTGCGACGCCGCCACAGCCGGAAAAGATCGCTAACGCCCATGCCCGCGATGCCCTCGGGCCGGTACGAGCCGAACCACGCCGCGCGCACCAGCATTGCCAGCTTCGGCGCGACCATGCGGTTGGTCGCGGTCACACCCGAATAGCGCCGGTGCAGGTTCGGCACGATCACCTGCAGATCATCGGGCAATGTGTTCTCGACCGGCACGAAACGCTCCAATTTGAAGGGTTTCCTATACGCAACATTAAGCATGATGGCCAGTTCGCACGAGCCGAAACCCCGTCTTCACTGGCCAGGCGTTAGCTTCCGCAAAAAATAAGATCAGACAGGGAAGTTCATGACCGTGCTTGTCACCGGCGGCGCCGGCTATATCGGAAGTCACATGGTTCACGCGCTGGCGGAAGCGGGCGAGCGCGTCGTCGTGGTCGACAATCTCTCTACCGGATTTTCCGCCTTCCTGCCGGAAAGCGTGCCGCTGTTCATTGGCGATGCCGGCGACGAGAACCTCGTCGAGGGCGTGATCGCGCAGCACCAGGTCGAAAGCATCATCCATTTCGCCGGCTCCGTGGTCGTTCCGGATTCGATGCGCGATCCGCTCGGCTATTACCGCAACAACACCATGACGACACGGAGCCTGCTCAATGCGGCCGTGAAGGGTGGCGTCAACCGCTTCATCTTTTCGTCGACCGCAGCCGTCTACGGCAATCCGGATCAGGTGCCGGTGCCCGAGCACGCGCCGACCCGGCCGCTCTCGCCCTATGGCTCGTCGAAGCTGATGACCGAAATCATGCTGCATGATACAGCCTCCGCACATGGCATGAGCTATGTCGTGCTGCGCTATTTCAATGTCGCGGGCGCGGATCCGCAGGCGCGGATGGGCCTCGCCACCATCGGCGCGACGCATCTCTTGAAGATCGCGGTCGAAGCCGCGACCGGCCAGCGCGCCAAGATCGATGTGTTCGGCACCGACTATCCGACGCCGGATGGAAGCTGCATCCGCGATTTCATCCATGTCAGCGATCTCGCCCAGGCGCATCGCGCGGCGCTGTCGTATTTGCGTAGCGGCGGCAACTCCATGACGCTGAACTGCGGCTATGGCCGCGGCTATTCCGTGCTCGAAACCATCGAGGCGGTGCGCCGCGTCTCGGGACGCAATTTCGCGGTTCAATATGCGCCGCGCCGGCCTGGCGACATCATGACCATGGTGGCCGACACCAGCCGCATCCGCGCGACGCTGGACTGGACGCCGCAGTTCGACGATCTGGAGACGATCGCGCGTCATGCGCTCACCTGGGAAGAAAAGCTGTTCCGGGAGCGCCATGGCGAGATCCGGCACGCGGCCTCCGCCTAAAATCGCATCCCCTGCAAGCCTTTAATTGGGCTTGAAAAAACCGCTCCCAAGAGGGCAAGGAGCCGTGACGACGCGCAACGCCAATCGAGCCTGTGCTGTCAGGGACCTGGGATGGCCGACTTTCCGAGGAAAATCACCGACGACCCCTATGGGGCCGCGATCCTGATTCGCCGTCTGGTGGTGGAACAGGGCGCTGCCTACTGGCGGCGCTATCTCTACGCTTTCCTGCTGATGGGCGTTGCGGCCGGCGCGACCTCGGTGTCGGCCTATATCCTGGGCGAAGCCATCAACAAGGCCTATGTCGACAAGAACATTCCGGGGATTGCGCTGTTTTCCGGAATCATCTTCCTCCTGTTCCTGGTGCGCGGCATCGCGATCTACGCGCAGACCGTGACGCTGTCGAAAATCTCCAACGCGATCCTCGCCAACAACCAGCGCAGGCTTTTCGCCAAGCTGATGAGCGAGAGCGTCGGCTTCTTCTCCGAACGGCATTCGTCGGAGTTTCTCGCGCGTCTCACCCAGGGCGCCAACTCCGTCACGCAGGTGCTCAACCTCCTGATCAACGCGGTCGGCCGCGACCTCTTGCTGCTGGTCGGCCTCGTCGCCGTGATGATCGTTCAGGACGCCTATATGGCGATGCTCGGTTTCCTGATCGCGCCGCCGGCTTTCCTCGTGCTGCGCAAGCTGGTGAAGCGCATCAAGGGCCTCGCCTATAATCAGTTCACCGGCACCGCCGACATTCTGGAGACCATGCAGGAATCGCTGCAGGGCATCCGCACCGTGAAGGCCTTCACGCTCGAAGAGACCATGCGCGAGCGTATCAATGAGAGCATCGAGGCGGTCGAGCGCAACGCCAACAAGATGGCACGGGTGTCGAACCGCTCGAGCCCGCTGATGGAAACGCTCGGCGGTCTCGCCGTCGCGGGCGGCTTGATGTACGGCGGCTACAGCGTGGTGGCGCAGCATGCGACGCCCGGCCAGTTCTTTTCGTTCCTGACCGCGTTCCTGATGGCCTATGAGCCGGCCAAGCGGCTGGCGCGGCTCAACATCGATCTCAACAGCAATCTGGTCGGCGCGCGCATGCTGCTCGAGATCGTCGACTGCCCGGCGACGGAAATTTCCGACGACGAGAAGCCGGCGCTGAAGCTGACGGACTCGCGCGTCGAGCTGCGCGATGTCAGCTTCGCCTATCGCGCGGGCGAGACCGTGCTGAACCGCATGAGCTTTGTCGCCGAGCCCGGCAAGGTCACGGCGCTTGTCGGCCCGTCCGGCGGCGGCAAGTCGACCGTGCTGGCGCTGCTGCTGCGCTTCTACGAAGCTGACACAGGGCGAAATCCTGATCGACGGCCAGTCGATCTCGAAGGTGTCGCGCCGTTCGCTGCGGCAGCAGACCGCCTATGTCGGGCAGGACGTCTACCTCTTCCGCGACACCATCCGCGCCAACATCGCCTTCGGCAAGCCGGGCGCGACCGAAGCCGAGATTGTCGACGCGGCGAAGGCGGCCTGCGCGCATGAGTTCATCATGGGCTTTCCGCTCGGCTACGACACGCCGGTCGGCGAGCATGGCACGCAGCTTGTCCGGCGGCCAGCGCCAGCGCGTCGCGGTGGCGCGCGCGCTGATCAAGAACGCAGCCATAATCCTGCTCGACGAGGCGACCGCCGCGCTCGATTCCGAATCCGAGAAGCAGGTGCAGGAGGCGATCGAGCATCTCTGCCAGAACCGCACCACCATCGTCATCGCCCACCGCCTGCACACCATCACCCATGCCGATACCATCCTGGTGGTGGAAGCCGGCGAGATCGTCGAGCGCGGCCGGCACGACGACTTGCTGCGGCGCGGCGGCCGCTACGCCTCGTTCTTCCGCCTGCAACAGCGCGATACGGCAACCCTAGCGCCGGTCAGCGCAACCGCGTAAAAGCACCCGAGTTTTCCTGCCTGTAACCCGCCGAGACCTTTCATGAACGCCACAGCTTTTGTCATTCCCGCCCCGCCGCAAGCCGCGATCCCGGTTGCCGGGGATTCAAAGTCCTTTCCGGTGCGCCGCATCTGGTGCGTCGGCCGCAACTATCTCGAGCACATCCGCGAGATGGGCAATGACGAGCGCGACCCGCCGTTCTTCTTCGCCAAGCACGCCGACATGCTGGAGAAGGATGGCGCGACCATCCCCTATCCACCGCTGACCAAGGACATGCATCACGAGGTAGAGCTGATCGTGGCGATGAAGAGCGGTGGGCTGAACATTCCCACCGAGAAGGCGCTGGATCACGTCTATGGCTATGCCGTGGGCATCGACCTCACCCGGCGCGACCTGCAGCAGGCCGCGCGCAAGAAGGAGCGGCCCTGGGAGATCGGCAAGTCGTTCGACCATTCGGCGCCCTGCTCGCCGCTGCAGCCGGCGTCCAAGATCGGCCATCCCGCCAAGGGCAAGATCTGGCTGTCGGTGAACGGCACCGAACGGCAGAAGGGCGATCTCTCCGAGCTGATCTGGAATGTGCCGGAAATCATCTGGAAGCTGTCGCAGCAAGTCGAGATCGGCGCCGGCGACATCATCATGACGGGCACGCCGGCCGGCGTCGCCGCGCTCTCGCCCGGCGACAAGGTGGAATGCGGCGTCGACGGCATCGGCACGCTGAAGGTTTCGATCGGCAAGCCGGCTTGAGCCGACTACTCACGGCGATAAGCGAAGGCCCCGGACTCGTCGTTCGGGGCCTTTTCAATTCAGAAGAGATGGAGACGCGGCGCTTCAGCCGCGCGCGACCGCCTGCAGCCCCTTGAAGGTCAGGCGCTTGGGATCCTTGACGCCGGCAAGGTAGAGCCGGCGGATGAACGCCGTGACCGCGTCACGGTCGCAATCGGTCAGCGCGACAATGGCGTCGACCGCGATCTTCTGGGCTTCCATGTTGTCCCCTTGGGCTTCCCCTTGGCTTGTCAGCAGGCGCCCGGCCACTCAAGCCTAGGACTCGCCGGTTAATCCGGCGTTACTGCCAAGACATTGTTTTCATTAGGTCCGCGTTCCTCGAAAAAACGAGGAACATTAATGTCTGCAGGAAAGTCGTCTAACATGATTCGGGTCATCCGCGGCCGCGAGGTGACCGGCAGGCTCGATCAAGACGCAAGATGGCATTATTCGGTTCCGGGTTGGCCAGTGAGCGGCTTATCCCGTCTGCCATTATCTGAGGCCTGCCGTCAATTGCTCGCATGTGGCGCCGATCCGCACGCGCCGGTGGGCCGCTTCCGCGATGGTCATGCCGTCCTAGACTTGACCGTTGGTGCCGCCGCCGGCCTGACGGTGACCGACCCTGATAAGGGGCGCATCCGCTTCACTCGCTTCAGGGCGTTTGATCGACGACCGAAGGAGGCAGCGGACCTCAGTCCGCACTATTCGCACACGCCCGCGCAGAACCGCCGAGCTGCCGTCCTCGCTGATGCAGCCGATGGAGCCGATCGCCTATTGCGAGCCTGCGCGGCTCACGCCGGCGAGACTCGATCCAGCCGCCGTCGGCCTTCTCGCCGAGCTGCCCGATAGGATTGAGGCGCCGGGCTTACCCGCCCGGTCAACGACCACATTTGGCACACCAGAGAAAGTACCATGACCGCAACCATTCTTCCCTTTCCTGTCTTGCGGCGGCAACCATTCATCCGGAAACAGCTGTTGCACGCTGCCCTAGGAAATCTAGCTGTGCGTACCTGGGCAGCATGTCTTCAGAAATTCTCGCGCTAGCGAGGATGCAGATGCCATTTGGCACCTGCTCATTTGCCCGCGGTGCGGGTAACCCAGAAAGGCAAAAAATGGCTAATGAACCTGTACTCCGAGGACAAGACGGTTGATAGGCCGGAGGCGGCGCGCCCGCGTTGTGGGCCGCCTGCGTCGCGATGCCGCCAAGCACGAGCACGAGGCTGTATGGCCGATGCGCGGCTCACACACGACGAAGCCGGCGCTCGCGATTGCGGGCAACCGGCTTCTAAGAACTGATCTCCGGGCGGGGATCACTTCAGGAAATATTCGAAGACGTCTGTACCGTCAAGCGGCGCAGACGAGAACACGATGCGGCCGCAAGACGACCGCGCGATCGGGAGGAGCTGTACCGAAACCAACGAGACGATGAAGACGATGAAGACGATGCGCGACGAGAACGACGAGACAGCGAAAGTGATGAAAACGAAAGGCAAGACGATGAGCGACGAGAACGACGAGGCAGCGAAAGTGACGACGAACGGGACAACGCCCGCGCTGACGGCCAGTGCGCCCCCAGCACCAGCGCCGAAACGGTCCGACGGCTTCGACGATGATGATGGCGTCGGCGCGAGTATCATCAAGGGCGAGAAGCTGAAATTCACCAACACTGGCGAGTGGGTGGACGGGGATGGCGACCCTATCGCGGCGGATCGCGAGTTTCTCATCGTCGAGCTGATGAAGGTCAACCAAAAGTGGATCGACGGGAAGCCAGTCGAAACCCACATTCTCGGCTCCGGTGAATGCTTCCCCGACATTGAAAAGCTGAACGCCGAAGCGCCGCGATCGGAGTGGCGTGAAGCGTTCGGCAAGATGGCGGGCCCTTGGCAGAACAGCTTTGTGCTTTACCTGCTCGACCCGAAGACGATGCGGGGCTTCACTTTTCCGACGAGCACGGCCGGCGGCTTCCGCGCCGTCTTCGAATTGAAAGGTGATGTCTACCGCGCCCGCATGCTTCAAGGCGACAACGTTTACCCGGTCGTCACGCTGGCCGACACCCACATGAAAACGCAATACGGCGGCCGCCAGCGCCCGGCGTTCAAGATCGTTCGCTTCGTCCCGATTGGCGGCCAGGCGCGGCCGCTGCTCGAGCAGCCCGAGCCCGAGCCGATGAACGATGCGATTGGGTTCTAGCCAAAAAGGGGCGCGGCCATGCCGCTCCTGCATCGCGACATCGAGACGCGAAGCACTCTCGATCTCGCTCGGGTCGGTGGCTGGCGCTACGTCACCGACCCGACCACAGCTGTGTGGTGTGTCGCCTTCGCCATCGACGACCAGCCGGCGCAGCTGTGGACGCCTGATCAGCCCGTCCCGGAGGTGTTCTTCAAAGCCGCGCGCAATCCGGACTGGCTGATCGTTGCCCACAATGACGCCTTCGAACGCCTCGCTGAAGAGCACATCCTGGCACCGCGCTTTGGCTGGCCTTTGGTGCCGATCGAGCGCCACCGCTGCACCATGGCGATGGCGCTGGCTTGCGGGCTGCCGGGCGCGCTGGAGAGGGTCGCAGACGCGCTCGAGCTGGAGCATCGCAAGGACGCCGAAGGTTCGCGGCTGATGAAGCAGATGGCCAAGCCGCGCAAGCCGCGTCGTGGTGAAGACCCGAGCGGCCTTTATTGGCATGATGACCCCGAGAAAATCGCAAGGCTCGGCGAATACTGCAAGCGCGACATTGAGGTCGAGCGTGAACTGCATGGGCGCTTGCCGCCTCTGACCGATGCCGAGCAGGAGCTGTGGGTGCTCGACGCCGCGATCAACGCGCGGGGCTTCTACACCGATGGGCCGCTGCTGGAAGGCGCCTCGTGCATCGCCGCCGCCGCCGATCAGGCGGTGCAGGATGAACTGGCGCAAATCACCAATGGCGTACTGACCACCACCAATCAGGTCGAAGCGTTGCAGGCTTGGTTTGCCGAGCATGGCTGCGAGGTCAAGGACATTACGAAGCCGACGCTGAAGCACGCGCTGGGGCGCAATGGCCTCGATCCCGTCGTCCGCCGCGTCATTGAATTACGGATGGGAGCCGCGCATGCGGCGGCGGCCAAGGTCGACGCCCTGCGCGATTGGCGCAATGACGATGGCCGGGTGCGCGGCACCCTGCAGTGGTGCGGGTACCGGACGCTGGACCGGACGCGGGCCGCAGCCTCAGAATTTCAAACGCGATGGCGAGGACATCGACGGCAAGCGCGCGGCGATTGCGACCAGCGAGCTTGCGCACGTCGCCAAGCTCTATCCGCAGCCGCTGGAGGCGGTCGGCGACATCGCCCGCGCCATGATCTGCGCCGCTCCCGGGCATCGCCTGTTGATCGGCGACTTCTCCGGCATCGAGAGCCGCGTTCTCGCATACGTTTCTGGGCAACAGTCCAAGCTGGATCAATGGGCCCAGTTCGAAACGACCGGCGACCCGAAACTCGAACTCTACTATCTGATTGGCCGCGCCTTTGGCTTGCCGGAAGAGATCGCCCGCGACAAGGGCAAGACGGCGGATCTGGCCTTTGGTTATCAGGGCGGACCACGCGCATGGGACAATTTCGCGCCTGAGGATGACCCATCAAGTGAAGAGGATAAGAAACGCTACAAGGAAACCTGGCGAAGCATGCATCCGCACACGGTGCAGTTCTGGTGCACCGTCGACCGCACCGCGACCATGGCAGTCCGCAAGCCCGGCAGGACGTTCAACGTCGGGCGGCTCGGCCTCTCTGCTATGACGGCGCCACATTTCTAAGGATCACGCTGCCTTCGGGCCGCGCCTTGTGCTATCCCTTCCCGCGCCTCGAGCCGGGTAAGTACCGCGACCCGATGGTGGTCTTCAAGGACAACACCGGCGGCAAATTTGTCGACTGCCGTTTCGGCCAGGGCGCTTACGGCGGTTTGTGGACCGAAAACATCGTGCAGGCGATGTCACGCGATCTGCTCGCCGAAGCGATGCACCGTCTCGATGCGGCCGGCTACGACATCGTTTTGCATGTGCACGATGAGATTGTCGCCGAAGTGCCGATCGGGTTTGGCTCGCTCGACGAGTTCAAGCGCCTGCTCGTCGCTGCGCCTGCCTGGGCCGATGGTCTGCCGATCGCCGCGAAGGTGCGCGAGGGTCTGCGCTTCAACAAGCCGGTTGCAGGCTCAGATGGACATGCCGATAACGCGGCCGATGTTGCCGCCCCAGATGTTGACGCCGGTGGCGTGGATGAGGTGGTCGGCGATGCCACCACGCCTTCGCCCGGCGATGCCGACACGCCCGCGCCTGATGTCATCCCAATCGCGGCTGAGGGTCTGGCCAAACCCGCGACCGAGCCGCCGCCGTTCGCGTTCACCTTCGACGACATCCGCGCGGCGTTCGAGCGGCCGCGCGATGAAGCGCGGAAGGGCAATGGGCGCGATCGGCGGGCCGGCGATGGCCACAACCATGCCGGCGATCGCGATGGTTACCCGCATGGCGAGTGCGACACCGGCAGCACTGTCGCCGAGTACACTTACCGCCACGCTGACGGCACGCCCTATCTCAAAATCAAACGCACATCGACCAAGCAATTTCCGCAGTACCATTTGATGGGGACCACTTGGGTGAAGGGCGCGCCGAAGGGCCCGCGCGTTCCGTACCGACTGCCCGAGCTGGTCAAGGCGCCGCTCGACGCCTGGGTGCTAATCTGCGCTGGCGAGAAGGACGCCGACAGCGCCGCCGCGCTCGGCTTCGTTGCGACAACCAACCCAGAGGGCGAGCGCAAAGCCGCGTGGGTTGCCGAGCTCAATGCCTGGTTTGCCGGCCGCAAGCGCGCCGTGGTCATGGAGGACAACGACGCGACCGGGCACGCCCACGCGCTTGAAGTGGCGAACGCGCTGCGAGGCATCGTGCCTGACATCCGGATCGTACAGTTTTGCGAGCTGCCCGAGCACGGTGATCTCACGGACTGGCTCGAGCAAGGGCACGGCAAAGAAGACCTGCAAGCCCGGATCGAAGCGGCCAAGCCCTTTTATAACAAGCCGCAGCCGGCACCACTTCGCGACTGGATGGGCAAACCGGTGCCGCAGCCGACGTATACTGTGCCCGGACGCGTGTTGGCCGAGCAAGTGTTCATATTTTCGGGCGAGGGCGGCGAAGGCAAGTCAAGTGTGCTGCAACAGCTGTGCTCCGCGCACTGCCTGGGCGGAGTCGATTGGCTCGGCTGCATCCCGCGCCAGGGCTCGGCCGTCTACCTCGAATGCGAAGACAACCTGAACGCACTGCATTGGCGTCAGGCCGCGATCAACGAGCACTATGGAACAAACTACGATGTTCTCGCAGATGCGGGCCTGCAGCTGATCTCGATGATCGAGCACGACACCATCCTCGCCGCGCCCAACCGGCGGAATGACATTATCGAGACGACCGCCGCCTATGACTGGCTGTACGAGCTGGCTGGCGACACCAAGCCGGTGCTGATCGGCATTGCCTCGACGTCCAACATCTTTGCCGGAAACGAGAACAACCGCTCTGAGGTGCAACAGTTCATCAAGCTGCTCGGACGCATAGCCCTGGTGACCCGCGGCGCTATCATCCTGGTCACGCATCCGAGCATGTCCGGCGTCTCTAGCGGCGTGGCAAGCCATGAGGGGCTGTCGGGCACGACCCAATGGCACAACGCGGTGCGCGGCCGGGCTGTCATGAAGAGCCTCAAGCCGGCCGATGACGCGGGCCCCGTGTCCGAAAATCGCGTGCGCGAGATCAGGTTTCACAAGAACCAATACGGCCCGCCGGTCGCCGCCAGCTTCGTGCGCTACCAGAACGGATTGTTCCTCCCGGTCGATGGCGCAGACGCCGCCGAGCGCGCCAACAAGGCGGACCAGGTGTTCATCGAGCTGTTGCTGCGGTGGACCGAACAGAATCGGAAGGTCAGTGCCAATCCCAACCCCAGCAATTATGCGCCGACCAACTTCGCGAGGCAGCCGGAGGCCGAGGGGCTTACCCCGAAGGATTTGACTGCGGCCATGGAGCGGTTGCTGCGCGCCAAACTGATCGAGAACCGCACGTTCACCAAGGGCCGGGAAAGACGCAGCTATCTGGCTGTGGCCGGAAAGGAATGACAGAGCATGAACGACAGACACCTCGAAGCGCGGAGGCTCGATGCCTCCCTACGCTTCCAACGGGCTTCCAACGGGAGCAAAAGACCCTCCAACGGCCTTCTAACGGAAAATTCCAACCAACAAGCGCCCTATACCCTTACGGTCGTTGGAACGACCCGTAAGGCTCGTATAGGGCGCCCGCGTTGGAAGCAGCGTTGGAAGCGAAATCACCCGTGGAACTCCTAGCTCCTCGAGCTAGACTAGCTGCCCAGCCGGACGCAAAAATGGACGCGGCTAAAAAATCGCCGTCTGACTTGCGAACCGATGGGTGCGAGCTGCTCTACGGCATGGAAATGATCGCCCATTGGATGGGGACGACGCGTGGCCACGCGATGCCCTCATCGATGACGGCACGTTGCCGACCTTTCGGCCGCCTGGCAGGACGACCCGATGCGCCATCAAAAGCGAGCTGAATGCAGTGTTCCGGAAGTGGGCACGCTCCGGTCGATGAGTTCGACGGTGCTCGACTTTCGCGCGAAGCACGGGGGGATCGACCTCGCATTTTGCGGGGCATCAATCAGGGCGCGAATACCAAGCCTGCCATCAGTCTTGCTGCGCTCCTGGAAGCCGTGCGACGTCCGGTCTTGGCCTTGAATGCGAAGCCCGGGTCTCTGATATGCCTGAGAACAGGCGGGAAACAGAGAAAGAGAAGAATGTGAAATTTCGTAAGGGCCAAAGTGGTAATCCGGGTGGGCGCCCCAAAGTTCTCGGCGAGTTGCAAGAACTGGCGCGACACCATGCTCCTGACGTGATCGTGGAGTTGGCGCGCTTAGCGTTGAAGGCCAAGTCGGAAACGGCTCGGATCGCAGCGGGAAGGGAATTGCTGGATCGGAGATATGGCCGGGCACGGCAGAGCATGGAACTCACTTCTCAGCCAAACGACCCCATCCAGACCCTTCTCGACGATATCGATGAGCGCATGCGAGGTGGCGACGGCGCTTCAAAACTGGTTGAGAAGCAGAGTTAGGCCCGCGGCCGCTCAGCGCGCCGCCAGCGCAGGGCTATAGGATCACCAGCCCGCGCCAGCGCATAGCCAGCCACGCGGCGCGATCTGCGCGGCCACGACATGGCAAAGCTAGTCGGCGGCTACCGGAAGCGGGCTTTATGGTATCGCGTAAATCTCAATCTCGCCCAGTCGTGCCAACTCGCTGGCCACGCTTGAGGCGGCGGCCGCTCTCAAGCGCTGTATCTCTTCGCCAACCTTCTCAACTTTCTCGTCGAGCTGCATGGTCTTCGATTTTTTGGGCGTATCGTTGCTGCGCAGCTTGTCGAGCACTTTGCCGACCGAGAGTTTATTTATTTCAGCCATAGTAACCTCTTCTGCGCGACGCGGCGCACCTGACCGAAAGTCAGCGGTCTAGTTCAGTTAGGCCCGCACGATTAAGTACAATGATCTCGCGGAGGAATGGCCCCGCGACTTTCAGGTAACCCTTCCGCTGAAGTTCAGAAAGCGCGCGTGATACCGTCTCGAGGGTAAGGCCGAGATAGTCCGCAATATCACGGCGGACCATTGGAAGGGACATGACACCTGCTGCCGCCAAGCGACGATCCATCTCAAGGAGAACGCGGCCACGCGTTCCAACGATGTCTTGCGTCCCAAGAGTAGCAATTGGTTCTCGACATGCTGAAGACTGTCGGTCGTCATGGTCAAGAGGCTTCGAACCATCGCAGGATCGGTTTTAGCGATGCGCTCCAGGCTTTGGCGTTTAATGAGGCAAACGGTGGTCTCGATGATGGCTTCGGCTGTTAAACGATGGAAATCGCCATTTTCGAGGCCGAAGATATCGCCAGGCAAATGAAACGCGCCGATTTGGCGGCGACCGTCAGATAACAGCTTGTGGCTTCGAACCGCGCCTTCAATCACCTGGTAGATATAGTCTGCGGGCTCCGCTTCCCCGAAAATCTCAGTGCCATTGCTATACTTAAACTCGCCTGAACTGAGCTTGGCATGAGCCAGGTCACCAAGCTCGCCATGAAGCCGAGGCTTCTTCTTGGGGTCTGTATTAAGGTTTGTAAACATCGACATCCCCCACGACGCTTTCATAGCAACGCGGTCCGAACCGCAGGGCCTGCGACAGACCGTCTCAGCGATCTGACATTCCAGCCGTGCAACCCGACCCTACTCAAGGAAACTCTTCTGGTCTCCCCGAGCCCCCTTAGCGTGGGTCACGTGAACTATGCGAAGGTTCAACAGTGATGAGACAAGTCTGGATCGCGCGAACGTAGGGGAGCCCCGTGGTGCGCGTCTGCCCCGCCGCGCATGCGACCCGGTCCCAAATCGCATCCCAACGCGCCCCTAACGTCGTCAGAGGGCGCATCTGAGAGGGATTAGTGCTCGCAAAAAGGGAGGTTGCAACCGCAGCCAGAAGGGTCGCGATCTTTCCTGCGCAAAGCCTGCGCTTGATGTATGTCTGGAGCGTATGTCCCTGCCGCTACAGCCGTCGAGACGGCACTTCAAAATCAAATGGAAGATATTGATATTAAAGGAGATATTTGGCCTTACCCGAAATCTCGGTCAACGTTTGTTGCAAAAGTCGAAAATCAAACGTCTCTGAAAATCTGCGAAGGTCCGTGGTCGTCTTTGGGTAAAAAGATGTGGTCCCTCACATCGCCGCGTGCCGAACGCATCACTGGTCCTGAAAAATTTCGTTCGCCGGCCGAAAAAGAGTTCTTCAACACTATCCCGCAGTGAGCGGACATCGTGGTCGTGACTGTCGACGTGACGCGCTGGGCCGGCCCGTCGCGAGATGGCGACCATCCGCAACGGCGGTCGGTCGCGCGGGGCCTATCAAGAAACTCGGAGTATCGAACCTTGTTTGCCTTGTGCAGTTTGATTGGCCAAGGACAGAACTTTTGCCACATCGAATTGTTGTCCTCGTCGTCGATGACGACCCCGCAATGCTGCGAAGTGTAGCGCGACTGCTGCGGCAGTTCGGCTACGCCAGCTTGCTGTTTCCGTCGGCGGAAGCCTTCGCAAAGCACGGTGATTTCGACGAGGCGGTTTGCGTCCTTCTCGACATCAACTTGGGCGATGGGTCAGGCATCGAACTGAGGCATCGTCTCAAGGCGGCTGGCAATTCTGTACCAGTCATCTACATGACTGGGAACGATAGCCCTGCCATTCGCACGTCCGCGCTTCAGTCCGGATGTCTCGCCTATCTCACAAAGCCGTTCTCGGCGCAGTCGCTGATCGAGCCGCTTGAGAGAGGATCGGCGGGGTTCGCGTAGTTGCGCCTGCCGCCGTCACGGGGGCCTTTGGGACAGTGTACTCAAGAACAATGTCCCTTGATCCAATTGTGACGCCCGCCAGCCTATAGCACCTTTGATCCGGGCATTCGCAGTAGTCCACTTTGCTTGGGGAAGAGATCATGTCTTATGACGTGGAGCAAATAACCATTGCGTACTTGGAACGGCGACACGCGGCTCTCGAAAAAGAGATAGAAAACGCTCTGCAAGATCGCTCGAACGGTCATCCGGCAATTGCTGACCTAATATATCTCAAGTTGGTTGTTGCCGAAGAGATCAAACACAATTGTCGTCTGGCGGAACTTATCCGCAGGACGCATGAGCAAGCGTGATCGTTCGGGTTTTCCATACAGCTATGGGTCGCGCACAAATGTCGCGCCCTCGGCGGGCTCGGTGAACATCGTTCCGAACTGGTACGACATGGAAGATCGGGCAGCGGCGTAGATGGCCTCACGCAGTCCTAATCGCTCGTCAGGTGTTTCAGCATCGCGTCGCAGGCGGCTTCGGCCTCGTCGAAAGTCTTAAAGGGCGAGCCGGTGATCCTGATCGCATGACGGCCTCCATAAACCAGACGCCACGACGCCAAATAACCGGCGCGTCCATGAAAGCCCGGACCGCTGGGGCTTTCATAGCTGATCACGAACGAGTAGCCCTCGCTGGTTGCGCTCCATATTTCCATGTCCTCGACGGCACGGTGGAATTGCAGGGGCATTGCCAATCGGTCTGGGGTCATTCAGTCGATCAACAGGCTGAGCATTTCATCGGCGATGCCTCATCGATCTTCACCCGCCGAAAACGTCCCGGCCAAAACCTTCCTTCGCAATCTCAAAAGTGTCACCCTGCGGTCGCCCAGCCAAAGTTCAACATCATGGCCGCTCGACAGGTTTGCCGCTCGCCGTTTCGCATCGTCGTCATCCGCGCAAGTCAGATCGATGGCCGTCCAAACGTGCCCGTTCTCCATCAGGTACACCGATAAAGAGGCATGACGGTTCCCTGTGTGGAACGCCCTGTTCTTCATAACGAAAGCCGAGGGCGAAGGGTTCCCCCCGCCTTGCGCGTCTCAATAAGGTTTACCCCCACGAGACACGGCGATGAGACGCAGAAGTTGTCTCAATAGGGTTGACTATTCACTTTTGAGACAGCACTGTCTCGTGGTCTAGACCCTAACGAGACAAGGACCTGATATGCCCGTCATCGGCTACGCCCGCGTGAGCACCACCGACCAAAACCTCGAACTGCAAGAGAGTGCTCTCCGCGCAGCCGGGTGCGAGATCATCAGATCAGAGAAGCGCAGCGGCACCACCACGGCGGGACGCGATGAACTGCGGACTGTCTTGGACTTCCTCCGCAAGGGCGACGTTCTCATGGTCACGCGCATCGACCGGCTGGCGCGGAGTATCGGGGACCTGCAAGACACCGTCCGCGCTGTGAAGGCTCGCGGCGCGTCTCTCAAGGCTACCGAGCAGCCAATCGACACCAGCACGGCGGCGGGGAAGTGCTTTCTCGATATGCTCGGCGTGTTCGCGGAATTTGAAACTAATCTTCGGCGCGAACGACAGCTTGAGGGGATCGCGGACGCTAAGGCGCGTGGCGTCTACAAGGGCCGCAAGGCGAGCATCGATCCTGCGAAGATCATACAAATGAAGGCCGAAGGCATAGGACCGTCTGCGATCGCCAAGGCACTCAAGATTGGTCGTGCTTCCGTCTACCGAGCGCTCGCGGAGTGATTTGCTCTGCGCTACCAGTAAGCATGCTTTCGTTCGCATGACCGGGGGAAGGGAAATAATTTCGAAATGGGACCCATTATTTTTTGAGCGTGTTCCTATTGGGTCGGTGGCTACGCGAGTAACGCGTTTGGCAATCCCTCTGATCCGCCGTAGAGTGGAGCTGTAGGTCGGATTGCATGCCATGGTGCAAGAACCGCGAATAGCCCGCCACGGCGGCCATCGTGGCCAGATATAAGCCGATTACCAACCACTGGTTCGTTTCGGTTGAAACGCCGAAACACTTGCGCTTGCGCCTTTTTTCTTCTTCTGCGGATCCTCGTAAGAGAGAGACAAAATCATTTCCGACTGAAATCGAGGCCAAGCAATTTGCGAAGGCGATGTTGTCAGAAGGACGAAAGGTCACTGCGGGCACCTTGAGCCCTCATCAGCCGATACGACGCACTGTTACAGCCTCGGAAATCAATCAATGGATTGAGGAAGAAGGAATAACGCGCTAGCGACCCGATCGTTAGCAGACGGATTTTTGAAACAGTTTCGCTCAACAAAAAGGCCGACATTTCTGTCGGCCTAGTTCTGCTGGAAAATGTAAACCGAGGTCAGTAACGGGCGACGACCGGGCTTTTGCCCCAGTTGAAGTGGTAGTTGATACGCGCCGTGATCAGATTAGCGTCTCCCCTGGTATTGGCGGTAATGGAGGTGACGGCAGGCGCTAGTCCCGGCGTCAAGAAGGTTCTGCCATTATCGTTCTCCCGCCAAATATAGTCGTATTCTATGCCGGCACTCCAACCTGGCGCGAAGCCGTACTCCCAGCCGACACCGACCGTCCCACCCCAACGTGTCCGTTCTGCCGAGGCCAATCCAACGCCACCAGCAAGTAGATCCCACCGCCGGTTGGCGACCGCAGCGCCGCCCTTCACATAAAACAGGGAGGCATTCCATGCGTAGCCGACCTGACCCGTGAATAGCCCGAATGCATCGACCTTGGACCTCCAAGTATCTCCCACTAGCAGGATGCTGTCGCGCGAGTTCCGGATATTGGCCCAGTCCCCCTGAGCCTCAAGCCCGAACACCCACGACGATGCCGTCTGCCAACGATAACCTACCTGGCCGCCGACCGCTCCACCCCCGGAATCCCTGCAACCTTCAGCGACGGCGAAGGCGACCGCGTTAACGGCAGTGACATCGACGCACTGATTGCTCCAGGCATATCCGCCGTTCGCGCCGATGTAGAAGCCGCTCCAATTGTAGATCACCGGAAGCGGGGCCGGTGGCGGTGCCTTGACGGCCATGTCAGCGGCCAAGGCCGGGGCTGCCATGCCCAACAAAGCTACTGATCCGACCATAGCCAACAAAAATTTCTTCATCGTCTCTTTCCCCATCCCGTCGCCTTGTGAAGTGCAATCCGAATTGCAGGTTTAAATTTGCATGATTTTTCCCGGAAAATCCGTGACTTGGGGGCAACAGTCCGTTTTTAAAATGTGACAGTCCTGTGACGGGTACAACGCGGCAGGGCATCGGACGATATCCGGAGATCCGATCCCCAAGCCACGATGGGGGTGCGCGCTAACGTTTTGTTAGCCATAAGCGCTCAGCCTGACCGCACTGGTTCGGGCAAGCATTTTGCAATACCAATACCGTCACGCGCTGATCCCGACACCAGCCGCTTTTTGATCGTTCATCCTTGGGCGACGGGCAATACCCGGGGGGCTCGTGGAGTAACGGCATGTCTGGGCGTGAGTTGAGTTACGAAGGAAATTTGCTTTCTGCCTTCGCGTCGATAATTGGTGGTGCCATCTGTGTTGGCGCTCCGTTGGCGCTAGTCACCATTTGGCTTTGTTCCTAAAAGCCTGGGGAGCTGGCCGTAGCAAATCAATCAAGCAGTGCTTGCCGCGTGTGCATCACGACCGGCGAGATACGGTCTTCGTGCAGCCACCGCTTCCGCGATTGTCGAGCCGAAAAGATTTCCTTGGCCACCGCCCCCCGGGGAGGAAAAAATTCGATTTGGGACCCACTAGGTCAGCGATTTTGAAGTTCGAATCATATCAAGCGGCCTTGTCGAGTTTGTAGGTCCAAGTGTGAACGACGGGATCGCTATTGAAGAAGTCGATGGCGGCCATGATGCGTTCCCTGAGCTCTTGTTTGGACGAGACGCGGATATGGCGCAGCACGGAGCGGGCCAGCTTGGAGAAGAAGCCCTCGACGAGGTTGAGCCAAGAGCCATGCTTGGGAGTGAAGGTGAACTCGAAGCGGCCGGCTGGTTGCTCGGCGAGCCAGGCTTTGGTCTCTCTGGAGATATGTGCGGAATGATTGTCGAGGATGAGGTGGATCGCGGTGTCGGCCGAATAGGCTTTGTCGAGACGCTTGAGGAACGCGACGAACTCGCGGCTGCGATGGCGATCCTCGACCATAGCGTGAACCTTGCCGGTGACAAGGTCGATGCCGGCCAGCAAGGTGACCGTGCCGTGGCGCTTGTATTCATGGTCGCGGGCGAAGGTCGCATGAACGCCGGGCTCGGGCGGCAGATCGGGAGACGTCGTTGCAATCGCCTGAATGCCGGGCTTTTCGTCGTAGGAGACAATCGCCACCCGGCCGTTCGGCTTCCGCTTCGACCGCGCCGCCGCCCTCTTGAGCAGTTTCACTTTGCGATAGACGCACAGCACCTCGCCATTTTTTCCGCAAACTCAGGATCACGCTTCTCCAGGTAGTAACGGACCTTGTGCGGCTTCACTTCCTCAGAATCGAGGATCTTGCACAACGTGCCCTGCGCCAGGTTCGCCAGGCACGGGTGCCCTTCGGCGGGACCGTGCTCGCGAGCTTGGCGGGCGAGCAGCCGCGTGGTCCACAATTCATGCGGATAACCCAGCTCTTTCGCCTTCCGGCACGACAACGACGTCAACCAGGCTTTCGCTTCCAGCGTGATCGTCGGCTCCCGGCCGGGGCGAGGGCGATCGTCCAGCGCGGCCATCGGGCCTTCGGCCACCGCCCGCTCGACGCAGCGCTGGACCGTTTGATGGTGCAGCCCGAGCGCTTGGCCCACCGCAAAAAACGACGAGTTTTCCCAATAACCCAGCAAGATGCGCGCGCGCTCGACCCGGCTCGCAGGTTCGGTTCGCGACCGCGCTATCATCCTCAACTTCTCCACATCCGAATCTCCGAGCGACAATTCAATCGCCCGCCGCCACGCCGCCATATCGCTAAATCCTTCGTCGCAAAGCCTCCCACCGCTTACATAGGAGCTTGAAACGACAAATAAATCCCACCCATATGACAACTTTCTTGGAATCGGTCGTCTAGTTTCGTTCGTGCTCCTGCTCGATACCCTGAAGGTCACTGGCGCGCGATCAACCGCCCGGTACTGGCCTGCCCTGCCGCACCAGACCGCGTAGCTCAGGTCAGAATGGCATTCCGTCCCAACGGAATTTCCCGTCAATTAGCAAGTTCGGAAAACTGCAACTCGGCAACTAACCGATCAAATTCATCGGAGCGATATTGATGGCCAGCGGCATCAGTGATGTGAACCTGCCATCCTTCTCGCAAGAGCGTCTTGGCTTTCTCAACACAGACCGTTGGTCTAATCCGGACTGTTGTGATCGTCTGTCCATTTTTGGACGCTTGGATCGTGAAAGCTGTCATCTCGCACCGCTCTTGTGCCGCGACCATGGGGGAAGAAACAACTTTAGGACCACCATGTTCGGACCGGTTGCTCGCTGGCACCTCGACGAGATTGCTCCGCGGGGGGTTGGAGGGGGGCGTAGCGAAGCAGCCTCATCGATGGCCCGCGCTGTCCTATGCTCGAAGAGCCTCTCCAGCACAGTGCCCGACATGAGATCAAAGATTTCCACGGGACACTATTGTCCTCGCGGCCAATAAGCGCCGCACCGGCGTGAAGATCGTCACGGCGGGCTTGCGGCTATTTTTTGCAATCCTTGATGGGCTGCTCCCGAATACTTAGTACTTGCGAGCCTCAAGCAAGCAATCACCAGATCGTCGGTCCAAACCAGCCGAATGGTGAGCGCCGCGCCGACAGCCACACAGGTTTCGCCGCGTGCTTCTTTGCAAACTTATGCTGCGGCCTTTTTGGATTGGCAGGCTGCGGCGGCAGTTCAGCCAATGCTTCGCGCAACTTGGGCGAGGCAACAGCAATCATAGGCGGCGCCGAACCGGCAGCCTCAGGATTTGCGGCTGGCGCAGATCTGACCATCGTGACGCTGGTATCGTAGACAATGCGCTCCGGCCATTTCTGATCGGAATAAATACGAATGCCGGGTGGGAGCGCGGCGGTTTTCCCGGCAGTTGGCAATTTTGGCAAACAGGCATCGGCGACGAAGAGCAGCGCGAGCAATACGCTGGCTACCGCAACAAAATAGCGCATCAGGGGCATTCGTTGCTCCACGCCCCCCAATTGATTTACGTCCAATTACCGGCAGCCAATGCAGCACGGCGCGCTGACATCGACCATGATGCTAGCCAGCACTCAGGTCGAACGACCTTCGTGTGAAGGTGCTCAACATGAGATCAAAGATTTCCACAGGGCGATATTGTCCTCACGGCCAATTGGGACAAAAACCGGGGGAGAGGAAATTTCGGCTTGGGTCCCCCAATTTTTTTTATTCTGCGTCGGCGATAATTGCGCGTACCAATTGCGGCCCGGCGCTTTCGCGCTCACCACGCGGCTTCCTGACGGACGTGTGACGCGCCGGTGTCCTCAAGCGGGCCGTACCATCCGGACGACCCAGATCAGCAAGACCGCGCCGATGAAGCCGGAAATCAGGTAGCCGATCCATCCACCAAGGTGGACCCCGAAGTAACTCAAAATGGCGCTAGCAATCGCCGCACCGACAATGCCGAGCACAATATTCATGATCATCCCCATGCTGCTCTTCATGAATTGCTCTGCTAGCCAGCCTGCGATCCCCCCGATGATGATGGCTGCTATCCAGCCCACTCCAGCGTCATTCATGGCCGATTTCCTCGTTGCTTGTTGCGCTGGAGGACGTTGCGTCCAACGTGTGACTGACCATTGATCTGCATCAACGGGGTGGCTTTTTGGGAGGGGCGGATTTGTCTGGGGCATTGTTGAAATAAGCATGTTCGGAGCGCCCGTGAGACCTTGGGCATCAAGCCAGAGAAGTCGGGACTTGAGAGTGGTTGGCTATGGGCACTCCCGAGGATGCCCTAAGAGGGCCGAAGATGCCCGTGTCGAGACGTGGGCACCTTCGCCCACCTTGGGCATCTTCGGCGGTCGTGTGACGCGCTGGTGCCGGGTAGGCCCTCCGCAGGACCAAAATCGGAAAGTAATACGCTGACCGGGCTTGTCCCGGACGGACCCCACCGGGGAGGGAAAAATTCGTCGGAAAGCATGCTTATTTTTGGCAAAGCCGTCTACAAAGCCGACCACCAAATCAACTCCGCGAACATGTGGGTGCCGGGTAGTGCCTCAGTTCGAAATTTGGTATGTCGAATACTTCCCGATAACCTTTGCTTGCTCAGAAGCAATTGGAGGATTTATCGATGGCTGACGCTCGATGCAGCTGTGGTGCAGTCACGCTCTCGCTTCCAGAAGAGCCATCCAAGCTAGTCCGAAGTTTTTACTGAAGAACTGCAGAAGGGCTTGATCCGACTCGCCATTTCTGCGGTTGGCCTTTGCGGTTACTGGACACTTTTTGGGTCGAAGCCGAGGAGCTTGAATGCCGCCTCCTGAAGCGGCGTGGATTTGGACAGCAGCGTGAAGGGATGCTTTTCGGCGAGCGGCATGCGCATGGTGTTGCGTGTCATGGTGCCGAGATGGTCGATAAGACCAGCAAAGCTGTTGACGCGATCACCATTGGCATTGCGCTTGATGGCCTTTTTGGATTTCGTCGCGGGTGAGGGCTCTGTCGCGGCAACCGGCGAGGACCGTTCCGCGCGTGCCGCCTCGAGATCGGTGTCGTGGAACAAGAGCGGCGCCAGCACTTGGCGCAGATGCCACTCGACGTGGTAGGCGAGCATGCACAGGAAGACGTGCGCGCGCACGCGGTCGGCGCTCCAATGGCGAATGGGGCGTATTTCCAGGTCGATGGTTTTCATCGAGCGAAAGGCCCGTTCTACTCGGGAGAGATCCTTGTATGCCTGCACCGCATGCGCGGGACCGAGGTCTTCAGCCGACACGCTGGTGCGAATGACATAGATGCCATCGAGCTTGGCCTCGGCCGCGATTTGATCGACCTTGCGAGCCCAAGTGAGGTGGCCGTCGCGGATGTCGAGGGCGAAGTGCTTGGCCATCTTCTTCGCATTCACGACTTCGCCAACAGCCAGGCCGATCTCGACGGCAGCGTGCAGGTGAGAACCTTTGCGGCGAACCTGAGCTTGAATGCGCGCAAGCTCCCGTTCGGTCGCGACCAAAAGCGCCTCACGCTTGCGCGCGCGCTCAGCCGCCAGGTCGCGGTTGCGGCACACGATCAGCCGCTCGCCGGGAAAGTCGGGAGAGCTGATTTCGGCAAGATCCCGCTCGTCGAACAGCGAGAGCTGCAGCGGCCCATGGTCTTGCGCCAAGGCTTGGATTTGCGGCGCGCGCAGGCAGGTGATCCAGTCCAAGCCTGACGATTTGAGATCATCGCGGATCCTGGCTGCGGTAATCATCCCGCGGTCGCCGACCAGCACAACCCGCTTGATACCGAAGCGGGATTTCAGCTTGTCGATCTGGGATTTCAGCGTCGTCGGGTCTGCCGTGTTGCCCTCGAACACCTCGACCGCGATTGGCAATCCCTCACGGGTACAGAGCAGGCCGTAAACGATCTGCAGGCGATCGCTCCGATGATCGCGGCTGTGGCCATATTGCGCCAGCGGACAATGACGGCCTTCGAAGTAAGACGAGCTCACGTCATAGAGCACCAGCACGCCGTCCTCGAGATGCCGCCGCGCCAGGCCGTTCTCGATTCTAACCTGGCGTTCCAGGAGCCAATCCAGCGCCTCGTAGGCCTCGTGATCCTTCACCCTGCCAAGGCCCAAGACCGCGCCCAAACTCGTTGTTGCCGTCTCCTCGTCGACCGCCCGCACGAAGCCAAGCTTGGAGCGTGGTGCGATCAACCGGTCGACCAGCATCGCCACCACGAGATCGCAACCGCGCCGCGCCTCGGCACCCTTCGCCGTGCTCAGGATCAATCGGTCCAGGGCGATCTTGCGGATCATCCCGAGCGCTGCTGCAACGTGGCCATGCGGTAGCGAGCGTTCGATCTGCAAGTGATCCGGGCCTGTCCCGATCAGTGTACCGCCCTTGAGGATCGCCTTCAGCGCAGCGACCACATGGTCCGGCAGCTTGCTCAAATTGGCCAGGGTCCGCTTCTGGGGCCGACCGTTCTCGTCGCGATAGCTCTCCCGCAAGAGCACCGCCGGCGGTGAATCGCGATTCGGAACTGTCTCAATGAACATTTCCGAATCAAATCACACTCGCGTTGATTTGAAAAGCCCTTTACATGGATACAAATCGAGAGCGGTTCATAACCCAAAATCGCGAAAAGACTTCAGCTTTCAAGTCCCGCAAAGTACAAACTTGGGGCTAGTCGTTGCTTGTCACTGCATCGACTGCCAACGCCGAACCGGCGCGCCGTTCGGTGTAGGCGCTTATTACCCCGTTGATGTTGTCACCATCTCAGGAACCTCAAAAGAGTTCACGCACGCCGCCGCAAGCGGCGGGAAAATCCATAACTATTTTTGTCCACAGTGCGGCTCAACAGTCTACTGGAAACTCAGCAATCTGCCCGCGCTGATCGCCGTTGCAGTCGGCGCGATGGCACAACCAAAATACCCAGCCCCCGTCATATCGGTTTTCGAACAGTCGAAACATGATTGGGTTCAAATTGATGGTGCCGTGGAGCACTTCCGGCAAAGCAGCCCCCCTCCCACAATTTCAAACTGAGACGGCACCGAAAACTCTCGTACGAGAAATTTGCCCGTCAGCGGTTGAACGACGCTCTTGCGGTCCGGTCTGCGCCCTGGCGCGCTCGACGTGGTGATGACGCGACGACGTGATGCCGTCCGCTATCGGTCGCCTGCCCATGCCGGGACGATAAAAAAGCCGCCACCGGGACGAAACGGTGACGGCTTCTTTCTCGCTCGTGACCGGCGAAACAAGCCTTTACCGCCGCACCCCAACGCGATTGACGCCACCATTTAAGTTGCCACCGGCGTTATGACGGACCGCAGCGCGCGCCACCGGACGAGGCGCGAGCACGACGCCGGCCCTCGCCACGCAACCGTGCGGATACTCAACGTACTGGCAGTAAACTACGGCCCTAGCCGGTGCTGGACTGAGAGTGAGACCTGTAAGCCCCAATAGGACGCTAGCAGCAATCCCGGCAACTGTCGCTGACTTGATCGAAAGACGCTTCCTCGGATGCATGGCGGACTTCCCTCTTCGCGTTTGCGGAACTGAAAGGTGACGGGAGCCGCCTCAGGTGCGGCTGAACATAGCGTGAGCGCCAAAGGATCGCTGACGTTGACCTAGATCAACGGAGGGCCTGACGATGGCGACCCTCCGCAATCGGGAACATCGTCGCCAAGGTACTGTGGAGAGCGCCCCAACGTGCCGGGACCGCGCGACCGCGCCGTTTAGATATATTTGCCATTCATCATTTCGCTCTAAATTATGTGCCACCTTGCACACAAAGGGCGGTGCGCGATGTGGCGAATGTCGAGTGCTCAGGCGCTGATCTTCATCGTGGTGGTCGCCATCGCGGTCGCGCTGCTGGCGCGTGAGCGTCGCTTCCCGGACCCGTGACGGTCATACCAAGGTTTATTGCGGGCGATCAGAAGAGTTTATGCGACCGTACACACGTGTAATGGAAGAACCTACCCAAATCGCGGATTGTGTCACGCAGCAGAGGCGCTGCTCAGGCCTGCGCTCTGTTCGGACGAGCATCGCACATGGCAGGTGTATCATGAGCAATCACGATTTAGTCTCCGATGGGTTCCTCACGCTGATAGCGGCCAGCCTCGTGTTGCTGGGTTCGAGCTTGCTGGCTTTCGCGATCGTGTGAGGCGGCTGCTCGCACGAAGGCGCACGTCGCTCTTTTGCCCGGGCGTGACGGCGCGTGAGCCAGACAAAGTGGAGGACGGGAACGTCCGCGAACCAAAATTCATTGTCCTACATTGTTTTTGCGGCCTGATCGAGTTTGGTGATAGGAGGTCGAGGTACCCCCCCTTTGACCTCTCGCCGCTGCCCTCTCCCACGGATGCCGATGCAGGCGAGCATCGAGCCTTTTCGATGCTCGCCTATGTTTGGCGGAGAACGCGCGACCCAGGAACAGGTGCCGCGTCACCGTTGTGCTGGTGTCGATCAGGCGCCAGACGGAATAGCCTTCGGAAGCTCGCAACACACTCCGGCGGCGGACTGCGCAGTTCCCTCCGAACGGCAGCGCGAAAACATCGTGGCTATGGCGGGCTGGGCGGCCGAGCTCGCGTCTGGAGAGGCCCGCGACAACGTCACGTATGATTTCAGGGGACCTCTCGTGCGTTTTGAGCCGGCTCGAAGAGCACGCTCCATCGAAACTCGAGGCCGAACTTGGCTGGGCCGAATGGGAGGCGCAACGCATTGTCTCGGCGAATATCGACCGCATTGAACGCTTGGCCAACTCACTGATCGATCGGGAAGAGCTTTCCGACCCGGCGGAGATTTTGGCGATCATCGAAGGCGCGGCACCGGTGTAGTTGGCGCTGACGATCTCGCCGGCGGCGATGCGGGCGCTAGACCTCGGCTTCGAGGCTACGCTTGACCAATGCTGTGCGCCCGTAGAGCCGACTCGATGCTGCGGACCCTCTCGCGCAATCGCTCTAAAAAGCAGGATTACTCGTGGCATTGGAACATCCAGCTTCCCACATCGGGCGGGTTTCTACTTCCGCGAGCGATAGTTCGGCACTGTTGCATCCGCGCTATAGCGGCTCGACCACATTGTCGCCATGATTGATCCAAGCCGTTCGGGACCACCAGCGCGGTGACTTGGCGGAAGGCCCGGCACACCTCCGGCTGGGGCATGTGCCGGGCCGCCAGTCACGTTCGCGTTTCGTCGCCAATTTGTTGCGGCGGGCCTGTGGACAAGTGGTGCATAACGACAGCACGAGAACGGCCCGCCGGCCGCGGGGCCCTTAATCGACGACCGTAAAGGATGCTCGCCGCTGACGCGCCTTCATGTCGCTCGCCTTTCTCAAGAAATTGCGCACGATGGCGGTCGCGCGATCCCTGGACCCGCCCGCTATGGCATGGCTCGTCGACGGACCTCTGCATCGCCGCCCACAGCTCGCGTTCCACCGGGTTGAGAACGTGTGCCACCTCCGCAAGCTGACGCTTTAGGTCGGCATGGTCGCCTTCATTTTCCATGTCGAGGGCCCTCTTCTGGCATGCACAGAACAATGCACGATTTGCGATGTCGCGTCCGTGTTGCTGGAGGCCGCCCGCGATGACAGTCATCGGGCCGCTTGCTAAAATCCGTCTTCATTGGAGGATCTGCGCCTGCCGATGGGGACGGTGAAGTGGTTCAACCCGACCAAGGGCTTTGGCTTCATCATCCCCGACGACGGCGGCAGGGACCTTTTCGTGCACATCGCTGCGGTCAAAAAGGCGGGTTATACTGACCTGGTTCAGGGCTTGCGCGTAAGCTACGAGATCCGGCCGGATCGGGAAGGCAATCCGACGGCGGAGAATCTGCGGTTCGGTTGAGCCCGCCGGTCCGCCGGCGGGGCTTTTCGTTTGGGAACGTCGAGATCATCCTGAAGGGCGAGTGCTGCTTCGTCTAAAGCTCATCCCTCAACTGCATGAACATTTCGATTGCGAAGCTTCTTTTCTCGCGGCCGTTGATATTCCCGGAGTACGAACATCTGCCGGCCGGCGATCTCATCGCGCTTGATGCGGTACGGCTCTGAAAAGAAGGCGTGCATATCTTCCAGGAAGCGGCCCGCAACGTCGGGCGGGATATCAATATCCGTAAGTTTCATCGCGGGCCTTTCCTGGCGAATGCCTTCGCCTGCTCCAACGCCTCTTCGTCAGTCAACTGATCCAGCCTAAGACGCCGGCTCGGAACGTCATCGAAATAGAAATACTTCGAGGGTTTACGGTTGGATCGCAGGCGCGGTTTGGAATCACGCGCAGTTGCCTGACTGGGTCCGGATGACACCCGGGCAAGCGCCTGCGGGGGGGGCGCGTACGTTAATTCATCCTGGACTGCCGACTCGACTCCAAAAAATATTTGAATTGTCGTCCTAAAAAAATCACCAGAAATATTTTCTGCCACTTAGAACAAATATCAAACGCCTGGTTATGGCGACAAGTGGGCAAGAGTGAATGCCATCGAACAATCCATAAGTGTCATCTTGGTTTGTATTTCCCAAGCTTGATCTGCGCCCAGCGGGCTTGGTCCTGTGTCACCACGCCGGCAGCATTCCCTTCCAGGTCAACCCTCACCCCGCCCTCGGTGGAGGCCAGATAATATTCCGAGGCAGCCACATAACTCTTGATGGCCTGCTTCACGTCGGTCTCGGATAGGTCTGGCGCGAGGTTGATAATGTCCTGGTCGATTCCAACCTTTAGCGGCAGCCGTGGCTGTCCTGGTGGTTTGAAGCAGGCAGGAAATCTCTCTTCCAGTATTACCTGCATCTCCAGTGTAGCTGCGGAGACCGGCACCGCTGCCTGCGCCGGCTTAGGTCGCGGTTTCCGAGTTTTGGTCGGAGGACCAAAATCTTGAGGTTTTGATACTGGAACTGGATCGGGCGGCGGTGGTGATCTACCAATTTTAAGCTTAAGCACCGGCTTTCTTTGGTTCGCTGATTGAAAGAGAAATGTTTGTCGTGACCAAGAGACTGACGTCAGGCAGGGGAGCAATTGCGATGCGGCCACGCGATACGATTCCGCTGATCGGAGCCCTCGTCGGCATCGCCGGATTTTTTGCTGCGATGTTCCTGATCGGAGGCATTGCAGGGATGATAACAGGCTTTTGCGTGTTCTTGGCCTGCGCCGCCGTTTCCCGGCAAATATGGCAGCGTGGGGCGTCCCCCGAACAGATCAGGCGCGACCTCGAGGACCGAGTTCGCAGCCTGCCTTAGACGGCATCTTTGGAAAGCCCCCTTACGAATACTGCATCACGCCGTCATCGACCTTGCCGAAGCGTAGCGTGACGATGTCGAGCGCGTAGTTCTGGTAAAGCCGCCACGGCCGCTTCGAGCCTTGCTTGGGCATTTTCGCGATCGCGCGCTGCACATAGCCGGAGGAGAAATCGAGCGATGGCAGCGCCTCGATCGCGGGGTCCTCGTTATGCGCCATGCATTGCCGGTAGTTGTGGCGGTCCATGTAATTGATCAGCCGGCAGACATATTCGCAAGTGAGGTCGCATTTCAGCGTCCAGGACGCGTTGGTGTAGCCGAAGGACGATGCGAGATTCGGCACGTCGGCATACATCATGCCCTTGTAGGTAAGTTCCTTCGAAAAATCGACCGCGCGGCCGTCGACGCTGACCTGCACGCCACCCAGCACCTGCAGCACCAGCCCGGTCGCGGTGACGATGATGTCGGCCGGAAGTTCGCTGCCATCTTTGAGGCGGATGCCGTTTTGGGTGAAGGTGTCGATTTCCCTGGTGACGACGGAGGCACGGTTTTCCCTGATCGCATTGAACAGGTCGCCATCGGGCACCAGGCACAGCCGCTGGTCCCAGGGATTGTAGCGCGGCGTGAAGTGCGTCGCGATGTCGTAGTCCGGGCCAAGCGCGACGCGGACGCCGCCGAGAATCAGCCGCTTCACTTCGGCGGGCTTGCGCCGCGAGAGCTGGAAGAAATACATGCCCCACAGCACGTTGCGCCAGCGGATCAGATGATAGGCGAGTTTGGCCGGCAGATTGCGGCGCAGCTTGTTGGCGAGCGGGTCCTGCGCCGGGCGCGACACCACATAGGTCGGCGAACGCTGCAGCATGGTGACATGGCCCGCGGTCTTGGCCATCTCCGGCACCAGCGTCACGGCGGTCGCGCCCGAGCCGATCACGACCACGCGTTTTCCCGCATAGTCGAGGTCTTCCGGCCATTTCTGCGGATGGATGATGCGGCCGGCGAAATCGGCGGTGCCCGCAAATTCCGGCGTGTAGCCCTCCTCGTATTTGTAATAGCCGGCGCAGGAGAACAGGAAATTGCAGGTGAAGGTGACGGTTTCGGTCGCGCCCTCGCCCGCGATGCGCTCGGCCTCGACCGTCCAGCGCGCCTCCCGCGTCGACCATGACGCGCGCTTCACGCGATGACGATAGCGGATCTTCCTGTCGATGCCGTTTTCGGCCGCGGTCTCCCGCACATAGTTCAGGATGCGCGGACCGTCGGCAATCGCCTTCGGTTCGGTCCACGGCTTGAAGGAATAGCCGAGCGTGAACATGTCGCTGTCGGAGCGGATGCCGGGATAGCGAAACAAGTCCCAAGTGCCGCCGATGGCGTCGCGGCCCTCGAGGATGACAAAGCTCTTGGTCGGGCATTTTGTCTGCAGATGATAACCCGCGCCGATGCCGGACAGGCCGGCGCCGATGATGAGCACGTCGAAGTGTTCTGGTGTGGTTTCCATCGTTTGATTAGCGCTCATGGCAGCGGAAAATCAACAGACAAACCGCGGCTCCGGATTGCGTCGCGCTGTCGCCGCGAGGCAATCGTCGGACCGATCTCTCCGGTCGGCCCGCCATCCGGCCGGCACATCTGCCGTCCGAAGCGGAAATTGACCCCGCAACCCCTTTGATTGTATTCATTCCAGATACTATTATTGATTGAAACAAGACTGGCTTTCGTCAGGCGGGGTCGCATTTCCCGCGCCATCGATTTGGGAGGCACGAATGAGCAGCGTGACCACGCACGACCCGGACAAACCACGTTCGTCACAGACCGCGGTCAACGATCCGGCCTCGAACAGGCAGATCTTTTTCGCGGGAGCATGCTTTCTGGTTTTCGCGCTTCTGGTCTTCTACGTGCTGATTGCAAGCTGGCCGGTGCTGATTGCAGACAGCAAGACATTCAAACCCTTGGAATTGTTCGGCCAGGGGCCTTTGGAATGGTCGCCGGATCAACGCATGTTCCTGACCGTCGTTGCCGCGGGCGCGGTCGGCAGCCTGATTCATACGCTGACGTCGCTGGGTGACTACATCGGAAACCAGAAGCTGAGCGCGAACTGGCTCTGGTGGTTCGTGCTGCGCACGCCGATCGGAATCGCATTGGCGCTCGTGTTCTGCCTTCTGCTGCGTGGCGGCTGATCGTACCGGCCATGCAACAACAGGCCGCAAGCCAGCAGGATGCCACGGCGCTGTCAAACCCCTACGGAATCGCCGGCTTCTCGGCGCTGGCCGGGATGTTTTCACGGCAAGCGACTGACAAGCTGCGGGAGGTATTCGAAACCCTCTTCACCGCCCAGAAACCCGTCAAGCGCGACGATCCGCTGAACTCAAGACTGAGTCTCGCGATCCATCCTTCGACCCTCAACAGGGGCGACAGCTCCCCCCTGACCGTGACGGGGAGCGGCTTTCAGGCGGGGACCAAGGCGACGATCAACGGCAACGATCGGGTCTTCACGTATGTGAGCGCGACCGAGGGGAAGGTCACGCCTGACGCAGCGGATGTCGCCAATCCTGGCAAGATCGAGATCGTCATTACCAACCCGAACAAGGATCAGTTCGCCGGGACGGTCGACATCCTGTAACTGCTGCACAGGCGCCGGCTGTGGGGGGCAGGCCGGCCATTTCGCGTCCCCGGATGACGTTCCGCAGCCTCAATACCGGTAATGATCGCTCTTGTACGGGCCTTCCTGCTTGACGCCGATATAGTCGGCCTGGTCCTTGCGGAGCTCGGTGAGCTTGGCGCCGACCTTGGCGAGGTGCAGGCGGGCGACCTTCTCGTCGAGCGTCTTCGGCAACACGTAGACCTTCTTCTCGTATTTGCCGCCCTTGTTGTTGGCGAACAGCTCGATCTGCGCCAGCGTCTGGTTGGTGAATGACGCCGACATCACGAAGGACGGATGGCCCATGGCGTTGCCGAGGTTCACGAGGCGGCCTTCCGACAGCAGGATGATGCGGTGCTTGTCGGGGAATTCGATCTCGTCGACCTGCGGCTTGATGTTGGTCCACTTCAGATTGCGCAAGCTCGCAATCTGAATTTCGTTGTCGAAATGGCCGATGTTGCAGACGATGGCGCGATCCTTCATCGCGCGCATGTGCTCGATGGTGATGATGTCCTTGTTGCCGGTGGCGGTGACGAAGATGTCGGCGCGCGGTGCGGCCTCTTCCATGGTCACGACCTCATAACCCTCCATGACCGCCTGCAGCGCGCAGATCGGATCGACCTCGGAGACCATGACGCGGCAGCCGGCCTGACGCAGCGAGGCAGCCGAGCCCTTGCCGACGTCGCCGAAACCCGCGACCATCGCGACCTTGCCCGACATCATCACGTCGGTGCCGCGACGGATGCCGTCGACCAGCGATTCGCGGCAACCATAGAGGTTGTCGAACTTCGACTTGGTAACGCTGTCGTTGACGTTGATCGCGGGGAACAGGAGCTTACCCGCCTTTTCCATTTCATACAGGCGGTGCACGCCGGTCGTGGTCTCCTCCGAGACGCCCTTGATGTTTTTCGCGATCTCTGCGAACCAGCCCTTCGGCTTCTCCTTCAGGAGACGCTTGATCAGCGCGAAGAAGACTTCCTCTTCTTCCGAACCGGGCTTGTCGAGGAACTTCACGTCGCCCTGCTCGGCGCGCAGGCCGTGATGCACCAGCATGGTGGCATCGCCACCGTCATCGAGGATCATGTTGGGCGTGCCGCCGCCATGCCAGTCGAACAGCTTGGCGGTGTAGTCCCAGTATTCGGTCAGCGTCTCGCCCTTCACCGCGAACACGGGAATGCCGGCGGCCGCAATCGCAGCCGCCGCGTGGTCCTGCGTCGAATAGATATTGCAGGAGACCCAGCGGATGTCGGCGCCGAGTGCGGCGAGCGTCTCGATCAGCACCGCGGTCTGGATCGTCATGTGCAGCGAGCCCGCGATGCGCGCGCCCTTCAAGGGCTGCTTCGGGCCGTACTCCTCACGGGTGGCCATCAGGCCGGGCATCTCGGTTTCGGCCAGCGAGATTTCCTTGCGGCCGAATTCGGCGAGCGAGAGGTCCTTGACGATGTAGTCGGTGAAAGCGGGCTTCTTGGCAGCGGCGGTCATGCAAGCTTCCTGTTGTTTGAACCGTCATTCCGGGGCGCGATCGAAGAGGCGAACCCGGAATCTCGACATGATGGATAGGGATTCCGGGTTCGCTCGCTGTCGCGAGCGCCCCGGAATGACGCAAGAAAACTAGACCGCGCGCTTGAACGGCTCGACGAGATCGGTCTTCTCCCAGGAGAAGCCGCCCTCATTGTCCGGCGTACGGCCGAAATGGCCATAAGCGGAGGTGCGGGCATAGATCGGACGGTTGAGGTCGAGATGGCTGCGGATGCCGCGCGGCGTCAGATCCATCACCTCGGCCGCAGCCTTTTCAAGCTTCTCTTCCGGCACCCTACCGGTGCCATGGGTATCGATATAGATCGACAGCGGCCGTGCCACGCCGATGGCGTAAGCGAGCTGCAGCGTGCAGCGATCGGCGAGACCGGCAGCGACGATGTTCTTGGCGACGTAGCGCGCCGCATAGGCGGCCGAACGGTCGACCTTGGTCGGGTCCTTGCCGGAGAACGCGCCGCCGCCATGCGGGGCCGCGCCGCCATAGGTGTCGACGATGATCTTGCGGCCGGTCAGGCCGGTGTCGCCATCGGGACCGCCGATAAAGAACTTGCCAGTCGGATTGATGTGCCAGATGGTCTTGCCGTTGATCCAGTCCTTCGGGAGCGCCTCGCGTACATAGGGCTCGATGATGTCGCGAACCTGATTGGACGTGAGCTCCTCGACCAGATGCTGGTGCGAGACCACGATCTCGCGCACGCCGACCGGCTTGCCTTTCTCGTACTGCACGGTGACCTGGCTCTTGGAATCCGGGCCCAGCACCTTTTCGCGGCCCGAATGACGGGCTTCCGAGATCAGGCGCAGGATCTTGTGGGCGTAGAAGATCGGCGCCGGCATCAGGTCCGGCGTCTCGTTGGTGGCGTAACCGAACATGATGCCCTGGTCGCCCGCGCCCTCTTCCTTCTTCTCGCCCGGCTGCAGCGCATCGACGCCCTGCGCGATGTCGGCCGACTGCGGATGCAGGAGGATCTCGATGTCGCAGGTCTTCCAGTGGAAGCCTTCCTGCTCGTAGCCGATATCCTTGATCGCGCCACGCACGACGCTCTCGATCTGCTCATTGGTGACGGATGCGGGACCGCGGGTCTCGCCGGCGATCACCACCTTGTTGGTGGTCGCAAGCGTCTCGCAGGCGGCGCGGATCGCCCAGGGGTCGATGCCGGCTTTGGGCCCTTCGCGGTAGAACAGATCGACGATTTCGTCGGAGATCCGGTCGCAGACCTTGTCCGGATGGCCCTCGGAGACCGACTCGCTGGTGAACAGATAAGACTGGCGCATCAACAACCCCTTATTCCCGCTCCTTGGCGGCGTTCGTTCCAAATGTGTTCCAATTTTTCCTGGGATGTCAGTCCCGCCGGCGCGAGATGACGTAGGATTCGTCGTAAAACCAAAGCCCGTTATGCCTTCGCAAAACCTCTCTGGCGGCATCGAGAGTTCGGCCGCTTTGAGCCATTTCTTCCGTCAACCGGTCATCTTCGATCTGGGCGACATACACCGCCGCATTCCACGCTGCAAAGGCCGTCGAGGTTCCGATTTGGCCAGTGACCTCGTTGGGCAGCGCTTCCATATCATACCGGAAGATCGAGCGGTTATCGGCATAAGCGTTAAAATTGAGGTCCCGCCCCGCCGATCCCAACTCATACTTAACCGCGCGCAATAGCTCATGACGGCTCACGGAGAAAGGGTTTTCTCCGGGCCAGACGGCCTGGATGATCTCCATGCCCGGGTCCTGTCCATGGGAATGAATCCCAATGAGCCGCCCACCGGGCCGCAGGCCCTTCGCCAGTGGGGCAATGATGCGTTTGGCGCGGAAATTCACCGAAGATTTGGCCCGGTAAGGCTGGGAGGCGATCACCAGGTCGAAATTGGCCTCGGTCCGGCCGGCCCCGGGAATGATCGAATCCAGCAGAAACCGGTGGTCCTCCCGGTACAGCACCAGCGCTACCGGCCGCTCATAGATCGGCATGCCCGTTCGAGGGGACACGCTGGCGCGCCAATTCTGCTCCAGGAAGGCCCGCAAATCGGCGATCTGGGCCTCGAACTCACCCGAAGAAGCCCCCCGCAACGGCACTTCGTGCCAGATCATGCCTGCGGCCGCCGCGGGCGATTTCGGGGTCAGCCAGGGCGCCTCGGCGTAGTACATATTGGTCAACACGAAGACGGTCGCCGGGTGCTCGAACATCCGGTCCGGCACCTTTTCCAGCGTCAGCCGAACGTCCTCATGGCTCAGTTCCTTGCCGGCGACATAGAAGGGCATGTGAGGGAAGCGGCCGTGCATCAGCCGCATCACCCGCGCCAGCACGGTGCCGTCGCCGACGCCCGCGTCAAAGACCCGCAGCGCCGGCGGCCGCGGATGGATGCTGGAAAGCTCGAGCCCGATGCGCTCGGCAATCACCCGCTTCTCGCTGCAGGTGTGCACGAACAACAGGTATTTCTGGCGGTTCTCGAAGAAGCGGAAATTGCCCCTGGGATCGCGCTTCTCCGGCGGCACCTGCAAGCCCCGCGGCGGCGGCAGGCCGCCGGGCGTGGACGCCGCGATGTAGGCCTGGATGCGGTCCAGCGTATCGATGGTGATGCGCTTGCCCTCGCGCAACCGATGCACGAGCTTGCCGTCATTCACCGAGCGGCGGCCGAACGTCGATTCCGCCATGTCGGCCTGCCGGCAGAATTGCGAAATCTGGCTCAGAATCTCATCGTTTTTCATGCTTTGGGACAGCGGTGGGCAGCGTTCAATCGGGCCTCTGTCCTACCATCATCTGCCCAACGGGGGAATGGATTTGAACCCTGGCCGAGGGCCCGGCGACGAACAGCCGATCTGGACCTTAAAGTGGGGACTTATGCATCGTTTGATGGTGACGCGCTCGCGCTCTTGCTCGCGGCGCTGTGGGGTACCCCCTGCCGTGCCCAATCCCGTGCGCAGCTCGGACCGCTCTGCACCAGCGAGAACACGCCGGCGGATCAGCAGATCGACGCCTGCAACAAGATCATCGCGCTGAAAGTGTTCAACGGCGAGCAGCTCGCCACCGTCTATTTCTGGCGCGCGGTCGGCTGGAACAAGAAGGGCGACTACAGCCATGTCATCGCCGACGTCACGGAGGCGTTGCGGCTGAAGCCCAGCCAGGCGCTCTACAGCATGCGCGGCTCGGCCTATTTCGACAAGGGCGACTACGACATCGCGATCTCCGATTTCAATGACGCGCTCAGGAGCGGCCCGCCAAGCGGCACCATCCTGCACAACCGCGCCAATGCGTATCGGCGCAAGGGCGAATACACCAAGGCTATTGCGGACTATGACGAGGCGATCAGGCTCAGCCCCAGGGAAGCCTATTCCTACCAGAACCGCGGCGCCGCAAAGGCCGCGCTCGGCGATCTCGACGGCGCTCTCGCCGACATCAACGACGCGATCCGCTATGCGCCGGCGCTGGTCTCGCCGCTAACCAACCGCTCGGTGATCTGGCGCGCCAAGGGCGAATTCGATCGCGCGATTGCCGACGGCACCGAGGCGATCCGGCTCGCGCAAAACCCGCCGCCGAACATCATGACGCCGCCCGGCAGTGTGCAGATCCTTGCCCTTACCGATCGCGGGCTGGCCTATGAGGCGAAGGGCGATGCCGAACATGCCCGCGCCGATTTTGCCGCCGCGCTGAAAATCACGGCCTCCGATGCCGGCAGCAAGGCCAACCAGGACACGGCGCGGGTGCGCCTGTCATTGCTCTCCGATCCTGCGCCGGCGCAACGCCTCCGCCGCCGATCAGCCCAGCGCGAAGGCGGCGAGACCGTCCGCCATGCCCGGCGGCACCAGGCGGAGTGTGGCGCTGGTGATCGGCGACGGCGCCTATGCCAGCGTGAGGGCGCTGCCCAATCCGCCCAATGATGCCCGCGCCGTGGGCAAGAGCCTGCGCGACATCGGCTTCACCGTCTCGGAAGGCATCGATCTCGACCGCACCACCATGCAGAAGCTGACCCGCGACTTCCTGCGCGACGCCTCGGGCGCGCAAATCGCGCTGGTCTATTATGCCGGCCATGGCGTGCAGATCGACGGCCGCAACTATCTGATCCCGGTCGATGTGAAGATGCAGGCGGGCCACAGCCTCACCGAAGGCATGGTCGTGACATGGATACCATTTTGGCCGGCCTCAACGACCAGGTCCGCACCAACATTTTGATCTTCGACGCCTGCCGCAACAATCCGCTGGAGGCGCAGGCCGCCTCCAGCGAGCCGAACCGCGCGATCGCGGCGGGCTCTGGCCTTGCAGCACCGAGCTCACTCGGATCCGGCGTCACCCACGGTGCCGGCACGTTGATCGCGTTCGCGACCGCGCCAGGCCAGGTCGCGCTCGACGGCGAAGGCGCCAACAGTCCGTTCTCGGCGGCTCTCTCGCGCCACATCGGCACGCCCGGCCTCGAAGTGCAGCAGATGCTGACGCGGGCGCGCCGAAGTCGTGGCCACCACGAAGAACAAGCAGGTGCCGTGGTCGAACTCGTCGCTGCTCGGCGAGGTCTATCTGGCGGAGAAATGACGGGCAATCACTTCTCCAGCAAGGCCTGCGCGCTCGCGGCAATCCGCTGCGCCTCGATGCCGATCTCGCGGAGCTGCCCCGTCGGAACCGTAACCTGCCCACAGAAATAGAGCCCGGGCACAGCCGTTGGTCTGCCAGTCACGCGCGGCATGCCCTGCCGATCGAACAGCCCATCATTTTCCGGAATCAATTGCCGCAAGTCGGGCCGGAAACCCGTGGCAAGAATGATCGCATCGAATTGCCCACTCTTGCCGTCAGCGAATACGACACCGCCGGCAATCATTCGATCGATGCCGCCGCGGATTTTGATGGAGCCGTCCCTGATCTTGGCGACCGTGCCGATATCGATCAGCGGCACATGGCCGTCTTCCTCAACCATTTGTCGCGGTCCCTTGGCCGCGCGACGCAATCCGAGCTTTTCGAAATTACCGATCCTCAGCCGAAGCACCGGCGCGTTGATGGCATCGACAAGCCGTGCCGGCAAATGCCGGTACAGGATGCCGAGTAGGCCCAGGGAATTGCCGAGTAGACCCGGGGGATTGCACCCCGAGTCCCTCACTGAACCGTGCTTGACTGTCTCCAGTCACACGGCTCGTGCCACCCACTGAAGACTGCCGTCTTCCGTCGACACGACGGGCTCCTCCGGTTTCCCGCTGACCCGTCGATCCCGACGCGAGTGACCTGCCCCCTTCGCTCCATGGGCATTACCCCACTTCATCACTACTACGGAGCAGTCCGCCCCTGTCCGACGCATCGGTACTTTCGGCCTCACGGGGTCACCGCTTGTACCTTTTCCCTTGGCATCGCCGTCCAGGTTCTCAAGTTCCGCACGAAAGCCCAAATCAGGGTCACGCCCCTATACACCGGACACCACATGGACAGTACGTAGGTTTCTTCCATGCTCTTCCCGGAACAAGGTGAAGGCTCCGGTTTTGATGTCGTCTGAGAGGATCTCGATGCTTCATCGGAGGTTCACTTGCGTTCGTCTCCCTGATTCTCACATGACGTGGTCATTGCCACGCCTTTTAACCACAACGTTCACCACCGCGGATTTTGTCCGAAGCAGCTTATGGCAGTTTGGAGCCTTCCCCTACAGGACGGCTCCGAAGGGCCTACCTTCATCTCTCGTGCAGCATGATGCTCTCGCATCTTCTTGACACAATCACCCTGAGCCTCTCACAGATCCGGACTTGATACTCTCGCATCATCCGGCTCGTGCCATCGATTGAAGGCTGCCGCCTTCCGTTGAGCTTCGGGCTCCTCCCGTTGCCAGTTGGCCCGATTCATCGTCGATGACCCACCCCCTTCGCTCCACGACCATTACAGCCGCTTCCTCGCTACTACGGAGCAGTCCGCCCCTCTCCGGCGCATCGGTACTTTCGGCCTTGCGGTTGGCGCCGCTTGGACCTTTTCCCTTGGCATCGCCGGCCAGGTTCTCACGTTCCTTACAAGAGCCTGGTTGAGCTTCGCGCCGTCTACATGCCGGATGTCGCTCGGTCAGTATCAGGACATCCACCGAACTGATCCCGAAGGTAGGGTCAACCCTCGGTTTTGACATCACCTAATCCGCTTTCGACACTTCATCGACGGTTCGCTTGCGCTCGCCTCTCTCAACCGTGCCTGCCGGGATCATCGTCCCGACGTTTCCGCAGCGCTCACCACCGTGGCTTTTGACCAAAGCGGCCCGCGGTGGCTTGGGATCAGCGACCTGATCGCCGAACCCGAAGGACCTACCTTCATCTCCCATAAAGTTGCGCGCAGCCTTTTGAACCGGCTACGCTTCGTGACACAAGACCCAGGTCAGAATTGGGAAGCCGAGAAGATCGCGCGGAATGATCTGGACCGGACTGCGAACTGCGAGCGTAACATCGATGCTGGCTTCAGCGAGATCGAGCGCGATCTCACCGCCGGAATTGCCGAAGCCGACCACAAGCACGCGCTTCCCGGCAAACCCGCCCGAGTTACGATATTCGCTGCCGTGGATGATCGGTCCATCAAAGCTCTCGATACCCGGCCATGAAGGCCGGTAAGGCGCGTGCGCGATTCCTGTCGCGACGATGACGACCGGCGCAGCGAGCGCCTCTCCGTTTGGTCTCCACGCGCCAGTGCGAACCGTCCCGCGTCACGCACGAAACCTCTGTGTCGAAGACCGGCCGGACGTCGAAATGTCTGGCATAGGCTACGAGATATTCGACCACCTGGGCACGCGAGGGATAGGTCGGATAATCCCGTGGCATCGGCAGGCCGGGAAGCCCTGAATGATTGCGGTCTGTATGGAGATGGAGGCGATCGTAATGCCGCCGCCACGCGGAGCCGACGGTGGCCTCCCTCTCCAGAATCAACGCATCGAGCCCGGCCGAACGCATTGTGGCGGCACAGGCGAGCCCAGCGGGGCCTGCGCCAATGATGATGGCGTCGGGGCTGGGCAGCACTCGGTCCCCCTCGCTCAAACCGGGTGAGAAGGATTACTTCCCCCACACCTCATTGGCGATCTCGACCGCGAGCCTCAGCTTCGCCCACTGCTCCTCCTCGGAGAGGATGTTGCCCTCTTCCGTCGAGGCGAAGCCGCATTGTGGCGACAAAGCGAGCTGATCGAGGGCCACGAATTTCGACGCCTCCTCCAACCGCCGCTTGATATCGTCCTTTTTCTCGAGCTCGCCGAATTTCGAGGTGATGACGCCGACCACCACAACCTTGTTGCCCTTGGGCAGGAATCGCAGCGGCTCGAAACCGCCGGCACGGTCGGAATCATATTCCAGGAAATAGCCGTCGTAATTGGTGCCGGCGAGCATGGTCTCGGCGACCGGCTCATAACCGCCGGACGAAATCCAGGTCGAGCGGAAATTGCCGCGGCAGACATGGGTAGTGACCACCATGTCGGCCGGCTTCTCGGCAAGCGCATAATTGATGATACGGGCATAGACCTGCTGCAGGCCATCGGGATTGTCGCCGCGCTCACGCGCCTTCTGCAATTCCTCCCGCGAGCAGAGATAGGCCCACACCGTGTCGTCGAACTGCAAATAGCGGCAGCCGGCGTCGTAGAAAGCCTTCACCGCCTTGCGATAGGTCCTGCCGAGATCCTCGTAGAACGCCTCGAGATCGGGATAGACCTCCTTCGAGATCAGTTTGCGGCCGCCGCGGAAATGCAGCACCGTCGGCGACGGGATCGTCATCTTCGCCGTGACATGAGCCTGGTCGGCCCATTTCTTCAGGAAGCGAAAGTGATCGAGCATCGGATGGTCGTCCGGGAAGTCGACCTTGCCGATCACGCGCACCGCGTCATGCCGCGTCTGCACGCCAGCGAACTGGATGCCCATGTCGGGATGGAACAGCTCGCAGCCCGTGAGCTTCGCAAGGAAATCGAAATGCCACCAGGAGCGGCGGAACTCGCCGTCGGTCGCGAGCTTCAACCCGGTCGAGGCCTGCCGGTGCACGACCTTCTCTATCTCCATGTCCTCGACCTTGCGCAGCTCGTCTGAGGTGATCTCGCCCTTCTCGAGCCTGGCGCGCGCCTCCTTGATCTTCGGCGGCCGCAACAGGCTGCCGACCTCATCGGCGCGGAATGGCGGTTTGGTCCTCTGCATGGTCGAAACTCCAAGGTTCTTATTGATGTGCCGCCGCGCCCGCGACGCCGAGGTAGCGCTCGAGCACCGCGGAATCGGCCTTCAATGCGCGGCTTTCCGCGTCGTGGGCGATCGTGCCGCGCTCCAATATCACAACGCGGTCGGCCAACCCCAGAATCTTTTGCGCATTCTGCTCCACGATGATGGAACAGATGCCCCCCGCGCGTGTAATGGTGCCCAATGCCTTGAGCAGTTCCTCGACGATAATGGGCGCCAGCCCCTCGGTCGGCTCGTCCAAGAGCAGGACTTTGGGATTGAGCGTGAGCGCCCGCCCGATCGCCAGCATCTGCTGCTCCCCGCCGGAAAGCTGGTTGCCGAAATTGCCGCGCCGCTCCTTCAGCCGCGGAAACATTTCGTAGACTTTCTCGACGGTCCACGGACCGGGCTGGGCCACGGCGGTCATGTTCTCTTCCACCGTCAGCGAGCGGAAGATGTTGCGTTCCTGCGGCACCCAGCCGATCCCGGCGCGCGCCCGCTGGTCGGGGCGCATCGCGGTGATGTCGGTTCCGCCGAGCGCGACCGAGCCGCCGAAGTGGCGGGTGATGCCGACGATCGAATTGATCAGCGTGGTCTTGCCGGTGCCGTTGCGGCCGAGCAGCGCCAGCACCTGCCCCTCCGGCAGCGCGAGCGACAGATTGGGCAGCACGACCGCCTCGCCGTAACCGGCGCGCAGGCTGTCCAGCTTCAAGAGATCAGACATCGGCGGCCTCGCCGAGATAGACCGCCTTCACCTGCGGGTCGCGCGCGACTTCGTCCGGCGGGCCCTCGACCAGCAGCGCGCCGTTGACCAGCACCGAGATGCGGTCGGCGAAAGAGAACACAAGGTCCATGTCGTGTTCGATCAGGAGCACGGTGACGTCGCGCGGCAGCGCCGCGACTGCAGCGAGGATGTCGTGACGCTCGCTCTCGGGGACTCCAGCGGCAGGCTCGTCCAGCAGCAGCACGCGCGGCTTGGCAGCGATCGCGACCGCGATCTCCAGCAGCCGCTGCTTGCCATAGGGCAGCGTCGCGGTCGGCTCGTTCATGACATCGAGCAGATGGAAGCGCGACAGATTATCCGCGATCTCCGCATTGACGTCGTCGCGCGTGCCCATGCGACGCCACCAGTCGCCGCCCCGGCCCATGCGCTCGGAGACCGCTAGCCCAATGGTTTCGAGCGGCGTCAGATCGGCATAGAGCTGGTTGATCTGGAAGGTGCGCGACAGCCCGCGCAGCACGCGCGTGTGCACCGGCAGGTCCGTGATGTCGTTGCCCTCGAGCAGGATGCGGCCGCCGTTGGGCTTGAGCACGCCCGTCAGGAGATTGATCACCGTGGTCTTGCCGGCGCCGTTCGGGCCGATCAGCGCGTGCCGCGCGCCCTGTATCACCTGCAGCGACAGATCACGAGTGACGCGCAGGCCGCCAAACGATTTCTCCAGCCCCTTGGTTTCCAGCGCGACCGTCATGACGCATCGCCCTCGGGCACGGCGACCGCCGCCTTGCGGCCGGCGATCTGGGTGATGACGAGATTGGGCAGCCACAGCACCCAGCGATGCAGCCGTGCGCGGCCGACCAGCACGATCACGACCAGCACCGCGCCGATCCAGAACTGCCAATACTGCGGCGTGATGATGGAGAACACATCCTGCAGCATGCGGAACACCACCGCACCGATCAGCCCGCCATAGAGATAGCCGGTGCCGCCGATGACCAGCACCAGCATCAGGTCGGCAGAGCGCTCGAACGCGAACACATCAAGTGAGGCGAGCGCCGTGGTCTGGGTGAACAGCGCGCCGGCGATGCCGGCATAGAAGGCGGCGACCGTGTAGATCGCGATCAGACGACGGTTGACGGGAATGCCGATCGCTGCGGCGCGCAACGGATTGTTGCGGATCGCGCGCAGCGACAGCCCGAACGGCGAATGCACGATGCGACGCGCCAGCAGGAACAAGAGGAACGTGACGGCCAGCGAATAGAAGAAGCCGGTCTTGCCGAACATGTCGAAGGCGAAGGTGCCGAGGATCGGCTGCATCTCGATGCCCTGCAGGCCGTCAGTGCCGCCGGTGATGTTGGAATAGCGCTCGGCCAGCGCTTCCAGGAGCAGCGCGATACCGAGCGTCACCATCAACCGCGTCAGATCGACACCGCGGATCACAAGGAAGCTCGTGAGGAAACCGAGCACGCCAGCGGCGAGCCCTGCCACCACAAGCGCAATCACAGGCTCATTGATGATGCCGTGCAGCGCCAGCAGCCCGGCGCCGTAGGCGCCGACGCCGAAGAACGCGGCATGTCCGAGCGAGACGATCCCGGCATAGCCAAGGATCAGGTCGAGCGACAGCGCGAACAGGCCAAGCCGCACGATGTCGGTCATGATCAGGTAGCGCGAGGGAAAGACGAAGGCGCAGGCGAGCGCCGCGATCCAGAAGATGATCTCGGCCCAGTGCCAGCGCGCGTGCTGCCTGGCGTGAAATCCGACGCTGGTCTGCGCGGTCATGGGTTCACCGCGCGGCGGTGCGGCCGAATAGGCCGTTCGGACGCCAGATCAGGATTACGATCATGACGGTGTAGATCACGAACGGCCCCATCTTCGGCACATAATATTTGCCGGCGACGTCGGCGATGCCGAGCAGCAGCGAGGCGAGGAACGGACCGGTGATCGAGGACGAGCCGCCAACGGTGACCACGATCAAAAAGTAGATCATGAATTTCAGCGGAAAATACGGGTCGAGCCCCAGCACCTCCGCGCTCAGCGCGCCGCCGAGACCGGCAAGCCCGCAGCCGAATGCAAAGGTGAAGGCGAACACCTGCGGCACGTTGATGCCGAGCCCGCTCGCGGCGCGGGGATCGTCGACCGCGGCGCGGAGCCGGCTGCCGAAGCGCGTGCGCGCCAGAATAAGCTGCAACAGCGCGGTGAGCAGACCGCAGATCACGATGATCATCAGCCGGTAGCGGCCGATGCCGACGCCGAACACATCGAACTGTCCTTCCAGTACCGAGGGCAGATTGATGAAGATCCGCGACGACCCCATGATGTAGTCGACGGCGGCAACCGACATGAAGACGAGGCCGACCGAAAACAGCACCTGGTCGAGATGGCTTCGCGTGTAGAGGTGGCGATAGAGCAGCCGCTCCAGCACCGCGCCGATGAGTGCAGCGGAAATGAACGCTAGCGGCAGGCCGGCAAAGAACGGCCAGCCCAGGCGGTTGACGAGCACGGCGCAGACATAGCCGCCCGCCATGGCGAACGCGCCGTGCGCCAGATTGACGAAATTCATCAACCCGAGCGTGACCGCAAGCCCGCAGGCGAGCACGAACAGCAACATGCCGTAGGCGACGCCATCGAAGAGGTTGGTGAGGATTGAGGTCATCAATGCCGGCAAGCTTCAACAAAACGTCATTCCGGGGCGCGCGTTAGCGCGAACCCGGAATCTTTTGCAACAATTTCGAGATCCCGGGTTCGCGGGCTGAACCCCCGCGCCCCCGAGATGACGCCTTCGGCGTCACTTCTTGGTCTTGCCGGCGTCCTTGACGTCGTTGAAGGTCTGGAACTCGACATTGTAGAGTTCGCCGTCGACCTTCTCGACCTTGCGGATGTAGATGTTCTGGACGATGTCGCGCGTCTCCGGGTCGATCGAGATCGGGCCGCGCGGGCTCTCCCACTTCATCCCCTTCATGGCCTCGACCAGCTTGTCGCCGTCGGTGTTGCCACCCGTCTTCTTCAGCGCCTCGTAGATCAGGTGGATGCCGTCATAGCCGCTCACCGCCATGAAGCCCGGACGGTTGCCAAAGTCCTTCTTGTAGGCGGCGACGAAATCCTTGTTCATCGCTGACGGGTGCGCGGCCGAATAGAGATGCGCGGTCACGGTGCCGAGCGCGGCATCGCCCATGCCGTTGAGCAGATCATCGTCCATGACGTCGCCGGGCCCGATCACCTTGATGCCGGCCTTGTCGAGGCCGCGTTCGGCATATTGTTTCATGAAGTTGCCGCCCTGGCCCGCCGGCACGAACACGAACATGGCGTCGGGCTTGGAGTCCTTCATGCGCTGCAGGAACGGCGCGAAGTCGGGATTGGCGAGCGGCACCTTGACCTCCTCGACGATCTCGCCGCCGCCGGCGATGAAGTGCTCCTTGAAGAAGTTCAGCGCGTCGTTGCCGGGTGCATAGTCGGAAGTCAGCGTCGCGACCTTCTTGATGCCGTTCTTGACCGCCCAGTCGCCGATGATGGTGGAGGATTGCGCCAGCGTGAACGAGGTGCGCACGATATAGGGCGACTTCTCGGTGATGATCGAGGTGCCCGCGGCCATCACGACTTCCGGAATCTTCGCCTGCGTCGCCAAGGGTGCGGCGGCGAGCGCGGCCGGCGTGACGCCGAAGCCCGCGATGAAATTGACCTTGTCGTTGACGATCAGCTCCTGCGCCGCGGTCTTGGTCTTGTCCGGCACGGCGCCGTCGTCTTTCAGGATGATCTCGATCTTCTTGCCGGCGACGGTGTCGCCGTGCTGCTTCATATAGAGCTTGATCGCATTGTCGATCTGCTTGCCGGTCGAGGCCTGGCCGCCGGTCATCGGCAGTATCAGCCCGATCTTTACGCTGTCCTCGGCACGCGCCGGGCTCAACGCCACGGTGCCGGCGATAACGGCTGTGCCCAGCAGCGACAGCAATTTAATGCGAACGAACATGAACGCTTCTCCCCTCTCCGGTTTGTGCCTGAACCGAGTCCCCGGCCCTTGTTTCACCATAGCTCACATCGCAGCCATGGCCCCAGTCGTGGGCGCAGCGACATGGCGTCTTTCGCCGCCCAGTTGTCAATCGGACGATGGGCGACCTTTCGGCGCAAAGCCGGCGTTCCGACGAGCAACGAAAAGTCGGCCTACGGTATCAAAATACTACTAACATAGCGGCGGGAGAACCGCCAATCAGCCGCCCGGCGCGCAGCAACCGACCTGCTTTAGTTCTCACAACCCGCAAAGCTTCATTTGTACGAATGTACAAATGAATTGGTCTTGTCAACAAAAAAGCCTGCGGCCGGTCGCTCGACCTTCACTCGAACTTGCCGCCGCAAGTGTAGGCAGCGCCCGATCCGAGTGGATGGATGAATCTGCCTTTCTTCTGCACGATTCAAACACGCGCCGCATGGTGGCGTCACGCCTCTGCGCCGTGAAGCTGCATACGAAAGGCGCGCGGCGAAAGCCCGGTGGCGGGGGCATAGACCCGGCTGAAATAGGCTGGATCGTCAAAGCCGAGCGCATAGGCGATCGCCGAGACCGACAGATTGGTGTAGACGAGGTTCCGCCGCGCCTCGCGGATCATCCGGTTGAGGATCAGATGCGACGCGGTATCTCCGGTCGCATTGCGTGTCACCCGGTTGAGATGTGTCGGCGTCACCGACAGCCCCGCCGCGTAGTCCGATACGCTCCAGCGATCGAGATGATGCTGTTCCAGCAGCGCCTCGAAGCGGCGGAATAGCTCGGAATCGGCCGCGCCCGTCTCTCGCCTGCCGCTGGCGAGTTCGCGCGCGACGAGCCCGATCAGCGCTGCCGAGAGCGCACGCAGCACATGGGCCCGGCCAAAATGCCGCGCCGCATGCTCGGCAAAGATCTGCTTCATGGTCGAGCGGATCTGCGGCGTGCCGCGAAACACGGCGCATTGCGACAGCACGCCGCGCAGGCCTTCGGAGGGGAGCAGCGCCTCGTCCAGGATTTCGGCGGCCAGCGTCAGAACCCAGCCCTCCGTTCCCGGCGTGAAGCTGAACCCGTGCACATCGCCGACGGGCACGTTGACGACCTGCATCGGACGCAGCGTGTGAACGCGGCCGTCCAGCGTCGCCTGCCCGCCGCCGCTCTCGATCAGCAGCACCTGGTGCAGCCGCGCATGGCGATGCACGGCAAGCGTCCAGTCATGCAGCACCGATCGGGATGGAATGGTCTCGCAATGCACGACGTCCGGCAGATCGCCGAACTCGCCGAACAAATTGTAGACCTTGATGGCCGAATGGGACCGCACCGAACGCATGTTCGAATTGTACAAGACAAAGGCCGATCCCTCCATGCGCTTCTCTCATCAAATCGGAGAATGTCCCGCGACGGGAGGATGCAAGGGATGAAGGTTCGGGTCTGTATCGTCGGCGGCGGGCCGTCGGGGCTGTTGTTGTCGCAGCTCCTGCATCTGCAGGGCATCGACACCATCGTGCTGGAGAAATACAGCCGGGACCATGTGCTCGCCCGCATTCGCGCCGGCGTACTGGAACACGGTTTTGCCGAGCTGATGCGCGAGGCGCAATGCGGCGAACGGATGGACCGCGAAGGCGAAATCCACAAGGGATTTCACATCGCCCATGACGGCGTGCTCGACCACGTCGACCTGCACAAATATTCCGGCGGCAATTCCGTGATCGTCTACGGCCAGACCGAGCTGACCCGCGACCTCTACGAGGCGCGCGACCGGCTCGGCGCAAGGTCGTGCACAACGTCGAAGACGTCGCCCTGCATGACCTGAAATCCGATGCACCCTACGCGACCTATCGCACTGGCGGCAAGGTGGAGCGGGTCGATTGCGAATTCGTTGTCGGCGCCGACGGCTTTCATGGCGTCAGCCGGCAATCGATCCCGAAGGACTTGCTGCGCGAATATGAGAAAGTCTATCCGTTCGGCTGGCTCGGCGTGCTGTCGCGAACCAGGCCGGTGTCGCCGGAACTGATTTATGTGAAGCATGAGCGCGGCTTTGCGCTTTGCTCGATGCGCTCGCAGGTGCTGAGCCGCTATTACATCCAGGTGCCGCTGAGCGACAAGCCCGAAGACTGGTCGGATGATGCGTTCTGGACCGAACTCCGCCGCCGCCTGCCGCTCGATGTCGCCGCGAGGCTGATTGTCGGTCCATCGATCGAAAAAAGCATCGCGCCGCTGCGCAGCTTTGTCGCCGAACCGATGCGCTACGGCCGGCTGTTCCTCGCCGGCGACGCCGCTCATATCGTGCCGCCGACCGGCGCGCGCGGGCTCAACACGGCCGCCTCCGACGTCTACTACCTCTACCACGCGCTGGTCGCCCACTATAAGAAGGGGGACAGTTCAGGACTCGATGGATATTCCGAGACCGCGCTGGCGCGGGTCTGGAAAGCGCAGCGCTTCTCCTGGTGGATGACGACGCTGCTGCATCGTTTTCCGGACCGCCTTTCCTACGATGACAGGCTACAGCAGACGGAAATGTCCTATCTTTTTTCATCCGAGGCGGCACTGCGGCTACTCGCCGAAAATTACGTGGGGCTGCCGTTCTGATCAGCGGCGCGACCGAGGCCGAAAGCTTTCGGCAGCCATAAACGGTGTCATAATACCAAGCCGAACCACAATAAGCCAATTTTGCCTATTAGGAAAAGCCTTGTCCGTCGGACCCGGTAGGGACGATCGCCTGTCGGTTGATTTGAAAGGCTTGATTTCCAGCGATGAGTGTTCGCCCTCGCCAGCTTGCGACTCTGTTTGCGTGCGCGCTGCTGTCGGGCTGCGGCACCATCAACGAAAAGTTCGTGGCCGGCATGGGCGACTACATTCCGCAATGGGCCGGCGGGCTGCCGCCGGACGCTCCGCCGCGCCCGGGCACTGCGAAATACGACGAGTTCATGCGCGAACGCGAGCGGCAGCGCCTGATGCCGGCGGACCAGCGCGGGCAGAAGCCGACCAAGCCCGACCAAACCGGCCTCGACCCGGCTCACTGAGCTTAGTCTACAAACACCACGGTCTTGCGACCGTTCGGGATCACGCGGTCCTCGAGATGATAGCGGATCGCACGCGCCAGCACGCGGCGCTCGATGTCACGGCCCTTGCGCACCAGATCGTCGGGCGTATCGCGGTGGCTGATGCGCTCGACATCCTGGTCAATGATCGGCCCCTCGTCGAGATCGCTGGTGACATAATGGGCGGTGGCGCCGATCAACTTGACGCCGCGCTCATGCGCCTGGTGATAGGGCTTTGCGCCCTTGAAGCCCGGCAGGAACGAGTGGTGGATGTTGATACAGCGTCCCGACAGTTTTGCCGACAGATCGTCAGAGAGAATCTGCATGTAGCGCGCGAGCACCACGAGATCGGTTTTGGTTTCCCCCACCAGGCTCCAGATCCTGTCCTCCTGCTCGCGTTTGGTGTCTTTCGTCACCGGCAAATGGTGAAACGGTATGTCGCTGAAATCGAGTCCGGCATAGGTCTCGCGCGGATGGTTGGAGACGATCGCGGTCGGGATCATCGCAAGCTCGCCGGTGCGCCAGCGATAGAGGATGTCGACCAGGCAGTGATCGAATTTGGAGACGAGCAGCATCACGCGCTTTTTGGTGGCACGGTCGCGCATCTGCCAGTCCATGTTGAAACGTTCGGCGATGGCGGCAAAGCCGGTCTGCAGCGCCGACAGCCCGACGGCGAGATCGGCGGCGGTGAACACCACGCGCATGAAGAATTTGTTGTCCTCGACGTCGGAGAATTGCTGCGCGTCCAGGATGTTCTGGCCGTTATGGGCAAGGAACGTCGAGACCGCCGACACGATGCCGGGGCGGTCGGGACAGGACAGCGTCAACACATATTGATGATCGGGCATAAGCAGCCTGATTAAGTCTTGAGCAGGGGAAGCGATTTTTCGGCCCTGCTCTATCACTCTGGGATGACCTTGCGCCAACCATCAGATCAGAGTCAGGATGAACAAATCACGCTCGAACATCGTTAAGATGAATCATGGCTGACAAGCTCAACGGCTACCGCATCCTGATCCTGGAAACGCGCGAGGAGGCGCAATTCTCGCGCCTGCTTGCCGAGCAAGGCGCCGATGTCCTGCAATGCCCGATGTTCGCGATCAACGACGCGCCCGATCCGGCCCCGATCGAGGCCTGGATCCGCCGCGGAATTGAAAAGCCCTTCGACGATCTCATGCTGATGACCGGCGAAGGCCTGCGCCGGCTGATGAGGGTGGTGCGACGGATCGACGTGGAGAAGGATTTTATTGCAGCGCTCGGCAGGATGCGAAAATTTGCGCGTGGTCCAAAACCGGGGCGCGCGCTGCGCGAGATCGGGTTGGAGCCGCAGCAGACCACGGAGAAGCCGACCTCCGAAGGTATCGCCGAGATGCTGTCGCGCATCGACCTGAAAGGCCGCCGCCTTGGTCTTCAGCTCTATCCCGACAAGGATCACAGCGCGCTGATCGGCGCGATCACGGCGCAGGGCGCCAGCGTCGATACGGTGCTGCCTTATGTCTATGACGCCAAGGCGGCCGACAGCAACATCGTCACCGCGATCGAGGAGATGGCAAAGGGCTGCATCGATGCGATTGCGCTGACGAGCTCTGGGCCAGGTCCGCCGTCTCATTCGATACCGCGCGCAGGCCCATGGCTGGGAGGAGCAGCCTGCGCGAGGGATTTCGAAGACCCCGATCGCTTCCGTCGGGCCGGCGGTCTCCGATGAACTGAAATCGCACGGCCTCAGGCGGCATCTCGCCCGCGGAGGGCGCCTATTTCATGAAGCCGCTGATTTCGGCGATGGCGGCGGAGCTGGCGAAAAATCCTCCACGGGTCGGGGCAAGGTAATAGACCTCGTCATTCCGGGGCGCGCGATAGCGCGAAGCCGGAATCTCAGAGATCCTCAGGTGCGCAACTGCGCACCATAGTTCGATGCTTCGCATCGCCCCGGGATGACCTGCATGCAGCAGCTCACTCCGCCGCCTGCTTGTGCTCGCTCAGATACGCCCGATATGCGAGCCTGATGCCGTCCTCCAGCGAGGTGCGCGCGCGCCAGCCGAGTTTTGCGAGGCGGCCGACGTCGAGGAGCTTTTGCGGCGTGCCGTCGGGTCGCGAGGTGTCGTAGCTGATCGTCCCCTTGTAGCCGACGGTCGCGGCGACCACGCGGGCGAAGTCGGCGATGGTGATGTCCTCGCCGGTGCCGATATTGACCATCTCCGCGGCCGAATAGGTCTTCATCAGGTGCACGCAGGCGTCCGCCATGTCGTCGACATAGAGGAACTCGCGGCGCGGCGTGCCGGTGCCCCAGACCACGACGTTTGTGCTGCCCGAAACCTTCGCCTCGTGAAAACGCCGGATCAGCGCCGCGACGACGTGGCTGTATTCGGGATGATAATTGTCGCCCGGGCCATAGAGATTGGTCGGCATCACATTGATGAAGTCAGAGCCATACTGGCTGCGATAGGCCTCGACCATCTTGATGCCGGCGATCTTGGCAATCGCATAGGGCTCGTTGGTCGGCTCCAGCGGCCCGGTCAGCATCGCATCCTCGCGCATCGGCTGCGGCGCCAGTTTCGGATAGATGCAGGACGAGCCCAGGAACATCAGCTTTTCGACACGATTGACGTGGGCGGCGTGGATGACGTTCGCCGCGATCGCGAGATTGTCGTACAGAAACTCCGCGCGCAGCGTGTTGTTGGCGACGATGCCGCCGACCTTGGCCGCGGCCAGGAACACGACCTGCGGCTTCTTGCCGGAAAACCACTCGAACACCGCGGCCTGATCGCGCAGGTCGAGCTCGCGGCGCGTCGCCGTCAGCAGCTCGACACCCTCCTTAGCCAGCCTGCGCACCAGCGCGCTGCCGACCATGCCGCGATGGCCGGCCACAAAAACCGTCTTGCCTTTCAGCTCAAACGGAAGAGTGGCCATTGGCGACCTCGCGTTTGGCGATTTCCAGATCGCCCGCCACCATTTCCTTCACCAGCTGGGCAAAGCTGGTCTTCGGCTTCCAGCCGAGCTTTTGCCGCGCCTTGCTCGAGTCTCCGATCAGAAGATCGACCTCGGTCGGGCGGAAATAGGTCGGGTCGATGCGCACCACCGTCTTGCCGGACTTCTTGTCGACGCCGGTTTCCTCGATGCCCTTGCCGCGCCACTCGATCTTGCGGCCGACCTCCGCAAAGGCGAGCTCGACGAACTCGCGCACCGACCGCGTTTCGCCGGTCGAGAGCACGAAATCATCGGGCGCTGTCGGCCTGCAGGATCGAATGCATGCCCTCGACATAGTCGCGGGCATGGCCCCAGTCGCGCTTGGCGTCGAGATTGCCGAGATAGACGGTGTCTTCGAGGCCGACCTCGATGCGGGCAACGCCGCGGGTGATCTTGCGGGTGACAAAGGTCTCGCCGCGGATCGGGCTCTCATGGTTGAACAGGATGCCGTTGCAGGCGAACATGCCGTAGGCCTCGCGGTAGTTCACCGTGATCCAGTAGCCGTAGAGTTTGGCGACACCATAGGGCGAGCGCGGATAGAACGGCGTGGTCTCCTTCTGCGGGATCTCCTGCACCAACCCGTAAAGTTCGGAGGTGGAGGCCTGGTAGAACCGCGTCTCCTTCTCCATGCCGAGGATGCGGATCGCCTCCAATAGCCGCAGCACGCCGATCGCGTCGGCATTGGCGGTATATTCCGGGCTCTCGAAGCTGACCGCGACGTGGCTTTGCGCGGCGAGATTGTAGATCTCGGTCGGCCTGATCTGCTGCATCAGCCGGATCAGGTTGGTCGAGTCCGTCATGTCGCCATAGTGCATCAGGAACGGCACGTTTCCGGCATGCGGGTCCTGATAAAGATGATCGACGCGCGCGGTGTTGAAGGAGGAGGAGCGGCGCTTGATGCCGTGCACGGTGTAACCCAGCCCCAGCAGATATTCGGCGAGATAAGCGCCATCCTGCCCGGTCACGCCGGTAATCAGCGCCACGCGCCGCTTCGTATCCTGAGCCGCCATTTCGTCTCCAGCACCCCACCGGGCGCAGGCCTTAGCACCCGACTCCGGTGAAGTCTAATGCAAAAGACGATGGGAAATCAGGCCGCTAGTGCCGGAATTTAAGGGGTCTCAGTCACTCGCTATATCTGCGCAGGCGGTCGACATCGAGGATGGTCGCCCCGCCCTATTCGAGCCGAAGCAGCCCCTCCTAGCCGCTTCAGGTACTGGTTGGCCGGGAGATGCCTGACAGTGTTCCGATTTTCTTCGTGGACCGGCGGACTGCGTCTGTGCAGCGTCGCCTCTCGAGCGGGGGGACCGTCTTACTCCGCGGCCTCCCGCCTCTCCTCATGAGGCGCAAGGCCGAGCGCCGTCCGCATCGACTGGTGGTAGTGGATCATCGCAGGCTCGTTGCGGCCATAGACGGTGTGGGTCTGCGCCCCCGAGGTTAGTCCAATCTGGATGCTGCGGCCGGTCGGAAAATCCTCGCCGGTCACGACGTCGAGGACGAGCTGCATGTTCTTGTCCCAGTGAGCGCGTTCGTCGTCGGTGCTCGGCGCCTTCGGCACATAAAGTCCGAGCTCCATCACTGACCGGTCGGTGCGCCCCTCGCAGGGAAACACCCGCGCGAGTTCAACATGGTCGCCTTGCACGAGCAGGATGGTGTTGGGAAACAGCGAGTAGACCAGCGTCGTATTCCACATCAGGTCCCACTTGTCTTCGGGCTCGGCCTTGAGCCGCTCGAGCTTCTTGCGCGGAAAGGTCAGGCGATGATTGAGCCCGAACGCTTCGAAGTCCGTCACATTGCCGTGCAGCAAGTCCCTGAGCGAATCCCGGTGCAGGAAGCCGATGTGATAGCCCTCCTGGAAGGTATCGACGAGGATCTTCCAGTTCATGGTCTCGGGGATCACGCGCCTATCGTAAAATGACCAGGACGCGAATTCGAACGAGGCAAGCTCGGGCCCGAGCCCGCCCAGCCACGGATCGACGTCGAAATCGGCTGAACCATCCGCTGCTGCCGACGGGATCACCCACACCAGGCCGTGCTTTTCGCACAGCGGCAGCTCGACAAGTGACGACCGCTCGGGACGCACGCCCGGAAAGCAGCGCTCGTCCGGAATGCCGGTCACCTGTCCGGCGAGATCATAGGTCCAGGCGTGTAGGGGCACGAGAAAAGGCGCGCGGTGCCGCATCCCTGGGCCACCTTGGCGCCGCGGTGCCGGCATACATTCAGGAACGCGCGCAGCCTGTTGTCGCGTCCGCGCACGATCAGGATCGGTACTCCGGCATAATCATCGGTACGGAAGGTTCCGGGCGCGGACCAGTCAGAAGCGAAACCCATCAGGATCGGGTGCTGACGGAACAGAACGCGTTGTTCCTTGGCCAAACGCTCGGGGTCGGTGTAGGCCGACACCTCGTTGCGCCACGGCACTTCGGCCATCGCGGTCGTCCGGGTGTCGACGTAATGCAGCAGCCGCTTCAAGAGGCTGATCTGATCCTGCCTGCTCATGGGCACCTCCGGGTTGCAATCGCTTCAGTGTCGACTTTGATGATTTCGGCTGATACGCAACCGTATCAGCGCGACGGCAACCGCGCAATACGGTACCGTATCACAATTCGGTCATCGCCCGACAACCGGCAGCGCCGCTACTCTTGCTCAGTCTCCATCAGGACTTTGGCGCAGGCGGCGACAAGATTCGACCGCCTGCGCGGATTGTCGTCGAGGAACAACAGGCTCTGGCCGAACAGAAATGTGTAAAAAAGCACGGCGCGCGCCTCGGCCTCGGGTGCGGAGAGGCCAAGGGCCCGATAGAGCGAGCTGACCGTTTTCAGGCGCGCTGCGTCCACCTGTTCGGCAGCACCGGCGGCAATCGGATCGGTTCGTGCCCATTGGCGTATCGCGAGCTCGATCGCGATGCCCTGGGTGCTGGCGCGCTCGGAATAGAGCTTGAAGATCGATCGGAGCTTTCCAGCCGGGGTCGCATCGCCTGCCTCGGCTTGCCGTTCGATGGCGGTGACGCGGCCATCCCGCCAGGACTTGAGCATCGCATTCAAAAGCGCACGGCGATCCTTGAAGCGGCGATAGAATCCACCCTTGGTGACCCCCAGGCGTTCGGCCAATACCTCTATTCGGACGCCGTCGACGCCGCCTCTCGCCAGTTCGGCGAGCCCTGCCGCCACCCAGTCCTGGGATGCATTTTCGTCGTTCACCCTGTCCCTCTGAAATATTCGGCGCCGACGCCCGGATTGGCGATCGAAGCGGCACACTTCGCGTCATGGCATCCGCGCCGGGCTGCGCGCCCCTTGCCCGGGGAGGCGCGCCCGGCGCGATGTGACGAGTCACCACGGTATCTGAGACGGTGGAGCACCGCAGATCAAGCCGCTCCAATAGTCCAATAGGACGGGAAATGCCGGCTTACTCGCCATAGCTGCGCAGGCGGTCGAGGTCCAGGATGGTCACCCCGCCATATTCGAGCCGCAGCAGCCCCTCCTTCTCCAGCCGCTTCAGACACTGGTTGGCGTTTTGCCGGGAGATGCCTGACAGCGCTCCGATTTCTTCCTGGGTGATCTCGAGGTGGCGGCTAAGATCGGGATAGAGGATCGGGTTGAACAGCGAGGCGATCGAGCGCGCCAGCCGCGCGGTCGCATCCAGCGTGCGGCCGTATTCGACGAGGCCGATGAACTGGCCGAGCCGCTCGTTCAGCTGCACCACCAGGAAGCGGTTGAAGGCGACACTGTTCTCGTAGAGCCAGAAGAAGGTCGCCTGGTCCATCAGCGCGAGGCGGGAGTCGCGCAGCGCGATCATGTCGTAGCGCCGCGCTTCTTTTTTCAGCACCGGACCCTCGCCGAACCACGCCCCCGCCGACAGGCCGGTGAAGGTCATGGCCTTGCCGCCGCGCGAGACGATGCTCATCCGCATCAGGCCCGTGACCACGCCGGTCCAGTAGTCGAACCGGTCGCCGCGCAGGAAGACGAACTCGCCCGCGCGGTACGACCGCTCGGTGATGCCGGCGCAGGCCGCCTCGATCTCGCGCTCGGGTAGTTCGCGCGACCAGATTGCGATACGGCGAAGGTAGTCCGGGGTGATCATGATCCCATCGAAAAGCGGTTGTGGCTCTAATGTCTCGCATGCTGCAGCGCAGCAATCGGACCCAAAGTCGTCCCGTGAAAATTGCCTGCGAAATGTCAGACGCAAGACATTTCAAATGACGGCTTTACCCTAAGGAACCCGTCGCCCAACCGGGGACGTTGGGTAAGGTGCAATCGTTGATGGCATCCGGTGTACCAAGGCGGCAAGATGCCCTTCGCCGCATGGTCTACCCGATATCGCCGATATAGGATCGCGCCGAGGTCATGAATGCCAGATAAAGAGCGCGACAAGCGCCTGATCCGGGAGGGATGATTGGACCACACGTTGGAAGTGCGCGGGGTTTCGTTACGGTTCGGCGGCGTGCGCGCGCTCACCGATGTCAGCTTCGCGGTCAGGGATGGCGAGCTGTGTTCCATCATCGGCCCGAACGGCGCCGGCAAGACCTCCATCGTCAACTGCATCTCGGGCCGCTACCGGCCGACCGAAGGCCAGCTGTTCTATCGCGGCCGCGACATCACCGGCCTTAACCCAAATGCGCGGGCCACGCTCGGCATCGGCCGCACCTTCCAGAATCTGGCCCTGTTCCACCATATGAGCGTGCTCGACAACATCATGGTCGGACGGCACCACCTGCTCAAAAACAACTTCATCACGGGCTCGCTGTACTGGCTGACCGGCGCGCGTCGTGAGGAACTCGAGCATCGCCGCAAGGTGGAGGAGATCATCGATTTCCTCGACCTTCAGTCGGTGCGCAAGGCGACCGCCGGCACCCTGCCCTACGGCCTGCGCAAGCGCGTGGAACTCGCCCGCGCGATGGCGCTGGAGCCAAATCTGATGCTGCTCGACGAGCCGATGGCCGGCATGAACTTCGAAGAGAAGGAGGATATGGCGCGCTACATCGTCGATCTCAACGAAGAGTTCGGCATGACGGTCGTGATGATCGAGCACGATATGGGTGTGGTGATGGATATCTCCCACCGCGTCACCGTGCTCGATTTCGGCCGCAAGATCGCCGAGGGCGATCCGGCTGCAGTGCTGGCCGATCCTCATGTCAAGCGCGCCTATCTAGGCGAAGAGGACGAGGTGCTGGTTGATCCCGACGACAAGCCGCTAACGGAGAGCGCGGCATGATGGATTACGCCGCGCGCGTCGCGCTAGCCGATACCTATCCGAAGCTCTTGCGCCTCAACGCCAAAGAGCATGGCAACGAGATCGCGTTGCGCGAGAAGGATTTCGGGCTGTGGCGGCCGTTCACCTGGAACGAGTACCAGAGGCGGGTGCAAGACTTCGCGCTCGGCATGGTCGAGCTGCGCCTGGGCCGGGGCGACGTCATCGGCATCATCGGCGACAACCGGCCGGACTGGGTCGCGGCCGAGATCGCAACGCATGCGATCGGCGGCTTGAGCCTCGGGCTCTATCGCGACGTGCTGGATGAGGAAGCCGCCTACCTGCTCAATTACGGCCAAGCCAGGCTGGTGTTCGCCGAGGACGAAGAGCAGGTCGACAAGCTGCTCACGCTCGCCGACCGCGTGCCGCATCTCAAACACATCGTCTATTCCGACCCACGCGGCATGCGGAAATATGACGACCCGCGCCTGATGGAAGCCGACAAGCTCGCCGCGATGGGTCGCGACCGCGCCGCGAGCGAGCCCGGCCTCTACGACCGACTGGCGGATGCGACCAAGGGCGACGACTGCGCGATCCTCTGCACCACCTCAGGCACGACGGCCAACCCGAAGCTTGCGATGCTCGCGGCCGGCCGCGTACTCAGCCACTGCGCCACCTATCTTTCGTTCGACCCGAAAGGGCCGGATGACGAATATGTCTCGGTGCTGCCGCTGCCCTGGATCATGGAGCAGGTCTATGTGCTCGGCAAAGGCCTGCTCTGCCGGATGAAGATCAACTTCGTCGAGCAGGCCGACACCATGATGAGCGATTTCCGCGAGATCGCGCCGACCTTCGTGCTGTTCGCGCCTCGGGTCTGGGAAGCGATCGCGGCCGACGTCCGCGCGCGGGTGATGGATGCCTCGCCGCTGAAACAGCGGCTCCATGAGCTCGGCATGAAGACGGGCCTCGCGGCGCTGGAAAAGGGCCAGCGCTCCACGCTTGCCAATCTGCTCCTGTTCCGCGCGCTGCGCGACCGGCTCGGCTTCACCCGCCTTCGGTCGGCCGCGACCGGCGGCGCGGCGCTTGGCCCCGACACCTTTAAATTCTTCCAGGCCATGGGCGTGCCGCTGCGCACGCTATACGGCCAGACGGAATTGCTCGGCGCCTATACACTGCACCCCGAGGGCAAGGTCGATCCCGACACGACCGGCGTGCCGATGGCCAACGACATCGAGATCAAGATTGAAAGCCCGGACAGCCAGGGCGTCGGCGAGATCGTGGTCCGCCACCCCAACATGTTCCTGGGCTACTACAAGAACCCGGAGGCCTCCCTGGCCGACATCAAGGACGGCTGGATGCATTCCGGCGATGCCGGCTATTTCAACGCCGCGCACCAGCTTGTCGTGATCGACCGCATCAAGGACCTCGCGGAGACATCGCGCGGCGAGCGCTTCTCGCCGCAATATATCGAGAACAAGCTGAAATTCTCGCCCTACATCGCGGAAGCCGTGGTGCTTGGCGCCGGACGCGATGCGCTCGCCGCGATGATCTGCATCCGCTACTCCATCATCTCGAAATGGGCGGAAAAGAGCCGCATCGCGTTCACCACCTATACCGACCTCGCCTCGCGTCCCGAGGTCTATGAGCTCTTGCGCAGGGAAGTCGAGACCGTCAACGCCACGCTGCCGCCGGCGCAGCGCATCTCGCGCTTCCTGTTGCTCTACAAGGAGCTCGACGCCGACGACGGCGAATTGACCCGCACCCGAAAGGTTCGCCGCGGCGTGATCAACGAAAAATACGGCGACATCATCGACGCGATCTACCGCGGGGCCGTCAATATCTCGGTCGACACCGTGATCCGCTTCCAGGATGGCACGACCCAGCGTGTCCGCACGTCGCTGCGCGTGGTCGATCTTGGCGGCCCAGCGCACATGGCGGAGGCCGCGGAGTAATGCGCGCATCGACAAATTCGGTCGTCATGCGCGGTCTTGACCCGCGCATCCATCATTCTTCGGCAAAATGCCTTTTTGGGCGATGGATCGCCGGGTCAAGCCCGGCGATGACAAGCTTCAAATCGGAAGCCTTCGCATGAGCACCGCCTTCCTGATCCAGCTTCTGGTCAACGGCCTCGTGGTCGGCACGCTCTACGGCGTGGTCGCGATGTCCTTTGTGCTGATCTACAAGGCGACCCAAGTCGTCAACTTCGCGCAAGGCGAGTTGCTCCTGATCGGCGCCTGGGTGTGCTGGTTGATGCTGAACAAATTCCAGGTGCCGTTCTGGCTCGGCATGCCGCTGACGCTCGTCTTCATGTTCGTGTTCGGCATCGCGATCCAGATCGTGATCCTGCGGCCGATGATTGGCGAGCCCATCATCTCCGTCATCATGGTGACGATCGGGCTCTCGACCGTGTTCCAGGCGGCGCTGAAATGGATCTTTGGCGTCAACCCGCAACCTTTCCCGCGCGTATTCCAGAACCAGAGCGTCGACCTGTTCGGCCTGCAGATCCAGACCGTCTATGTCATGAGCCTGATCGTCTCGGTGCTGATGATGATCGGCATGGCCTGGTTCTTCCGCGCCTCCAAATATGGCCTTGCGATGCGCGCTACCGCCTTCAACCAGCAGGTGGCGCAGTCGCTCGGCATCTCTGTCAAGAACGTGTTCGCGATGGCCTGGGCGATCTCGGCGACCGTTTCAGCCGTGGCCGGCGTCGTGGTCGCGGTCGTCAACGGCGTGTCGTCGGGCTTGTCCGCTTACGGCATTAAGGTTTTCCCGGCGGCGATCCTGGGTGGGCTCGAACTCGATTGGCGGCGCCGTGCTCGGCGGCATCATCATCGGACTGCTCGAAAACATCGCCCAATATATCGACAGCCAGTATCTGCACTGGGGCAATCTCTATGAGATCGCGCCGTTCTACGTCCTGATCATCATTCTCATGATCAAGCCTTACGGGCTGTTCGGCACCAAGGATATCGAGCGCATCTGATGGCTGGCCCTTCCCTCATTCCCGCCGGCGACTTCCGCACCTCCTATGCGGCAGACACCACGATCTTTCCGACCAGGATTAGCCAAAACTTTGCGATTGCCGGCATCATCCTGCTCTGTTTCGCGCCAAGAATTTTCAGCGAATACTGGCTCTCGATCTCGATCCAGATCGGCATCTTCTCGATCGCCGCACTCGGGCTGAACATCCTGGTCGGCTTCACCGGACAGATCTCGATTGGCCAAGCCGCGTTCTTCCTGTTGGGTGCGTTCTCATCCGCCTACATCAACAACAATTTTCCGATCCCCGTGTTCTTCTCCATTCCGCTCGCGGGCGTCGTCACCGCGCTGGTCGGGCTGATCTTCGGCCTGCCGGCGGCGCGGCTGAAAGGACTCTACCTCGTCATCGCGACTCTCGCCGCGCAATATATCCTGCTCGACCTCTTCTCCCGCGCCGAATGGTTTTCCGGCGGCTCGGTGCCGGCGAGCGCCAATCCGTTCTCGATCTTCGGCTATGCGCTGCGCGGCGACCGGCAATATTTCTACGTGGTGCTGGCCTATGTGCTGGTCTGCTACATCCTCGTCACCAACCTGATGCGCACGCGCGACGGCCGCGCCCTGGTCGCGATCCGCGACCATTATCTCTCCGCCGAGATCATGGGCATCAACCTTACCAAATACCGCACGCTGTCGTTTGGGCTCGCCGCCTTTTTCGCCGGCATCGCCGGCGCGCTCTATGCGCATTACCAGCTCGTGATCTCGCAGGAAGGTTTTGGCATCGAGCGCTCGATCCTGTTCCTCGCCATGATCATCATCGGCGGGACCGGCTCGATCATGGGCACGCTGATGGGCACCGCCTTCGTGGTGCTGCTGCCGGAATTGATGGAGTGGATCACCGCCAGCCTCAAAGGCAGCGCGATCGACAAGGTGCTGTCGCTCAATACCAACATCAGCTTTCTACGCGAGATCTCGATCGGGCTGATCATCATCGCGTTCCTGATGTTTGAGCCCGACGGACTCGCGCATCGCTGGCGGCAGATCAAGACCTACTGGAAACTCTACCCGTTTTCACATTGAGGTTGGAACGGGAGTGACTACAATCGGCATCAACGAATAACAGGAGGAAAGGCCTATGACGTTAAAATCCCTTTTGAGCACGGTTTCGCTGGCGCTTGCGATCGGCGGCGTATCAGCCGCGGCGCACGCCCAGATCGCGATCGGTCATCTTGCCGACTATTCCGGCCCAACCGGGGGTGTCGGAACGCCCTACGGGCAAGCGGTTGCCGACACCTTCGCCTGGGTCAACAAGAATGGCGGCGTCGGCGGCAAGCAACTCAGTGTCGACACCAACGACTACGGCTATCAGGTGCCGCGCGCGATCGCGCTCTACAAGAAATGGTCGGCGCCGGACAACAAGGTCGCGGCGATCATGGGCTGGGGCACCGCGGATACCGAAGCCCTGACCGGCTTCGTGGCGCAGGACAAGATCCCGTACATCTCCGCTTCTTATGCGGCCGCCCTCACCGACCCGGAAGGCGCCAGCGGCAAGGCCAAGCCCGCTCCTTACAATTTCTTTTACGGACCGAGCTATTCCGACGCCATGCGCGCGATGCTGACCTGGGCGGCCGAGGACTGGAAGGCCAAGGGCAAATCCGGAAAACCCAAATTCGTTCACATGGGAGCCAACCACCCTTATCCCAACGCGCCGAAGGCGGCCGGCGAAGCGCTCGCCACCGAGCTTGGCTTCGAGGTGCTGCCGCCGATCGTCTTCGCGTTGACGCCCGGCGACTACAGCGCGCAATGCCTGAGTCTAAAGAGCGCCGGTGCCAACTATGCCTATCTGGGCAACACCGCCGACTCCAATATTTCCGTCCTGAAGGCCTGCAAGGCCGCCGGTATCGATGTGCAGTTTCTCGGCAACGTCTGGGGCATGGATGAGAACTCTGCCAAGACGGCCGGCGACGCGGCCGACGGCGTGATCTTCCCGTTGCGGACCGCTGTGACGTGGGGTGGCAACGCGCCGGGGATGAAGACCGTGATGGAGATTTCAAAAATGTCCGATCCGACCGGCAAGGTCTATCGCCCCGTGCATTACATCGCCGGCGTTTGCAGCGCGCTGTATGCGAAGGAAGCGCTCGACTGGGCCGCCAAGAACGGCGGCACCACCGGCGAGAACGTCGCCAAGGGCTTTTATCAGAAGAAGGATTGGGTGCCGGCCGGCATGGAAGGCGTCTGCAATCCCTCTACCTGGACCGATAAGGACCATCGCGGCACGCTGAAGGTCGATCTCTATCGCTCGAAGATCTCGGGCGCGACCGATGGCGACATCAACGACCTGATGGCCAAGGGCACGATCAAGCTCGAGAAGGTCAAGACCGTCGAGCTGCCGCGCAAGCCGGAATGGCTCGGGTGGTGAGCTGAAGCTCTCCCACTCACAAATCGTCATGCGCGGGCTTGACCCGCGCATCCATCCCAAAAGGACTCGTCCTTGGGCAATGGATCGCCGGGTCAAGCCCGGCGATGACGAGCTATCAGCACGGTGCCAGACATGATCGAGACCGCCGAAGCTTCACGCCCAACAGCATCTACCGCGGCTGCCCCGCTCCTCAGCGTGCGCAACATCGAGGTCGTCTATGACGACGTCATCCTGGTGCTGCGCGGCTTGAGCCTCGAAGTCCCGAAGGGCGCGATCGTGGCACTGCTCGGCGCCAACGGCGCGGGCAAGTCGACCACGCTGAAGGCGATCTCCGGCCTGCTCAAGACTGAGGATGGCGAAGTCACCCGCGGCGAGATCATGTTCGACGGCGAGCGCATCGACGGCATCGATCCCGACAAGATCGTTCGCCGCGGCATCTTCCAGGTGATGGAGGGCCGCCGCATCGTCGCCGACATGACGTCGATCGAGAACCTGAAGCTCGGCGCCTTCACCCGCCGCGACGGCAAAGTTTCCGCCGACATCGACATGGTCTTCAAATACTTTCCGCGGCTGAAGGAGCGCACGGGCCTGGCCGGCTATCTCTCCGGCGGCGAGCAGCAGATGCTCGCGATCGGCCGGGCGCTGATGGCGCGTCCGAAGATGATCCTGATGGACGAGCCGTCGATGGGCCTGTCGCCGCTGCTGGTCAAAGAGGTATTTTCCATCATCAAGGAGATCAACCGCGACCTCGGCGTCACCATTCTCCTCGTCGAGCAGAACGCCCGCGCGGCGCTGTCCGTGGCGAGCCATGGCTACATCATGGAGCAGGGCAAGGTCGTGCTCGACGGCTCCGCCGACGAGCTGCGCGACAACGAGGACGTGAAGGAATTTTACCTCGGTGGCGCCGGCGACCAGCGCAAGAGCTTCAAGAACCTCAAAAGCTTCAAGCGACGAAAGCGATGGCTGTGAGCGCTGCAAGCCAACACTACGACGCCCGCGAGACCCGCGATCCTGCCTCGCGCGAAGCGGACCTGTTCGCGCAGCTGCCGGACCTACTGCGGAAGGCCATCACTGCGCCCGCCTATGCCGAGCGGCTGAAAGGCACCGATCCCGCCACCGTCACCAGCCGGGCCGCGCTGGCGCGGCTGCCGGTGCTGCGCAAGTCGGAACTCCCTGCCCTGCACAAGAAAGCCCCGCCCTTCGGCGGCTTCGTGGCGGAGCCTCCCGGCAGCTTCGCGCGGCTGTTCACCTCGCCCGGCCCGATCTTCGAGCCGGAGGGCGCGCAGGCCGATCCCTGGCGCGGCGCGCGGGCGCTTTTTGCCGTGGGCTTCCGCCCCGGCGATGTCGTGCTCAACACCTTCAGCTATCACCTGACGCCGGGCGGCTTCATCTTCGATACATCGGCGCGTGCGCTGGGCTGCGCCGTGATCCCGGCCGGCCCCGGCAACACCGACGCACAGTTCGAGCTGATCGAGGCCTATCGCCCGATCGGCTACAGCGGCACGCCGGACTTTCTGAAGATCCTGCTCGATGCGGCAGCCGCCGCCGGCCGCGACGTCTCTTCGATCCAGCGCGCAATGGTGTCGGGTGCTGCGTTTCCACCCTCGCTGCAAGCCGAGATCAAGTCGCGCGGCATCGACGCCTATCAGGCTTTTGGCACCGCCGATCTCGGACTCGTCGCCTTCGAGACGCCGGCCCGCGAGGGCATGGTGATCAACGAGGACCTGATCCTGGAAATCGTCAAGCCCGGCACCGGCGACCCCGTGGCGGAAGGCGATGTCGGCGAGATCGTCGTCACCTCGCTCGATCCGCATCATCCCTGGATCCGGCTCGCGCTCGGCGACCTCACTGCGGCGCTGCCGGGCAAGAGCCCCTGCGGCCGCACCAACATGCGCATCAGGGGCTGGATGGGCCGCGCCGACCAGACCACCAAGGTCAAGGGCATGTTCGTGCGGCCCGAGCAGGTCGCCGAGATCGGCAGGCGCCATCCCGAATTGGGACGGCTGCGGCTCGTGGTCACGCGTGCGGACGAAAACGACATGATGTCGCTTAAAGCCGAGTGCGAGGCAGCAAGCGACACGCTTCGCGAACAGGTCATCGCTACGCTGCGCACGGTGGCGAAGCTTGGCGGCCATGTCGAGCTGGTGGCACCAGGCTCGCTGCCCAATGACGGCAAGGTGATTGCCGACGAGCGCTAGCTGCCGTTATTTAGCGATCTGCGATTCTTGCCGGAATGTGGTAGGAGTCACAGATCGCAAGCCGGCAAGCACTTTCATGCTGTCATTGCGACCAGTTTGGAAGGCATGATGCGCGTCGTCTCGGCCATCGTTTTGGCACTCTGCTCGGTATGGCTTTGCTGCCAACCCGCATTCGCCGAAAAGCGGATTGCGCTGGTGATCGGCAACTCCAGCTATGAGCGGGTGCCGCAGCTTTCCAATCCCGCCAACGACGCCACGGCGATGTCGGAAATGTTCAAGCGCGCGGGCTTCGACGCCGTGCGGCTCAAGCTCGATCTCAAGGCCAACGAGATGCGCCGCGCCTTGCGCGATTTTGCCGACGACGCGCGCGACGCCGACATCGCCATCATCTATTTTGCCGGCCACGGCCTCGAGATCCAGGGTACCAATTATCTCATTCCGGTCGATGCCGTGCTCGAGCGCGACTCGGACGCCTATGACGAAGCGGTTCCGCTCGACCGGCTATTGAACGCCATCGAGTTGGCACGGACGCTGCGGGTCGTCATTCTGGACGCCTGCCGCGACAACCCGTTCAAGGGCCTCAAGCGCACGACCATTGCGCGCACGCTCGATCGGGGACTGGCCAGGGTCGAGTCGGGCGGCGGGCTGGCCAGCGTCGAGCCGGCCGGCACGAACACGCTGATCGCCTTTGCCGCCAAGGCAGGCTCGATCGCAGCCGACGGCAATTCCAGGAACAGCCCGTTCACCGCGGCGCTGGTGAAATATCTGCCGACGCCGGGCCTCGACCTGCGCAAGGCATTCGGTTTCGTCCGCGATGAGGTCCTTAAGGTCACGAGCAACCGGCAGGAGCCTTTCATCTATGGCTCGCTGGGCGGCAACGATGTCGCGCTCGTGCCGGCGCCACCCGCGCCGACGGTCGATCCCAATGCGGGGGCGAAGGATGACTATGCGCTCGCGTCGGAAATCAATGCGGTGGGGGCCTGGGATTCCTTCATCCGGAAATATCCCTCCGGATTCTACACCGACCTCGCCAGGGCGCAGCGGGAAAAGCTGATGGTAGCCAAGGCGGGCGCAGCCGAACAGGCGCGGCTCGCCATCGAAAAGAAGGCGCTGGACGACGCCAATGCGGCGGCAGCCGAGCGCACCAGGATTGCGGCAGAGGCCAAGGCGGCAGACGACGCCCGGATCGCAGCCGAGAAGGCCCGCGCCGAGGAAGCTGCAAAGGCGGCGATGGCGCGCGAAGCCTACGAAAAGCAAAAGGCGCTTGCGGAAGCCAAGGCAGCCGAGATCAAGGCAGCTGAAACCAAGGCAGCCGAGGAGGCGCGGCTCGCGGCCGAGAAGAGGGCCGCTGAAGAGGCCAGGGCCAGAGAGGCCGAAAGGCAGAGGATCGCCGCCCAGGCCAAGGCGGCACAGGATGCGCGGATAGAAGGCGAGAACGCACAGGCCGTCGAAGCGGCCAAAGCCGCCCAGGCCGCCCAGGCCGCGCGCGTCAAAGCCGCGCAGGCGAAGCCCGACGGCCGTATGCAGTTGGCCGCCATGCTTCCGGCAGACCCCAGGTTTGGCCAGGAAGCGAAGACCGCCGAGCAGCAGTCCGGCTGTGCGGCTATTTCGCCGCAGCTCGCTTCGCTCTCGCCTGACGCGGCAGCGGCGCTGTCGATGCCCGAAGAATGCGGGCTGAAGCCGAAGCAGAGCTTCAAGGAATGCCAGAACTGCCCTGAGATGGTGGTCGTGCCGGCCGGCCAGTTCCTGATGGGCTCCAGCAAGGACGAGATCGCCAGCGGCCTTGCCGCCGCCAACGAAGCCCCGCAGCACAAGGTCGTGCTGGCGCAGCCAATCGCTGTCGGCCGCTTCGAGGTGACCCGCGATCAATACGCCGCCTTTGTCGACGCCACCGGATACAGGGACAGCGGTCGTTGCTTCACCCTGGAGCAGAACACGCCGAAAGAGCGCGAGAACCGCTCCTTCCTCATGCCCGGCTATGCGCAAGCCGGCAACCATCCGGCGGTTTGTGTCAGCTGGACCGATGCGCAGGCCTATGTCGACTGGCTGTCGCGCACCACCGGCAAGCCCTACCGGCTTCCGTCGGAAGCGGAATATGAATATGCCGCCCGCGCCGGCGGTACCGCACGCTTTGGCCTGAGCGATGACCCGGCCGAGCTTTGCCGTTTTGTCAATGGCGCCGATCAGTCGGCCAGGACGGCGGGACTACCGGACGATGCCTCGTACATGACGTGCACCGACGGCTATCCATACACCGCGCCGGTCGGCTCGTTCGCCGCAAATGGCTTTGGCCTCTACGACCTGATCGGCAATGTCTGGGAGTGGACCGCCGACTGTTTTGCAGACAACTACCGCTCGGCGGGCTCCGACAGTGCGGCGCGCTCCCAGGTAGCCTGCCCGACGCGGACCGTGCGGGGCGGCGACTGGTTTTCACCCGCGTCCCTGCTGCGGCCGGCCGTTCGCGCTAAGGCCAATCCCGACGCGCATCACGACGATATCGGCTTCCGGGTGGTTCGCACGCTCGCGCAGTGAGGCGAGCCAAACACGAATTGCCCTCGCCGCCTGGCGTCCAGAGGAAGCGCAAACAAATCCCGGCCCTGAGACAGTCAGGGCCGGGATTTTTGATTCTCGTGCCTTCGCGCGCGCAAGTTTTTGATAGCTATCGCGCTGCCGGTGTTACGTCGACGTGCCGCCACCGCATTGGATAACCTTGAATTCGACCCGGCGGTCGAGCGAGTCGCTGGCGTCGTCCCGGCCCGTTCCAACGATCAATTCGCGGGATCCCTTGCCGGTCGAGACCAGCCGCCCGCGCAGGGACTTTCGCTCGTCCTCGAGCCGGTCCTTGATGTAGTCGGCACGCAGAGCGGAGAGCCGATCGTTGACCGCCGGCAGGCCGGTGGCGCTGGTGTGGCCGACCACTTCGAGACAACTCTGCTTGGCGGAAGCCCGCTCCGCGATCCTGTCGAGCCAGGTCTCGTAAGGGGCGCGGATGCTGCGATCGCTGATGAACTGGGTCGAACCCGGCTTGAACAGGAACTTGACCGACAGCTTGTCGCCCTTCAGCCCGTAATCGACGACCTTGGCGAACGCGTCCATCGCAGCCTGGCTGCGGCGCAGCTTGTAGTTGGCGAGATAGATGCCGTTGTACACGCGGAGCTGTTCGCCGCCCGGCGTTTTCAACGCACTTTGATAGACGTTGAGCGCATCCCGATAGCGGCCTTCGTCATAGGCCTCGATGCCGTCGTTGACGAGCGATGCCACCACGATGCGATCGGCATAGGCCTGATCGACATTGTCGCCGACCTTCGTGCCCTGACAGGTCTTGACGTAGCTGTCGGTCGACGCGTCGCGGGTGAACACCGGGCTGTCGGCAAAGAACGCGGCCGGCGTCGGGTCGATGCCTTCGGGCAGCGCGCGCGAGACGCCCTTCGAGATGATCGTCTTGGTGCGCATGTCGGCAAGCGCAAGGCAGATGCGATAGGCGTCCTTCGCGCCGCCCGCAGCGCCGGCATTGTTCACCGCGGTGAAGGTGCCGACCAGCACGACCGGCGCCTTGGCGATGGTGTCGGCGGAGAACCGCGCGACCTGGAAGCGCGGATAATTGCTCTTCACCAGTTCCGCGATGCGCTTTTCTTCCAGATGCGTCGCCTTGGATTGCGCGCCGGTGACGCCGTCGATCAGGGGATCGATCACGAGCAGCACCTTGTCCGGCGCGCCGTCGAGCTTGGCCTTGGAGAACAGGTCGTTGGCCGCCTTCAGGAGCGCGGCATCGAACGGAACGGGCGTTGGCGGCGGTGCCGCGGCCGCGGGCGGCGGCTGCGCCGGCGCGCCGGTTTGGGCCTCGGCGGCGGTGCCGGAAAGGCCGCTGCAAACGATGCACAGGAATAGACCGAGAGAGCCCCGGGAAATTTTCATGGACGTTTATCTCCAGATGACGAAGCAGAATTTGTGCAACGACGCCCTGCGACAGACGATCTGTCTCACCGTTCGTGCTCTTCAACGCAAATGATGGCGAGCGTGCGAATGTCTACGCGAAAAATGCAAGCGCTCCAAAAAAAATCGTACGGACAGAAACGACGTCTCGTCGCTGCAGTCCAAGTGCGCGCGTTCAGATCTGCTGATGGCGTCTTGCTGGGCCGCGGCGGCGGCCGATCATCCGTCAAAACCTGCGGACGAGATCGATCACTTCATCCTGCTGCGCGCGCGTGATCTCTGCGAACATCGGTAGCGATACGATCCGGCCCTGGTCGGCGAACGCGTTCGGGAATTGCTCGGGGCGATACTTGAAGCGGCGATAGGCCTCGAGGAAGGGCAGCGCGGTCGGATAGTTCACCACGGTCTGCGCGCCATTGGCGTTGAGATGCTTGACCAGCTCGTCGCGGCGTGGATGGCGGATGGTGCAAAGATGATAGACATGGCTGCGGTCGGGCGCGACCTCGGGCAGCACCACATCCTCGATCTGGTTCAGACCGGCGTCGTAGACCTTGACAGCATCCTAACGCTCTTTGGTCCAAGCGGGAAGACGCGGGAGCTTCGCCGACAGGATCGCGGCCTGCAGGCCGTCAAGCCGGCTGTTGATGCCCTCGATCTGGTGCTGATGCTTGATGAGCCCGCCATGGCGCGCCAGCATGGTCATATGCTCGGCGACGCCAGCGTCGTTGGTAACGACGGCGCCGGCGTCGCTCATCGCGCCGAGATTCTTGCCGGGATAGAAGGAATAGGTCGCGGCCACGCCAAACGTGCCGATCTGCTGGCCCTTGTAGCGCGCCAGATGCGCTTGTGCGCAATCCTCGATCACCCAGAGCTTGTGCTTGTTCGCGATCGCCATGATCGCGTCCATGTCGGCCGGCTGGCCGTAGAGATGCACCGGGATGATGCCGACTGTGCACGGCGTGATCGTCGCCTCGACCGCTGCGGGACGGTCGCGCCATCCGTACCACAAAATACCGGCGCGGCGCCGGCATGCGTGATCATCGCCGAGGTCGAGATCCAGGAATGCGCCGCGGTGATCACCGTCGCCGGGCTTCACCTTCAGCGCGGCCATGGCGAGATAACGCGCGTCGGTGCCGTTGGCGCAGGGGATGCAGTGCTTGACTTGTGCCGCCGCCGCCAACTCGCGCTCGAAGGCATCGACATAGGGCCCGCGGATGAAGGCTTGTAGCGGATCACGCCCGCGATCGCGCTATCGATCTCGCGTCTGATGTTCTGATACTGCAGCTGCAGGTCGGCGAAGGGCACCGGCATCGGTCGTTCGTCCTATTTCAAGAGCTTGAGCAGTCGCGCCGGATTCCCGGCATAGGTCCCCGCGGCCATGATGTCCCTGGTTACCACCGAACCCGCGCCGATGACCACATCGTCGGCGATGCGTACCGGCATGATCGTGGCATTGGAGCCGATCGAGACGCGGTTGCCGATCACGGTCTCGCGCCACAGCTCCTTGTTGCCGTGCGCAGGGCCACCGGTCGCAAAGGTATCGTTGATGAACATCACGCCATGGCCGACAAAGCAATCCTCGCCGATGGTCACGAGCTCGCAGATGAAGGCATGCGACTGCACGCGCGAACGCGCGCCGACCGCAGCGCCCTTCTGGATTTCGGTGAAGGGGCCGATAAAGCAATCATTACCGATGCTGCAGCCATAGAGATTGCAGGGCTCGACCACCTTCACGCGCGCGCCAAAGGTGACGTCGCGGATACCGGCTTGATGGAGCTCTGGCTTGCTCATGACACCACACCCAGCCCGCTGAGCCTGGGGGCAAAATGCAAATGCACCTCCTCGCCGGTCTCGATCGATTCGTAGAGCGCGGTGATCAGTTCCAGGCTCTTGCAGCCCTCAAGCCCACCGACCAGCGCCGCGCGCTGATTGGTCAGGCAATCGACCACCTGCTGGTAATAAGCCTGATGGCCGAAGCCGTAGACATTGGGCGGGTTGACCGAGAATTTCTCGACCACTTCCTTGTCGGCGGGCGTCTCGTCGACAAAGCGACAGTGCCGGATCTGGTTCATGGCGAAGCCTGTGATCTCGACCATGCCTCGCTCGCCAAGAATTGACATCGAGTCTTCGAGATCGGTCGGTCGCGCTGCGGTGGTCGCCTCGATAATGCCGAGCGCGCCGTTCTTGAATTTCGGCGTTGCGACCGCGGTATCCTCGGTCTCGATCTTTGCGAGCGCCGTGACCGCGCGGGCATGCACGCTGACGACGTCGCCGAAAAACCATTCCAGCATGTCGACATGGTGGCTCGCCTGGTTGGAGGGCACGCCGCCATCATAGGCCCAGGTGCCGCGCCAGGCGTCCTGGTCGCAATAGGCCTGGTCGCGGCACCAGCGCACGCGCACCGTGCCGAGAATGAGCTTTCCGAAACGGCCGGCATCGAGCGCCTCGCGCGCCTTCACGACCGGCACGTTGAAGCGGTTCTGCTTGACGATGAACAGCTTGACGCCGGCCTCATCGCAGGCGCAGGTCATGTCGTCGGCATCCTGCAGCCGCAACGCCATCGGCTTACCCCGACATGTTTTCTCGCCTTGGCACAGGCAATGACACGTTGCGGATGCAGCCCGCGCGGCGTCAGCACCGACACCGCCTCGATATCCTTGCGCGCGAGAAAATCGTCGATGTCGTAAGTGGCGGGCAAGGAGAATTTGGTGGCGATGGCGTCGGCTCGTGCACGGATGGGATCGCAGACCGCGACCAGCCTTGCCTGCGATGTGATTGCCGCCCAACAGATCAGAGTGGCCCTTGGCGATGCGCCCGCATCCGAGCAGCCCAAATCTAATCACGCAAATCTCCTTGTGGCGGCGCCGCAAAAGACAACATCAGGGGCGGCCAAAACTCTATTCATGACCGACCTGGTAAATCAAGGAAGATCGCTCCGAACGCTCCTTCGCGTCCCCTAGCGCCACCGCGCACCAGGCGGCCTGTTCTGCGATGAATTTGAGATCGGGGCGACGGAGCACTGACATCGGAGGCAACAGGCCGTCACCCATCACAAGAAAAAACGCAGCTCCGGCTGGTGCAATCTTTATTTCCAGGCGATCGCCGCCCACGACATCTCGTTCACCCACTCCAGGCGCGCGTCGCGCTGTTCGACTTCTTCCATCATTCTCTGAACCGTGTTGCGGCTCCAATAATGCGCAGGTCGTCCACGTCGATCGCTACCGCTTCCGCAGCGCCGTACGCGACTGGTCGGCGTACGAAAAGGTAGCCGCGTCCTACGAACCGGCGGTCCAAAGCACGCTGGCCCGCTTCCGAACGATCGATTTCAACAAAGTGACCCACGCCCAACCACCTCACCCTCGCCGCTCCGATCGGAACAGGGGTCGATGCTAGCCGCGAGACATTCAAGGGCGCTGAACTATTCGATTCGCAAGCTGCTGGCGACCTACCCCGAACTCCGCCTCTTCCTGATCGCCCCGTCATGTCGCCTCAATCTCGAAGATCTCGACAGCGACACTCATCCAAACGTTCGCGGCACATTCCGCCGGGACTATGTCGACGCGGTTGTTCAGACGGCAGCGCTCAATCACCTTCCCCCTGCCTAGATATGTGGCGAACGCTTGGGCTCGGCATCAACAACTACAAGAGCTTCACGTTCGACGGGACACACCCCAACGAAAATGGTGCAATCCGCCATGGCGAAGCGATCGCCGCCTTCATCAACTCGGTATTTGAGATGCGCTAGGCTAGGCTAAGGCTAGGAGCACCGCCTCAACGGACCTCCATTCGAAACAGCCGCTCACCGGGTACATACTTAAGGATGTCCTTCGGCCCCGGATGCCGAGCCATTTCCGAGCCGTTCAGCACGTAGAGATCGTCGGTATGTTTGCAGCGCCATTCGCCCTGGCCGGTTAGAGGCAGGTCAATCTTCTCGCCGAAGGCGCTGACCCAGCCCACTTGGCGGGCGGGACTACCCACCATCATCGACCAATCCTTGGAACTCTTGGTCAAGGTTGCCCCTGCGGCCAGGAATGTCCCGATGCCACAGGTGATATCGGGAACGACGGTCGAGTTTGCGCCCAGCGTCGTGCCGGTCTTCACCAGTGTTTTCTTGAACACACCGTGACGGTTGATCGCTGCACGGGGAAAAGAGATATGGGTGAATACCATATAGGGCGCGCAGAAAACGAAATCCTCCAGTTCCACGTGTGAGAAAATAGAAACTGAATTTCCCAGCCTGCAAGCGTTGCCGACGATGGCATTGCGCTCGACGTAAGTGTTCTGGCCGAGGCTGCAATTCTCGCCTATCACAGCGCCGGGCGCGACGTGGGAAAAGTACCAGATCTTGGTAAACTTGCCGACCTGCGCACCTTCCTCGACAACCGCGGTCTGATGGACAAAAGCGGCCGAAGCATCTTCTCGCGGCGCCCTCATATATGATACGTCTCCCTAACACTGTAACTGACCCGACAATTTCGCATCCCGTCCCGCGCCCCTAACGATTCCACTCTATATTAAGAAAAGCCGCCATGAATTAAGGCAGAAGCGAACCCATTGTGGGCCCGTCCTGACTGAAATTCCTTTCCATAGTCGCTTGGTATCTGTATCAGGCCCCGATCACGTCGTCCGTCAGCAAGCTCCCGCCGCGGCCTTGATCTATGCGCGGCGATAGATCCTGTTTGCGTTGGTCGGGATCGCCGGAGAGGACGATCTGGACGCTCCAGATGTGGCGGCGACGGCCCAGACCGCGAAGGGGCCGCAAAACTCTAGCTCCGGGTGGTCCAAAGTTCGGTCTCGCTGCTGCAGTGAACGTCCCATTCACAACTATCCTGCTGTTTAACGGCGCCGCCGTTCTTCTGCTGTGGTACATCATGCCACGTCGCACGCCACTGCAGCACCAAGATTCCCGAATCCAGCAAGATATACCGGCCTGAGCTTCTGCGCAGTAGTGGAGAATCGCGTTCTACAACTGCACTTCGATGTGCTTTGAAACGGCGAGAGGCTATTCACTGTCCTCGGTACAACTGCCGAAGCAGCCCCTCCAATCGCCCACAGTAGCGGTCTGGAGTCATCGCGCGGATTTTATCGAGTCCTCGAACTCTAAGCGACTCCGCAAGTTCTGCATTCCTCGCAAGTTCTAACATGCTGTTTGCCATTGCATCAATCGATAGCGGATCGAATAGCAGACCAGCATCCCCCACCTGGTCAGGCAAGGAGAGGATGTTCGCTGCCGCCACAGGCGTGCCCAGCTGGAATGCCTCAAAGATTGGAATACTTACGCTCTCGTACAATGACGGCATGACAAGCGCGATGGCGAGCTGATAGACCGCTTGCAAATCCCCCCGCTCGATATAGCCGAGATGCTTGATACTGTGATTTAGTCCTTCCGACTCGATTCGGCGCATGACCGAAGCGTATTCCTCTCCCTTATTGCCTGTCAGAACGAGTTTCAGATCAGGCTCTCTTGAAACCGCCAACCTGAAGGCGTCGATCAAGCGAATGTGGTTTTTGTGCCGCCAAAATTGCGCTGGATAGAAAACAAAGCGGTCCGGCAGCTTGAGCCGCGCCTGGACTGCTTCCAGTTCGGCCCGCGCCATTGGTGCTCTTAGTCTTGCGAGTGGGGGAGCGACGATAATGTCGATCCTTTCCCCAGGCACCTTGAAAATACGGATAATATCTTCCCTGACGTGACTTGCTTCGCAGATGATCCGAGATGCACGGCCTGAGAGGGCCGCGTGGACGCGATGGCGCCACACCCGCTGCGGCCACGAAAAGTATTCTGGAAAATAATACTCTTGTACATCGTGCAAGGTGTAGGCGAACGGCTTCTTGGTGTGCAGAGTAGCCAAGGAATAGATTGGCGCGAGTAGAACGTCCTCCTCGACAAACGGGTCGGCGAGCCTTGCTCCCATTTTGTATGCAGATAGATACGCCAATTGGCTCAGGCGGCTCTCTATAAATCGCCTGATAGGATAACCCAGTCGAGCAAGATCGCCATTTGATGAGTCACCGTAGATTGTGACGTCGAACTCGCGTACGTGTCGAAGAGCCTCAAGCGTGGAGAGTGTATATTGGTACGTTCCACCCAAATGGGGCTTCGACAGAACGATCACGCCAAGTTTGATCAATGGATCCTCTTGTTACACAGCGCGTGAAGAACAGACGTCAGATGCTTCCTATTACCTACCGACAAAAAATTCGACTTCGACAGGCCGATGCCCGACCTGGCGTACACGTGTTCAGCCGTTGCGAACGGACCAGAATTGTTTTTCGCGACACGATCGATATCACCTCGCAAGATCCAATCCCGCCATCCGCCGGACCGAAAGAACGAAAGGCTGTTTATGAGTTCGAAATTCGCATGCCAATTGGGGACTCCGTTCTTCGTCAATTCCGCCATGAGTGCGTCTTTTCCGATGCCGAGCGCCACCTCGTCGACGCGCGCGACGACCTGGGTGAACGCGCAACACGAAATCGCTTCCGCCGCTCCCAGCACCAGTGTCATACCAGGAAGATCCGCGAGAACATTGTGGAATTCGCCGACAGATTCGCGCAATTCCGCCAGGTGCTTCGGGAATCCCCGCAACTGCTCGCGGGCAACCCCCGCAAGAATCTCGGACATGCGGCCGTTCCATGCCAGTTGGGTCGCATCGCGAACGCCGAACTCGATCGTGCGATCTCCCCAATGGCGCAGCGAGCGAAGCTCGCGCGCGAGCGCCTCGTCATCGGTGACGATCATGCCTCCCTCGCCGGTCTGGATCGGCTTGATGCACCCGAATGAAAATACTCCGACATCTCCCCAGGAACCCGCGGGCTTCCCCTGTACAATGGCGCCAAGACCAAGGCAGGCGTCTTCGATCAATTTGAGGCCTCGCTCCCGCGCCAGCGCACGGAGCGCGGACATGTTTTCCGGGTTGCCCCACATATGGGTAGCAATCAAAGCTCGCGTTTGTGGGCCGATCCGCTTTTCGACATCGGAACGGTCGAGCATGAACGTGTGCTCCGAGATGTCGGCAAAAACGGGCGTCACGCCGGCATTCATCACGGCCATCGCAGTCGCCGAGCAGGTATCGACCTGGTGAATGGCCTCCTCGCCGGGCTTCAATCCCATGGCGCGTAGCGCCATTTGTAATGCCACACCGCCGCTGGCGACGGCAATCGCCTGGCGAGCGCCGACGGCCTCCGCAAACTCCGTTTCGAGACGCTCGTGCGCTAGCCCGCGCCCATACGCCATATTCCATTGGGAACTGCGCAGGATTTCGCTGACCGCGCCGATCTCATTCGCCAGCGTGCGCGGGTAGACGCCGAACGTCTCGCCCATGTATCGCCTGGCGATTCGCACCAGGAAATAATAGAGGGAGGGAGACCAGTTTCGGAGCTTGATGATGAGTGGAATAAGGCGCCGGATCATCGGGCTGACAACGCTAACTGGCCAAAGCGACGAACGAATATAGCCGCCCGGGCCGATTTGATCGTTTCAATTGCCACATCCCTAGTCTTGAGACGAGCGATTTTGGAAGAACCAGACCGAGCATCCGGCCCGGAACCGATCCGCAAATCTTGTCCGTTAGGCTCTCCGGCGTATTGGGGTGTAAGTTAATCGGCGAATCGTAGGGACCGATCTCCTCCACAACGTTAAGTCCTGCATCGACAAAAGCCGCACTGTAGTCCGGCAAGGTAAATGCATTTTCCCCGCCGTAGAGCTGATGGTCGGCCTGAGCATCCAGGAAGTCCTGCAGGCTCGATCCATAATTGTCCACGACGTGCTCCCGGCACGCCAGCAGGACGCCGCCGCGGCGCAAAACACGCGCGTATTCGCTCACCATGGCTTTTAGATCTCGCGCGTGATGAAGACCCTGCCTCACATAGATCGCATCAAAGCTGTCTGAATTGAACGGCAGCTTTTCGCCGAAAGCATCAACGATCTTGGCCTTGAGACCTGCCCCCGACAAGGATGTCGCGATTGCACCGCGGCCGACGGAAGCGGAGGGATCCGGCTCGACGGCGACGACATCATACCCTGCACGCGCCAGGGCATAGGTGGCGATACCGTTGCCGGCAGGAATATCCAGGACATCGCGCGCGTCGGGCCGATACTTCTTAATCAGCTCCAGCGTCTCGGCAAACTCCGCACTCTGGGCGAAGCGCCGGCAATTCTCGTGCAAATCGGATGTCAAATAGGCATCGTAAATCAGCTGGCGATGCTGCGGATCTTGTCTGAGGATTTCGATCGCCTCTCCCCAACTATAGGGAAAGGTCTTTGCTGGTTCCGCCATCATTTGCCTGCTGTGTCCGGCGATAAATGTCGAACGAACGCGCAAAAGACGACCCGATAGTCACCCTCTGCGATCGCGAGGAGCTGGTCCGGTCCGACGAACCGACGGGACGCGTCGCCCCCCGGCCCGATCGGCCCCGCCGGCCAGCTATCAGCCACGGCGTCCTTCAGGCGCCAGCCCGTGAATAGTTGCTCGATCGTCTCGAGATCGAAGCACCAGTGGTTATTGAACGAAAGCAGGTTCGGGCCCATTGGCATGCTAATGAGAAGCTCGGCGTCCGCTGAAGCCACGCGACTGATTTCGGATATCAGATGGGGAATACCGTTCGCGTCGACACGGTCGCCGTAACGTCCCAACCCGACCAAATTCAACGCAACCGTCGAGGTGAAACAGTCGAACGACCGGTCCGGAAACGGCAACGGCAGCGTCACATCGTGTCGGACATAGGTGACCGCGCTGAACTGGTCCGAGCAATCTGCGAGGACGATCGCGGTCACGTCGTGAAATGCAGAGAGAATTGCATTCTGCTTCTTGGGACTTCCGATATCGAGTATCCGGCGGCGCCGATCGCCGCGCGCAAGCCTTTTTGCCGCCCAATAGCCGAAGGCATCATAGTGAGTGAAGAATTCGGTCGGATCCGCTGACGCGTCGCCGACAATTCGAACTGGCAATCCCCGCAACGGATTGTCAGCCGACATTGTCGCGAGATAGGTGTCCAGCTCCGATCGCATGAGGAACGATCTCAGCTTTCGCACCAGCCGCTCCAGGAACGCTGGCAGCGCATTCTTCATCGCAGGCCTGCGTCCGCGAGAAGTTCATTAACGACATCTCCGATGCGCACGACATCTTTTTGGGTGAGATCGAAAAACGACGGCAGGTTGATGCCCGATTTGGCCTTGCGCGCCGCCACCGGCAACGGCTCCTGCCGGTACATCGGCATGGCAGACATCGTGCAGAAATAGGGCCGTGAATTGATTCCCCGCTTCCTGAGGCTTGCCATGAAGACGTCACGCCGCTGTTCATCGAAGCCGTCGACCTCAAGGCAGACCATCCAGAATGCGCTTTTCGCCCAATTCTTCACCCGGTTCATGCGCACAGTTTCGTTAGAAGGAATGACCGAATTATACCACGACATGATTTCCGCACGCCGCTCGAGGAAATCGTCGATACGTTCCATCTGCGCAACGCCCAATGCCGCCTGCAGATTGGTCATACGGTAATTGAAACCGCGCTCGTTGTGGAAATAGCGGCGGTCGGGTGACATCGCGTGATCCCGAAGCCGTTTTGCCCGCTGGTAAAGCGCGTGATCATTGGTCGTGAGCATGCCGCCTTCGCCGGTCGTTACGACCTTGTTTCCGTAAAAACTGAAGACGCCGCATTTGCCGAAACTGCCGACCCTGCGGCCCTTGTATTCGGCACCATGCGCCTCGGCCGCGTCTTCGATGATGTCCACGCCGTGCGTCTTGCCAATTTCGAGCAAGGCGTCCATGTCGGCCGGATGACCGTAAAGATGAACCGGAATGATCGCCTTGGTCCGTTTCGAAATCAGCGACTTGATCGAGGCGGGGTCGATGCAAAGTGTGTCCGGATCGACGTCGGCAAGAACCGGCGTCGCCCCCGTGTAGGCGACGGCGTTGGCCGTCGCCACGAAGGTCAGATCAGGAACGATCACCTCGTCGCCCGCCTGTAGGCCGAGGGTGGCGAGCGCAAGATGAAGGCCCGTCGTGCCATTGCTGACGGCAAGCGCATATTGCGCCCCGCAGTAGCGCGCGAATATTCCCTCGAACTCATCGATGTATTTTCCGATCGATGATACCCATCCGGAGTCCAGCGCATCGAGGACAAGTTCCCTCTCCCTCGCGCCGATAAATGGCTTCGAAATTGGAATGAAGCTGTCTGACATTACAAGCCTTCTAGATCGAAGCAACGAGCGCCTGAAATTGCTTCCACTGAATTTCTTTCGAGTAGCAGGCTGATACCATCTCGTGGCCTGCGCCGGCGATATTCAATCTTGTTTGCGGAGCTGCGAGCAGCGCTCTGATCTGCTCTACCGCATGCTCGGGCGATTTGTATGTCACCATCGTTCGGCCATCCATCCCTTTCGGATAGTTGCCCTCGTCGGTGAGAAGCAGCGCGCCGCCACCCAATGCCTCGAAGCAACGCATATTTCCACGGTCCGTGCCGGACATGTCGATTGCGCCGTTCAGAACGATTTTAGCGGCGGAAAGCGCTGCGTAGTAGTCGCGCCCGAATATCGGCTCCCTTGAGATTGTCCTGATGGCGGGCGGCCTTCGGTGCTCCGCCAAAGGCAACAGGCGTCCCAGAGGAGATTCCGCCAGCCGGCACAGGCGGGAGCGGTCGAGGTGATATACGATATTGAGCTCACCAGCCAGTTCCGCTACCCCTTCCAGCACGGCGGCCCGCCGCCTGTGATGGCGCGAGTAGCCGCCAACGAACAGCACATCGACAGGCCGGTCCTCTCGAGCGGCGAATTGAGCCAGTTCCGGGTCGTATGCGGGAAAGAAATATTCTGTCCGGTGCCCTTGCTCGCCAATCTGTGCAAGGATTGACGGGAAGTTATTGACAACCAGATCATATCCGGAGAACGACAGCTCCCGAAATGCGGTAGCGTGCCAGGCGATGCGTTTTTTCACGCAGCCCGGAAGCTGTTTGGCGAAGCCTGCTTCCCAGCTGGTTACGTCCTGATTGTAGAATACTTCAGTTCGGTGTTCTTCTATTTGTGCTTTGAGAATATCGCTCAACGACGTGCGCGAACTCAACCCGTGCTCCCGCGCCCACACTCTTTGAACGTCAGTGTCGGTGCCATTGGCGAAGAAGGCCCAATCGGCCCGCTGATCAACGGGAAGAAGGATGTGAGCAGCCGATTCTCGAAACGCCAAAACCGCGTCAATTTGGCTAGCAAACGTGGAACGACCTCGCGTCAGTTCACGAATCTTCGGGCGCAGCGAAGGGTAGTATCTGGAATTCTGAAAGAGCCTCACAAGCCCACTATCCGGCCGTTGTCTGCAGACAGCGATAAAAGACTGAACCGGTCCCGGTCAAGCCCAGTCGCACCAATAAAGCACGCCGAAAATCCGATAAAAAGATCAATCAGAGCCGGTCGTCTGGAATTGAAGTTCGTTCATTATAAAGTATCGTTTTCTCTGATAAGTGGGAGCGAGGTAATGGCCAATGCGATGGGGTGCAGGTCGCACCTTTGGTGCTGAGTTCGGTTGAACGGGCATATCTTGAGCGACAGGTCCGTTGCTATCGTGTGGCTCGGTCGTTATCGGAGCGCTGCCGGGTTATCCTCAGATGCGCGGACAAGCCCGTTGCAATTGAACTTGGCGTCCACGAACACACGGTCGGCAAGTGGCGTCGGCGCTTTCTGAAGGGCCGGATCGAAGGGCTGCGGGATGAGGCCCGTCCGGGCAACCGCTAACGATCGATGATGATCAGGTTGCCGCTGTGGTCGAGCCCACGCTCCGTTCAACGCCAAAGGATGCAACGCACTGGTCGATCCGTTCGATGGCCGCGGCGACCGGCTTTTTTGCACATGACGATCCGCAGGACCTGAACAGCTTTCGGCTGCAGGCACATCGCTGGCAGACATTCAAGCTTTCCAGTGACCCGTTGTTCGTCGACAAGGTCCGCGACATCATCGGTCTTTATTTGTCACCGCCCAATCGCGCGCTGGTGTTCAGCGTCGACGAGAACGGGCTCGACGTTCACGTTATCATGGACAATTACGCTGCCCACAAAACCGCCGTGATCAAAACCTGGTTGGCGGGCGGCCGCACTGTCACGTTCACTTCATGCCAATATCAGCGTCGTGGACCAATCAGGTCGAGCGCTGGTTCGCCGAACTCACCCGAAAGCAACTGCGACGAGGTGTCCACACCTCCACGAAGCCATTGAAAACAGACATTCGCGCCGTCATCGCGCGTCATCCACCAATACCCAAAGCCCTATCGATGGACTAAATTCGCAGATGAAATCCTCGGATTCGTCAAATGCTTCTGCCAGAGGACAGAACGAACCATATGTGCGAATTTTAAATTCGTATAGCTAGCGCGGCACCACATTCGATAGCCTCGTGCGCACAGCCTTCATCGCTAGCGGAGTTGCTGCAAGCGCGACGGCCCCCAACCACAACGTACACTCCAGCACAAATCGCGCGAGCCCATTACCCGGTACGATCGACCGGATAATGATGCCAAGACCCCATCCGGAAATCGTAACGAAGGCGATCAGCAGGGCTAGAAAAGCGATATGCTGAACAGGCCGTTGCAGCGTTTGCCAGATGATGACAATCGCGAGAAATCCGAATTGAACCAGAAGGTCGCTCGCCACGATGGCGATTGCCGCTCCCAGCGGCCCCATCGGCGACGTCAGCGCGACCGAGAGCACGAGGAAGACCGCAAGCTGCAAACCCTTGGCCTTCGCCAGCAACTCACCGCGATTGCTGTAATTGGCAAATCCGAGTGCCAGGATAGACGGCGCGACCACGCTGGTGCCGATCAACAACGTCGTGGCGAGCGCCGCATTGTAGGGAATGGCGTCGTGAGTCCAGAGCGCGAAAAAATCCCGCCAGAAGGGCAAGAGCCCGGAGGCGATGACGCTCGCAAGCAAAGTGACAAATACTGAACCTCTGGCATAAAGATCGCGCAAGCGGTCCTTTGCACCGACGGCGTAATCGTGGCCGAGTTCTGCGGCGAGCGGAAGCGTTGCCTGGATGCAGAGCCCACGCAGCAACCCGGCGACCACACGAGTTAAACCCCATTGCGCCACGGCAACACGATCCGACACCAGTACGCTGACCAGCAGCACCGGCAGGTTCACAAGCGCGAGTTCGGTTGCGCCCGCAATCCCGAACGGCGCTGCCTTTTGTAACTGGCCGATGACCCATCGCGCGGAATACCTGCCGCTCGCCTTGCGCAAGAATGGAAACAGGCGTGGAGCATCGATCGCCAGAAGGTAGATCGCGATCAGCAGCTGCGTCGCGACATAGACGATGGTAACGACGAGCAGGTTCCCGGTCGCAACGATTGCGACCAGTTGCCCGATCTGTCCGGCCAGCGTGATCCCGCTCTGTCGCCATACGACGCGGCCGTATAGCCCGCGCGCGCGGTACAGGCCGCTCACGAGGCCGGCTGGTAGCGTCAGGAGCATTCCCGCCACCATCACATCGAAGGCGATGTCGAAATTTGCGATCGCTTGAAATCGGAAGACCGCGGACGGCGAAACAAGCAGCGCGACCGCAAGCACGAGGACGGCAAGAAACGCGCCGAGTCCAAGATAAATCCGTAGCAGCGCCGCGTAGAACGCCGACGTCCGGCCGTCGCAATCGGCACCCGATTTGAACGCGAGAAACCGGTTGATAGCGCGGCCCTGCAAACCACTGTCGGCGATAAGAACGAGATTGCCGACGGCACAGATTACAAGCCATGCGGCCAGCACCTCGCCGCTCCAAAAATGTAGGAAAAGCGGAACAAGGGCGACCTGCTGGGTAGCTCCCAAAATCATCTGGACAAGGTTTGCAGACCAGCCTGTAAAGAGTCTCCGCGCGCGGCTCGGTCCCACAACGTTGGACGGAACTCCACCTACGCCGTCCGCAACAACTGGCTCTTCGTTCAAGGCCGAAACCTCTGTGGCATCGTGAGCGGGCTACCAGCCCAGCGGATGGATGTCGATAGTTGACGCCGGCGCAGGATCAGCTTTGTCGCCGAAGGACGCTGGGACCAGTCGTTGATTCCGGGATTCCGGCGACGGAAAACGCCAATTTGGCCAAGCTCGGACCTAAAATCGACGCCAACTGCAAGCCGGTGAGGTGAGAACAGTGACGACAGATTATATTCCATTCAACCGGCCTTACGCGACAAGCAAGGAACTGGTCTACCGAGGCGCAACTCGGCCGTCACCTCACCGGCGGTGGCCCATTCACCAAGCGCTTTCACTAATGGATCGAACAGCAGACCGGTTGCGCCCGGGCCCTGCTGACGCATTCATGCAGTTCAGCGCTGGACTTGGCCGCGCTGTTGCCGGATATCAAAAGCGGCGACGAAGTAATCCTGACTTCCTATACGTTCGACTGCAAACGCCTTCGTATTGCGCGGCGCGGTACCGGTCTTTGTCGACATCTGGGAAGACACGCTCAATCTGGATGAACAGCTGATCGAAGCCGCCGTTACGCCACGGCCGGCGTCTCCTGCGAGATGGATTCCATCCTTGCTGTCGCCCGACGCCACAATCTCCGGATTGTTGAAGATGCGGAGCAGGGGATCATCGCAACGGTGACGCCAAACAGTCTTGTGGTACGCTGCCAGCCTTTGATGACGGTCCTCGCTTCCTGCGGCGCGTAGAGGATTTGGCCGCTGAGCAGCTCATTGCGAAGTTTAAGCCCTGTAGTGTAGTGCTTTTGCGAAAAAGGTACTATTCAATACGGCCCAACTCTGAACCCCTATGAAGACGGTCACCAAAATTGCCATCGCCAGGGCCCTGCATCATCTCGTCCGAGATCCTGCCATAACATGGTTCGAGGTAGTCCCCGCCTATCGGCACAACCGACTTTCGAAGTTTGCCAAAGGTTGCGAGCGCGTCAATAGTGGCGACAGGCTTTTGCAATCTGCCATTCTCCCGCGTGCGCGATCAGCTATTGAATTTAAGATAGATCTGACCGATCAACAAAACTCGTTCCCCGCCCTACCCGCCTGGAGCCCCTTGCATGCCCTTTCCGCGCGCCTCCCAAGCTCTCTCTCGCTTTACCGTGCTTGACCTCACACGCGTCCGCGCCGGTCCGACCTGCGTGCGGCAGCTCGCGGACTGGGGTGCCAACGTCATCAAGATCGATGCGATTTTGGAGGACGCCGGCGGCGAGCAGCTCGGCGGCCCGCGCCACGGCGCCGACTTCCAGAATTTGCACCGCAACAAAAGGGCGATCTCGCTGAACCTGAAGGACCCCAAGGGGCTCGAGGTGTTCAACCGCCTGGTAACCAAGGCGGACGTGGTGGTCGAGAATTTCCGGCCCGACGTGAAGGCCAAGCTCGGCGTCGACTATGAGAGCGTGAAGAAGATCAATCCGCGTGTGGTCTATGGCAGCATCTCCGGCTTCGGCCAGGACGGCCCCTACCACAAGCGCCCCGGCTTCGATCAGATCGCCCAGGGCATGGGCGGGCTGATGTCGATCACGGGTGCGCCCGGCGAAGGCCCGATGCGGGTCGGCATTCCCGTCGCCGACCTCACCGCCGGCCTGTTCTGCGCCATGGGTATCCTCACCGCGCTGCTTGGAGCGCGAAGTGTCGGGCGAAGGCCAGTGGGTGCAGACCTCGCTGTTGCAGGCGCAGATCTTCATGCTGGATTTCCAGGCGGCGCGCTGGCTGATGGACAAGGACGTGGCCGAACAGGCCGGCAACGACCATCCGACCTCGATCCCGACCGGCGTGTTCAAGACCTCCGACGGCTATATCAATATCGCCACGACCGGCGGGCGGATCTGGCAGCGTTTCGCCGAAGCGCTGGGGGCGCCCGATCTGCCGAACCGGCCGGAATACGCCACCGCGCCAGACCGCTCGAAGAACAGGAAGCAGCTCAACGCCGAGATCAACAAATATACCGCGACGAAATCGAGCGAGACCTGGGTCAGCGAGTTCAACGCCGCAGGTGTCCCCTGCGGTCCGATCTATTCCATCGACCAGGTGTTCGCGGACGCGCAGGTCCAGCATCTCGGCATGGCCCAGCATGTGCCGAACGACGAGAACCGGCACATCCAGCTCGTCGGCCAGCCCGTGACGCTGTCGCGCACGCCGAGCAAGATGGCGGCGCGGCCGCCGGAGTTCGGCGAGCAGACCGAGGAGGTGCTGGCCGAGTTCGGCTTCGCCGCCGAGGAGATCGCTGATCTCAGGCAGCGCAAGGTGGTCTGACGGCCTGCGCGAGGACAGCATCACCGCGATACACGAACGGATCACAGAACTGCGGCAAGGCATAGCCGCGCACCTGCGAACAATCCTTGCAGCGCATATAACGCTCTAACTCATGGATCGGCGCCGCTTTTGGACGGCAGTTTGGGGTGTATCGCAGCCAAGGCACCGGACTTCCAAGTATCCGTATCCCGCGTTGAACGGTAAAAAAATTAACGCTCACGCATTAACTTGCGCTCCTTATGAGTGACCAGGTTATCAGCAGCGCGGCTAAACCGTTCCCAACCCGTGCCGCGCTTCCGTGGTTGGTGAGCGCGGGTGTCTACGCCCTGCTGCTGATGCTCGGGCAGCGGCTACTCAACGATCCGGACAGCTATTCTCATATCGGCGTCGGACGATGGATCATGGCGCATGGTGCCATGCCGGCGAGCGACCCTTTTTCTTTTTCCATGCACGGCGCGCCGTGGATCACTTTCGAATGGCTCTCGGAAGTCATCTACGCAGCGGTGTACGCGCTTTCCGGCTGGTCCGGCGTGGTGGTGCTTGCGGCGGCGGCAATCGCGCTCGCCGTCGGCCTGCTTACGCGCTTCCTGCTGCGTGAGCTTTCGCCAGCACCGGCGCTGCTGTTGGTCGCAGCGGCGGCCATGCTGTTGGCGCCGCATATGCTCGCGCGGCCGCACGTGCTGGTGCTGCCGGTCATGGTGGCCTGGGCGGCGGCACTGGTGCGCTGTATGGACCGGCGTGCGCCTCCCCCGTATTGGGGGCTGCCGTTGCTGGTGCTGTGGGCCAATCTGCATGGCAGCGCGGTCCTCGCGCTCGGTCTGATTGGGCCGGCCGTCCTCGAGGCGCTGCTGGACGAGAAGCGCAGCGAATGGCCGCGCGTGCTGCTTCGCTGGCTTCCCTTCACGACCCTGGCGGTCGCAGCGTCCTGCCTGACGCCCTACGGGCCGGACCCGTTGCTGATGCCGCTCAAGACACTCGGCCTCGGCCATGCGCTCAATTGGATCTCGGAATGGCGGCCGCAGGAATTCGGCCATATCGACACCTTCGAGTTACTGTTGCTGGCTAGCATCTTCGCGCTCTCGCGCGGCGTGACGCTGCCGGTGGTGCGGGCTCTGGTAGTACTTGGCCTGCTACATTTTGCGCTGGCGCAGGTACGCAATGCAGACCTGCTTGCCCTGCTGGCGCCGCTCTATCTGGCGGCGCCGCTGGCGCGGCAGTTTGGCGCACAGGCAGAGGACGCGGCCGGCCCGGCGCGCGGCCTGACCCTGACGGTCTTGGGCATGATGATCGTGGTGACCGGACTCGCACTGGCGCGCGACCTGCGCCCGGCCCGGAACATCACGCCTGAGGCGGCCCTAGCCAATGCCGACCTCGCCAAGGCCGGACCCGTGCTAAACGGTTATTCGTTCGGCGGCTATTTGATCTTTGCCGGCATTCCCACCTTCATCGACGGCCGCGGCGAATTGTTCGGCGGCCAGTTCATCACGCGCTACAATCGCGACGTATCGCTGGCTGACCTTGGCGATTTTCTCAAGCTGCTTGACGAAAATAAGTTCGGCGCGACTCTGCTAGCGCCGGGGACACCGGCGATAGCGCTGCTTGACCGGCTGCCTAACTGGCAGCGTGTTTACAGCGACGACGTGGCGGTGGTGCACAAGCGGCAGGATACCCAAGAGAAATAGCTTAGGCCGTACCGAACGCGGCGTATTGCGCGCCGAACGGCAAGTTGCTGAAAGCATCTTCGACGCGCCGCGCAGGCTTTGTCTGCCAAGGCAGCAGCAGGAAATGGCGCGCTCCAATCTCGCGCAACCCGCCCCCCGCCATCAATTTCCGAGTTGTGCCTGCGCTGAGCAAGACGGCGCCGCGGTCAAATTCGCACCGCGCAACGGCAAGGCAGGTCAGGGGATTATACGGATTGTGCTCTATGACGCAGACAAGCCCGCCAGGCCGCACCACGCGCCGCATCTCGCGCATGAAATGCGCCCATTCGGCGGGCGCGACGTGGTGCATCACGCAGATGGCGGTTACCAGATCGAAGCCGGCATCATCGAAAGGAAAGCTCCTGCCGTTAAATTCGCGGTACTCAACATCGCAATTGTCGGCGCGCGCCTGCCCGATGCAGGCCGAGGAGACGTCGATACCGCTCAGGCGGCGGACCATGCCGCGCAGCAGGGGATGAAGGCTGCCGATGCCGCAGCCTACATCGAGCATCGCGGGCTTCTCCGCCCCGAGTCGCTGCAGGATCAATTCGCGCAATACGTCAGCCTTGGCGCGCATAAAGAAATGGTGCGGCAAGCCGGAGAAGTCGATCGAGGATTGGACTACGTCCCGGTAATTGCCGCGATAGCTGTCGAATAGTTCAGCCATACGGGTTGCGCTTACTCGTTGACGGCGTAGATTGCGGATTGTTCCGGAGCGGCCCGGTCGGGATCGAAGCCGGCCCGTTTCTGCACTACATAGAGCGGCCGACGTTTCACCTCGGCATGGATGCGGCCAACATAAAGCCCAACGATGCCGGTCAGCAGCATGTTCATGCCGCACAGCAGCGACAAAATGACGATGGTCGAGGACCAGCCGGCGACCAGATGGCTATCGTTGCTCATCCACAATGTGATCACCCAGCCACCGTAGAGCAGCGCCAGGCCCGACACCGTCAGTCCGCACCAGATCGCAAGCCGCAACGGCACATCGGAAAAGCCAAGCGCCGCATTCATGGCGAGCCGCACCATTTTGAACAGCGGATATTTGGTCTCGCCGGCGGCGCGCTCAAGGCGATGGAAAGCCACCTCGGCTTGCCTGAAGCCGAGCCAAGCGATCATGCCGCGCACGAAACGGTCTTGCTCCGGCATCTGGCGCAGTGCATCGAGCACCTTGCAGTCGATCAGGCGGAAGTCGCCGACGTCGGCGGGGATGCCTACCGAGGACATGCTGCCGAGCAGCCGATAGAACAAGAGGGCGGTAGCACGCTTGAAACGGCTTTCACCAGCGCGCGACAGACGGCGCGCATAAACGACATCATGGCCCTCCTCCCATTTCGCGATCAACTGCTCAACCACTTCGGGTGGATCCTGCAAATCGGCGTCCATAACAATGATCGCTTCGCCTTGCGCTGCGTCCATGCCGGCGGTGATGGCGACCTGATGGCCGAAATTGCGCGACAAGCCGATATAGCGAAAGCGGGTGTCGCGCTTGGCAAGCGCCTGCAGCACGACGGGACTGGAATCGCTGCTGCCGTCGTCGACGAAGATCACCTCCGCCGGCCCATTGAGCCGGGCGAGCATCAGGTCGAGCCGGCGCAGCAGCACCGGCAGCACGGCTTCCTCGTTGAACACCGGGATGACGATGCTGTAGCGGATGGGCTTGAAATCGGCCGCCATTCGAGAGGTTCCACTCCGTCGAAGCCGCGGAAGCCTAGATCATCAACAGTTAAGGTAGCCTTGCTGCAACCCTTGATTTCCAGGCTTTCGGGCGGTCTTTGCTTGTTCGCGCTGCACGCCAATCCGCGCGACGGGTCATGCACCCGGTCCGGTGACGCTCGATCTCAAAAACTACCGGTGGGTTGCTGTGCGCTGCGATCACGGCGACAGGGGCATTGTGGCCACAAAGACGTGCGACGAAATGACCAGCCTGGGGAAATGAGAACCAGGGCAGGACGAGACGTAAGCGGGCAAGGTTGCCGAGAGCATCGCTCAGGTAGCTCAGGATCATGTGGCGTAGTCGCCTCCCACGCCGCCTGGGACGAAATAGCCCGACACACAAATGCTTAGATGCCATTCACTTGCTGGCCTTCAAGATCGCGAAGCAAATGTCGCCTGGATCGCCGAGGACGACTGGCCGCGATAATCCCGGCACGCCACCACGCAAGGGCGATCACTTGGGCGTCACGCCGCCTTTACAATCGTTTCGAAAGCTTAACTTGAGGACCGGGCTGCGCGACCCTAATGCCTCTTGGCTGGCGGGCACCATGAGGCGGTCACCAATGACATTGCTTGTTGCGTTTCTAGCTTGCTGTAGCGCAGCTGTTTTTCTCGCCCACGCGTTTGACGCGCATACCGTCAAATAGAAAAACTCGCCGGGTTGAAGCGGTGGGCTCGAGACCTTTATCGGCGGCTTGAGCGCGGGACCGAAGCCCCGCGCCCTTAGCCTTCTTCACCTTCTTCTATGACCTCAACCGCGAACCGGAGCGTTTTCAATATCTGCTCGCGGTTGGCGATCTTCCACATCTGTTCAAGTGCACCGGCCAAGATACCGGTGCATTCGCCGAAAGTTTCCGCGCGCGCCAGCATCGCCTCGATCTGCTGTTTCTTTGCGGCTTGGCGCTCGCCGAGATCGATGATTTTGTCAGCCATTTAAATCTCTCCAGTGTTCTTGGATGGTAATTTTCGTCGCGCCTCTCACCATGCCACCTCGCATGATACTCCTTCCACAGGGCATCCATGCCCCTCAGATGAAAACACAGAGAAGGCCAACATCTGATCTTGGCAGTGCGCGTTGCCCATGCACTGCGCAGCAATCTGGCCCATGTTACGCAGTCGCTGATAGAGCTTTCCAAATCGCGAAAGGCTTCTGCGTGAAGCATGTCGGTATCGTCTTCGGAATAGCCTTCGGGAGCAGGCTGAGACCCCGGGAATTTGATGATGGTCATGACAGCACTCCGACATTCCTGAGGGATGCAGCGAACCTGTTGATCAAGGCGACCGCCGTGCCCTCGCGATCCTCGAGCATCCATGCTTCGTCGCTCTCCGCGATTACGCGAAGGTAATTCAGCTTAGCAAGCAGACCTGGAAGCGTGGTCGCCGCCGCTTCGACGAGCACCTTGAACGCGTCATTCTCGTCATCACAGGGCTTTTCCGTGATGCTGCTCCAGTCATGCAGGCCAAGGCGCTCGGCCTCGTCGATGGCGGCCATGTGGGCGGCGCTGGCTTTCCTGTGAGCGTCGATCGCTCCGAAGATCGGATCGACGTCGATCGGCACTGCTGCCGCTGCGGCCGGCAAAGCAGCTGGCAGCGCGACAAGCCCTGCTAGCATGTGCCGGCGGGATAGGCCGCCAACCGGCTTAGGAGAGCGCCTATAAGCGTTTGGCTGTCGGGCTGAGCTTTTAGCCTTTCGGCCTGGACATGGCCTGATGCCCCCGCCCTTGCCTTGAGCGGTGCTCTCGGGCAAATTGGTCGGGTTCGGAGCCGAGCCGCTAAGCTCGTCCGTTGAAATCGGTTCTTGAAGAGAACCGATCTCGTTCAGCCGCCGTCCTCGCTTGCAGGCGAGAGCCGAGGATCTGGGCGGCTCGCGATTTTCCGATGCCCTGTTCGCCCTCTAGGATTGGCATCGTGTCGACCTTGCAGCCGTTCAAAGATACACGCCACGGCGCCGATCAGAAACTTCTGGCCCGCCGCGGCCGTATACTGCGACTGCTTGGCCCCGAGATAATGCATGAGCCAATTGGTGACCCGCAAAACGCCGTCATAGTTGATCGCGGCTTCGGTCAGATATTCGCGGACCGGGTGGACCGAATGGTCCTTGGCAAAGACTTCGGCCACCTAGGCTGGCACTGCAGTCGACACGTTGATGCCGTGATGGTGCAGCCAGTTGGCTGTCAGGTCGCGCAGCATGTCTCGGGTGGGAATAGTTCGCCTCCGAGCCAACCCCTTGATCCCGCAGGCTTTCGCCGTAATGGCCGGTTTCAGCGGGAATTCTGGCCGGATATTTTCGCCGGCCGCAGCAGCCGCCCCATGCCCGAGAACGCCTTGTCGATCAGCGGCCAGAACAAGAGCACGATCGCGAGCGTGGTGATCGAGCCCACCAGCCAGTTCGACCAGAACACGCGCATGTCGCCGCCCGAGCCGATCATCGACAGGCGGAATGCGTCCTCGGCCTTGCTGCCGAGCACCAATGCGAGCGTGAACGGTGCCAGCGGAATGGAGATCTTTTTGAAGACGTAGCCGGCGACGCCGAACAGGAGCATCAGCCAGATATCGAACATCGCGTTCTGGATCGCATAGGCGCCGATCGCGCAGCTCACCACGATCATCGGCGCGACTGCGGCGAAGGGAACGCGCAGGATGGAGGCGAAGATCGGCACCGTGGAGAGCACCAGCACGAGGCCGACGACATTGCCGAGATACATCGAGGCGATCAGGCCCCAGACGAAATCCTTGTGCTCGACGAACAACAGCGGCCCGGGATTGAGGCCCCAGACCATCAGCCCGCCAAGCAGGATCGCGGCGGTGCCGGAGCCAGGAATGCCGAGCGCGAGCATCGGCAGCAGCGCCGCGGTGCCGGAGGCGTGTGCTGCGGTTTCCGGCGCGAACACACCCTCGATGCGGCCTTTGCCAAAGCTGTCCGGGTCCTTGGAGAAACGCTTGGCGAGGTTGTAGCCCATGAAGGAAGCTGCGATGGCGCCGCCCGGCGTGATGCCGAGCCAGCAGCCGATCACGGAAGAGCGCAGCAGCGTCACCCAGTATTTCGGCAGGTCTTTCCAGACCGAGAGCACGACGCGCAGGCTGATTGCGGCGGCGTGCCCGCGCAAAGCGAGACGCTCTTCCATGGTGAGCAGGATTTCGCTGATGCCGAACAGGCCGATGACCGCGACCAGGAAATTGATGCCGCGCAGGAGCTCGGCCGAACCGAAGGTCATGCGCAAGTTGCCTGATACGGTGTCCATGCCGACGCCAGCGAGCAAGAGCCCGAGGGACATCGAAATGACCGTCTTGTGCTTGTCCTCGCGGCCGAGGCCGACGAAGGAGCAGAAGGTCAGCAGGTAAACGGCGAAGAACTCCGGCGGGCCGAATTTGAGCGAGAAGGACGAGATCAGCGGCGCGAGGAAAGTGATGAGCAGCACCGCAACGAACGAGCCGATGAAGGACGAGGTGAAGGCTGCGGTCAGCGCTTCGGCCGCCCTGCCCTGCTGTGCCATCGGATAGCCGTCGAAGGTGGTCGCGACCGACCAGGCTTCGCCGGGGATGTTGAACAGGATCGAGGTGATGGCGCCGCCGAACAGCGCGCCCCAATAGATGCAGGACAGCATCACGATCGCCGAGGTCGGATCCATCGTAAACGTCAGCGGCAGCAGGATCGCGACGCCATTGGGGCCGCCGAGGCCAGGCAGCACGCCGACGAAGATGCCGAGCACCAGCCCGACCATCATCAGCGCGAGCGTCTTCCAGGTCAGCAGGACGGCAAAGCCGTGCAGGAGCAGACCGAAGGCTTCCATCGTTTGAGCCCCCGCCGGCCGTTAGTAGCCGAAGGCCGCTTCGAGCGGCCCTTTCGGCATGATGACGTCGAACATGATGTCGAAGGTCACGAACATGATCGCGGTGAAGATGAAGGCGGTCAAAAGCGACTTCCACCAGGCGATCTTGCCGACCAGGCGCATGAACAGCGAGATCAACAGGAAGCTCGCGACATAGATGCCGAGGAACTGGGTGGCTCCGCAAAACAGCAGCGTCGGCATGAACACCGCCATGACGCGGCGAAGCTGCGCCTGCGTCACGAAGGTTCCCGCGGCCAGTTCGCGCGACGCCAGCGCCTTGATGAGGCCGTAGAGGCTCGCGGCCGCCAGGATCACCGAGAGATAGAACGGGAAATAGCCTGGCTCCGGGCCGGTCGAATCCCAGCCGATGCCGGTTCGCCAATTGTCGTAGCCGAGCGTCACCGCCAGCGCGAGCAAAAGCAGCGACACCACGATCTCGACGATGCGGTTATTGGTGACCGCCGGGGAATTCTCCTCAGGCGCGGTTGGATCGTCGACGACGATTTCTAGCTCGGAGTCAGCCATCAATTCCAGTTTGGCCTTTCTCCCCGCATCCGCCTTCGCCCGAAGGCGGGCTTCGGCGGACAAGAGAACGGGGAGAGGGAGGAGAAAGAAAGTTTACTTCGCGACAAATCCCGCTTCCGTCATCAGCGACTTGTTGAGGGTGTCGTCCTCCTCGAGGAATTGCAGCATGTCCTTACCGGTGAGGAAGATCGGCTTCAGCGCCTGCTTTTCCATGTAGTCCTTGTATTCCGCCGTCTGCGTCACCTTCTGGAACAGGTCGACATAGAACGCCTGCTGCTCAGCCGTCACCTTGCCGGGCAGGAACATCGCGCGCAGCATCAGATACTGCACGTCGAGGCCCTCTTCCTTGCAGGTCGGGATGTCGTGCCAGGACTGCGCGTCGGTCACTTTCGAAGTGTAGGAGATGCGCTCCTTGTCGAACACGCAGAGCGGCCGCACTTGCCCGGCACGCCAGACTTCCAGGTTTTCGCTAGGATTATTGACGTTGGATTCAGTATGGCCACCGACCAGCTGGGTCGCCGCCTCACCGCCGGATTTATAGGGCAGATAGGAGAATTTCGCGCCGGTCTTCTGCTCCATGAACACCGTCAGCACGTGGTCCTCGCGCTTGGAGCCCGTGCCGCCCATCTTGAAGGGCGAGCTTGCGGCCTTGGCGGCGTCGATGAACTCCTTCACGCTCTTCGGGCCGCTAGAGTTGTCCCAGAGCACGAACTGATCGAGCGCGACCACCGAGACCGGGGTCAGCTCGCGCCAGTTGAAGGGGATCTTGGCCGACAGCGGCAGCATGTAGATCAGGGAATAGGCGATCAGCACCTTGTTGGGATCGCCCTCGCTCGACTTCATGTACATCAAGGCTTCCGCACCCGACGCCCCGCCCTTGAGCGAGACCACCATCGGCTGCTTCATCAGGTTGTTTTTCTGGATCGCGGCCTGCATCATCCGCGCCATCTGGTCGGAGGCGCCGCCGGCGCCGGCAGCCACCACGATTTCGACCGGCTTGGTCGGTTCCCAGCCGGCGATTGCCGGCACACTCGCGAGCATGGCCGTCATCGCGGCCGCGGCTTTCATGATCTTACGCACGCGTTTCTTCCCTTAAAGTCTTTGTGGAGATCGCTGATGTCCGAGATGAGCGCAGGAGGTAGTATTGTGCGGCGTTAAACAGGTCAGTTCAAGCTCGCTCGCAGCCGCCAGCTCTATGACTTTCGCATGAGACGACAGGCAGTTAGCGCCAGATATAACGCCGTTACTTGCCCTTGAAGTTCGGCGAGCGCTTGTTCAGGAAAGCGTCCATGCCCTCGCGGAAATCCTCGCTCATGTAGGCCTTGAGGATCAGGTCCTCGCCCTCGTCGCGCGACAGCGTGCGGCGGATGCGGCGCACCGCCTCCTTGGTGACTTCAAGGGTGATCGGCGCGTGCGAGGCAACGAGCTTCGCGGTCTCGTCGGCGCGGCGCTGCAGCGTCTCCACGTCGGGCACGACTTCATTGAGCAGACCGAGCGCCAGCGCCTCCGGCGCCTCGACCAGGCGCGCCTTGAAGATCAGATCCTTGGTCCGCGCCGGCCCGATCAGGGACACCACCCTGGAGATGTTGGACATCGACAGGCAGTTGCCAAGCGTACGCGCGATCGGGAAGCCGATCCGGGTCGTCTCGGTGCCGATGCGGATGTCGCAGCAGGTGGCGATCCCGGCACCGCCGCCGGTGCAGGCCCCCGCAATGGCCGCGATGACGGGTACGCGGCAGGTTTCGAGCGTGCCGAGCACGCGGTCGATCCGCGCCTCATAGTCGAGCGAGTCCTGCGCGGTCTTGAAGGCGCGGAACTGGGAGATGTCGGTGCCCGACGCAAACGCCTTGTCGCCGGCGCCGGTCAGGATCAGCGCCTTGATCGAGCGGTCTTTATTGATGCCCTCGCAGATCGAGGCCATCTGCTCGTACATCGCAAAGGTCAAGGCGTTGCGCGCCTGCGGACGGTTGAAGGTCATCCGCGCGATGCCGTCGGTGACGGAATAAAGCAGGTCTTCGCTGGTCGAGACGGGGGCGTTCATCGCGCATTCCTTCTTGTTTTGAAGCCGTTCAGGCCACCGCGGCCTTCGGCATCGGCTTTGCCTCGCGGCGTTTGAGCACGTCCATCGCCGCGACCACGCCGCCCGTGCGGTGGGGCACGTGAGCAAGATCGAGGCCCATCTCGACGCCGGACAGCGTGCCCATCAGCATCAAATCGTTGAAGTGGCCGATATGGCCGATGCGGAACAGCTTGCCCTTGACCTTGTTGAGGCCTGTGCCGAGCGACATGTCGAAATTTTCCAGCACGATTTTCCGGAAGTGATCGGCGTCATGGCCTTCGGGCATCCGCACGCCGGTCAGTGCCGGAGAATGCGCACCCTGCTCCTGGCACTGCGTTTCCAGGCCCCAGACCTTCATCGCCGCGCGCGTCGCCTCGCTGTGGCGCTTGTGGCGGGCGAAGACGTTCTCGAGACCTTCTTCCTCGAGCATCCTGATCGCCTCTTTCAAGCCGAACAGCAGGTTGATCGCGGGTGTGTAGGGGAAGGTGCCGGCCTTGTTGAAGGCCATCATGTCCTCCCACTCCCAATAGGAGCGGAGGCCCGGATTGGCCTTGGCGACAGCCAGCGCCTTTTCCGACACCGCGTTGAAGCCGAGGCCGGGCGGCAGCATCAGGCCCTTCTGCGAGCCCGCGACCGAGATATCGACGCCCCAGGCGTCGTGCTCATATTCCATCGAGGCGAGGCCGGAGATGGTGTCGACCATCAGCAGTGCCGGATGTGTCAGACGATCCATGATCTTGCGGACGTCGAGCGGCTGGGTGACGCAGCCGGTCGAGGTTTCGTTGTGCACGACGCACACGGCCTTGATCTTGTGCGCCTTGTCGGCGGCAAGCTTTGCCTCGACCTGCTCGAGATCGGCGCCATGGCGCCAGTCGCCCGGGATGAATTCGACGTCGAGCTTGAACTTGTCGGCGATGCCGCGCCACAGGATCGCGAATTGGCCGGTCTCGCACATCAAAACCTTGTCGCCGGGCTGCAGCGTGTTGACCATCGCGGCCTCCCAGGCGCCGGTGCCGGAGGACGGATAGATGATCACCGGACCCTTGGTGCGGAACATCCGCTGCATGCCGGCCAGAACCGCATAACCGATCTCGGCAAACTCCGGACCACGATGGTCGAGGCCAGGCATATCCATGGCCCGCAGCACCCGGTCAGGGATGTTGGTCGGTCCTGGAATCTGAAGGAAATGCCTTCCGGTATGCACGGTCATTGGGGTCCCTTCCCGGCGGTGTCTTTTGGGGGCGGTCGAATAGCACTATTCGGGCGGCTTGTCCTCCCGTAAGCCGCCCCCGTCAATGCTTAAGACGCGGGGTCCACTGCCGAAAAACGCCGAGCCGCCGGGATGCGGACCGGGCGCTTTACGGGGCGTTAAAGCCAGCCCTAGCTCTTCACGATCTTCAGATGCGCCGGCGAATTGGCCGGCGTCTTCTCCTCCAGCATCTGGATCGCCACTTCGACGCCGCCGGAGCGGTGCGGCACGCCCGCGGCAGCCAACCCCATCTCGACACCGGAAATCGCGCCCAGCAGGGTCAGCTCGTTGCACTCGCCGAGATGGCCGATCCGGAACACCTTGCCCGCGACCTTGCCGAGCCCTGAGCCCAGCGACATGTTGCACCGCTCCAGCACCACTTTCCGGAACTGGTCGGCGTCGTGGCCGGGCGGCATCAGCACCGCGGTCAGCACCGGCGAATATTCCGCTGGGTTCTGGCACAGCACTTCCAGTCCCCAATGCGTCACCGCCGCGCGGCTTGCGGCCGCGAGCCGCTTGTGGCGGGCGAACACATTCTCCAGCCCCTCCTCCAGCAGCATCGCGATCGCCTCGTGCAGGCCGTAGAGCAGGTTCGTCGCTGGCGTATAGGGGAAGAAGCCGTTCGCATTCGGCTTTAACATCTCCTCCCAATCCCAATAGGAGCGCGGCATCTTGTTGGTCTTTGCCGCGGCGCGCGCCTTCTCCGAGATGGCGTTGAAGCCGAGCCCCGGCGGGAGCATGAAGCCCTTCTGCGAGCAGCTCACGGTAACGTCGACCTTCCACTCGTCGTGGCGGTAATCGACCGAGCCGAGCGAGGAGATGGTGTCTACCAGAAGCAGTGCGGGATGACCGGTCTTGTCGAGGGCGGCGCGGATCTCGGCAATGCGGCTGGTCGCCCCCGTCGAGGTCTCGTTATGGACCACCATCACCGCCTTGATGGCGCGCGCGGTATCCTGCGCCAGCCGCGCCTCGATCGCCGCGGGATCGGCGCCGTGGCGCCAGTCGCCCGGCATGAACTCGACGTCGATGCCCCAGCGCGCCGCCATGTTGCGCCACAGCGTGGCGAAGTGGCCGGTCTCGACCATCAGCACCTTGTCGCCCGGCGACAGCGTGTTGACGATCGCCGCCTCCCACGCGCCGGTGCCCGACGACGGGAAGATGATGACGGGACCGGTGGTCTGGAAAATCCTCTCGCAGCCGCGGAAGACGGTTTGGGCCAGTTCGGAAAACTGCGCACTGCGATGGTCGATGACGGGCATGTCCATCGCCCGCAAGACACGGTCGGGCACGGGGCTTGGGCCGGGAATCTGCAGAAAATGACGTCCCTGATGCTGCATTCTCACCTCCCGTGGCTATGAAGGCGGATTTATTGCATTCAATTTCGGGGACAGCAACCCCTGATATTGTTCACAATTCTCTTGCCTCACCGCTTTCGGCCGGGGCATAAATCGGCCCATGAAACCTCTGATTCCCAGCGAGACGATCCCCACTGCCGCCTCCGAGCGCGAGGACCAGTCGCTGCACGACGAGATCCTGACGCGGCTGCGCGACCACATCGTCGAGGGCAACATTCCCGACGGTGGCCGGATCCCCGAGCGGCAGCTGTGCGAGATGCTCGGCATCTCCCGCACGCCGCTGCGCGAGGCGCTGAAAGTGCTGGCGGCGGAAGGCCTGATCGAGCTGTTGCCGAACCGCGGCGCGCGCGTCCGGCAGTTGAGCGAGCGCGATCTGGCCGAATTGTTCGACGTCATGGGCGGGCTGGAGGCGCTCGCCGGCCGCCTCGCCTGCGAGAATATCAGCGACGCCGAGATCGCCGAGATCGAGCGGCTGCACTACGAGATGTACGGCTGCTACCTGCACCGCGACATGCACGGCTATTTCCGCGTCAACCAGCTCATCCATCAGAAGATCGTCGAGGCCTCGCGCAACGCCGTCCTGCTTGCGACCTATGCGAGCTTTGCCGGGCGCATCCGCCGCATCCGCTACTCCGCCAATTTCGCGCGCGAGCGCGAGCGCTGGGGCGAGGCCATGCGCGAGCATGAGGCGATCCTGGAGGCGCTGCGCCGCCGCGCCGGCAGCGAATTGGCCGACATCCTGTTCGCCCATCTGCGCAACAAGCGCGCGGCGGCGGTCGAGCATCTGAAGCAAGCCGAGACGGTTTAGCGGCCTACTTTACGGAACGGATCGTAAACGACTTCGGATGCTTCATTGCGCTTGGAGACGTGTGGGCGATATTAGTCAGAGACTAGATGCAAAGGAGGTCGAAATGCCTGCGCCGAAGCGAACTGCGGCGGCCAGAACCGAAGTGGTAGAGGACCCGACGGTGATGAGCGGCGCGCCGGTGGTGCGGGGCACACGCATCCTAGCCCGGACCATTCTCAACTATCTCAGGTCCGGTTATCGCGCCGAGGATATCTTCAAGGACTACCCGAGCCTGCCTGTCGACGGCATCGATGCGGTTGAGCGCTGGGCACACGCGACCTATGGGCCTGACTGGAAGTCGACCGACGCGCTTGCGCCGCGCACCTGATGGATCGTTTTCTGATCGATGAATGTCTGACCAGCGATCTTGTCGCCGTCGCCAAGGCGCGCGGCTACGACGCGGCCTACGTCCCTCACATCGGCAAGGGCGGCTGGCAGGATTGGAATCCGGTGCCCTTCGCCGTCGATAACGACTACATCATCGTCACCGTCAATCGGCGAGACTTCCTGAAGCAGCACGCGAAGTTCGACATTCACCCGGGCCTCGTCATCCTTATTCCCGAGCCGCGCAAGGACACAAGGTTGGAGCAGACGGCATTGTTCGAGAGGGCGCTGGAAGCGTTTGCCGCCATGAAGGACGACCTGACGAACAAGGTCATTGAGGTGCTCGACGACGGAAGCGTTCATGTCAGAGATTGGGATGCGGGCGAGCATGACGTCGGCCACATCAACAATCCGAAATGGCGCTGACCTGAGATGATCAAAGATTTTTGCATGCAAAAATTTGATCCCGACCAAAAAGATTGAATTTTTGACCGGCTCCGACTACGGACAAGCATGCCCGAACACGCACCCTCCCCGCTTCAGACCCGGCTGGCCAAGGAAATCATCGGCGAGGTGCGTTTCGACCGCTTCAGCCGCGGCCGCTACGCGACCGACGCTTCGTTCTACCAGATCATGCCCGAAGGCGTGGTCGTGCCGCGCACCATGGACGAAGCGCTACGGGCGCTCGCCATCGCGCGTGACGGCGGCCACATCGTCACGCCGCGCGGCGGCGGCACCTCGCAATGCGGCCAGACGGTCAACAGCGGCATCGTCATCGACTTCTCGAAATATCTGAACCGCATCCTCTCGCTCGACGTGGCGAACCGCACCTGCGTGGTCGAGCCCGGCATCGTGCTCGACGATCTCAACCGGCAGCTGAAGAAGCACGGCCTGTGGTTTCCGGTCGACGTCTCCACGGCGTCGCGCGCCACCATCGGCGGCATGGCCGGCAACAATTCCTGCGGCGGCCGCTCTCTTCGATATGGCACCATGCGCGACAACACGATCTCGATGGATGCCGCACTCGCCGACGGCCGGCTTCTGCATTTCGGCGAGGTGCCGCGCGATCTCGCGCACGTGAATGCACCGGACGGCGGGCTCGCGCTGTTTCGCGACATGCTCGATCTCGGCGAGCGCGAGGCCGCCGAGATCGCCGACCGATTTCCAAAGGTGCAGCGCCGGGTCGGCGGCTACAATCTCGATGCGCTCACTCCCCGCAACGCCGCCAACAACATGGCGCATCTGCTCGTCGGCTCCGAAGGCACGCTCGCCTTTACCACGCAGGTCGAGCTGAAGCTCTGGCCGGTGATCCGCAACAAGGTGCTCGGCGTCTGCCATTTCGGCAGTTTCTATGAGGCGATGGATGCCGCCCAGCATCTGGTGAAGCTCAAGCCCATCGCGGTCGAGCTGGTCGACCGCACCATGATCGCGCTCGGGCGCGACATCGCGATGTTCAGGCCGGTGATATCAGCCGCCGTGCGCGGCGATCCCGACGCCATGCTCGTCGTCGAGTTCGCCGAAGAGGACCAGGCCGAGAATCTGCGGCGGCTGAAGCAGCTCACCGAGCTGATGGCCGATCTCGGTTTCGCGTGGGGCAACCCGCAGCGCAAATGGGGCGGCGTGGTCGAGATATCAGAGCCGGGCTTGCAGACCGCCATCGCGGATTTCCGCGCCGCCGGGCTCAACGTGATGATGTCGATGAAGGAGGCCGGCAAGCCGGTTTCGTTTGTCGAGGATTGCGCGGTGCCGCTGCCGCATCTCGCCGACTACACCGACCGCCTGAACACGGTGTTCCGCAAGCACGGCACCAGCGGCACCATGTATGCGCACGCCTCAGAAGGCTGCCTGCATGTGCGGCCCGTGCTCAACCTGCGCCTGGAGAAGGACGTCAAGGCGATGCGCGCCATTGCCGAGGAAGCCTTCGCCATGGTGCGCGAATACAAGGGCTCGCATTCCGGCGAGCATGGCGACGGCATCGTGCGCTCGGAATTTCACGAGGCGATGTTCGGCCCGCGCATCGTCGCCGATTTCAGGGAAGTGAAGCACCGCTTCGATCCCGACAATGTGCTCAATCCCGGCAAGATCGTCGATCCGCCCAAAATGGACGATCGCACGCTGTTCCGTTATCCCCCGGATTATCGCGTGGCTGAGTTGAAGACCGTGCTCGACTGGTCGGCCTATCCCGGCGCCGGCGGCGGTTTCCAGGGCGCGGTCGAGATGTGCAACAACAACGGCGCCTGCCGCAAGCTCGAGGGCGGCGTGATGTGTCCGTCTTTTCGCGCGACACGTAATGAAAAGGATGTCACGCGCGGCCGCGCCAACACCTTGCGGCTCGCGATCTCCGGCCAGCTCGGGCCCGATGCGCTGGCCTCCGATGAGATGGCGGAGACGCTGAAGCTCTGCGTGTCCTGCAAGGCGTGCCGCCACGAATGCCCTACCGGCGTCGACATGGCCAGGATGAAGATCGAGGTCATGGCCGCGCGCGTCGCAAGCCGAGGGCTGTCGCTGCGCGACCGGTTGGTAGGGTATCTGCCGCACTATGCCCCCCTCGCCTCGCGCTTTGCGTGGCTTGCGAATTTGCGCAACAACAGCCCCCTGCTGCGTTCGCTCTTCGAGAAATTCGCCGGGATCAGCGCAAAGCGCGCTTTGCCTGCGTTCCGGAGCGACACCTTCCAGCCTGACGCCGAAATGTTCGGCCCCCCCGACGGCCACGAGGTCGTGCTGTTCGCCGACACCTTCAACCGCACCTACGAACGCGAAAATCTCGACGCGGCGCTGCGCGTGCTGGTCGAAGGTGGTTATCGCGTGCACATCCCCAAGTCCAAAAGCAGCCGGCCGCTGTGCTGCGGGCGCACCTTCCTCTCCGCCGGGCTGGTCGATCGGGCCCACGCTGAACTCGACCGGCTGGTCGCAACCTATGCGCCGTTCGCGGCGCGCGGCGTGCCGATCGTCGGCCTCGAGCCGAGCTGCCTGCTGACGCTGCGCGATGAGCTGCTGTCGCTGCGCTCGGACGAAACCGCGAAGGCGATCAGCGCCCATGCGCTGCTGTTCGAGGAATTTCTGGTGCGCGAGGCGCAGGCCGGCCGCCTGCAACTCAAGCTCGGCGCCGTCGGCGAAAGAGCGCTGGTGCACGGTCATTGCCACCAGAAATCCTTCGGCGCCTTCAGGCCGGTCGAGCTGGCGCTGCGGCTGATCCCCGATCTGAACGTCGAGATCGTGGAGTCGAGCTGCTGCGGCATGGCAGGCAGCTTCGGCTATGGCGCTGACACCTATGACGCCTCGATCGAGATGGCCGAGCTGTCGCTATTGCCCGCCGTGCGCCGCGCCGAAGAGAAGACGCTCATCGTCGCCGACGGCACCTCGTGCCGGCACCAGATCAAGGACGGCACCGAGCGCGAAGCCATCCACGTCGCGCGCGTGCTGGCGCTAAGTCTCGACGCCGCGAAATCCATTTCACTCCAGAAGGAAAAAATACATGGCTGAACTCACCCTCGACATCGCCCGCAAGATTCTCGATGCCGCGCTTGCCAAGGGCGTCGAGAAGAAGCTGAAGCCATTGGTCATCACCATCCTTGACGCGCGCGGCGCGGTTAAGGTCACCGCCGCACAGGACGGCACCAGCCTGATGCGCGCCGAGATCGCGCACGGCAAGGCCTATGGCGCGCTCGCCATGGGCATGGGCTCGCGGGCGCTGTTCCAGCGCGCGCAGGAGCAGGCCTTTTTCGTGGACGCCGTCAACGCGCTGGCCCAGGGTCGCCTCGTGCCGGTGCCGGGCGGCGTCCTGATCCAGGACGGCACCACGCTGCTCGGCGCCATCGGCGTGTCCGGCGACACCTCGGACAATGACGAGATCTGCGCCATCGCCGGTATCGAGGCGGCGGGACTGAAGGCGAACCCGGGATAGCGCAAAGCGGCGGCATTAACGCGCAAAACGACAACGCCTGTCGAAAGACGTAGACGCAGCGGAATCTGACAAAATGTGGCCGGGGACGCCGCGCTGCATGTTGCAATAGAGTCGCGCGTCCCTGAAAAAGTGACCGGCCCGGACGTCTCTTATTGCGGATGCAAATGTGGCAGCTATAGCTCGGTGAGCGAACGGCTGGTCGAGGGAACTCATGACGTCGGACAATGGTGGTGCGGTGTTCAGCAGGCTTCCAGTTCCAATCGCACTGTGGATGTGCTCGCTGAGAGCCGCGGCAATTGCCATACTGCTGCTTGGCCTGCCGCTGGTTCCGCACGCAGCCCATGCGGCACCCGCAGCCTCCGGAGCTCACGTTTATCTGGTTCGTGGCGTTCTCAATATTTTTTCGCTCGGCATGGACGAGATCGCTGCGAAACTGCGGCAGCAAGGCATCAGCGCATCCGTCCATAATCACCTGGCATGGGCATCGATCGCGGACGACGCCGCGGCCGAGTATAAAAGCGGCCGGGTGAAGACCATCATTTTGGTCGGGCATTCCTCCGGCGCGACGTGCCTGCCGGATATTGTGGCCCGGCTGGATCGGCAAGGTGTCCCGGTGAAGCTGGCGATCGGACTGGACTCGGTTTTCCACACCAGCCTGGCCGGTCGCGTCGGACGCTATATCAACTTCTATGTCGCAAACGGTGCCGGGACGCGGGTGGAAAAGACCAAAACCTTCAGCGGAACGCTTGAGAATGTCGACGTCGAGGCGGTGCCGGGTGTCTCCCACCTGACCATCGACAAGAACGAGCTCATGCAGAAAAAGGTGATCGCCGCCATCGACGCAGTCGTGCTCGGTGGCGGAAGCGAGCCGCGCGCGGCGAAGAAACCGCAGCCTGTTTCGGGCGCAGAGCCGCCGGGGTGCAGCGCGAAGCGTGCTGCGAATTGACCCGCCCTGACGATCGCCGGACCGGCGGCCGTCAACGCCTCAAATTCCACCCATTCGTCAGCAATGCAATGCGGATGCGCGATCGACGGCGCTTCGGCGTTGTTGGCGTCACCAACGACGAATGTGTGGGCCGTGAGAAGCAGGCAGAGTTGTCCGAGACAGGCTGCGGCGTTCCTGGCCGCAATGATGTTTGCAGGGGTCGTCTGCAGCGCGAAGCTTGCGATCGCCACCCCGGTCGCGACAGCCGTCGCACAAACCTCGCACGATCGATCAGCCACGCAAGCCGGGGCTGCGCCCGGCATGCCTCCTGCCCCGGCCACTGCACCACAGGCGACCGAACCGTTACCGGCCCATCCCCGCGGGCGCGTCTATCTGTTTCGTGGCGCGATGGGCCTGATTTTCTCGCGTGGCATGGATCGGCTGGCAGAAAAGCTCGCGCGCGTCGACGTCACGGCCAACGTTTACGAATTCACGGTCTGCCACCTCGTCACCGCTGCCGCGATCGAGACCTACCGGCAGGATCCCGCTCCGATCATCCTCATCGGTCACTCGATGGGCGGACGCTGCGCGCTCCAGTTCGCTGAAAAGCTCAATGATGAGGGCATTCCGGCCAGCCTGGTCGTGACCATCGATCCTGCGCATTTGAGTCCCGACGTGCCGCCCAACGTCGAGCGCTTCATCAACATCTTCCTGTCGAAAGACGTGCTCGGTGGCGGTGAAATCAAGCCGGCGCAGGGCTTTCAGGGCCATTATGCCAGTTACGATTTGGCAAAGCATGGCGAGGTCTCGCACATCAGCATCGACAAGATGGATGAGATTCATCAACAGCTCGTTGCTAAGATTGTGCAGTTGGCTGCGACCCCTGCCAAAGCAGAAGGCGAGAATGTCCCCATTCGCTATGTCGTGCCGCCAACGGCTGAGATCGAGCTATGGGACAGCGGCGCGTTCGTGGCCGCCAATGCGGGCGGGACGCTGCAAACGCTTGCCGCGCAGGATCACCTGCCATTGTGGTCCCTGACCCAGGTCAACCAGATGCCGGAAAATGCTCCGCTCGTCGTGGGACAGCGGATCATCGTGCCGCGCCATTTGGCACCGCTCGCGGCCGTCTCCAAGCCCGTCAGCTCAAGACGTTGAGCGCCGCATCAACGGCACGATCATCGGCACGCGGCGGCAATAGGCACCGTAGGCCGCAGGGCCCAGCTCGGCGCTGAGGAATTTCTCCTCCATGCGCGCCTTCTGCCATTGGCCGAACGAGATCAAAAGCGCACCCAGTAGCGAGCTCCAGGTCGCGACGGCAACGCCGGTTGCGAGGATCGCGACAATCAGGCCGGTATAGATCGGATGGCGCACCATCCCATAGGGACCCGTGTCGACGATGCGATGGTCTTCCTTGTGCGTGATGGCGTTGGACCAGAAGCGCCCGAGATGGATTCGCGCCCACCATGCAAATGAGATGCCCAGCGCCGCCACGACCGCCAGCGCATAGGTGCCCCAATTGCCGGGATTGTAGAGTGGTGTATCGCCCAGCGCGCTCACGGTCCAGGGCAGCAGCAGGATCGCTCCGAGCAGAATGGGCAGCCGGTATCGCCACGAGTTACGCGTTCGCACATGAGACTTGGTTCGCCCCGACCAGAACGATGCGACGACCCAGCTCACGACCCATGCGAGCCAGATCAGCGCCAGTAATTTGGTCGGCCAGGTGACGATCCAGCCGCCCAGTAACGCGTCAGCCTGCCTAAGCATATTTGAGCGCCTTGCCGGCGCGAGCCCCCATCATATGGGCAATCGTTTCCCGCAACACCGGCTCGATGGCGCGGGGCGCGTAGCCGAGGTCCAGCCGGGCCTTCTCGATGGAGAGCGCCGTTGCCCGCCGGGCGATCCGGACGCCTTCGACCGTCGCCGAGGGCGCACGGCCCGTCAGATAATCGGCCTTGAACTCGATCATCGAGGCCACCAGCTCCGCGAGCCGGCCCGGAACCGGAATGAAGAGCTTGCGACGGCCAATGATGGACGCCATCAGTGCCAGGACCTCGCCAAGCGGCACGCAGTCGCCACCAAGAACGTAGCGTTGCCCGACCCGGCCTTTTTCCATCGCAAGGATAAGGCCAATAGCGACATCGCGCACATCGACGAGATTTACCACGAAATCGAGATACATCTGCACAGGCCCGGTGCCAAGAAAGTGTTGCAGCATGGCGGTTGGCGGTGTGAGATGGTGATCGTACGGCCCGATCGGCATGGTGGGGCAGCCGACGATCACGGGAAAGCCCGATGCGGCAACCTCCAAGGCCAGACTATCCGCGAGCATTTTCGAACGCGTATAGACACCCGGCATCTCGTCGACCGACAGCACGGCTTCTTCTGCCGCAGGGTCGTCCGGCCGGGACGGACGAAAAAGGATGGACTCGGTTGAGCAGTGCAAAAATCGCGCGACGCCGCATTGGAGAGCAGCAGCCAGAACGTTCTCGGTGCCAACGAAATTGACCGCATGAAATTCCGTGCGATCCCGTTTCCACATGCCGGGCAGGCCGGCCAAATGGTAGACCTCATCGACATCAGCCATGGAACCACGTACCAGGTCGGTGTCGAGCACCGATCCTTCGACATACTCCACTGTCGGCAGAGCCCGGGCTGGAATGGCAATATCGAGGACGCGGACCTGCCTACCTCGACCGACAAGCTCCGATACCAGATGTTGGCCGATGAACCCGGCGCCACCGCTAACAAGTGCACATATCATGACCGGAAATCAGCCGTGTCAGCTATCACTGGGGTATGGCCGCAGAGCCGCGTCCGGCGCGATTATGGCGGCCAGATCGTCACGAAATCCGAGTGCGATAAACAGCTTCGCCATCACGAACATCGGCCCGAGCAGCAAGTGCGAGGGATTGTCCACCAGCGCCGGCTGCCGGCGCTCGAACACCCGGTGGCCAACGATTTGCAAGGCTACGCCAATGACCACCAAAACTGCGGTCGCTGCCCAGATCGCGGATAAGCTCAAATTGTCCACCATCAACCCTGCGGTCGCCAACAACAGAACTGCCGCAGCGACGATCGCCGCTCCAAGTGCGGCGTCGAGCGTGAGCCAATAAATCAAAACCGGCAGAACCATGACCGACGCAACAGTGCTATGGACGCCAAAGATCGAGATCGGCCACAGGCTAAGTGGAAGGATCGCGGCAAGGAACAAGAAGATAATGCCAAAGACGTGGGCTGCGCAGTTCCGCGGATCACGATGATATTCCACGTAATCCGTGATTTGGCGCCGAAAAAAAGCAGTCATGCGTGCATTCCCCATCTGGCCCGTTTAATCGGTCCATCGTGCTATCGCCCCGCACCCGACGCTAATTAATCCAGCCTTGTAGGCGATGTCAAAACGGTATCGCGGGCGCTCCACCGCTGTTTCAGCGCGCGCAGGAATAGGCTTATTTCGTCAGTGCTGTGAATACGCTGGCGCAGGGCCGCCTTGGTGCCGGTGTGCCCGGTGGCGTGCTGATCCAGGACGGCACGACGCTGCTGGGCGTCTTCGGCGATACCTCGGACAATGACGAGATCTGCGCGATTGCCGGCATCGAGGCGGCGGGGCTGAAGGCGAACCTTGGCTGAGGCCTTAGCGGATTTCTTCCGGCAGTCCCAGCAGCTGCCGCAGCAGGTGATCGATCGAGATTCGCCCCGGTCCCCACGCCATGATGCCGAGCGCCATTGCCGCCCAGGTGATGTGGATCGGCCAGCCGTCGGGCACGGTGAGCTCGACGATGAGCGTCATGAACAACAGCCCGAGCGCGGCGAAGCGCGTGGCAAGGCCCAGCACCAGCAGCACCGGAAAGGTGATTTCGCCGCAGCCGGAGAGGAACGCCATCACCGTTGGCACGGGATAATGATAGGGGCCGCCCGGCAGATGCAGCATGAACTCGTCGGTGAACAACGTCACCGCGGTATCGCTGAGCTTGAAAAAGCCGGTCCATTTGAGGATGCCGGACTTCCAGAACGGCACCGCCAGCGCCACGCGCATCACGAGCTGCACCAGCGACGGCACCGCCACTCGCTGCACAAGCTGACTGGCTCTGTCGGCGAGCAAGGCGACCGTGCGCAAGGGCTCGCCGCGCGCGGCGGGTTGATCCATGACCATCATGCGTCTCCGAATCTAATGGCGGTGAAGGCGCCGGCCTCGATCATGCCGGCGATGCTGGCTGCGATGTCGAAGGAGGCCGAAGCCTGCAGCGCCGACAGAGCCGCCTCTCCCAACGATTGCCCCGACATCAGGCTTGAGAGGAATACCGCGCCGCCCGGCGGCAGGTGCCGCACCACGACATCGAGATCGGGCCGCGTGATCAGCGCGTCTTCCGGCACGGAGGCGTCGATCCGCCCCACCGGCTCGTTGCTGCGGTTGGCGGCGAAGATCGTCACCACGGAAAATGGCGAGCGGACGATCCGCGTCGCCGGATGCGCTGACAGCACGAGGTCGACCAAGCGCTCGGGCGAGACCGAGCCGAGCACTTCGGCCGACAGCGGCGCGGCGTTTTCGGCGTGATAGGCATCGAGCCACGCCCGCTCGAGCCGCGCGGTGTCGGCAAGCCACGGCATCGGCCGCGCATGTTCATAGCCTTCGATGAACGCGGGAAACTCCCGACCATATTCGAACAGCAGCGGCGAGGTCGGCGGCGTGGCGCGGATGTGGAAGCGCGCCATGGCGCGGAAGAAGTCGCGACCTGTGATGCGCTGCACCGCGGGATAGATCGCCGCCAGCGCGTCGATCAGGCTGACCGTGACATTGTTGCGGTACACGTTGTAGCGCTTGACGGCGCCCTTGCCGGCCGGGCCGGCGACGATCGCGGGCGTCTCGCGCTCGGGGTTGATCAGCGCCGAAGAAAACCGCGCTGCGTAGGATGACAATTCCTCCTCAAGCGGCAGCATGACGGACGTCCCTTGAAGCGCGCTGCTGATGACGGTCGAGGATCTCCTGCGCCGCTGCGGCTTCCGCCTTTAGAACCGGCCAGTCCGGAATCTGGCTGTCCCATTCGATCAGCGTCGGGACGGGCCCGCATTGCGCGATGACGATCTGGAAGAGCTTCCACACGGCGTCGGCGACCGGTCCGTCATGGCTGTCGATCAGGAGCAGATCGCCTTCGTCGTCTTCCTGCTTGGCATGACCGGCGAGATGGATCTCGCCGACGCGCGAGAGCGGAAAGTCGGACAGATACTCAAGTGCGGAGAAGCCGTGATTGGTCGCGGACACGAACACGTTGTTGATGTCGAGCAACAGTCCGCATCCGGTCCGCTCCGCGACGCGGCGCATGAACTCCGTCTCGCTCATCGTCGATTCTTCGAACGCAAGATACGTCGACGGGTTCTCCAGAAGCAGCGGCCGCCAGATGGCGTCTTGCACCTGATCGATATGATCGCAGACCCTGGCGAGCGTCGCCTCGGTATAGGGCAGCGGCAGCAGATCGTTGAAATAGGTGGTATCGTGCGTCGACCAGGCGAGATGTTCGGAGACCAGTGCGGGTTCGTAGCGCTCGACAAGACCGCGAAAGCGCGCCAGATGCGCCTTGTCGAGCGGCTGAGGGCCGCCGATCGACATGCACACGCCGTGCAGCGACAGCGGGTAATCGCGGCGCACCGCTTCCAGCGCGCGATGCGGCGGTCCGCCCGCACCCATGTAGTTCTCGGCATGCACTTCGAAGAAGCCGCGCTGCCGTCCCCCGTCAAGGATCGCGGCGAGGTGCTGGGGCTTGAAACTGGTGCCGGCAAGGCCGCGCGCGCGAAGCGCGGGAAAGCGGGGAGGCTCGACTGCTTGCACCCTGGGCAAGATTGCCGCATTCATGTCGTCTCTCCGCTTCCCCGGCTTCGTGCTACTGCGCTGGTGAGCCTATTGGTGAGGAGCGCGAAGCGCGTCTCGAACCATGAGGCCCCGACAGTGGCCTCATCCTCCGAGACGCTTGCTGACGCAAGCTCCTCAGGATGAGGGGATAGCTGCTCGCTGTGGCGTCAGATCGGCTTGAGCGAGCCGTGCTTGCCGTTCGGCAGCTCGATGTTGGCGCAGGTTCCGCCCTGCACGAACTTCCACGCATTGCCCTGGAAATCGACCGTCGAGGTACCCTGGCAGGTCGTGCCCGGCCCCGCCGCGCAATCGTTCTGGCCCTTCAGCGCCACGCCAAAGCATTTCTCCTTGTGGGCGGCCGTGGCGGCATCCGCCTCGGCCTTGGTGAGCGGGCCGGCGGCGGCGATGGTCGCGAGCGCCGTCGTGACGGCGCCGGCGAGGACGAGCGAACTGACAAGATTCTTCGCAGACATTGGATTTCTCCTCTTTGGGGTTGGCATCGCCTGCTCGGCGAAGGCGCATAATCTCCTTCGGCCCGTGCGCAGCCGCCGTTACCCGGAGCCGCTCACGAAGCCGTGAGACCCTGTTGGTGCCGTGCACAATCGCTGCACCGCGCGTGTGGTCAAATAGGGGAAAGCCGAGGGACATCTCCAATGCTTTGTCCCTATCGCGACGTTAGCCAAACGGCATTGGAGGCCGCCGCCATCAGCCTGGATGTTTCAGCCTGGCATGGGGGGAAGTAACGTGAATCGAAATTCCCGCGTATATTCAATCGAGGCGGCCGTCACCGTGCCCCAGCTGGAAAGCGGAACAAGGATGATCGCCGTTCCAAGCCGACAACCAGCAGATCGCCCAAGGCCCCTCTCCGCCGGTCGCCCATGGACGGTCAGCATCGGCCTTGCGGTGTCGGCGCTGGTGTTGACGGCGATCCTCCTGACCGCCGCGGCCTCGAGCCTGTTGTGGTGGCGCACGGCGGAAGCCACCAGCCGGCAACTTGCCAGCACCATCAACGAGCAGATCGTGGCCGCCGTCCGCAAGGAGGTGTCGGCGATCGTCGGCGAAGCGGTTGCGGCCCACACCGCCATTCGCACCCTCTTCCTGCAGAACGTGCTCGACACCCGCGAGGCCGACAAGCGCGAGTTCGTGTTCCTGTCGCAGCTGCAATCGCAGGCCAACATATCCTGGGTCGCCTTCGGCTGGCCCGATGGTTCGTTTTTCGCCGCCCACAAGCTCGGCGACGGCCATCTGGAAATGATGGAAATATCGCTGACCGATCATCCCGGCCAGCGCCGGATCGATGAGTATGCTGTCATCCCGGGCGATATCGAATTCGAGACCCGCCAATTCGTGCCATCCAATTTTCGCGTCGTCGACCAGCCCTGGTTCAAGACCGCGATCAAGGCCGACGGGCCGCAATGGTCGGGGGTGATCGACCATCCGGTCGGACAGCGCCCGTCGATCGCATTCGCCGGCCCGATCGACGTCTACCAGGAACGTCAGGGCGTCCTTGCCATCATCATCGAATATACCAGGCTCGCTCACTTCCTGGCGCAGCTCGAAGTGGGACGCACCGGGACCGCATTCATCTTCGACGACGGCGGAGAACTGATTGCCGCACCCGACAAGGACGCCGACGAGTTGCATCCGGTGATGAGCCAGGAAGCGTTACTGCCGCTGGCCCGGATGGTGCTGACGCAAGCTGGCGATGCCGGGAGGAAGGAAGCGTGGCGTCAAAGGCTCACGTCCCACGGCGAGGCCTATGAGGTCGCGCTCACGTCCCTGCCCTTTCCCGGCTGGCGGCTGGCGACCGTAATTCCCGAAGCGGAGTTTCTTGGGCCCGTCGAGACCACGCTGCGCCGGCTGATCATCGGCCTCGCCGCCGGCGCGCTGCTGGCGGCGCTGTTGTCGGCGAGGCTGGCGCGTTCGGTGATCGCAACGCCGCTTGCCCGCGTCGTCGGCGAAATCCGCCATGTCGAGAATTTCGCGCTGGAAGAGGTCCGCCGTCATCCGTCGCGGCTCGCCGAGCTATCGAGCCTGTCCGGCGCGATCGCCGAAATGGCCGCGGGCCTGTCGGCGTTCCGGAAATTCATCCCGGCCGATCTGGTCCGCTCGCTGCTGCGCCAGGGTGTCGAGGCCAAGCCCGGCGGCTCGATCCAGCAGCTGACGGTGATGTTCATCGACGTCGCCGGCTTCACCGGACTTTCCGAACGCATGGGCGACCGCGTCGTGCCGCTGTTGTCGGGCTATCTCGACCTCGCCTCCGAAATCATCGACGCCAATGCCGGCACCATCGACAAGTTCATCGGCGACGCCGTGATGGCGTTCTGGGGCGCGCCGACGCCGCAGGCGGATCACGCCCTGCGCTGCTGCCGCTCCGCGCTTGCCATCCGCGATGCGCTCGAGAGCGCCGGATTGACCGACGACCAGGGCAAGCCGCTGCAAATCCGCATCGGCATCAATTCCGGCCGCATGCTGGTCGGCAATATCGGATCCGAATTGCGCCTGAACTACACGGTGATCGGCGACACCGTGAACGTGGCGAGCCGGCTGGAGAGCGCCAATAAGCAATACGGCACGCAGATCCTGATTGGCACGGAGACGAAGCGCTTGATCGGAAACGCCTTCGTCACCCGCGAGCTCGACAGCATCGCGGTCTACGGCCGGACGGAGGGACTTGCGGTTTACGAGTTGATCGGGCTGACGGAGGATGCGACCGCCGAACTTTCGGGCTGGATCGCGCGTTACGAGCGAGGCCTGGACAACTATCGCAACCGTGACTTTGCGGACGCCGTCGCGTGTTTCGAAGCGGTGCTGCTTGAACGTCCCCAGGACGAACCTGCCATGCTGATGCTCGACCGCTCGCGACGCCTTGCGCGCTCCGGCGCGGACGCAGAGTGGTCGCCGGTTGCCAGCTTGACGACGAAATAGCAGGTATAGCCGTCCGCAGCGCCTTGCGGCGGGCACGCTACCGCCTTCGGTTGTTGAGCTACGGCGGACGGGGTCGCTTTGCCTACCTCACGCTACTCGCTTCACCATTGCAGCGGCGTCGCCATGCATGGATGCCCCCGCAAGCTCGTGCCTTATTTCGACACCAAGCCCACTGTGGCCGGCTTCGCGCCCCTCGCGTCGGCGGTCATGCCGGGGCGCGGAGTTAAAACGGCTATCTGATGGGGCGAAGCGGGCATGCCGCCGTACACAAGCGTGGATTTGGGAGACTGCTCCCTGATATTTGCAGCGCCCATGACCGCAACCTGGTGCCCCGTGATCGGAAAGCCCGTGAGCTCAAAGCTCGGAAGCTCCGCAGCTCTCGCGCCGGTGACGGCGATTGTCGCCGCCGCGATGGCGGCCACCAAAAATTCTTTCTTCATGGCAATCTCCTGCTGATAATAGAGATATTCCCACCACGATGTCCGGATTGGCGTTAGATCACTTTACTGGCACGGATTGTGAGTTAGTTCACATTGCGCCATTTCGCCGCGCCGTTCGCGCGCATTTTGCCAGGCAGATGGCAGTTCAAGCCAACCGCGGCGAGGCAGCAGGGCCAACAGCCATGGCATCGGAACTTCAACCGAGCCGTCTGCGTTGCGAGACATGCAGGCAAAGATTTGTGGACGCCTTGCGCCTGCTGCGATCTCGCAGCGACCTCGCCGGAAGGCACCATGCAGCAGCTATCAGACCATTCTGTTAACTCGCGCTCCCGCCGGCGACAGCGCGGCCATGAGTGGCTCGTCTTGCGAATTGGGATCATGTGTCTGAGCGCAATGATGTACATGCTGCCATCGCCCGGCTTGTCTCAGGAAGGCGCGGAACAAGCCTTCAACAATGCCTGCCGAACCTGCCATACGACCAGGGAAGACGACAATCGGCTGGGTCCGAACCTGCACGACATCCTCGGAAGAAAGGCCGGATCGCTGCCAGGTTACAACTATTCGAGCGCGATGAAGAATGCGGGCTTTGTCTGGGATGAGGAAAAGCTCGAGCACTTCATGGCACATCCCGACGAGGTCGTGCCCGGCAACAACATGAAGCCGTATGGCGGCCTTGCGGCGGCGGACGAAAGGGCAAAGATCATCGCGTTCTTTCGATCGACGACGCGCCGGCAGTGACAGCGCCAGCCAATTGAAGCAAGCTGCGCATCAACTCAACCTCACGGAGGTGTTGTGATGATCGAGGGCATCAGCGCCATCACGCTCGCGACCCACGATATGCCGCGCGCAGTCCGATTCTACGGTTCACTTGGGTTTGATATCCTCTGCGGCGGTGAGGCGGCCTCCTTCACCAGCTTTCGCGCAGGCCCCGGCTATCTCAACCTGATTGCCCAGGGCGAGCAAAAACAGTGGTCGTGGTGGGGACGCATCATCTTCTACGTCGACGACGTCGATGCGCTTTATCGCCGTGCGCTCGCGGAAGGCCACCAGCCCTCGACCACGCCCCGCGACGCTGAATGGGGCGAGCGCTATTTTCATCTGACCGACCCCGACGGCCACGAACTCAGTTTCGCACGGCCGCTGCAGTCCATACGCTAAAAAAGCCGGGCCGCAACGGGGCTGCTCCGTATGCATTTGGCTTCGCTTCCACCAGGATCGGCACCCCGGAACGAAGACGTAAACCTAACCATCGGAAGCCAGTTGCACCGTTTGGCGTCCACCATTTAGCGCTTTGAGTTGATTTACGTATTCCTCAGGCTTCAACAAATGGAACGGAGCTTTCAAACCCATAAAAGTCGCTATGCGACCAATGAAAGCAGTGCAGTTGGTTGTCTCCGCATTCCATAGCGGCGAGGTCGCCTGAAGATGCTTGATATAATCGAAGACTTTATGAGCGTCAGCCTCACTCAAATAGACGCGATAGCTGGCCGTGAGATATTGGACATCAAGGTCACCGTAGCTCGCTCCGGTCTCAGAGGGCACCCACATAAGATGTCCCAACACGTAGGGCACCGTATCGCCTGCAGGGTGCAGGCCAGCAACTTCGACCTGCTTCTCGCTCGTCTTGCCGTACCACACAAACGCATGACCATACGATGCTGCCGTGCGGGCGCGAAAATCCACGTAGTAGGGTCCCTTGACCGCAGGGCCAGATTGAGACCTTCGAACCGGTTTCACATCTGCCGCGGTAGGCGGGGTGCTCGGCGCAACAGCGGCCGTTGTCACACCAGGTTTCATTGACGGCTTGCGCGCAGTGTCCCGTTGCTGCTGATGATCAGCGTTCGCCACCAGTTGTTGTGCGCTACTGCTTCCGATTCCCAAGCCTACGTAGGCTGCGAGGATGCTGGTCCCAACCACAAATAGCAGACCAGGCGATTTCCGATTCGCTCTTGCCACCTTCAAACCCTCACAAATCCACGATGACCGATATCTTGGTCAGTTCGAGTCAATAGATGCGTCTCCAGCCGCCAAGTACCGAAGACGCATGATTGAGGGGCCCTCGAGTTAGCCCTTGGTTACAACCGTCTGCGGGTACTTACCAATTGGAGTTTTGCCAACGGGGTACTTGCCAACGGGGTACTTGCCAACGGGGTACTTGCCAATTGGGGCGTTCTGGACAACCGGCTGAGGATGAGGGAGGTCCGCAGCAACCGCTGTTCCCACAAAAGCCAAAGTAGCAGTCCCCACGATCACGAATTTCAACATCGAAGTCCTCCGACTGTCATCGATCGATTTAAAGTATCTCATGATTGCTACGGATCTAATCACAAGAGTCCCAAACAGATGATCACCCAGTTTTTTTTTGACGAATGTTGCAAAAATGGCACGAAACTCACCGATGTGGAACTTGCGTCCCTCAATGAGGATATTGCAGGGAACCTGCTTCAGAAGAGTGAGGGGAAAACGCGGCCGGTCCGCGCCATATACGCGCGATAGCTGTCGCCGAAAGCTTCCAACATCATTCGCTCTTCCCTGGCGACGCGGCCAAAAAACAAAATCCCAAAGCCGACCAGTCCAGAGAAGCCGGCAACCCAGTTCGGCAGCAGCAATGCCTGAGCGATAGCCCAAAGCCAGAATGCGGAATACATGGGGTGTCGAACTCTCCGATAAATGCCGTCCGTGACGAGTTGATGGTCTTCCCGCACGTCGAGACTGATCGACCAGTTCCGGCCGAGTGCTCGATGCGTCAGGTGAAACATGACCAATGCCGCAATCGCAACCAAAAGCCCCAGCCAAGCCTGGATAGGATGGAAGGTGTAAGCCGCGAAACGAGGAACGGCGGTCGCAACGTACGCAAACGGCAGAATACCAAGGCCGGTAAGGGATATGAGCAGTAGCGCAGTTTCCCAGGGACCCCGGTCACTCCGTAAAATCTTTTCGCGGCGGGAACGGCGTGCGTATTCGTAGCGAATGATGTACCAACCGATCGCCAGCATAACAAACACGAACTTTGAAAACGCCGGCGTCATCTTGGACCAGGTCGCCGCGCCAGATCAGTTAGCGGCTCGCTGTAGGAGGGCGGAGCGCTGATAAGCGCTCCGTCCTCCCCAATCATCGAAACGGCGCCGTCTGCAGCGATTGTCTGCGATTTGGCTGAGACAGGTCCGCATACCAGCATGAAGTAATCGTACGGTGCGCGCTTGTCATTTCCGCTAATAAACTGGCAGTGCAATCGGTAGAATTTCAGGCGAATGCGTCGATACATGGCGTGCTCAAGCATTCCACCAATTTCGACGAGCCTGACAACGGGCCCGTCTTCCGTCGGCAACGCCATCTCAGCCATTGGGTTGGTGTTATAAAAGTTCATTATATCAACGCGAGCCTGATAGTCACCCCAGAAGATGCCGGGCGACAGGGCGACGCGCGCCACTGCCGCGCGAAAGCGGGTTGCCCCGCGGTGCAACCCGATTTTGAGTACAGACGATCCGATCGTGAGGAACGTGACCGGAATTTTGCGCGTGCCGAATGCAGGGTCCAGCGTCAACGCGCGATCAAGAAGATCCACTGCAAGTACGGCGCCAAGACTATGACCTATGACCAGAAGTTCGTCCGCATCAGAGCCACGTGCCGCAGCGACGATCTCTGCCGCCAATCTGTGCAATCTTTGCTCGAGCATCCAATTATGATTTCGAACATATTCGCGAGAAAAACTCCAATCGTCGAAAAGTGTATCCAGGTGGAACCAGCGCCAAGGGCCAGCCAGAAGGGCTGCGAGCAGGACCACAATTACAACGATGCCGACGGGAATTGATCCGCTGGCTTTTAAAACAAGCACGCCAATGAGAGACGTGAAAAGGATGAAGGCCCCGAACATGACGAATGGATAGAGAAAGAAACCCGCGTAGTGCCAATTAGTTCGTAAGTAACCCCGGAGAGCGCCCGACACAACGAAATCCAGAAAGGCAATGATGCCGAGCGGAATGCGCCAGTAAATTGTGCGACGGCTAAAGGTTTCGATCACGTCGTCCCAGCGAACAAGATGGTAATCGGTTTCGACCCGCCAATTTGGGCCAGTCGTCGTCACGCTCCATTTCATCGGGTCGGCGCCGTCATGCAGACCATCGATGGAGGCTTTCACTGACCAAATAAGTTGAAACCTTGCTATTTCACGTACAAAGCGTCGTTGCGCGTCAGCATGGGGCGTGATTGGATCATAGCCGCCCACATGAAACACCAGCCTCTTGGAAACGGTGGTTCTTGCCATTATTCAACGTGCGAAGTCTTCGAGTTTCCCGCAACCTGGTGAACGGACTGCGCAGCTCTCACTTATATCTATAATTGCAAGCAGCATCTAGCGAACCTCTAGCACCCATGGCTGTCAACAGGGAATTGGTCAAATCGCCTAGGGAACGCTGGTTGGGTTGTTTCGCCCTCCTTCCGCGGACCATTACCGGTATATTGTCTCAAACTAGAGCCGCTATAGCAGCGTTGATCGGCGCAACGATGCTTGCCGGTATGTCTGATGGAGCGCTTTCGCAGGCGCGGGGAGTTGTGTCCCCCGCCGAGAGATGCCTTGCGGCAAATCAGGGTCTCTCGTTGGGTGTACTATTGCCCCGCACAGCTGCGCGTCTAAAGTCCAGTGAGTTGTTAAAAATTGTAGCAATCGGTTCATCTTCGACTGTAGGGCTCTGGGTGCTTGCGTCGGCATCAACATACCCCGAGGTGCTGCGCCGAGAACTCTTGAGACTTAGATCGAACGCAACCATCAGTGTCATCAACAGCGGTCGAATTGGCGACACCATCCAGGGCAATTGTCGCGCGCTTCGAACGCGACGTTCTCGCCCAAAGGCCCGATCTCGTCGTATGGCAGTTGGGGACCAATGACGTGGTCTGGGGCGGTCGGCCAGACCAGTTGCTCAAAGACACGGTTGTTGAAGGCGTAAAGATGCTTAAGGCCGCACCTACCGACGTAGTGCTAATGGACCTGCAATATGCACCAATGGTGCTCGCCTCGACTTACTACTCGACTATAGAGGCCATCATCGCCGATGTCGCAAAGCAGGAACGTGTTGGACTGTTTTCTCGCTTCGCCCTGATGCGAAACTCGATCGATGCTGGCGTCGCGCAAGGAGCGCTTGTGTCCTGGGACGGATTGCATAATACGGTCGACGGTTATGATTGCATTGGCCGAGCTCTTGCCCGAGCTATTTCAAATAGTACCCGTTGACCGCCTATCTCGGCGAGTGCAGCGTGGACATTCGAGAAGGGTCAGCGCGCCCAAATCAACGTTGTTACTGGTGCGGGGCCGGGCCCTTGCGGAGGAGAGGTCCGCTAATGGGATCGTCCGGCCGTGCTCCTGCCCCGCCAGCGATAGACTGGCCAGGGGCGCCAAGACAAGGAGCACGCCAACTGACGCACCAGTTCCAGCCGCTTTGGCCCCATCTCAATTCAAGCTGGTCACGCCCGTCAGGTTGCCGCCGGGACGGTTCAGGCTCGGCACAAGCCCAAGCGCGACCGGATCGGCCGCTGTCGCAACGGCTATCGGAATAGTCGCGGTTGCGCCTTTTGCCGCCAACGCCGCAGCAGTTCCGCCGCCGGCCACAATCAAAGCCACTTGACGCGGACAAGCTCTGCCGCAAGCGTCGGCAATCGGTCGTTGTGACCTTCCGCCCAGTGGTATTGGATCGTCACATTCTGGCCTTCGAGAAAGCCCCTCTCTTTTAGTCCCCGTCGAAACGCTTCCAGGCGGATTGTGTATCTGTCCGCTGATACACCGCCAAGAAAACCGATGACCGGCAGAGCCTGCTGCTGCCCATACTGTTCGGGTTGATCAGGTCTGTCCCACGCTCCCCGACAGGCTCTATGGCCTTCGAGCACGATCGGGCTCAGATCCAGCGACGGGCGGCTGGTCAGAACCGCCCGTTCGCACATTCTGGCAAATTTTGCGGACACAAGAGCACGCATAAGTCGTTAAAACCATTGCGCAGGGAATGCTGCGATGTGCGGCGTACCTGTGGTGACTCGTGTGTTTTTTTTGCTTCACACACGATGCTGCGGGTGCGGCTCGCATCCGGCATTCGCTGCGCCCTCTTCTTTCGAGGGACACGAACGATGCATCACTCGGGCATTTCGTGCCGCGGGAATGCGGAGTTACGTCTGGCTCCTATGTCATTGACCGGGCGATCCAGTATTCCAGAGACGTTTGTGCTTATGAGAGACGCCTCTGCAATACTGGATGCCCGCTTTCGCGGGGAGCTATCGCTGAAAGTTGGTGACGGCGGGAATCGGAAAGGCGGCATATCGTGGGGGTGCTTGACGCCTCCACTTCTCCACCGAAGGAGCGATATGCCGTGTTCAAAGATAACATCATCAAGCTGATTCAGCCAGGAAACGCCGACGATCAACTCACTGAAATCTTGCGCAATGGGGCGCGTGCTCTGTTGGCCCAGGCGGTCGAGGCCGAGGTCGCGGACTTTCTCGGCAAGCATGCCGATTTGAAGACCGCGGACGGCCATCAGCGCGTCGTGCGCCACGGTCACCTGCCGGAGCGCGAGGTGATGACCGGTATCGGTCCGGTCGCCGTCAGGCAGCCGCGTGTGCGCGATCGCGAGGCGGACGCCGCCGATCCCGACCGCATCCGGTTCTCTCCGTCGATCCTGCCGCCCTACATGCGCCGCTCGAAATCGATCGAGACGCTGCTGCCGATCCTTTACCTGAAGGGGATCTCGACCGGCGACTTCTCCGAGGCGCTGGCGGCATTGCTTGGCAAGGATGCTGCCGGGTTGTCGGCGTCCGCCATCGGCCGCCTGAAGGACGGCTGGCTCGAAGAGCACACCGCGTGGCAGAAGCGCGATCTGTCGGCGAAGCGCTACGTCTACATCTGGGCCGATGGCATCCATCTCCAGGCGCGCCTCGAAGACGAAAAGCAGTGCATCCTGGTGCTGATCGGCGCGACGCCGGAAGGCCGCAAGGAACTGGTCGGCTTCACCGATGGCGCCCGCGAGAGCGCGCAGGACTGGCGCGATCTGCTGCTCGACCTGAAGCGGCGCGGGCTCGACGTGCCGCCGCGGCTCGCCATTGCCGATGGCGCGCTCGGGTTCTGGAAGGCCGCCGGCGAGGTCTGGCCGAAAACGCGCGAGCAGCGCTGTTGGGTGCACAAGACCGCGAACGTGCTCGCCAAGTTGCCGAAGAGCCAGCAGCCGAAGGCCAAACGCGCGCTGCAGGAGATCTGGATGGCCGAAACCAAGGCCGCCGCCGAGCTGGCGTTCGACGCCTTCATCGAGAGCTACACGCCCAAATACGAGAAGGCTGCCGACTGCCTGAGCAAGGATCGGGACACGCTACTGGCATTCTACGACTTCCCGGCCGAGCACTGGAAACACCTGCGGACGACCAATCCCATTGAATACCGTGCGCCACCGCACGATCCGATCGAAGGGGTGCCTGTCCAACAGGACGGCGCTCGCGATGGTCTTCAAACTGCTCGAGGCCGCGCAGAAAAGCTGGCGTCGTCTCGATGGCCACAACCAGTTGCCAAAACTCGTTCTCGGTGTGACATTCAACGACGGGATCGAGGTCATCGCCAAACCGACTGACTGCCAGCCCATAGCCGCCGCCGCCTGACCGGCCAGGCCGTCACCAAAATTTAGCGATAGCTCTTCGCGGGGCAGTTTGACATGTGAATCGGAAACTCGCGAGGCGATTACCTCCCCGGCCAGCTCGGCTTGCGCTTCTCCGCGAAGGCCTTCAGCCCTTCCTTGGCATCCTCGGTCATCGCGAGCAGCGCGATCTGGCTTTCGGTGTAGGCGATGCTCTCGTCGAACGACATCGAGGCGATCGCGCGCATAGCGTATTTGCCGCGGCGGATCGCGGTCGGCGACTTGTCGACGATGCGGCCGATCAGCCAGTCGACCTTGGCATCGAGCTCGGCCGTGGGCACGACATAGTTGAGCAGGCCCGCGGCGAGCGCGGCCTTCGCGTCGAAGGGCTCGCCGGTCAGCGCCCATTCGTTGATGAGCCGCGGAGGCGCGATCGATTGCAGGAGGCTCAGCACCTGCATCGGGAACACGCCGACCTTCACTTCGGGCAGGCCGAAGATCACATGATCGGCCGCCACCGCCATGTCGGTCATGCACAACAGCCCCATGCCGCCCGCCATGCAGACGCCACTGAGGCGGGCGATCGCGGGCTTGGTCGCGTTCTGCGACAGCCGCAACAGATCGGCGTAGTCGACATTGGGCCGGGAGAAATCGAAGGCGAAGGCCGCACCCGAGTTCACGAGATCGGCGCCGGCGCAAAACGCCTTGTCGCCGGCGCCGGTCAGCACGATGATGCGCACCTCCTTGTCGTCATGCGCGTCGCGATAGCCCTTGACGATGCCGGCGATGACGTCGCCGTTCAGCGCGTTGCGTTTCTCCGGCCGGTTGATGGTGATCCAGAAGGCCTGTCCACGCTTTTCGAGGATCACGCTGTTGGTGTCGGTCATCGCGCTTGCACCTGTTTGTCATGTTCCACTCCCTTGCGCACATTTGCGGCAGGATCACACGCAAGCGCAAGGGCAATCCTGGGCCAATCGTCCTGTCATCGCGCCCTTCGATGCCGCGGACCGATTGAATTATCCGCCATGCCGGATATCCTAGAGGACGATTTTTCAGTGCTTAAGAGCCATTTCATGCGCCTTGTCGTTGTATTGCTGCTGACAGGTCTGGTTGCCATTTTTGCCAATCGCGACGCATTGGCCGCCGGTCCGTCCGCCCGGGTCGCGCTGGTAATCGGCAACGCCAAATACCCCGACAACGACGTCGCCGTCATGAACGACGTCATCAACGACACGCAGGACCTCGCCGACGAACTGAAGCGCGACGGATTCGACGTCACGAGAGCAATCAATCTCTCCGGCGACGCCATGCGGCAGGCGCTTGATCGCTTCTATGCGAGGATCGAACAGGGCAGCGCCGCGCTGATCTTCTTCGACGGTTTCGGGGTTCAATCGGCGCGCCAGACTTACCTGCTGCCGGTCGATGCCCAGATCTGGGCGGAGAATGACGTGGTGCATGACGGTTTCAATCTTGAAACCATCCTGCAGGAGATGAACAATCACGGCGCATCGGTGAAGATCGCCGTCATCGACGCGGCGCGCCGCAACCCTTTTGAGCGGCGCTTCCGCCGCTACTCCGCAGGGCTCGCGCCCGCGGTCACGCCGAACAATACGCTGGTGATGTATTCCACCGCGCTCGGTTCGGTGATCTCGAGCGCGCGGAGCCATCACAGCCTGTTCGTCGCCGAGCTGCTGCGCGAGATCCGCGCGCCCGGCACGACAGCGGAACAGGCGTTCCGCAATACCCAGGCCGGCGTCGTCAGCGTATCGAAGGGCGAACAGGTGCCGTGGCTGTCGTCGTCGATGACATCGGACTTTTCCTTCTTCGGCGGCCCGGCGCCGACGCCGCTGCCGACGCCAAGCCTCACGCCGACGCCAACGCCGACACCCACGCCGCTCTGCGAGGCGCCGGCTCCGGCGCGATCACCGAGTGCGGAGGAACTCGCCAACGATCCCAGGATCAGCGAATACTCTCGCCGCATCGCGCAGGATCCGAGCGACCGGATCGCCTATTACAAGCGCGGGCAGCTCTATGCGATCAAGCGCGCCTATTCGCAAGCCGTGTCGGATTTCGACCAGGCGATCCGGCTCAACGTCCGCGACGCCGAGGCCTACAACAACCGCTGCTGGACCCGGGCTGCCACCGGCGATCTCACCAATGCGCTCGCCGATTGCAACGAGGCGCTGCGGCTGAAGCCGGATCTCTACGACGCGCTCGACAGCCGCGGCCTGGTCTATCTCAGGCTCGGTTACTACGCCGACGCGATCCGGGACTATGACGCCTCGCTCGACAAGAATCCGCGCTCGGTGTCGTCGCTGTTCGACCGCGGCATCGCACTCAAGCGCCGCGGGTCCGATGGATCGGCCGACCTCAAGCAGGCCAAGGACATGGACCACAACATCGCCGGCGAATTCGCGGCCTATGGCGTGACCGAGTTTCGCCGTGAGCCGGTGACTTGACGCGTCCGGCGCGCAGGAAGGCGATGGTTTGATCGATCGCGGCGGGATGTCTGGGCAGTCCGGTATGCGAAGCCTTGACGATGGTGTGGTCGGCCATGTTGGCAAGCTTCGAGCTCGCAACCGATACCCTGCCATCATTGGGCCGCGGCAGGACAAAGCGCGAGGCGATCGGATCGAGTGCGGATGCCTGCGATGATGCCGACCGCGTAATCGGGCGGCGGGAGGGATGTGATGGCGACGTGTTGATCGGTCGTGAGCTGCTGCCCGGCCGGGCCGTAGATCATGCGGTAGAGTGCAAGGCGTCGCAGGAGATCGGCGACCTCGCTGCCGCCGTTTGGCGTACCCAGCATCACGACGCGGGCAAGCCGCGCCGGACGGTGGTTGGCGATGTAGAGGCGCGCGAGCAGCCCGAGAGTGCGTGACGAAATGAATCGGACCATCCTGTCGCCCGGCGAATGCAGCGATGGCCGGATGAATGTCTTCCGCAAGAAGCTCGAGCGGCTTCTTGCGGCTGGCGTAATCGAGGTTGAGCGTTGCAAAGCCGGTTTGCCGTAGGGCGCCTTCGAGCTTGTTCAGGGATCGCGCCGTCCGCGCGATCCCGTGGAGCAGGACGACGCCGGGGGCGCCGGTCGGCGATGTCACGCCACTTCCTGTGCCGGCACTTCCTGCACCGGCTCTTCCTGCGCGGGAGCTTCCTGCGCGGATGCGCCGGCGAGGTCCCTGGCGAGCGCGGTGGCGGCGACATAGTCGGTCTTGCCGGAGCCGAGCAACGGCACCTTGTCGACGACCTGCACCGTCGCGGGCACGGCAAGCTCGGAGGCACCGGTCGCCTTGGCCTGGCGCTGCATGGCGCTACGGTCGGCGTCCTTCTGCGTCGTGAGCAGGACAATGCGCTCGCCCTTGCGTGCATCGGGCGTGGAGACCGCGACCGAGATCGCCTGCGGCCACAGCGCCGCGGCCATCGCCTCGACCGCGGACAGCGAGACCATCTCGCCGGCGATCTTGGCAAAGCGCTTGGCACGGCCCTTGATCTGGATGAACCCGGCCGCATCGATGCTGACGATGTCGCCGGTGTCATGCCAGCCGTCGGCGAGTTGCTCGAGCACGCCCGGGTTCTCGGCACGGAGGTAGCCGAGCATCACGTTCGGCCCGCGCACCGAGAGACGGCCGCCCTCTTCGATGCCGGGGACGGGATCGAGACGGTATTCCATCAGCGGCGAGAGCCGGCCGACGCTGCCCGGGCGGTTTGCCATCGGCGTGTTCATCGCCAGCACCGGCGCGGTCTCGGTGACGCCATAGCCTTCGAGGATGCGAATGCCATAGCGCTCCATATAGACCTGCCGCGTGCGGTCCTTCACCGCCTCCGCGCCGGCGAGCACCAGGCGCAGCGTGTGGAAGTCGTAGGCGTGGGCCGAGCGCGCGTAGCCGGTCAGGAAGGTGTCGGTGCCGAACAGGATGGTGGCGCCGGTCTGGTAGATCAGCTCGGGCACGATCCGGTAATGCAGCGGCGACGGATACATGTAGATCGGGATGCCCGCGAGCAGCGGCATCATCATCCCGCCGGTCAAACCAAACGAATGGAAAACCGGCAGCACGTTGAACACCTTGTCGTTGGCGTTGGCATCGACCCGCGCCAGCGCCTGCGACGCGTTGGCGAGGATATTGCGGTGGGAAAGCACGACGCCCTTCGGCGTGCCCTCGGAGCCCGAGGTGAACAGGATCACCGCGGGATCCCTGGCGTTGCGGGCGACGCGCGGCGTCGTGCCGGCGAGCAGGCCGCTGACCTTGTCGGCGAACGTGACGGTGGGACGAACATCTTCGAGATAGACGATGCGCGCCTGCTCGGCGATGGCGGCAGTGAGCTTGTCGAGCTTGCCCTTCTCGATGAAGGCCTTCGAGGTCAGCACGGTCTTGACCTGGGCCGCCTTCATCGCCGCCAGCACGTTCACGGGGCCGGCGGAGAAGTTGAGCATCGCCGGCACGCGGCCGATGGTCTGCAGCGCCATGAAGACCACGGCAACGCCGGCCGAGTTCGGCAGCATGACGCCGATGTTCTCGCCGACTTCGGTGCCGGCCTCGAGCTTGCGGCTCAGGACCTGGGCGCCGAGGATCAGCTTGCCGTAGGTCAGCTTGGTGCCGAGCGGGTCCTCGATGATCGGCTTGCCGGTGTCGCGGTCGCGATAGGCATGCGCGAGACCCTCGAACAGGGTGTGGTCCAGCATCGCGTTCTTGACCATGGCGTCGATCATGACGTCCTGCAGCGCGGCGCCGGCGGCATTGCGGCGGGCCTTGCCCTTCAGCGCCTGGTCGATCGGCAGTTTCACCGGCGGCAGGATCGAGATCGTGACCTTGGGGAACCACGAACGTTTGATCTCGCCGTTCTTGAGATAGCTGAGATAGGAGCGCTGCGCGCCCTCGATGCGGACGGGAACCACGATCGCATCGGCCTTGTCGGCAATCATCGCGGTGCCGTCATAGACCTTCATCAGCGAGCCGGTAACGGTGACGCGCCCTTCCGGGAAGATCACGACGGGTTCGCCGGCCGCGACCAGCTTGATCAGGTCGCGCGTCGCCAGCGGCTTGGACGGATCGACGGTGTAATGCTTGATCATCTTCAGGAACGGCTTTGCCCACCACGCCTGCGCAATCCCGGTGTCGACCGCAAAGCTCGCGTCGACCGGCAGGATCGCGTGCAGCAGCGGGCCGTCGATCAGGCTGACATGGTTGGGCGCGATCAGCATGCGGGTGCCGGCGGGCGGCAGGTTTTCAAGCCCACGTACTTCGGCGCGGAACATCGCGCGGAACAACAGCGAACCGAAATCGCGCACGCCCTCCTTGCCCCATTTGGAGAGCACGAACCAGACCGAGCCGAAGCTTGCGACCGCAAGGCCGAAGAATATCCACGCGATCGGAAGTCCAGCGGCCTGCAGCAGCGCGACGAACAGCGAGCCGACCACCATGAACGCGGCCTGCAGCACGTTGCCAGCCGCAATCACGCGGGCGCGCTCCGAGGGCGCCGACCACGCCTGCACCGCGGCAAAGGACGGCACCACGAACAGGCCGCCGCCGAAGGCAAAAACGGCGAAGTCGATCAGCATGCGAAGGCCGGAGAAGGAGGTCGCAAAGGCGAGCGGCGCGATGCCGTTGCCGGCGGTGGTGGTGCCGATCGCGAGAGCGAGATCGAGGCCGACGATGCCCATGATGATGGCGCCGATCGGTACCAGCGCCAGATTCGGGCGCACGTGGGAAAGTTGTGCGGCAAACAGCGAGCCGGCGGCGATGCCGATGGCGAAGATGGCAAGGCACAGCGTCACCACGCCTTCGCTGCCGCCGACGATGTCCTTGATCAGCGCCGGCAACAGCGACAGCACGACCGCGCCGACCAGCCAGAACCAGGACACAATCACCATGCCGTCCCAGAGCCGCTGTTCGGAATAAAGCGTCTTCAGGAGATGATAGGTCGAGGTCCAGGGATTGGCGGTGACGGGCAGATCGGGCGCGGACGGCGTCGTGACCGGGATGCGCGAGGCAAATCCCCAGGACATCAACGCAAGCGCCACCACGGCGGTGGAAACCAGCGCCACATGCGTCGTCCCCGAGACGAACTGGCCGCCGGCGATGGTGCCGATCAGGATGGCCATGAAGGTCGCGCCTTCGACCAGCGCGTTGCCGGTGGCGAGTTCGCCGACCGAGAGCTGGTCGGGCAGCATGGCGTATTTCACCGGGCCGAACAGCGCTGCGATGATGCCGAACAGGGCGAGCGCCACGAACAGCAGCGGCACCGAATGCAGGAAGAAGCCAAGCGCGGCGAAGATCGCGGCGAATATCTCGGCGAATTTCAGCCGCCTGGCGACGACCGACTTCACATATTTGTCGGCGAGCTCGCCGCCGAGACCGGAGAGGATGAAGAAGGGAAAGATGAAGACCGCGCCTGCGACCGTCACCAGCGCATCGCCATGCGAGGTCGCCGCTCCATAGAGCAGGATGATGACCAGCGCATTCTTGAGGACGTTATCGTTGAGGGCGGAGAAAAACTGGGCCCAAAACAGCGGCGCGAAACGGCGCGTCGTCATCAGCTCTTTGATCATGGTCAGTTCCTGGTTTTGGGCCCGAACGCCCCTGCTTTGCAGCAGGGTGTGTCGGAAGAAAGATTAAGGGTGATTAGAGATGAGCGGGTTGGATCGCGTCCTGCAGCCTTCGGGTTCAGTCTTCTTCAAATGCCCGGAGGAGATGTACGAAAAGCTTATCCGCGCGCCGGCGAGTCGATCGATGCGGATCCGATGTTTCGACATGGTGAGTCCCTTATTGAGAACCGGTTGGGCATTCGATCGAACCGACGCACGCATGGATGGCTTCTCCCTGTTTCAGGTCAGTTCGCCGAGGGAACGCAGGCAGCCGAACAGGCCATGCCCGCGCGGACGATGCGGCCTCAAGGCCTTCCGGCTGAGCGAGCGCCAGGCGTGCTTCACCCGTTCGCGTTCCGCGGCCCGTGCCGCCCGCTCCTGGAGAATGCCTGCGACGTCGCAGGCGTTGGCGATGCGCTCGACCGGTGCCATCAGAATGTGAGTAACGATCCGGCCAATTCCGTTCACGAGGGCTGCGGCATCGCCGATGAAGGTGGTCGCGACCTGGACAATGAGGGGTTGCATTTGAGGGTTCTCCGGGTTATTTGAACATTGTTCAAATTGGTATCCTGAAAATGAGCAACGTTCAAGAAGAATCTCTGCGCGAGCAAAAAAAATCTCGGAGGCGGGCCCTGATCCTTGAGATCTCCCGCGGGTTAATCACGTCTAAGGGATTGAGATCATTGAAGGTTCGAGATATCGCCGAGGCCGCCGACTGCTCCATTGGCAGTGTCTATAATGAGTTTGGCGACTTCGACGGGGTGATCCTGACCGTCAATCGAGAGACGGTTCAGGCCCTGACCGCCCGGCTTAAGGCGGTTCCCAGGGCGGACCCGGTGCGTCAGCTCCACGGGCTGGCCGCGACCTATCTGGAATTCGCAGCCGAGCACTCAAACCTGCTGCGCTCCCTGTTCGAGCACCGGATGGAGGAGGACCGCCCCTTCCCCGAAGACATCCTGATCATGGTGATGGATGCCTTCAAGTTGATGCATGAGCCGCTGGTGCGGCTGTTGCCGGACCGCGACCCCGAGGGCGTGGCGCTGCTATCGCGGATGATGTTCTCCGCCGTGCACGGCATCATCTCGCTCGGCCTGGAGGAGCGGATGGTCGCGGTGCCGCCGGAGAGCCTGCGCCAGCAGGTCGCGCAGTTCATCGACACGCATCTGAAGGGGCTCGGAATATTGAAGTGAAATCAGCCCGCGGCCGCGGCGGCTTTCCTGATCCAGACCTTGTTGTCGTGGAACGCAGCACCGCCGATCGGCGCCACCGCTTCGGCGCCGGTCAGTACGTTGATGCCCTTGCCGCCGATATGGTCGCGGTTCGGATGGATCAATTCCGCGATCAAGACGCCACGGCGAACGCCATCGAAGAATTTGGCGATCAGCGTGGTCTCGCCCCTGGTGTTGCCGAGCGTGACCGCGTCGCCATCGGCGATGCCAAGCGAGGCGGCATCGAGCGGATGGATGAATACCGAGGCCCTGCCCTCGCGCGCCTGCGACGACGGCGTCTCGTTGAAGGAGGTGTTGAGGAAAGAACGCGAGGGGCTGGTCGCAAGCCGGAACGGATGGGCTTCATCCACCTCCTCGATGACCCGCCAGTGATCCGGCAGCCCCGGCATCTTTTCGATATCGCCCATCGTCAACCCGAACGGCGGATGCGCCCAGTCGGCCTTGAAGTGGAATTTCTTGTCGGCATGGGCAAAGCCGTCCAGATAATGCGAGGTGCGGAAATCCGGCTGCAGGTCGCGCCAGAGATCGGCCTCGAGGGCCACGATGTCGCCGTGGCCGCTCAGTTTGAGCGTGGCGTCGATCAATTCGCGCGGCGTCATCTCGAAGCCGGGATGGCTGATCTTGAGCCGGCGCGCCAAGCCCTGCAGCACCTCGTGATTGCTGCGGCATTCGCCGGGGGGATCGATCAGCTTCGCACCCACCGAAATATGCTGATGGCCGCCGCCGTAATAAAGGTCGTCATGCTCCATGAACATGGTGGCGGGCAGCACGATGTCGGCCATCTGCACCGTCTCGGTCATGAACTGCTCATGCACCACCATGAACAGGTCCTCGCGCGCAAATCCCTGGCGCACCAGATTCTGTTCCGGCGCGACCGTCACCGGATTGGTGTTCTGGATCAGCATCGCCTTGATCGGGCCGCCGCCCTTCAGCGCCTCGGCATCGCCGGTCAGGATGCGGCCGATCTTGGATTGGTCGAGCACGCGCGTATTGCGGTCGATCGCGTCGTGCCCTTCGATGATCCGCTCGTCGAAATGCCAGAGCGCGTAATTGTTGAAGAAGGCTCCGCCCCCCTCATATTGCCAGGCGCCGGTCACCGCGGGGATGCAGAGCGCGGCATGCATCTGGGCGGCACCGTTGCGGCTGCGGGTGAAGCCGTAGCCGAGCCGGAAGAAGGTGCGTTTGGTCTCGCCGACCGCGCGCGCAAAGGCCTCGATTTCGGCAACCGGCACGCCACAGATGGCGGAGGCCCATTCCGGAGTACGCGTTGCGAGATGCGCCTCCAACTCGGCCGGGCAATCCGTGTATTTCGCCATGTAGTCGCGATCGGCAAAACCGTCGCGGAACAGCACATGCATCACGCCGCAGGCAAACGCGCCGTCGGTGCCGGGCCGCAACAAAATCTTGATGTCGGCCTGCTTCATCGTGTCGTTGTTGTAGATATCGATCGCCGCGACCCGCGCGCCGCGCTCCTTCTTGGCGCGGGAGGCATGGGTCATCACATTGACCTGGGTGTTGACGGGATTGGTGCCCCAGATCACCACAAGATCGGAGACGCCCATCTCGCGCGGATCGACGCCGGCGATCTTGCCGGTGCCGATAGCGAAACCGACACGCGCGATGTTGGCGCAGATGGTCGAATAGAAGCGGGAGTATTTCTTCACATTGGCGAGGCGATTGATGCCGTCGCGCATCACGAGGCCCATGGTGCCGGCGTAATAATAGGGCCAGACGGACTCGGCGCCGAACTCGCGCTCGGCCTGATCGAAGCGCGCGGCAACTTCATCCAGCGCATCGTCCCAGGAAATCCGCGCAAACTGGCCCGAGCCCTTCGGCCCGGTGCGGCGTATCGGATGCACCAGCCGCTCGGGATGGTGGATGCGCTCGGCGTAACGCGCGACCTTCGCACAGACGACGCCCGCCGTATAGGTCTGCTTCTTCGAACCGCGCACCCGGCCGATCGATTGGCCACCGATCACCTCGACATCGAGCGCACAGGCCGACGGACAATCGTGCGGACAGGTGGAATGGCGGATTTCGACCTTGGCGTGCTGGTTCATCCTGAAATAGTTAACATCAAAAACCGGAGCAGCCGAGTGCATTTATCCGGCAGTCCCATGCGAAATTGCGCAGCCGGCTGCCTGCTACGCGCCCAGATAGGCGCCGCCATTGGCGTGGATCGCCTGCCCAGTGATGTAGCGCGCCGCGGGCCCACACAGGAACCGCACCATGGCGGCAACGTCCTCCGGCTTGCCGCGCGCGCCGGTGATGGTGTTGTGGGTCAGATGATGCGCGGGCTCGGGCTTGTCCTTCCGACGCGGCGTGCCGATCAACCCGGGGACCACGCAATTGACGGTGATGCCATCGGAGGCGAGATCGTTGGCGAGCGCGCGGGTGAAACCGACAATGCCCGCTTTCGCAGTGACCACATGCGCGCGGTTCTTCGCGCCGGTATGCGCGCTCAATCCGCCGATATTGACGATGGTCCCCGCCCCACTCCTTTTCAGAGCCGGCAGGCAGGCTTTGGTGCAATGGAAAGCGCCGTCGAGGGTCACGTCGAGGATCTCGCGCCACTCGGCATAGTCCATCTCGGCAAAGGTTTTTTCGCGCCGCAGCGCCGCGTTGTTGACGAGGATATCGATCCGGCCGAAGGCTTTGACCGCCGCATCGGCCATCGCCTGGTCGGCCTTGGCGTCGGCGACGTCGCCGATATGAACGATGGCCTTGCCGCCGGCGGATTCGATCTCGCGCGCAACGGCCTCTGCTTCGGCGCGGTTGCCGCGCGCATTCACCAGCACCGATGCGCCGCCCTCCGCCAGGGTCAGCGCAATCGCGCGGCCGATGTTGCGGCCCGCGCCGGTAACCACAGCGACCTTGCCGTTGAGCTCTTTAGTCATGCCCGCCTACCCGCGCAGCGAAGAGAGATCGATGCGCCCATCATAAAGTCCCGCCATCAGTTTCAACGCCGCGTCGCTCTGCGCCTTGCTCCAGCCGCCGTGCTCGGCGTTGAGGATGAACTTGTCCGTCACGTCCTGCCGTGTCAGCGGCTCCCGCGCACCGCCGCGCAAGTAAGGTTGGCGCTCCTCGACCACGCTGCCGTCCTTCATGGTCGCGCGGATGTGGCCGGTATAGTTGTTCGGATAGGGATTGTCGGGATCGACCACGAATTTCACCTTGGCCGCGAGCGCGAGCACCCGCGCGTCGCGGATTGCGCCATCGATGAACGCGCCGAGCCCGACGCCGCCATGGACAAAGCCGGTCGCGAGCAGATATGGCACCGCGAATTTCGCGGCATAGCCGTTCGGCGGGCACTGCTTGTCGGCGAGCGGCTCCCAGAGCCGATGCACCGTCCCCTCCGCGACCTCGCAGACGATGTCGGAAACATCCTCCGGCTTGATGCCCCGTGCGCCAAGCCGCCGCGCGCAATCGATGTAGGGCTGCGCCATCGTCCCGCACGGATATGGCTTGAACGCGAGCGTATCGGTGACCCAGCGCGCGCCGAAGTCACCGGTCAGCGCCGCATAGTCGCCGTGTGTCGTGTGCGCAAAACCGTTGAACAACCCATGCACGCCCTCGAACACGGTGCGCGGCCCGACAAAGCCGGAGCGCGCGAGCAACGCCGCACGCAGACCCGATTGCGCGGCCCAACCCGCATGCAGCCGCTTGGTCCAGGCGCCCTCCGCGAGATATTCGATGATGCCGCCGGCCATGCTGCCGGCGATGCCAAGCGCATCAACGATCTGCTTCGCATTGAGCCCAAGCGCGGTGCTGACGCCGGCCGCAGCACCCATCGCGCCAAAGACCGCGGTCGGGTGAAAGCCCGATTTGTGTACGGCCTTGGGTACCACCAGGCTGAGTCGGCACAGCACCTCGGTGCCGACCGCAATCCCGACCAGCGCCATGCGGCCGTCAGGATTGTGCCGCTCGCACGCCGCGAGCACGGCCGGCACGATCACCGCGCCGGCATGGACCGGGCCGCCTTCGAACGTATCGTCAAAATCCTCGCCATGCGCGGCGGTGCCGTTGACGAAAGCGGCGCCCGCGGCCGTCAGCGTGCGCGTGTGCCCGATCGCGGTGCAGGGTCCATCGTCATCGCAGCCGTTCAACGAACTCGCAACATAATCCTCGTTGCGCGCGGTCACGCAGAGGCCGACCACGTCGATCAGCAGGTCCTCGCATTTGCGCGCGGTGACGGCGGGCAGCGCGCGGGGTCCGATCGCGACAATCTTTTCCGTCAGCGTTTGCGCGACGGAAACCTTCGGCAGTCCTGAACTCATGAAGCGACCGCGATCAGACGTGGAAGATCTTGGAGTAGCGCGACTTGATCGCCTCGCTCTGCTGTTCGACCGCCGCGGCATCGTCCTTCATGGTCTTGATGTCCTTCAGCGCTTTGCGGCCCTCTTTATCCTTCGTATCCGGATGCACCGAGCGCAGGCCGCCGACATCGATAATCAGTTGCTGCGCCTCACGACCCAAGCAGAACGCCTGGAACAATTTGGCAGCGTTCGGATTCGGCGACGACTTGAAGACGGCATTCGGCCCGATGATCAAGGGCGAGCCTTCGGTGGCGTAGACCGGCTCGACCGGACGGCCTTTCTCCTTCAGCTGAAAGATATTGTACTCGTTGCCGTCGGCCATCACGGCGCGCTCGCCGAGATCGAGCTTCTTCGGCGGATCGGCCGACGACTGCACCTGCATGATGCTCTGCTTGGCGAGTTGCTCGAAAAAGCCCCAGCCGAGATCGCGCTGCATCTGATAGGTCGCGGTCATGATGGTGCCGCTGTAACCCGGATGGGCTTTCACGATCTTGCCCTTCCACTTGGGATCGAGCAGATCGGCAAAGCTCTTCGGAGCCTCCTCCGGCTTCACCAGGTTGGTGTTGTAGGCGATGATCGAAAGCCAGACGCGGAAGCTTGCGAACTGGCCGTCGACGTCGCGATGCTCGGCGGGGTATTTCGCGACATCCTCGGGCACGTAAGGCAACAGGATGCCGTCACGCTTCCAGACGATGAAATGCGCGGCATCGGAGGAGTTCACCACGTCGACCGCGTGAATATTGGAGGAATATTCCTGGCCGATGCGCTGGAACACGCGCTCGGCGCCGGTGCGCTCGGTGCGCACCGCGATGCCCGGGTATTTCGCCTCGAACGCTCTTGCCACCTTCTCGGCGACGGGAAGATCGGTCGAAGTGTAGTAGACGACCTGGCCCTCCTTCTTCGCTGCGTCGATCAGCGCCTGCGTGATCGGCTCCGGCGGCGGCGCGCTCGCCAGCACGCGCGTCGACAGCGCACTTCCCGCCGCTACAGCGGCCGCCCCCTTGAGCACGTCACGACGCGAGATTTTCCGATGTTTCATTGGGCGTTTCCGTTGTTGGCGCTATCAGTTACACCGCAAGTTATCTTTTATTCCTAGGCCAAGAAACCTAGTCTATCGTCGACAGTCTGTTTGCATTGCAGCTAGACTGAACGCAACAAAACAAGGTTTTCGGGAGAAACGAAATGGCGGGCTTACGGTTTGCGCTGATGCTGGCGATGGCGCTGTCGATCGCGCCTTGTGTCAGTTCTCCCTCACATGCCGAGGACTATCCCAGCCGGCCGGTCAAGATCATCGTTCCCTTTGGAGCCGGCGGCCCGGCGGATGTTGCGGCGCGGCTGATCGGCAATGTGCTGCAGGAAAGCATGGGCCAGCCCTTCGTGATCGAGAACCGCACCGGCGCCGGCGGCGTGATCGGCACGCAGGAAGTCGCGAAATCGCCGCCCGACGGCTATACGCTCCTGATGATGTCGAACACCCAGACCGCGAATGAATCGCTGGTGCCGGCGGCACAGCGCAAATACGAACTGATGCGCGACCTCGTGCCGATCGCGCCTGTGAATTATTCCGATCTGGTGATCGTGGTGCATCCTTCCGTGCAGGCCAAGACGCTCGCCGAATTCATTGCGCTCGCCAAATCGCAGCCGGGCAAATTGAACTATGCTTCGTCGGGCCAGGGCACCCCCTATCACATGGCGGGCGAGCTGTTCAAAACCATGGCCGGTATCGATGTCCTGCATGTACCCTATCGCAACAGCGGCGAGGCACGCAGCGGCGTCATCGGCGGGCAGGTGCAGATGATGATCGACGCGGTGCCGGCGATGGCGCCCAACATTGCGGAGAAGCAGGTGCGCGCGCTCGCGACAACCGGCACCAAGCGCTCCGGCGTGCTGCCGGATGTCCCGACCGCGATCGAGGCCGGCGTACCCGGCTATGAGGCGACCATCTGGCTCGGCCTGATGGCGCCCGCGGGCACGCCGAAACCGATCATCGACAAGCTCAACGCAGCCGTGAACGCGTTCGTGAAAAAGCCGGAGATCGTCAAGCTCTGGAAGGAACAGGGCGCGCTGCCGATGTCGATGACGACGGAAGAATTCGACAAATTCCTTCGCGGCGATATTGCGAAATGGGCCGAAGTCGTCAAAAAATTCGACAAATCCTAGCGTAGTTTTTCGCCCGTCATGCCAAGCATCCGATTTCGCCTCAATGGCGCGCCGACCGAGATCGACGCCGATCCGGACAGCTTGCTGCTTGATACCTTACGCGGTCCGCTCGGCCTCACCGGGCCGCATTTCGGCTGCGGCTCGGGCGAATGCGGCGCCTGCCGCGTTCTGGTCGGCGATCACGCGGTGACATCCTGCGACACCCCGCTGTGGTCGGTCGCGGGCAAGGAGGTAACCACGCTCGAAGGATTGGGCAGCGTTGAGCGACCGCATCCGCTGCAGCGCGCCTTCATCGCCGAGCAGGCGATGCAATGCGGCTATTGCGTTGCCGGCATTTTGATGAGCGCGGCGGCGTTGCTCCGGCAAAATCCGAAGCCGACGGAGACGGAAGTGCGCGCCGCCCTCGACCGCAACCTTTGCCGCTGCGGCTCGCAGAATCGCATGGTGCGCGCGATCCTGCGTGCAGCAAATGAGATGGCCGCGACATGAGCAGCGCCGCGCCCACTCTGCCGTTCAGCCTGGCGGCCAACCCGCGCCTGTCGTCGTGGATCAAATTCGCTGGGGGCGGACAAGTGACGGTGTCGCCCGGCAAGGTCGAGATCGGACAGGGCATCGTCACGGCGCTGGCGCAAATCGCTGCCGACGAGCTCGACGTTGATATCGGCCGCGTGCAGATGGTGCGCGCCACGACGGCGGCGAGCCCGAACGAAGGTGTCACCTCCGGAAGCCTTTCCATCCAGCATTCCGGGCGCGCGCTGCGGGCCGCCTGCGCCGAAATCCGGCAGATTTTCCTGGCAGCCGCCGCCGATCGTCTCGGTGTCGATGCAAGCGCGCTTTCGATCGAGGACGGCACCATCTCCGGTCCGGGCAATGTCAGGACCAGCTATTGGGAGCTGGTCGACGAAGTCTCGCTCGATCGCGACGTGACGCCGGGCGCGGTAGCGAAGCCGATTGGGCAGCGCGCGCTCGCCGGAAAATCGGCGCAGCGGATCGACATTCCCGACAAGGTCTTTGCGCAGCGGCGCTTCATCCACGACACGGCCCTGCCTGGCCTGTTGCACGGCCGGGTGCTGCGCCCGGAAAATGCGCGGGCAAAACTCGTCGGCTTGAAGGAAGACGCCGCACACGCTATCCCTGGCTTCGTTGCGGTCGTGCGCGACGGCAGTTTCGCCGGCGTGGTTTGCGAGACCGAGGCCGCAGCCGAAGCCGCGCTCAAGGCGCTGCGCAAGGGGGCCACCTGGGCCGAGGGCGAAGCGCTGCCGGACGAAGACGATCTCGCAGCGTTCCTGAAGGCGCAGCCGGTGGAATCGACCGTCATCGATACCAGAACCGCAGCGAGTGCCGGCAAAAAGGCGCGCACACTCAAGCGGCAATATGTCCGCCCCTATATCGCGCATGCGTCGATCGCGCCGTCCTGTGCAATGGCGCAATGGAACGGCGCCGATCGCGTCCATATCTGGACCCACAGCCAGGGCGTCTATCTCCTGCGCAACGATCTGGCGCTGGTCCTGAAGCTGCCGCAGGAGCACATCACCGTCGAGCATCTCGAAGGCGCCGGCTGCTATGGCCACAACCCCGCCGACGACGTTGCGCTCGATGCGGTGCTGCTCGCCAGGGCCGCACCCGGCAAGCCGGTGCGCGTGCAATGGTCGCGGGCGGATGAAATGACGCACGGGCCATTTGGCGCGGCGATGGCGATCGAAATCGAGGCCGATCTCGATGCGCAAAACGAGGTCGTTGAATGGCGGCATTCGATCTGGAGCAACGGCCACGCGGCGCGGCCGGGCCGCGGCACCAAACCGACGCTGCTTGCCGGCTATGAGCTGGAGCCGCCGTTTCCGATCGCGATCTCCGGCAATCCGCCGCAGGCCAATGGCGGCGGCGGCGACCGCAATTCGGTTCCGCTCTATGATTTTCCGGCCTGGAAGGTCGAAAGCCATCGCCTGCTCACGATGCCGGTCCGCACCTCGGCGCTGCGGACGCTGGGCGCGCAGGGCAATGTGTTCGCGATCGAGTGCTTCCTCGACGAGATCGCGGCCGAGCGCGGTGAGGATCCGGTTGCGTTCCGGCTCCGTCATCTCAGGGATGAGCGCGCCAGGGACGTGATCCGTGCCGCGGCGAAGCGCGCGAACTGGAAACCCGCGCCGAAGGCCGGCACCGGCTATGGCATGGGCTATTCCCGCTACAAGAACACCGGCGCCTATTGCGCGGCTGTCGCCGAAATCGAGGGCGACGAAGAGATCCGCGTCAAGAAACTGACCCTCGCCGTCGATGTCGGCGAAGCCATCAATCCCGACGGCGTCATCAACCAGATCGAGGGCGGCGCGATCCAGGCGACGAGCTGGGTGTTGAAGGAGCGCGTGCGCTTCGACCGCTCGCGCATCACCAGCAACAGCTGGACGGATTATCCGATCCTGCGCTTTTCCGAAGTGCCTGAGGTCGAGGTCGAGGTGATCCAGCGCTCCGAGATCGATCCGGTCGGCGCGGGCGAAGCCGCGCATGGCCCGGTGACGGCTGCGATCGCAAACGCCGTGTTCGATTGTCTCGGCGTGCGCGTCCGCAACCTGCCGATCACCCGCGATCGCCTGATCGCGGCGATGGAACAGCCTTCATGAACCGTCTGAATATTCTGAGCGGCGGCGCAGCGCACGGGCTGGTCGCGAGTCGGGCGGCCGCCTTCAAGGCCAGGACCGGGTTCGAAATCAAAGGCGAATTCGGCGCGGTCGGCGGCATGGCGGACAAGCTGCGCAATGGCGTTGCCACCGACATTGTTATCCTGACGAAAGCGCTGGTGGCGAAGCTTGCGGAAGAGAAGCTCGTGGTCCCCTCGTCCATCGCCGATGTCGGCGTGGTCGAAACTGCGCTCGCGGTGCGCGCTGGCGATCCCAAGGTCGCAGTCAGGAATGCCGGTGATCTGCGCGCTGCGTTCCTCTCGGCGGATGGGATATTTGTCCCCGACACAAAAACCTCTACCGCCGGCATTCATGTCGCAAAAGTGCTGGCGGAGCTTGGCATCGCCGATGAAGTCGCGACGCGTCTGAAAATCTATCCGAATGGCGCGACCGCAATGCGCGAGCTTGCGGCTTCCGAAGCAAGGCAGCCGATTGGCTGCACGCAGTCGACGGAGATCATCTCCACCGAAGGCGTTGAGTTATCCGGTTTGCTGCCAAAAGGCTGCGAGCTTGCCACCATGTACACGGCTGGCATGACCACGACCGCGGCACACGCGAGCGAAGCGCAAACGCTGATAAAACTGCTCACCAGCACTGAGGCGCGCGAACAGCGCACCCGCGCCGGCTTCCGGTGAACCCCAGCGGGGCCATCGACCGCGGCAGCAATTGCGTCAAATGGTAACTCAACCCTAGATAAGCAACTTGCTTCGTCTGGCGCGTTCATATACTAATATATCAGTTTAGGGAGCGAGGATGCGCTCACGCATCACCAAAAAGGCCGAGGCGTCGACGGCCCCTGCCAGCATTCGCCGCAATGGCCGGCCGCGCACGGCGACGGCCGCATCGCGCATCTACGCCGATTTGCGCGCTGAGCTGGTCTCGCTGCAACGCCGCCCGGGCGAAGCAATTTCGGAAGCCGAGATCGCGGTCTCCTATGGCGTCAGCCGCACGCCGGTTCGCGAAGCCATCCTTAAATTATCCGACGAAGGCCTGGTCGAGATCTTCCCGCAATCGGGCATCAACGTCTCGCGCATCCCGATCGCGGCGCTGCCGGAAGCGATCGTCATCCGCCGCGCGCTGGAGGAAACCACCACGCGGATCACCGCAGAGCACGCCACATCGAGCCAGATCCTGGCGCTGCGTTCGGTGGTCGAGCGGCAGCGCGAGGCCGATGCCGCGCAGGATCGCGAAGCCTTCCACCAGGCCGACGAGCTGTTTCACGCCACCATCGCCGAGATCGCAGGCTACCCCGGCATCTGGAAGCTGATCCTGCAGGTGAAGGTCAATGTCGACCGCTTCCGCCTGCTGACGCTGCCGCAAGCGGGACGGATGGCGACCGTCATCGCCGAGCATGAGCGCATCCTCTCCGCGATCGAAGCGCATGACGCCGACGGCGCGGTGGTGGCGATGGCAAAACATATCGAGCGCCTGCTCGGCGACATTGCCGCGATCAAGCACATCAATCCGGAGTTCTTTGACGAGCAACGCTAGCAAAACAACCAAGCCGCTACACACGAACGACGAAACATAAGGGAGGGATAAAATGAAGCGACGTGATTTTCTCAAGCTGAGTGCCGGACTTGGCGCAGCCGTGACACTGCCTCCGCTCTCAAGCACGCAGGCGCAGGCAAAATCCGTATTCAAGGCCGCCGACGTGCAGCCGGCCGGCTATCCGACGGTGGCGGCAGCCGAGAGCCTCGGCAAGAAGCTTGAGGCCGCGACCTCTGGCCGGCTCTCGATCCAGATGTATCCCTCCGCCCAGCTCGGCGCCGAAAAGGAGACCATCGAGCAGACCCAGATCGGCGCGATCCAGATGCTGCGCGTCTCGGCCGGCGCGCTCGGCCCGATCGTCGACGACATCAACGTCGTCAACATGCCGTTCGTGTTCAAGAACACGGCGCATGCGCGAAAGATGATGGACGGACAGGTCGGACAGGATCTGCTCGATAAGATATCGGCGAATGCCAATGCCGGGCTGGTGGCGCTGTGCTGGATGGATTCGGGTGCCCGCAGCGTCTACAACACCAAACACCCGGTGAAAACCGTCGACGACCTCAAGGGGCTGAAGGTCCGCGTCATCGGCAATCCGATCTTCATCGACATGATGAACTCACTCGGCGGCAACGGGATTGCGATGGGCTACGACCAAGTGTTCAGCGCGCTGCAGACCGGCGTCATCGACGGCGCCGAGAACAATCCGCCGAGCTATGTCTTCAGCAACCATTAACACCGCGGCGAAATACTACTCGCTCACCGAGCACCTCATCATTCCCGAAGTGCTGGCCTTCTCCAAGAGGGCGTGGACCGCGCTCTCGGCCGACGACCAGGCCCTGATCAAGAAATTTGCGCGCGAGGCGCAAATGGAGGAGCGCGAACTCTGGATCAAGTATGAGCAGACGGCGATGGAGAAGGCCAAGCCGCCGGCTGCGAGATCATCGAGATATCAGACAAGGCACCGTTCCAGAACGCGGTGAAGCCGGTCTGGGACAAATACGGTCCGAAGTATCAGGACATGATCAAGCGCATCCAGGAGATCGCGTAAGGCGCGATCTCCAAGGAGGAGAGTTTTGACATGGCCGGATTGTATCGGCGCACCATGGACTATCTCTATCTGTTGTGCGTGCTGGTTGGCGGCATCGCCCTGGTGATGATCTCCGCGATCATCCCCTGGGCGGTGTTCACGCGCTACGTGCTCAACAGCGCGGCATCATGGCCGGAGCCGCTGGCGATCCTGCTCACCATCGTGCTGACCTTCATTGGCGCGGCGGCGGGATACCGGCTCAACCTGCACATGAACATCTCCTATTTCGCCGACAAGCTGCCGCAGCCGGGGCGACGGCTGCTCGATCTCGTCGTGCAGCTCCTGATGGCGCTGATCGCGATCTTCATGATCGTGTGGGGCGAGAAACTGGTCGAAGTCACCTGGCACAACACCATTGCCGACTTCCCCTTCCTTTCCGTCGGCGTCACCTATCTGCCGATCCCGGTCGGCGGTGTGTGCCTGCTGCTCTTCATCATCGAGCGCATCTTCCTCGGCGCGCCGCCCGATCCCATTCCCCATTCCGACCTGGTGTCGATCGACTAAAGCTGGACAGAGGCAGACCGATGGAAATCTTCATCCTGCTCGGAACGATGATTGTGTGCTTTTTGATCGGCATGCCGATCGCCTATTCGCTGGCGATGGCCGCGATCGCCGGTGCGTTCGCGACCGGCAATCCGCTGGAAGCCTTGATGCTGAAGATTTCCGACGGCGTCAGCAAGGTCGCGATGCTGACGATTCCCTTCTTCGTGCTCGCCGGCGCGATCATGGCCGAAGGCGGCATGGCGCGGCGGCTCGTCGCCTTTGCCGACGTGCTGGTCGGCTTCACCGCGTACGCGGCGGCCTCTCCGTCGTCAACGTGCTGGCGACGACGTTTCTCAGCGGCATCTCCGGCTCGGCGGTCGCCGACACCTCGGCGATCGGCTCGGTGATGATCCCGCAGATGGAGAAGACCGGTTACCCCCGCGTGTTCGCGACCAACCTCACCATCACGTCGTCAGTGCAGGCGCTCCTGGTGCCGCCGAGCCACAACGCCGTGCTGTATTCGCTCGCAACCGGTGGCACCATCTCGATCTCCGCTTTGTTCATGGCCGGCGTTTTTCCAGGACTGCTGCTCGGCTTCTCCCTGATCATCCTTTGCCTTGCGATCGCCTATCGCGAAGGCCATCCGCGGGGACAAAGCGTGGCGGCCAAGGATGCCGTCAAGATCACTGTCGATGCGGCCTGGGGCCTGATCACGCTGGTCATCATCCTCGGCGGCATCCTGGGCGGCATTTTCACCGCCATCGAGGCCGGCGCGGTCGCCTGCCTCTGGGCCTTCTTCGTTACCATGTTCATCTACCGCGATTATCGCTGGCGCGACCTGCCGGTGCTCTTGCACCGGACCTTACGCACGGTCGCGATGGTGATGACCCTGATCGCATGTGCCTCTAGCGTCGGCTACATCATGGCGCTGACGCAGATGCCGGCGAAGATGACGGCATTCTTCCTGACGATCTCGTCGAACAAATACGTCATCCTGTTCCTGATCAACATTCTGCTTTTGGTGCTTGGGATCCTGGTCGACATGGCTCCGTCGATCCTGATCGCGACCCCGATCCTGCTTCCGGTGATGCAGAATTTCGGCGTCAACCCCGTGCATTTCGGCATGATCATGCTGCTCAATCTCGGCATCGGATTGTGCCATCCGCCGGTCGGTGCGATCCTGTTCGTCGGTTGCGCGGTCGGAAAAGTCTCGATCGAGGAGGTGATGCGAAAAATCTGGCCGTTCTATGCGGTGATGTTCATTGTCCTGATGTTCGTCACCTATGTTCCGGAAATATCGCTGTGGCTGCCGAGGCAGGTGCTGCGCTAGAATTGGCGCGCACTTCCACACGACAAGGCCCTTTTCATGAAAATCGTCGACCTCAGCCGCGAGCTCTATCACCGCACACCCAGCTATCCCGGACATCCCCCGATCATGCACGGCGTCTGGAAGAGCCACGCCGACGCCCTTGCCAACTCCGGCAATGTCTGGGGACTGGCATCGATGTTCATCTCGATGGCCGATCATGGCGGTACCCATATCGATGCGCCCCGGCATTTCGGCCCAAAGGGGATTTCCATCGATCAATACCCGCTCGAAAAATGCATCGTGCCGGGCATCTGCCTCGACCTGCGGCATATTGCGCCCAAAGCGGAGATCACGCCGGATGATCTGGAAGCGGCCGTCAGGAAGGCAGGCGTCGGCGTGCCGAGGGGCGGCACCGTGCTCCTCTGCACCGGCCATCACGAGCGCACTTTCCCGCGCAAGGAATATTCGACCGATAATTCCGGCGTAAATGTCGCCACAACCGAATGGCTGGCCAAACAGGGAATCGTGCATTTCGGCATCGATTCGATGCGGCCGGGCCCGATGAGCGACGTCAACCTCCTGGTGCACAAGGCCTGCCTCGACCTCGACATCACCCATATCGAGAGCCTGTGCAACCTGGAGAGCCTGATCGGCCAGGGTCAGTTCACGTTCATCGGCTTGCCGATGAAGTGGCGAGACGGTACGGCTTCTCCCATCCGCGCCGTGGCCGTGTTCGGCCTCTAGGACGCCCGCCGGCCTAAGGCCACAAGAAAACGGAGCAAGCGCATGGCGCGAAAGCTGATCGACATTTCCGTGCCGCTGCAGAATGACGTGCCGGCGGATCCCCCCGGCAATCATCCGGCCATCACCTACATCGACCACCAGCAAGGACTGCCGCGCATGCTGCAGTTCTTCGAAGGCTTGAAGAAGGAGGATTTGCCCGATGGTCAGGGCTGGGCGGTCGAGCAGGTATCGCTGTCCACCCATAACGGCACGCATCTCGATGCGCCCTGGCACTTTCATCCGACCATGAATCGCGGCGAGCGCTCGTGGACCATCGACGAGGTGCCGCTGGAATGGTGTTTCCAGCCGGGCGTCAAACTCGACTTCCGGCATCTGCCGGACGGCTATGTCGCGACCGCCAAGGATGTCGAGAACGAGTTGAAGCGCATCGGGCACACGCTCTCGCCGCTGGAAATCGTCGTCGTCAACACCTCGGCCGGCGCCAAATATGGCAGGCAGGATTACGTCAATTCCGGTTGCGGCATGGGCTATGAGGCGACCATGTATCTGCTCGAGCGCGGTGTGCGGCTGACCGGCATCGACGGCTGGAGCTGGGACGCGCCCTTCGTCTTCACTGCGAAGAAATATGCCGAGACCAGGGATGCGAGCCTGATCTGGGAAGGCCACAAGGCCGGCCGCCACATCGGCTATTGCCACATCGAGAAGTTGCACAATCTCGAACAGCTGCCCTCGACCGGCTTCATGGTGTCGTGCTTTCCGGTGAAGATCGAGCGCGCCTCGGCCGGCTGGACCCGGGCGGTGGCCATCATCGACGGCTGAAATCCGCTACCTCCATAGACGCGCCGGAAAAGGCCGCCTAAAATCCCTCCGTCGAAACGACGCCGGGACTACCGGCGCGACAGGATGTCGGTGCCACCGACAATGTGAGGGAGGATATTATGGATCAATATCGGCATTTTCGCCGCTCTGCCGCGCTGCTCTCCGCCGTGCTCGCTGCCCCGATCGCGCTGGCCCAATCGGCCAGCGCCGAGGAGACTTTCAAGCTCGGCATCGTGACATTCCTGTCCGGGCCGGCCGCGGAGAGCTTTGGCGTCCCTGCCCGCAACGGCGGCCAGTTCGTCATCGACGAGCTGAACAAGGGCAAGGCTCCTGCGCCCTATGACAAGGTCGGCTTCGGCGGCATGAAGATCGAGCCGGTCGTCATCGACGAAAATGGCGGGGCGACCAAGCAGGTCCAGGAGCTGCGCAACCTTTATGAGCGCGAGAATGTCGATGTCGTGCTCGGCTATATCGGCTCGGGCGATTGCCTCGCAGTGGCGCCGATCGCCGAAGAACTGAAGAAGATGCTGGTGCTGATGGATTGCGGTACGCCTCGCATCTTCGAGGAAGCGAAATATAACTACGTCTTCCGCACCGCCGCCCATGCCACGATGGATAATGTCGGCCTCATCCGCTACATGAAGTCGCAGAACATCAAGATGGAAACGCTGTCCGCCATCAACCAAGATTATGCCTGGGGCCAGGACAGCCGCGCCGACTTCGTCGCCGCCGCGGGCCAGCTCTATCCCAATGCCAAGCTGCAGGCCGACCTGCTGCCGAAATTCGGCGCCGGTCAGTACGGCACCGAAATCTCCGCCCTCGTCAGCGCCGGGTCGGACGTCGTCTATTCGAGCCTGTGGGGCGGCGATCTGCAGGCCTTCGTGCTCCAGGCCACACCGCGCGGTCTCGCCAAGCGCAGCCAGCTGGTGTTCTCTGCGGCCGATCACGTGCTGCCGCCGCTTGGCGACAAGATGCCCGACGGCGTCATCATCGGCGCGCGCGGCGCCTATGGGTTGATGTCGCAGAAGTCGCCGGTCAACGACTGGTTCTTCAAGGGCTACCAGTCCGCGATGGGCATCTACCCCGTGCAGGCGGCCTATCGCATCTCGCAGTCGATCCTCGGATTGAAGGCCGCGGTCGAGAAAGCGATGGCCAAGAACGGCGGCAAGAAGCCGTCGACTGACGAGCTGATCTCGGCGATGACGGGGCTCGAATGGCAGTCGCCGGGCGGGCTCATTCAGATGAAGCTTGCCGATGGCCATCAGGCCATCCAGCCGATTGCCTTCAGCCGCACCAAGTACAACCCGGACCTCAAACGGGTCGATCTGGTCGACATCCAGTATTTCCCCGCCGAATGCGTCAACCCGCCGGCCGGCGTCAAGTCGATCGAGTGGATCAAGGGCGGCATGCAAGGCGCCAAATGCAACTAAGAGTGCAATTGAGCATGGGCGTCTGACCAATGGACGAAGCGGCGCGAGTGAGAGGCTCGCGCCGCTTGTCTGTCTTCTCGCGATGAATCACACGAAGGCGCCATGAACCTGTTCCTGACGATCGTGCTCGACGGGCTGATCGAAGCCTCCTGGCTGTTCATCGTCGCGCTGGGGCTGACGCTGGTGTTCGGCGTACTCAAGATCCTCAACGTCGCCCATGGCAGCTTCTATGCGCTGGGCGCCTATGTCGCGGCAACGACGGTGACACTCGTCGCCGCCCACAACTTGCCGCCGGCGATCGGCTTCGTTGCCATGCTGATCTCGGTTGCGCTGACCGCAGCTATCGTTGGCCTTCTGCTCGAGCGCGGCCTGTTGAAGATGTTCTATGGGCGCGATGAAGTGGTGCTGCTGCTGGTGACCTATGCGGTCTTCCTGATCCTGGAAGACACCACCAAGCTGATCTGGGGCGTCAATCCGATCTACGCGACGCAGCCCTATGAGCTGTTCGGCAATGTCGAATTCGCAGGGCTCTATTACGTCGGCTACGACCTCATGCTGATCCCGGCAGCAGGACTGATCGGATTTGCGGTCTGGTACGGATTGAACCGCACCGTGCTGGGCAAGATCGTGCTGGCGGTGATTCACAACGAGGAAATGAGCGTCAGCATGGGCGTCAGGGTCAACCGCGTGTATGCGGCCGCTTTCGCCTTCGGCGTCTTGCTGGCGGGGATTGCGGGTGCGCTGACGGCGCCCAAAATATCGATGCAGCCAGGGCTCAGCTCCGACGTCATCATCCTGAGCTTTGCCATTGTGGTGATCGGCGGACTGGGCAGCGTCGAGGGCGCGGCAGTGGGCGCGTTGCTGGTCGGGCTTGCGCGCTCAGCCTCGGTGCACCTGATGCCGCAGATCGAACTGTTCATGATCTATCTGATCATGGCGGCGGTACTGATGTTCCGCCCCGAAGGCCTGTTCAAGCGCGAGACCGCGAGGCGCATCTGATGGGGCAAGGCCGCTTCAATCCCCTGCTGATGATTCTGCCGGTGATCGTAGTCACCCTGCTCGGGCGCGCGTTGCCGACCTGGACCTTGTCGCTGGCGACAATCGCGGCCGCCAACGCACTGGTCGCCCTTGGCATCGTGGTGCTGGCGCGCACCGGCAACGTCTCCTTCGGGCAGGGATTGTTCTTTGCTGCCGGCGGCTATGGCGTCGCGCTGATCGCAAACAAATTCGGGTTGACCGATGCCGTCCTGCAGATGCTGATCGGCGCCGCCTGCGGCGGCCTGCTTGGCCTCGTGATCGGCCCGCTGATCGCGCGCTACACCGGTATCTTCTTCGGCATGCTGACGCTTGCGCTCTCGATGGTGTTTTACGGCGCGCTGCTCAAGACCACCGTGCTCGGCGGCTCCGACGGTTTCAATGTCGTCCGCCCCACTTTGTTCGGCATCCGCTTTGTCGACACCCGCGAGGCCGACTTCATGCTGTATGCGGTCGCAATTATCACCGCCGGCTTCGCCGCCATCGCCGCAAAGATCCTGTTCCGCTCCGAATTCGGGCTCGCAAGCCTCGCGGTTCGCGAAAACAATCTGCGGGTTGAATATCTCGGCATATCAGCCAACCGCATTATCGCGACCAACTTCCTCATCGCAGCCGCCTTTGCCGGCGCCAGCGGCGCGTTCGCGCTGATGGCGCAGCGGCATATCGACCCGCAATTCGCCTATTGGACCACGTCGGGGGAATTCGTCTTCATTGCGGTGCTGGCGGGCTATCAAAGTGTCTCCGCGGTGTTCGTCGCCTCGCTCGCGCTCGAGCTGGTTCGTTCCTTCTCGAACCTCTATCTGCCCAACACCTGGCAGCTCGTGCTCGGCATCTTCCTGCTCGCCGTCATCCTGTTCCTGCCGCGCGGCATCGGGTCGCTCTGGACCCGCCAACGGCGCAAGCCGGCCGAGCCTTCGCCGCCGGCTGCCGCCGAGGAAGGAGCGTCGACGTGAGCGTGGTGCTTTCCGCGCGCGCCCTGGACAAGCGGTTTGGCGCGGTCGTTGCCGCCGACGCGCTGTCGATCGACATCACCGCCGGCCAGAAGGTCAGCCTGATCGGCGCCAACGGCGCCGGCAAAACTACCTTCGTCAACATGGTGACCGGCTATCTCAAGCCCGACAGCGGTTCGATCGTGCTTGATGGCGTCGACATAGCCAGACACTCGCCGCGGCACGTTGCGGGGCTTGGCATATCGCGCTCGTTCCAGATCCCGCAACTCTTTGTCGAACTCACTGCGGCCGAAAATCTCGCCGTCGCCATCGCCGGCACGCACCCGCGGGCCCTTTCCCTGCATTCTCCGGCGGACGCGAATGGCCGGCACGACACCGCGGTGGAACTGCTGCAGCGGTTTGGTCTTGCCGCCCTCGCGGACCGGCCGGTCTCGGAGCTGGCCGGCGGCGTCCGCAAGCTCATCGATATCGCGATGGCACTGGTGCGCCGGCCAAAACTGCTGCTGCTGGACGAACCCACGTCGGGCGTTTCGGCAGAAGAGAAATTCGCCACGATGGACCGAGTGATCCATGCCGTGGCGCCCGATGCCGCCACCATCGTCTTCGTCGAGCACGACATGGACATCGTGAGCCGCTATGCCGACCGCGTGCTGGCCTTTTACAGCGGCCGGATCATCGCCGATGGCAATCCGGTCGATGTGCTGAAGGATACGGAAGTACGACGCTACGTCACCGGGGGCGCGCGATGAGCGCTCCGGGATCGCTTATCGAGATCGAAAACCTTGTGGTCGACATCCGCTCGATGACGGCGCTGCGCGGCTTTTCCATGCAGATTGCAAGAGGCGCCATGGTGAGCCTTGTCGGCCGCAACGGCGCCGGCAAGACCACGCTGATACGTTCGATCATGGGCCATCTCAAACCGGTGCGGGGCACCGTGCGTTTCGAGGGCGCTGACCTCTCCGCGCAGCCGCGGCACCGACGCGCCGCGCTCGGCATCGGGTACATGCCGGAAGATCGCTGCCTGGTGCCGCAGCTGACGGTGGAAGAAAACATCCTGCTGCCGCTGTGGGTCGCCAGGCACCTCGACCGCAAGGCGCGGCTCGACTTCGTCTACACCGTGATCGGCGAGCTTGCGGAGATGCGTCATCGCAAGGCGCTCCTGCTCAGCGGCGGCCAGCAGAAACTCGTGGCGCTCGGCCGAGCGCTTGCCATCGGCACCAAATGCCTGTTGCTCGACGAGCCGTTCGAGGGAATTGCACCCGCTCTTTCCGAACGCCTTTCCGACGTGCTCGCGTCGCTGCGGGGCAAGGACCTGACGCTCCTGATGGCGCAGTCGGATATGAACCATTCGCGGGAGCTGATCGACGTCGAGTTCCGCATCGAACGCGGCGCCAACGCTTCCGCCGAGTGAAATTACCCGCGCCCCTTGCGTGCACGACGGCGAGAAGCTGCGCCGTATCAGCCGGTGAAGTCATCTATGGGCAAGGCCGGCCCCGGCCTCTGGCAAACGTCAATTGGACTTGACGATCCGCATCTGCTCTACGGGTTGCGCGATCTGCGTCGGAGAAGCACCCGGTAAATCAGGCCCGACAAATTCAGCCTGCGCTGCGGCCGAAATCCATTCGGAGGCCGAGGGAAAACTGAGCGCGAAAATCAGCAGCACCAGCACGACAAAACCGTTGACTGCGAGAAGCGTTGTGATTTCGCCGGAGGAATTGCGGCGGCCGGCCGGTTTCCATTGGTCGTGTGGACGCTGGAGCATCGGTGCCTCCTTGTCAGCGGAAGTGCAGGAGGTCATTAGCGCGGCTTATGAAAAGGAAATGCGATCTACGTCACATCTTACGAAATTCTCGTGGCCGTAGCTCGCGCGACCACTAAACTTCCGGCGATACAATTTTAAATTGAAACGCGCTTCATTCTTCCGAGCTCGTGCCTGCCTCGGCGAGTTCGCGCAACGAGACGGGGTCGAGCACGACGATGGCGCCGTGCTCGAGGCGGACCCAGCTCCGAGCGGCCCAGGCGCGCAGCTGCTTGTTGATACTTTCGCGCGTCATGCCGACCATCTCGCTGATCTCCTGCTGGGTGATGGAGATGGTCTGGCTCGCCGGCTCGAGCTTGCGCCGCTCAACCAGGCCAAGCAGCGCGCTGGCAAGCCGTCCCGGCAGATCCTGCAGGATCACCTGCTCGACCTGATCGCTGGTCCGTCGCAATCGCGTGCACAGGAGCTCAATGAACTTCATGGAGAGCGCCGGCTGGTTGCGCATGAAGGGCAGGAAATCGCGGCGATCGATGACATAGATCTCGCAATTGGTGTTTGCGGTGGCGTCCGCGCTCCGCGTCTGTCCGTCGAGCACGGACATCTCGCCGAACGTCTCGCCGGGGCCGACCAGATTGAGGATGGCATTGCGGCCGTCCGGCGAGGAGATGCTGATCTTCACCGTCCCGGAGATCACCGCGTAGAGGCTGTTGCCGGGGTCACCCTTGGAAAAGATCGTCGCACCACGCTTGAGCACGGTATGCTTGGCGTAGCGGCCGAGCTGCTCGAGCGCCTCGTTGTCGAGATCGCTGAAGATCTCGTGCGTGCGCAGCACCGACAATTTGCTGCTCGACGGGCGGCGAGCATCCCCTGTGTTATCCTGCGGCACGCCGATTGGAACTCCGGAAGGAACAAATGGGTACTCTCTCCTTCCGTAGTCGACAGTGGTCGCATTTTCAACCTTAAACCGGCCTCTCGGGGCGGATGGGCGGCCGAAGGATGAAAGCCAAGCCCAGGACCAACGCGCCCAGCACGGTGGATCCGGCGATCAGCGCGTAGAGCCCATCGAGGTGCGGATTCATTTGTTGAAGCAATAGCCAGCCGCCGACCAGCACCATGGCCACCCAGAGCAAACCAACCAATAGCGAAGGCACACCCTTTCCCCACCCCTGATAGGCGGAAAACAGGATTACGGAAGCCGCCATGCCCGCCTGAGGCTCCGGTCATGTCACGACGCTTGCGCCAGCAAGGCCCCGTGGGTCTTGCTGGCGTCATAGTTTTACAGGTACGTCCGAATGCGCCTATTTCAGCGAAGCATTCGGACAAAGAATGTGCATGCCGATATGGAGATGGCCCTTGTGCACGAGGGTGCGCACGTGCAGGTCATGCGTCCGGTCGACATTTTCGCCGACCTTCAGGACCATCGGCAGCGGATGGGCGAACTTGAGATTTGACGAGATCAGCTCGCTGAGCCGATTGCGGATATGCTCCGGAATATCGCCTGAATGTCTTTCCCAATTAGCGTATCCCGCCGTCGATCCAGAGTAATCCGCCCAGTCGTCGGCTTTGGGGACGCGATGCGAATGATTGTGGAACAATTTTAGACGAGTACAGGGAGAAGGCGATAGAACACAACTCGACCTACACCCTAAAGTGTGGAGAAGTGGGCTTGAACAGATATGTGGCCGGCTTGGGCAGGCATCCGCGCGAACGACACGCGAATCACCTCATTCATTGCTGATCCCCATCTCCTTTATCAGCCGCGCATATTTGGCAAGCTGATCGCGCGTCATGCCGCCCAGTTCCTCGGGCGAACTGCCGCGCACGGCGAAGCCCAAGTCTTCAAGCTTGTGCCGTACTTCCGCGTCGCCCAGCGCCTTTACGACTTCAGCATTGAGTTGCGCGACAATCGCCTTCGGCGTGCCCGCCGGCGCCAGGATTGCAAACCAGGAATTGAAGAGGAAGCCGGGGAGTCCGGACTCGTCGATGGTCGGCACGTCCGGGAATGCCGGCAACCGCTTTGGCGTGCATACGCCGATCAGCCGGAGCTGCCCGCCACGCACCAGCGCGGCAACCGTCCCCAAGCCCTGGAAGCCAACCGGAATCTGGCCGGCCGCGATGTCGGTCGCAGCCTGGGTTGCGCCCTTGTAGGGCACGTGGGTCAGCGAGATGCCGGCGCTGGACGCAAACATCGCCATCGCCAGATGCTGCGGGCTGCCCGGCCCGCCGCTGCTGTAATCGATCTTTCCGGGCGCGGCCTTGGCGGCGGCGATCAGGTCGGCTGCGCTCTTGTAGCTGGTCTGGTTACCGGCAATCAGGCCCCATTCGACGGTGGCCACCAGGGACACCGGCTCAAAATCCTTCAGGATGTCCCAACGCATCTTGGCTTGCAGGTTCGGCACCATTGTCATGATGCTGTCATTGAAGCCGCCAATCGTGTAGCCGTCCGGGTCGGCATGGGCGACCTGCTCCGCGCCGATCAGCCCCGATGCGCCGGGCTGGTTCAGGATCACGAACTGCTGGCCCATATTGTCTGCCATCTTCTGCGTCACGATGCGCGCGGCGACATCGACGGCGCTCGCGGCGGCGAGCGGCACGATCATCTTGATCGGGCGGTCGGGGTAATGGCCTTGTGCAAAGGCACTGGTATTGCCCGCGATCAGCGCCAGCGCGACCCATCGAAACAGACGCATATTTCTTTCCCCCATCGACCGGCCGGCTTTTTACAAACGGCGCCAGCCTGCTCTGGCAAAGATTGCTATCCCACTTCAAGCTTGGCAAGCCAACGAATTGATACCAAAGGCCAAAGAGGTGTTCTCGGCGACCGGTCCGAGGTTGCCGCCCTTGCGGGGAACTATAATATCGCCGCCGAGGCCCAAGCGAACCCATCATGCCGCCATCCCGGAAACCTGCAGGCAAAGCCGCATCCGGCGCCAAACCGGCGCCGCCCGCGCAGCGTCCCTCCCCCAATCCGCGGCTGAACCGCACCATGGCCTGCGATACGGCGTTCCGCATCATGGCGCGTCGCCATCTCGACGCGCTCAATGCCAACCAAGCAGCCACCTGCAACAGCGATCCAGCCGCGCTGCATCAGATGCGGGTTGCGCTGACGCATTTGCGCACCGCCATCCTGTTTTTCTCCCCGATGGTGCACGACGCCGTCCGCGACGAAGTGCGGGACGAGCTGAAATGGCTCAACAGCGAGCTCGGCGCGGTGCGCGATCTCGATGTCGCCGTCGATCGGGTCAAGTCTCTCGACCAGAAGGGGCCGCAGGCGATGGCCGCGCTCAATTCATGGAATGAGAAGCGTGCCGAAGGCCATCGCAACCTGACGCGCATGCTCAATTCGGTCAGATACCGCTGGCTGATCGACCAGACCTCGGGCTGGATCGAAAGCGGCCCGTGGTCGATGAAGAAGGGCAAGCAGGCGGCCAAGGAACGCGCCTCCCCGATCGGCGCCTACAGCGAGGCAAAGCTTGAGGAATGGGAGGAGAAGCTCCTGAAAAGAAGCCGCAAGCTTCGCAAGATGGGAACCAAGAAGCGCCATCGCCTGCGGCTGTTTAACAAGAAGCTCACCTATTCGATCGATTCGCTTGAAGACCTTTTCCCCGACAAGAAATTTTCAAAGCAAAAAAGCGCGCTCAAACAATTAAGCAAGGCGCAAAAATCGCTCGGACAATTGAACGACGGTGCCAGAGGCCATGAACTCGCGGCCGAGCTGGAGCAGAAGGGCGTGAAGACGCCGCTGGAATTCCTGAAACCCAGGCAGAAGAAGCGGCTGTTGAGGAAGGCGTCGAAGGCCTATCGCAAGCTCGGCAACCTCAAATAATCGGCGCTCACAGGAGCTTGCCGTCCGCCCCGAAGAATGGATGCGGTCCGTCGAACTCGCCAATCGGCACCTGGTGGGTCACGAGCTGCCCGAACCCCTCGCCTTCAAACCAGGTGTGGAGATGGAGGGCCGCAGGCTCGATCCTGAAAGACGGCTTGCGCAACTTCGCAAGATCAAGATCGACCGCGTGATTGGGCGCCGGGCAGATCGTGCAGGGCACGCCCGCGAACATCGTCAATGTGGCGCGATGGACATGGCCGGTCGCGACGATCTTGATGCGGGGATGACGCCGGATGATCGGTGCCAGCTCGGCCGCGTTGTGCAGGTTCTGGCGATCCATGTGCCAGATGCCTGCAATGAACGGCGGGTGATGCAGGAACAGCAGCGCTGGCCGGTCTGTCGAAGACGCCAGCATCGCCTCCAGCCATTGCAGCGTCGGCGCCTCCAGTTCACCATGCGGCTTGCCGGGCACGCTGGAATCGAGCAGCAGCAAATCAAGCTCGCCGACCGCGATCTTCTGGTTCAGCGCGCCCGATGGAAACGCGTAAGCCGCGTTCGGGAATGCGGCGCGCATCAATTCGCGGCCGTCATGATTGCCGGGGATGCCGGCGAAGGGGATTTTCAGCGACGCAAGCAGGCGCTTCAGATACTCGTACTCTTCCGCGGCTGGCGTATCCACAAGATCGCCGGAAATAACCACGAAATCCGGCGCCGGCTTGAATGCATTCAGCGCCGCCACGCAGCGCTCCAGCGCCTTCGCGGTGTCGACCCGGCCATAAGCCAATGTGCCCGGCGGCTTGATGTGCAGGTCGGAAATCTGCGCGATGCGAATTTGCTTTTGCGGCATCGGTGTTCTCAATCCTCGGGAGGCAACAGGCGCACGGCTTCCGGCGCGATCGACAGGCCGACGCGGTCGCCCACCTTGACTGGCAATGTGTTGGACGCATCGACCGTCAAAGCCTTGTCGGCGGCGCCGCTCACGACCAGACGCTGCTTCTCGCCATTGAAGGCGACGCTGTCGATGGTACCTGACAGCGGCGCGCTGCCTGCTTCCACTACTCTGATGGACTCCGGCCGAACCATGGCGACCGCAGCGGCGAGATTGAGCTGGCCCGTGATCGGCTGCCGCCCGCCCGGCAACACGAGTTGGCCATTCTCGAGCGCAGCTTCGATGATATTCGCCGCCCCAATGAACTCCGCGACGAAACGGTTGCGCGGCGTGAAATAGATGTCGCGCGGGGTGCCAATTTGCGCGATCGCGCCCTTGCTCATCACGACGATGCGGTCGCCGAGCTCCATGGCTTCGGACTGATCGTGGGTGACATAGATCGCGGTGATGCCGAGCGCGCGCAACAGCCGATTGAGCTCGCTGCGGAGGCGTTCGCGCAGGGCCGCGTCGAGCGCGGTCAGGGGCTCGTCGAGCAACAGAATACCCGGACGGATCGCGACCGCGCGCGCCAGCGCCACGCGCTGGCGCTGGCCGCCGGAAAGCTGGTCGATCCGGCGGTTCTCCAGGCCCGTGATGTTGGTCAGCCGAACGAGTTCAGCGACGCGCGAGGCGCGCTCGTCCCTCGGCACGCCGCGGATTTTGAGGCCATAGCCGATATTGTCGGCGACGCTCATGTTCGGGAACAGGGCGTAGGACTGGAAAACCATGCCGACATTGCGCTTCTCGATCGGCACCTTCGTCATGTCCTTGCTGTCAAACAGCACCTTTCCGCCCTCATCCGGCACTTCAAGGCCGGCGATGATGCGCAGCATTGTCGTCTTGCCGCAGCCGGAGGGGCCGAGCAGCACGAGAGTCTCGCCACGCGCGATGTCGAGCGTCGCGGGCTCCAGCGCACGGGTGCCATCCGCAAAGGTCTTGCCGCAATTCTCGATGTGCACGGAAGCGCCGTGGCCCACGACGTCCCTCATCGCGCGCGCTCCTTCTCGGCGAAGAGCTGCATGGCAACGAGCAGCGGAATGATCATGACAAAGAAGATCAGCGTATAAGCGGACGCCACTTCCAGCCGCATCGAGGCGTAGCTGTCGGCGAGCCCGATCGGCAGCGTTTTGGTCAGCGGCGTGTGCAGCATCCAGGTCAGATTGAATTCGCCAAGCGAGAGCGTCACCACCATCAGGCTGCCGGCCAGAATGCCCGGCACCGCGTTGGGAACGATCACGTCGCGAAAGCGCCGCCACGGCGAGGCGCCTAGCGAGGCTGCGCCTTCATCCAGCGTCTTGATATCGACGGTGGCGAACACCGCCATCACCGAGCGCACCATGAAGGGCATGGTGAAGACGACGTGACCGACCAGAATGAAAAGCCAGGAGCGGCGAAAATCGCCGAAGCTGCCATAGGTGAGGAGCAGAGCAAGCGCGATCGCGAGCCCGGGGATCGCGAGCGGCAGGGTGATGATCTCCTCCACGATGCGCGCCAGCCGCCCTCCCCTTACATGGAGCGCGTAGGCCGCGGGCACGCCGACGACGAGCGTCACCGCCAGCGTAGCAAACGCGATCAGGAACGATAATCCGATCGTGCCGGCATAGAGCTCCCAGACCTGCGCCACCCATTGCAGCGTGACGCCGGAGGCAATGCCGCGGAAATAGTTCACGGTGACGCCGGCCGTGATCGACAGGCCCGCGGGAACCACCAGGAACGCCGCGACGATCAGGGTGAACAGCAACTGGCCGGTGAAGATCAGGCGGTCGCGCATGACGTCATCCGGCGGCCGCGACCGCGCTGCCCGAGAACGAACGGGCCAGCGCCAGAATGAACCAGGTGATGACGCCGAGCCCGACCGAGAGCGCCGCGGAGGTCGCGAAATTCGCGGCCAGCGTGAACTCGGTATAGATCAGCATCGGCAGCACGTCGATGTTGGTCGCCAGCGTAAAGGCGGTGCCGAACGCGCCCATCGCGGTCGCAAACGCGATCGCGCCCGAGGCGACGAAGGCAGGCGCCAGCGCCGGCAGCACGACATCACGCTGCACCGCCCAGGGGCTTGCGCCAAGCGAGCGCGCGGCTTCCTCAAGGCCGGTATCGAGCTTCTGCACCGCCGCCATGATGGTGAGGATCACGCGCGGGATCGAGAAGTAGAGATAGCCGAGGAAGAGCCCGTAGATCGAATAGGCGAAGACAAATTTTTGCCCGAGCAGGCGGTTGGAGAAATCGCCGATCAGGCCCTGGCGACCCGCGAGCAGAATGATCAGGAAGCCGACGACGACACCGGGAAAGGCGAGAGGAAAGGTCAGCATCGCGATCAGGACGGCACGGCCCGGGAAACGATGCCGCTGCAGGAACATCCCGGCGATGGTGGCGACGACCAGCGTCACCACCGTGGTCGCAGTTGCCAGCAGAACTGTGTTGATCAGGGTCGAGCGGTAGCGCGGCTCAGCGAGGATCGCCAGATAGCCAGCGAGCCCCTGCGGTCCCTCGGCGCCGGTGACGACGAGGCGCGTCATCGGCAGCAGGAAGAACGCCGCCGTCACCACCGCAAGCGGCAGCAGGCACAGCCAGACAAACGATCGATGCGACATCAGCGATGGTGCCCCGAGCCCTGACCCGAGGCACCATACTGCATTAGTGGACCTCGGCGAGATAGCGGTCGACAAAGCCTTTTTGCACGCTTTCCATCTCGCCCCAATCGACGCTCTTGGCACGGGCGTAGTCGCTGTCCGGCAGGAACTTGTTCTTGACGGCTTCAGGCAGTTCGATCGGGCGCGCCGGGCGCAAGTAAGCGTTGGTCCAGATCGCCTGGCCCTTGTCGGACAGCAGATAGTCGATCACCTTCTTCGCCTTTTCCTTGTCGGGCGCGTTCTTCACGAGACCGACGACATAGGGAAACACCACCGAGCCTTCGCAGGGGATCACGAACTCGAAATTGCCCTTCTCGGAATATTTGGCGCGATAGGCGTTGAAGTCGTAGTCGAACAGGATCGGCATCTCGCCGGAGACGACGCGCGCGTAAGATGTCTGCTTCGGAACGATCGGATCGTTCTTGTGCAGTTCCTTGAAGAAGGTGATCGCGGGATCGAAGTTCTTGGACGAGCCGCCAAGCGCGAGATTGACCGCGACCGCACCGACATAGCCCACCGCCGCCGAAGTCGGATCGAGATAGCCGACCATGCCCTTGTAATCGGGCTTCAACAGATCCTTCCAGCAGGCCGGCACCGGCTTGCCGCCGAGTGCATCCTTGTTCACGAACAGGCCGAGCGTGCCGGAGTGGATCGTGGTCCAGTAACCGTCCGGGTCCTTCAGGCCGGCGGGCACCTGGTCCCAATTCACCGGCTTGTACGGCTCGAGCGCGTCATGCGCCTTCGCCTTCATGCCGAAGGTGACGCCGAAATAGCCGATGTCGCCGACCGGATTGGCCTTCTCGGCGAGGATCTGCGCCAGCGCCTGGCCGGAGTTCTTGTTGTCGTGAGGAATGTCGTAATGCAGGTCAGCCTTGATGGCTTTGAGCATCGAAGCCCAGTCCGCCCATTCCGGCGGGCAGTTGTAGCAGATGACGTCAGCCGCTTTGGCGGACTGCCATGGCGCAAGGCAAGCGAACGCCAGCAGGATCAGGGCAAAACGGATGGTCCTCATGAGACAGGCTCCGATTTCAGAGGGATCAGGACGAAGTCGGGGACCAAGTATAGGCCGCGCATGAAGGATTTGCGACGGAGCCTTTTTGCTCTGCAACAAAGCTGGGGAGTGCATGAAAAGCCCTGCCCGCCTTGCGATACGACTATGGTTGCAGATATCCTCTGCCCTCAGGAACGCCGCCAAAAGACGTCCCGTTCAAACGGAGAAAGCCCATGAATCCGCCCGTCAGCGCGCCTGCCATCAAAATCGTCAAATCGGTCCGCGAGCAAGTGAGCGCGGACGAGTGGGATGCGCGCGTCAATCTCGCCGCCGCCTACCGCCTTACCGCGATGTACGGCTATACCGAGATGATCGCCAACCACATCTCCTGCCGGGTGCCCGGTCATCACGACCAGTTCCTGATCAATCCCTACGGGATGCTCTACGAAGAAATTGATGCGTCCTGCCTGATCAGGGTCGACGTCGAGGGCAATACCCTGTTCAACCAGACCGACTACAACGTCAACGTCGCGGGTTTCGTCATTCACAGCGCCATCCACATGGCCCGCCATGACGTCGATTGCGTGGCGCACACGCATACGCCGGCGGGCATGGCGGTGTCGGCAATGGAATGCGGTCTGCTGCCGCTGGCGCAGACCTCGATGCGCTTTGTCCACATCGCCTATCATGATTTCGAGGGAATCGCCGACGACCTCGGCGAGCGCGAACGGCTGGTGCGCGACCTCGGCGAGCACGAGGCGATGGTCCTGCGCAACCACGGGCTTCTGGTCGTCGGACGAACAATCCCGGCGGCCTTCAACCTGCTGTACCGCATGGAGCGTGCCTGCGAGGTGCAAGTGATGGCGCTGTCGTGCAACACCAAGCTGATCATTCCTTCCACCGAAATTCTGGAGAAGACCTTCGACAAGGTGAGGCCGCGCGTGGACAAGCCGAACCGCAACGGCGATCTCGCGTGGCCCGCGCTGCTGCGCAAGCTTGATCGCGTCGATAGTTCGTATCGGAATTAAGCGATTGATCGGTGGTGCCCCTAAAGCGCGCTAGCCTTCGGCTACCGCGCTTTAGCTTTTTGTTTGCACATGATCTTTTCGGAAAACCGCTGCACACTTTTCCGGATCATGCGCTAGCGCGGCACCACCGCAGTGGCTTCGATCTCGACCCGCGCCGCCTTCTCGACCAGGCGGACGACCTGCACCAGCGCCATCGCGGGATAATGTGCGCCAAAGATCTCGCGATAGATCTGGCCGAGCGCTTTCAGGTTCGCGAGATATTCCTCGATATCGACGACATACCAGGTGAGCCGCACCAGGTGCTCCGGCCGCGCATCGCCCTCGGCGAGGATGGCCGCGATGTTGCTGAGCGTCTGCCGGACCTGCGCGACAAATCCGCTGGCAAGACGTTCCTGACGGTCCCAGCCGATCACCCCGCCCGTCACCACGATACGGCCATAGGCGGCCATGCCATTGGCATAGCCCTTTGGTATCGGCCAGCCGCTCGGCTGCAGGACTTGCGCGGCCTCTGACGCCTCGCTCCTGGCCGTGAGGCTGGGCGCATCTGTCGTGCTCACGAAAAATTCTCCATCATTCGGCTGCAACGCCGGGCGACGTCGCTTGCGCCTGCGCCACCTGACGCAAGGCAAAGCGCTTCAGCTTGCCCGTCTCCGTCTTCGGCAGTTGCGTCACGAACTCGATCGCGCGCGGATATTTGTAAGGGGCGATCTCGCGCTTGACATGTTCCTGCAGGGCGGTCGCCAGCGCATCGTCCGGCGTGGCGCTCGCGGCAACGACGACATAGGCCTTGACGATCATGCCGCGCGCCTCGTCCGGTGCGCCGACCACGCCGCATTCGGCGACCGCGGGATGCGACAGCAGTGCTGCTTCGACCTCGGGACCCGCGATGTTGTAGCCGGAGGAGATGATCATGTCGTCGGCGCGCGCGACAAAGGAGAAGCGGCCTTTCTTGTCGCGCACGAAGGCATCGCCGGTCAGGTTCCAGCCATCGCGCACGTAGTTCGATTGCCTGTTGTCTGCGAGATAGCGGCAGCCGGTCGGTCCGCGCACCGCGAGCTTGCCGACGGTGCCGGCCGGCAACTCGTTCATCTCGTCATCGACGATTCTTGCTTCGTAGCCGGTGACCGGAAGGCCCGTCGTGCCCGCAACCGCATCGCCCTCGCGGTTGGTGATGAAGATATGCAGCATCTCCGTGCTGCCGATGCCGTCCAGAATGGTCTTGCCGGTCTTGCGGGTCCAGGCTTCGAAAACCGGTGCCGGCAACGTTTCGCCGGCCGACACCGCAAGGCGCAGCGACGACAGATCGGCGCCCTTGTCCATTGCCGCCATCATGGCGCGATAGGCCGTCGGCGAGGTGAAACAGATCGTGGCCTTGTAGGTCTCGATGATCTTGACCATTTCGGGCGGCGCCGCGTTTTCCAGCAGCGTCGCGGTCGCACCGAAGCGCAGTGGAAACACAGCGAGCCCGCCGAGCCCGAAAGTGAACGCCAGCGGCGGCGAGCCGACAAAGACATCGTCCGGCGTGACCTTCAGCACTTCCTTCGCGTAGCCATCGGCGACCGCAAGAATGTCGCGGTGAAAATGCATGGTCGCCTTCGGCTCGCCCGTGGTGCCCGATGTGAACCCAAGCAGGGCAACGTCGTCGCGGCCGGTCTTCACCGCTTCGAACTTGACCGGCTTGTTCAGCGCGATCCGGTCGAGCTCGGCGTCATGGTTCGACGTGCCGTCGAAATTCACGACCTGCTTGAGGAAGCGGCTGGTCTTGGCGCAGGCGACCAGTTCGTCCGCGATGCGGCTGTCGGTTAACGCCAGCGCGATCTCGGCCTTGTCGACGATCTTGGTCAATTCGCCGGCGCGCAGCATCGGCATGGTGTTGATGACGACGGCACCGGCCTTGGTCGCCCCTAGCCAGGCCGCGACCAGCGCCGGATTGTTGCCGGACCGGATCAGCACGCGGTTGCCTGGCTTGACGCCGTAATTTTCGACCAGCGCATGCGCGAGCCGGTTCGACCAGTCCGCCAGTTCCTTGTAGGTACGCTGCCGGCCGTTGCCGATGAGCGCGATATTATCGCCCATTCCCTGCGCGACGATGCGGTCGGTCAGCTCGACGGCGGCGTTGAGATACTCCGGATATTGAAACTCCGGCTGGCCGAGCAGCATCTGCGGCCACTGCTCCGCCGGCGGCAGGTTACGCCGCGTGAAATCATCGATGTGACCCGACGGGCCAAGATTCAGCGTTCTACCTGACATTTGCCCCTCGCATTCAGAAAGGCCCAAAACCACGGAAGGCGCCCGGCAGCGTTTCATCCTTAAACATTTTAGACTTAAAATAATTGGGCGCAAGGGCGCAAATCGGGACAATCCAACGGTCATTTCAGGCCGACGGCCTAGCGCCGCGCCAGTTCCTTCAGCCGCAACACCATCGGCGAAGTGGGATCGGCGAGCGGCGCGATCGCAGTGAAATGATTGGCGCGGGCAATCGTGCCGTAGCGGGTCGGCAGCCCCGCCTTCGCCCAGGCCTCCGTCATGGTCTGGCTCTGGCGAAAATATTCGTCGCTCTCATGGCCACCGACTACGGCATCGAGGCTCCCATGGCCTGGCGGCTTCCAGAACAGAGGGCTCGCGGCCCTGGCGCTTGCAGCATCAAGCTGCAGCGCCTTGTTGATGGAGGTTTCGACCAGCGGCACGAGATCGAACAGGCCGGAGATGGCATAGGCACCGATCACGAGCTCGCTCGGCAAAAAAGCATCCAGCGCGCGCCAGTCCGTTGCCAGCAGGCAGGCGGCCAAATGCCCGCCGGCCGAGTGACCGCTGATCACGAGCGGCCGGCCGAGCCGAGCCAGCTCGCGCGCAGCCGCGCGCATCTGCTGGATGATGGTATCGACGCTGACCCGGGGGCAGAGATCATAGCTGGGAACGGCGACGTCGATGCCATGCGCATTCAGCCCGCGCGCACAATGGCTGAACGAAGAGCCGTCTAGCGCCTGCCAGTAGCCGCCGTGGATGAAGAGGACGATCGGTCCATTGCCGCCACCGGAAAAGAAATCGATGCTGTTACGACGCCCCGGCCCATAGGCAATCGAACGCGGAGCGTGCTCTTCACGATAGGCCGCCGCGTCCCTCGCCCAGCCCGCCATCAGCGCGGGATTTTCGGGAACGCGCGCCCGGTTATTATATTCGACTTCGTAATCGATCTCCGCCACGCGGCTTACGGCGCTCGTCCGCTCGCGCACTTCTGCGCGGAGCCTTTGGCCTTTGCGAGCAGCCGCATCAATTCGCGGACATCCTTCGGCGTCAGATCAGAAAAGACCTCGGCAATCCAGGTCTCGTGTTCGGCCGCCATGCGGCGAAACTCGGCGCGGCCGGCCTTGGTCAGGCGGATGACCTGGACGCGGCGATCGGACTCCGAGGTCCGCCGGTCGAGATGGCCGGACTCCACGAGCCGCTCGACCAGTCCCGTCACATTGCCGTTCGATACCATCATTCGCTTGGAAACGTCAGACAGCGTCATGCCATCAGGCGCGCGGTCGAGTTGGGCCATCAGGTCGAAACGCGGCAGCGTCACGTCGAACCGCTCGCGCAGGCGGCTGCGCACGGTGCCCTCGATCAGGGTGGTGCAGGTCAAGAGACGGAGCCACAGGCGGAGCTCGTCGCCATGATCGCTCTCGACGGCCTTGGTCTCGGAATCAAGGATCATGCTTGCCATCGTACCTGCCTGCGGCGCCGGTCGCCTTCCCGCGTCGGCGATCGTTTTGACCTTCAAATAATTTGCTGCGCGCCGCAAGTCAAAACGCCGCGGGGTCTTCGAAATTTCTTTAGGCTTCAAGCAATTGGCGCGCGGCTTGCATGCCGCATCCCGTGACGGCTTTGTGCGCGCTGCCGGTTCGCTTGCGGCGGCTACCGTCATCAGAATAAGCTTGGACGCGAGGGGTTGGTTCAGAGGTCAGTTGCGGTTACGCGTGAGCCGCCGGTCAAGGAGGAAGCAATGAAGCAGCGTTTTGGCTTGGCTGGACTGGCGGTCCTGCTGGGGTTTGCGATCGGCCCGGCAGCCGCAGAGGACAAGATCAAGATCGGAGTGATCGTGACATTGTCCGGGCCGGCTGCGGCGTTGGGAGGGCAGGTGCGCGACGGTTTTGCGCTCGCCGTCAAGGATCTCGGCGGCAAGATGAGCGGCAAGGACGTGGAGGTCGTCGTCGTTGACGACGAATTAAAGCCCGACGCCGCCGTGACCAAGGTGAAGGGCCTGCTCGAACGCGACAAGGTCGACTTCGTCGTCGGCCCGATCTTCTCCAACATCCTGCAGGCGATCCACAAACCGGTCATCGACAACAACACATTCCTGATCAGCCCGAACGCCGGCCCGTCGAGCTACGCCGGCAAGGAATGCAGCCAGTTCTTCTATGTGACCTCCTACCAGAACGACCAGGTGCATGAGATCCTCGGCAAGGTCGCACAGGATCGCGGCTACAAGCGCGTCTATCTGCTGGTGCCGAACTATCAGGCGGGCCGCGACTCCGTCGCCGGCTTCAAGCTCGACTACAAAGGCGAGATCGTCGAGGAATCCTACATGCCGCTCGGCACGCTGGACTTCCAGCCCGAGATTTCCAAGATTTTCTCGCTCAAGCCCGATGCCGTCTTCACCTTCATGCCGGGCGGCATGGGCGTGAACCTCGTCAAGCAATATCGGCAGGCCGGCCTCGCCGACAGCATTCCGGTGTTGTCCGCCTTCACTGTCGATGAATCGACGCTGCCGGCGCAGCAGGACGCCGCGGTCGGCATGTTCGGCGGCGCCGACTGGGCGCCGAACCTCGACAATCCCCAGAGCAAGAAATTCGTTGCGAGCTATGAGGCCGCCTATAACGGCGTGCCCGGCACCTATGCCATGCAGGGCTATGATGCCGCGATGCTGATCGACAGCGCGGTCAAGGCCGTCAAGGGCGACCTCGGCAACAAGGACGCGGTCTCGTCGGCGTTGAAAAAGGCCGACTTCACTTCGCTGCGCGGCGGCTTCAAATTCAACACCAACGGCTATCCGATCCAGGATTTTTACCTGACCAAGGTCGCCAAACGGCCGGACGGCAAATTCCAGACCGAAATCGTGCAGAAGGTTTTTGAGAACTACGGCGACCGTTACGCCAAAGACTGCGCGCCAGGCAAATAAGCCATAGCGTTTTCAAGCCGACTGAAGACCGGTTCGCGTGAAGAAAACGCGTCAGAAGTCAGAGAGAGGGAACCCACAATGATCACCGAAGTCGCCGGCATCACCCGTGCCAACGAGGGCATTCAGGGAATTACCTGGAATATCCTCGGCCAGACCTATGTGCCGAAGAGCCGTACCGAGCACAGCTTCTCCTGGCACGCGACGTTTCCGCCCGGCACCTTCGTGCCGCCGCACATCCATCCCGACCAGGACGAGTATCTCTACATCCTCGAAGGCCGGCTCGATTTTTTTCTCGATGGCGCCGACGAGTTCGCGACCGCGGGCGATACGGTGCGGCTGCCGATGGGCAAGCCGCACGGCATTTTCAACAAGTCGCAGCAGAATGCGAAGACGCTGTTCTGGGTGTCACCGACCCGCCGGCTCTACGACCTGTTCTGGGCCATCCACAACATGAAGCAGCAGAATCCGGACGAGGTGGTGAAGCTCGCCGCCGAGCACAACATCCACTTCCTGCCGCCGCCTCCCGGCTAGCGGCACTTCTTGTTGGCGCATGATCTTTTCAGAAAACCGGTTCCCACCCCGCATCAAGTGCGGGGCAGGCTTTTCCGGATCATGCGCTATCGCGACACCACGCGCGCGGCGAAGCCGGCCTTGGCGGCATAGCCGCGCACGATCGCCTCGCGTGCTTCGTAATTGAGGATGGTGTCGACGTCGGCAAAGCCCTGCGGCGCGAGCTGTTCGACCGCATCGATGACACCCTCAGGCCCGCCGCGGCGGTTGGAGGCGACGACATCGGCCGTCATCGGCAGCCGCTGGCGCTCATAGACGGCGAGCGCCTGGCGCGGATGTTCGGAGCGCGCCAGCGCGTCGGCAAGGCAGCGCGCGTCAAGGATCGCCTGCGACGCGCCGTTTGAGCCCACCGGATACATCGGATGGGCGGCATCGCCGAGCAGCGTGACGCGGCCGCTCGACCAGTAGGGCAGCGGGTCGCGGTCGCAGCAGGGATATTCCCAGAACTCCGGCGTCGCGTTCACCAGCGCCGTAAAGTCGACCTGAGGGATCGAAAAGCCGGTCACGTGAGGCATCAGCTCTTCCCGCCTGCCGAGTCGCGACCAGTCTTCGCGGCGCGCCGGTGGCGCGCTGCCGTCGCCGACTTTCACCAGCACCGCCCAGTTGGTCAGGCAGCTCGCCGGGCTCGAGCCTTCCGCGATCGGATAGACCACCGCCTTGGCGTTCAAACCACCGGCGATGATCATCGAGCGCCCGGTGAGGAAGACGGGCCAGTCTGCGGCGCCGCGCCACAGCATCAGGCCGTTCCAGCACGGCGGGCCTTCCTCGGGAAAGAGTGTCTGCCGCACCCTGGAATGGATACCATCGGCGCCGATCATGATGTCGCCGCGCGCGGTGTGGGTATGCGCGCCACTGCGGTCGAAGAAATAGGCGGTGACGCCGCCCTCGTCCTGCGTGAACGAGCCGAGCCGGCAGCCGGTGTGGACCGCATCGCTGCCGAGCCGCTCGACCACGGCCTGATGAATCACTCCTTGCAGGCGGCCGCGATGGATCGAGAATTGCGGTACGTCGTGGCCGGCATCCAACCCGCGCTTTTCGTGCCAGACCTGCTGGCCGTGGCGCGTCAGGTAAAACAGCTCATGGGTGCGGACCGCGACTGCATCGAGCCGGTCCAACAGGCCGATCGCGGCAAGCTCGCGGATCGCGTGCGGCAGCGTGTTGATGCCGACGCCAAGCTCGCGGATGGAATCCGCCTGCTCGTAAAGCTCGCAATCAATGCCGCGCGCCCGCAGCATGAGCGCGGTGGTGAGGCCGCCGATGCCACCGCCGATGATGATCGCCTTCATGGCCCGAAACTCCACTCAAGACGCAAAAGACGTTGGCTAGGGTCGCACGGTCCCTTATTCGGCCGCAAGCGGCTTTGTGGCCTCCGCCTTGAGCTCGGCGCGGGTTTTCGGCTTAGCCTTAATTTTGAGGTCCTCGAAATCTTGCCGGTCGCGCACGCTGTTGCGGAAAATCTGCTCCTTGCCGGGCAGATATTGCGGCGGGCAGAACACGTCTCCCGCGCCATACCAGGCGGCGGCCTTCATGGTGAAGGCGGGATCGACCAGATGCGGCCGGCCGAGTGCGACAAGGTCGGCACGGCCGGCGGCGAGGATGGTGTTGACCTGATCGGCGGTCGTGATGTTGCCGACGCACATGGTCGCAACGCGCGCCTCGTTACGGACCTGATCGGAGAACGGAATCTGGAACATGCGGCCATAGACCGGCTGCGCGTTGCGCACGGTCTGACCCGTCGAGACATCGATCAGATCGACACCGGCTTCGGCAAAGGCCCGCGCGATCTCAACCGCGTCGTCGCCGGAGATGCCGCCCTCGGCCCAGTCGGTTGCGGAGATGCGCACCGACATTGGTCTATGCGAAGGCCAGGCCGCGCGCAGTGCTTCAAAGACTTCCAGCGGAAAGCGCAGGCGATTCTGCAGCGAGCCGCCATAATCGTCCGTGCGCTGGTTGGTTAGCGGCGAGATGAAGCTCGCCAGCAGGTAACCATGGGCGCAGTGCAGCTCCAGCATGTCGAAGCCGCAGCGCTCACCACGCTCGGCTGCGGATACGAATGCCGCCTTCACCGTATTCATCGCGGCCCGATCCATCTCGCGCGGCACCTGGCTGTCCGGAAAGTATGGAATGGGTGAGGCCGAGATCACATCCCAGGCACCGTCTTCCAGCGGCCGGTCCATGCCGTCCCACATCAGCTTGGTGGCGCCCTTGCGGCCGGCATGGCCGAGCTGCAGCGCGAATTTCGCGGCCGAATTGGCGTGGACAAAATCGACGATGCGCTTCCAGGCCGTTTCCTGTTCGTCATTCCACAGGCCGGCGCAGCCCGGCGTGATCCGCGCGTCGCGGCCGACACAGGTCATCTCGGTGAAGATCAGACCGGCGCCGCCGATGGCGCGCGAGCCGTAATGCACCAGGTGGAAATCGGTCGGCACGCCCTCCTTCGCCGAATACATGCACATCGGCGACACCACCGCGCGGTTCTTGATCTCCATCTCGCGCAGCCGCATCGGCTGGAACATCGGCGCCAGCGGCTTTGCAACATCGACATCAAAGCCCCTGGCGCGCACCTGCTTTGCGAAAGCCTTATCGACTTCGGTGACAAAATCGGGCGCTCGCAGATTGAGATTGTCGTAGGTGATCGCCTTTGAGCGCGTCATCACGCCGAAGGCGAACTGCACGGGATCGAACTCCCAGAAGCGATCGACATGCTCGAACCAGACGAGCGAAACGTCGGCGGCGTGCTGAGTCTTCTCGACCTCCTCGCGGCGGCCGTGCTCGTAATGCAGGAGTGCCGCGGCGACGGTCGGCGCGCGTTCCATGGCATCGGCCAGCGCGATTGCGTCTTCCATCGCAAGCTTGGTGCCGGAGCCGATCGAGAAATGTGCTGTCGCCTTGGCATCGCCCAACAACACCATGTTGTCCTTGACCCAGCGCCGACTGCGGATCATCGGGAAATTGCGCCACATCGAGCGGTTTGTGAGCAGCTGATGCCCGCCGAGGAACCAGCCAAATATCTCCGCCATCCGGTCGGCGGACTGCTTTTCGTCCAGGCCCTTCAGCTCTGCACGCTCAAAGGTTTTCGGATCGGTTTCGAAGATCCAGGTCGAGCGGCCCGCCTCATACTGATAGGCATGCGCGATGAACGGACCCCATTCGGTTTCCTGGAAGATGAAGGTGAAGGCGTCCAGCGGCTTTGTCGAGCCCATCCAGGCGAAATAATTGGAGCGGACGTCCACCTCGGGCTGGAAATGCTCGATATGCTTGTCGCGGAAGCGGCTGTTGATGCCGTCGGCGAGGATGATCAGATCGGCGCCGGCGAACCGCGCCTCATCGTCGATCTCGACCTGGAACTGGAGGTTGACGCCGAGCTCGCGCGCCCGCTCCTGCAGGATCAGAAGCAGCTTGCGCCGCGAGCAGCCGCAAAAGCCGTTACCGCCGACCCGATGCACGGTGCCGCGGAAATGCACGGCGATGTCGTCCCAATAAGCGAACTCCTGGGTGATGCGCCGATAGCTTGGTGGATCGTATTTCTCGAAATTGTCGAGGGTGGCGTCGGAGAAGACGACGCCAAAGCCGAAAGTATCGTCGGCGCGGTTGCGCTCATAGGCCGTGATCTCGGCCTCGGGCCGCTGCTTTTTCAGCAGGATCGCGGCGTAAAGACCGGCCGGTCCGCCGCCGATGATCGCGATCTTCATGAAGGGCCTCCGGTAAAGCCGCCGACCGAGATATTTTAAACCTAAAATATCTACTGGCAAGCCCGCCTTTGGCGGCCTTTGGCTCAATTCCCCTGGAAGGTTGGCTTCACCTTGTTGGAGAAGGCGACGAAGGCGCGCTCGAAATCCGCCGTGGTCATGCACAGCGCCTGTGCCACCGCTTCGGCCTCGATCGCCTCCTCGACCGACATCGCCCATTCCATCGCCAGCATGCGCTTGGTCATGGTGTTGGCGAAGGTCGGCCCCTCGGCGACCTGGCGGGCCAGCAACTGCACTTCCGGCAGCACGCGTTCGGGCGTGACGATCCGGCTGAAAAAGCCCCAGCGCTCGCCCTCCTCCGCGGTCATGAAGCGGCCGGTATAAAGCAGCTCGGAGGCACGCGACTGGCCGATGATGCGCGGCAGGATCGCGCAGGCGCCCATGTCGCAACCGGCAAGCCCGACCTTGTTGAACAGGAACGCGACCTTGGCTCCGGTCGCGGCCAGCCGCATGTCGGAGGCCATCGCGACGATCGCGCCCGCGCCGGCGCAGATGCCCTCGACTGCGGCCACGATCGGCTGCGGACAAGCCCGCATCGCCTTGACGAGATCGCCGGTCATGCGGGTGAAGGCGGTCAGGCCCTTGGTGTCCATCTTCACCAGCGGGCCGATGATCTCGAACACGTCGCCCCCGGAAGAGAAATTACCGCCGGCACCGGTCACCACCACTACCTTGACCTCGTCATCGAACGCGCAGGCGCGGAAGAAGTCGGTCAGCTCGCGGTAGCTTTCGAAGGTCAGCGGATTTTTGCGCTCCGGGCGATTGAGTGTCACCGTCGCGACACCGTCCACCACGGCCAGCAGGAAATGTTTTGGAGAATAGTCAGCCAAGGGCACGGTGACGGGGTTGGCGGGTCGGCTCATGGAATCTCCCTTGATCTCTCTTCTTGTTTCAAACTTCGCCACCAGCGACTGCAATCGCCTGCCCGGTGATCGCGCCGGCGCCCTCGCCGCACAGCCACAGCACGGTGTCCGCGACTTCTTTTGGGCTCACCAGACGACCTTGCGGATTGTGCTTCGACAGCTCTGCGATCGCCTGCTCGCGGCTACGGCCGGTCTTTTTCACGATGTTGTCGATGCTGCCGGCAACAAGATCGGTGTCGGTGAAGCCGGGGCATACAGCGTTCACGGTGATGCGCGTGCTGGCGAGCTCCAGCGCCAGCGAGCGCACCAGGCCGATCACTGCATGTTTGGCGGCGCTATAGGCGCTGACATAGGCGTAGCCCTTCAACCCAGCAGTCGAGGCGACCGCAATGATGCGGCCATAGGGCCGCTCTTTCATCGAGGGTAACGCAGCCTGCATCGAGTAAACCACGCCCATGAAATTGACGTCCATCATGCGCTGGAACAGCGCGGCGTCGGATTTGGCGAATGGCGCGGATTCCGCGATGCCGGCATTGGCGATGAGGATGTCGATGGGCTGCCGCGCCGCGGCTTTCGCAACCGCGGCGCCGATCGCGGCTCGATCCGCCACGTCGGCGACCTCTGCAAAATGCGCTTCACCTGCAGCTATTGCCTCATCCAGCGGCGCGCGCCGGCGGCCGAGCACCGTGACGGTCGCGCCAGCGCTCGTCAATTCGGCGGCGATGGCGCGGCCGATACCGCGGCCGCCACCGGTGACCAGCGCATGTGGGGCACGTGGCAGTCCGGACATGCGTTGGCTCCCCGAATGAGACCACGAGAATAGAGTTTCCGCGTATATTTTATACTTCAAACTTTTGCAAGAAAGCGGCGGGCCTGTTAGCATCGCCGCCATGACGACGCCCTTGAAGACGAAAGACGGCCGGCTTGGCTACGAGGCCGCAGGCGATGACGGCAAGACGCCGCTGGTGTTCCTGCATGGCATCGGCGGCGCGGCGCGCGCCTGGCGCAGCCAGATCGCGGCTTTCAGCGATCGTTACCGCGCGATCGCCTGGGACATGCCGGGCTATGGCGGCTCGGCGCCGCTGGCAACTGTCAGCATCACGACGCTGGCCGATGCCTTGCAGGATTTCCTACAGCAGATCGGCGCCAGCAGGCCTATCCTTGTCGGACATTCGATCGGCGGCATGATCGTCCAGCAATGGCTGATCAAACACCCCCGCACGGCGGCCGCCGTCGTCCTCGCCCAAACCAGCCCGGCCTTCGGCAAGACGGAAGGCGAGTGGCAGAAGCAATTCATCGAGGCCCGGCTCGGCCCGCTCGACCGCGGCGAGACCATGAGATCGCTGGCCCCGACCCTGGTGAAGGAATTAGTAGGCGATGATCCGGATGCCGGCGGAATGGAAGTCGCGCGCGACTGTATGGCGAGCGTTCCCGAAGCAAGCTATCGTGCCATGATGCTGGCGCTGCTCGGTTTCGATCAGCGCAAGGCGCTTGGCGATATCGCTGTTCCGACGCTGGTGCTATCGGGGTCGAAGGACAAGAATGCGCCGGCGCCGATGATGGCCAAGATGGCGGCGTATATTCCTTCCTCGACCTATGTTGAACTCGAAGGCGCCGGACATCTCGTCAATCTCGAGCGGCCCAAGGCGTTCGACACCGCGCTCGATCATTTCCTCAAAACCATCAAAGTGACGGCTTAGATGACGGCACCAGTCAACAAGAATGCGGCCACGGCCGGAAAGATCGTGCTGGACGCGCCGATCTTTGACGCAAGCGCGTTTCGGCTGAGCGATGAGCAAGCGAATATCATTTCGCAGGCGCGCGAGCTCGGGCAGACCATATTCGCTGGCCGAGCCATGGCCTACGATCGCGACGCGATATTCCCGACCGAGAACTACAAGGATTTGCATCGCGCCGGTCTGCTCGGCATTTCCATCCCGAAGAAGCACGGCGGCCTCGGCGCGGATTATCAGACTTATGCGCTCGCGGCCGCCGAGATCGGCCGCTATTGCGGCGCGACCGCGCTGACCTGGAACATGCATGTTTGCTCGACGCTATGGTCCGGCCCGCTCGCCGACGATCTCGACATGGATGGTTCGATACGCGCCGAGCACGAGCGCCGCCGCGCGATCCACTACAAGCGCATCGTAGACGATGGCGCGATCTATTCGCAGCCGTTTTCGGAAGGCGGCGCGGCTGCGGCCGGCGGAGTGGCCTTCGGCACCGAGGCGAAGCCGGTCAAGGGCGGCTGGATCGTCAACGGCAAAAAGATCTTTGCCTCGCTCTCTGGCCATGCCGATTACTACGGCGTGCTCTGCACCGAGATTGCCGAAGGCGAGAAAGCCTCGCGTCGCAATACGCTCTATCTCGCGCTCCCGGCCAAGGCCGCGGGCGTTTCCGTGGTCGGTGACTGGGATCCTTTGGGCATGCGCGGCACGGTCTCGCGCACGCTGCTGTTCAAGGATGCGTTTGTGGAGGAAGATGCCGCACTGATGCCGCGCGGCGTCTATTTCCAGGCGGCACAGCGTTGGCCACATATGTTCTTGACGCTGTCGCCGAGCTATATGGGGCTGGCGCAGGCAGCCTATGATTTCACCGTCCGCTATCTGCGCGGCGAAGTGCCGGGAACGCCGCCGGTGAAGCGGCGGATGTATCCGACCAAGCAGATCGCGGTCGCGCAGATGCAGATCAAGCTCGAGCAGATCAAGGCGACTTGGTTCCAGGCGGTCACCGAAGCGCGCGCCAATCCAAGCAAGGAGCAGGTGCTGCGCGCCTATGCCGCGCAATATTCGGTCATGGAGGGCGCCAACGAGATCGCGACGCTCGCGATCCGCACCTGTGGCGGCCAGGCCATGCTGAAATCGTTGCCGCTGGAACGCATCTATCGCGACAGCCGCTGCGGCTCGCTGATGCTGCCCTGGACCGCCGAGCTCTGTCTCGACCGCATCGGCCGCGAAGCGCTGTACGAGCCCGGCGAAACGGACGACTGACGGTGGATGTCTCCGGCCTGATCGAGCGCAATGCGGCCTTTGCGCCGGACAAGCCCGCGCTTCATTTCGAGGGCACGTCGCTGAGCTATGCGGAATTGGCGGCACGCATCGAACAGACCGCGCGTGCGCTGAAGTCCGAGCTTGGTGTCGGCCGCGGCGATCGCGTCGCGATCCTGAGCCTGAACCGGCCGGACTATCTCGTGCTGCTCTATGCCTGCGCGCGGCTCGGTGCGATACTCGTGCCGCTGAACTGGCGGCTCGCGGTCGCCGAGCAGCTTTTCGTCCTGTCGGATGCTACTGCGAAGGTGCTGGTGCTGGAGCAGGCATTTGCGTCCGTGCTGCCGGCGATCGAGAAGAGCTTGCCCGAAACGGCAATCGTCGGTCTCGACTTCACGCCGCCGCGCGAGGAGACCTTCGACGCGCTGCTCGCGCGCGGACGCGGCGATGGCCGCAACCCGCACACCGACCTCTCCTGCCCGCTTCTGATCGTCTACACCTCGGGTACGACGGGACGCCCCAAAGGCGCGGTGCTGCGGCAGGAAGCGTTGCTATGGAACGGTGTGATGAGCCAGCACATGCATGGCCTCACCTCCGATGACCATGTCCTGACCGTGCTGCCGTTCTTCCATGTCGGCGGCCTCAACATCCAGACCACGGCGGCGCTGCAGCACGGCGCGACGGTGACGATCCATTCGCGGTTTGCGCCGGACGCGACGCTCGCCTGTTTCGAGCGCGAGCGGCCGACCCTCACGGTGCTGGTGCCCGCGACCATCCAGGCCGTGACCGATCATCCGGCGTGGGCTGCGACCGATCTCTCGTCCCTGAAGGCTATTTCGACGGGATCGACCATCGTGCCGCCGCATCTGATCGAACGCTTTGTCGCGCGCGGCGTGCCAGTGCTGCAGGTCTACGGCTCGACCGAGACATGCCCGATTGCGGTTTATACGCGCCTAGGGGGCGATCTCTCGCGCGAAGGCTCGACCGGCCTGCCCGGCCTCTGCTGCGAGGCCGCCATCCTTGACGATGCCGGCAACGAATTGCCGCCGGAGACGCCGGGCGAGATCGCGGTGCGCGGCCCCAACGTCTTTTTCGAATACTGGGGAAATGAGGCGGCGACGCGCGAAGCACTGCACGACGGCTGGTATCGCAGCGGTGACATCGGCCGCCGGGACGCGGACGGCTATTTCTGGGTGCATGACCGCAAGAAGAACCTGATCATTTCCGGCGGGGAAAACATCTATCCGGCAGAAGTAGAGCGCGTGCTGCTGGAACATGCTGACGTCGCCGAATGCGGCGTGATCGGACGGCCAGATCCGCGCTGGGATGAAGTGCCGATCGCTTACGTGATCCGGCGAAAGGGCTGCTCGGTCGATGCGGAAGGCCTGAAGGCGCACATCCAGCTGCAACTGGCGCGCTTCAAGGTACCGCGCGAGATCGTGTTTGTGGAGGATTTGCCGCGAACCGCGCTGGGGAAGGTTCAGCATTTCATGCTGAAGCAGATCGACGCGCAGACGCCTGTGCGGGGAGACGTCGCTTGAAGATCGCGGTGCTGGGCGGGGGGAACGGCTCGTTTGCAGCCGCGGGAGATTTTGCGCTTCAGGGCCATGAGGTGCGGCTGTGGCGGCGAGATGCGGCCCAGGTTGCGGCGCATTGCGCAGCCGGCTCGCGCATTCTAGTGAAGGATGTGAATGGCCAGCACGACGCCAAGCTGGCGCTGGTGACGACGGATATTGCCGAAGCAACTCGCGATGCCGAGTTGATCCTTTGCCCTGCTCCCGCCTTCGCGCAAGCGGATATAGCCAAACAGCTTGCGCCGCATCTGCGCGATGGGCAGGTGGTGTTCCTGCCACCGGCCACCTTCGGCTCGATGATGTTTGCGCGCGCCGCGTATGACGCCAGCAATCGCGCCGATGTCGGCTTTGCCGAGACTGGCACGCTGCCCTGGCTCACCCGCAAGCATGGTCCGTTCGAGGTCGCCATCACCATTCGCGCTAGGCGGCTTCCGGTCGGCGTGTTTCCGTTCGCGAATGCCGATTACGCGCTGGCTGTGATCGGCCGCGCTTTTCCCGGCGTGATCGAGCCCTGCGGCGATGCATTATCCGGCGCGCTGATGAACGCCGGTCCGATCATCCATCCACCACTGATCGTGATGAACGCCGGCCCGATCGAGCATTTTGAGCGCTGGGACATTCACAAGGAAGGCACCCAACGCGCGATCCGCCGCGTCACCGATGCGCTCGACGCCGAACGAATCGCCGTACGCGAAGCACTCGGCTATGGCGCACCGCATTTCCCTTTGGCACATCATTACGCCAAGGAGGGCGAGATCTGGATGTATGGCCGCGGCTCGCACGACCGGCTCACCGATTCCGGCGACTGGCGTGAGCAGCTGGTGCTGACCGAGCACCGTTACATGTTGGAAGATTTGCGATTGGGGCTGTCATTCCTGATCTCGGTCGGGGAACTTGCCGGCGTTGCGACGCCACTGGCAAAATCCTTCCTCGCCATTGGCGGCGCGATCTGCGGCGAGGATTTTGCGAAGACCGGCCGTACGCTGACGAGCCTCCGCCTTGGCGGATTACACCGTGCCGAGCTGCAAACGCTGCTGCACGAAGGATTTGGCCAATGAGCGCCGCCCGACCTGCCATCGCCTGTCTCGGCGCCGGCCGCATGGGCCGCGGCATCGCGGTCGCCTTTGCTTATGCCGGCCACCCCGTCACGATGATCGATGTCAAGGCGGGCCGTTCGGCCGAGCAATTTTCAAGGCTCGAAGCCGAGGCCCTGGATGAAGTCCGGAAGACGCTGGCCAGTCTGGCGAGGTTTGGATTATTGAGGGATGTGGAGGCCGAGACCATCATGGCGCGAGTTCTCGGTCGTTCCCGCGAGCGGCAGCAATAAAGCGCTCACCGGCGCGGGCGTCGTGTTCGAGGGCGTGCCGGAGGTGGTCGATCTCAAGCGCGAGGTGCTGGGCGCGGCATCGAAAGCCATTGGGCCCGACATCATCATCGCTTCAACCACATCGACTATCCTGGTCGACGACCTCTCCGGCGCGATCGAACATCCCGAGCGTTTCCTCAATGTGCACTGGCTGAACCCGGCCTATCTCATCCCGCTGGTCGAAATTTCACCCGGCAAGGCTACCGATCCCGCCATCATTGCGCTTGTGAAAGCTCTGCTTGAAGGCATCGGCAAGGTTCCGGTTGTATGTGCGGCGACGCCCGGCTTCATCGTGCCGCGCATACAGGCGCTCGCCATGAATGAGGCCGCGCGCATGGTGGAGGAAGGTGTCGCCAGCGCCGAAGAGATCGACAAGGCGATCCGCTACGGCTTTGGCTTTCGCTACGCGGTGCTGGGCCTGTTGGAATTCATCGATTGGGGTGGCGGCGACATCCTGTATTACGCCAGCCGATACCTCGAGAGCGCATTGGGGAGCGACCGCTATCGCGCACCTGACGTCATCTCGAACAATATGCGCGATGGCCGCATCGGCCTGCGCACCGGCGCCGGGTTTCTCGACTATTCAGGCCTCGATGTCGACGCCTATCGCGAGAAGCGCCTCGCGGCGATGGTCGACATGCTCCGGCATTTCGGCCTGGCAAGGCCGCCCGTGCTCTAGGCTAGCCGAATACGTCCTGCAGCACGCCCTCACGCACCACGGCGACGCCGTCGAGTTCGATCGTCGTGCCCATCATCGGCAGATCGAAATGGCCCGCCGTGTAGCGGCCGGCAAATTCGTTCGCGCCCGTAGAGAACAGAAAATTACCCGAAACGGCGCGGAGCTCCGTGCCATTGGTGTCGCGCTGGTCGTACATCGAGAGCGCCTCGTAGCGAGCACCGGGGTTCATGCCGAAACCGACATGCGACACCGCGTAGGCCTCGCGGTCGCCCCACGCCGCGAGATAAGCGCGCATCATGGCGGCATCGGCTCCCTCGCCTTCGAGGTCGGTGACATAATCGTCCTTCAGCGTCATCCTCACTGGCGATGTCAGATAGCGCTTGAAGGTGAGATTGATGTCGCCGGCGGCCATCACCAGCGTGCCATTGACAGTGCACCTCTTCGGGAAACTCACGACGATGCCGCCCGGCCAGTGAGCCAGCGTGCCAGGCCGGTCTGTCCAGCCCCAGACACCAACCGTGGAGGCGCCGACCATGTCGACGTCGAGCGCCGTGCCGGCCTTCGATGTCACGCGCATGCGCTTCGTACCGCGCAGCATCTTTGCTGCCGCGCGCACGCGCCTCTCCAGCGCGCTATCCGGCACCATGCGTTCCAGCGCCTCGGGATGCTCGTTTGAGATTACCAGAATGCGCGCACCGGCCTTGAGAATGTCCGGCGTCTCCGGCGCATGCATCAGGCCTTCGATGGTGCAATCGACCACAAAACCCGCCTGCTGCAGCGCGGTCACCACGGGACCCAAACGCTGGATCGCTTCGCTGGCGCCGGTTGATCGGATCGGCACGATCTGCTTGTTGCGCGGCGTCGGTACCACGACATGGAACGGCCGCGCGCCCATCCGCAGCAGCGCGAGCTCGGCCAGATGCACATTGAGCGCGCGCGACTGGGTTTCCGACAGGATCGCGGCGATGTCGCCGGCCTTCACTGCACAGCGCTCAAATACCTCGCAGAACGCGTCGATCCATTTCGCTTCGATGCGATCCGCCAGCATGCTCTTTCTCCTAAACCTCAGGGAATCCGCGTAACAGATAAGACCGCAGCAATTCAAGCAGGCCGTTCAGGATCAGACCCAGCAGCGAGATCGTGATCAGCGGCACGAACATGTCGACCGCCTGGAAAGTGCGCGCCGCCGTCACCAGCACATGACCGAGGCCGTCGGTCGAGGTGATCATCTCGGCGAGGAATACCACGATGCAGGAGATTACAAGGCCGATGCGGCAGCCGGTGAGGATCGACGGCGCCGCCGCCGGCAGCACCACCTTGAACAGGATTTCGCGGGGCGGCGTGCCCGCGGCCATCGCTGACCAGATCAGCTTCTGCTCCACCGTCGAGGCGCCGTAGTAAGTCGACAGCAGGATCGGAAACAGCGCGTCGAAGGTCACCAGCAGGATCTTGGACTGGTGGCCGAAGCCAACGAGCAACAGCAGCGCCGGATAAAGGGCGACCTTCGGCAGCGGCGCGAGCACGCGCACGATTGGCCGCACCACAGCGTTGATCGCGGGATTGACCGCCGCCGCAAGACCGACGGTCACCCCAAGGATCACCGCGATGGAAAAGCCCGCGAACAGCCGGAACAGCGTGGCGGCGATCTCCTGCTGGAACGTCGTGGTCAGAAGCTGCTGCACCATGCGAGATAATACCCGGCCGGGCGGCGGCAACAGCGTCACCGGCGCGTAGCCGAACGACACCAACGCCTGCCATACCGCAACCAGCAACGCGATGGGGATCAACCCGAGCAAGAGATCCGAGGTGACGGAGCGCGCGTTCATGAGAAGCTCAGGGGAATGTCGAATTGCGGCTCGGACCAGCGCACGAGGCGGGCGCGCATCCGTTCGAACAGGACGTCGAGGCCGATACCCATCGCACCGACGATGATGATCATCGCGAACACCGTGTCGTACTGCCCCATGTCCAGCGCATTGAACAGAATATTGCCGGCGCCGGACTGGCGGGCGATCATCTCGCTCGTGATCATGGTGATCAGCGCCAGCACCAGTCCGGTGCGGCAGCCGGTCAGGATTTCCGGCAAGGCCGCCGGCAGCACGATGCGGATCATGCGCTGCGCCGCCGAAAGCCCCATCGCTGCGCCGGACCACAGCATCTTTTCTTCGACCGCCTTGGCGCCTTCAAAGCTGTGATAGATCACAGGCAGGCTGACGCCGAGGAAGATGACCAACGTCTTTGCAACGTCGCCGATTCCTAACCACAGCATGATGATCGGCATCAGCGCCGCCTTCGGCACGGGATAGATCACCATCAGCAGCGGATTGAAGAACGATGCCACCGCGCGACTGCGACCCATCAACAGCCCAAGCGGGATCGACACCGCGACGGCGACGCCAAAGCCAATCGCCATCCGCCGCAGCGAAGCCGCGAAGTTGATCAATGAGTCCTTGTCGCCGAGGATCGCGGGGATTGCTCGGATCGCCTCAAGCGCAGTCGGGAAACTGTCGTTCTTCAGCGCCAGCGAGGCAAGCTGCCAGACGAGGAGCAGGCCGATGCAGGCGAGGAACGGCGCGGCACGTCTCATCATGGCCGCAACTCGTTTTCGTCGCTGTCGTCGAACATGCGCTCGATCTCGACGACATATTCCTGATAGCGGGGATCGAGCAGCAGCTCGGTGCGGCGGCGCGGGCGCGGCAAATCGATACCGATGATCTGCCGGATACGGCCGGGAGAACGCGTCATCATCACGACCTTGTCGGAGAGGAACACCGCCTCTTCGACCGAATGGGTGACGAACAACACCGTCTTGCGGTCGCGCTCCCAGATGTTGAGCAGGTCGTTCTGCAGCCGCGTGCGCGTGTGTGCATCGAGCGCGCCGAATGGCTCGTCCATCAAGAGCACCTCGGGATGATAGGCGAGCGTGCGCGCCAGTGCGACGCGCTGCTTCATGCCACCCGAGAGTTCCTTCGGATAGAAATCCTCAAAACCCTTCAGCCCGACCATCTCGAGCAATGCGCGGCTCTGCGCCTCGGCGCCAGCATATTTCACACCCTGCTGGCGCGGGCCATACATCACATTGCCAAGGACGGTTTTCCAGGGAAACAGCGCGAACTCCTGAAATACCGGCCCGCGATCGGGACCGGGTCCCTTGATCGCCTTGCCCTTCATTTTCGCGACGCCTTGGGTCGGTTGCACGAAGCCACCAACAATATAGAGCAGCGTCGACTTTCCGCAGCCGGAAGGGCCGAGGATGGAGACGAAGGCCCCGTCGGCAACGGAGAGCGAGATATCGGACAGCGCGAGATGGTCCTGGCGCGCCGAGGTCTGAAACACCTGCGAGACATGGTCGATCTCGATCATGGCAGCCGCCGGCTTCTGCGCCGTGACCGGCTCAATCTGCGCTTCCGATCGTGATGGCAACACCGTCATTCGCTCGTCTCTCGCCGGCATGGCGCGTTGGGCGCTGTTAGCATAGCGGAAATCGGCTGATCATGGCGATGCGGCTTGCGGTTAACGAGGAAGCTTCTCATCGAACCAAGGCCATTCTGCCGCACCGTCATGGGTCACGGCGCCGCCCGGCGCCTGGCCAACCAGCCTTGCATATTTTGCGAGCGCGCCCGCCCGATGTCGCGGCGGCCGCGGCTTCCACGCCTTGCGCCGGTCGGAAAGCTCACGCTCCTCGACGAGCAAATCCATCCGCCGCGCGGCGGCGTCGATCCTGATGCGGTCGCCGTCGCGCAGCAGCGCCAGCGGGCCGCCGACAAAGGCTTCCGGCGACACGTAGCCGATGCACATGCCGCGCGTCGCACCGGAAAAACGTCCGTCGGTGATCAGCGCGACCTTCTCGCCCATGCCCTGCCCGTAGATCAGCGCGGTGACGCCGAGCATCTCGCGCATGCCGGGACCACCGACCGGGCCCTCATTGCGGATGACAAGCACCTCGCCCGCAGCGTAGGTGCGGTTCCGAACCGCATCGACGCAACTCTCCTCGTCCTCGAAAACCCGCGCCACGCCTTCAAACACCAGGTTCTTCAACCCCGCCACCTTGATGACGGCGCCGTCGGGGCAGAGGTTGCCTTTCAACACGGCCACGCCTCCGTCCGGCATGATCGGCTTTCTGGTCGGGAAAATGATCTCGCCGTCCGGCGCATTCGCGTCGCCATATTCCTCGGCGAGCGTGCGGCCGGTAATTGTCAGGCAGGTCCCGTCGATATGGCCGCTTTCAATCAGCGCGCGGATCACGACAGCGGCGCCACCGATGTCGTAGACGTCCTTGGCGGTATATTTGCCGCCCGGACGCAAATTGCCGATCAGTGGCGTGCGCGCAAAGACCTCGCCGACATCGTCAATGGTGAAGCCGATGCCGGCTTCGTTGGCGATCGCCGGCAGATGCAGCGCGGCGTTGGTCGAGCCGCCGGTGGCGGCGACGATGGCCGCGCCATTTTCCAGCGCCTTGCGCGTGACGACCTCCCGCGGCAACGGGCCGCCGCGCTCCAGCATCTGCATCACCAGCCGCCCGGCCCGACGCGCGACCTGGGCGCGCTCGGGATAGACGCCGGGGATCATGGAAACGTTGGGGATGGTGAGGCCTATCGCTTCCGAGACCATCGCCATGGTGTTGGCGGTGAACTGCCCGGCGCAGGCCCCGATGGTCGGCAGGCAGGTGCGCTCGATGCCGGTCAGCGTCGCCTGGTCGATCTCGCCGGTCATGAAGCCACCGACGGCTTCATAGGAATCGAGCACGGTAAGCGTATTGCCCTGGAACCGGCCCGGTAGCGCGCTGCCGCCATAGATGAAGATCGACGGCACGTTGCAACGGATCATGCCCATCATCACGCCGGGCAGCGTCTTGTCGCAGCCGCCGAAGCCAATCAGGGCGTCATAGGCAAGGCCATGGACGACGGCCTCGATCGAGTTGGCGATCAGTTCCCGGGAGAACAGCGAGAATTTCATGCCCTCATGGTTCATGCTGATGCCGTCGGAGACGGAGATCGTGGCGAACTCGCGCGGCGTGCCGCCGGCTCCGGCGATGCCCTCCTTCGCCGCCTCCACCTGGAAATCGTGGGTCATGTTGCAGGGCGTCTGCTCGCCCTTCATGCTGACCACGCCGATCATGGGTTTGGCCAGTGCAGCGTCGTCGAGCCCCATCGCGCGCATGAAGGCGCGGTGTGGCGCGCGATCGAGCCCATCGGTCGTCACCCGGGATCGCCACTTCTTCATGCGCAAATCTCTCCAGAGGCGGTCCCGGCCAGAGCGGGGACGCCCTCTCGTCTCAAACGCCGGCGCCTACTGCAACGGCGCGACGATGGTCGGGTGCTTGAACTGCGCGACGTCCAGCTTCGGCAGCATCCCGGTCTCGGCATAGATATCGAGCATCTTCTGAATCGCCGGGAAGTTCGGCGCGGCACCAGGGTCGCGGCCGAAATCATTGTCCTTCAGGAGATAGGTCTCCAGTACCGGGATCGGCGCTTTCAGCACCTCAGAAACCACTTTTAAAGTCTCTTCACGGTTGGCGAGCGCCTTCTTCATGCCGGAGGTGATGTCGCGCACGTAAGCCTTTACGAGATCAGGGTTCTTGTCGACGAAATCGGCGCGGCAGGCTTCCAAAATATGGACGATGTTTGGCATCACCTGCGACAGCGAGAACAGTTTTCGCGTGCCCCCCTTGGCCTCCGCGCGGGCCGCGAAGGGCTGGTTCATGTTGACGGCATCGACGCGGCCCTGCCGCAACGCATCCTCGGAAACGGCGAAGCCGACTTCGACCAGCTTGATGTCCTTGGCCGGATCGACCCCGTTCTGCTTGAGCAGCATGTTGAAGGGGCCTTGCGTGCCGCCGCCGATCACGGAGATGCCGACGGTCTTGCCCTTCAGGTCGGCGACGCTCTTGATCGGCGAGTCATCCATGACCGCCCAATAGACCGAGAAGCCGCCCGGCTTCTCGAACACGTGCTGCGCGACGATGTAGGCTTTCAGGTTGCCGCCGACTACGCCATTGGCGAGCGACAGCGGCGCTTGCGTCGCGCAATCGAGCGCGCCGGCAGCGAGCGCCTGCGTCATCGGCGCGGTGCCCTGGAATTGCGTCCATTCGATATTGTAGGTCTTGCCGATGTCGGGGAATTCCTGCGGCCGGCGCATCATCCAGTATTTGGATTCCTCGGCCGGAATGGTCCAGCCGACGCGGATCGTCTGCTGCGCTTGCGCCACGCCTGCGCCCGCCAAGATCGGCGCCGCCACGGCCGCCGCCAACATCCACTTCGAATTGATCCGCATCATCCCCACTCCACTGTTCCGGTGCCGAACGGGCGCCTTCGCCAATCCCTAAGGGATAAACCTTTCATGGTTCAAACAATCAGGCAAGCCGCTGACGAACCGCTTGTATTCGCCTGATACCGCAGGGATATTCGGCCAGGTGCCTGGGCGCACTAGACCTTGGAATAAGGAGGGGCGGAATGACCGGAACGAGCGGAGGAAGAACCGAAAAGCTCGGCTATCTCGGGCTTGGCATGATGGGATTTCCGATGACCCGGCGCCTGCTCGGCGCGGGCCATGAGGTCTCGGTCTGGAATCGCTCGGCCGCCAAGGCCAAGGCGCTGATCGAGGCGGGCGCGAAGCTGGCGGCCAATCCACGTCAGGTTGCAGCTTCGGCGTCCATCATCTTCATGTGCGTGACGGATGCCGCCGCGGTGGAGGACGTCGTGTTCGGCCCCGACGGCATCGCAGCCGTGCCGGGCGAAGGGAAATTGGTGGTCGATTTCTCCTCGATTCACCCGGACAAGGCCCGCGCCATCGCCAAACGGTTGAGGGCGGCGAACGGCATGGGCTGGATCGATGCACCGGTCTCGGGCGGGACCAAGGGCGCCGAAGAAGGCACGCTCGCGGTGATGGCCGGTGGCGACGCTGCCGATATCGAGCGGGTGCGGCCCTATGTGCTCGCGATGGCGCGGCGGGTCACCCATATGGGTCCCACCGGCGCCGGGCAAATGACAAAGCTCTGCAATCAGGTGATCGTCGGCTGCGCCATGGCGGTGCTGGCGGAAGCGACCAGGCTTGCGGTCAACTCCGGCATCGATGCCGGCAAGCTGCCCGAGGCCCTTGCCGGCGGCTTCGCCGATTCCATTCCGCTGCAATTGTTCGTGCCACGCATGGTGCAAGGCATCCATTCGCCGCCGCTTGGGCATATCGCGACCATGCTGAAGGATCTTGATACGGTGGGTGAAGTCGCCCACGACACCTCGACCCCGGTGCCGATGGCTTCCCTCGCCGCGCAATTGTTCAGGCTGGCGAAGGCAGCGCGTGGCGCCGATGTCGACGCGCTGGAGATCTATAAAATCTCGGCTTCACAGGTCGGTTGAAGTTCGGCTCGAAGTGCCTGCGCTATCAGAGAAACCGATTGCGCCGGCGGCGGGAGCGACTAGTCTTCCGCGCCTTGGCCTCCAGAAGCCACAAGGGAAACCCAAGCCATGTATAACCCCGCCGGTGTGAAGACTTCTCCCGAGTTCCCCGTTCCAGAGCAAATGAAAGCATGGGTGCTCGGCGGGCCCGACGAGCTGTTTCTGCGCGACAAGCCGACCCCGATTCCCGGGCGTGCCGAGGTCCTGGTCCGCATCGATGCGGTCGCGATCTGCGCTACCGACCTCGAGATCATCCACCGGGGATCGCCAGCCAGCATTCAGGGCGGCCTGCCCTTCAACAAGAACTTTACCCCGGGTCATGAATACATGGGCACGGTCGCGGCGCTCGGTCCCCACGTCGACGAATTCAAGATCGGCCAGCGCGTCACCGTCGAAATTCATGCCGGCTGCGGCCAGTGCAAGCGGTGCCGCCAGGGCATGTACACTTCATGTCTCAACTACGGAAAACCCGAGAAGGGCCACCGCGCCAACGGATTTACAACCGATGGCGGCTTCGCTGAATACGCCGTCAATCACATCAATACCATCATCCCCGTGCCTGATAGCATGACCGATCCGGAGGCCACGCTGGTCGTGACCGCCGGCACGTCGATGTATGGCCTGACCGAGCTCGGCGGCCTGGTGGCCGGCGAGAGCGTAGTCGTGATCGGCCCCGGCCCGATCGGGCTACTCGCGGTGGCTGTGGCGAAAGCGCTCGGCGCGAGCCCGGTGGTTCTGACCGGCACGCGCGACAAGCGGCTGGCGATCGGCAAGGAATTGGGTGCGGACCGTGTCATCAATATCGGCAACGAGAATCCGGTCGATATCGTCAAGCAGCTCACCGGCGGGATCGGCGCCGACTATGTGATCGAATGCGCTGGCTCGGAAGCTACCATCGACCAGGCCATTCACATGACCAATCGCGGCGGGAAAATCTGTCTGGCGGCCTTCCCGCATGAGCCGGTGACGACCAATATCGCGCATCTTGTGCGCAACAACATCTATGTTTACGGCATCCGCGGCGAGGGCCGCAGCGCCACTCACCGCGCCATGGAGCTGATGGCGGACAAGCGCTTCGACGCCACCAAGATCCACACCCACACCTTCCCGCTCGCCGATCTTTTGACGGCGCTGCGCTATGCGCGGGAGCGGGTCGAGGACGCGATCAAGGTGGTCGTGACCAACCGGCAGGTGAGCGAGATCGCAAGCGCTGCAGAGTAAAGTCCGGTCAGATTCGTCCGAGCGCCGTCAGGATTAGCTGCGGCGTCAGGGGAATCTCGGTGATGATCGCCCCGAACGGACTGAGCGCATCGTTGACCGCGTTGGCGACGGCGGCTGCGGCGCCTGCGGTGCCCGCTTCCCCCGCGCCCTTGGCGCCCAATTCGCTCTCCGTCGTCGGCGAAACGACGTGGCCGACGTCGATATCGGGCATCTCGCCGGACATCGGAACCAGATAGTCGGCCATATTGGCGTTGGTGAGCTGGCCGCGCTCGTCATAGATGCATTTCTCGAGCAGCGCGGCACCGAGCCCCTGCACTACCCCGCCGCGGATCTGCTCGTCGACGAGTTGCGGATTGATGATGGTGCCGCAATCCTCGACCACCCAATGCTTGAGCAGCTTGATGAAGCCGGTCTCGGTGTCGACTTCAAGCCATGAGGCCTGGACACCGTTGGTGAAAGCGAACGGATATTCGCGCGGCACATAGTGCCGGGTCGCCATCAGCTCTGGCTGGATGCCCGGCGGTAGTGTGTCGGGCCGGAAATAGACGATACGTGCGAGCTCCTTCAATTCGATCCGCGCCGCGCCATCGCTCGAATTGACCACCACGCCGTCGGTGATATCGAGCTCCGCGGGTGTGGATTGAAGAATCGCCGCTGCGACATCGAGGATGTTCCTGCGAAGAATCTTGGTTGCCTGCAGCGCGGCCTCGCCGCCGATACCGGCGCCCCGCGAGGCCCAGGTGCCGCCGCCATAGGGCGTATTGTCGGTGTCGCCGAGGATGACGCGGACGCGCGCCATCGGAACGCCGAGCACGCTGCCGACGATCTGCGCGGTGAGGGATTCCGAGCCCTGCCCCTGTTCGGTGATGCTGGTTTGGCAGATCACCGCCCCCTGCGCGTCCAGCCGAACCGTGACGCCATCCTGCGACGAAATCTTCGCGCCGCCGACGCCATAAAAGGCCGCGCTCGGGTTGGTGACCTCGATGAAGCTGGCAATGCCGATGCCACGATGGATGTTTTGCTTGCGCAACTCCGCCTGCTCGGCACGCAAGCGGTCGTAGTCCATCATCGCCATCAGCTTGTTGAGTGATGCGTGATGCGACAATTTCTCGAACCGAAGCCCTGATGGCGAAGCACAGGGATACGCATCATCCCCAATGAGGTTGCGCCGGCGGATTTCGACCGGGTCCATGCCGATCTTCATCGCGGCGAGATCGACCAGCCCTTCCGTGACCGAGCAGGCGATGGGATGGCCGACCGCGCGGTATTGGCACGTCACGTTCTTGTTCTGGAAGACGACGCGGGCCCGCGCGCGATAGTTCTTGGCGACATAGGGCCCGCCGACGAGATTAACGACCTGGTTCGCCTCGATCGCGCTGGTGCGCGGATACATCGAGTAAGGCCCGATACCGGTGAGATCGTCGATCTCGAAAGCGGTTATTGACCCGTCGTGCTTGACGCCGATCTTGCCCTTGCAGCGGTGGTCGCGGGCGTGAATATCGGTGTTGAAGCTCTCCACCCGATCAGCCACGAATTTGACCGGCCGCTTCAGCAGTTTTGATAGCGCATAAGTTGCCATCTCGTCGGCATAGATGTGCACCTTGATGCCGAAGGAACCGCCGACATCCTTGCAGACCACACGCACCTGCCGCTCTTCAAGCGCGAGATGCAGGGCCGCGATGTTCTGCACCATGTGCGGCGCCTGCGTGCCCTGATAGATCGTGAGGCGGGCCTCCGCCGCATTCCAGTCAGCGACGACTGCGCGCGGCTCCAGCGTCACGCCGGTGTGACGGCCGAAGACAAAATCTGCTTCGACGACTTCGTCGGCATCGGAAAAGGCCTGGTCGACCGCGCCGGCAGCATGGGTACGCTCGAAGGCGAGATTGTCACCGAGCGCGGCGTGGATGACTGGCGTCTGCGGTTCGAGCGCCGTCCGCATGTCGGTCACGGTTTCGAGTTCCTGGTAATCAACCACGACAGCTTCCGCGGCGTCTTCCGCCAGCGCGCGGCTCGTCGCCACGACCGCCGCGACAGCCTCGCCCTGCCAACAGACACGATCGATGGCGATGGCGTGCTGCGGCGCCGATTTAAGGCCCTTCAGATGCGAAAGCACGCCGACCCAGGGGGTGATGACGGAAGCGAGCTCTTGTCCGGTGATGACGGCAACGACACCGGGCATTTGCTTCGCAGCTTCGGTATCGATGCCGACGATCTTCGCGTGTGCATAGGGCGAGCGCAGGAAAACGACATGCACCATCCGCGGCAACTCGATGTCGCTGACATATTGGCCGCGCCCCTGCATCAGCCGATCGAGATTGGGGCGCGGCACCGTCTTGCCGATATAGGAATTCGGCCGGTCGAGCACCGACAGCGCCTCGGGCCTTGCGGCCTTCTCCGTCATGAACCACGGCCCTTGCGCAGGCGCGCCGTCGTCTCGACGGCGTCGACGATGGACTGGTAGCCGGTGCAGCGGCAGTAATTGCCGGAGAGATGCTCGCGGATCTGCTCGCGGCTCGGCTCAGTATGCTGTTTCAGGATATCCTGCGCCGCCATCAGCATGCCCGGCGTACAGTAGCCGCATTGCAGCGCATTGCGGTCACGAAAGGCGGCCTGAAGGTCGTCGACCTCGCCGCTGTCGGACAAGCCCTCGATGGTCTGGACACACCCGCCGTCCGCCTGCACTGCGAGCATCAGACAGGCGCGCACGATCTCCTCGTTCACGCGCACCGTGCAGGCGCCGCACACGCCGTGCTCGCAGCCGACATGCGTTCCCGTCAGATGCAAGTGCTCGCGCAGGAAATCTGCAAGGTTGACCCGCGGCAAAACCTGCGCATCGACGCGCTCGCCGTTCACCTCGAGTGAGATAGGAATCGTTGCAATCACGCGGCGCGACCCGCGAATTCGGGCCGATCAAGCAGCGTAGCGACGCAGCGTGCCAACAGCACCTTCGACAGGTGACGCCGCATTTCGCCGGAGGCCTGTTGGTCATCATGGGGATCAAGCTCTTCGCCGAGCGCGGTGCAAACCTTAGAAATCAATGCCGGTGTGACGGCTCTCTTCACGAGTGCACTCGCCGCGCCGGACAGCACCGGCCGGTCGCCAACCGCAAAGAAAGTCAGGCGCAAGTCGGCAAACGTGCCCCCTTCGACGACGGCCTGTGCCGCGAGCCCGGCGACGGCGTAGTCGCCGTGACGGCGAGCGAACTCATGAAAGAAGTGCGCGGCGCTTTTCCGCGCAATCGGCAGTTCGACAGCGACCAGCAACTCGTTCGCGGACAACGCCGTCTGAAAAATTCCCTGGAAGAAATCGACCGCAGCAATTCGACGCTCGCCGCCTTTGCCGCGAAGCACAATGACCGCGTCAAGCGCGAGCACGCAGGCGGGCAACTCGGCAGCTGGATCGGCATGGGCCAGGCTACCGCCAATCGTTCCACGGTTGCGGATCGCCGGGTGAGCGACATGCGCGATCGCTTCTGCCAGCAATGGTGCATAGACGCCGATTTCGGGAGAGCGAAGGAGATCGACATGGCGCGTCAGCGCGCCAATGGAAAGGACATCGCCCTTCACGGCGATCCCGCGGAGCTCGGCAATCCCGCCGATATCGACAACAAGCTCAGGCGAGATCAGGCGCAGATTCATCGCCGGCATCAGGCTCTGGCCACCCGACAGCACCTTGGCCCTGTCGCCATGCGCGGCGAGCAATTGCAGCGCGTCATCAACGCCTTTTGCACGCGCGTACGTGAAAGCCGCGGCTTTCATTGGACGAGACCTTCCCGACCGGATTATGCGTTTTCCGGATTAGAGGGCCCCGACCCCAAAAGGTCAAGTTTGTTTATCGACCGATTATTTCGTAAAAGCGACGTGGGGAGACTTGTCTTATGGGACTGAACGACACACGGTTTGCCTGGTAGAGGCGAACGCCTTGGGGAGGCACGGGTGATGAATTTGGGTTTCTTTACGATGCCGATCCATACGCTGGAGAAGGATTGGCGCCTCTCGCTCAGGGAAGATCGCGAGGCGTTCCTGCTGGCTGATGAACTCGGATTTACCGAAGCCTATGTCGGCGAACATGTCACCGACCAGGCCGAGAATATCACCTCCTGCGTCGCCTTCCTCGCCTGGATCGCGGCTGCTACCAAACAGATCAAGCTTGGCACCGGCACTGTCAACATGCCGAACACGCATCCCGCGACGGTCGCGGCGTCGATCGCGATGCTCGACCATATGCTGGACGGGCGCCTGATCTTCGGCATCAGTCCGGGTGGCCTGTTGTCGGACGCCGAACTGTTCGGCAATCTCGATGCCGATCGGAACGCGATGTTCCTTGAGGCGATCAACCAGGTGCTGGAGATCTGGGCGAGCGAGCCGCCCTACAACATCGCCGGCAAGTACTGGAACATCTCGACGGAAAAGACCCTGATGAAGGACATCGGTCAGGGCATCATTGCACGCCCGCTGCAGCGGCCGCACCCACCGATTGTCGTCACCGCCGTGGCACCGTTTTCGAAGGGCGTCACCGAAGCCGCCGCGCGCGGCTGGGATCCGATCTCGGCCAACTTCCTGATGCCGGCATGGGTGAAGAGCCACTGGCCCAGATATGTCGAGGGCTGCGAGCGCGGCGGCCGCGCCGCCGATCCCGCCAACTGGCGGGTCGCCAAGAGCGTGTTTGTCGCCAAGGATGCGGCGACCGCCCAAGCCTATGCCACCGATCCGGACGGGCCTTATGTCTATTACTATCGTTCGTTGTTCACCAAATTGAAGAAGAACGGCCGCATCGAGCTGTTCAAGACCCGGCGCGACCAGCCCGACGATGAGGTCACCCTGGAATCGATCTGCGAACGGCTGATCATCTGGGGCACACCGGAAAGCGTGGCCGATCAGATACTGGCGTTCCAGGACGAGGTGGGTAAATTCGGCACGCTGCTTTACGCCGGCAAGGACTGGATGGATCGCGAGCTGAGCCGGCAGTCGATGATCCTGATGGCCGAAAAGGTCATGCCGCGCGTCAACGCGGGGACCTCAAGCCGGTGCAACGCCGCAGAATAATCGGCGACAACGGAGAAAAGGAAACGCCGTGGCGCTCAGCGATCGCATTCCCTATCAGGCGCAGGTTGACCGGCCGAAGCTCAAGCTGCCCGGCGGCAGGAAGCTTGCGGTCTGGGTTATCCTGAATGTCGAGGAATGGCGGATCGAGAATGCGATGCCGCGCGTCGTCTTGAGCCCGCCGATGGGTCAGCCTTTATTGCCCGACGTGCCGAACTGGTCGTGGCACGAATACGGCATGCGCGCAGGCTTCTGGCGGCAATTCAAGGCGCTGACCGACCGCAGTATCCCGGTGACGCTGGCACTGAACGCCAATGTCTGCAATTCCTATCCGCGCGTCGCCTCGGCCGCGCTGGACGCCGGCTTCGAGTTCATGGGACACGGCTTCGTGCAGGGCCCGATGCACAAGCTCGACAACCAGGCCGACGCCATCAAGCGCGCGGTTGATACCATCGCAAAGTTCGCAGGCAAGCCGCCGCGATCCTGGGAAAGTCCAGGCCTGACGGAAACCGAAGCGACCCTCGACCTGCTGCGTCTCAACGGTATCGAATATGTCGCGGACTGGGTAATCGACGATCTGCCGCAGGACATCGCAACGCCGCACGGCGCCATCACGACCATTCCCTATTCGGTCGAGACCAACGACATCGTCATCCATGCGCTGCAGCACCTGCCATCCGAGCAATTCTTGAAGCGCTGCACTGATCAATTCGATCGGCTTTATCTGGAAGGCGCAGACAATCCGCGGGTCATGGCGATTTCGATCCACCCCTACATCACGGGCGTGCCGCACCGCATCAAATATCTGGAAGCCCTGCTCGACTATGTCGTCGGCCATGACGGGGTTGCACTGATGACCGCGAGCGAGATCGGCGACTGGTATCGCGCGGAAATGGGGAAGGTCTAGCCGCCTTGCGTTTTATCCGGCGACCTTGACCGGCGTACGAACCGCGCCGGCGCGCCCCCTGCCAAAAACCCGATCATAGCCCGCCAGGAACGCGTCCAGCGCGTCCGCGATCATCTGCTCTTTATCCTCGAGCACGGGAAACTCGTAGATGTATTTGCGAACGCCGTAATAGAAAATGCCGCTGTGGAATACCCAGGCCAATTCAAGCTCGGGCGCCGTCGGCTTGCCCTGCGCCGGAAGCCCCATCTCATGGCGACATTCCCTGACAATGCGCGTCAGGATCTGCTCCCGCACGACGCCGACATACCAACGATTGATGTCGAGCCCCTTCAGCCCTGAATAGAGATAGATGCGGATCCATTTGCGCTTGAACAGCACATTGGTATAGCCGCGATAGAATTCGAGCAGGCGGTCGCGCAGCGGCCGCGTGCGATCGGTCAGCAACTTCTCCCAGCCGGTATCAAGCGGCTCGAGATAGACCGTGCGATAGACCTCCTTGATCAGGTCGTCCTTGCTCGGAAAGTAGCGATAGAGCAGCGGCTGGGTCACGCCGAGCCGACGCGCCAGATCGCGCGTTCCGCCGCCAAATCCCTCCTCCGAGAAGAATTCGGTTGCCTTAGCCACAAACTCCTTGCGGCGATCATCCGGCGAGAGCCGTTTTTGCTTGGGACGTGCGCGTTTGGTCGAAGGTTTCTTTTTCATGACTTCTTATCGGCCGCCTGGCCATCAGCGGCGACGAACCGGCCGTAACCGCCGCGGGCAAACAACAGCGGCTCCTTGCGGTCATAGGAATAGGCCTCGACTGCACCGAGGAAAATCACATGGTCGCCGCCGTAATAGCGATTGGCGGCACGGCACTGGAAATTCGCAACGCTCCCGACCAGCAGCGGCGCGCCACCGAGACCCGGCGTCCAATCGACACCGACAAATTTGTCGTCCGAGGATTTCGCGAACTTGTTGGCGAGCGCCTGCTGGCCGACGCCGAGCACATTGACCGCAAAGTGACTCGCGTTCTGGAATGCGCTGAGACTCGAGGAATAGAGCACGAGACTCCAGAGCACCAGCGGTGGATTGAGCGACACCGAGGCAAACGAGTTGCAGGTGATCCCGTAGGGTTTGCCGTCGGCGCCGGCGGCCGTGATGATGGTGACGCCGGTGGCATAGGTGCCGAGCGCATTGCGAAAATCCCGCGGGTCGATCGGGGAATGATCGCTGGCCAGTTCGTTGGCGGGGTCCGGACCGATCGGATGTTTGGGCGCGTCGTTCATTCACTGGCCTCAAAGCGTCAGGTTTTCAGACGGCAGGCCAAGCGCGACGCGCCCGTAATTGGCACCGGCGGCATCGAAGTTGAATGCAAAGTGGGAATTGACGGCATGGGCATCGCGGAACTGACGCTGTAACACGCCTGTCGTAAACAATCCACGCGCGCCGCTTGCCGCAAACAACAGCGATACCGCCTCGGTGCAGAGAGTCACGGAAAAGGCCCCATCGCGCCTCAGCCTGGTCTTGGCGGCCATGTCCGGAATATGACCGCGCCGCGCATCGGCCATCGCCTCGATGCAGTTCGTCCGCATGATCCGGCGAGCGGCATCAATCTTAGCAGACGCTTCGGCAATCTTGATCTGCGTACTCTGCATATCGGAAAGCCTGGCGCGATTGTAGGTCGAGGCCCGATATCGGGCAACGTCGATATAGTCGTCGAGGCAGGCCTGGGCGTTGCCAAGCGCCACGCCCGACAGCACGTAGGGAAACAGCGAGAACACCGGCAGCGCGTAAAGTGCGTTTGGATTGGCGGCGCTGCCCGGCGTTGGCCCGCCGACAAGGTCGCTCACCGCAACCGACAGCCCCTCGGGCACGAAAGCGTCCCTGACCTCGACGTCATTGGACCCGGTGCCGCGGAGCCCGACCGCATTCCAGGTGTCGGTGATCTTGTAGTCGTTCTTGTGCAGCAGGAATATCCGGTACTCGATGCCATCAGCTTCATCGTCGGAGGCCACCACACTCGCGAGCATGTTCCATTCGCAGGAAGCCACGCCCGACGAGAACGGCCAATTGCCACGCAACCGGTAGCCCCCCTCTACCTTGCGGCCGCGACCGGCTGAAAAAATGAAGGAGGACGCGATCAGCGCATTGGGGTCCTTGTCCCAGACCAGATCCTGCGCCCGTTTGTCGAACATGCCCAGCATCCAGTGATGGCTGGCGAGGTTGGCGAAATTCCAGGCTACCGAAGCATCGCCCTTTCCGAGCAATTCCGCACAATCAACCAAAGCGACATAGTCGAACTCGCCGCCTCCCACCCGTTTCGGCTGAACCACCCGGAACAGACCCGCGTCATGTAAATCGCGCTCGGTCTCCGGTGGCAATCGCCGCAGCTCTTCGGTACGCGCTGCCCGTTCACGCAATTGCGGAATAAGCGCTCTGGCACGGGTCGCCAAGGCGGCAAAGGCGCGATCATCCGATCCCGCCATCGCGGGCTGGCCTGCGATCGGCTTTTGACCAACACCCGCCATCTGGCGTTCCTCGCTCTCTCCCTGCGGCTTCCAAAGCGCCAAAATCGTGGCTCTTCGAAACCCGCTTGACCGGCCGAATTTACTTCGCGATTGTTTATCGCGCGATCACTAATTAAGGCGCGGCCAGCATGGCCCGTCAATCAAAAACCAACGGATGGAAACAAGCAAGCATGGACAAGACCGTTGGAATCATAGGCCTCGGCATCATGGGCGGCGCGATTGCGCGCAACCTCGTCGAGCGCGGATGGCGGGTGATCGGCTTCGACGTTGATCCCACAAAAAACGCCGAGCTCGCGCAAGCAAACGTGATGATCGCCACCAGCGTCGCTGAACTCGCGCGCGAGGTGCCGATCATCATGACCAGCCTTCCCACGCCCGCAGCCGTAGAAAAGGTCGCGCAGGAAATCGCGAGCTCGGGACAACCGCCAAGGGTCGTTATCGAGCTCAGCACACTCAGCCTCGCCGACAAGCTCCGCTTCGAAGCCATTCTGCAGAAACCCGGACATATCGCGCTGGATTGTCCGCTCAGCGGAACCGGGGCGCAGGCGAAAGTTCGCGACCTCGTGGTCTATGCCAGCGGCGACAGCAAGGCGATCGCGCGATGCATGGAGCTGTTTGCCGATTTCGCCAAGAAAAGCGCCGATTTGGGGAAGTATGGCAACGGCAGCCGGATGAAGTTCGTCGCCAATCATCTGGTCGCGATCAACAACGTTGCCACAGCGGAAGCGATGTTGCTCGCCGAGCGCGCCGGACTTGACCCGAAAATGGTGGTCGAGATGGTCGGCCCGGGCGCCGGCGGCTCAAGGATGTTCCAGATGCGCGCGCCGATGATGGTCGATCGCGTCTATGAGCCCGCGACCATGAAGGTCTCGACCTGGAAAAAGGACATGGCCATCATCGCCGAATTTGCCGATGACGTCGGCTGCGACACACCCCTGTTTGCGCTGACGCAGCCTGTCTACAGCGAAGCGATGGCGATGGGTTTGGCCGACCAGGACACAGCCTCGGTGTTTGAAGTCTTGAAGAAGACCATCATCAAGGCGCCGAAAGCCGGCTAGCGGGACCAGCCGCCAACGCCCGTTTCGCGGCTCGATATCGCACTGCACCAAAGCCGGTCATGCCGATGCCCAACCGACTCGGCAATTGGACCGTATGCCGATTTCCGCAGCGTGGTTATCACTTGATCATTTAAGATATCCGTCGGATAAATCGCTCAATCGACAAGAACAACAAGCCGATCATCCGTCGTAGCGTTCCCGGGAGGATTTTCATGACGATATCGCGACGACAGTTCGTCAGCGGCGTTGCCGGCGCGGGTATCGCCAGTTTGGCGGCCCCCAATATTGTCTCTGCCCAGGGTAGCGAACCGGTCCGTATCGGTTTGCTCGCGGCCAAGACCGGTCCCCTCGCCTCCGGCGGCATCGACATGGACCTCGCGCTGACGATGTTCCTGAAGGAACGCGACAACACGCTGGCGGGTCGCAAGATCGAGTTGACCGTCGCCGATACGGCCGGCGTTCCTGCAACCGCCCGCACCAAGGCGCAGGAACTGATCGAGAAAAACAAAGTTCACTGCCTGATCGGGCCGCTCGCGGCATTCGAAGCGCTGGCAATCGCCGACTACATTACCGAAAAGGAAATACCTACGCTCGGTGTGGCCGCCGCGGAAGACATGACGCAGCGTCATCCAAGTCCATGGTTTGTGCGGGCGACCTCGACCTCCGCACAATGCGCCTATCCGCTCGCTGACTATGCTCTCAAGGAGCTGAAGTACAAGAGGATCGTCACGATCGCCGACGATTTTGCCTACGGACATGAAATGTGCGCCGGCTTTCAGCGCGCATTCGAAGACGGCGGCGGCAAGATCATTCAAAAGATCTTCATACCGCTCGCGACGCCCGACTATGGCAGCTATGTCGCTCAGGTGAAGCCTGCGGACGCCATCTTCCTCGGCACTGCCGGCTCGAACGGATTTCGCTTCCTGCGGCAATTCATCGAATACGGTCTGAAGGACAAGATGGCCGTCATCGGCGGCATGACGGCGCTCGATGAGTTCGTGCTCCGGAACATGGGCGATGAAGCATTGGGGATTCTCACCACGAGCTGGTATTCGGCGGAACTCGACAACCCGCTCAACAAGACCTTTGCGACGGCGTTCCGCAAACAGACCAAATATGATCCCGGCTTTTATGCAGCCAGTACTTATGTTTCCGGCGCAGTCCTCGAGGCAGCCCTCAAGACCACGAAGGGAAATGTAGAAGACAAGAAAGCACTAGTGGCAGCGATCCGCGGTAGCAACGCGGATACGGTGCGGGGTCTCGTCAAGTTCGACGAGTTCGGCAACGTGATCGGCAATGTCTATATTCGCAAGGTGACCAAGATCGACGGAAGGCTCGTCAACTCCGTCATCAAGACCTATCCGGACGTCAGCCAGTTCTGGACTTACGACAAGACCGCCTTCCTGAAGAGCCCGGTCTACTCGCGCGATTATCCGCCTGCAAAGAATCTGGAGCCTTGATCAGCCCTGCGGGGCTTGGTACCGCAGCCCATAAGAACAAGATCGGCCGACGATGCAGTTTTGGATCATCCAGGGTCTCAACAGCCTCTCGCTTGGCGGCCTGTTGTTTCTGTTGTCGTCGGGCTTTTCGCTGATCTTCGGCCTGATGCGGCTTGCCAATCTGACGCACGGCGCGTTCTTCATGCTCGGTACCTATTTTGCCGCAACCGCGCTGCGTTCTTTTGACGGGCTCAACATCTGGGTGACCGCGATCGGCGCCGGCATCGTGGTCGCCGCGCTTGGTGGCCTGTTCGAACGGCTGGTGCTGACGCGGCTGAAGACCAACCCGCTCGGGCAGGTGCTGGTCACGCTCGGCATGTCCTTCATCATTTCCGATGCCTGCCTGATGATCTGGGGAGGAGATTCCATTCCAGTGCCGACGCCGCAGAATCTTCAGGCACCGACGCGGCTGTTTGGCTTCGTGTTTCCGACCTATCGACTGGTGCTGGTCGGACTAGCGATTGTCGCCGCCGTCGGGCTGTATTTCCTGATCGAGCGGACGAGGCTCGGCGCGATGATCCGCGCCGGCGTCGACGACAGGCAAATGGCGCGCGCTGTCGGCATCCCCGTGTCGAACCTGTTCACGATCGTCTTCTGTCTCGGCGCCGGGATTGCCGGTGCGGCAGGTGTGCTCGGCGGCCCGATCCTTTCAGCCTATCCCGGCCTTGACGCCGACATGCTGCCGCTGGCGCTCATCGTCGTGATCCTGGGGGGTATCGGCAGCCTGCTCGGTGCCTTCGTCGGCAGCTTTGCCGTCGGCTTCATCTATACTTTCGGCAGCGCGCTGTTTCCGGAACTGGCCTACATCATCCTGTTCCTGCCGATGATCGTTGTGATTGCATTCCGGCCGCAAGGCCTGTTCGGGCGCGTCGGTGCATGAAGTGGATCGGTGCGGCCCTGCTTGGAGGATCGCTGCTTCTGCCACCGTTGCTTGCTGGAGATTTCTATATCAATCTCGCGAGTCAGATCCTGATCGCGGCGATCTTCGCGCTCAGCCTCAATCTGCTGGTCGGCTTTGGCGGCATGACATCGCTGGGACATGCCTCCTATCTTGGAGTCGCCGCCTACCTCTCCGCCTTGCTGACCAGCCGATACGGCTTTGGCCATGGCACGGCCGCGCTGATCTCGATCGCGGGCACGGTCGCGATGGCTGCGTTCTTCGGCGTGATTGCACTCCGCGCCACCGGGCTCGGTTTCCTCATGATCACGCTGGCGCTGTCGCAGGTGCTGTGGGGGCTCGCCTATCGCATGTCCAATGTGACCAACGGCGACAACGGCATCACCGGGCTCACACGGCCCGCGCCATTCGGTATCTCGCTCGACAGCCCCGTCGCGTTTTATTGGTTCGTGCTGATCGTGGCGACGGTAGCTTTCCTGCTGATGACGGTGTTCGTCTCGTCTGCTTTCGGGTCGTCATTGAAGGGCGTGCGCGATCAACCGCGCCGCATGGCGGCACTCGGCTTCAATCCCTGGCTGATCCGCTGGATCACCTTCATCTATGCCGGCTTCTGGGGTGGCATCGCAGGCTTGCTCTACGTCTACTATCACAAATACATCCACCCGAGTTCGCTCTCGACCACCAGTTCGGCCGAAGCCCTGCTTGGCGTCATCGCCGGCGGCTCCGGAACGTTGGGTGGACCGGCCGTCGGCGCAGCCCTAGTGCTGTTGTTGAAGAACTACGCCTCGGCCTATATCGAGCGCTGGAATATGCTGCTCGGGTTGGTGTTCCTGTTCATCGTGCTGGTGATACCGGCCGGCATCGTTCCCGGCTTCACCCGGCTGGCGGCAGCACTGCGCGGGCGAGCACGATGACCATGCCGTCCTCTGAACAGGCGCTGGAAGTCGTCAACCTCAAGAAGGCCTTTGGCGGCCTGATCGTCACGCAGGACGTGTCGCTGAAAGTGCGGCAAGGCGAACGGCGGTTGATCATCGGGCCGAACGGCGCCGGCAAGACCACGCTGTTCAATCAAATCAGTGGCGATCTGCGACCGAATTCCGGCGTGATCCGGCTGTTCGGCGCCGACATCACCTATCTGCCCCCCTATCAGCGTGCGCATGGTGGCCTATCGCGCACCTACCAGATCATTACGCTGTTCGCCGGCGACACGCTGCAGCATAATATCTCGCTCGGCTTGTTGGGATTGCGACCGTCGCGCTGGCAGATGTGGCGACCGATGTCGTTCTACCACGATCTCGCCAGCGAAGCCCGCCGGGCGCTGGACGCTGTAGGGCTACTGCATCTCGCCGATCGCCCGATCTCCGAAATCGCCTATGGCGAGAAGCGCCGCGTCGAGCTTGCGGTGGCGCTCGCACAGAAGCCACGGGTGTTGTTGTTGGACGAACCGCTTGCCGGGCTTTCGAATACCGAGCGATCGACCGTGAAGTCGCTGATCGCATCGATTTCGCGCGAGACGACCGTGATCATGATCGAGCATGATATGGATACCGCGCTTGATCTGGCGGAGACCGTGACGCTGCTCAATTACGGCCGCGTGATCGTCGACGGCGAGCGTGACGCCGTGATCGCGGATGCACGAACGCGGGAGGTCTATCTTGGCACCTGATGCGCTCAGTCTGGCCAACGTGCATGCGTATTATGGCGATAGCCATATCCTCCATGGCGTCAGCTTTTCGCTGCGTCCCGGCGCCGTGTTGGCACTGTTGGGACGCAACGGCGCGGGCAAGACCACCTGCATCTCGACCATCATCGGTCTCCTGAGCCCGCAAGAGGGCGAAATCCGGCTTTATGGCGAGCCGATCGGCGGCCTCAGCCCGGAGCGCATCGCTCGGCTCGGCGTCGGCCTGGTGCCGCAAGGCCGCCGCATCTTTCCTTCGCTTACCGTCCAGGAAAATCTGATCGTCGCCCGGCAACGTCGCGACACAAGCAACAAGGCGTGGACTTTGAATCGTATCTACGACCTATTTCCGCGGCTGCGCGAGCGCCACATGCAATTTGCCGGCACGCTTTCTGGCGGCGAGCAGCAGATGCTCGCGATCGGCCGCGCACTGATGGGAAATCCGCGCGTGCTCCTCTTGGATGAGCCATCCGAGGGCCTCGCCCCCCTCATCGTGGCCGAGGTCGGTCGCACCATCAACCGCCTGAAAGAGGAAAGGCAGTCGATCATTCTTGTCGAGCAAAATCTCAAGCTTGCGCTCGACGTCGCCGATTCCGCTGTCATTCTCAACACCGGACGTTGCGTCTTCGCTGGCGAGGCCGGCGAGCTGCAGGAAAATGAAGAACTGATCGCGCAAAATCTCGGCGTCCATCATGCCAACCAAGCCAACAATCCACTCTCGAGTTGAGGTCAAACCATGAAGATCGGCGTATGCGGAACGGGAAGAATGGGAGCATCGATCGCACAGCGATTGATGGCCGTTGGCCACGAAGTTGCGGTCTGGAATCGCAATCAGGCCAAGACCAGGCCGCTGGTCGATGCCGGCGCAAAAGCGTTTGCCACGCCGGCCGCTCTGGTCGAAAACTGCGAAGCAATCGTCGTGATGCTGCTCAACGACGCTGCCAGCGAAGCGGTGTATCGTGCGCCCGACGGCATCCTGAAGGCAAAGCTTGCCGGCAAGCTTGTGATCGACATGAGCACGGTCCGACCGGACACCATGCAGAGCATAGGCGCTTCCGTCGTCCATCAAGGCGCGGCCTTTGTCGAGAGCCCCGTGGGTGGCAGCACGGGGCCGGCGAAGGAAGGCAAGCTGTTCGCGCTGGTCGGCGGCGACAAGGTAAATGTGGCACGCGCCATGCCGGTGCTGGAGCAAATGTGCCGGCGCATCGAGCATGTCGGCGCTCTCGGCGCGGGCTCAGCCGTAAAACTCGCGATCAATCTTCCCTTGCTGGTCTATTGGCAGGCGCTTGGGGAGTCCCTGACGATCTGCAAGCCGCTCAATCTTCCGGCCGACCGGCTGATCGATATCATGTCCGATACGGCGGGCACACCGACCGCGATGAAGGGACGCGGTGCCATTATCGCCAAGGTCCTGAGCGGTCAGCCGCTGGGTGAGACTGCCTTCGGCCTCAGCGCGGCCAAGAAGGACCTGGCGACCGCGGTCCAATTTGCAAAGACGCTCCGCGCCGAGCTGCCGGTCGCAGCAAGCGCGCTCGCCTGCTTCGAGGAGGCGGAAGCTGCCGGCCTCGGCGACGCCGACGCCACCGCGATATCAACCCGCTGGCCGCAGCGGCAGGCCAAGCCGTGACGCCCAAAAGCCCCATCAATTCAGCAGCAGGTTCATCCCAATGATCGAAAGCAAGAATCGCTACGGCCGCACCGCCGCCCGCATCCACGACGCCGATGGCCTCGCGCGCCGTCCCGCCTCCGTGACCATCGACATACATGCCCATATCGTCGTTCCCCAAGCCGCCGCCGTTGCCCAGCCGCATGTCGATATAAGCCGCATTCCGCTCGCCTACTTCGCCGACGATGTCACCAAGGACATCAACGCGCAGCAGGAGAAGGACGTCCGCGAGGTAATGACCACGATTGATCGCAGATTGACCCATCTCGACCGGATGGGAATCGACATCCAGGTCATCGCACCCGCGCCGGGCCAGTGCTATTACACGGTCGACACGAAGATCGGCGAGAGCGCGCATCGGCTCGCCAATGATGGCGTGGCGGAATATTGCTCGCGCAAACCCGACCGCTTTGTCGGACTGGGCGTCGTCACCCTGCAGGAACCCGAGCTCGCGGTCCGCGAGCTCGATTACATCATGGGCACGCTCAAGCTGAAGGGCGTCGAAATCCTGACCAACGTCGGCGGCCAGGACCTATCCGATCCGAAATTCCGGCCGTTCTTTGCCAGGGCCGAGCAGCTCGGCGCTTTCATCATGATGCACCCGAACGGATTTACCCACGGCCAACGGCTTACCCATTATTATTTCAGCAATGTGCTGGGAAATCCGCTGGACACGACGCTCGCGCTTCACAACTTAATTTTCTCGGGCACGCTGGCGCGTTTCCCCGAACTGAAATTGATGGCGGTGCACGGAGGCGGCTATCTTCCGAGCTATTCGGGCCGGATCGATCATGCCTGGGGCGCGCGACGGGATTGTCACGCCGATTTGCCGTTACCGCCGACGACCTATCTCCGGCAGGTCTATCTCGACACCGTGGTCTTCACCTATCATCAGCTGGCCTATCTGATCGATGTGTTCGGGCCCGACCGTATCGTCATGGGCACGGACTATCCGTTCGATATGGCCGAGTACAATCCAATCGGCCATGTCGCCGGTGTCGAAGGCATGGACGAGGTCACGTTGGCGCAAATTGCCGGCGGCAACGCTGCGCGCGTGCTCGGCCTTGAGCTGTGATCGCTGCAGCCGGCGGCACGCTCAGTGCGCTGCGGCCACCGTCTTGTAGCCGGGCTGCTCGAAGGGATGCGACGTAGCGAAAGCTGGCAGCGCAAAGCACCGCTCGGCAAGCTGTGTCACGATCGGAAATGCGGCGAGATCGAGCTTAAGATACTGCGCACCGACCACGTGGCCAGCGATACAGATATCCGCGAGACCCGGCTCCGCACCAAGAGCAAACGGCGCCGGAACGCGGCGCGTCAGGAGCCGCTCGTAGGTGCCGAGCCCCTCGATCGTCCAGTGGCTGCCCCATTGCTCGATCGCGTGCGCATCGGCGCCGAAGACCTTCGCGAGATGATTGCGAACCCGCGGGGTTACCAACGGATGGGCGTCAGCGACCGTCATCAAGGCCAGGGAGCGTGCATAGGCGCGCTCTTTCGGGTCCGCCGGGATTAACCGAGGTTCAGGCTTGATGTCCTCGATATATTCGATGATGGCGAGCGACTGGAATACGGAGTGGCCATCGTGAATGAAGGTCGGCACGACGCGCTCGGCATTGACCGCCTCATAGCCGGGCTTGAACTGTTCGCCGACGAGAATATCGATCGGCGTTTCCTCGAACGGCAAGCCTTTGAGCTTGAGCGCCACCCTCACCCGGAACGAGGCGAGCGACCGCCAAAATCCATACATCTGTATCGCCATGCTTCCCTGACCTTCCAACATTCGGCAGTGGCCCAAGCCGCCGGCGATCAGGATACCAGAGAAGCGCCGCCATCGATGGGAATTTCTGCTCCTTTCACAATATCCGAGTCGGGCGAAGTGAGGAAAAGCCCCCAAGCCTACTCGGCCCTGTTGTGCTGCTGCCAGCGCAGGAGATAGGCCTGCAACCGCCAGATCAATGCGGACAACACCACGCCGACCAGCATCAGCACGATGACGGCGACCATCATGCCTGATGCCTCACCCCGTGCCTCCGATTCGACGATCAGGCGGCCGATACCGCGTTCCGCGCACCTTGCCGCCGATATATTTGTTCCATATCGTCTCATCCGTGCCGTCGAACAGGAGTTCGCCCCAGCCCTGTTCCCTCGTTCAGCAGTGAGAGCGAGCTGATGAGGATATCGACCTGCTTCGATTTCAAGGAGCCCAGCATGGTGTCGACATTGCCGGTCCCGATCCAGGTTACCTTCTGATCGAGTCCCATCGTTTCCATGTAGTAGGACGCCCAGACGTGGTTAGTGCCACCCAGCGATGAGACCGAGATGATTGGCTTACGCCCATCGGGCCGCTCCCATTCCGTAAAGGTCTCGAGCGTGCTGATGCCCTGGTCCTTGAGGTCCTTGCGGATGATGAACATCACCGAGCTCGAGCGTGTATCGACCGGCATCAGCACACATCCGGCGCGGCCGTGATTGCTGAGCTGCATTGGATGGGTGATATCGCCGATCCCGATATCTCCTTGCGACGAGGCAATGATTTCGCGCGTTTTTTGCGCCGCTGCCCCCCTGGATGAGCTTGCAATCGAGCCCGGCTTACTTGAAGAAACCCATGCGGTCGGCAACGAACTGCGTCTGATAGACCGGTACTGCGACCGGATAGATTACGCGGCCAGAGCTGTCTGCCGCTCGCACGGCGCCGCTCGCGACCGCTACTCCACCGCCGGCGATGACCGTCAGCGCGGAACGTCTCGAAAGATAGGCCATCACGCGTGCTCCCTCTCCCTGCCTGCGACCCTGCCGAGCGCGCTCAGCACGGCATCGCCCATTTCCGCGGTCGAGAGCTTCTTTGCGCCCGGCTCGGCAATATCGGCGGTTCTCGCCCCGGCAGCAAGCGCGATGGCGACAGCCTTCTCGAGCAGGTCCGCGTCCTCGGGACGATTGAGCGTCAGGCGCAGCATCATTGCGACGCTCAGAATGGAGCCCAGCGGATTGGCGATGCCTTTGCCCGCGATGTCGGGAGCACTGCCATGGACAGGCTCGTAGAGCGCCTTTCTCCGACCGAAGCGATCCACGGGGCCAAGTGAGGCCGACGGCAGCATGCCGAGCGAACCCGAGGCCATGGCCGCGCAATCCGAAAGGATGTCGCCGAAAATATTGCCGGTGACCATCACATCGAATTGCCGTGGCTCGCGCACGATTTGCATTGCGGCATTATCGACGTACAAATGGGTGAGCTCGACGTCGGAGAACTCTTCCTTGTGGAGCGCGATGACTTCCTCGCGCCAAACCACGCTGGTTTCCAGCACATTGGCCTTGTCGACCGAGCAGACCTTGTTCCGTCGCGACCGCGCCAGCTCGAAGGCCGCGCGCGCCACGCGGCGAATTTGGTTGGTCGTATATTGCTCGGTGTTGAACCCGCGCCGCTGCCCGTCGGGAAGCGTCTCGATGCCACGCGGCTCGCCGAAATAGATGCCGCTGGTGAGTTCACGGATGATGACGAAGTCGACGTCCTTTAGGACCTCTGCCTTGAGCGGCGCCGAATCCGCGAGCGCCGGACTCGCCACGATCGGCCGCAGATTCGCATAGAGATCGTACTTGCTCCGCAACGACAGCAGGCTTCCGGCCTTGCGCGCGGCCGCCGGTACTTCTTTGGTCTCCGGACCGCCAGTCGCGCCCCACAGGATCGCGTCGGCCTCGTCCATCGCCTCGACGGTGTCTTCCGGCAAAACCTTGCCGGTCGCGAGATAGGGGATGAGACCATATTGCGCTTCACGCAACGTCATCGGCGCGCCGCGCTTGGCGGCGAACCAGTTGAGGATGCGATGCGACTGCGCCGTCACCTCGGGGCCAATGCCCTCGCCGCCGACCACGGCGACCTTGACCATGTTGGATCGATTGTTCATGCCGACTTCCTTGCAAAATGGATCCAGGGCCGCGCGGCGCGATCCGCCGCCTGAAACGCGCGGATATCGTTGTCGCGCTGCAATGTCAGGGCAACCTCGTCGAGGCCCTGCAGAAGACCTTCGCGTCGCCGCGGATCGATCTCGAAACTGTGTCGCTTTCCGGACGGCGAGACGACCGTCTGCGCCTCAAGATCTACACTGACCCGGCCTGCCCCCTGTGTCGCCTCGATATCGGCGGCTAGCGAATCGACGATTGCCTTGTCGACGACAATTGGAAGGATCCCGTTCTGGAAGCAATTTGCGAAGAAGATATCGCCAAAGCCGGAACCGACGATGACACGGATGCCCATTTCCTGCAGCGACCAAACCGCGCCTTCGCGCGAAGAGCCGCAGCCGAAATTCGGACCGGTCACGAGAATCTCGGCCTGCCGATAAGGCTCGCGATTCAGAATGAAGGCGGGATTCTCCGAGCCGTCAGGCAAATAGCGAAGCGAACCGAACGCCCACTTGCCGAGGGTGCCCCGGATTGAGTTTCCGACCAGTCGTTCGATACGGATGATGACGTCGGTATCGATATTGCTGCGCATGATCGGCGCGGCAATGGCGGTCAGTTTGTTGAATGGTTTCGGCATGGTCAGCGTCCCATGGTCCGAACATCGGCGATTGCACCCGCAATCGCTGCGGCGGCGGCGCTTGCCGGGCTCGCGAGATGCGTGCGCGCCCGCGGCCCCTGCCGGCCAACGAAATTGCGGTTCGACGTGGAGACCGAGCGCTGGCCTGGGCCTACCGTCTCGCCATTAGCAGCAAGGCACATCGAGCAGCCGGGCTCGCGCCATTCGAAGCCGGCTTCGGTGAAGACCTTGTCGAGCCCCTCCGCGACAGCCTCGCGCTTGACGTTTTCCGAACCCGGCACGACCCAGGCCCGCACGCCGGGCGCGACCTTGCGGCCACGAGCGACGTCAGCCGCAGCGCGCAGGTCGCTCAAGCGGCTGTTAGTGCAAGAACCGATGAAAACCCAATCCACCGGCGTGCCCGCAATCGGCGCGCCGCCCTCAAGCCCCATATAGTCGAGCGCGGTCTCGATCGCGGCGCGACGCGCCGGATCATCGACCGTTTGCGGATCAGGGATGCGGCCATCGACACCGATGACGTGCTCCGGGCTGATACCCCAGGTCACCTGCGGAATGATCTTCTCGACATCGATGACGACTTCCTTGTCGAATACCGCATCCGCGTCGCTCGGAAGCGCGCGCCATGACCTGACTGCCTGCTCCCACAACTCGCCTTTCGGCGCGTAGGGCCGACCGCGCAGAAACTCGAACGTCTTCTCGTCGGGCGCGACCATGCCGATCTTGGCGCCAAGCTCGATCGAGAGATTGCAGATGGTAAGCCGGCCTTCGATCGGCAGGTCGCGAATGGCGCTGCCGGCATATTCGACGGCATAGCCGGTGCCGCCGGCTGCCCCGACGTGACCGATCAAGGCCAGGATGAGGTCCTTTGCCGTGACACCCAGCGGAAACCGGCCTTCGAACTTCACGCGCATGGTCTTGGGCCGGCGCTGGATCAACGCCTGTGTTGCCAGCACATGGGTGAGTTCGCTCGATCCGATGCCGAACGCGAGTGCCCCCAATCCGCCATGGGTGCAGGTGTGGCTGTCGCCGCAAACGATGGTGCACCCCGGCAGGCTCAATCCAAGCTCGGGCCCGATGACGTGCACGATGCCCTGCCCCGGTTGATCGACATCGAACAGCTGAATGCCGCTCGCCGAGGTTTCGACCCTGAGCGCCACCAGCAACTCCTGCCCGATCTTGCTGGTGCCGGCCCGGCCATGCGCCGTCGAGACGGCGTGGTCCGGGGTCGCAAAGGTCAATTCCGGACTGTGAACCTTCAGGCCACGCCCCTTGAGATCGAGCAGCCCGCGTGAACCGCCGAGATCGTGCAGCAGATGCCGGTCGATATGAAGGAGATCGGTATCCTCGCTGACGCGAGCAATGACATGCTGGTCCCAGATCTTGGCCAGCATGGTACGGCCAGGCTCTCCCAAGGCAGTCCTCCCTTCGGCTCTTGAGGCCGGCGGCACAGCCGCTAACCGTCGTTTTCCACGACTTTTGCTTGAAGGTATCAAGCGGAGACCATCAAAGCATGACAGACGGCCGCCCCGCTAGGGCCTAGTCCGCGAGGCGAACGCATAGCGGCTGGCGCAGCTCTGCTTGGGCCGCTGCCCATATTGGAAGCCGGATGAGCCCAACTCGCGGCTATCGCATCTCGATCTTCAGATTGTTGTCCTTCGCGACCTGCACCCATTTTTCGATGTCCGCCTTCATGAAGGCCGTCAGCTCCTCGGGGGAGCTCATCGGTACTTCCAGGCCGGACTCGTCAAACCACTTCTTGATCTCATGCAGTTGCGCTATTTGCCTCATCGCTGCGTTCAGCTTCGCAACGATCGGCTCGGGCGTTCCGGGCGGCGCGAACAGCGCACTCCAGGCTACCGCATCGAATCCTTTCGATACCGTCTCGTCGAAGGTCGGAATATCAGGCAAAACCCGCGACCGTTTGATGCTCGTCATGGCGATAGCGCGGATGCTCTTGTCCTTGATGAACGGCACCGCCGTCGACGCGCCCATGATCCCGAGCGGGATGTGCTTGCCGGCAAGGTCGGTCAAGAGTGGACCGGTCGATTTATATGGCACAACGGTCAAGTCGACACCGAGCTTCGGCCGCATCAATTCGACAGCGAAACGTCCCGAGGTCGCCGGCCCCGGGGTTCCGATCGCCGTACCGGGATGAGCTTTTGCGTAGGCGAGAAACGCAGCGATAAAGTCGGCGGCGGGAAACGCGCTGGTCGATACGATCACGTTGGGGTCTTCGCTGATCAGCGTGATCGGCGCAAAATCCTTCACCGGATCGAACGGCAGGGGCGCGAGAGCAACCACCGAGACGCTGTGACTGGCAGAAGTCGCCCAGATGATGTTGTAACCGTCGGGTGGCATATGCACGAGCGCCTCCGCGGCGGTGACGCCGCTCGCGCCCGGCCGATTTTCGATGATGACGGGAACGCCGAGAAGCCGCTGCAGCTCCGGTGCAAACAGGCGCGCGGGGACGTCGACATTGCCGCCGGTGGCGTAGCCGACGATGATGCGTATCAGCCGGTTCGGGTAATCGTCGGCAGCTTTCAAAATCGAGGGACCCACACCAAGCGACAGCGCGGATGTGGCCATGGCTGCAGAAAGAAGTTTCCTTCGGTTCAGCATGATCTTGCTCTCGATGATTGAGAATTTGCGCGAAACACGAAAACCTAAGGGTAGAAGCCACCCTCCGGGCTGTCTATCCGCGATGTCCACAATGTGGTTATTGGCCAATTCCGTGTTGCACCGCGAACGCGTCGACCTAAGATGCCGCCGAGGGCGAGGGGAAACCTGCTCATGAGACAACGTCAGAAGCCGAGCTCGTCTCCGCAGCCGTACGCCGGCACGCAGGCGATCGTCAGGGCCGCGCACATCTTGAAGGAACTCGGGGCCGGCTCGCGGCGCGGTCTCCGCATCGTTGATCTCTGCGAGCGGCTCGCCATCGAAAGGCCGACCATCCACCGCATCCTGTCAAGCCTGGTCGCCGAAGGTTTTGTCGTTCGCGACGATACCAAGCGCTATCTGCTGGGCGATCAGATCTATCGGCTCGGTCTGGTAGCCGCCGGCCGCACCAGTTTGCGCGAAATTTGCGAGAGCGTGCTCACCCGGATTGCGGCTGCTACCGGTGACACTGTCTTTCTTGCAACGCGACAGGGCGACGATGCCCTCGTCGTCGATCGCAGGATCGGTACGACGCCTCCTCGGGCCATGCCGCTCGATGTCGGCATGCCGCGCCCGCTCGGCGTCGGCGCAACTGGTCTCGCCATCCTCGGGACCTTCTCTGACGCCGAAGCCGGCGATTTCATCCGCAAGAATGCGCATCGGCTGCGCGAATATGGCGTTCGGCCGGAACGGCTTCCGCAGCAGATCGCGAGGTCGCGCAAAAACGGCTACGCCTATAGCAGGGGTTATGGACCCCCGCGCCTCTCCGGAATCGGCATTGCCTTGCAAAACCGGGAAAGCCGCTGCGTCGGCGCTGTCAGTGTGACCAATCTGGCCGCGAAGATGACGGCGGAGCATCGTCGTGAGGTCCTTGTCGCGCTGCATGACGAACTCGCTGCCATCCGCGACAGGTTACGTATGGTTCCAACGTTCACATAGTGGACATTCGTTCTCGACAAGTCCCGGTAGTAGCACCTAGCCTGCGAACAAGATGCCCGTCGGGTTCGGACGGTCACATGTTTAAGAGCCCTGCATGCCCGCGCCAAGACAGCAGCTCGTTCTGGGAGCGCACTTCCCGTCTATGGGACAGCATATTGCCGCATGGCTGCACCCGGATTCTCAAATCGACGCCGGGCAGAACTTCCCGTACTTCCTGAAACTCGCGCAGACCGCCGAGCGCGCAAAATTCGATTTCGTGTTCATGGCGGATGCGGTCGCGACGCGCGACGGCAACGTGGAAGCGCTCAGCCGGTGGCCGCAATACATGGCCCATTTCGAGCCAATCACATTGCTGTCAGCCACGGCCTCGCAAACCAAGCACATCGGCCTCGTCTGCACGGCGTCAACCAGTTACTATGAGCCTTTCAATGTCGCGCGCCTGTTCGGCTCACTCGATCATATCAGCGGCGGACGCGCCGGCTGGAATGTCGTCACATCGGCGAACGCATCGGCGAGTTTCAATTTCAATCGCGACGAGCACTACGACATCGCCGAACGCTACCAGCGCGCACGTGAATTCGTGCAGGTGGTTCTCGGCCTGTGGGACAGCTGGGAGGATGATGCCTTCCTGCGTGACCGCGAAAGCCGCCGCTATTTCGATCCCCACAAGCTTCACAGGCTCAATCACAAGGGGAATTTCTTTTCGGTTCGTGGACCGATGAATCTGGCCCGTCCGCCGCAGGGCTATCCCGTCATCGCGCAGGCTGGCGCGTCGGAGGGCGGCAAGGAGCTGGGTGCCGAAACTGCCGAGGTCATTTTCTTCTCCCAGCAGAGTGTCGCAGTCGCCCGGGAATTCTACGGGGACGTCAAGGGCCGGATGGCGAAGTTCGGGCGCGAGCCTGGACAATTGAAGATGCTGGCCGGCCTGAATCCGACGGTGGGAAGGTCAGCCTCGGAAGCGCAAGAAAAGTTCGATTACATTCAATCGCTCATTCATCCCGACGTCGGCAAGGAGTTGGTGAGCGTCGATCTCGGCGGTGCCGATCTCTCCGGTCTGTCGATTGACGAGCCGGTTCCCGATCATCTCATTCCCGAGAAGACGAGATCGAGCACGAGCCGCCTGAAGACCGTTGGGGGAGTCGCAAAGCAGGAGCGGCTCACGATACGCCAGCTTTACGAGCGCTATGCCGGCTCGCGCGGCTCCTATTCGGTCGTCGGAACGGCCGAACACATCGCCGACCAAATGGAGGAATGGCTGACAACGGGCGCGGCCGACGGCTTTATCATCCAGGCGTCGTATCTGCCGGGCGGCTTTGAGGATTTCGTCAATTTCGTCATCCCCGAATTGCAACGGCGTGGGCTATTTCGCACCGAATACACCGGTCGCACGCTTCGCGAGCATCTAGGTCTCAAACGCCCCGAAAACCGCTACGCAAAACAGCGCCTTTCAGCGCAGTAACAATTCGACGGAAATCGCCTCCATGAGCAACGTAATGATCGCGGGGATTGCAGAGCCCGTGCACGGCCGCATCTCCGGATTGACCCCGATGGCGCTCCACGAACGGCTGGCCCTCGATGCGCTGGCCGACGCAGGCCTCGAACTACGTGACGTCGATGCCATTCTGACGCTGGCGCCGCGCTCCGACTCCTATTTGATTCATGCCGCAGCCTTTGCGGAATATCTCGGGATCGCTCCGCCAACCGCGCTGACGCTGGAAGGCGGAGGAGCGGCACCAGCGATCATGGTCGACATGGCACGCAATATGATTTTGGGCGGATCGGCGAAGACCGTTCTGGTTGTTTCCGCGGACATGCCGCTCAGCGTCAACACGAGGGATTCCTACGTCAACACGCTGGCCGATTCCGGGCCCGTCCACCCGGATATTGAACGGCCGTTTGGTCCTTCCGTGCCTTCGCTGTTTGCGATGGTCGCCCGCGCCTACATGGACCGCTTTGACGCCGACGAGAGCGATTTCGGCGCCGTCGCCATGCATGATCGCGCCGCCGCAATCACGCATCCCAATTCGCACATGCGCGCGCCGATGGATTTTGCGACCTATTGCGCAAGCCACATGATCGCGGACCCGTTGCGGCTGCTCGATTGCTCGCCGGTCTCCGATGGCGGCGCCGCGGTCGTCGTAACTTCCGCCGATCGCGCCGGCAAAGGCGGCCAGAAACCGGTTAGGGTCATGGGCGCCGGATTCGCGATGACGCATCTGCACCTCTCCGCCGCCCCCTCACTGACAAGCCATGGTGCCGGGCTTGCGCTCGACCGCGCCTTGTCGTTTGCAGGCCGTCGGCGCAACGATATCGATATTGCCCTGGTCTATGACTGCTTCTCGATCGCGATGCTTGTCAACACCGAAGATCTCGGTTTTGCAGAGAAGGGAAAGGCGGGCGCGGCCTTCCGCGACGGAGAGTTCAAGCCTGGTGGTCGCATTCCGATCAACACCCATGGCGGGTTGTTGTCGCACGGCTACCCGGGACGAGCGGCCGGAATCGGCAACCTGATAGAGGCTGCTGTTCAGCTTCGCGGCGACGCTGGAGGCCGGCAAATACCCAACGCCAAGATGACCATGACCCATGGGATGGGCGGGCTGTTTGCAACGCACGGTGTCTTATTGCTGGAGGCGACATGAAATATTCAGCGCCAAGAAATGGTCGCGAGGCGACACCCCACTGGAAGGCAGCCCGCGAAGGCCGCCTCTTGCTTCCGTTCTGTGAACTCCAGAGCCATTTCTGTTGGCCGCCGGCGCGGCGGTGTCCGACCTGCCAGGGTCGCCTCATCTGGAAGGAAAGCTCGGGCGCTGGCGCGGTCGAAACCTTCGCAGTCGTGCGCCGAGCCGTGCAGCCGGAATGGAAAGGCAAGGAGCCTTACATCGTCGCGTTCATCCGGCTTGACGATGGCGGACGTCTCTTCAGCAATCTGATCGACTGTGCACCCGAAGACGTGCGATGCGGCGATCGAGTCATCTGTACCTTCGTCGAAACTACCGACCCTGAGCTCGGGCTTCCGGTATTCCGGCGCGCTAGCACCCACACCTGATGCGCCGCCGACGTTCACGCAGATCAGCTGGAGCCTTGCGGCTTTCCGAACACGCCTGCACCAGCCAGAGCCGCAATACGCCGGTCGTCGTAACCTAGTGTCTTATGCAGAATCTCTCTGGTGTGCTGACCCAATAGTGGCGCTGCCGTCGGATCAACGGCCGGGGTCAGGCCCATATTGAGCGGCGTCTCGATATTGGGAACCATGCCCGCCGTGGGATGCGGGATCCTGCTGAGGCGATGCCGCTCCCGCGCCTCTGGTGCGTTGAACCCTTGCTCGACCGTGCGGAGATAGCCGACCGGAATATTGGCCTTCTTCATCTTTGCCATCCAGTTTTCGAGCGTGTCGCTGGCAAAGACACTCGCGATGATCGCGCGCAATTTCTCCTTGTTGGCCGACCGCACCCTGCGGTTGGCAAATTGCGGATCGGTGATGAGATCGGGTCGCTCGAGGACGTCAGTCACCAGCCGGCGGTAAAGCCGATCGTTGGCGCAGGCCATATAAAGCGGCCCGTCCGATGCCTCATAGACGCCGACGGTCGGAGATCCATTCGGCGAATTGCCGAAGCGGCCGGGGTTCGTGCCGTTGATCAGATAGGCCATGCCGTAAAAGCCGGTCATCGACATCGCAATGTCGAACAGCGCGACCTCGACATGCTGGCCCTTTCCCAGCCGGTCACGCGCGATCAGTGCGAGCAGGATCGCGTTGCAGGCCGACATGCCTGTCGCCATGTCGACGATCGGCGGCCCGGTGCGCACCGCCGGCCCGTCCGGAAAGCCATTCAGCGACATGAATCCGCTTTCGGCCTGCGTGATCGGATCGAAGCCTGGCCTTGAAGCAAAAGGCCCGTTGCGACCATAGGCCGAGATCGAGCAATAGATCAGACGTGGATTGGTCGGCGCAACGGACGGATAATCGAGACCGAATTTCTCCATGACGCTTGCGGAGAAATTCTCCACCACGACATCCGCCCGCGAAATCAGGTCTCGCGCGACCTCGCGTGCTGCCGGAACCGTCAAATCGAGGGCGATATCGCGCTTGTTGCGATTGAGGCTTAGAAAGGCGGCGCTCTCTCCACCAATTTCTGCATGCTCATAGGCACGACTGTCATCGCCGCCCTCGGGGTTCTCGATCTTGATGACCTCGGCGCCGAAATCAGCGAGCGTTTGCGTGCAAGCCGGTCCCGCGACGACGCGCGTAAAATCCACGACCAGGAGACCGTCGAGTGCGGTCGGCGCATCCTTTGCACGCGGTAAACGGTCCGGCAGCGGCACTCCAGCAGTCATGGCGAGGCGTTCCCCTTGGTATCGATGCGTTAAGTATCGACTTTAGGGTTTATTCGCGCCGGACCACAAGAGGTCATGGCTTGCTGCGTCGCTGATGCAGACCTCCAATGCGATACCGTGGACGGGGCTCGGTCCAAAAAGCAAAAAAGCCCGGTGGCATGGAGCCACCGGGCCGGACGCTGTTATGGGTTGTCAGCCGATGCGGCGGAGGCGATGTCAACGACGATCCTCCCTGCAGATGCATTTCCGCCAATATAGTGTGTGCGGCCAGCCCCAAGGGTTCTGCGGCCGATAGAGCCGGTAGCCCGCCCTGATGAAGTTGTTGGCCGAGGCGATATTGTCGGTGGTATCCGAGATGACGCAAGCCCAGCCGTTGTGGCGGGCCCGTGCCTCCATGGCGCGCATCAATCGGAGCTGCAGGGCCCTGCCCCAATGCCGTCGCAACACGCCGACTCTGCAGAAGTAGCCGGCATTTGCGACGTATGTGGAGCGCACCAATCCAGCGAATGCGACCGGCCCGCAGGCGTGATACGCAAGCCACCAGTGCCCCCAGTCAAACTCCGGGATCGGCGCGCTTTCGTAGAATGTCAGACGATGCAGATCCAAAAGCGTCGCGGCGATGTCGTCATCCTCCCCATCGACCTGCCTTATCCTGTACATTGCCTGGGCCTGCGGATCACTTGCCGAGCATGATCTTGAAGCCAAGCCGCACCGCGCCGACAAATCCCGTGACGATCACCGTGATGACGGCCTTAAAGGTGTAACTTTGCGCCTGTTCAACGCTCTTGCGCCACCGCCGCAGGTGCTGAAGGTCGGCGCGAAGCTCGCGCCGATCCTCCTCCTCTATACCGAAGGAGGTCAGCGTCGTAGCAACGGCTCGAAGCACGATGGCATCGACATCGTCGCGGTGCAGTCTCTGCTGCCCGGCGAGCGTTTCAAGAACGATCGCCCTGATATCCTCATCCTGGAGCGCACTCATCGCTTGATAATTCTCGCAACATTCTCAAAGGTACGTTTGCCGAAATAGAAGGACATCACCAACCCCGCCCAGACGCTGACGTCACCCTTGAGCGGCGGTGTCGTTCCGAGGCCGAGGATGGTGTCCCAGACGATGCACTTCGCGAAGAATCCGAGCACAATATAGAATGCGAGCTTTTCGGGCTCCCAGGGATGACCGATCTCGGATATCTTGAGCTGTGCTTGTGCATTCGCCTCGGCCGTCTGAGCTGCAATTTCATTCGCGGCCAGATTTGCAGCGATCTTGGTGTCGACGTTTCCAGCCTTGAGTTTAGCCTGGTAGGCATCGATCAATGCCTTGATCACGGGACCGCCGAGGAAGCTCAGGATCGTCATCCACATCTCAGCCTGCCTTCTTGAGCGACCGCAGCCGGGCCAGGATCGTGATGATGGAAATGCAAAGCAGAACGCGCCCTGCGATTCTGGCATCTCCGATCGCCGCGCTGATTTGATCCTTCAAGCCGGGATCCCCGAGCGCATCGCCGACATTGTCGATGATGGACATCACGCCGCCGACGATCGCCAGGACATAGCCCCACGCGATCGTCAACGAGTGAAGGCAAAACGCCTTGACCTTGGCAAACATCACAGCGCAGCCTTCAACGCCGACGCCTTGGCTTCGAGCGCATTGATAAAGGCTTCCGTTCCGGTGACGAGTTGGGTGATCCTGTCCTTTGCGAACCAGCAAGCGGCGAAACCGGCGACAAACGCGGCGATATCAAGGTAGGTCGACATGGTTCATTTCCTTTTAAAGATGGCTGCGATGAGGGAGGCCACGAACGCGCCGATCGAGCCTTTCGACGGGGTCGCGATGGAAGGCGGAGATGATTTCGAACGAGGCGGTGCAGGAATTGCCGGCTTCGATTCGAAAGGCGGAGGCTTGTGATCGAACCCAATGCTCGGATCGAGCGCCATCATTGCAAGCAGCAAGCCGGCGCAACCAAGCTGATGGTCGACGGCGTTGGGATCGAAGACGCCGTCGCGAACATATTTTCCGGATATGTACTGATCGGTGCCCGACCAGACATAGGGAGACGGCTGCCGGCGCGCCGCGTAACCGAGGCCGTTGTACTCTTCGAGTTTGGTGAGCGTTGCACCGATGCTCCAATCCTTGTTACGGGCCGCATAGGGCGCGCAATGCACCAGCGCATCGACCGCCGCCTCTTCCCAGGAACCGAACGGCCCGCGGCCGGCCGGCACGTGAACCGAGACCCGATTCCAGGGATCGCCCTGCGCCAGCGACCCCGACCAATCCTGCGAGCATTCGCGCTCGCGCACGCCGGCCAATATGGTTGAAAGACTTGGGGGCTCGGACGGCGACGCGCGTGCGGCAACGCAAAGCGCGAGAGTGAGGCGTGCTCGCGTGCGCGCCGCCATCCGATTTCGGAAATGAAAAAGCCCGCCGCCGTTTCCGGCGCGGGCTTCAAACTTCTTGCGATGATGCCAGCATGCACCTGATTTGCCCGACGAGTCAAATTTGTTGAAAAAGCAGCAAATGAATTGCGGCAAATCGAAACCCGAATTTGCACGCTCGCGCCGCACAAATGAAAAAGCCCGCTGCCGAATCACGGCGCGGGCGATATAAGTTTTGATGCTATCGATATGCCTCTGATTTGCCCGACGGGTCGAGCGCGGATTTTGGGATCAGGCGCGATCGATCAATGGATGGCAAGGAGATCGACGATGTATTGGGTCGCCGGTATTTTGGTTGTCCTGTCTGGACTGTTCTATGCTGCCGGCCATCACGAGATCGGCTCGCTCGGCGTCGAGATGTGCCGATACGGCGGCACGTTTTGCGAAAACCCTCACTATGTTCTGACCGGCGCCGGGCTCGCGGCGGTGTGGGCGATGTTCGTCAGCATCAAATAGCCCGCGCAAGCAAAAAGCCCGCGGCCGGTCTGGCCACGGGCTTCGATGCTTGTTGCGATGATGCCAAAATGCATCTGATTTGCCCGACGTGTCAACCGCGCGTTGGCATTCGTGGAAAATCTCACCTCACCGTCATCTGAATCGGAGTTTCCAGACCTCCAACGGTTCTGGACAGGACGCTCCCTGCGGCCCATCATTGCTGCCGGGTGGGAGGGAGACCGGGATAGATGGATGTCGGGACTTGGCTGCGCAGCCTCGGCCTCGATCACTACGAAAGCACATTTCGAGAAAACGGGATCGACGCTGACGCGCTTCCGGAGGTGACGGATCAGCGCCTGAGGGACATCGGTGTTCCGCTTGGACACCGGTTGAGGATGCTGCGCGCGATCCGCGAACTTGCCGCACCGGATACATCGCCGTCACTGGCGCCTGCTGCCCGCGAGGGTGCCGAGCGCCGGCACATGACGGTGATGTTCTGCGACCTCGTCGGCCTCACTGCGCTGACGGCGGAGCTCGACCCCGAGGACATGGCCGCGCTGATGCGCGCCTCGCAGAGCACGATCGCAACCGCGGTCGCGCGCTTTGACGGTCACGTCGCCAAATGGGTCGGTGACGGCGCCACCGTTTATTTCGGCTATCCGCGTGCGCATGAGGACGACGCCGAGCGCGCGGCGCGCGCGGGCCTGGCGCTGATCGAGGCGGTCGCAAGGCTCTCCCGCGAACATGGTGTGGCGCTCGAGCCGCGGATCGGCATTTCCAGCGGCCTGGTCGTGGTTGGCGAGCTGATCGGCGAAGGCGAAGCGCGCGAGCGGGGTGTCGTTGGCGACACCGCAAATCTCGCGGCGCGGCTGCGATCGCTGGCCGAACCCGGCACCATCATGGTCTCCGAACCGACCCGGCGGCTGCTCGGCAAGACGTTCGAGCTGAAGCCGCTCGGGCCGCAGAGCCTCAAGGGGTTCAAGTCACCTGTCGCGACATGGCTGATCCTGCGCGAACAGGCGATCGTCAGCCGCTTCGACGCGTCGCGCTCGGAGGCGCTCACGCCCTTTGTCGGGCGTGAAAGCGAAATGGCGCTGCTGGTCGAGCGCTGGCGTCACGCGATCAAGGGCGAAGGTCAGGTCGTGCTGCTGTCGGGCGAGGCCGGCATCGGCAAGTCGCGCATCCTGGCGAGGCTGCGCGAGCGGGTCGAAGACGAGCGCCACATTGTCATGCGCTATCAATGCTCGCCGCACCATTTCAACGACACGTTCTATCCGGTGATCGGCCAGATCTGGCACGCCGCCGGCTTTGTCAGCGGCGAGCCCGCCGGCGCGCGGCTCGAGAAGCTGGAACGGATGGTCGAGGCCACCGGATTATCGTGCGATGACATCGTGCCTCGGCTCGCCGCCCTGCTCGCAATTCCGACCGGCGATCGCTATCCGCCGCTCGACATGCCGCCGGCCGAGGCAAGGGAGCGAACGCTCTCCGCCATGATCGCGATGACGGTCGAGCTGACAAAGCAGGCGCCCATTCTGATGTTCCTCGAGGACGCGCACTGGATCGATCCCACCACGCTCGAGCTGACCAACCGTGTCGTCGAGGAGGTACGGCGCTTGCCGATCCTCTTGGTGATTACGCATCGGCCGGAGTTTTCGCCGCCCTGGGCCGGCCAAGGCCACGCCACGTCTCTGGCGCTCAACCGCCTCACCCGCCACCAGGCCCTCAGGATGATCGATGGCGTGGCTTCGGGCAAGAAACTGCCGGCGGAAGTGCTCGACCAGATCGTGGCGAAGACCGATGGCGTACCGCTGTTCATGGAGGAGCTGACCAAGAGTGTGCTGGAATCCGAATTGCTGCGCGAGGAGGAAGATGCCTATGTGCTCACATCCGCGCTGACGCCGCTTGCGATCCCTTCGACCCTGCATGACTCCCTGACCGCGCGGCTCGACCGCTTGTCGCCGATCAAGGAGACCGCCCAGATCGGGGCTGCGATCGGCCGCGAGTTTCCGTACACGCTGCTGGAGGCGATCTCGCCGATCAAGGGCGATGCGCTCGATGGCGTGCTGCGCCAGCTGATGGACGCCGAGCTGATCCATTGCCGGGGCGCGCCGCCCAAGGCGAGCTACGTGTTCAAGCACGCGCTGGTGCAGGACGCCGCCTACAGCTCGCTCTTGCGCAGCCGCCGCCAGCGCATCCATGCGCAAATCGCCTGGGCGCTGAAGGAGCACATCACCGAAGAAGAATATCCGCCCGCGACCATCGCCCATCACTTCACCGAGGCCGGGCTCGCCGCTCCTGCCGCCGCCGCCTGGCTGGGCGCGGCCGAACTGGCGCTGTCGCAGTCGGCGCCGGTCGAGGCCGAGCGCCATGCCCGTACCGGGCTGTCGCTGATCCCCTCCATCGCCGAGGGCCGCGAACGCGACGCTCTCGAGCTTTCGCTTCTGGTAGCGCGCGCCTACGCACTCGTGCCGTTGAAGAGCATCTCCGCACCCGAAACCTATGAAGTGATGAACGCCGCGAAGCGGCTGCTCGACCGCGGCGTCGGCACGGATCTGCAGCGCGTCTCCGTGCTGTTCGGGCTCTGCTCGGTGGCGACGCTGCGCGCCCGGATGCGGCCCGCGCTCGAGTTCGCGCAACAAATCATCGAAGTCGCCGAGCGGCAGGACGACCCGACCTACCGTCTGGTCGCCTATCGGATGCTCGCCACCAACCAGTACTATGCCGGGCAGAATCTTCAGGCGCTCGAAAGCCTGCAGCGCGCCAGGCAATATCGCGACCCGACACGGCAGCGCGCCTTGAGCCACCGTTTCGGATGGGATCCAAGCATCGCCGTCCTTTCCTTCGAAGTGCTGGTACGGTTGTCGCACGGCCTCCTCGACAGTGCCGCCAAAATCAGCGAACAGGTGCAGGCCGAGATATCCACCCATACCCACGCAACCACGATTGCGTCGGCAAGATTCTGCGCCGTCACCTGGCCAAAGGCGGTGCTGCGCGACCACGCGGCTCTGGAGCGCGGCAGCGCCGAGCTCCTCGCCTATTGCACGGACAAACGCGTCGAGCAAATTCGCCTGCTCGCGGCCCTGCACTACGCCTACGCCCGCGCCATGCGCGAGCCGGGAAACGACAACATCGTGGCCCTTCGTACCGCCTTCGATCGGATGCGGTCGGCCGGCGGCTTCACCGGCAGCTCGATGATCCTGTCCAACATGGCGGAGGTCGCCCTGCAGGGGGGAGATTTGAGACGGGCGGAAGCCGACCTCGCGCAAGGCTTTGCCTTTGTCGAGCAATCCGGGGAACGTTATTATCTCGCCGATCTGCACCGGCTCAGCGGCCGGCTCGCGCTGCAGAGGGAGCAGCCGGACCCGGCGCGCGCGGAAGCCTGCTTTTTGGAAGCGATCGACGTTGCGCGCGGCCAGCACGGCCGCTTGCTCGAACTGCGGGCCGCCAACGATCTGGCCCGGCTCTGGCGCGAAGGAAAATCCAACAACGATGTGCGCGCGCTGATCGAGCCTGTTCTCGCCGAAATCGAAGGCGGCGAGGCCGCGCCCGACGTCCGCGAGGCGCGCGATCTGCTCGCCGCACTCGCCTGAGGCACGCCAGGCCGGTCCGTCGTCCTTTCCAGATCGGCATTGCCAAAATCAATCTAAGATTGCAGTACGGAGAGGGCCTCCCCAAACCTCGCGGCCGCGATCGACGAGGCAATATTTCAGACCGACATAAAAAAGATAACCACCTGCTTAATGATGCCACGATCAGTGGGACAAAGAGCGTGCGAAAAAGATTTGCGATAGCCCGACAGGAGAATTTGATGTCAGCAGATACAACGATTGCCCGCGGCGTCAGCACGATGTGGGGCCTTGTGCTCGACCATCTCGTCGACAAGCATACCCAGGCTGTTGCGGCCACGAGGGTCGATCCGGAGGGGGGCGTGGCGCGCACGCCCGAAGGCGTCGTGGTGACCAGCAAGGAACTGTATCTGCAGGTCCTGCTCAACGCCGACGACAATTACACCAACGCCGGTTATCAGAAGCGGATGGAGCAGAGCTTTGGCCCGATCTTTCTCGGCATGGATTGGGGGGCGGAATACGAGAAGGAATCGACACCGGCCAACGCCGCGATTGGCCGTGTCACCCGGCGAGACGCCTTCGAAGTCACGTTAAAGGAAACCCGCGCCGCGCTGCCGACCGTGCCGGCACCAAGCGGCATCGTCGACATCCAGGCGCTATCGGACATCGTCCTCGCCAAGGTCTGCAGCCATTATTTCGACATCCCGGATGGCGTCTATGTCAAGGCCGGCGGATTTGGCGTGTCGAACCTCGTTTCTCCCGGGGTTTGTCCCGCGGACTACACTCCGCCGTCCGCCTACATCTTCCATCCCGACCCGGACGCGCTCCTGACCTTCATCGGCCAGCGCACCGGACAAATCCTGCGGGAGTCGGTCGGCAAATACGTGGCGGATAAGCGCGTCTCCGGCCAGCTTCCGATCGCGCCTCTAACCCGCGCGCTGTTCGAGCAATTCCCGGATCCCAAGGACAATGACCTGCTGGCGCGCACCATCATCGGCGTGATGACGGGCGCATTGCCGACGATCAACGGTAATCTCGTCACCACGATCAAGGCCTGGCAGCGAACCGCGACCTTGATGGCGCTCGGTGCGCAGCTCAAGACCAACACACAGACCGACGAATTCGCCAAGGCCCATGAGGTGGTCGAGTCCCCGCTGCGTCAGGCCATGCAGATGCAGCCGACGCCGGACTTCATCTGGCGCACCGCGAAGAAGGATCACACGCTCGGCACCAAGAACCCGGTGCAGGTAAAGGCCGGCGACAAGATCTATCTCAGCATCGTGCAGGCGACGCAGTCGGATTTGCGCAGCGGCAGCAACGATGTCTGCCCGATCTTCGGCGGCGATCGCAGCAAGACGCCGCACCCGATCCATTCCTGCCCCGGCTTTGAGATGGGCTTCGGCATCCTGCTCGGAGTTAGCTACGGCGTCGTCGATCACCAGGCCAAAGCCGGCGGCTAATCCGGCCGATGCGCGGCGATGAACTGCGCAAGCCGCGCCGGCGCGGCCGTCCGTCCTCGAGCTTTGCATTCCACATCGGCCATGCATGAATCATATGCGGCCAGAACTCCAGGGTGACAGCGACGTCTGCGGCGCCCAGCGCAGCGGCAAAGCGTGTGGCGTCGGCGAGCAGCGTCTCGGCCGAGCCAACCTGGATCAGCGTGGGCGGAAAGCCATGGACATGCGAAAGCAGCGGCGAGATCGAGGGACTCTTGCGATCGATAGGCACCGGCACATAGGCATGGGCCAACTCGCGCAAATAAGCATCGTGGATCAGCGGATCGACCGCGTCCTTGGTCTTGAGCGTATCGCCGGACATCGTGAGATCGGTCCATGGCGATAGCAGCCACGCGCAGGCGGGCAACTCTTCGCCCGCTTCGCGCAATCGATTGATCAGGCAAATCGTGAGATTGCCGCCGGCACTGTCGCCGCCAACGACGATATCTTTCGCCGCGATGCCCTGCTTGTGCAGGGCCACGCCGTCAGCGCGTCTTCGTGCGCTGCGGGATAGGGACGCTCGGGAGCCAAATGGTAGTTGATCGCCAGCGTGCGCATCCGCACCGCGCGGCGGCAACACTGTCGCAATCGACAGTCGTCAGCTTGATGTCCTGGGCCACTGCCCAAACAGAGCCAACTTCCTCGATACGCTGACGGCGCTGCGACCATCCGATGGGCCGCGGTTTTGAGCCCAACAGCGTGCGGATCGCATCGATCTCGGCATGTGCCAAGGCCATTCTCTCGCCCGCGAGTTCTTGCAAAGACGTCACGTCATTGGTGCGCTGCGGTATCAGCTTTGTGTGATACCATGGATGCGTTGTACGCTGGTGCCGGCTGACGCTATAACAAACAGAAAACGATATTGGGGAAATGCCTTGATGAAACCCGACCGGCTAAGTGCTCGTTCAGCGCCCGCTTATTCACCTCATGGTATGGCGCTGCTGCGCGATCCCCTCCTCAACAAGGGCACCGCTTTCACCGAGGAAGAGCGCGAAGCGCTGGGGTTGCGCGGATTCCTTCCCGCGGCCGTCCTGTCGATGCAGGCGCAGGTCGAACGCGTACTCACCAACCTGCGCACGCTTCCCGGCGATCTCGAAAAATACGTCGCGCTGAATTCGCTGCATGATCGCAACGAAGCCCTGTTCTTCCGCGTCGTCTGCGACCACATCGATGAGATCCAGCCGCTGATCTATACGCCGACGGTGGGCCTTGCCTGCCAGAAATACGGGCTGATCTTCCAGCGCCCGCGCGGCCTGTTCATTTCCTACAACGACCGCGGCCGCATCGCGGAAATCCTCTCCAACTGGCCCTATCGTACCCGGCTGATCGTCGTGACCGACGGCGAGCGCATTCTGGGCCTCGGCGATCTCGGCGCCAACGGTATGGGCATCCCGGTTGGCAAGCTCTCGCTCTATACCGCGTGTGCCGGCGTGCATCCCGAGCAGTGTCTGCCTGTGACGCTCGATGTCGGCACCAACAACGAGGAGTTTCTTAACGACCCCTATTACATCGGCCTTCGCCAGCAGCGCGTCACTGGTGCCAACTATGACGCGTTCGTGGATGAGTTCATGACCGCGGCCCGCGCGGCTTTCCCGGGTGTGCTGATCCAGTTCGAGGACTTCGCCAATCATTCGGCCTTCCGCCTCTTGCACAAATATCGCGACGACGCCTGCGTCTTCAACGACGATATTCAGGGCACGGCTGCAGTGGCGCTGGCGGGCCTGTTCTCGGCGCTGCGCGTGACCGGCGGCAAACTTCACGACCAGACGATTCTGTTCCTAGGCGCGGGCGAAGCCGCAACGGGGATCGCCGATCTCGTGGTGTCAGCGATGAAGGCGGACGGAATGCCGGAAGCCGAAGCGCTGCGGCGCAACTGGCTTGTCGATTCTCGCGGCCTGGTCGTCAAGGGCCGTGCTGGATTGAGCGGCCACAAGCTGCGCTATGCGCATGAGCAGGCGCAGATCAGCGACTTCCTCACCGCGATCCAGACCCTGAAACCGACGGCGATCGTTGGCGTGGCCGCGGTCGGCGGCGCCTTCACGCCCGAGGTGCTGCAGACGATGGCAAAGCTCAATGAGCAGCCGATCGTGTTTGCATTGTCCAACCCCACGTCAAAGGCGGAGTGCTCGGCTGAGGACGCCTATCGGCACACCGGCGGTCGGGCGCTGTTCGCCTGCGGCAGTCCCTTTGATCCCGTCAAGCTAAATGGCAAGACTTTCGTGCCGCGCCAGGGCAACAACTCCTACATCTTCCCCGGCGTTGGGCTCGGTGCGATCGCGAGTGGCAGCAAGCTGGTGACGGACGAGATGTTCATGGCCGCGGCGCATACGCTGGCCGATTCCGTCGGCGAGGCCGATCTCAAGCAGGGCAGCCTCTATCCGGCGCTGCCGCGGATACGCGAAGTTTCGGCGCAGATCGGCGCGGCCGTTGCCGACGTCGCCTATCAGCGCGGGCTGGCGGCCGGACCGCCGCCGAACGATACGATCAGCTTCATCCAGTCGCAGATGTACGACCCGCACTACTAGAGCATGATCCGGAAAAGCGTGTGTAGCGGTTTTCCGAAAAGATCATGCTCAATCAAAAAGCTAAAGCGCGATGACAATTCAACATAATCTCATCGCGCTTTAAGGAAAAATCAGCCGCGCTGCAGCAGCCGGCGCAGGCTGCGGATATCGGTCAGGCTGTCGATATCGAAGATTGTTTCGATCAATCGCGTCGCCGGTTCGCGACCCAGCACCGGGGAGATCAGGTCGCGCGCCTTGTCGATCACTTCGTTCCGGCTCATCGGATTGCGCGGCGTGCCGCGCACGGCCGACACGCGCTCGGAAAGCTTCGTGCCGTCGTTGAGTTCGATCTCGACCACGGTCTCGCGCGCCGGCAACAGCTTGGCCAGTTCCTCGTCGCGCACCAGATTGACCTTGGCGCGTTGCTTCAGGATGGCGGCATCCTGCATGCGCGCCTTGTCGTGCGCGGCCTGGAACGACACCGTCTTGTCGGTCAGCATCACCGCGACCATGTGCTGCAGGCAGATGTCGGGAATGTCGCGGTTGTCGACGACGTTTGCGACCGACGGCGCAAGCCGCACCGTCACCTTCGTCACCTGATCGGCTTCGAACGTCTTCTTGCCGCGGAGCGCCTCGATGGCGTCGAGCGGCGCCTGGATCGGCGAGCCAACCGTCCATTTCTTGATGTCGGTCTGGGTGATCTCGTAGCGCTCGCCGAGCTTGTCGATCAAGAGATCGGGCTGCGCCTTCGGCGCGTAGGCGGCAAAGAAATTGTCAGGGCCCGAGAAGATGTCATCGACGCCGTTCCAGCCGGATTGCACCAGCAGCGCCGCGGTCACGCCGTTGCGGGCCGACATCCCCGCGAACACGAAGGCTTTCTCGATGTGATCGGTATCACGCCGCCAGGCAGTGATGCCTGAAGATTGCTGCGCGGTGTAATCGAGCGCCCATCGCATCTGCGCGGTATCGAGACCTACCGCGCAGGTCGCAGCCGCGGCGGCGCCGAACGTACCGGCAATGCTGTGCGTCGCAAGGCTGCTCTCATAGCTGAACGCGGCGCCGCCCATCGCCATCACCACGCGGGTGCCGATGTCATAGCCGAGCGTCACCGAACGCAACAGGCCGGTGCCGTCGATGCCGGCAATTTCGCCGGCCGCCAGCGCCGCCGGCACGACCGCACATCCGGGATGCGAGCGGGACGCGTTGTGGGAGTCATCAGTCTCGTCGGCATGCGCCATCACGCCATTGGCGAGCGCTGCGTCGATGGCAGGCGCGGTCAGCGCCGTCCCGACGACGGTGACGGTGCCGCTGCCGCTGTGCTCGCGGATATGACGCTGCGCGGCCTGGCCCGGCGGCAATTCCGATCCCGATATCATCGCGGCCAGCGTGTCGAGCAGGTGATATTTGGCCTGCTCGGCGACCTCCTCCGGCAGCGCGCGGGTTCGCGCCGCGCTCATGTAGGCGGCGAGCGTGGTCATCACCTTTCCCGGCCCGGGATTTGGGCTCGGACTGGGAGTCTGTGCGAGGGCGCGAGCCGGCGGCAGGGCGACCGCCGTAGCCATTGTCGTCTTCAGAAAGCCGCGCCGCGTTTGCGTAGCCACTGGTAGCTTCCCTTCGCCGCATCGGACGCCGAACCGGCGCGTCTTCAGCCTCTTTAAGTGATGGCCGGTGAAAGTCCAGAGCCTATCAGATCGCGACCTGCCGTCCGATCTCGACGACCTGGTCGGTCGGCAGCAGGCTGAAGAAGTCGCTGACATGGATGGCGTTGCGCAGGGCGCGCGAACGCGGTCGCAGCGCCGCGGTGCCAGATCCACATGATGCCGTAGACGGAAATGGCGAGCATGAGCGGCACATATCCACCCTCGGCAATCTTGGTGAGATTGGCGAGGAAGAACGCGCTGTCATCGACGCCATCGGCCGGCCAGCCGCGCGAGGGCCTGGATCATGCCAGGCGGCGCAAAGCTCTATCGATGAATGGGAGTGGCTCGCAGCTACTCGCTGGACATTGCCATGGTCGGCGGCGGATTGACCGCGGCCGAAATCTGCGATGCGACCACGAAGGCAAAAACAACGGCCGGCACGCATATCAGTCGCAAGAATTGATCAACGGAAAGCATCGCTATCGTCCCCCAAGATGACGCGATTTTTTTACAAATCCGCTCAGTTCGCCCGTTGAGCGGTACTCTGATCGCTGGTGAAAAGCTGGTCGGTATAGGCCGCCCCGGTGATCGTGAGCAGCGCCAAAATCGAGATAACGGCCAGAGTCTTCATGGCCACAAAGTCGTGGTCGATTGTGGCCAAAAACGTCAGCCTTTGGTCCATTTTCAGGACGATCCGGAGAAAGATGATGACCGTCCTGGCAATTCCCGCCATTTCGAGGGCAGACAGCCCCCCATCCAGTCCAACTGGAGGGTGTCCGGGAATAAAGCATGCGCCCGGCCGATAGGAACCAAGGCTGCCCGATTTCGAGTACCTTCGGCCGAGTTTGCGGTGCACGGACACAATAATTTTCTCAGATCTTGTTTGCTGTCCGCATTGGTGACGCTCGGCGCGACCGAGGCGCGCGCGGACCGTTGCCCGAGCGCCAAGGACGAGATCACTACCGATCGCCCCGATGTCGCCAACTCCAGCATTGTCGTGCCCGTCGGCAGCCTTCAAAACGAGAACGGGGCGAATTTCAGCATGCGCGACGATGGCCGCACCATCGACGGCACCAACAGCCGGTGGCGGCTCGGGATCGTCCCCTGCCTTGAAATACTGGTCGACCTTCCGACCTATTTTGCGCCCGTTCAGGGGCCTGCGAGCCGGGGATTTTCCGACGTCTCTCCGGCGCTGAAGTGGCAGATCAGTCCGGTACCGGGAAAGGTCGACCTGTCGGTCGTGTTCGGCATGGCGCTCCCGACCGGGTCGGTCGAGATCGCCGGCCGCGGCGTGCAACCCTATCTGCAATTTCCGTGGTCGTGGGAATTGCATGATGGCTGGGGCGTGAGCGGCATGTTCACCGAGTTCTTTCGCCCCGACGATCTTGCGGCCCGAAGCATCACCGAGACGACCGTCTCGCTGGAGAAGAAGCTGACCGAACAGTTCAGCCTGTTCACCGAATATGTCGGCGACTATCCGCAAAGCGGCAGCCCGAGTCAGCTCTGGAATTCGGGCGCGGTGTATCATGTGGACCGGACGCAGCAGGTCGACTTTCACATCGCCTTCGGGCTCAATCACCATGCCCCGAGCTGTGTCGTCGGCGTCGGCTATTCCTTCCGGATCGATGGCCTGTTCGGCCGGATGCCGAGATAGCCGCCAGTCAATCGCGGCTTGTCAATCGTCGAGATTTGGCCCGAGCGCGCCGCCAGGCTGGAAATCCTGCGCCCGAACCGTTGGCCGCTCTTGTTTGCAGAGACATTTCTTGGGAAATTCGTCGAAGATAAACGTCTGCAGATGGGAAACGGGGGCATGCAGACCGTTCGATCCGCTATGGCGCCGGCAAGGACAGCGATCGCGGCTTTCTTGATCGCGGGTCAGATATCACCCGCGTTCGCGGCCGACGACGTCCGCTCACACGGCTTTGTCGTGGCGCAGGGCGGAGGTTTCGAGAAGCTGCCGCCATCGGTGGCGCCGACCCCCTACTCGCCGAACGCGCCATCTTCGACCATACCGTCCACCTCGCCGAGGCTCGACCCCGAGCCAAATCCGAACCCGTCTTCTACCGACCGGCCGACCTCGTCATCTGATCTCTGGTGGGGCGCGATCGCCTTTACCGCCGACGGCTCCTATTCCTCGACCTGGAAGATGCCATCGCAGCCGGAGGCCGAAGCCAAAGTATTGCGACAATGCGCGCGCTTTGGCCGCGGCGGCTGCGAGGTCGTAAGCTTCTCCGGCCAGCAATGCGCATCGCTTGCAACCTTCATCGGTGCCTACCGGCGGCGGCGCTGGAACCTGTCCTTTACCGCCGGCGGGTTGACCTATCCCGAGGCGCAGAACGCGGCGATGTACCGCTGCAATTCCGATGAGCGCACGCAGGGCCACTGCCAGCCGCGCACCACGGCCTGCGCCGATGGGCGCTAGCCGGACCGCTGCCTCATCGAGTTCGAGTGCCTGCTGTACATATTGGCCATGCCGGAGAACGGGATGGATCAGGCGCGTAAGCCTCGGCATAATCAGCAAAAACCAGGGGGAAACGTCATGACGAAGGGGCCAAAGGTAAGAGCCGTCGAAATCCTCGCCTGCGACGCAGGTTGGAGGAACTACCACTTCGTCAAGGTGACAACCGATGACGGCGTGATCGGCTGGAGCGAATATGACGAGGGCTTTGGCTCGCCCGGCGTCAGCGCCGCCATCCAGCGTCTCTCCACCCGCGTGGTCGGCCAAAACGCCTTCCAGCACGAGCGCATCTATGCCGAGCTCTATTCGGCGACACGGCCTGCCGCCGGGGGCGTGGTCGCGCAGGCGCTCGGCGCGATCGAAAACGCACTTCTCGACGCCAAGGCCAAGCATCTCGGCGTGCCCTGCTACGAACTGCTCGGCGGCATGATCCGCGACCGCATTCGCGTCTACTGGTCGCATTGCGCGACCTGGCGCATCAATCATCCCACTTGGTACAAGCCGCCGATCGAAAGCCTCGATGGCGTCAAAGCGATCGGCCGCGAGGTGCGCGAGAAGAAATTCACCGCGCTGAAGACCAACATCTTCACCTATGACGGCGGCAGGCCGACCGGCTGGCGTCCCGGCTTCGGGTCGCCGTTCCAGCCCGAGATCAATGTCGAGCGCAAGGTGCTGCACGACCTCTGCATGCATCTCGAAGCGATCCGCGACGGCGCCGGCCCCGATGTCGACATCCTGCTCGACCTCAATTTCAACGCCAAGACCGAAGGATACTTGAAGATCCTGCGCGCCATCAAAGACCTCGACATGTTCTGGATCGAGATCGACAGCTACAATCCGGAGGCGCTGGCGCTGATCCGAAGGCAGAGCCCGCATCCGATCTCGTCCTGCGAGACGCTATTGGGCCTGCGCGAGTTCAAGCCCTATCTCCACGAGCAGGCCATGGATGTCGCGATCATCGACACGCCCTGGAACGGGGTGTGGCAATCGATGAAGATCGCCGTCGCAGCGGAGGCCTATGAGGTCAATGTCGCCCCGCATAATTTCTACGGCCATCTCTGCTCGATGATGAACGCGCATTTCAGCGCGGCCGTGCCGAACCTGCGCATCATGGAAATCGACATCGACCGCCTTGAATGGGACCACGAGCTCTTCAGCCATCTGCCAGAGATCGTGGACGGCCATCTCGTCCTTCCGGATCGGCCGGGCTGGGGCACCGAGCCGAACGAGGAAGCGCTGCGCGCGCATCCGCCGAAGACCAGCGGCGGGCTGTTGAACTATGGCCGCAAAACCTAGGCGGACCTTGATCACGCGACGCACTGCGCTCGCGGGCCTTGCCGGCGCGGCGTGCTTTCCACTTATCGGCGGATCACGCGCAAGCGCGGCTGATGCGGGGCCGGTGTTTTCGAAAGGCGGGCCGAACGCGGAGCTTTACGGCGCGTCCGAGAGCTATCCGGTCCCGGGTTGGTGGCACGGCCGACGGGAAGGCAATCCCTTCAGCCCGAAATACCGCGTTGGTGGCTTCAGTCATATCGACGAAATCTTTTGGACGCGGCGTGTCGCCCGCGCACCGGCGCCCTGGAATTTCAAGCGCGTGCCAGCCGACATCCGCTACCGCTTTCGCGGCAATGCATCCTCCATCGAGGAATATCTCGCGCGCAATCCGGTCACCGGACTCCTGATTGCGAAGGACGATCAGATCCTTTGCGAACATTATCAGTATGGCCGAACCGACCGCGACCGGCTGGTTTCCCAATCCATGGTGAAATCCATTGCCGGCCTGTTGGTGGGTATCGCGATCGCAGATGGCGCCATCAAATCGGTCGACGATACGCCTGATATGTACGTCCCGGGATTCAAGGGCAGCGAATACGGCAAGACGCCGATTCGCGCGCTGTTGCATATGGCCTCCGGCGTCGAGTTCGGCGAGCAGCAGGACCATGATCGCGATCTAAAGCGGCTGTGGGGCAGCATGGTCACGCGCTCCTGGTTTTCCAGGAAAGGCACGATCAACAGCATCACCCAATTCGACCACCGCATCGCGCCGCCGGGAACGCGGCATTACTATGCGAGCATCGAGCCCGATGTGCTCGGCGTCGTGGTGCATTATGGGACCGGAAAATCCCTGTCAGACTATCTGCAGGAAAAGATCTGGCAGCCGATCGGCACGGAAGCCGACGCCACCTGGCTCCTGGACGCGGAAGATTTTGAGCTTGCCCATTTCGGTTTCAGCGCGGTGCTGCGCGATTGGGCGCGGCTCGCCCGCCTGCTCGCTCATGATGGCGCCTGGGACGGCAAGCAAATCCTCCCGGCGCAATGGATGATCGACGCGACCACACTGCGCCCTCAGGATGCTTATCTCGCGCCGGGCAAAGCCTACCCCGGCTTCGGTTACGGCTATCTGCTGTGGCTGCTTGCCGGCAAGCGGCGACAGTTTGCCCTGTTCGGCGACTGGGGCCAGCGCATTGTCGTCGATCCGGCCTCGAAGCTGATTCTGGTGCAGACCGGGCTCGAGGCCATCAACGAGGTCTGGCCGCTGTGGTCGGCGCTGGTCGAACAGTTGGGCTGAAGCGCAGCCGCCAAAGCTTTACGAGATTGATCGGCAACAGCAACATGTGCAACAGCACCACCGGATAGACATGCGCGAGCAGCCCGTACGCGGTGAACAGGATGTTGCTCGCCAGCGCGAAGGTCCGTAGCCCGACGATCGTGGTCATGCAAAGCTTGCAAGAACCGCGAGCGACGCGCAAAAGCCAAGGCCGTCGACCCACGACATGATCGCCTCGCACCGAGCCGAGAGGACCTCGTCTAGTCCGCCCGCAGTGATGCAGCCAATTGGTGTCCCAAAAGATTTGAGAGCTGGGTCCTGCCGGTGCCGGAATAGGTCGCCATTGCGACACCCGATATGAACAGCAACGCGCAATAGAAGAACAGGATGCCGCGCAGCCATTTCCGATAGGTCACGCGCTCCTCGGGCGTCGCTTCACGAAATTTCTGCGCGGTGAGCCCGTTGGAGCAATGACCGGCGTCGTCACCATCCGAAAACATGACAATTACCCTCTGTTGACCGGTTCTTTGATGCAAAGAACGGTTTAGATGGCTCGCCCCTCGCGGGGCGAGTGTTCAAGTCAAGTAAAGCAATGGAATCGACCGCGTGTTACGGAAACACGGTCATGTTGGCGAAATCGCCGGGTGCGGTTCCCGGCTGCCGCCGGCGAGATAGATCGCGATCAGCATCACGAGCGCGAAAACCGAATAGCCGAGTATGATCGACACATCGCGGCTGGGGGCATCAGCTTGGTGGACGCAATTCGAGCTTGTTGGGCGAGTTCCATTTTGCAATCTCCATCAAATATGACCTTGGGACCCAGGGCGCCGCAAACCGGCGTGCTGGATGTGTCTAACTCCCTGAAAATATATTTTTGCGCCGCAACCGCGTGTGAACTTCGCCACATCAACTCAAAACAGTGCGGCACGAACGCGTGAGAGATAACGCTGCAGCCTTGCAATTTTGCGACGCAGACGTGACCGGATCAGGGCGCGCAACAATCATCAACAAGAAAGCGTGTGCAACCCGGGCGGCAAAATTTTCTTGATGCGTGCCCGCAGCAAGGTGCGCACCGATAGCAACGCACCAAAAGCAAGATGCGTACCAATGCGACTAATCATTGAAATATTTGCAAAATCCGATTCCTGGAATCATCCGCCCAGATCAAACGCAGTGCATTTTCTTGTGCAAGCCTGCGCAAAAGACATCACACCTTGAACAGCTTTGCGTAGCGCGCCTTGATCTCCTCGCTCTGCGCCAGCACCGCGGCGGGATCCGACTTCAATAGTTTCATTTCCGACAGCGGCTTGTGGCCCGACTTCTCCTTGACCTGCGCATGGAAGGAGCGATGCGCAAAATTGTCGACCAGCAATTGCTGTCCCTCGACGCTGAAGAAGAAGCTCTGGAACAGCCGTGCCGCATTCGGATTGGGCGCGTTCTTGAACACGCCGGAAGGTACGATGATCAGCGGCGAACCTTCGCTGGCATAAACCACCTCGACCGGCTTTCCCTGCTCCTTCAGGAGCAACAGATTATAGTCGTTGCCGTCAGCCATCACGGCGCGCTCGCCCAGCAACAGTTTCTTCGGCGGATCGGCGGCCGACTGCACCTGCAGTATCTTCTGCTGCGCTAGTTTTTCGAAAAACTGCCAACCGAGTTCGCGCGACAGCACGAAGGTCGCGGTCATGATCGCGCCGCTATAGCCGGGATGGGCCTTGACGATCTTGCCCTGCCATTTGGGATCGAGCAGGTCGGCATAGCTCTTTGGCGCGTCTTCCGGCTTCACCAGACCGGTGTTGTAGCCGATGGCTTCGATCCAGGCGCAGGAGGTCGCATAGGTGCCGTCGGGATCGATCTGGTCCGCCGGATAATATTTGGCGACGTCGTCGGGCAGGTAGGCCGCGAGCCAGTCCTTCGACTTCCAGTCGAGGTAATGCGCGGGATCGGTGGAGTTGGCGACATCGACCGCATTGATCCCGCTGCCCTGTTCCTGGGCGATGCGCTGGTAGATTCGCTCGGCCCCGGAGCGCTCGACGCGGACCGCAATGCCCGAGTATTTGGCCTCGAACGCCTTGCCGAGCCGCTCGGCGGTGTTGAGTTCGAGCGCGGAATAATAGGAGACCTTGCCTTCCCTGCGCGCGGCCTCGATCAATTCCGGTGTGACACTGGTCGGAGGCGGTGCGCCTGCCCGCACGGGCTCTGCGAACAACGCGCCCGCCGCAAGCGCGGTCGAGGTTTTGAGTACATCCCGCCTCGACCACTTTCGGTCACGCATCAGATCCTCCCAAAGAGTTTTTCATACCATTCCGCCAATGGAACGGTACGCTATGTCGTTGTGCGGGAGTGTAGCAGATGAAACAGAGCGATGTCCTGATTGCCGGCGCGGGTCCGACCGGCCTGGTGCTGGCGCTGTGGCTGACGAAGCTCGGCGTCAGCGTGCGGATCATCGACAAGACCGCGGAGCCGGGAACGACTTCGCGCGCGCTTGCGGTGCAGGCTCGCACCCTCGAGCTCTACCGGCAACTCGACCTCGCCGACGCCGTGGTAGCGAAAGGCCACCGGGTGCCGGCCACCAATCTCTGGGTCAGGGGCGAGCGCAAGGCGCGCATTTCCCTGAACGCCATGGGCAAGGGACTGACGCCCTACCCTTTCCTCCACATCTTTCCCCAGGACGAGCACGAAAAGTTGCTGGTGGCGAAGCTGGAGTCGCTCGGTGTGTCCGTCGAGCGCCGCACCGAGCTGATCTCGTTCAGCGAGCAGGCCGGCGGCGTGACGGCGCGTCTGCGCGGGCCTGACGAAGGCGAACAGGTGTGCGAGGCGATCTATCTCTGTGGTTGCGATGGCGCGCGTTCGAAAGTGCGGGAGACCATCGGCACCGGCTTTCCCGGCGGCACCTATCAGCACCTGTTCTATGTCGCCGACGTCGAGGCCACGGGGCCGGCGCTGGATGGCGAGTTGCACATCGATCTCGACGAGGCCGATTTTGTCGCGGTGTTCCCGCTGGCAGGACAGGGGCGCGCCCGCCTGATCGGCACGGTGCGCGACGAACGCGCTGAGCGTGCGGAGACGCTGACCTTCGCCGACATCAGCGGCCATGCGATCGGCCAGATGAGACTGGCGGTTACCAAAATCAACTGGTTCTCCACCTATCATGTGCACCACCGGGTGACGCAGCGTTTCCGCAAAGGCCGCGCCTTCCTGATCGGCGATGCTGCCCACATCCATAGCCCGGCCGGCGGCCAGGGCATGAACACCGGGATTGGCGATGCCATCAACCTTGCCTGGAAACTGGCAGCGGTGGTGAAGGACCGCGCCGGCGATGCCTTGCTCGACAGTTATGAGGCCGAACGCATCGGCTTTGCTCAAAAGCTGGTGGCGAGCACCGATCGCGCTTTCACCTTTGCGACCGGCCAGGGCAGGCTCGCGGCTTTCGTGCGCACCCGCATCGCGCCGATCGTCATGCCGATCCTGTTCAGCTTCGAGGCGACCCGCCGGTTCGCCTTCCGCACGGTGTCGCAGACCCAGATCAACTACCGCGGCGGCCCGCTCAGCCGCGGCGCGGCCGGGCGCGTGCAAGGCGGCGACCGCCTGCCCTGGGTCGCGGTCGATGGCGCCGATAATTTCGCGCCGCTGCGGCGCCCGGATTGGCAGGTGCATGTCTATGGCGAGGCAAAGAGCGCACTCGCGGCCTGGTGCGCACCGCGCGACCTGTCGCTGCTTGTGTTCGCCTGGAAGCCCGAACACGAGGCGGCCGGCCTGGCGCGCAACGCGCTCTATCTGCTCCGACCGGACACCTATGTGGCGCTGGCCGAACCCAGCGGCTCGCCCGAGGCGCTGGAGCAATACTTCAGGGATCAAGGCATCCGGCCCGCGCCCTAACTACTCGCCGAGCTCATTCGGCCCGATCGCGTTGCTCGGCGTCGGCCGGTCGGTGATCTGCTGGCCGAACAGGCTGCCGATCAATTCGACCGCGGTGCGCGCGGTACGGCCGCGCTCGTCGAGGAAGGGATTGAGCTCAACGATGTCGACGGAGCCGACCAGCCCGGAATCATGCAGCATCTCCATCACCAGATGCGCCTCGCGATAGGTCGCTCCGCCCGGCACGGTGGTGCCGACGCCGGGCGCGACAGCGGGGTCGAGGAAATCGACATCGAAGCTGACGTGCAGCACGCCGTTGCGGGCGCCCACCTTGTCAATGACGCGGCGGATCAGGACGCCCACGCCGAATTCATCGATCTGCCGCATGTCGGCGACGCCGACGCGGCGCGCACGCAACAGGTCCTTCTCCAGCCTGTCGATCGAACGCGTCCCGAACAGTTCGAGCCGGTCGGGTTCGATGGAAGCCCGCGGTTCGTCGCCCAGAAGACGATCCAGCCCCTTTTCGCCGCACAGGAAGGACGCCGCCATGCCGTGCATGTTGGCGGTCAGGGTCGTTGCCGGCGTGTTGTAGTCGGCATGCGCATCGAGCCACAGCACGAAAAGCTCGCGCCCCATCTCTTGCCAATGCCGCGCCATCGCGTTCACGGAGCCCATCGACAGCGAATGATCACCGCCGAGAAAGATCGGAATGCTCCCCGAGCGCGCCAGCTCATAGCCGTGCCTGCTCAGCGCGCGGGTCCAGCGCTGGATTTCGCGGTAGTAGTTGGCCATTTCCGGCGGAGCATCGGTGAGATCGGCCGTGCCGGCGATGGAGAGATCGCCGTGATCGGTCACCGCAAAACCGAGGCTTTCGAGCAGTGTCAGCAGGCCGGCGGTGCGCAGCGCAGCCGGTCCCATCAAGGTGCCGCGCTGCGAAGCGCCCATATCGATGGGGGCGCCGAGCACGGCGATCGATCTTGCCATATCCTTTTCAGACATCATGAACCCTTGCGCCAGCCATCTCGCGGCGCACGGTAACAGAGATTCTCTCTTCGGGATTTGGGCGGAACAATTCTCGCGGACAGGCATTTTTGTCTGGAGGCCGTCACCCGCCGTTCACCACGGCGCCTGTCGCAGATAGCAAAGGTCGCAAGACCCGCTGTTCAACAAGCGCACGCGCGGATAGCCAAAGGTGGCGGCCTCATTGCCCTTTGTTGAAGGCTTCAGCCCGTGAACATCGAGACGCCGCACCCCCCACCACCGCCAAGCATGGCCGAGCGCGCCATCGACACCGCAACCGACGTGTCGCGCGGAATCGAGGAGGTCACCGCGGCGCTCCGGGTCGCGCTTGACCGCCTGCAGCTTGCCCTTGCGAACGCAGAGCGTCCGGGACAGCCGGTCGCAAGGTTGCGGGCGGTTACCCGCGAGGCGCCCCTGACCAGCCTGTGCATTGCGTTCCTGCTCGGCGTCACTTTGGCGAGGCGGCGCTGAGGGGCGCGCGGTTCTGACTTCGCGGGTCCGCTCAGAAGCGCCCCTTTCCGCGGCGATTTGCGGCGGAAAACAACTGGAATATGCGCCCCCTGTTGCCTCCCAGTGACAGGCCGATTCCCCAAGTTCCATTTAAATTCGTCCGTCTCTTGGAAGTCATTCTTTTGGGGGTGGGGACCTTTTGGGGGTGAGGACCTTTTGGGGGTGGGGACGGCTCCACGAACACACCCAAATGACATTCGCGGGCGCAAGAGTGTCGCGAAGGTTGGCGTCAGCTGGAAGTTCGGCTTGGCGCATCCTGTAGTCGTGATGTGCTATTTTTCTCCCTAAAGTTGACATTTAAAAGTCTCGGCAAAGCCGGGGCTTTTTCTTGGTTGCAAATTATATTTCTGCATACCGAGTTGGGAACAACCACCTTGCCGGACTGCACAGCTCTGCATAGGTCTGCACCATACTCATACCAGACTTGCGTCTTTAGAGCCCGGGAATCACCGGGTTTCCCGTAATGGCCCGGATTGATCGAGGGCTGGAAACATCGTCCTTGCCCTTTTTTCAGATGAGAACACGCAGTGATTTATAAGGGCGTTGAATACACCGTTGTGGCGACCGCCGAACCAGACATCTGGGAATGGCGTTTCCAGGTCGGCGACAAGGTCAAGACCGGCAGAACCCAGACGCGGCTGGCGGCGCTGGCGGCCCGGCGCGTCCAGTCCAAGATCGACGCCGCCCTGCGTGCCGCCAAGTCATCGCCGCCGAACCAAAATCGGTGACCTCGCGCACAGTCAAACCTTCCCCAACTTGCCAAAATTTAATCCCCTCTGCTCCGATCCAAAGCCGCTCGGTATGCGTAACAACACCATATCTTGAGCAGAAGTGATCAGGTTGGAAACATGAGAAGGGCATTTGCAATCCTGGCCTGCCTCTGCGTGCTTGCAGCGGGCGAATATCTTGCCATCAGCAAATGGGCGATTCGGCACGAGACGCTCAATCTCTATGACGCGGCGCGGCAGCGGCCGGTCTCAGTCGATCTCGCGGTGCGCCGAGACTACGAGATCAAGGCCGAGAACGGCTTCCAGAAGCTGCCGATCGCCATCATCAGCAACGGCAATACCGTCAGAAACACCGAATACACGTTCCTCGCCGACGTGCTTGCCGCGCGCGGCTACCTGGTCGCCAGCATCCAGCAGGACCTCCCGACTGACCCGCCGCTGATGACCAGGATCGGCATGCCCTATGTCGGCCGGCGCGAAGTCTATATGCGCTGCGAGGCCAATATCCTGTTTGTACTTGGCGAGCTGCAGAAGCGGCAGCCGTACGCCGAATACGACCACCTGACCCTGGTAGGCCATTCCAATGGCGGCGACGTATCGATGTATGTCGCCCACCAGCATCCCGAGCTGGTGTCTAAGGTCATCACGCTGGACAATTTGCGGGTGCCGTTCGTGCTCAGCAAGCAGATGAAGATACTCTCCTTCCGTTCGAAGGATCCGCACTTCAAGACCGACCCCGGCGTATTGCCCTCGGCGTCCCAGGCCAAGACCGACGGCATCGACATCATCGACACCGGCGCGCTGCATACCCAGCTGAGCGATCGCGGTCCGGATTCCGTCAAGGAAAAGATCCAGGCAACGCTCGACAAGTTTCTGCGTGACACCACGGCGAGCGATCTCGCACCGGCCGATACGACGGCGCCGATGATCGCCAATCCCGGCGATTACTGAACGCCTCCCTGAAACTGCAAATCCCTGCCGGACGGGCCGACAGGGATCAGCAGAAAGGATGACGGACGGCGGGCGGGTACACCCGGTGGCCCATCATGGAACTGCAAGCCAATTGAAATCTGCGACGCGGTCGCGTGGCAAGATCATATTATGTGCAGCGCACTATTCTTGCATACAGATCAGGGCACCGCGAGCGCGCCCTGGATCGCGCCCTGGATCTTGCCCTGGATCTTGCCCTCTTAGAATTTCCCCTTGGCCGCATCGCTAGCCGTCGACATGACGGCGCCGGTAATTTGCCGCATATGCTCGCCGGCATTGGTGAACTGGCTGCGCAAGTACTCCGACTGAAGCCGGATCGCCTCCTGAAGATCGGTGGCGTGGACCAGCTTGCGCGCATGCTCGAACGCGGCCTTCATGTTCTGCTCAGTGAAGGTCAGGGCCTGCTTCGAGACTTCCGTTCCCGCGCCGGGTACCGACGTCATGGACTTGCTGGCGGCGTCGAAGAACATGCCGAAGGCTTTCTCTGCTTGGTCGATGGTCTTCTCGGCCAAATCGCGCAATTCGGCCGGTACTTCCAGTTTCGGTTCGATCATGGCTGCGGTCCTCCCTATGGGGAGGCAGTTAATCACATTTGTGATGCGGCGTCTTCGCGACCCGCTACCGCTTGCCCGGGCGGTTAACGCCCCGGCCCGACCGGCCCGCGCGGGGTTCTCGGTCAGGAATAAGGATGATCGGAGCGAGCGTCACTTGCCAAACGCTCGACCAGTTCGATGATTTCGAAGCGTTGGCTCGGTGCCAGCCTGAGGAAGGCCTTCAGCAGCCGAAGGCTTTCGACGGTCTCGCTCGATGGAGCTCCAAGCTTTCGGTGCAGCTCCGCAACAAACGTGGGACTTCTCATCTCTCACCTTACAGGGAACGGTGTTGGCCCTTCTCGGCAACGCTTCGCCCAAAAGGTCGAACCGGCGATTGAGGCCACTGACGTCTCGGCCGATGACCGCTAGCCTGATCCCCCACGACGCGCCCCGGGGTCAAAGGGCCGGACCCGATCAGGTTGAAAGTATGCCAAGGAACAACCCCCGCAGCAAGCCAAAGTACGGGGTTCCAATCCAGCGGAATCAAGGGGATTTATGGGCGCTTTACGACAATTGGACGCCACGAGAGCGCCCGCTCCTCGCCACATCCAATTCGATCACAACCAATGTGAGCCACGTCGGCTTCACCGCGTGACGACCGCGCGCTTGCCTCGCCGGCGGATGCGAAGCCGCAGCAAAGACCAGGACAGGCAATGCCTTGCCCGAAAAAGGGTTATTTCGCGGTTGTCTCCTTCGACATCGCCGCGACCGCCTCCTGCACCGTCGACATGAACTGGGCGGGGAAGATGATGGTCGAGTTCTTCTCGATCGAGATTTCAGCCATGGTCTGCAGGGTGCGCAGCTGCAGCGCCACCGGATGCTGCACGATGATGTCGGCCGCTTCGCCGAGCTTGACCGCCGCCTGATATTCACCTTCGGCGGCTACGATCTTGGCGCGGCGCTCGCGCTCGGCCTCGGCTTCCCGTGCCATTGCACGCTGCATGTTTTCGGGCAGCTCGATGTCCTTGATCTCAACCGCGGTGACCTGGGTGCCCCATGGTTCGGTATGCTGGTCGATCACGTCCTTGATCTGGTCGTTGATGCTGGCGGTGTCGGCCAGGAGCTGGTCGAGGCTGAAGCGGCCGACCACGTTGCGGACCGTGGTCTGGCTGATCTGGCTGATCGCATTGTAGACGTTCTCGATGGCGATCACCGCCTTCTCGGGATCGGTGATGTGATAATAGGCGACTGCCGCGATATCGATCGAGACGTTGTCGCGGGTAATGATCTTCTGCGAGGGGTCGCATGGTGACGGTGCGGAGCGACACGCGTGTCATCTGCTGGATGGGAAAGAAGATCAGCGTCAGCCCGGGGCCGCGCACGCCTTCGAACCGGCCAAGGAAGAAAACAACGCCGCGCTCGTACTGCTTGAGGATGCGGAACGCACTGATGAGATAGATCGCAATCAACAGCACAAGCACGAAAAACATCGCTTCCTCCTCGCCCGGATTGGCTCGTCTCCTCCGGTAGGCTTACCACACGAGCGGCAGCAGCCGGTAACGCACCCTGCCCCGATATTCCGGATAACCCGGCAGATTCTGAACCAGAAACCGTTCCTCGTCCTTGAGCCGCCAGATCAGCGCAGGCAGGATCGCGATCACGATCGGAATGCCCCACCATGATCCGAGGGCCGGCGATATGCCGAGCAGCATCGCCAGCGCCGCCGCATACATGGGATGGCGAACCCAGGCATAGGGGCCGGTCGAGATGACCCTCTGGTCCGCCGATGACTGGATGGTCGCGGATGCAAAGCTGTTTTCCCGGAAGACGAAGAAGATGCCGAACCAGCCGAGCAGCATCACCAGGTCCCCGAGCAGGACGGCATAGGCCGGCACATGGGACCAGCCGAAGCGATGATCAAGCGCAGGCACGATGGCGAGCGCAATGAAGCCGAGCGAGGTAATCCACATGATGACGCGCTGCGCCGGCTCCTTCTCCGCGAAGGGCCCGCCGCTCATCCGTCGCGCGAGCAGCGCCGGGTCTTTTTTTACCAGGTAGAGGGTGATTGCGATGGAGGCGCCGAAATAGACCGCGAGATAGGTCCAGGCCTGCCAGTAGCGCAGCGTTCCCGCCGAGACGAACAGGAGCGTGGCCATCACCAGGAACAGGATCGCGAGCCCAACAAACGCTTTTCTGTGCAGCGGATTCATTGAGCGATTTTAGCAGCGAACTAAGTGGTTCGCATGACCGCGCCGTTCAGTTTCACGCTACTGCTGCTTCTCCCAGAACGACAGCAGGCCCTGCGAGGCCGAGCCGCCGATCACGCAGGGAATGCCTATTTCCACCTGGCCCAGCGCCGCAGCCGAGACGCAGCCGAGCGCGATCGCGCCGACGCCGACCTGCCCCCAGAAATCGAGGTTGCGCCGCGCATCGGATCCTTTGGTCTTCAATTCCTCGACGGCGGCGAGCGCGTCCCTGCGCACCGCGCCGAGCTGCACGGTGTCGGCGGCCTGGATCACTTCGGTCAGCGGCACCTTGACGGCTTCCGGCTGGTTCGGCAGTTCACTGCGCAGGAACTCGCGCAAATTCGCGTCGCGTACCGCATAGCTTGCGAGCGTGTAGCGCGCCATGCTGCCGACCGTCAGCTTGTCGACGGTGTCGCGGCTCTTCGACCAGGGCAGCATCTGCATGATCTTGAGGATCGGCAGATGCGAGCCGGTCGCGAAATAATAGCCCCACAGCGTATCCAGGAGATCCTGGTTGTTGGCATAGGTCAGCGTCGTGTTCAGCTTCTTCTCTTCCTTGGTGAAGGGCTTGCTGAACGCGCCGCGGATCTTGTCCATCATTCCCGGCTTCTTTTCTTCCAGCGGGATTTCAGTGAGCGTCGGCAGTGTGCTGGAGAGATAGGCATCGATCATCACCCGCCGCGCAGGCATCTTTGGCGCGACCCGGCGCAACAAATTGCGCCAGTCGGCCAGTCCCGAATAGGCGATGGCGCGGATCACCACCCACTCGTCTTCCGGCGGCACCGGGAAGAAGCTGTTGACCAGCTGCTCGGCCTTGGCCGGGTTCGAGCCGATCGCGCCTGCAATGAAGCCGAGATAGATGCCGGCGGTCTCGGGCTCCTTGAAGGTCTGGGAATGAAACAGCACGCGCACCGCCGCGGGCACATGGGCGTAATCCGGCTTGGCGCGATAATTGTAGATCCACTGCTGGACCACGCCCAGCGACGCGCGCGGATCGATTTCCGGATTGACCGCGGCGCGGGCCGGCTGGACCAGCGCGAGCAAGGCGGCTGCGAGGACAACGATACGCATGTGATGCTCCGACAAGACGTCAACGCTGCGCTTACGACGCAACGCGGACCCTTCCGGTTGCCTTGGCTAGAAGGCATTTGAGCCGGATTCAGGGAATCGGCGGTGCGGCAACAAGTCGAAATTGTGGCGGCGTTAACGATTTAGTCCGCAACTCACCTTGACGGCGACATTCTTTCGCCCGGCCCACGCATTTCGATCTGGCCCTCGTCGGCAATGGGACAGGCGGGACGTGACGATCGAATGCCAGATGCAAGGCCTGCGACGCAGTGGGCCGAAAGCCGTGGCGGCTCTATTGGCCGCGGTGCTGGGACTATCGGCGGCGCAGGCCGTCGCCGCAGAAAACATCACCGTCGAAGGCAATCGCCGCATCGACGCCGAGACCGTGCGCTCGTATTTCCATGCTTCGCCCGATGGCCATTGTGACGAGGTGGCGCGCGACGCGGCGCTGAAGGCACTGATCGCCACCAACCTGTTCGAAACCGTGAAAATCGAGCGCGGCGGCAGCGGGCTGATGGTGCGCGTTACTGAGGCCAGGGTGCTGGACCGCGTCGCCTTCGAGGGCAACAAGAAGATCAAGGACGCGGACCTGGCCGCTGCCGTGCAATCCAAGGCCCGCGGCTCGCTGCAGCGCGCGACCGTGCAGGCCGACGTCAACCGCATCATCGAAGCCTATCGGCGCAACGGCCGCGATGAGGTCAGCGTGGTGCCGCAGATCATCGATCGCGGCAACGACCGCGTCGATCTCGTCTTTGACATCACCGAAGGCAAGAAGACGACGGTGCGGCAGATCTATTTTACCGGCAATCACGTCTTCGGCGATCGCCAGCTCAAGGCTGTGATCAAGACGTCGGCAACCACGGTGCTGAGCTTCCTGACCGGTGGCGACGTCTACGACCCCGACCGGGTCGATGACGACCGCGAGCTGATCCGGCAGTATTATCGCAACCACGGCTATGCCGATGCCGGCGTCAGCAATGCGCGCGCCGAATACGATCCAGCAACCAAGGGATTCACGCTCATCTTCACCATCGACGAAGGGCAGCTTTATCGCTTCGGCGACATCAGCGTGGCCTGCCACGTGCCGGGGCTCGATTGTGACAAGTTGCGCCGGTTGCTTCTGCCCAAAAACGGCGCGACGTTCGACGGCACCGCGCTCGACAAGACCACCGAAGCGCTCGCCATCGAGATGTCGAAGCTCGGCTATCCCTTCGCGCATGCGACGCCCCGGTTGATGCGGGACGCCATCGCGCAGCGGATCGACGTGGCCTTCGTGATCGACGAAGGCCAGCGCACCTATGTCGAACGCATCGAAATCCACGGCAACATGAAGACGCGCGATTACGTGATCCGGCGCGAATTCGACTTCGGTGAAGGCGATGCCTACAACAAGACGCTGATCGACCGCGCCGAGCGGCGGCTGAAGAATCTGAACTACTTCAAGACCGTCAAGATCACGACAAAACCGGGCTCGACGCCGGATCGCGTCGTGCTCGATGTCGAGGCGGTGGATGGGCAGACCGGGGATTTCAACGTCGCCGGTGGCTATTCGACCACCGACGGCTGGATGGGCGAGGTCAAGCTCGGCGACCGTAATTTCTACGGCACCGGCGACAGCGTGCAGGCGGCCGTGAATTACGGACAATATGGGCGCGGCGGGAGCATCTCCGTCACCGATCCGTCGCTGTTCGCCAACCACGTTTCCGGAGGCGTCGAGGTCTTCGACCGCCAGACCTTCACCAGCCCCTACCAGTCCTATGGCAGCAACACCTACGGCGCCAATTTCATTGTGGGCACTCCGGTCACCGAGACAACTCTCGTGCAGTGGCGCTATTCGCTCTACGACCAGAACATCACCATCAGCCCTGCGTCGCTCGCGGGAACGCCGTCGCTGCCGGTCCGTCAGGCGGCCGCGGCCGGACCGCAACTGGTTTCCGCGGTCGGCGACACCGTCACCTACAATACGCTCGACAACAACAAGCTGCCGACCAGCGGCATCAAGTCGCAACTAAGCCAGGATCTCGCCGGCCTCGGCGGCGATGTCAAATTCCTGCGCACCGCGGAAGACGTCCGCTACTATCATGCGATCAGCAGCGATCTGACCGGCATGGTGCGTGCGCAAGGCGGCTACATCACCGGCTTGGGCGGCCAGCAGGTGCCGATGATCAACAATTTCTTCGGCGGCCCGAGCATGGTACGCGGCTTCGCGCCCAATGGCTTCGGCCCGCGCGACCTCACGCCCGGCTCGACCATGGATAACGTCGGCGGCAGCATGTACTGGGCGACGACCGCGGAATTGCAGAGTGCGATCCCCGGCATTCCCCAGGAATATGGCTTAAGGGGATCGGCCTTTGTCGATGCCGGCAGCGTCTTTGGCTACAGGGGCGCGACCAGCTTTGCCGGGCAGACCGCGCAGATCGCCAATTCCAACGTCGTGCGCTCCTCGGTTGGCGTCGGCCTGACCTGGGCCTCGCCCTTCGGCGCGCTCACGGTGAATTATGCCGTGCCGCTGTCGAAGGCATCCTACGACGTGGTGCAGCCGCTCAGCTTCAACGCCAGCCCGTTCTAACGGTACGTCGAAAGTCTAGCCCGCAACATCCGGGCTTCGCCGGAACGAGCGGGAGAACGACGCGTTTTTCTCAAGCCCCATCCAAACCGAAGGAGCTTGTCATGAAGAAATGGCGAAGTGAATCGGTGCTTGATTTGTATAACGTCGCGCTGGCCGCACTGCTGTTCGCATCTCCCTGGCTGTTCAAGCTAACCAATGGGACGGCGAGATTGGATTTCTGGATCAGCGCCGTGGCCATCCTTGCGATCTCGCTGGCGGCAATCGTCGCCTATGCGAGTTGGGAAGAATGGGCCAATCTGGCCTTTGGCATCTGGCTGATCGCCTCGCCCTGGATACTGGGATTTGCCCACTTCCGCGCGATGCATTTCGCCGTCGGTATCGGCGCGCTGGTGGCGTTCATGGCCGTGCTTGAGCTGTGGCTGATGTACGAGAAAGCGCATCCCATCCGCTCGTCAGCGACGCACGACTGATCGGCCCCGCGCCTGCAGCGATCTTACTGTTTCTTGAACGTGTATTCTCCCCAGGGACTGTAAGGCGTTGGACGCCGCCTCGACCCATCGGGATCAAACGCGACGACCGCCTTTGCCGCGCTCGGTCGCGAAACCGTAGATCAATGCGAGCCGGTCGAGGCATTCCTGAAACCGTCGCGAGAAATAATCCTTCCAGCGCTGGCTGGAGAGGCCGCGCCGCTGGCCTACCTGCTCCATGGTCATTCCATTGACCAGGATGTCATGCACCAGCGCCGATCCGTCGGCGCCAAGCTCGCGCTCGGCGCGATTGAGCCGCAGCACCGCCTGGCGCTGGCCCTCGGTGATGGGCTCACGCGTCTGCACGCCGTCGACATATTCGCGGGTGGGATCGACGGCCTGCGGCCCGCGCTCGGCCCGCTCCCAATCGCGCTGGAACGCGCGGCCGCCCTGATATTGCGCCTCGTCGATCTGGTGATGCGAATGCAGCCGCGCCAGCGGATCGTTGCGGATCGAGCGCAGGGCAACGACCTTCTCGCCTGCTTCCAGCGCGAGCGGGTCGTCGACCTCGACGGCGGCGACCTCCGCATTGCGCGGCAGATCGTGCGAACGGCGATCGTGCACTTTTGTCGCGCGAAGCGACCTCTTGCGTCTGGCCCGGACCATTTGTGCTCCTTTGAACTAAAAAGACCGGTGTCGGTCAGGCGGCTTCGACCAGCCGCAAGATGAACGGGCCGGCGGGGCGTTCCGATTCGATCGCCGGACCGCGCGTCAGATGGAAATGCGGCGCGCAGTAAGCCGAGCCGCGAAAGCAGGAATGGCCGCAGAAGGTGATCGCCTCGCCGTCCCTGTCACCGCCATAGGGGTAGCGACACTCGCCTGCCTCGAGATCGAGCAGCGAGACGAGGCGCGGGCTGATGCCGACGCAGCGCAGCTTTGGCGGCTCGGGCCGCTCGACAGGTGGCGCGGTCGTTCCCGGCTCGCTGCCACGGCCCGCACGCGGTTTGCGCGGCACTTTCGCCCGCTTCGGCTGTTTGACCTTCGGTCCGCGCTCGGGACGCACGGGAACGACCAGTTTCATCCGCTTGGCGCGGCCAAGCACGGCGTTACGGGTATAGGCAGTACCGAATTTCGCGTTGAGCGCGTCGGCGGCTCGCGAAAAGGACAGACCGGTCGCGATATATTCCCGCAGCGCCGCCGAATGCTCCGGCGTCCAGCTAAACGATTGCATGAAAAGACCTTTCCCTGGATCGCGGGCGACCCGGCGGGCGGAACCGCGCGACGTCCAATACCTTCCGATATTCCGAATTAGATGTTAAGTCTTATTTCCGATAATCGTAATTGCTATTTCCCCAAAAAATTCTGAAAAAGAGAAGGAAATAGGGGATTCGGACAGAGAGGTAGCCATGCTGGACGCTGCGACGATCGAACGGGCGCTGGAGAGAACGGGCAAGAGCAAGGGCGGTCTCGCCCGCGCCATGGGCGTGCGCCCAGGGGCGGTTTCCGAGATCCTGTCCGGGCTGCGGCTGATCAAGGCCTCCGAAATCGGCCCGATCATGGAATATCTTGGCCTCAATGCGGTGCCGATCATGGGCCGGGTTGGCGCGGGCGCCACCATTGAGCCCGAATACGAGCAGGTCCCCCCCGAGGGCCTGGGCGAGGTCGAGCTCCCCTTCCCGATCTCCGGGGAAACCATCGCCTTCGAGGTGGCGGGCAATTCGATGCTGCCCAAATACGAAAACGGCGATGTGATCGTGGTTTACCGCGACCAGCGGCACCCGCTCGCGAGCTTCTTCGGCGAGGAGGCGGTGGTGCGGCTGAAGACCGGCCAGCGCTACCTGAAGACCATCGAGCGCGGCAAAGCAGCCAATTCGGTCAATCTCACGAGCTTTAATGCCAAGCCGATCAACGGCGTGAAGCTGGAATGGATCGGCGAGATCTGCGTTACCCTGCCGCGCGGCCAGATCGAGCGGATGCGGGCAAAGGCGGCCGCTCGCGCCCGGAAGGGCTCGAAAGGGTCGGGAAAATAGCGGCAGCTCCGGCCGGAGATTCGGCCTTCGGGGCCGGCGATTCGATCGCCGCCCCGCCCCGCTTCTGTTTTTCGTTATTCTTGACTTGACTTGATTACGATTTTCGGAAATACTGCGGACATGCAGTATTTCGTGGTGATGATCGATTACGGCCGGCGCCGGCGTGAAGCCGTGGTCGATCCGGAGGTGACGCGGCGCGAGGTGGTCGCGCGCGTGGCCTCCGGTGAATACAAAAACATCAGCTTCATTCACGAAATCGTGGATCGCTCGGTCGACGATGTCACTGCGGACATCCTCGCCGAGGCTGCGCTGCCAGATGTCGCGGCGGCGGAAGCGGATCCGCAGGCAAGCCAATTCGATCACATCAGGGATTTGCGCAAGCACGAGGCGCTGTAGTGCGCGACGGGGCGGCCGCGGGACGTCGCAACAGACCGGCCAATCGCATTCGTCACCACGCGCGACGGGGCGCTTCAAACGGCTGCGAAAAGTTCGTTCGCGGCCAACGCTTGCTGCAGCCCACTGCCCGCTATCTTGCTGCTTCACCTCTCACAATATTGTCACTCTGCCCGCAAGCCCGGGAACTCTTTTGCCCCACAGGCGTGTTTCAATGAGTTCCAACGGGCCAAGCCAATGAACACTTTGGAAATCAATACCCTCGCCAAGGTCACGAAGCGCCTCGTTCCCTTCCTCATCGTCTGCTACTTCGTTGCTTATCTGGACCGCGTCAACGTCGGCTTTGCTGCGCTGACGATGAACCAGGATCTCGGCCTGTCGCAGACCGCCTTCGGCTTCGGCGCCGGCATCTTCTTCCTGGCCTATTTCATCTTCGAGGTGCCCTCGAACCTGCTGCTGGAGCGGTTTGGCGCGCGCAAATGGATCGCGCGCATCATGCTGAGCTGGGGTCTCCTGTCCGGGCTGATGGCGTTCGTCCCCGACATCAGCCGCGCCACCAGTATGGGCAATGAAAACACCTTCTATCTGATCCGCGTGCTGCTCGGCGCCGCGGAAGCCGGCTTCTTCCCCGGCATCATCTTCTACCTGACCCTGTGGTTCCCCGCGGTATACCGCGCCCGCATCGTCGGCTACTTCATGGCTGCGATCCCGTTGTCCACCGTGATCGGCGCGCCGATTTCGGGCCTGCTGCTCACCTTGCATGGCGCCGGAGGACTTGCGGGCTGGCAATGGCTGTTCATCATCGAGGCGGTACCCGCCATCATCCTCTCCGGTTGCGTCTTCTTCTATCTGACGGATCGCCCAGCAGATGCGACCTGGCTCGCCGCCGATGAACGGAACTGGCTGGCCGAACGGCTCACGCTCGAGCAGAAGCAGCGCGAGGCCGTGCATGATTACACGGTGAGGCAAGCGCTGGTGAATCCGCATGTGATTGCGCTGAGCCTGGTTTATTTTGGTGCGGTCGCGACCAATTATGGCCTCGGCTTCTTCCTGCCGCAGATCGTCAAGACGTTTGGGCTCACGACCTTCATGACGACGGTGGTTTCCGCAGCGCCCTATGCCGTCGGCACCATCGCCATGGTCTGGTGGGGCCTGCGCTCGGACCATGTCGGCGAACGGCGCTGGCACACCGCGATCCCGCTATTCATCGCGGCCGCCGGCATTGCCGCCTCCACGGTGCTCGACGACCCCACGCTGAAGATGGTTGCCTTTTGCGTCGCCGGTTTCGGCATCTTCGCCTGCCTGCCGGTGTTCTGGACCTTGCCGACCGCCTTCCTGTCGGGCGCTGCGGCCGCAGCCGGCATCGCCGTGATCAATTCCATCGGCAATCTCGCCGGCTTCGCCGGACCATTCGCGATGGGCTGGATCAAGGACCACAGCGGCAGCTACACCGGCGGGCTGTTGCTGCTCGCGGGCCTCGGCATCATTGCGATGGGCATCGTGCTGAGTCTCAGCCACAACGACGAGCTGGAGCGGGCGCCTGCCGCCGCATCGAAGTAAAGTTTGCCGGGGCGCGGTGCTTGCGTGAGCAGGCAACGCGCCCCGGCGCAATCGCATCAGACCAGGAACACCGTCGATCCCGTGGTCTTGCGCGCGGCGAGATCTGCATGCGCCTTGGCCGCATCCTTCAGCGGATAGGTCTGGTGCACCTCGATCTTGACCGCGCCGGACTGCACGACCTCGAACAGCTCTTTCGCCATCGCGACGAGAGCTTCGTGCTTGGCGGCATAGGTGTTGAGCGTCGGACGGGTCACGTACAGCGAGCCCTTTTGCGCGAGCAGCCCGAGGTTCAGCGGCTCGACGGCACCCGAGGATTGGCCGAACAGCGCGGCAACGCCGAGCGGCGCGAGGCAATCGAGCGACTTGAGGAAGGTGTCCTTGCCGACGGAGTCGTAAACGACCGGCACTTTCTTGCCTCCGGTGATCTCGTCGACGCGTTTGACGAAATCCTCCCTAGTGTAAACGATCGCGTGCGCGCAACCATGCGCTTTCGCAAGCTTCGCCTTGTCGTCGCTGCCGACGGTGCCGATCACGGTGGCGCCGAGATGCCTGGCCCATTGCGAGAGGATGAGGCCGACGCCGCCGGCGGCGGCATGCAGCAGGATGGTGTCGCCGGATTTGACGCGATAGGTCTGGCGGATCAGATATTGCACGGTCAGGCCCTTCAGCATCATGGCGGCCGCCGTCTTGTCGTCGATGCTGTCGGGCAACTTGAGCAGGCGGTCAGCCGGGATCAGCCGCGCCTCGGAATAGGCGCCGATTGGCGCCGCACCGTAGGCAACGCGATCGCCGGGCTTGACCGCAGTGACGCCCGCGCCCACTTCCTCGACTACGCCGGCACCCTCGCCGCCGAGCCCGCTCGGCAACTGCCCTGGGTAGAGCCCGGAGCGGTTATAGATATCGACGAAATTCAGCCCCACCGCGGTGTGGCGGATGCGGGCCTCGCCCGGACCGGGCTTGCCGACCTGGACTTCTTCCCAGACCAGAACCTCGGGCCCGCCGGTCTTGTGAAAGCGGATGGCATGCGTCATGACGTTTACTCCCTCAAATCAGTGAACCGAATGGCGCTTCTCCGGCGCGGCTGGACTTACGCGTCGATCGCATCCTTGATGCGCTTTCGCGTCAGCGGCAAATCTCGTAGCCGTTTGCCGGTGGCATTGGCAATCGCATTCGCGATCGAGGCGGCAGCCGGCCCCTGCCCCGTCTCCCCACTGCCGAAGATCGGCCTTCCCGGCCGGTTGATGATGTGGACCTCACGCGAGCTGGCGCGAGAGGCCGCGCTGGGGATCGCGTTGGACCTCGGCTTCTGCTTGCGCGTCGCTCTGATCGACCCGTCTCATGTTACGTCGTTGATCGCCCACAATGGGGAACCGCGAACCACTGCGACCATCCTTGTGAGCTTCTTCGCGCTCCCTTGCAACGATCCAAAAGCATTGAGATCACTGGCATTCTTGCTGCGGTTCCGCGAGGTCGCGCGCTCGCAGCGGCTGTTACGCGAATGCCACATATCCGGACAAAGTCCCGATGTTCCGTGTACGTTCGAAAGTGTTGATGCCGGCCAAGCGACGTCAGCGGCTAGGCTCGCGTGGGGTTGATTCACGCGCTTCTCGTGTGCAGGGAGAGCCGACATGCCAGCCTATATCCATCATCACGACATCGAGATGGCTCCGGTTATTTGCCCCGGTTGCCTCGGACTGCCGATGTATGTGCGGGACGTCGAGCCGCATTGGAGCATGGCGAAGATCGACTTCATCTATGAATGTTCGGATTGCGGCGCCGAGGTTCGGCAGACCGTGAGAAAGCCGGGCCTGCGGCATTGATCGCGCCACTCGGAAATTGAACGCATGCCTGATGGCGCCTCGTTACCGACGAGGCGCCATCAACACGTAAACCCACAGCTAACGCGAAAAAGCCCCTAGTGGGCGGTTGACAACTGCGGATCGCTGCTGCCGAGATTGCATTCCCGGAAGTGATAGGCGATCTCATCGAGCGCGCGCTGTTCCCACTGTTCGGCCTGTGCCAGCCAGAACATTCGACGCTCGGAATCCAACGCGGCACGCTCTCGGCACACGTATTCCTGACTGCGTATCTCTGCGAGCTTGTTCATGACCCCCACTCCTGCGATGTGAAGCCCACTTACCAGCCAAAGCTTAGCAGAAATAGCGCAGGCTTGTCTCGCATCACTGTGCAAAAATCCCACAGCATGGTGCGCCTGCGAAATCAACAAGCGCCGCAACGCAACATCGCGTTCCAGTTGTCTGGGCTTCGCATAAAATTCTCCAGGCAAATTCTCCAAGTCAGCGGCGCACATAACAGTGGAAGCCGCCGTAGATGCCGGAGCGATCGAGCTCATAGCCGATGGCGCTGCGCTCTTCGTCGCGGCGCCAGATTTCCTGCAGCGGCGCGAGTTCTTCGCCTTCGAGCGGCGATTCCGTGCCGGCGGTGCGGAAGATCACGGCGACCTGGTCGCTGCCGGCGCGATCGATCGTGTCCCACAACGTGCGTATCTCGTCAGGAGCCATCCAGTCCTGCGAGTCGAGCAGCATCACAGCATCCACTTCTCGCGCGGGAAGACTTTCCAGGAACTGGCGGAGATTGGCGTGAACCGGAATGATCAGGCCGGCATCGTTGCGCATGCGCGCAAACTGACTGCGCTGCAGATAAGGCGGCAGGCAGCGATCGCCCGGACCGGGATAGCAGCGCTGCAGCGCCTGCCAGGCGAAATAATTGGTGTCGTTGGGATGACCATTGATGAGGCGGAACAGCCGCTCATGGAGCAGCTCATTCAGCGGCACTCCGCCGCCAAGCCGCGCGCGCTGCCGCGGCGGGATTCCGAGGCTGAACAGCAAGGCGGGGGTCCGCGTCAGAAGACGCACGAAGCGCGAATGGAACAGGCGATGCAGGCGGTCGAGCGCCTCCATGCGCGCCGGCGCGTCGATTTCGGCGGTCAGCAACGCCTTGAGATCGATGCGGGCAAGCTTTGCCGCCATATGCGCAAAGCCGATGAAGCGGCCCATCATGCCGTGGCGGTAAAATCCATCGGTGAAATAGGCATGGCGCGGACGGCCGATGACGTTGCGCTTGTCCCAATAGGCGCGCGCCTTGTCATCAAGCATCGGGCGCAGGCGTTCGCGATAGAGCTGCGCGTTGGCGGGCGCCGCCGCCTCGCCGAAAAATTTCCAGAAGTCCGAATATCGGGAGAAGGCGCGGATGCCGGCGAGCTTCAGCTTGAGCAGCGAAAGATGCGCTTCGTTGGGATCGACGGCATAGACCTGCGCCGGCTGCGCCGTCAGGTAGGACAGCGCGTTGCAGCCGCCCGACGAAATGGTGACAATGGTCGATCCAATCGGCAATTGCAGCGCGGCGAGATCGGCTTCCGGGTCTTCCCAGATCTGGGTGTAGACCAGGCGACGCAGCCAGAATGCGTAAATCCTGTCCCAGATCGTCGATTGATCCTGTGCACTTTCATTCCGTACCGCGTCCGCGATCAGTTGCGCACTCATGACCCGCCTCGAATCAACAACCCGACGACGCTAACGCTGCCGCACTTCAGTTTTGCGACAATGGCGGAGGGCGCGGACAAAGTTGCGGGCCGCCTGTCACACGCTTGTCGCGCGAACAGGGGAAGGAGGGAAAACGAGCTTCTTCGACAAAAGACTTGGGCCGATGCCGGCACATTCCAACGAAATCGGCGGCGAAATCGCGCAATCGCTCGACACGATGCAACGCGCACATTTCTTCGGCATCAAGGCTGCGAAGAAGGTGCAAGGTTCCGCGACATTCGCCGCGTCCTTTCGCTGCGTTCTTCCAGCGCAAGGCGACGCTACACACACTGATCCACAGATTTTGTTTTCGGTGGTGACGCCATGAGCGCATGGCTTGCATTGCTCGGCGCAGGGCTGCTCGAAATCGGCTGGGCGCTCGGTCTGAAATATTCCGACGGCCTGACGCGGTTCTGGCCGACGGCTGCCACAGCCGTCGCCATCGTGCTCAGTTTTGTGCTGATGGCGCTCGCGCTGCGATCACTTCCGTTCGGCACGGCGTATGCGGTATGGACCGGCATCGGCGCCGTCGGCAGCATCCTGGTGGGCATGATGCTCTTTAGCGAGTCGGCCGATCCGGTTCGCATCATTTGCCTGACGCTGATCGTGGCCGGCATGGTCGGGCTCAAGCTCAATTCGCCGGTCTGAAACGTCCTCGGGCTTCGCCGCCGATTTCCTCGCGCGAAAGCTTCGCCACGTCTCGACGCCGCCGAACAACAATAGCGCGATCGAGAGCGGCACCAGATGATAGAGAAAGCGGAACATTAACAGCGCCGCCAGCAATTGCTCGCGATTCTCTTCGCCCAATCCGATCAGGATGGTCGCATCGAACACGCCAAGTCCCGCCGGCGCGTGGCTTGCGAAACCGAGCAGCGTCGCCGCGATGAACACGGCGATCATCCGGAAAAAACTGATGTCCACGCCGGAGGGAAGAAGGACATACATGGCGATCGCCGCCGCGGAGAGATCGAGCAGGCCGACAAGGATCTGGACCAGCACCAGCGGGCCGGACGGCAATTTCACCAGCCACTGGCTCTTGCCGATGTGCCTTGGATGCAGCCAGCTCCAGGCGAGGTACGCGGCGACCCCGCCCAGGAGAACGAGCGCCAGCAAGCGGTTGGCCCAGGGCGGCAAATGATCGATGACGCCGATGGCAGCCGGCTGGTACAGCAGGCTGAAGCCAAGCGCCGTCATGTTGCCGAGCCAGAAGGTGAGCCCGGTGAGGAAGCAGATATTGGCCACCCCCATCGCGCCCAATCCGTTCCTGGAATAGATGCGATAGCGGATGACTGGCGAGATCAGCGCCACCGCGCCGATGCCGTGCGCGATCGGATAACTGGTGAAACTCGCCAGCGCCGCGATCCGGTACGGCACGTCGCTGCGGCCCATGGTGTGCAGCGCCAGCCAGTCATAGAGCGTGATGCTGGCATAGGACGCGGTGACCATGATCAGCGCCAGCGCGATCACGCTTGCGTCGGTCGCCCAGATGATCGTGAACACATTTTCGTAATCGATGTTCCTGAGCGAATGGGTCAGCGCAAAAATCGCTGCAGTTCCGATCGCAATACTGAGAGCCGCGCCGCCCAGACCTCTGATCCGGGCGCTGCCGCTAAGCTTCTTCTGCAGCCAATCGATATTCAGGGCGCGCGTCCAATCCGGGCAGCCGTCCGCCGACCCCCGTACTGCCCAATTCGGGGTGTTCAACGGCGTGATTTGACACGCAGATGTGACAGATACGTAACCCCTCTCGCTAATTTTACAATGAGATGGGGACGTTAGCCGCAAAGCGGCGAGTCAAACTCGAGACTTAATACGGTCGCATCCTGTTCACGCAGGCTTTGTAAGAGACCCGCGCAGGATTCTAAAGCCTTTGAGGCCGCATGAACGCTGAACTCGATTACGATCTCTCGCCTGAACAATGGGAAGCGCTGAAGGCGATGCGTGCCGGCGCGACACAACGCCGCGTGCCAAATCAGTTCGTGCTTGAGCAGTTGGTCGCGTTGGGTCTGGCTGCCGCAGGTGCAGAAGGCCCCCTCATCACGGCGACGGGACGCAAGATCCTGATCCGGGGTTCATCACGCCTTTGGCTTGATGTGGCGGCGTGAGCCGAGGGCTCACGCCATCCAGACCCCTCGGTTATTCGGCCGCTTCGGCGATATCGTCGGCCTCTTTATTGTAGTCATAGACCACGCGGCCATAGGGCAATGTCAGGTCGGCCAGGAAGTGGTGTGCGCCGACCACGTGCCGCACCGGGAAATCGGCCACTGGTGCATTGACATGCGGCACCAGATGCAGCCGGCCCGGTCCGATCCAGGAGCCCTTCACGACGATGTCGGTGAGGTTGATCGCAACCAGCTGACACACCTCGGCATGGCCGTCGACGCCGGGAATCAGTTTCAGATTGATCTGCGTTTTCGACAAGGCTTCGCGTGTCAACTCGCCGTTACCCGCCATCGCCTCGTGCTTGTAGCCCATGGTGCCCATGGCAACGAGCTGGCTGGCATATTCCAGCGTGCCGGTCAGCGTGTCCTTGACGACTTCCAGCTTGGGGTGGGCATATTTCTTTGGAAAGCCCCAGATCTCGCGGCCCGCGGCGATCGGCGGATCATCGTCGAGATACATCTGCGAGACGAAATTGACCTCTTCGCCGTTCAGTCGCGCTGGAATCACCAGACCCAACTCCGTGTAACTGCCGAAGCCCGAGCTGTCGGGCATCTTGATCCATTCATATTTCACGATCGGCTGGTCGATCGGCTCCAGCGGCTCGGGCAGGCCGGCACGGATCAGGGCCGGATCGGTTTCGTAGGTGATGACCAGGAATTCGCGGTTGATGAAGCGATAGGGTCCCGCCGGATAGCTCGGGCCCGCCATCGGCATCGACGGAAGTTTGAAGACATCTGCCTTGCGCATTAAACGATCCCCTGCCTGTTCGATGAAAATGCAGCCGCCATCCATCCGGTCGGCGAATACCGCCGATCGATCGCGCAACAAACTCAAGACCCGGAAATTTGGCAGCCCGCGGGAATTGCTAACGTTGCTGTTTGACAGGGGTGTGAACCATTGCTGGCGCGGCGCGCCGAAAAAAGCGCCAATGTCATATCGGCGTCATCGCCTTCCTCAACTCTAACGCCCAATCAAGAGAAGCTGGGGTCTTACTCATGGATGCGCGATCGCCGGATGCGGATGTTGCCGTTTCGGGTCAATGGCGGCCGGACCGATGCGACCGCATCGCGCTGGTACTGCAAGGCGGCGGCGCGCTGGGCGCCTATCAGGTCGGCGTCTATCAGGCGCTTCATGAAGCAGGGCTGGAACCGAACTGGGTGTGCGGCGTCTCGATCGGCGCGATCAATTCCGCGATCATCGCCGGCAATCCGCCGGACGAGCGGCTGGAGAAGCTGCGGATATTCTGGGAGCGCATCACCGCGCGCAAAGTCTGGCACCATACGCCCGATGGCGACATCTATCGCAAGGCACGCAACCTCCACAGTACCTGGCTGACGACAACGCTGGGTCAGCCCGGCTTCTTCAAGCCGCATGAGCTCAATCCGTGGCTGAGCCCAGCCGGGGCCAGGACCGCGACCAGCTATTACGACACCACGCCGCTGCGCGAGACCCTGCTGGAGCTGGTCGATTTCGACCTGATCAATTCGCGCAGGATGCATTTTGCGGTCGGCGCGGTGAACGTCTTGACCGGAAACTTCCTCTATTTCGACAACAACAAGGAAGTGATCGGCCCAGAGCATGTGATGGCGTCGGGCGCCCTGCCCCCAGCATTGCCGATGGTGAAGATCGGCACCGATCATTTCTGGGACGGCGGCATCGTATCCAACACGCCGCTACAGCATCTGCTCGACCAGGACGACCGCAAGAACTCGCTGGTGTTCCAGGTCGACCTGTTCAGCGCGCGCGGGCTGCTGCCGCGCGACATCCAGGAGGTGATGGCGCGGCACAAGGACATCATGTATTCCTCGCGCACCCGCCACAACACAGATGTTTACAAGCGCATGAACAATCTGAAGACGGATTACTACAAGGCGCTGTTGAAGATTCCGGAAGAGAAGCTCTCGGACCAGGAGCGCGCGATGCGCGACCATCTCGCACACATGCCCGGAATCACCATCCTGCAGATGATCTATCAGCAGAAGATCTATGAGGGCGATTCCAAGGACCACGAGTTTTCGGCGACCTCGATGCGCGAGCACTGGCAGAGCGGCCATGAAGATACCAAGCGGACATTGATGCGCCGCGACTGGCTGGCGATGCCGGAAGAAGGCATGGGCCTCGTCGTGCACGATGTGCATCGCGAGCGGGATTATTAGTCCCGCCAAAGTCCCGCTTCACCACATCGACTGGCGCGCGCGTTCCGGCCATTCCCGGTCGTACTGCTCGCCGCCGACCCTGTTCTCGCTCATCTCGGCCAGGATCTGGCCGGGCGTCGGCAACGTTTTGGGGTCCACGCGCTTGTCGGGATTCCAGAGGTCGGCACGCACGATCGCCCGCGCGCACTGGAAGTAGATTTCGTGCACGGTCATGACGATGACGGTGCGCGGGGTCTTGCCTTCCATCTTGAAGGTTGCAAGCAGCGCCGGATCGGCGGAAACTTGCGCGCGGCCGTTGACTCGCAACGTGCTGCCCGAGCCCGGAATCAGGAACAGCAGCGCGACCCGGGGATCGCGCACGATGTTGCGGAGCGAATCGACGCGGTTGTTGCCGCGGCGGTCCGGCATCATCAGCGTCTTTTCATCGTGGATCCGAACAAAGCCCGGCAGATCGCCGCGCGGCGAGCAATCGAGCCCTTCGGGACCTGAGGTGGCCAGTGCCGCGAACGGCGACTTCTCGATCAATACGCGATAGGACGGCGTGATGCGGTCGGCGACCTTCACGGTCGAAGTCTCGCCGGGATGGCCGTAGATCGCCTCCAGTTGCTCGATGGTCGCGATGTCAGACATTCATCCTCCCTTGATCGCGCGCACCAGCCGCCGCGCGTGGTCTTCGGGCCGCCCGACATTGAGGATGGTGATATCGGGCGCTGTGGTATCCACGGTGCGGCTCAGCCGGTCCTCAACCTTGCCGTCGCTGCTGCGCGAGCGCATCTTCAGCCGTTCGGCTAGAACCTCTGGCGGCGCCGTAATCGCGATGACCGTGACATTGGCGTAGGCACGCCGCGCCGCATCGATCACCGTCCGCGAGGCGTTGACCACGACAAGACGCCCGGCGAGTATGTCGTCGTCGATCGCGCGCGGCAATCCGTAGGCATGGCCGTGGGCTTCCCAATGCATCGCGAAGTCGCCGCGCGCCAGCGTTTCACGGAAATCGTCGGGACTGAGTTGCGCGTTGTCTTCGGAAGACGTCGCCTCCCGCGTCACTGCGCGGCGCGGAAAGACGATGTTCCCGTCCTCGGCGCAGGCGGCCTTCGCCAGCCCCAGCAAGGTGTCCTTGCCGGCGCCGCTCGGGCCGACGACCAGGATCAACCGGCCGGGGCCGATGGCATGAGGAGGGCGACCGGAGATGATGAGGGCTTCGCTCATGCCACGCGACTCCCTTCGCGCCAGGCGCTGCGCACCACGGGAATATCGCGGGCGACATGCACGCGGATCAGGTCGGCGCGCTTGCCGATCGCGATCTCGCCACGGTCATTGAGGCCGACGGCCTCCGCCGGCGTCTTGGTCACGGTGCGGACCGCGGCCGCGAGATCGATGGCCGGCACCTGCTTTGGCAGTTGCAGCGCGCCCATCAAAAGGCTCGACGGCACATAGTCCGATGACAGGATGTCGAGCAACCCCTCGCGGGCGAGATCGACGGCCGCGATGTTGCCCGAATGCGAGCCGCCGCGCACCACGTTCGGCGCGCCCATCAGTATATCGATGCCGGCTTGGTGCAGGCCGCGCGCCGCCTCCATCGTGGTCGGAAACTCCGCCACCGACACGCGGTCGCGGATCGCGTCGGTGACGTTCTCATCCGTGGTGTCGTCGTGGCTTGCGAGCGGAATCTCGTATTGGTGCGCCAGCGCCACGATCTCGCGCATGTTGTTCGCCGCATAGGCCTGCTGATAGTCGAAACGCCGCTTGAACAGCACGTCGAGCTCGGCGTCGGTCATGCCGCCGCCCTTGCCGCGATAATAGTCGCGCAGCTTGGCTTCGTCGCGGAACTGGCGCTGTCCCGGCGTGTGATCCATCAGCGACATCAGCCGCACATCGGGACGGCCGATCAGTTCCTTGGCCTCCTCGACGACATCAGGCATCGGAACTTCGCAGCGCAGATGCAGGAAGTGATCGGCACGCAGAATGTCCGCCTCCCGCGCCGACGAAATCGCCGCCGCCAGCACGCCGGCGCGGCCGTCTACATCCTCGGCGCCGTCCTCGCGCCAGACCCGCAGCGAATCCAGCACCGTCGTGATCCCGCAAGTCGCAAGCTGCGCATCGTAGGAGACAACGGCGGCGATCGGATCCCAGAATACTTTCGGCCGCGGCACGTAATGCGCCTCGAGATGGTCGGTGTGCAACTCGATCAGTCCGGGCATCAGGAGATCGCCGCGCGCGTCCTCGCTGCCCTTCGGCGCATCCCCCTCGCCGATCCCGGCGATGCGGCCCTCGGCAACGGCAACCCAGCCGCGCTCGATGACGCGGTCAGCCAGGACTATTCTGGCGTTGCCGATGACGGTGTCGGATTTGCTCGAAGTCATTTCACCTGTCTTTCTTCATGCCGCCGCCGCAAAGGACGTGACATCGACGACGCGGTCGGCGATCAGCCGGCGAATCTCGTCGTCATGCACGATCGCGACCATGGCGACGCCGGCGCGCTTCTTCTCGTCGATCAGGTTCACCACCACTTCGCGATTTCGCGCATCGAGCGAGGCGGTCGGCTCGTCCAGCAGCAGGATCGGATGATCGGAAATGAAGCCGCGCGCAATGTTGACGCGCTGCTGTTCACCGCCCGAGAAGGTGGAGGGCGGCAGCGTCCACAGCGGCTCGGGAATGTTGAGAACGCGAAGCAGATTGCCGGCCTGCTCGCGCGCCTGCTCGCGCGGCGTCCCGGTCACGATCAACGGCTCTGCGACCACGTCGATGGTCGGCACGCGCGGCACCGCGCGCAGGAACTGGCTGACGTAACCGATCGTGTCGCGCCGGACGCCGAGCACGTCCCTTGGCTCAGCCCTTGCGATATCGAGCCATGCGCCGTCATGGCGGATACCGATCCGACCGCCATCGCAGCGATAGTTGCCAAAAATCATCTTCAGGATCGACGACTTGCCCGCGCCCGAGGGGCCCGACAGCACCGCGCATTCGCCGGCATTGACGACGAAATTGACGCCACGCACCACGGGCAGCCTCACTCCGCCCTGCAGGTGCATGGTGAAGGTCTTTTCCGCGTCAGTGATCTCGATCATCGCAGGCATCGGGCAAGCCTCATGGTGGCAGGATCGAAGAGACGAGCAGCTGGGTGTAGGGCTCATGCGGATCGTCGAGCACCTGGTCGGTGAGTCCGGTCTCGATCACCAGGCCGCCCTTCATCACCATCACCCGGTGCGACAGCAGCCGCGCGACGGCAAGGTCGTGTGTCACCACGATCGCGGCCAACCCCAGCTCGCTGACGAGGTTGCGCATGAGGTCGAGCAGGCGCGCCTGCACCGAGACATCGAGCCCGCCGGTCGGCTCATCCATGAAGACAAGCCGCGGCTCGGTGACGAGATTGCGCGCGATCTGCAGCCGCTGGCGCATGCCGCCGGAATAGGTCCGCGGCGCATCGTCGATGCGCGCGGTGTCGATCTCGACACGCTCCAGCCAGGAGGACGCGGTATCGCGGATACGGCCATAGTGATTCCAGCCCACCGCCATCAGCCGCTCGCCGACATTGGCGCCGGCGGAAACAGCCATGCGCAGGCCCAGCGCCGGATCCTGGTGCACATAGCCCCAGTCGGTGCGGAACAGGAAACGCCGCTCGGCCTCTCCGAGCGAATTGAGGTCGCGCAGCACGCCGTCGCGCATGCGATAGGACACGGAGCCGGAAGTCGGCGCGAGCTGCGCCGACAGCATCTGCAGCAGTGTGGTCTTGCCCGAGCCGGATTCGCCGACGATCGCCAGCACCTCGCCGGGATAGAGCGTGAAGGAGATGTCGCGGCAGGCGGCAAGCCGACCGTAATTCTTGGAGAGGTTTTCCGCCACCAGCAGCGGCTGGTCGTTCTCAGCCATGCGGCCTCTCCTTGTGCGGAGCCGCACTTTCGCGGCCACGATGACCGGCCGCCTGACGGCCTTCGCAATAATCCGTGTCTGAGCAGACGAACATCCGGCTACCGGCATCATCGGTGACGATCTCGTCGAGATAGGCGTCCTCGGCCCCACACAGCGCGCAGGGAGCGTCGAAGCGGTAGCGCGTGAAGGGATGGTCCTCGAAGTCGAGCGACACCACCCTGGTGTGCGGCGGGATCGCATAGATCCGCTTCTCGCGGCCGGCACCGAACAGTTGCAGTGCCGCGCAATTGTCCATCTTCGGATTGTCGAATTTCGGCGTCGGCGACGGGTCCATCACATAACGCGCGTTCACCTTCACGGGGTAGGCATACGACGTTGCAATATGCCCGAAGCGGGCGATGTCCTCATAGAGCTTGACATGCATCAGCCCGTATTCGCCGAGCGCATGCATGCGCCGCGTCTCGGTTTCGCGCGGCTCGAGAAAACGCAGGGGTTCCGGGATCGGCACCTGATAGACCAGCACCTGGCCGGCATGCAGCGGCGCTTCGGGAATGCGATGCCGGGTCTGGATCACGGTTGCCTCTGACGTCGAGGTGGTGGTCGCAACCCCCGCAGTCTTGCCGAAGAATTTCCGGATCGAGATCGCGTTGGTGGTGTCGTCCGAACCCTGGTCGATCACCTTCAGCACATCGTCGGGCCCCAGGATTGCCGCGGTCACCTGCACGCCCCCGGTGCCCCAGCCATAGGGCATCGGCATCTCGCGGCTGGCGAACGGCACCTGATAGCCGGGAATCGCGATCGCCTTCAGGATCGCGCGGCGGATCATCCGCTTGGTCTGCTCGTCGAGATAGGCGAAGTTGTAGGCGGGCGCGTTCATTCCGCGGCTTCCTGCATCGGCTGTGACTCGCTGTTGGCCTCGGCGAATTCCTTGCGCAGCTTGCGAAGCAACCCGAGCTCGGACTGAAAGTCGACGTAATGCGGCAGCTTCAAATGCTCGACGAAGCCGGTCGCCTGCACATTGTCGGAATGCGACATCACGAACTCTTCGTCCTGGGCGGGCGCCAGCACCTCCTCGCCGAGCTCGCGGGCGCGCAACGCGCGATCAACCAGCGCCATCGACATGGTCTTGCGCTCGCTCTGGCCGAAGGCGAGGCCGTAGCCGCGGGTAAAGCACGGCGCTTCCGTGGTTGATCCCTTGAACTGGTTGACCATCTGGCATTCGGTCAGCTCGATCGAACCGAGCGGCACGGCAAAGCCGACGTCTTCGGCGAAGAACTCAACCTCGACTTCACCGAAGCGGATTTCGCCGGCGAATGGATGGTTGCGGCCATAGCCGCGCTGCGAGGAGTAACCCAGCGAGAGCAGAAAGCCCTCGTCGGCGCGCGCGAGATTCTGCAGCCGCAGATCGCGATCGGCGGGAAAGCTCAGTGGCTCGCGCGTGAGATCGCCGACCGGCGTGCTGCCATCCGCCTGCGGCGACGGCTCGATCAAGCCATCGCGGCCCAGAATGTCGGTGACGCGCGGCGTCGCGCCGCTCACGGCCTGCGACGTCGACGGCTGTTCCGGCACAAACCCTTCGGCGAGTTGCGGATCGAGCAGCCGATGGGTGTAGTCGAAGGTGGGGCCGAGGATCTGGCCGCCCGGGATGTCCTTGAAGGTCGAGGAAATCCGCCGCGCCACCTGCATCCTGCCGGTATCGAGGGGCTCGGTGGCGCCAAAGCGCGGCAATGTCGCACGGAAGGCGCGGACCAGGAAAATCGCCTCGATCATGTCGCCGCGCGCCTGCTTGATGGCGAGCGCCGCGAGCTCGCGGTCATAAAGCGAGCCTTCGCTCATCACCCGATCGACGGCGAGGCCCAGTTGCTCGGAGATCTGGGGAAGCGTCACTTCGGGAACGTCGCGGTCGCCACGGCGCTTGTGCGCCAGCAGGCGATGGGCGTTCTCGATGGCGCGTTCGCCTCCCTTGACCGCGACGTACATGCATCAACCTCCTCTGGCGACCAGCCGCGTGGTGCGCGGGATCGCGACGATCGAGTCTCCCGAGACCAGCACGACATCGATGCCGCGCGGAAACAGCTGTTCGTTGACGGCGAGCCGCTCGAACAGGTCCGCCGGCTCGATCATCGCGCGAAGCATCGCGGTGCCGTCGATGCCGGGTCCACGCAATTCGTAGGCGCTGCCGTGTTTCAGACTATCCACCTGCAGGATCAGCGTCGTCGAGCGGTCGGGATATTCGTTGGTCCCGAAGGAGAAGCGGGAAAGGTCGGGCAACGCACTGCCATTCCCGATCAGCGCAAAACTGCAGATCGAGGGATCTTCCAGCACCGGCGCGCCGCTGTGAAACTTGAGCCACTTCGCCACTTCGGAGGTTTCCGACAGCTTCGGATCGAGCCAGATCGGCGTGTCATGATCGAACAGCGTGAGCGCGATCGCGGCCGTGCCGCGCATGATGGAGGTCGGCGTGCCAACGGCGGCGACGACCTGCTGCACGCTCCCAGGCCGCGCCATGGCGTCCATCACGGAGCGGAAAGTCGACTGCGCCGACAGCACCTTGTCCGCAAATCCCGCCGGCAGTTCGGCGATCGTGGTCATCGTTCACCCCTCACCGCGTACCATTGTGTAGAAATCGACCCGTGTCGCCGCCGTCTCCTCGGCCTTCCGCTGACGCCGCGCCAGCATCGCCGCGCGCAGCGGCGCGATCACCTCGGCCTCGACGGGACCCGCAAATTCATTCGACTGCACCAGCGCATCGCACAGCGCGATCATCCGCGCCTTGTCGCGATCACGGCCGAGCGTGTAGCCGAAGCCCACCTCGCCGCTCGCAAGCCGCACCGCGGCGCGCGACACCGTCGCTTCACCGAGATTGAACGGCGCGCCGTCACCGCCGATCCGGCCGCGCACCATGACCAGACCGTTCTCGGCCTCGCGCAGGTTTTCGTGCGCCGGGAGCGAGATCGCCGCGAGATGGCCGGCGATCTCCTCGGACGTCGCATGCGCGAGCACGGCCATCGCCGCCTTGCGTTGCGCCTGCCTGCCCTCCTCGCTGTCGCTGCGTGCTGTCATGATCTTATCTTGACTTCTAGCTTGCCCGAATCAAGTTGTCTATGATAATAGACAACTTGATACTGACCCGCGATGAAGATTTCGTGACAGACGCATGATTTTTCCGATGCCCAAGACTGATCCAGCGATCGGTTCCGCGCCATGAGCCTGCAGGACGCAAGTACCGGCGTTGCGCTGTGGCGGCAGGTCGCCGATGGCATCGAGCGCGGCATTGCCAACGGCATCTATGCCGCCGGTGAGAAGCTGCCGGGCGAGACCGAGATCGCCGAGACTTATCGTGTCAATCGTCATACCGTTCGGCGCGCGCTCGCGACCTTGGCCGAGCGCGGCCTGGTACGCGCAGAACGCGGCAGCGGCACCTATGTCGAGGCGCAGCGCCGCCTCGCCTATCCCCTGCGCTCGCGCACGCGCTTCTCCGAGATCGTCGGCGCCGGCGGCCACGAGCCGCGCGGCCAGCTGATCGAGGCGTCGGACGACGTCGCCACACGCGAGATCGCGCGTGAATTGGGATTGAAGACCGGCGCGCCGCTGATCCGCATCGAGGCGCTGCGGCTGGCCGACCGCACGCCGATCTGCGTCAGCACCACCTGGCTCTCCGCCGAAAGCTTCCCCGGCGCGGGCAGCGTGTTCGCCGCGACGCGCTCGATGACCAAGCTGCTGGCGCATTACGGCATCCGCGACTACCGCCGCGGCTCGTCGAAGATCACCGCGGCGATTGCGGACGCGACCGACGCCACGCATCTCGACCTGCCGCTCGGCCGCCCGGTGCTGGTGGTCGACGCCACCGACGTCGATCTCGGCGGCAAACCCTTGGTCACCAAACGCGCCCGCTTTGCCGCCGAGCGCGTCGAGTTTTTGGTCGAAAACTCTTAGGCGATCGCCCGCCGGCCGATGATGGCGAAGCGCAGCTTGCCGGAAATCCAGTCAATGATCGCGACCGTAATCAGGATCATGATCACCGCAAACGCGACCTGATCGAAATCATAGGTCCTGATCTGCTCGGAGAGCTGCAGCCCGATGCCTCCGGCTCCTACGATGCCGATGATCGTGGCGGATCGCACGTTGGATTCAATGAAATAGAGAATTTGTCCGGCAATGATCGGCAGGACCTGCGGCAACAACCCGAAACGAACCGCAAGGAATTGCGTCCCGCCACTGGCCAGCACCGATTCGCGCGAGCGCTCCTCCGCCGCCTCGATCGCTTCCGAAAAGAGCTTCCCCAGCGCGCCGGTGTCGGATACGGCGATCGCAAGGATACCGGCGAACGGTCCAAGACCGACCACACCGACAAAGACCAAGGCCCAGATCAGCGCATCGATGCTACGGATGGTGTCAAGACATCGTCGAACGAAGAAACGAATGACGGCGTGATGCGTCGTGTTGCTCGCCGCAAGAAAGCTGATGGGGAACGCAAAGACGGTCGCGATCAGCGTTCCAAGCAAGGCGATGGCGAGCGTCTCGCCCATGGCCTTCACCAGGAGATCGAGGTGGCCACCGGTCGAGGGCGGGAACATCAGGGCGACGAATTTCGCCAGGGATGCTAGTCCCTGCAAAATCTGGTCGAAGGGAATCGCGAGCCACCACACCGCGAAGACCGTGAAGACGAGAAAGCCGAGCGGTCCTACCAGGGCAAACACGCGGCTACTCGCCAATTCGTCGAAGAGATTGCGGTGCCGTTCCAGCACCGCGGCCGTCTCTTCCGGGCGCAAGACGCGAAGCGGGCTCATCGTCGGATATCCTGGCCGGAGAGGCGATGCCGGACGCGCTCGGTCACAAGATCGATCACCGCCACGCAAACGATGATCATCAGAAGGATCGCGCTGACGTCGGTGTAGTAGAATTTGCGGATCGCCACGAAGAGATCCTGTCCGATCCCGCCGGCGCCGACCATGCCGACCACCGAGCCGGATCGAACGTTGATTTCGAAGCGCAGCAGGGTGTAGCTGGCGAAGGTCGACATGACCTGTGGCAGCGCGCCGAACCGCACGGTTTCGATAAAACGGCTGCCGGTCGAGCGCACGCCCTCGACCGGTTTCATGTCGATGTTTTCGAGGGCCTCGATAAAGAGCTTGCCGAGGGTGCCGAAGGTGTGGATCGCGATCGCCAGAATGCCGGCAAAAGGCCCAAGGCCAAAGGCAGCGACGAACATCAGCGCGAACACCAGATCGGGAACCGTGCGGCAAAATTCGAAAATGCGCTTGATGCTCCAGCGTAGAGCGGCGCTCGGCGCCAGATTGGCAGCCGCCAAGGGCGCCGCCACGAACGCGCCGATCGCGCCGATCAACGTGGCGAGATACGCGATCAGGATCGTATCGAGCAGGAGTTTCAGCCAGCCCGTGATATTCCAGTACCAGTCGGCAACATCGGCGCCAAAATGCGCGACGCTGAGCTTCGGCATGATCCGACCGAAATAGCTCGTGAAATTCGGGATGTTGTCGACGAGATTTCTTAGATCGACTTCGCCAACGCGCCCGGCGAACAGGATCAGGACCGTAAGGATCGCCAGCACCAGGAACGATTGCCGACGGCGCCGCAGGACGACGCGCTGATATTCGGCGACCAGAACCTCGAGCCGCGCCTGCGATACGACCGGTATGCTGGAAGGCATGACGTCCTATATCGGCGAAAGAGAGGGAGCGGCGAAGGCTCGCCGCTCCCTCCGGATCTTACGAACGCTTTTTGCGCATGTCGTTGACGAACTGGATCATCTCCACGGTGTTCTCATAATCCTTGTGAGTTACCGGGACGAATTCCTTGTCCTTGCCGTCCGACAGACGATCGAAGGCGGCCTTGTCCTTGGTCGGCGCGTCGGTAAAGGCCTTCGCGATCGCCTGCTTGAGGTCCGGCGGCAGATCGGTGAGATAGGCATAGGGCGAACCGGCAAGCAGTCCGGACTTGAAGATGACGCGGAAGTCTTCCTTCTTGACCATCCCCTTCTTGACCATGCGGGTGAGGTTGGAATCGGTGTCGGAGTTCCACCAATCCGCGGCACAGTCGACCGTGCCCTTGTCGAGCGCGATCACGCCGTTCTCGTGGCTGCCGGTAATGATGGACTTGGCGAAGAAGGCGTCGGCATCGATGCCGGTCTTGTGCAGGAAGAACCGCGGCGCGTTGTAGCCGGAGGTCGAGTTCGGATCGACGAAGCCGATAGTCTTGCCCTTGAGGTCCTGGATGTCCTTGTAAGGGCTATTGGCCTTCACATAGATCACCGAATAGTAACCCACGGTGCCGTCCTGGTTGCGGGTGGTGACGAAGGGCTCGGTCTTCACGCCCGTCATATAGGCCGTCGAATAGGAGGCCGGACCGTAATAGGCGATCTGGATGTTGCCGGCACGCTGGCCCTCGATCACGGCTGCGTAGTCGTTGGCGATGCGCAGCTTGACCGGCACGCCCAGTTCCTTGGCCAGGTATTCCATGAAGGGCGCATAACGGTCGCTGACGCCGGAGGCGTTCTCGGCCGGCACCACCGCAAAAGTGAGCTCCTTGTACTTCGACTTCCAGTCGTCTGCATGGGCGGCACTTGCAGCAAACGCAAGCACGAGCGCGCCCGCGTAGACGAAATGACGGCGGTTCAGCATCTAACTTCTCCTGTCAGGGTTGGGCAGTCCTCATTGCGCGGCAAGGCGACGCCCGGCCGCGATTATCAACGGCTACGCGACGGCAGGCACACCTAGAACGGAATCGTCGACGGGAACGTCGCTGGGTCTTGCCGATGGATCGACCTTCGCCTCGGCTTCCAGACCGTAAAGACGCTGCGCCTCCGCATGCGTGAGCTGCTCCGGCGTGCCGTCGAACACTACCTTGCCTGCGGCCATGCCGATCAGGCGACCGCAATAATTGCGCGCGAGCTCCAGCGAGTGCAGGTTGCAGAGCACGGTGATGCCGAATTCCCTGTTTATGCGCTGGAGCGCGTCCATCACGACTTTGGTGTTGTGCGGATCGAGCGAAGCAATGGGTTCGTCGGCGAGAATGATGTCGGGCTCCTGCACCAGAGCCCGCGCAATCGCCACGCGCTGCTGCTGGCCGCCGGAGAGCTGGTCGGCGCGCTGGGCGGCGAGCGCGGCGATATCGAACTGCTCGAGCGCGGCCAGCGCAACGGCCTTGTCCGCGTCCGGCCAGAGCTTCAACAGCGCTCGCGCCTGCGACACTGTGGCCAAACGGCCCATCAGCACGTTTGTCAAAACATCGAGACGGCCGATCAAATTGAATTGCTGGAAGATCATGGCCGAGCGGGCGCGCCATTTGCGCAGCTCCTTGCCCTTGAGCGCCGTCACATCCACGCCGTCGAACAGGATGCGCCCGCCTGTCGCAGGCGCCAGGCGGTTGATGGTTCGCAGCAGGGTCGACTTGCCGGCGCCGGAGCGGCCGATCACGCCGATGAAACCACCGGGCGCAACGGAGAAAGACGCATTGTCCACCGCAGCCTTTGTGCCGAAACGACACGTCAAACCTTCCACCACCAGCATGCGCTGCTCCGAAAATAGCCGTGGCCATGGCTATCGTTCGGATTCTACAGTTGTGTGACAGCCGCGCTGCAGTGCGGCATTCATCCACACCCGCCTCGACCGTCATGTCTACGTCATGAAGTTGTCATCAAGCCCCCCGATGACGGGCGCGCCGAGCATCCATCGGCATCGGTTTTGGAAGTTGGCATGTCCGGCAAAACGCTCTCGATCACCCCCCTCATCGATCCGACCGCGAAAGTGCAGGAAGCGACCTTCGGCATCTATTGCGAGGTCGGCGCCCGCACCAAACTGCTCGATGTCGCCATGGGCAACTACTCCTATGTCGTCAACGACTCCGAGATCACCTACACGACCATCGGAAAATTCTGCTCGATCGCGGCGATGACACGAATCAATCCGGGCAATCACCCGATGCATCGCGCGACGCAGGCGCATTTCACGTATCGTGCAAGTGCCTATTTCTCGGGCGAGGCTGACGAGGCCGAGTTTTTCGAATGGCGCAAGAGCCATCGCGTTTTCATCGGCCATGACGTCTGGATCGGGCATGGCGCGATCATCCTGCCGGGCCGCAGCGTCGGCACCGGAGCTGTGATCGCGGCCGGCGCCATCGTCACCAAGGACGTGCCCGCTTATACCATCGTCGGTGGCAACCCGGCGCGGCCGATCAAGCGGCGGTTTCCGGAAGACATCGCCGACCGGCTCGGCCGGCTGGCCTGGTGGGATTGGGATCACGAGAGGCTGCACGCCGCCCTCCCCGATTTCAGGAAGCTTGGCATCGAGGCGTTTCTCGACAAATATGAAGCCTCCTCCTTCGCTTCTCCCCAAAACCTCAGACGAAGTGCCGCATCGTGACTGACATTATGATTGAAGGTGGACGCTCGCTGCTCGAAGGCGAATTTGCGGAAAGCTCGCTGTCGATTGCCGGCGGCAAGATCTCGGGCGTCGACAGCCGGCAAGGACACAGCGCGCTCGAACTCGATGCGCGCGACCTGCTGGTTTTGCCCGGCATCGTCGACCTGCATGGCGATGCCTTCGAACGGCAGATGATGCCGCGGCCCAAGGTGGATTTCCCGATCGATGTTGCGCTGGTCGACAGCGACCGGCAGGCGATCGCCAACGGCATCACCACGGTCTTCCATGCCGCGACCTGGTCGTGGGAGCCGGGCTTGCGCTGTGGCGACAATGCGCAGAAGCTCTTGGAAGCGATCGAGACGTTGCGGCCGAAGCTTGCAGCGGACACGCGCTTCCATCTCCGCCACGAGACCTACAACCTCGACGCGGAAGAGCAGATCGGCGAGTGGCTTGCCAAGGGACGCGTCGATATGTTCGCGTTCAACGACCACACGGAAAATACGGTCACCCTGCTCAACAAGCCCAACAAGCGCAAAAGCATGGTCGAGCGCACCGGGCTTGCGGACGAGGCCTTCGACACCCTCGTGCAGCGCGTACTGTCCCGCGCCGATGCCGTGCCGGGATCGATCGCGCGGCTGGCGAAGATCGCTCGCGAAGCCGATGTCCGCATGCTCTCGCATGATGACGCGAGCCCAGCGATGCGACAGGCGTTTCGCGCGCAAGGCGTCACGATTGCCGAATTCCCCGTCAACGAGGAGACGGCGCGAGAGGCTGCGGCAGGCGGCGACGCCATCGTGTACGGCGCGCCTAATGTCGTGCGCGGTGGCAGCCACACCGGCTGGACCAAGGCTTCCGACATGATCGAAAAGGGCCTCTGCTCGGTGCTCGCTTCCGACTATTACTATCCGGCGCCGCTGCTTGCCGCCTTCCGCCTGGCCGCCGACCGCGTGCTGCCGCTCGCCAGGGTCTGGGACCTGATCTCGGAAGCGCCGGCCAAGGCTGCGGGCCTTTGCGATCGCGGCGCATTGGCCGAAGGACAGCGCGCCGACATATTGCTGGTCGATGACACGCTGCCGATGCGCCCGCGCATCGTCGCGGTGATCGCCGCCGGCCGGCTGGTGCATTTGACCGATGCCGATCGCATCGCCTCGCGTGGCTCCCGTGTTGAGGCGATTGCGGCCGAATGAGCGTTCCCTGAATTCGCGCCGATGGCCATTTTCCCCCGCTACGCGATCTATTATGCGCCGGCGCAAGGCTCTTCGCTCGATCAATTCGGCGCCGAAATGCTCGGCTATGACGCCTGGATCGGCGCAGCACTGCCGTTTGCGGCCGGCGTCGTGGAGGAAGTGCCGGACTGGCGCGAAGTCACCGAGGATCCGCGCAAATACGGCTTCCACGCGACGCTGAAGGCGCCGATCTCGCTCGCGAACGGCGAGACGGAATCCAATCTGCTCTCGGCCTGCGCCGATTTCGCCGGCGATAGGCGGCGCATTCCCGCGATCACGCCGGTCGTCAATTCGATCAGCGGTTTCATCGCCGTGATCCCCGCGGAGCGATCGAGCGAGCTGGAGCAGTTCGCGGCCGATTGCGTCCGTGCCTTCGATTCCTTCCGCGCGCCGCTGACGGCGGATGATCGCGCCCGGCGCAGCCCTTCGCGACTGACACCACGGCAGGTCGAGTATCTCGACCGCTGGGGTTATCCCTACGTCATGGAGGAATTCCGCTTCCACATGACATTGACCGGCCGGCTCGACGAGACGAGGCGGGAAGCTGTGATCGCGATGCTGCGCGAGCGCTTCGCGCGCCTGGACTTGCAGAAGCTCGACATCGACCGCCTCGCGCTGTTCAAACAGAACGACGCCAAAGCACGCTTTGAAATTATCGGCGACTGGCAATTGCACGCGGCGTAAAAAGTCTGGAACGATTGTATTACTTCCCTCCGATCTTGGTCGGCGCCGTCTCCGGCATCAGGCTCATGGCGATCATCCCGACGGCAGCGGCGAGCAGCAGGTACCAGGCCGGCGCCAGCGGATTGCCGGAAATATGCAGGAGCCAGGTGACGACAAGCTGCGCGGTGCCGCCAAAGCTCGCGATCGCGACCGCATAGATGGTAGCGAACACGCCGCCGCGGATGTTCTGCGGCAAGGCTTCGGCGAAGGTGGCGTAGAACGCGGTGAACGGCAGCGAGCCGATCAGGGTCAGCAGGCCAAATCCGAACAGCAGCGACGGCGCTCCGGGCGCATGTGCGATCCACAGGAACGTCGGATAGGTCAAGAGCAGCGCGGCGAGCTGCGGCCAGATCATCACAGGCTTGCGGCCATAGCGATCCGCGAGCCAGCCGCCGAGCAGCGCGGCGACGATGCCGATGCCGTTGCTGACCAGCGAGGTGGCGAAGGCCAGCGTCGTTCCGACGTGCAACGTGTTCTGCGCATAGGTCGTCATATATTGCGTCACGTAACTCGAGATCGTGCCGCTCGCGAGAATCAGCAGTGCCAGCACGATGATGCGGATGTGCCGGCGCGCCAGTGCGAGATGGCTGGATCTTTCGCCGCCGCCTGCGTCGCCCTGCGGAATCGTCTCCGGCAAGGAACTCCGCATCCACAGACCGAACGGCAGGCAGGCCGCGCCGATCAGGAACGCAATGCGCCAGCCATAGGCTTCCAGCGCCTCCGGCGTCATCATCCGGCTGAGGATGACGCCGACCAGGGCGCCCGCGGTGGCGGCGATCTCCTGGCTCGTCGGCTGCCACGACACCACAAGTGCGCGGCGCTCGGGCGAGGCGATCTCCAGCAGATAGGCGGTGGTCGGCCCGACCTCGCCGCCGAGCGCAAAACCCTGCGCCATGCGCGCGAGGATGACGATGACCGGTGCGACGAGGCCGATGGAATTGTAGGACGGCGTCAACGAGATCACGAGGATCGCCGCTCCCATTAGCGCAAAGCTCAACAGCATCGCCGGCCGCCGCCCGACGCGATCGGAATAGATGCCAAGCACGATGCCTCCGATCGGTCTTGTCACAAAGCCCGCGCCAAAAGTCGCCAGCGACAGCATCAGGTTGGAATATTCGCTTTGCGCGGGAAAGAAGGTGTGCCCGATCTGGATCGCGAAGAAGCTGTAGGTGATGAAATCGTAGAACTCGAGCATGTTGCCGATGGTGGCGGCAAAGGCGGCGCGTTTCACGTCGACTTGTTCCGAGTTCTCAAAATGATGTGACAACGCAATTTCCCGATAATTTCTCGATCAACCAACTCAATCGACCCCTCATCCTGAGGAGCGGCGTCTCCGCCGCGTCTCGAAGGATGAGGCCACCAGCCGGGCCTCATGGTTCGAGACGCGCGCAAGCGCGCTCCTCACCATGAGGATCAACCGATCTTCCGCAACTCCAGTTCCATCCGATCCAATATTCATCCTCTAGCCGGGTTTATCAATGCATGAGAAGGTCACTCGCCTTCGCCGTGGTGAAGCGCCGCCTGCCTGAAAGATAATCTTTTTCTTGCGCGCGAAATCGGCTTTGCTTGCGCCGCCGGGATCGATGTCGCACGCTACTGCAGGGAGGATCGGATGAACGGACTTGGCGGCCTCAACAAATCGCCCAATGGCGTGGTGATCGGGCTCGTGCAACTGCAACTCCCCGTCGTCGCCACCCGAGCCGATCTTGCGAAGCAGACCGAGCGCATCGTCTGGATGGTCGGCAAGGCGCGGCGCAATCTTTCCACCATGGACCTCGTGGTCTTCCCGGAATATTCGCTGCACGGCCTCTCCATGGATACCAATCCCGAGATCATGTGCCGGCTCGACGGGCCGGAAGTAGCCAGCTTCAAGAAGGCCTGCATCGACAACAGGATCTGGGGCTGCTTCTCCATCATGGAGTTCAACCCCCACGGCAATCCCTACAATTCCGGCCTGATCATCGACGACCATGGCGAGATCAAGCTGTACTACCGCAAATTCCATCCCTGGATTCCGGTCGAGCCCTGGGAGCCCGGCGACATCGGCATTCCCGTCATCGAAGGACCGAAGGGCGCGAAGATCGCGCTCATCATCTGCCATGACGGCATGTTCCCGGAGATGGCGCGCGAATGCGCCTACAAGGGTGCGGAGATCATGATCCGCACCGCCGGCTATACCGCGCCGATCCGCGAAAGCTGGCGCTTCACCAACCAGGCCAACGCGTTCCAGAACCTGATGGTCACCGCCAATGTCTGCATGTGCGGCTCGGACGGCTCGTTCGATTCCATGGGCGAAGGCATGATCGTCAATTTCGACGGCAGTATCCTCGCCCACGGCACCACGGGACGCGCCGACGAGATCATCACCGCCGAAGTGCGGCCCGATCTCGTGCGCGAGGCGCGGATCAACTGGGGCGTCGAGAACAACATCTACCAGCTCTAGCACAGGGGCTATGTCGCAGTGAAGGGCGGCGCGATGGATTGTCCCTACACCTTCATGCAGGACATGGTCGCAGGCACCTACCGCCTGCCATGGGAGGATGAGGTCAAGATCACCGACGGCACCTCCTGCGGTTTCCCGGCGCCGACGCGGATGTTCGGCAAGACGGCCAAGGCGGCGGAGTAGTTTGATCTCGCGGTCGCGCATCTTTCGGGACCGCATGGTTCGAGACGATCGGCGCGGCCGCGCTCCTCACCATGAGGGGCTGACCTGTTCCTCGCCGCAAACACCGATCTCATCCTGAAGTCTGACTCGAAATGCAGAACCGTAGGGTGGGCAAAGCGGCCACGTCCGCCGTAGCTCGCCGAGCGAAGACGGAAGCGTGCCCACCATTCAGGACGATGCGGATAGATGGTGGGCACGGCGCAAATGCACCTTTGCCCACCCTACATCTCGCAATGACGAGCGTTCGCATTCCCGCGGCGTGATACGCCCGGGTGATGCGTCAGCCTCGTCCCTCAGGAAAACAGGAGGGCGCAGGGAATGCCGGGTGATGGCCTCACCCATGGCCCGCCTGCAACAAAAAACGCAGGCGGCAGTCACCACAGGTTAAGCCGGATCAACCGGCATTCCCTGCGCAATGGTTTTAACGGCTTATACGCGCTCTCCCCGGTGTCCGGCCGGTGTCCGGGCTTGATAGCCACCGTCCCCCCGGGCTCTTGACCCGGGGGTTGATCCCAGCGTCGGGTCAGCGTCGGGGGATCAGGACCACACGACTTCGCCGTCCGCATCGACCTCACCGTCCGTGAAGCCAACGCGTCCACCGCATCCCGCTGCCTACGTCCGTGACGATCGCGATACGCCCCTCCAGTGGAGGCGGGATGCGTGGAGACAATCATATTTTCGGAAAACCGGAAGCAAAATATTTTTTGTGCGGGGGCTGGACACGAATTCGCAAAGCCGACCCGGACGGGCAAATCACCTCCGTGCATCACATTGGCACATCGACAATAATTGCGTATTTAGTGAACCTCGATCCGCTCACACGCAAGCTCGGTGAAAAACATGAATTTGAAGCACCTGGCCTTCGCCGCCGCGATCCTCGCATGGTGCAGCCACGCATGGGCAGAGAACCGCACCATCACCGTCGCCTCGACCACCTCGACCGAACAGTCCGGCCTGTTCGGCTATCTCCTGCCGCGCTTTACGGAAGCGACCGGCATCGGCGTGAAGGTCGTCGCCGTCGGCACCGGACAGGCGCTCGATATCGGGCGGCGCGGCGATGCCGATGTGGTGTTCGTGCACGACCGGGTAGCCGAAGACAAGTTCATGTCCGAGGGCCAGGGCGTCAAGCGCTACGACGTGATGTATAACGACTTCATCATCGTCGGGGCGAAGGCAGACCCGGCGCATATTTCGGGCGACAAGGATGTTGCCGATGCCTTGCGCAAGATCGCGGCGGCAAAGGCGCCCTTCATCTCGCGCGGCGACCGCTCCGGCACGCACGAGGCCGAGCTGCGGCTGTGGAAGGTCGCCGGCATCGACGTCGCGGCCGCCAAGGGCGACTGGTACCGCGAGATCGGCCAGGGCATGGGGCCAGCACTCAACATGGCCTCGTCGTCGAACGCCTATCTGCTGTCGGACCGCGGCACCTGGCTATCGTTCAAGAACAAGGGCGAGCTCGCAATTCTCACCGAAGGCGACAAGCGGCTGTTCAACCAGTATGGCGTGATGCTGGTGAACCCGGAGAAACATCCCACCGTGAAAACCAAAGACGGCCAGGCTTTTGTCGACTGGCTGATCTCGCCGAAGGGGCAGGAGACGATTGCCGCCTACAAGGTCGGCGGCGAGCAGCTATTTTTCCCCAACGCGTCCCACTAGGATAAACGCAGCGGTCGAGACCGCGACGCTCAACGTCAACAGGATCAATCCGAGTCCGAGCGCCAGCGGCAGATCGCCCTTGCTGGTTTCCAGCGCAATCGCGGTGGTCATCGTTCGCGTATAGCCGCGAATGTTGCCGCCGACGATGATGATGGCGCCGACCTCCGCGATCGCGCGGCCGAAAGCGGCAAGGAAGGCGGTCAACAGCGACGCGCGGCCGAGCTGGAACAACAGCACGATGCTGCCGAACGTCGACAAGCCGTCGGTGCGGGCGAGATCGGCATATTCAGCCCACAACAGCGAGGCCGGCCGATGCACCAGGGCCACCACAATCGGGGTGGCGAGCAGCGTCTGCGCGATGACCATCGCACTTGGCGTGAACAACAGGCCGGCAGAGCCGAGCGGGCCGGAACGCGACAGCAAGAGATAGAGCACGAGGCCGACCACGACCGGCGGCAGGCCGAGAAACGCGTTGGTCAGCACGATGACGGCCTGCCGCCCTCGGAAGCGGGTGATCGCCAGCCACGCGCCAAGCGGCGCGCCGAGCACAAGCGCAATGAGGCTCGCCGACAGGCTGACGCGCAGCGAGAGGCCGACAATGCCGAGCAGCTCGGAATCGAGGCTGCCGATCAGCGAGAGCGCAGCGCCAATGGATCGCGCGAAGTCGTTCATTTGACCGGAACCAGCGCTGGGGTGGATCGCATCACTTTCGTCCGCTCTTCGCGCCATGCACATGGCCATGCGTATGCGGCTCGATCGGCATCATCACGACATGGCCGTGGCGCACGCCGCGCTCGGCGATGACGTGATCGGCGAAAGCCTTCACCTCGGAGCCGCGTCCCTTCAGCACGGTGACCTCGAGGCAGGAATCCTGGTCGATATGCACATGCAGCGTCGCCTGGGCGAGATCATGATGCTCATGATAGTCGTTGGTCAGCCGCTTCGGCAATTCGCGCGCGGCGTGATCGTAGACATAGCTCAGCGTCGCGATGCAGTGGCGGTTGCCGTTCGCAGCGCCGCCGGCATGTTCGAGGCCGCTGCGCAGGAGATCGCGGAATGCCTCCGAGCGATTGACGTAGCCGTGTTTCGCAATGAAGTCGTCCACCTCGGCAACGAGGTCGTCATCGATCGTGATCGTCAGGCGCTGCATGCGTGGTCTCCCGATGCGAAGGTATGATGAATTCAAATTGACATCATACTTTCTGAAACTTAACGTTCTTTTCCGCAAGACGGCTACCGAAGGAGCGGTGAATCTGCAAGCGCACGGCAGTCGCGCGGCAGCGGCGCCGCAATGTCGAAATTGGGGGCTGGAGTGTTGCGACGGCGGGATGAGTTGAGGCTGGGCGCGCTCATCGCCTTTGGCCTTTGTGGAGGTCAGGCCCTCGCCCAGTCGCCGGCGGACAGCGACACCGCAAAGCCGCAAACGCTGCCGCCGGTGACGGTGCAATCGCCTCCGCCCTCGCCAAAGCCGCATCAGCCCGCAAGGCGCGCGTCGCGCAAGCCACCGTCGTCGGCATCGCGCACGGTCGCCACCACCGCCACGCCGCAACCGGCCGTCGTTGGGTCCGGCGCGCCGAATGCCGGTTCGGGCCCGTCGAGTACGCCCAGCATGGCAAGCCAGATGACGGTCTCGGGCGAAGAGCTCAACGCGCGCCCGGTGACGCGGCCGGGCGAGGTGCTGGAAGCCACGCCCGGGCTGATCGTGACCCAGCACTCCGGCGACGGCAAGGCCAACCAGTATTTTCTGCGCGGCTATAACCTCGACCATGGCACCGATCTCGCGATCTTCGTCGACGACGTGCCGGTCAACATGCGCACCCATGCGCATGGCCAGGGCTATGCGGACCTGAACTGGCTGATGCCGGAAACGATCAACGCGCTTGAAATCCGCAAAGGGCCCTACTTCGCTGATGAAGGCGACTTCTCTTCCGTCGGCAATCTGCATATCGGGCTGATCGACAGCGTGCCGAAAGCGATCACACAGATCACCGCGGGCAGCTTCGGCTATCGGCGAATCTTCGGCATGGACTCCGCCAAGGCCGGCGACGGCACCGTGCTGGTCGCGGGCGAAGCCGGCAGCTATGACGGGCCCTGGATCCATCCGGACCACATGCGCAAGCTCAACGGCCTGGTGCGCTACACCCAGGGCACGGCGCTCGACGGCTTCTCGCTCACCGGCTTTGCCTATTCCAACAAGTGGAATTCGACCGACCAGATCCCGCAGCGCGCGATCCCGCTGATCGGGCTCTTTGGCTCGGAAGACCCGAGCGACGGCGGCAACACCAACCGCTTTGCGCTGTCGGGGCGTGTGTCGGGGACCGACGACGCGGGCTCGTGGAAGGCCAACGCCTACGCGGTCAAGAGCCAGCTCGACCTCTTCAACGACTTCACTTATTTCCTCGATAATCCCGTGCTCGGCGATCAATTCCACCAGCACGACGACCGCGTCATGGCCGGCGCCAATGCCTCGCGCACGCTCAATGGCTCGCTCAACGGGTTGCCGATGCAAACCACCTTCGGCATGCAGACGCGCTACGACGCGATCGATCTGGCGCTATCCAACACGTTCCAGCGCAGCTTCCTTTCCAATACCCGCAGCGACAAGGTCGGCGAAGGCAGCGTCGGTGTCTATGCGCAGAATAGTGTGAAGTGGACGGACTGGCTGAAGACGACGCTTGGCTGGCGCGGCGACTATTACCAGGCGCACGTCAACTCGATCTTCGACGCCAGCAATTCCGGCGCGGTCAGTGCCGGCATCGGCAGTCCGAAATTCACGGCCGTTGTCGGTCCCTTCAACAAGACGGAATACTTTGTCGGCGCCGGATACGGCATGCATTCCAACGACGCCCGCGGCGCGACCATCACCGAAGACCCGACCGATCCCACCATAAAGCTATCGGCCTCGCCGCTATTGGTCCGCACCAAAGGCGCGGAAACCGGTGTGCGCACCAAGATCATTCCGGGGCTGGATTCCTCCGTCAGCGTGTTCATGCTCGACCAGGATTCCGAGATCGTGTTCCAGGGTGACGCCGGCGACACTTCCGCAAGCCGGGCCAGCCGGCGCTATGGCGTTGAATGGACCAATCGCTATCGCCCCGTCTCGTGGATCGATTTCGACGCCGACTTCGCCTATTCGCACGCGCGCTTTGTCGGCTTCGACAGCGAACAGGCGACGGTCTTTGAATTGCTCGCCGGCTTCCCGCAGGCGCAGATCGGCAACGCGCCCGGCAACTACATCCCAAATGCGCCCGCGATCATCGCTTCCGCCGGCATCACGCTTGGCGAAAAGACCGGACCGTTCGGCACGCTGCGCTGGCGTTATCTCGGCTCCGCCCCGCTGACCGAAGACAATGCGTTCCGCTCGCCCGCGACCAGCATCTTCAACGGCCGTCTCGGCTATCGCTACGATAGCGGCTGGCGCATCCAGCTCGACGTGCTCAATCTGCTCAACAGCAAAGCCAATCAGATCACCTATGCCTATGGGTCGCTGATCAGGACGGACAGCCTTTACAATCTCTGCCTATCCCCGACGCCTCCGCCCGCCGCCGTCTGCCAGAACGGCGTGATGGATTCCGTCTTGCATCCAATCGAGCCGCTGACGATCCGGATCACGGTCGCCGGCGCGTTCTGAAGCTCAGGCCGATTCCTCCGGCGGCTTGATGTGGCGGAACGAAAACAACAGCGCGACATCGTAGGCGATCTTGAGCGTGCCGCAGATGATCAGCGGCAGGCCGGGGAAGGCCGAGGTCAGCAGCACGCCCGCGATCGCCGGGCTGATCGAGGAGGCGAGGCTGCGCGGCACGGCGGTCACGCTCGCTGCCGCCGGCCGCTCGGGCGGCGTCACCACCGCCATCACGTAGGACGTGCGGGTCGGCACATCCATCTGCGACAGCGCGGCGCGCAGCAGCAACAGGCCGAGCGCGAGATAGAGACTGGGCGAGAACGCCGCCAGGATCAGAAACAGGCTGGAGGGAATGTGGGTGAACACCATGGTGTTGACGAGGCCGGCGCGCCGCGCGATCCAGGCCGCGACCGGATAGGAGAAGGCGGCGAGCGTGCTCGACCAGAAAAAGAACAGTCCGGCCGCAGACAGCGAGAGATCGAAGCGCTGGAACAGCCAGAGCACCAGCAGGGATTGCGCGATGAAGCCGCCGGCAAAGGCATCGACCGAGAACAGCGCGGCGAGCTTGTAGACGGTGTTGCGCGACGGCCCGAGCGGCGCGACCGGCGCCCTGTCCTCGCCGCGCGCATGCGGCACACGGCGATAGAGCAGGCTACTGGCAACGCCAAGGGCTGCATAGGCATAGAACATCCAGCGGAAGGCGGCGATCGGCGCGGCGCCATGGGCGACGAGATAATCGGGCACGGAGGCAGCAAGCGAGCCGGCCGCCGTGCACAGCGCCCCGGTCAGGCTGTAGCGCGCAAAGACCTGCGTGCGCCGCTCGTCGGTGGCGCTTTTCGCCAGCACCGCATGCTCGAGCGGCACCAGCACGCCGAGGTCGCCGCCCGACGGATTGATGGTGCCGATGAAGGCGACCAGCGCGATCAGCACGAAATGCTCGACATTCGGAAATGCCAGCCCCGTCGCCGTCATCAGGCCGGCGCCGAAGATCAACAGCGCGCGCAGGTCGTGACGCGGCGCGATCCAGCCGACACTCAAGGTCAATGCCGCCGTTCCGAGCAGCGAGGCGGTGGCAATGAGGCCGACCGCCGCGGCGTCATAACCCAGCGCGGTCATGTAGGCCGGCAGCACGATGATGGCAAAACCGTCGCCGAAGCCGCGCAGGCCGCGCGCAAGATACAGCAGCGGGATCAGAGCGACCTGCCCTGCGCCTTCCGAACCAGATGCTTGGAGATTTGGCCGACCGTTATTCACGCGCAATCCCTCGATGCTTCGAGTATCGCGCAGAGCTTGAACGGCGGTCCGTCTGAACGGGAGTCTGCAACATCCCCGCAGGTTCAGGGTAGATGGCCCGTAATCTCCGCGCAAGCCGAATTCGCCGAACGCAACATGGCACAAATCCCGCGATTTCAGTGGTTTTCGGTCGCGGCCCGGGAAGGCGATCTCGACCGCACCAAGGCGCATCAGGTGCTCGATGGCGGCGAACTCGTGGACGTGACGGCGGGGTAGCGCTTCTCCCTCTCCCCGCTCTTCGCGGGGAGAGGGTTGGGGTGAGGGGCTGTTTCCGCGAATGCGGTGAGAGTGGGACTCGCGGAGACTCCCCCTCACCCGGATCGCATCTGCGATGCGATTCGACCTCTCCCCGCAAGCGGGGCGAGGTGAAGCGAGCCCGCCGCTCGCTCAATCAGCCTGCCGCAAGCGCCCGGAAATTCTCGATCACCCTGAGCAGCACGCGGGCGCCGGCGTCGGCGTCGGCGAGTTCGACATGCTCGTCGGGATGATGGCTGATGCCGCCGCGGCAGCGCACGAAGATCATGCCGACATCGGCGATGTCGATCATCGCCATGCCGTCATGCCCCGCCCCGCTCGGCAGCTCGAAGACCGGAAATCCCTCGGCGCTGATGGCTTCCGCGATCTGCGCGCGCAGCCAGGGCGCGCAGGGCACGGTTCGGTTCTCGTGGGTGACGTCGAGCTGCAGCGCGAGATCGCGTCGGGCGGCGATGGTCTCGATCTGGCGGACGATGTCGGCAACCGCGCGCTTGCGATGCATGTCGGTCGGCGCGCGGATGTCGATGGTGAAGGACACCTGCCCCGGAATCACGTTGGTCGCGCCGGGCATGGCGTGGATGTAGCCGACGGTGCCGACCAGGCTGTTCTCGTCAGTGCGGCAAAACTCTTCGATTCCCGCGATGCATTCGGCCGCGCCCGCGAGCGCATCGCGGCGCAACGCCATGGGCACCGTGCCGGCGTGGCCGGCGATCCCGGTCAGCCGCGCCGCCATCCGTGTCGCGCCCGCGATTGCGGTCACAACACCGACCGGCAGGTTCTGCGCTTCCAGCACCGGGCCCTGCTCGATATGCAGTTCGAGATAGGCAACCAGCTCGCGGCGGGCGCGCGCGGCGGCGCCGATATGATCGGGATCGAGGCCGAACTTTCGCAGCGCCTCGCGCATGGAAATGCCGTCGGCATCGCGCACTGGCAGCACGCTTTCATCAAAGGTGCCGGCGACCGCGCGGCTGCCGAGCAGCGTGGAGGCGAAGCGGACGCCCTCCTCGTCGGCAAAGCCGGTGACCTCGATCGCAAACGGCAGCCGCTTGCCGCGCCGGTTCAGATCCGCGACGCAGGAGATCGCCGTGATGAGCCCGAGCGGCCCGTCCCATTTGCCGGCGTCGCGCACGGTGTCGTAATGCGAGCCCAGCATCAGGCACGGCAGTCCGGGCGAAGTGCCCTCGTAACGGCCGCAGACATTGCCGATCGCGTCGAGATGCGCGTTCATGCCGGCCTCGCGCATCCAGTTCAGGATCAATTCGGCCGCTGCACGATGCTCGCGCGTGAGGAAGATGCGGGCGAGATGCTCACTGGTCTCGGAAATCGCGCCGAGCGCGTTGATCCGGCCTAAGATCTCCTCGCCGAGCGAGAGCTTTTGCAGCCCGGCCGTGTCCACGTTCATCTCGCCCATGCTTTCGTTTGGCCGGTCGATACAAATCCGGTGCCAGCGATAATCATGCCCGCCCGCGAAGTCGATGGTTTCAGGCCGAAGGCGCGTTTCATCCCCCGTGGATGCTCAACTCGCTTGCATACAATCCAAAAATGCTGCCGATATTTTAATCACGGCAAGGTTTGCACAAGATTCGTTCGGCGCCACGGATTCGCAAATCTCACAATAATAACAATGCAATAAGTGACCATGCTCAGCAAAAAAGCTCTGGCATGAAGCTTGCGACAATCTCCCCGGGCTCCGCCGCATCAGGCGCAGCCGCGAGGTCAGCGGCAGGGACGCCGCCTTGAGGGAGCAGGCAAATGGATTTTGGCAGGATTTCACGACGGCGTCTGTTGCAGGGAAGTGCTGCGCTGACGCTCGGCTCGGCGATGGGCGTTCGGCCCGCCGCGGCCGCCGACACCACGATCGGCTTCATCTATGTCGGCTCGCGCGACGACTACGGCTACAACCAGGCGCATGCGCAAGGCGCGGCCGCGCTGAAGAAACTTCCCGGCCTGAAGGTGGTCGAGGAAGAGAAGGTTCCGGAGACCGACGCCGTCGAGAAGACGATCGAGTCGATGATAAATCTCGACGGTGCGACGCTCTTGTTCCCGACCTCGTTCGGTTACTACAACCCGCACATGATCAAGATGGCCGCCAAATATCCGAAGCTGCGCTTCGAGCATTGCGGTGGTCTGTGGAGCGAGAAGGACCCGAAGAACGCCGGCAGCTATTTCGGCTATATCGACGAGGCACAGTACATCTCCGGCATCGTCGCCGGTTACTCCACCAAGAGCGGCAAGCTCGGCTTCGTCGCGGCCAAGCCGATCCCGCAGGTGCTGCGCAACATCAACGCGTTCACATTGGGCGCCAAGCTTGCGAACCCGAAGGCGACCACGCAGGTGATCTTCACCGGCGACTGGTCGATGCCGGTCAAGGAAGCCGAAGCCACCAACAGCCTGATCGACCAGGGCGTCGACGTGCTGACCTGCCATGTCGACGGACCGAAGACCATGGTCGAGAATGCCGCGCGCCGCGGCGCCATGGTGTGCGGCTATCACGTCAACCAGTCGCCGCTGGCGCCGAAGGCCTATCTCACCGGCGCGGAATGGAACTGGGAAGCGCTCTATCCGAAATTCGTCAAGATGATCGCCGCCGGCGAGAGCATCCCGAACTTCTATCGCGGCGGCCTCAAGGAAGAGATCGTCAAGACCTCGCCCTATGGCGAGGCTGTCTCCGCCGAAGCGCGCAAGCATGCCGACGAGGTCAAGGCCAAGTTCCTGTCCGCCGAGGGCTACGCCATCTTCAAGGGTGGGCTTGTCGACAACAAGGGCAAGACGGTGATCGCCGCCGGTACCGACCGCGGCCAGAAGGATCCCGAACTCGAAAAGATGGACTATCTGGTCGAGGGCGTGATCGGAGCGACTTCATGAGCTCTGACGTGGCGGATTCGGCGGACGCGGTCGCGGTTGCTCCGGCCGCGGACGCCGGATTCCTCCAGCGTCACGGCACGACCATCGAATACATCCTGATCCCGGGCGCGGCGCTGGCCGGCGCGCTCGTGGTGTTCGGCATCTTTGTCGCGCTGTTCGGCAAGAACCCGCTCGACCTCTATTTCTACATGTATCAGGGCGCGTTCGGCACCTGGTTCTCCTGGCAGAACACGCTGACGCGTGCCGCGCCCTTGATATTAACTGCGCTGTGCACGGCGCTGCCGGCGCAGCTCGGCATGGTCATCATCGGCGGCGAAGGTGCGCTCCTGATCGGCGCGCTGTCGGCGACTTCCATGGCGCTTGCCATGCCATCGGCGCCGCCGTTGGTGGTGCAGCTCGCGATGGCCGCCGCCGGCATGGTCGGCGGCGGCTTGTGGATCCTGCTCTCCGGCGCGCTCCGGCAGTATCGCGGCGTCAACGAGACGATCTCGAGCCTGCTTCTCGTCTACATCGGGCTCGCGATCCTCAACCATCTCGTCGAAGGCGCAATGCGCGATCCCGCGAGTCTGAACAAGCCCTCGACGCGGGAGATCGGCGCCGCCAACATGATCGGCAGCATTCCCGGGACCGACGTGCATTGGGGCCTGGTGTTCGGGCTGATCGCCGCGGTCCTCGCCTACATCTTGATTTATCACACCACCTTCGGCTTCGCCGCGCGGGTTGCCGGCGGCAACATCCGCGCCGCCAAGATCGTAGGCCTTTCGGTCGGCAAGCTGATCCTGACCATCTGCTTCCTCGCTGGCGCCTGCGCCGGCCTTGCCGGAATGGTCGAGGTCGCGGCCGTGCAGGGCCGCACCAATGCCAACCTCGCCGCCGGTTACGGTTTTACCGGCATTCTCGTCGCGTTTCTCGCGCGGCAAATCCGCTCGCGATCATACCGGTCGCGATTCTGCTCGGCGGCATCAGCGCGTCCGGTGGGCTGTTGCAGCGGCGGCTCGGCCTGCCGGACGCGTCGGTGCTGGTGCTGCAGGGCATCATCTTCGTCTTCGTGCTCGCCAGCGACGCGGTGTACGGGCGGATCGGATTCCTGAAAGGAAAATCCTGATGGCGGACGGATCGATCGGGCTCTGGACCGTGCCGCTCGCCGTGTTCGGCGGCGCCATCCGCGTCTCCACGCCGTTTCTCTTTGTCAGTCTCGGCGAATGCATCACCGAGCGTTCGGGCCGCATCAATCTCGGCCTGGAAGGCACGCTGGTGATGGGCGCGATGAGCGCCTATGGCATCTCCTACCTCTCGGGCTCGCCATGGTTAGGGGTGCTCGCCGCCGGCATCACCGGCGCGCTGTTCGGCGCGCTGCATGCCGGCATCTGCTCGCTGCCGCGGGTCAATGACATCGCGGTCGGCATCGCGCTGATGCTGTTCGGCACCGGCCTCGCCTTCTATCTCGGCAAACCCTTGATCGAACCGACCGCGCCTCGCCTACCCGCGATCGATTTCGGCTGGTGGAGCGACATCCCGCAGCTGCGCGCCGCGCTGCGCATCAATGTGCTGTTCCTGATCGGCGTCGTGCTCGCGCCGGTGCTCTACTGGGCGTTCCGCACCACACGCTGGGGCTTGCTGATCCGCACCGCCGGCGAAAGCTCGGATTCCGCCCGCGCCATGGGCCACTCGGTGCTGCTGATCCGCCTGCGCGCAACCATGGTCGGCGGCTTCCTCGCCGGCATCGGCGGCTCGTTTCTGTCGCTGTTCTATCCCGGCAGCTGGAACGAGGGGCTCTCGTCCGGCCAGGGCATCACCGCGGTGGCGCTGGTGATCTTCGCGCGCTGGGACCCGATGCTGTGCCTGTGGGCCTCGCTCGCCTTCGGCGGCGCCGCGGCGCTGGGACCCGCGCTGCAATCGGTCGGCGTCACCTCCGGCTATCACCTCTTCAACGCCGCGCCCTACATCCTGACGCTGGCGATCATGATCATCACCTGCTCGCCCAAGCGCACGCTGACCGGCGCGCCGGCCGAGCTTTCGATCACCCGATGACGCGCGAGAGAAAGAATGCCCGAGCGCACTATCAAATCCGAGCCCTACGCCTGGCCGTACAATGGCGACCTGCGTCCCCAGAACACTGCGCTCATCATCATCGACATGCAGACCGATTTCTGCGGCGTCGGCGGCTATGTCGACAAGATGGGCTATGATCTGTCGCTGACCCGCGCGCCGATCGAGCCGATCAAGCGCCTGCTGGCTGCGATGCGCGACAAGGGCTATCACATCATCCATACCCGCGAGGGCCATCGCCCCGACCTCGCTGACCTGCCCGCCAACAAGCGCTGGCGCTCGCGGCAGATCGGCGCCGGCATCGGCGATCCCGGCCCGTGCGGCAAGATCCTGGTCCGCGGCGAGCCCGGCTGGGACATCATTCCCGATCTTTACCCAAAACCGGGCGAGCCCATCATCGACAAGCCCGGCAAGGGCTCGTTCTGCGCCACCGACCTTGAGCTGCTGCTGCGCCTGCGCGGCATCGAGAACATCGTGCTGACCGGCATCACCACCGACGTCTGCGTCCACACCACCATGCGCGAGGCCAACGACCGCGGCTTCGAATGCGTGCTGATCGAGGATTGCTGCGGCGCCACCGACAAGAGCAACCACGACCACGCGCTGAAGATGATCAAGATGCAGGGCGGCGTGTTCGGCGCGGTGGCGAAGTCCGACGACCTGATCGGAGCGATCGCATGATCATCGGCGAGCCACCTCCGCCCTCCGGTGCGTTCGGCGTCGACGCCATCGCCATGACCATGCGCTTCGGCGATTTCGTCGCGCTCGACAATGTCGAACTGAAAGTGCGTCCCGGCACCTTCCATGCGCTGTTAGGGGAGAACGGCGCCGGCAAGTCGACGCTGGTCAAATGCATCATGGGCTATTACCACGCAACCGAGGGCGACATCGTCGTCGGCGGCCGCGAGCAGGCCATCGCCAACCCCAAGGACGCGCATGCGCTGGGCCTGGGCATGGTCTACCAGCATTTCACCCTGGTGCCGGCGATGACGGTCGCCGAAAACCTGGTGCTGGCGCGCGACGACGTGCCGGCCGTGGTCGACTGGGCCAAGGAGAAGAAGGAGCTGGAAGCGTTTCTCTCGCGCATGCCGTTCCGCGTGCCGCTCAACGCCAAGGTGTCGGACATCTCGGCCGGCGAGCGCCAGAAGTGCGAAATTCTCAAGCAGCTTTACCTCAGGCGCCGCTTCCTGATCCTGGACGAGCCGACCTCGGTCTTGACGCCCGGCGAAGCCGATGAAGTCCTGGGCATGCTGCGCAAGATGGTGGTCGATGGCGAATTGACCATCCTGATGATCACCCACAAGTTCCGCGAGGTGATGGCGTTCGCCGACGAAGTCACGATCCTGCGCCGCGGCAAGCTCGCCGGCAAAGGCCTGGTCAAGGAGCTCACACCCGACGCCATGGCGCGCACCATGATCGGCGCGGAAGAGCTGACCATCCAGCCCGCGCGCTCCGGCAAGACCGGCGGCGTGCGGCTCGAGCTCTCAAAAGTCAGCGCGCTCGACGACGCCGGCGCGGTCGCGGTGCATGACGTTTCGCTGTCGGTACGCGGCGGCGAGATCGTCGGCATCGCCGGGGTTTCCGGCAACGGCCAGCGCCAGCTCGTCGAGGTGCTGGCGGGCCAGCGCGAGGCCGAGAGCGGCGAAGTCAAGGTCGCGGGCGATCCATACCATGCGCGCCGCGAGGAGATGCGGCGGCACAAGATGTCCCTGTTGCCGGAGGAGCCGCTGAAGAATGCCTGCGTCGGCGGCATGAGCGTCGCCGACAACATCGCCTTCCGCGAGTTCGACCGCGCGCCCTTTGCGAGCGGCGGATGGTGGCTCAACCGCTCGGCGTTCCGCGACGATGCCACCAGGAAGATCGGCCAGTACAAGATCAAGACCCGCGGCCCGGACACGCCGATCTCGGCGCTCTCCGGCGGCAACGTCCAGCGCGCGGTGCTGGCACGCGAGCTCGGCGGCGACCTCGAGGTCCTGATCGCCGCCAATCCCTGCTTCGGGCTCGATTTCGCCGCCGTGGCGCAGATCCATGCCGAGATCATGGCGGCGCGCAACCGCGGCGCCGCGGTGCTCCTGGTCAGCGAGGATCTGGACGAACTGCTGGAATTGTCGGATCGTCTGGTCGTGATGTTCCACGGCCAGTTCGTCTATGAAGCGCGCGCCAGCGAAGCTGACCTCACCGAAATCGGCCGCCACATGGCGGGCCACTGATGGCTGATATCGGCGGCCCCGCGCGGGGTGAGCGCGACGCGCATTTCCTGCGCCGCTCGTTCGACGTGGCGCGCCGGTCGATGACAAACGGCAACCATCCCTTCGGCGCCATCCTCGTCGACCAGAGCGGCAAGGTCCTGATCGAATCCGAGAACGGCTACATGCCCGCCCATGACGGCACGGCGCATGCCGAGCGCCTGCTCGCAACCGAGGCCTGCCGGACGCTTCCCACTGAGGTGCGCGCCAAGGCCACGATCTACTCCTCCGCCGAACCCTGCGCGATGTGTTCCGGCGCGATCTATTGGGCCGGCATCGGCCGCCTCGTCTATGCCTTGAGCGAACATCGGCTGCGCGGCGTCACCGGCAACCATCCGGAAAATCCCACGCTCGATCTGCCCTGCCGCGCGGTGTTTGCCAGCGGCCAGCGCCCGACCGAAGTGGTCGGGCCGCTGCTGGAGGACGAAGCGGAGGCGCTTCATGAAGGTGTGTGGACCAAATAGCCGGCCGGTTGGATCTGACGTCTCTACCGCACGCCATAGCGCGTGAATTCGTCGCCGATCCCCGGCTGGATCGTCTCTGCGGCTGCGATATCGGCCTCGCCGCCGGCTTTGTCGCCGTGTTTCGCTCTGGCAAGCCCGCGTCCATAGAGCGCGCTCGCGAGCTTCGGCTCGATCCGGAGCGCAAAACCATAATCCTCGATAGCCGCGTCAAGCTGGCCCATCTTCAGATAGATCAGACCACGCGAGTCATACGACGCGGCATTGTTCGACCCCACCCCCAGCGCCTTGTCGCAGTCCTCCAGCGCCGCCTGCAGCATACCGAGCATCGCTCGGGCCCAGCAGCGTCCACTCCACGCGGCGCCAAGATCGGGCGCGAGATGAATGGCCTCATCATAGTCTCGCGCCGCGCGATCGTACTCCCTCGTCTTCAGGTAGGCTCCGGCACGGTTCGCAAAGGCTTCGCCGTAATTCGGATTGAGCTTGATCGCCTCGTCGAAAGCCTTGATGGCGAGCTCGTACTCGCCTTTCCTCAAGTAGGCCGCACCGCGGTTGTTGAAAGGCTTCGTGTAAGTCGGATTGAGCTCGATCGCCAGACCGAAATCCTGGATGGCGCGGTCGTAGTCCCCCTTGACGATCAGCGCATTGCCACGATTGTTGAAGGCAACCGCCAAGGCAATCGTTGTGCCCTGACGGGCATCGATGAACGCCGTGCAGCCATCGATCCGCGCATCGAGCGAAGCGCGATCCATGCTGTTGCACAACTCGATGTTCCGGAGATAGCTGCCCTCCTGTTTCGGCGGTTGCGCGACCACCGGCGAAGCGAGCCACAGCAAGACGAGAACAGACGCCACGCCGTCGATCCGTCTCACACCAGGCTTCATATCGGGCTTCCCTATTCCCGAATTGGGGAACGATGCGGCCGCTGATCAGAGAAGTCAGCACCGTCGACAGATGTTCAAATTGGGCTTGTCGTCGACCTTCTGTTCGCCTTGCCGCGCCGTGGATGTCCCCGGCTTCCTCGCGATTTTGCTCTTGCCCTCTTCAATCAGACTGGAAAACCTGACGGAGCCGTCGTCGGAGATTTCGATGTGGGGCTTGGTACCTCGGATGCCCATCGTCGCGACGGGGGTGTCGACCTTCATCGCGCCGGTCTTTGCGATACTGCCGGCAACAAAGGTGAACGTTCCCTTGGAGAGAGAGAACAAGGTCGAATTGGATGCCCCCTTTGGATCGTACACGTACTCGTCCAGAGCCATGCGGGCGTTGCTCGAAAGATTGAACGAGGTGCCGTCCGTAAAGTTGATGCCGACCTTTCCGTCGGTTCCTGTCTGCACCAGATCGCCCTGATAGACGAGATCACCAACCTTCGTCTGAACAGCTTGACCGGACACATTTGCCTGAACGACCGCCGCACCCGCATGCTCGATGGTGACCGAACCGGTGGCGGCCACGACCTTCCCGATCGGCTTTGCCGAGGACTCCAGAACGGCGGGGCGTGCAAAGTCGGTTTGCGCTTGAGCCTGACCTGGCACAAAGGCGACCAGCGCCAGGACGACACTCGCAACTGACGCGGCCATCATGTGGGTGTACATGATCCCCCCCTTTCCGAGAAGATCTTGCTCGGATGGCCACCCCGGAGGGTTCGGTCAACCGTCGGCCAAGGCCGCCAACGCCATGTTGCCACATTGGCCATTGCAAAAGAACTACCTCGAAAGGGTAGTTTTCGGCCTCAATCTCATCCAATATGATGAAAGACTTGCGTGCCTCACGCCGGAAGGCAGTGGTGGAACGACGGCCATTCGACGTCGCGCCGAGCATGCATCTTTCTGGAATGATGAGGGAATTTCGATCAGGACATTTCGGCGGCCAGCCCAGGGCTGCCAAACGCCAAGAGAATTTTTGACCTCGTGGCGGGGCAAGCCCAGAGCATGAAAACTGCGGCGCCGAGCTGGGGCCTGAGTTGCTCAGCAGGCGAGGTCGAAGCCAATGTTGATTGCGTCCGCCGTGGAGTGCGAGAACGAGCGCGCGGCAGCTAGAGCCGCGCCACCCAAAACCATAGGCAGTATTGAGACGGCAACCGGCCGCGGCGTCCTTTCGCGCGAGCGGCATCGCCGTTCAAATCAGGGTGGGCGATCCCGTTTGCGATGGGGACGTGATCGAAACCGCAGCCGATGGCGAAATCGGAATTCGCTTTGTCGATGGCACGGTGTGCAACCTACGCTGCGGCACGCGCGCGATGCTGCGCGAATTGGTGCGCGACTCCGGCGCCATCCCGCAAACGGTCCAATTCGTGGTTACGGGCGAGGTGGCAAAGGCCACTTCTCTCGATAGCGACGTGTCCCCTGGAAACATTCGCGGCCGGTCCCAGGCCGGCGGATTTGGATTGCTGTCGCTTGCGTTGGCGGCGGCCCAGCAGGATGCCCTCGCCAATTACGCGAAGGGACTGGGACAAACCGGGTCCAGCGCGCCTCCGTTCAGCGCACCAGGGTCGCTGCAGCCGATCAATTTTATACAGAGCGACGACCCCCACGCGACGCAAAACTCACTTGCTCCGTTGCCGACGCTTGTCATCCCGATCAATGACATCCCGATCGTGCGCCTACCGCCGCCGCCGCCGAAGCCGCCGACGCTGAACGCACTGACCGGTCCGACAGAGGTCGATACGTCGGTGTTCGACAACTTCACCGCGACGAGCGGCACCTTCACGGCCAGCAGTACGACTGGCGGCGCGCTGACCTTCGGTATCAGCGGAGGAACGGCGGGCAATACGGTACTGGCCGGGGCGAGCTTTGATGTTTCGCAGGCCGGCCCCTTTGGCACGCTCTTCCTCAACAGCGCGAGCGGCGCCTACGCTTTCGTCCCGGACAACGACGCGATCAATGCCCTGCAAGCCCCCACGACCGAAAGCTTCACGATCACCGTGTCTGAGGGTTCGCTGTCAGCCGACCAGACCTTCACGATCGCCATCAACGGCGCCAACGATGCCGCCTTTGTTTCCGGCACCGCGGCCGGCGCAGCGATCGAGGCCGGTGGCACTGCCAACGCGGTCCACGGCCTGCCGACGGTATCCGGCACGCTGACTGATACTGACGTCGACAATCCGCCCAACACGTTCACGGCGGTCAGCACACCCATCGCAAGCGCGGGCGGCTACGGCACCTTCACCATCACAGCCGCCGGCGTGTGGACCTACTCGCTCAACAACGCCAACAGCGCCGTACAGGCGCTCAATGTCGGCGACAAATTGACCGACAGCTTCACGGTGACCACTATTGACGGCACCCAGCAGGTCGTGTCGATCACCATCGACGGCAGCAACGACGCTGCCATCATTTCCGGCACCACAACTGGCTCGGTGACCGAGTCGAGCTGCGAGAAATATGGCAAGGCGACAGCGACGGGGACGCTGACCGATACCGACGTCGACAACCCTTCCAACACGTACACGGCGGTCAGCACACCAACGCCAAGCGCGGGCGGCTACGGCACCTTCACCATCACGGCCGCCGGCGCATGGACCTACACGCTCAATAACGCCAACACCGCCGTGCAGACGCTTAATGTCGGCGACAAATTGATCGACAGCTTCACGGTGACCACCATCGATGGCACGGCGCAAATCGTGACCATCACCATCGATGGAACCAACGACGCCGCCATCATTTCCGGCACCACAACCGGCTGTGTGACCGAGTTCGAGCTGCGAGAAATATGGCAAGCCGACAGCGACGGGGACGCTGACCGACACTGACGTCGACAACCCGCCCAACACGTTCACGGCGGTCGGCACACCAACGGCAAGCGCGGGCGGCTACGGCACTTTCACGATGACGGCCGCCGGCGTGTGGACCTACATGCTCGACACCAACAACTGCGCAGTGAAGGCCCTCGATGACGACGACACGCTGACCGACAGCTTCACGGTGACCACGATCGATGGCACAAAGCAGGTCGTGACCATCACCATTCACGGCGCCGAAGACGAAGACAGGGACTTCGACCATCACCGGGACACCGGATCACACTTGACGTCCGATGCGCCGACCGTACAAGAGACGCCAAAACAAGACACCGCGGCGGGAACGGGCGACTCCGGGCAAATCACCCATGCGAGCGCGGGCGTGGACACCGCCAGCGGCACAAAGGGCAGCGACGCGGATGACACGATCCACCTCGGCACGGGACGCGATACAGTCAACGGAAACAAGGGCGACGCCGTCGCCGGCGGACATTGGGGGCATTCCCTTGCGGGCGATGGCGGAGGCGACCATTTCGTTTATCTGTCGACGGATCAGGGCACCGCCCGCTTCGGCACCATCTCCGAGTTCAAGTCGAAGTCCTCCGAAAGGATCGACCTGACAGCGCTCGGCGCAGCCGCCTTCGTGATTTTGGCGCTCGACGCCACCAGCACGTCTGTGCCGGCGCATACGATCGCCTGGATCTATGACGGCACGGCGAATCAAACCATCGTCTACGTCAATCCGACCGATCACACCCTGACGATTGGCGATTCCGGTCTGCAGGAAATCCATTTGCAGGGGTTTGCGAGCATTGAGCCGTCGGATTTCCTTTTCGCACCGGAGACGGCGGCAGCGGTGGTAGCCGCCGAGCCGGTCGATCTCGCCTTCGCGGCAGCAGCGCACAGCGATGCGACGCTCGTCGCAACGACCGCAGCCGACTTTTCCGCCGACAGGACCTTCGCTGAATACACGCTCCTGGCCGATGACAAGTGGGATGCTCAGGCGGCCAATTTGGGCCACGGCTTCGATGCCGATCGAGACCGGATCGAGCTATTCGATCGTGCCAAATTCACCAGCGACGACGAAGCCGGGAAGCATTCCACTGAACACACCACCGACGATGCGCCGAAGACCCCGGCAGGCGCACAGCAGTCCGTCAAACCGCAACCCGTTCTCCACACGGAGAATGTGTTCGTGCCCAATCAGACCGCGATGCTCGACAGTCCCGGCACACTCGGCCGCGGGGCCGTGACGCCCCCAAGCTACGCGATACATAATACCGAACATGATAGCGACGTCGCCGCGCCGGATGCAGCCGACCATCCGCATGCGGCTGACAATAAAGCCGAGCCACACTTCCACAAGCATGGCGGCGGTTTGCAGTTCAACTTCACGTGGAACAATGAAGATCATCGGGTACCGATCCCCGAGAGCGAGGGTTCGACGAACGCTGCCGACGGCGGCGCGCACGGCAGGATGCATGACACGTTTCACTTTGAGCCGTCCCCGATGGCGCAGGTGGGGTCAGTAGCTGCCGCTACGCTCGGGCTGGGAGACTCGTTCCACTTCAAGGAAGGGATTTCCGGCTTTAACCTGGCTGAAGTACGGGTCGACCATCACGACCACCCGACGGGACCCAGCGCTTCGGTGGCGGCGCTGGCAGCCGAGGTTTCAGCTCAGCCCCCAGCCGACGATGCCCCGCACCATACCATGAGCCATGTCATCACCCACGCTCCGCACGATCTGATGATGTGACGGAGTTAACGAACGCTCGGTGCGAAGGCTGCTTGAGGATCGCCTCATCGCGGAAAGTCGAAAGCCATGACGGCGCGCATCTTGCCGAGATATTCGACTTGCTCGATCGGTTTCCAGCCCAGCGCCGTGTAGTATGCGGGCAGCGTGTTCCCCTCGGCTCAGCCAGCGTTTGGCCGCTGCCTGCGATTGAATTTGTCCTGATGACAAACCGCGCGCGCAGGACTAGCCTCCCGCGAAATCAAAATCAAAAGCGCACGGGAGGAATGGCATGCCAGAGGCAATGGTCGCAACACGTGTGTCGGACACGACGCGCAGCGTCTCAACGCAAGAAGTCGACGTCGCGGTGGTCGGAGCCGGCTTTGCCGGACTTTATATATTGCATCGCCTGCGCAAGGCGGGCTTTTCAGCGGTCGTGCTGGAAGAAGCCGGCGACGTCGGCGGCACCTGGTACTGGAACCGCTATCCCGGCGCGCGCTGCGACATCCAGACCATCGATTACAGCTACACCTTCGATCCGGAACTGGAAAAGGCGTGGACCTGGTCGGAGAAATACGCGACCCAGCCTGAAATCCTGCGCTATCTCGGCTTCGTCGCCGATCGCTATGATCTGCGGCGCGACATCCGCTTCGGCACCAGGGTCAAGCAAGCGACATGGGATGACGCCAGGGAACGCTGGCAGCTCACCACCGACAACGGCGCTGATGTGTCCTGCCGCCACTACATCATGGCGACCGGCTGCCTCTCTACGCCGAAGCCGCCGGAGATCGACGGCGTCAAGGATTTCAAGGGCGAGGTCTATTTCACCGGCCGCTGGCCGCATGACGGCGTGAAGCTTGCGGGAAAACGCGTTGCCGTGATCGGCACGGGATCGTCGGGCATTCAGGCGATCCCACTGATCGCCGAGCAGGCGGCGCATCTGACCGTGTTCCAGCGCACGCCGAGCTTTGCGTTGCCGGCGCAAAATGGTCCTGCGCCGGCGGATCGCGAGGCCATGCTGGACAATGACCGCGCCGGCTACCGCGAGCAGGCGCGCTGGTCGCTCGTGGGCGTCCCGTATCCGCAACAGACGGTCGTGAGCTGGCAATTGAGCGATACCGAGCGCCGCGAGCGCTTCGAGCAGGCGTGGTCCGCCGGCGATCTCGCCCACATCCTGACCCAGCTCTGGGCCGACCAGGGCGTCGATGTCGAAGGCAATACGCTGGTTGCTGATCTCGTCCGCGAGAAGATCCGCGCGGTCGTGAAGGATCCGGAGATCGCGGCGGCGCTGACCCCGCACGACCATCCGTTCGGGGCAAAACGTCCCTGCCTCGATACCAATTATTACGCGACCTACAACCGTCCGAACGTCACGCTGGTGAACCTGCGGCAGGAGCCGATCAAGGCGATCACGGCGAGCGGCATCACGACTGACAAGCGCAGCTTCGACGTCGACGTCATCGTGTTCGCGACCGGCTTCGATGCCATGACCGGCGCGATCATGGCCGTGCATCCGATCACCGGCCGCGGCGGCAAGTCGTTGTCCAGCGTCTGGGCCAACGGCCCGCAGAGCTATCTCGGCCTCACCGTGGCCGGCTTCCCCAATCTCTTCATGATCACCGGTCCCGGCAGCCCTTCGGTGCTGTCGAACATGGCGGTGTCGATCGAGCAGCATGCCGACTGGGTGGTCGACCGGCTAGTCGCACTGCGCGATGCGGGCTTCACCACCATGGAGGCGACCGAGACGGCGCAGGCCGGCTGGGCGCGGCACATGGCCGACTGTTCCACGCTCACGCTGCATCGGCTGGCCAACACCTGGTACACCGGCGCCAACGTTCCCGGTAAGGCGCAGGGCGTGATGCCCTATACCGGCGGCGTCGGGCCCTACCGCAGCATCTGCAACGAAATCGTCAGCCGCGGCATGCTGGGCTTCAAGCTGACAGGACCCAACGGGGCCGAGCAATGCAATGACGGCGAAGTCGTCCGCCTGCAGCCGGACGTGCGGCTGGTGCTGGGCATGCTGGCGGAGATGAACCTGCCTCCGTTCGAGACGATGGGTGCGCAGGGCGCGCGCGACTTCGTCAACGAGTTCAACAAGGCTCGCCCGGCGGGCCGGCCGGTCGGCGAGGTCGGTGACGGCATGCTTCAGGGAGCCGAGGGTCCACTGCCCTACCGGCTCTATCGGCCGGCGACGCCGGGGCCGCATCCGATCGTGGTCTATTTCCATGGCGGCGGCTGGGTACTGGGCGATCAGCAGTCGGACGAACCGTTCTGCCGCGACATGTGCCGGCGCACCGGCATGATCTTCGTCAGCGTCGGCTATCGGCATGCGCCGGAGCATCGCTTCCCGGCGGCGGCCGAGGACGGCTATGCCGCGACGCGCTGGATCGCCGAGCACGCCACCGAGCTCGGCGGCAGGCCGGGGCCGGTGCTGGTTGCCGGCTGGAGCGCCGGCGCCAACATCGCGGCCGTCACCTGCCAGCTCGCACGCGACCGCGGCGGCCCGCAGATCGCAGGGCAATTGCTGGTGTGTCCGGTCACCGACTGCCGCTTCGACCGTCCGTCCTACGCCGAGAACGCGGCCGGCTACTTCCTGACGCGCGGGCTGATGTTCTGGTTCTGGGACATCTACTGCTCGCCCGACGACCGCACCGATCCGCGGGTCTCGCCGATCCGCGGCAAGCTCGATGGGCTACCGCCGGCCTATATCGTCACTTGCGAATTCGATCCGCTGCGCGACGAGGGCATCGCCTATGGCGAGGCGCTCGCAAAAGCCGGCGTGGCGGTCGAGCAGCTGCAGGCGAAAGGCCACTTCCACTCGTCCTTCACCATGGTCGACGTCGTCATCACCGGCGTCAGCGGCCGGGTGAAGATGGCGGAAGCGCTGCGCGGCTTCGCCGGGCTTCGGGGTGACGTCGGCGACCGACGGCCTCCGCTCCCCGAGGCAAACGTCGCCGCGAAGTAGAGCTTCACCCCAAAGATAATGGCGCCGCGTGACCAGCGCGGCGCCATTGCTTTGTCACCTGGAGAGAGATCAGGTGCCTTGGAGCGCGATGGGATTAAGGTGAATCACCATCAACGCGCTCTAGATTCTTGTTTGCGCATGATCTTTTCGGAAAACCGGTGCCCACTTTTCCGGATCATGCGCTAGAACTTGACGGTGATACCCGAGTAGAGCGAGGACTCCGTGCAGGAGCCGTTGTTCTGCCCGGCCGGCGCACCGCTGGTGCAGGCGAACGCGGCGTTGTGGTCGAGGCCGAACTTGTTCTGCCAGTAGCGATAGGCCACCCAGACGTCGACGAAGTGCGAATACTTGGCACCCCACGCCGCCTTCGAGGCGTCGAAGGTCAGACGGATCGGCTCGGAGTTGAACTCGACCGCGGTGTTGTAGACGCCGTTACCCGGATTGTAGGGAAGCGGATTGGTGTCCGTGCCCTTCTTGCCATACCAGGCCGCGCGGCCGGAGATCGAGAAGTACTGCATGTTCTCCGGCAGGAAGCCCAGATCCATGTAGTAGTTGGTCTCGACCGCCCAGGTCGGATTGAACGAGGTGTTGCCGTCGAGCAGGCAGGTGGCGCCCGGTCCCGGGTACGGCGTCGGGCCCGAGAAGCCGCTGCCGCACTGGGCGAAGCCGTTGTGGTTGTAGAACTCCCAGTACATCAACGGCGACACGTTGAAGTAGCCCTTGTAGGGCAGCGAGAATTCGAACTGCAGACCGGCGACGACGTCGCGCTTGGCGGCGCCGAAATACCGGTTCTCGGTGTTGGCATCCATACCGACTTCAAACGAGACGTTGGTGAGCGGGCCCATGGTGAAGGCCTTGGTGTTGAAGATCTGGTTCCAGCCGAAGGTCGAACGGAACAGGCCGTAGATTTCGCTGGCGCCGGCGCAGCTCGCCGGGGTGATGCCGGCGAAGGGATTCACGGCGAGACCGGCGTTGAAGCAGGGATTGGCCGGGTCGTTATGGTCCGACTTGAACAGCGAGATGGTGAAGAAGTTCTGGCCGTACTGCCAGATGTCGAAGTGGGTGAACGAGTAGACCTGCTTCGTCGTCTTGGAGTTGATCGTGCCGTCCGGTTTGCGCGACCACATTCCCGGCTGAACGGCATCGAAAATGTAGGAGAAGGTCACCCGGTCATCGATCACGAGGAAGAACGGCAGGTCTGCCGGCTTCGCCTTGACGGCCTTGACCGGCAGATCGGCGGCCTTGGCAAGACCCCCGGTCGCAAGCGTGGCGATTGACAGCGCCGCGGCCGCGATTGCTGTTTTGTAGAAAGACATCTTTGGTACCCCCAGTTAACGAGCGCGAACGATCACAGGCCCTTGAGTGCGACATTTGCGCCCTTCGCATGAGGTGAGAAGCCTCATCTTTCCCCATGGCCTGCTGCAGTTTTCGGCAAGAAGCGGGAGAGATATACAATTCGCGCGCCGCGCATTCGCCTTTGCGGCAGCGCGCACAACCTCGGCGAGACGCTGGCCGGACTCGCAGTTAAGCCCGTTTTTATTGGCTTTCTGGATTTCCGCAGACCGCCTGCCGCGCCCGTTTCGGGCATAAGAACCAGATTCCTGTCGCGGCCGCGAAGAATGGGATGATGCTGCTCATATTCGCAGCAAGTCTGCTACCCGGTTCCGAATGTCAGCGACCGTCACAAATTTGCAACAGCCTGTTGCCGCCCGGCGCCGCGATCGCGCCCGATCGGCCTGCCAACGGCAGCGGCCGGATGAGAATCACCCGACTTATCCACTTACCAAACCCTCTGCCGAACTCTTGAGCAAAGGCTGGCGCTTTTTCGCTACTTACGCCGCGGTCTAAACTAGCCCACTATTGAGGCACTCATTCATCGCATCCGTGATCGAAAGCCGAATGTCAGATTCGACGCCTTCAGGTCAGCGTTCCGGCGAAACGCCCCTGCTGCAAACCATCGGCCTGACCAAGCGCTACGGCACGTTTCTCGCCAATGATGCCATCGACATCGAGATCCGGCCGAAGGAGATCCACGCCCTGCTCGGCGAGAACGGCGCCGGCAAGTCCACCCTGGTCAAGACCATCTACGGCCTGATCCAGCCGAGCGAGGGCGAGATGCGCTGGGAGGGCCACAAGATGGCCCTCGCCGGACCGTCGGAAGCCCGCTCCCGCGGCATCGGCATGGTGTTCCAGCATTTCTCGCTGTTCGACAACCTCACGGTCGCGGAGAACGTCGCGCTCGGCCTCGACGGCAAGGAATCCTTCAAGGCCATGTCGGCTCGGCTCGAGCAGGTCTCGAAGACCTACGGGCTTCCGCTCGATCCGCGCCGCGGGGTCTGGCAGCTCTCGGTCGGCGAGCGCCAGCGCATCGAGATCGTGCGGGCGCTGATGCAGAACCCGAACTTTTTGATCCTCGACGAGCCGACCGCGGTGCTGACGCCGCAGGAGGCCGATCAGCTCTTCATCGTGCTGGAGCGGCTGAAGGCGGAAGGCCGCGCCATCCTCTACATCAGCCACAAGCTGGAAGAGGTGAAGCGGCTCTGCGACACCGCCACCATCCTGCGCGGCGGCAGGAAGGTCGCGACCTGTAATCCCAAGGCGGAGACCGCAGCTTCCCTGGCACGCATGATGGTCGGCACCGAAATCAAGGAAGTAAAGGCCGCCGCTGCGCGCAAGATCACGGTGCCGCGCCTTGTCGTGAATGATCTCAACCTCGAGCCTGACGATCCCCATGGGGTGCGGCTCCAGAACATCTCGCTCGAATTGCGCGGCGGTGAAATCCTGGGCATCGCGGGCGTTGCCGGCAATGGACAGGACGAATTCTTTTCCGCGCTCTCGGGCGAGCGGCTCGCAAAGGATCCCGGCTCCGTCGTGATCGAAGGCATCGCCGCCGGCCATCTCTCGATCACGCAGCGCCGCAAGCTTGGAGCGGCCTTCGTGCCGGAGGAGCGGCTCGGCCACGGCACCGCGCCGCGCATGAAATTATCGGAGAACGCGCTGCTGACGGGCCATGCCGCCAGCGGCATGGTGAAATACGGCTTTGTCGATACGCCGGCGACGCTGTCGACGGTTGACCGCGCCACCGAAACCTTCGATGTGCGCAAGGCCAAGCGCGATCCGGAAGCCGCCAGCCTCTCCGGCGGCAATTTGCAGAAATTCGTGGTCGGCCGCGAAATCCTGCGCAACCCGGCCGTGCTGGTGGTGTGCCAGCCGACCTGGGGCGTGGACGCGGGCGCCGCCGCGGTGATCCGGCAGGCGCTGCTCGATCTCGCAGCCAGCGGTGCAGCGGTGCTGGTGACGAGCCAGGACCTCGACGAGCTCGCCGAGATCACCGACCGCATCGCGGTGATGTTTCACGGCCGCCTGTCGGAAGCGTTGCCAACGGCGGAAGCCACCCGAGAGAAACTCGGATTGTTGATGGGCGGAAGCAGCCTCGATCAGAAGGAAGCGGTTCATGCAGCTCGTGCTTGAAAAGCGCGCCGAGCGGTCGAACACCATTGCGCTGGTCTCGCCGCTGATCGCGATCGGCATGACTATCGTCACCATGAGCATCCTGTTTGCCATTCTCGGCAAGAATCCCTTGTCCGCGCTGATGGTCTATTTCATCGATCCCTTGACCGACGGCTATTCGCTGCAGGAGATCGCGGTGAAGGCGACGCCGCTGGTGATGATCGCCGTCGGGCTGTCGCTCTGCTATCTCGCCAACGCCTGGAACATCGGCGCCGAGGGACAATTCTTGATGGGCGCAGTCGCCGGAAGCTGGATCGCGGTGAAGACGCAAGGCACCGATGCCGGTCATTGGGTGTTGCCTGCAATGTTGATTCTGGGTGCCGCGGCGGGGGCGCTCTACGCCCTGATCCCCGCGATCTGCAAGGTCAAGTTCGGCGCCAGCGAAATCCTGACCAGCCTGATGCTGGTCTATGTCGCCGACCTCTTCCTCGACTATCTCGTGCGCGGTCCGTGGCGCGACCCGCATGGTTTCAACTTCCCGACCACCGCGGAGTTCGATCCCGTCGCGACCGTGCCGGTCCTGATCGAGGGCGGACGGTTGCATCTCGGCAGCATCATCGCGCTGCTGGTGGTCGCGGCCGCCACCATCCTGCTCGGGCGCACCATCAAGGGCTTTGAAATCCGCGTGGTGGGCGCTGCCCCGCGCGCTGCCCGGTTCGGCGGCTTCAATGCCAACCAATTGATCCTTTTGACATTCGCGGTCTCGGGCGCGCTCGCAGGTCTCGCCGGAATCATCGAGGTTGCAGGCCCGGTCGGCCACCTGCAGCCCGGTATTTCGCCGGGCTACGGCTTCACCGCGATCATCGTGGCCTTTCTCGGCCGCCTGAACCCGATTGGAATACTAATTGCAGGGCTTTTCCTCGCGCTTACTTTCATCGGCGGCGAGCAGGCCCAGATCGCAATGAAAATCCCGTTGGACGTCACCAAGGTGTTTCAGGGCATCCTGCTGTTCTACGTGCTCGCCTGCGATTCACTGATCCTCTACCGCTTCCGGCTCATCTCGTCGACACGGCAGGTGCAAAGTGGTGCTGGTTGAAGCGATCGTCCTGGCGGTGCTGGCGGCATCGACACCGCTGCTGCTGGCGGCCACCGGGGAACTCGTGACCGAGCGATCCGGTGTCCTCAATCTCGGCGTCGAGGGCATGATGATCGTCGGTGCCGCCTGCGGCTTCGGCGGCGCCTGGCTCTCCGGCTCGATCATCATCGGCTCGCTGTGCGGCATCGTCGCGGGCATGCTGATGTCCCTGATCTTCGCGCTGATGGCGCTCGGCCTCGCGGTCAACCAGGTTGCCACGGGCCTCGCGCTGACCATTCTGGGCGTCGGCCTCTCCGGCCTGATCGGCGCCGGCTTTGTCGGCGAACGCATCACCACCGCGCCGCATCTCTACATCCCCGGCCTCACCGACATTCCGCTGGTCGGGCACGTGCTGTTCGGCGAGGACGCTTTCGTCTACTTCTCGATCGCGCTGATCATCGGCGTCTGGTGGTTTCTCTACCAGACGCGTGCTGGCTTGATCCTGCGCGCCTGCGGCGACAACCACGTTTCCGCACATGCGCTGGGCTATCCCGTGCTGAAGATCCGCACGCTGGCCGTGATGTTTGGCGGCGCCTGTGCGGGGCTTGCCGGCGCCTATCTGCCGCTCGCCTATACGCCGTTCTTCATCCCGGGCATGACCGCGGGACGCGGCTGGATTGCGCTGGCACTCGTCGTGTTCGCGTCCTGGCGGCCCGCGCGGCTCGTGATCGGCGCCTATCTGTTCGGCGCGGTGACCATCCTGCAATTGCACGCGCAGGGATGGGGCATCGGCGTCCCGTCGCAATTCATGTCGTCACTGCCTTACATCGCGACCGTCGTCGTGCTGGTGCTGATCTCGCGCGCGCGGACCGGCGGCTCGACCGCGCCGGCCGCGCTCGGCACGGTGTTCGTGCCTGACCGCTGATTTTCTATCCAGGCGTGCGCGAGGGGGCGCCGCGCTCTGGCTTGAAGCTTTCACCCCGACTGTGTGGAGATTGATGATGAGGAAAAAACTTCTTATCGCCGCTGCCGCGGCCCTGCTCGCGGCAGGCCTGAGCGGCGCCGCTTCGGCCGCCGACAAATTGAAGGTGGGGTTCATTTATCTCGGTCCGATCGGCGACCTCGGCTGGACCTATCAGCATGAGCTGGCGCGCCAGGCGGTGGTGAAGGAGTTCGGCGACAAGATCGAGACCACCTATCTGGAAAACGTGCCCGAAGGTCCCGACGCCGAGCGCGCGATCGAGCAGCTCGTGCGCGCCGGCAACAAGCTGATCTTCACCACCTCCTTCGGCTACATGGACCCGACGCTGAAGGTCGCGAAGAAATATCCGAACGTGCATTTCGAGCACGCCACCGGCTACAAGCGCGACAAGAACATGTCGACCTATTCAGCGCGCTGGTACCAGGGCCGCTACATCCAGGGCATCATCGCCGCGAAGATGTCGAAGTCGGGCGTGCTCGGCTATATCGGCTCGTTCCCGATTCCGGAGGTCGTCTCCGGCATCAACGCGACGATCCTGGGCGCGCAGACCATCAACCCGAACATCAAGGTCAAGATCATCTGGGCCAACACCTGGTTCGACCCGGGCAAGGAAGCCGACGTCGCCAAGGCGCTGGTCGATCAGGGCGCCGACATCATCATGCAGCACACGGATTCACCGGCGGCGATGCAGGTCGCGGCCGAGCGCGGCAAGCTCGCCTTCGGTCAGGATTCCGAGATGATCAAGTTCGGCCCGAAGGCGCAGCTCACCTCGATCCTCGACACCTGGGCGCCCTATTACATCGCCCGCGTCAAGGCCGAGCTCGACGGCACCTGGAAGGAAAGCAATGTCTGGGGCGGGCTCGACAGCAAGATGTTCGAGATGGCGCCCTACACCAACATGCCCGACGACGTGAAGAAGCTCGCCGAGGACACCCAGGCCGCGATCACTGCCGGCAAGCTGCAGCCGTTCAAGTGCCCGGTGATGGACCAGGAAGGCAAAGCGATCGAGTGCAAAGGCGGCGATCACCTCGCCGACGACCAGATCGCCAGCATGAACTATTTCATCAAGGGCGTTGACGACAAGCTGCCCGGGAAGTGAGGACGGCTCGCACTGAAGCATTCCCTCCCCCTCTTGTCCGCCGCAGCTTTGGCGAAGGCGGATGCGGGGGAGGATCAGGGAGGGGGTAGCCGCAGCGGCGGTGTTTGTGGCTACCCCCTCTTCAGCTCTCCCCCGCAAAGGGCGAGAGAGCCCACCGCACATGCGGCGACGTTTCGACTCCAACCAAGCTAGCCTCCTTGCATCCTCCGCGCCGCGGCGCTGTGGCGGCGGATCAGGTCGGCCACGTCGAGGCCGGGAATGGCGCCGTCGATCACGGCCCATTTCCCTGCCACCATCACGCGATCGGCCCGATGCGCGCCGCACAGCACCAGTGCAGCCAGCGGATCGCCTTGGCCGGAGAAGCGCAATTCATCGAGCTTGAACAGCGCGAGGTCGGCCGCCTTGCCGACCGCGATCTCGCCAAGCTCCGGCCGGCCGACGCATGCCGCTGAACCCTTCGTCGCCCAGCGCAGTGCATCCTTGTGGCTGACTTTGGTGACGCCATAGCGCGCCCGCTGCAGCAGGAAGGCGGCGCGCACTTCCTGCATCAGATTGGACGCGTCGTTCGAGGCCGAGCCGTCGACGCCGAGCCCGATGCCGATGCCAGCCTCCTCCATCTCGCAGACCGGACAGCAGCCGGAGGCCAGAATCTGGTTGCTGCAGGCGCAATGGCTGATGGTGGTCTTCGCCTTGCCGAGCCGCTTCATCTCGCTTGCATTGAAGAAGATGCCATGCGCAAGCCAGGTGCGCGCATTGAGCCAGCCGCAATCCTCGAGATAATCCAGCGGCCGGCAATTGTGGATCTGCTCGCAGAATCTGTTCTCGTCCTCGGTCTCGGCCAGATGCGTATGCAGCCGGACGTCGAGCTTTTCGGCGAGTTCGGCCGTCCTGCGCATCAGCGACGTCGTCACCGAGAACGGCGAGCATGGCGCAAGCGCGATCTGCACCATCGCGTCCGCGCCACGCTGATGGTGTTTGGCCACCACACGCTCGCTGTCGGCGAGGATGGTGTCCTCGTCCTGCACCACGCTGTCGGGCGGCAGGCCGCCGTCCTTCTGCGAGCGGTTCATCGAGCCGCGCGTCAGCAGCACCCGCACGCCAAGGCGCTTCGCCACCGCGACCTCGATATCGACGGCTTGCTCCAGCCCCGCCGGAAAGACGTAGTGATGATCGGTCGTCGTGGTGCAGCCGGACAGCAGCAATTCCGACATCGCTACGGTGACGCCGAGCTCGAGCGATTCCGGCGTCAGGGCGGCCCAGATCGGGTAGAGCGCCTGCAGCCAGGGAAACAGCTCACGGTCCATCGCGGCCGGCACCACCCGCGTCAGGGTCTGGTAGAAATGATGGTGGGTATTGATCAGCCCCGGCAGCACCACATGCTCCGAGGCATCGAAGACGGTCGCATCGGTCGCGGGTTGGGCGCGGGCTGGCACCAGCTCGACGATCCTGCCCTCGCTGACCACGACGCCACGGCCTGCGCCCTCGGCTAGAATGCCGATGGGGTCCTTGATCCAGATCGCCTGTGTTTGCACCATGTTAGCGGCCCATCCTGCAATTCAACCTGCAATTCAAAGACCAGCCACTTGGCGCCGGTCTTGCAAGACTGTTACAGAAAGCGGGATCGCGTTGAAAGTGCTGGCGTATTCATGGACCTGAACACGATTACGGAGGTGGCGCGGCCGAAGGCGCGTACCGAGCTGCCCGTTTGGACGGCAGGCGATGCTTGGCTCGCGGGCGGCACCTGGCTGTTCTCGGAACCGCAGGTTCATCTCAACCGCCTGATCGACCTGACCGACCTGAAATGGCCCGCGATCACGCTTCACGCGCACGGGCTCGCGATCGCCGCGACCTGCACCATCGCGCAGCTCGATGCGCTGGCCTGCCCGCCCGACTGGCTCGCCGCGCCGCTCATCAATCAATGCTGCCGGGCGTTCCTCGCCTCGTTCAAGATCTGGAAGACCGCGACCGTCGGCGGCAATCTCTGCATGTCGCTGCCGGCAGGGCCGATGATCTCGCTGACATCGGCGCTCGACGGCGTCTGCACGATCTGGCAGGCGGACGGCGGTGAGCGCAAGATCGCGGCTTCCGATTTCGTCACCGGCAACCAGCAGAATGTGCTCAGGGCCGGTGAGCTGCTGCGGCAGATCGATATTCCGCTGGCCGCGCTGAAGCGCCGCTCGGGATTTCGTCAGATTTCGCTCACTCCCGTCGGCCGCTCGGCGGCGCTGCTGATCGGCAGCGTCGCGGGTGACGGCGCCTTTGCGTTGACCGTGACGGCCTCGACCAGGCGGCCGATAAGATTTTCCTTTGCGAAGATTCCGACGACTCCCGAGCTGCGCGACGCGATCCGGCAAACCATACCCGACGATCTCTATCACGACGACATTCACGGCAAGCCGTTCTGGCGCAAGCACATGACGCTGCGGCTCGCCGAAGAAATCCGCAGTGAACTCGCATGAGTTTTGAGATCAACGGCAAGCGTTTCTCGCAAGCCCCGCGCGCCGGGCAGTGCCTGCGCACGTTCCTGCGCGAGCTCGGCCATTTCGGCGTCAAGAAAGGCTGCGACGCCGGCGATTGCGGCGCCTGCACCGTGCTGCTCGACGGCGAGCCCGTGCACAGCTGCCTGATCCCGGCTTTTCGTGCCGAGGATCACGTCATCACCACGATCGAGGGGTTCGGCGGCGAGACGGGCGCCCATCCGATGCAGAAGGCCTTCCTTGATGCGCAGGGGTTTCAATGCGGTTTCTGCACCGCCGGCATGATCCTGACCTGCGCCTCGCTGAACCAGGCGCAGCGGCAGGACCTCGGCGCCGCATTGAAAGGCAATATCTGCCGCTGCACCGGCTATCGCCCGATCGAGGATGCGCTCGACGGCAAGACCAATATCGAGGAAGCCGGCCCCGGCGAAGCCTTCGGCCGCAGCCTGCCCGCGCCTGCCGGGCCGCTCGTGGTCAAGGGCGCGGCGCGCTACACCTTCGACACCAAAATCGACGGCCTGCTCCACATCAAGCTGCTGCGCTCGCCGCATCCCCACGCCAGGATCGTTTCAATCGACAAGGATGCGACGCTTGCGGTGCCCGGCGTCCACGCCGTGCTGACGCACGAGGACGCCCCGCAAAAGCTGTTCTCGACCGCGCGGCACGAAAGGGACTGGATGGACCCCGACGACACCCGCGTGCTCGACGTTGTCGTGCGCTTTGTCGGGCAGAAGGTCGCGGCTGTGATCGCGGAGAGCGAAGGCGCCGCCGAAGCGGGCTGCCGCGCCCTCAAGGTCGAATACGAGATATTGCCGCATGTGGTCGACCCCGCCGTCGCGATCTCGCCGGGCGCGCCCATGATCCATCCCGACAAGACGCCCGCGCATCGCGTGACAAATTCGGCGCGCAACATCGTCGCGGAGGCCCATGGCGAATTCGGCGATGTCGCGGCGGCGCTGAAGCACTCCGCCGTCACCTATGAGGGCACCTTCACGACCCAACGCGTGCAGCATGCGGCGCTGGAGACCCATGGTGGCCTCGCCTTTGTCGATGCGAACGGCGTCCTCACCGTCCGCTCTTCGACCCAGGTCCCTTTCCTGACGCGGCGGATGCTTGCCGATCTCTTCGACCTCAAGCCCGAGATGGTCCGCGTGTTCTGCGAGCGCGTTGGCGGCGGCTTTGGCGGCAAGCAGGAGATGTTCGTTGAGGACATCCTGGCGCTCGCCGCGCTGAAGACGGGCCGTCCCGTCAAGCTGGAATTGACTCGCGAAGAGCAGTTCATCTCGACCTCGACGCGGCATCCGATGCGCGTCACGGTGAAGGCCGGCGCCGACAGGAACGGCAAGCTCACCGCACTGCAGCTCGACGTGCTCACCAATACCGGCGCCTATGGCAATCACGCGGGTCCGGTGATGCTGCACGCCGTCGGCGAATGCCTCGGGGTCTATAACTGTCCGAACAAGAAGGTCGACGCGGTTGCCGCCTACACCAACACGGTGCCGGCGGGCGCCTTCCGCGGCTACGGCCTGCCGCAGACGCTGATCGCGGTGGAAGCCGCAATCGATGAGCTCGCAAAGCAGCTCGGCATCTCGCCGTTCGAGTTCCGACGTCGCAACGTGGTCAAGCCCGGCGATCCCATGCTGTCGCCTACGGGCTCTGAATATCACGACGTGTTCTATGGCTCTTACGGCCTCGACCAATGCCTCGACCTGGTCGAGCGCGCGATGGCGGCGAAAGCGCCGGCACCAGAACTTCCGGCCGACTGGCTGGTCGGTGACGGCATCGCGCTGACCATGATCGATACCGTGCCGCCGGCCGGCCATATCGCCGACTGCATGATCGCGCTGCGCGAGGATGGCGGCTTCGAGCTGACCGTCGGCACTGCCGAGTTCGGCAACGGCACCTCGACCGTGCATCGGCAGATCGCGGCGACCGCGCTCGCCACCACGGTCGACCAGATCGGGCTGAAGCAGTCCGACACCGCACATGGCGGCCACGACACCGGCGCCTATGGTTCGGCCGGCACTTTTGTGGCGGGATTGGCAACCAAGGTCGCGGCCGAAAATCTCGCCGCCGAGATCAAGGCTTTCGCCGCCAGCGCCATGGGCATCGACGCGAGCAAGAGCGCGCTGGATCACGACTCCGTCGTCTGCGGCAGCCAGCGCCTGCCGTTCGCCCTGATCGCGCGAACCGCGCGCGAGCAGGACAGGACGCTCGCGGCGCCCGGCAATTCCGGCGGCACGCCGCGCTCGGTCGCGTTCAACGTGCAGGGTTTTCGGGTCGCCGTGAACAAGGGCACGGGTGAGCTGAAAATCCTCAAAAGCGCGCAGGCCGCGGACGCCGGCCGCGTCGCCAACCCCATGCAGTGCCGCGGCCAGGTCGAAGGCGGCGTCGCACAGTCGCTCGGCGCCACGCTCTATGAGGAGATGGTGATCGACGAGGGCGGCCGCGTCGTCAATCCGCGCTTCCGCGATTATCATTTGCCGTCCTTTGCCGACGTGCCGCGCACCGAAGTCTATTTCGCAGACACCTGCGACACGATCGGGCCGATGGGCGCGAAGTCGATGAGCGAGAGCCCGTATAATCCGGTCGCGGCCGCGATGGGCAATGCGATCGCTGATGCCACCGGCATCCGCTTCACCGCAACGCCGTTCAAGCCCGACCGGCTGTTTCCGGCGCTGAGGGAGAAGTTCGGGTAGTTCTCACCACCCTCGTCATTGCGAGCCAACGGGTCGCGCGAATGCGCGCCCGATGACAGGCTCCGCGAAGCAATCCATCGCGCCGCAAGCGGAGAAATGGATTGCTTCGTCGCTTGCGCTCCTCGCAATGACGGGGGGAGAGCTAGCTCCGCCCCACCGTGCATTCGATCTGGCCGTGGGGTTCGTCGGTCGGCAAGAACACCTCGTTCTTGTTGTCCAACCCGAACGCACTGAGATTCATCAGGATGAAATGCATGTTCGGGCAGGCCATGCTGATCTCGGAAATCTCGGGCACCGCCGCCAGCGCCGCCTCGCCCATCCGGTACAGGCTGTCCTGCACGCTGTAGCTATAAGTGGTGGAGAACACTTCCAGCAGCGTATCGAGGATCTTCCTGTTTGCGGCAGGATAGCCGGCAGGCCTGCCTGACCATTTCCATGTCGCCACCATGCTGGTCGCGCACATGCGGTCGTTGGTTTCGGGAATCGTGGTGTAGGGGTCCTTGAGATACATCGCCCAGCCCGACTGCGTCGACTTCATGAAGGCGAAGCCGTCGATGCCGGAAATCATCGACGACTCCGACCGCGTCGCATTGACCTGCACCGTCGGCTGGCCGTTGCTGTCGAGCACGAAACTGTGCGGATGCGGCTTGCCGCCGAAGGAGAGCCGCGTCCATTTGGTCTCATGCGCGGTGACCGACACGGACGCGACCTGCGGATAGCTGTCGAGGAATTTCTTCGCCAGCACCTGGCAGAACTCCTCGCTCGAGAGGGAGGTGTTCTCGCGCGCCACCACATTGACGACGTTCTTGATGGTGTCGGTCGAAATCGTGTTGGAGTTGTCGTGGTGGGTGTAGGTGCGGGCGAAGTCGCCCTCGACCATCGCCTTGATGTTGAGCTGGCTGACCTCGTGGCGCTCGCCGTCGCGGTGAATCCGCATCACGCGGACCCGGCCCTTGCCATATCGGTTCTTGATCAGCGGCACGCCGCACCTCCACCTCTGGCGGGGGCGATTTCGCTCTCCGCTCGCCCCAATGACGAGCAACGTTCGTGCCATCGGGCAAGCCGGACTGACATACACTCCGCCCCCATCCTGACGAGGCGCGTAGCGCCGTCTCGAAGGATGGGCCGCGGGCGCCATCGGGGCCTCATGGTTCGAGATGCCGCTTCGCGGCTCCTCACCATGAGGGTAGAAAATTAGCTCCCCCGATACGTGGCGTAGCTCCACGGCGTGACGAGGAGCGGCACGTGGAGATGGCCCTCGGCCTCGCTCACCGAAAAGCGCAGGGGAATTTCATCGAGGAACGGCGGATCGGACAGGGGCACGCCGCGCGCGGCGAAATATTTTCCGACGGCAAAGCGCAGCTCATAGCGGCCGATCGGAACGGGCCGGCCGCCGATCAGCGGCTGGTCGGTGCGGCCGTCGGAATTGGTGACGGCACGCGTCACCACGCGGCTGGCCCCGAGCGCGGAAAGCTCGATCAGCTCGACGGCGATTCCCGCAGCGGGCTTGCCGCTGTGGGTGTCGAGCACATGGGTCGAGAGCCGCCCGATCACCGGCAGCCGGTCATCGCCGACAACGAGCTGGTCGAGCCGCAGCGCAGCGATCCGACAGATCTCCTCGATCGATGTCCTGATCTCGGCCGCGGCGTCGTTCGGCAACCGCCGCTCGAAATCGCGCAGAATCGAATCCCTGGTCTGGCGGCGGACGCAGACGATATAGGGGAAGCCGAATTTCGAGCGATAGGCGTTGTTGACGCGCGCGAACGCGTCATACTCCGCATCCGACAGCCGGTCGAGGCCGACACTGTTCTGCTCGGCATTGGACTCCGCGGTCAATCCCACGGCGCGCTGGGTCTTGTTGGCGAGGTCGGGATGCGCCTTGATCAGCGCCAGCCGCAATTCCGCCGGCGCATGCTCGACCGCCGTCTTCATCGCGGCAAACAGCGCGTTGACCCCGGCAAAGGGCCGCGCGGCTGCCGCCTCTTCCGCGATCCACGGCGAATGTTCAAAGACGTTGGCGAGCGCCGCGACGAAATCGCTCTTGGAGCAGATATTCAACTCGGTGAGCGTTTTCTCCGACATCGGGCGCTGGCCTAGCCGATCTCGCGCGCATCGGCCGCGAGATGCTTCAGATGCGCGTGCCAGTGCTCGGCGATCGCGAGCCGCGTCGGCACCCAGACGCGATCGTGCTTGCCGATATAGTCGAGAAAGCGCATCAGCGCTGCCGCGCGGCCAGGCCTGCCGACGAGCCGGCAATGCAGCCCGACTGACATCATCTTCGGCGAGGTCGCGCCCTCGGCGTAGAGCACGTCAAAACTGTCCTTGAGGTAGGTGAAGAACTCTTCGCCGCCGCCAAAGCCCTGCGCGTTGACAAAGCGCATGTCGTTGGCATCGAGCGTATAAGGGATCATGAGCTGCGGTCCGCCGGGCCCCTCGACCCAATAGGGCAGATCGTCGGCATAGGTATCGCAGAGATACGCAAAGCCGCCGACCTCCATCAGCAGCCGATTGGTGTTGATGGAGGAGCGTCCGGTGTACCAGCCGAGCGGGCGCGATCCGACCGCCTCGGTGTGGACGCGGATCGCCTCCGCGATCTCCGCGAGCTCCCACTCTTGCGTCATGTCGCGGTGCTCGATCCATTTCAGGCTGTGGCTGGCGATATCCCAGCCCGCTTCCTTCATGGCCGCCACCGGCTCAGGATTGCGCATAAGAGCGGTGGCGACGCCGAACACAGTGGTCGGCAATTTACGCTCGGTGAACATCCGCCACAGCCGCCAGAAGCCGGCGCGCGAGCCATACTCGAACATGGATTCGATATTGGCGTGACGCTGGCCCGGCCAGGGCTGCGCGCCCAGCACGTCGGTGAGAAACGCCTCCGAGGCGTCGTCGCCATGCAGAATGTTGTTCTCGCCGCCCTCCTCGAAATTCACCACGAACTGCACCGCGATGCGCGCCCCACCCGGCCATTTCGGATCGGGCGGATTGCGGCCATAGCCGCGGAGGTCGCGGGGATAGACGTGAGCCATCAGGCCATCTCGAAGCGGATGTCTTGCGCGCCCTTCCAGAGCACGGTCTTGCCCAGCGTCGTCAGGTTTTCCAGACCCGAGGTCAGCGTGATGAAATGATTTCCGGCGAGCTGGCCCATCTTGCTCGCAAAATGCACGCCGCCATAGGCGAGCAGGATCTCGGTCTCGCTGATGCCGCCGGGATAAAGGATGATCTGGCCGGGCGCGGGATAACTCGTGTGGTTCTCGTAAGTGACGCCGAAATCGAGATCGCCGAGCGGCATCCAGACGCCCTCGCCGCTCCAGCGTACATGGATCACCTTGCTCACGAACGGCATGGCCTTCTTGAATGCCGCGCAGGTCTTTGGCGCCAGCTCCTCCTCGAAGCGGGCTCCGAACGTAAACTCACCGGCGCGGATGATCAGTTGGCTCATTCAGCTGTCTCGTGGGTCGAGGACGATCCGCTATCCATTGCAGTCGGCCCTTTCGGAAGCAAGGTCCATTCCTGCCGATGGCGGGACGCGCGGCCTACTGGTCGGGCTGCCGGCGGTCAAAGGACCAGCCGAAAAGACCGGTGCGCGTCTCCTGCGGCGGAGGTGGAGGCGGCGGCGGGGCCGTCTCCTCGATCCTGGCCTGCGGCGGCGGAGGCGGCGCCGGGAGATTCTCGCACTTCATGGAATAGACCAGTTCGCCTTTGGCGGTCCGCCCGATCGGCGCGCAATTGTCAGGGGGCGAGGCGGCGATCTTCGGCGTCAGCCTGGTCTGCGCCGAAGCGCCCTGGAGCAGCAGCGGCGTTGCAGCCAGGAGATTGGCCAAGAGAATGGCCAAGAGAATGGCAGGTATCAGCTTCCTCATGCGCATATTGAAGCGGATTGGGGGCGCGAAGTCTATTACCCCCGATGCGCAAACTTTGGCCGGATGCGCCCTGATCCCGACAAATTCGCTCATCCCGCAGCGACAGATGACTCGCGCTCTCGCACATCGTACCATCCGCGAAAAGGCGAACGCTGGGAGGCTTGTGTGGCACTGAAGAACGTCATCGGGATCGACCACGCCGTGGTCATGGTGAGAGACCTCGACCAGGCGGCCGCGAACTGGAAGCGGCTCGGCTTCACCGTGTCGCCGCGCGGCACCCACAGCGCGCATATGGGCACCGGCAATTACACCATGATGCTCGACCCCGACTATATCGAATTGCTCGGCGTGCTCGCGCCCACCGAACATAACGCGCCGGCGCGGGCGCTGCTCGAAAAGCGCGAGGGCATCGAGCGCGTTGCCTTCACCGCGGTCGACTCGGCCGCGGGCGCGGAAGAGATCCGTGCGCGCGGGCTTGCGCCAATCGGGCCGACCGATTTCGAGCGGCCGGTGACGATGCCGGACGGTACGCTGTCGGCGGCGAAATTCCGCACCTTCCAGTGGCCGGTTAAGGAAGCGCCCGCCGGCATGCGCATCTTCGCCTGCCAGCACAAGACGCGCGAGACGGTCTGGATTCCCGGGCTGATGAAACATGCCAATGGCGCGAAGCGGCTGAAGCAGGTGCTGCTGGTCGCGCCGGAGCCTGCGAAGGAGGCCGCCCATCTTGCGAAGCTGGCCGATCGCGAGACGCGCAACGAGACGGATGGCGCGATCGCCGTGCCGTCGGGGGCTGATCGCGCCGACTTTATCTTCATGACCGGGGAACAGCTGGCGAAGCGCTATCCGGGCGTATCGCTCGCGGGGCTGCCCGAGCGCGGCGCGGTCGGTCTCGTCATCGCGGCCGATCTCGTCGCGGCGGAGAAAGCGCTGGGTTCAACCGGTGTCCGCAGTGGCAACAGCCTTTGCGTGCCGCCGGCGTCCGCCAACGGCACGCTGCTTGCGTTCGTCAGCAGCTAATCCAAGCGGTTCTATCCACTCATCCTGAGGAGCTTGCGTTAGCAAAGCGTCTCGAAGGATGAGGCCACGGCCGGGGCCTCATGGTTCGAGACGGCGCTAACGCGCCTCCTCACCATGAGGGCTTTACGCAGTGGCTCTAGCAGCATTCATCGCTTCAATGGCGTGACGGAGATTTCGCAGCTCCGCTGCTCCCAGCCATGGCGTTCGAGCTCGGGATCGTCGTGCTCCTCCTCGGGCCAGCCGAGGCAGAGATAGGCGACAAGCGTCCAGCCCGCCGGCAGATCGAGCGTCGTTCGCGCGGATTCCGGATCGAGGATCGAGACCCAGCCGACGCCGAGCCCTTCGGCGCGCGCGGCGAGCCACAGCGTCTGGATCGCGGCGACCACCGAGTAGCGGATCGTCTCCGGCATGGTCTGGCGACCGAGGCCGTGGCCTTGCCCGGTCGTCTCGTCCGCGCAGACGGCAAGATGCACCGGTGCTTGCGACAACCCTTCGAGCTTCAGCCGCGCATAGCCCGCCTGGCGCTCGCCGGCATAGCCGCTCAGCGCCGTGTCATTCGCCTTGGCAAAATTCTGGCCGATCTCGGCGCGCCGCTGCAGCGTCTCGACCAGCACAAAGCGCCACGGCTGGCTCAAGCCTACCGACGGCGCGAGCGAGGCGAGCCCCAGCAGCTTCTCGATCAGGGGCGGCGGAATCGGATCGGTGCGAAACCGCCGGACATCGCGCCGCCAGCGCAACAGTTCCGCGAATTGCTCGCGGAAGGCGGCATCGAAACGCGGGGGCTTACTGGTGGTCTCGGTCGTCATGTTCAGGCCCTGAAAGGGAGGGCCTAACAGGATCGACAGGGCGCCGGAAGGGCTAAATCGCCAATCGCGAGCGTTTAGCGCCCGGCGAAGGCCTTCTCGACCACGAACTGTGCGGGCTCGCCGTGATTGCCTTCGGCAAAGCCGCGCGCGTTCAGAAGCGCGCGGGTGTCGGCCACCAGCGCCGGGCTGCCGCAGATCATGACGCGGTCATGCGCCGGCTCGATTGGCGGCAGGCCGATATCGGCAAACAGCTTGCCTGAGGTGATGAGGTCGGTGATGCGGCCGCGGTTGCGGAAGGGATCGCGCGTCACGGTCGGATAATAGATCAACTGCTCGCGCACCATCTCGCCGATCAGCTCGTCGTTCGGCAGTCTTTCGGTGATCATCTCGCCATAGGCCAATTCATTGACGTGACGGCAGCCATGCAGCAGCACGGCCTTCTCGAAGCGGTCGTAGGTCTCGGGGTCCTTGATCACGCTGAGGAACGGCGCAAGGCCTGTGCCGGTGCCGACCAGATAGAGATTGCGACCGTCTTCGAGATTGTCGATGACGAGCGTGCCGGTCGCCTTGCGGCTGACGATGATCTCGTCGCCTTGCTTCAGGTGCTGAAGCCGCGAGGTCAGCGGACCATCCGGCACCTTGATCGAGAAGAACTCGAGCCTGTCCTCATAGTTGGCGCTGGCGACGCTGTAGGCGCGCAGCAGCGGGCGCTCGCCGACCTTGAGCCCGATCATGGTGAACTCGCCGTTGCGGAAACGGAACGAGGGATCGCGCGTGGTGGTGAAGGAGAACAGCGTGTCGGTCCAGTGGTGGACGCTCAGGACGCTTTCCTGGTTGAAGTTGCTCATCGCTTGACTTCCTGATCAGGTTGACCGGCTAACTCATTCGTATACGATCATTCGTATACAAACGAATAATCCGGCTTGATCGAAAGGTCAAGCCGGGATCAAATCGTTAAAGCGCGTGATTGCGCTTTAACTTGTTGTCGGCGCATGATCTTTTCGGAAAACCGGTGTCCACTTTTCCGGATCATGCGCTAATGATTTCAACAGAAGGAACATCGCCATGGCGCATGACGCACCAAAGGCCACCGGCCCGAGCAAGCTCGTGATCCACAATATCGGCCTGCTGCTGTCCGGCGCCCTGGAGAAGCCCATTCTGAACGCCGACACCATCGTGGCCGAGAACGGCAAGATCACTGGCATCGGCCGCGCCAAGGACGTCAACGCCGAGGGCGCCACAACCATCGTCGACGCCCATGGCACGACGGTGGCGCCCGGGCTGATCGACAGCCATGTCCATCCCGTCGCCGGGGACTGGACGCCGCGGCAGAACCAGATCAACTGGATCGACAGCTATCTGCATGGCGGCGTCACTACGATGATCTCCGCCGGCGAAGTGCACATGCCCGGCCGGCCGCGCGACGTGGTGGGGCTGAAGGCGATGGCAATCTTCGCGCAGCGCGCGTTCTGGACGCTGCGCCCGGGCGGCGTGAAGGTGCATGCCGGCGCGCCCGTGATCGAATGCGAGATGGTCGAGGACGATTTCAGGGAGCTGGCCGCGGCCGGCGTGAAACTGCTCGGCGAAGTCGGACTAGGCGGCGTCAAGGACGGGCCGACCGCGCGCAAGATGGTAGGCTGGGCGCGCAAATATGGCATCCAGAGCACGATCCATACCGGCGGTCCCTCGATCCCCGGCTCCGGGTTGATCGACAAGGACGTGGTGCTGGAAGCCGACACCGACGTGGTCGGCCATATCAATGGCGGTCACACCGCGCTGCCCGACGACCAGATCCGCTGCATCTGCGAGGGCTGCAAGCGCGGACTCGAGCTGGTTCACAACGGCAATGAGCGCTCGGCGCTCTACACGCTGCGCACCGCGCGCGAGATGGGCGATCTTGCCCGCGTCATCCTCGGCACCGATGCACCGGCCGGCTCGGGCGTGCAGCCGCTCGGCATCCTGCGCATGGTTTCGATGCTGTCCTCGCTCGGCGATCTGCCGGCCGAGCTTGCCTTCTGTCTTGCGACCGGCAACACCGCACGGATGCGCGCGCTCGATTGCGGCCTGATCGAGATCGGCCGCGCCGCCGATTTCGTCATCATGGACAAGGCGCAGCATTCGCCGGGCAAGAACATTCTGGAGAGCGTGCAGCTCGGCGACCTGCCGGGCGTCGGCATGACGATTATCGACGGCATCGTACGGACGCAACGCAGCCGCAACACGCCGCCGGCCGAAAAGGTCGCGGAGATCGTGGGGCATTAGTCTAGCGGCCGCAACAGGCGGCGGCTGCGACATCGAGACCCCAATCGTTGCTTTCGTCTGATGGCATTTGAGGTGTACTGTCCCAACGCAAACCCGGCCGGCGGCACTCGCAGGAGGAACCCAACGAGCCGGGCTATTTCTTGCCGCTGCATGCCGCTGAGCCACATTGGTCATACCAAGGCAAAACAGGGAGGCAGTCCGATGACGATCAGGCCAGATCCCACGTTTCATGCATCGCCGAAGCTTGCAATGGAAGCTCCGCCGGAGAGCTTCGCCTACACCTTGTTGCTTAGCCCGGACTTTTCAAAACCCGACGCGCTCGCGGTGATCGATGTGAAGCCTGGCTCTCCGACCTTCAGTCAGGTCGTCCACACACTGACGATGCCCAACAAGGGCGACGAGTTTCACCATTTCGGATGGAACGCCTGCTCGTCGGCACTTTCACCGCTCGCCGGGCACGCATTCCTCGAGCGCCGCTACCTCATCATTCCCGGCATACGGTCCTCCCGGATTTACATCGTCGATACGAAGCCGGATCCCACCCAGGCGAAGATTCACAAGATCATCGAGCCTGAGGAAATCTTCAGGAAGACTGGCTATTCGCGGCCCCACACGGTCCATTGCGGGCCGGAAGGCATTTACATCAGCACGCTCGGTGGCGGTGGCAAGGATGGTACCGACGGACCACCCGGCGTCTTCATCATGGACTGCGAGACCTTCGAAGTTCTCGGGCGATGGGAGATCGATCGTGGTCCGCAAACACTGCATTATGATTTCTGGTGGAATCTGCCGCGCGATTACATGGTGACGAGCGAATGGGGATTGCCGCCGCAGTTCGAAAACGGGATCGTGCCGGAGGATCTGCTCTCCAACAAATACGGCCATCGGATCCATTTCTGGGATCTGCGGGCGCGGCGCAATGTCCAGACCATCGATCTCGGCGCCAACCATCAAATGGCGCTGGAAGTGCGGCCCGCTCATGATCCCGTTCGCGAGTACGGCTTCCTCGGTGTCGTTGTCGACACCACAAACCTCGAAGGCTCGATCTGGACCTGGTGGCGCGAGGGCGGCAAGTTTCACATCGAGAAGACCGCGACGATCCCGCCCGAGGCCGCGCCAAAGGAGCAACTGCCACCGCTGCTGCAAGGCTTTGGTGCAGTGCCGCCGCTGGTAACCGATATCGACCTGTCGATGGATGACAGCTTTCTCTACGTCGCGTGCTGGGGCACCGGCGAGATGCGTCAATACGACGTCCGCGATCCCCGAAAGCCGAAGCTTGCCGGATCGGTCCGCATCGGCGGCATCGTACGCCGTACGCCTCATCCGAACGGCAAGGCCTATGCAGGCGGTCCGCAGATGGTCGAGATCAGCCGCGACGGCAAACGCGTATACTGGACCAACTCGCTCTACTCGACGTGGGACGACCAGTTCTATCCGGGCGGAATACCGGGCGCAGAGGTCATGGCCAACGCAAGCCCGGGCGGTGGACTGGAACTGGCAAGGGATTACTGGGTCAGCTTCCCCGATGGATACCGGGCGCATCAGATCCGGCTCGACGGCGGTGACTGTTCGACGGATTCGTTCTGCTATCCGTCGGTTTGAATGTGAGCACGACCGAATCGACACCGGCCTTGCTCTGGCTGGTTGTCATCGCGAGCGGCCTTTACCACGGCGTAAACCCGGGAATGGGGTGGCCGCTCGCCGTGTCGGCTGGATTGATGGAACGCAGTTCCCGTGCCCTGATGGCGGCGCTTGGGCCGCTGGCGGCCGGCCATCTGCTCGCGATGCTGCTCGTGTTGCTTCCGTTCGCGCTGCTGGTCGCACTCGTCGAATGGCAGCGCCAGATACAGATGGGCGCCAGCCTCCTGGTCATCGGGTTCGGTATCTTCCGGCTCGTCGACCGGCGCCATCCGCGGGCACTGGCACGAATACGGCCGACCCAACTGGCGCTTTGGTCCTTTGCGGTCGCCATCGCCCATGGTGCGGGACTGATGCTGGTGCCGATCTATCTCGGGCTCTGCCGGGAGGCCGACCTGGACCAGGGCCACGAGGCGGCCGGGACCCTCATCAATGCCAATCTCGGTATGGCCGTGCTGGTCTCGATCGTCCACGCCGGTGCGATGATCGCCGCCGGCGGATTCCTGGCCTGGCTGGTCTACCGTTATCTTGGTCTCAAATTCGTAGCCCGGAGCTGGTTCAATCTGGATACGTCCTGGGCCGTTAGCCTCATTCTGGTTGGCTTCATTGCCCTTGGGTTCAGCCTCGCGGAGTAATGTGAAGGCCCGCGGCGCTGCAGCGTGACTGCGCTTCAACCCGAATAAAACACGCGCATCGCATGGCCTTGTCTGCCGGCCGGTGGCTGCGTACCAGCCGAAGTCGGCGATGCTGCGTCTGGAATAATTCCCCAGCGCCGACGTTTGTGTCAGGGAGACAAAAACGCTGATGTCAGGGGAGAGTTGAATGAGGGCGTCAAGGGCGATTGCATTTCTTTCGGGCCTGGTGGCCATGGCCGGCGCGGCGACAGCGCAGAACGCGCCGGCCACTTCGACCAAGAAGGTCGACGGCACCGACAACATCTATGTCTTCCGCTATGGGGGTCATCAGTCGATCTTCATCGTGACGCCGCAGGGCGTGATTGCCACCGATCCGATCTCCTATCTGCGGCCGGCCAAGCCCTATATCGACGCCATCAAGGCCGTCACCGACAAGCCGATCAAATACGTCATCTATAGCCATCATCACTACGATCACATCGCCGGCGGGCAGCCGTTCAAGGAGATGGGTGCCACCTTCATTGCGCACCGGCGCGCAAAAGAACGACTCCTCGAGCTGAAAAAGCAGAATGCACTGCTGCCCGACGTCGTGATGCCTGATGAGGTCTTCGACGGCAAAAGGACCATCAAGCTCGGCGGCACCACGCTCGAGCTGATCTACGTCGGCCGCAACCATTCCGACGACTCGCTGGTGATGCGGCTGCCAAAGGAAAAGCTGGTGTTCGTGGTTGATTTCGCGCCGATCGAGTCGATCCAGTTTCGCAACATTCCGGACAATGCCTCGCCGCTGGAATTCATCGATTCGCTGAAGAAGCTTGACGCACTCGATTGGGAGCGGATGATTCCCGGCCACCCCTACGCCGGAGGCCGCTTCGGCACCAAGAAGGACGTGGAAGACGACATTGCCTACATGCAGGACCTGTCGGCTGAAGTGAAGAAGGCCGCGGACGCAGGCAAGTGCTTCGACACGGCGATGAAAGAGGTCAAGCTGCCGAAATACGAGAAGTGGGCGAACTATGAGAACGGCCTGCCCGCCAATGTGGAGCGCTTCTGCTATTGGTGGGGCCGTGGTTATTGATCGTGGAGCCTTCGTCGTCATTGTGAGGAGCGAAGCGACGAAGCAATCCATGCCACAACAAGCGGACAGATGGATTGCTTCGCTGCGCTCGCAATGACGGGCGGATGCGGTCGAATGTCATATCACCGCAATTTATTGAGCAGTGCGAACAGCGTCTCGCGCTCCTTCGGCTCGAGCGGCGCCAGCGTCTCCTTTGAGATCGCGAGCGCATTGGCCGCGGCCTTTTCCGCCATCTGCGCCCCTGTGCGCGTGAGGCTGACGAGAAGACGGCGGCCATCCTCGGGATCGGAGCTGGTCTCCGTCAGCCCGCGCGCGGTGAGGCGATCGATCACGCCCTTGATGGTCGCGACATCCATCGCCGTCAGCCGCCCGAGCTGGTTCTGCGAGCACGGCCCGGTCTCGTTGAGTTTCGCCAGCGCCGCCCATTGCGTCGGCGTCAGGTTGATGCCGATGTCGCGGGCGAAGATCGCCGCGTGACGCTGCCAGACCTGGCGAAGGATGAAGCCGATCTGCTCGTCGAGGATATAGGCCGGCCTCGACGGCTTGACGGCCTTCTTCAGCGTGGCGCTCCTGCCCATCTTGGTCCCCTCGCCTTCCCTACAGCGACAAATGCGCGTCGCTTATGTCCGGGCGCGCATCCAGTTCACTCATCGTGCCGCCATAGCAGATCCGGCCGCGCTCGATGATGTAGGCGCGGTCGGAGATCAGCCTCGCGAAATGCAGGTTCTGCTCGGAGACGACGATGCTGACGCCTTCCTTCTTCATGGTCAGGATGGCGTCGACCATCTGCTCGACGATCTTCGGCGACAGCCCTTCGGAGGGTTCATCGAGCAGCACCAGTGACGGATTTCCCATCAGCGTGCGCGCGATCGTCAGCATCTGCTGCTCGCCGCCGCTCATGCTTCCGCCCGGGCGGTTGCGCATTTCGGCGAGATTTGGAAACAGCGCGAACAGCTTTTCGCGAGTCCATTGCGGTGCATTCGGCCGCCTCTGCTGGCGGCCGACTTCGAGATTTTCTTCCACCGTCAGATCGGTGAAAATGCGCCGCTCCTCCGGTACATAGCCGAGCCCACCACGCACGATCGCATGCGTCGGCTCGCGCGAAACGTCCTTGCCTTCGAACACGATGCGGCCGCTTCGCTGCTCGACGAGCCCAACGATCGAGCGGAAGGTGGTCGACTTGCCGGCGCCGTTGCGCCCCAGCAGCGCCACGACTTCGCCTTCGCCGACTTCGAGTGCGATATCGAACAGGATATGCGCGGGACCATAATGGCTGTTGAGACCTTCGACGCTGAGCTTCATGCCGGCGCCCCATCGCGGTGGCGGGCGTCGTAGACCAGGCCCTCGCCGAGATAGACCGCGCGCACTTCCCTGTTGCCGCGGACTTCCGCCGGCGTTCCCTCGGCAATCAGGTTGCCGCGATTGAGCACCAGGATGCGGTCGGCGTGTTCGAACACGACATCCATGTCGTGCTCGGTGAAGAGCACGCCGATCGATTTTTCCCGCGCGATCCGCGCCGTGAGCCGCATCAATTCGACGCGTTCGCGCGGCGCCATGCCGGCCGTCGGCTCGTCCATCAGCAAAAGCTTCGGCTGGTTGGCGAGTGCGACCGCGAGCTCCAGCCGCTTGAGATCGCCATAGGCGAGCTCGCCGCAGGGCCGGTCGGCGTAACCGCTCATGCCGACCAGTTCGAGCAGGCGGCCGGCTTCGTCGCGCGCGAGCTTCGGCGTCGAGGACCACAGGTTAAAGAGCTGACCTCGGTGCGACACCAAGGCGACCTGCACGTTCTCGCGCACGGTCATGGTCGGGAATGTCGCGGTGATCTGGAAGGTGCGCCCGACGCCAAGCCGCCAGATCTCGCGCGGCGCATGGCCTGTGGTTTCCTCGCCGAGCAGCGTGATCCGGCCGCTGTCCGGGATCTTCTGGCCATTGAGCATGTCGAAGCAGGTGCTCTTGCCCGCGCCGTTCGGGCCGATCAGCGCCAGGATCTCGCCGGCCTTGAGCGCAAAGGAAACGCCGCGTACGGCATGAACGCCGCCATAGGATTTGGTCAGGCCTTCGACCGACAGCAGTGTGCTCGCGCTCATCATTCGGCGTTCTCTATTCTCTGGGCGAGCACCGCCGGCTGCGGCGAGGTGCGGGTGTACCGCAGCCTGATGGTCTCGATCACGCCGACAATGCCCTTCGGGAAGGCGACCACGATCAGCACGATGAAGGCGCCGAGCACGAGCTTCGACCAGTCGGTCTGGCTCACCAGCCAGATATTGAGCGCCTTGTAGATGATGGCGCCGACCACGGCGCCGGAAATGGTCTCGACGCCGCCGAGCAGCACCATGACCAGCGCGTCGACCGAGAGCGAGATGCCGACGACATCCGGAAACACGCTGCCCTTGAGATAGGCGAATAGCGCGCCGCCGACGCCGGCAACTGAGCCTGCGATGACGAAGGCGGTCCACTGGATGCGCTTGCCGTTGATGCCGATGGCCTCTCCGCGCAGCGGCGAATCTCGCGTCGCGCGCAGCGCAAAGCCGAACGGCGAGAACACCGCCATCCTTAGTGCCGCCACCATCGCAACCGCAACGCCGAGCGCCAGCCAGTAAAAGTGCGACGGGCTCGCCGCCCAGCTCGAAGGCCAGACGCCGAGGATTCCATTGTCGCCACCGGTCACCTGCACCCACTGGAACGCGATCGACCAGATGATCTGGGCGAAGGCGAGCGTCAGCATGGCAAAATAGACGCCGGACAATTGCACGGCGAAGAAGCCGAACACCGCCGCGCCGAGCAGACCAAGCAGCGGCCCGAGCAGGAGGCAGGCGATCATCGGCAGCCCCGCCATCTTGGCAAGGAAGGCGATGCCATAGGCGCCAAGCCCGAAATAGGCCGCGTGACCAAAGGAAGCGAGCCCGCCGACCGACATCAGGAAATGCAGGCTGGCGGCGAAGATCACGAAGATCGCGATTTCCGCGCCGACCGTGAGCGCGTAATTGCCGGCGAACAGCGGCAACGCGGCGGCGACCATGACCGCAGCAAGCGTCGCAAGCCGTTCGCCCGAGGTCAGCGGACGCCACGGATTTACCGTGAGGCCGGGCGAACGCCGCGCCGGCGCCTCCTGCTTGCCGAACAGGCCCCATGGCCGCACGATCAGCACGACCGCCATCACCAGAAACACCAGGATGATGGAAATCTTCGGGAAGATCAGGATGCCGAACGCATTGAGCTCGGAGACCAGCACGGCGGCGACAAAGGCGCCGATGATGCTGCCGAGGCCGCCGATCACCACCACCACGAACACGTCGACAATGATGCGCAGATCCATGGCGTGGTTGACGGCGTCGCGCGGAATCTGCAGCGCGCCGCCGAGCGCGGCCAGGAACACGCCGAGCGCAAACACGCTCGTGAACAGCCATTTCTGATTGACGCCGAGCGCAGCCACCATGTCGCGGTCCTGCGTCGCGGCGCGGACCAGCACGCCCCAGCGGGTGCGCTGGAACATGAGCCAGAGAATGCCGAGCACGACGGGGCCAAGCGCGATCAGGAACAGATCGTAGCTCGGAATTTTCTGGCCAAAGAAATCGACCGCGCCCCTAAATCCCGGAGCTCGCTGGCCAAGCAGATCGCTCGGCCCCCAGTTCAGGACCACGAGGTCCTCGACCATCAGCGTCAGGCCAAACGTCGCCAGCAACTGGAAAAGTTCCGGCGAATGATAGATGCGCCGCAGCAGCACCATCTCGATGACGACGCCGATGACAGCGACGATCAGCGCAGCGGCGACGATGCCGCCCCAGAAGCCGAGCGCGCCGGAAAAACGTTCGGTGAGCGAGTAGGCGAAATAGGCGCCGAGCATATAGAACGCGCCATGGGCGAAATTGACGATCCGCGTCACGCCGAAAATGATCGACAGGCCTGACGCAACCAGGAACAGCGACGCCGCGCTGGCAAGGCCGGTCAGGAACTGGACGATATAAAAGGCCATCGGCGGTCCGCTTTTAAGTCACCTCTGCCCGCACTTGCGGGGAGAGGTCGAATTGCGAAGCAATTCGGGTGAGGGGCTTTCTCCAGGAGCGCCACTCGTGGAGAGAGCCCCTCACCCCAACCCTTTCCCCGCGAAGAGCGGGAGAAGAGAGCCATCACTCCTTCGGGCGCATCTTCTCGACTTCGGCATCACTCGGCAGATAGTCCGAGCCCTTCTTGTAGGCCGTGTCGACCATGATGCCCTTGCCGTCCTTCAGCGCGGTCTTGCCGACGAAGGCGCCGAGTGTCGACTGGTGGTCGATCTTGCGGAAGGTGATCTCGCCGAACGGCGAACCCACCGACAATCCCTCGGTCGCGGCGATCAGCTTCTCCGGATCGGTGGAGTTGGCCTTGGCAAGAATTGCCGCCGCAGCCTTGATCGTCTGGTAGCCGACGATCGAGCCGAGCCGCGGATAGTCGTTGTACTTGGCCTGATAGGCCTTCAGGAACGCGTCATGCTCGGGGGTGTGGATCGCATACCAGGGATAACCGGTCACGATCCAGCCCTCGGGCGTCTCATCCTTCAGCGGATCGAGATATTCGGGTTCTCCGGTCAGGAAGGACACCACGGCCTTGTCCTTGAACAGGCCGCGGGTGTTGCCTTCGCGCACGAACTTGACGAGGTCGGCGCCGAAGGTGACGTTGAGGATGGCTTCGGGATTGGCGGCGGCGAGCGCCTGCACCACCGGACCCGCGTCGATCTTGCCAAACGGCGGCCACTGCTCGTCGACCCACTGGATATCAGGCCGCTTCTCCGACATCAGCTTCTTGAACACCGCCACCGCGGACTGGCCGTATTCATAGTTCGGTGCAATCGTGGCCCAGCGCTTGGCCGGCAGTTTTGCCGCAGCTTCCGCCAGCATCGCTGCCTGCATGTAGTTGGAAGGACGCAGGCGGAAGGTGTAGCGGTTGCCCTTGGACCAGGTGATGGCGTCGGTCAGAGGCTCGGCCGCGAGGAAGAAAACTTTCTTCTGGTTGGCGAAGTCGCTTACGGCAAGGCCGATGTTGGAGAGGAACGTGCCGGCGAGCATCGCGACGTTCTCGCTCGACACCAGCTCGTTGGCCGCGGTCTGCGCATCGGCCGGCTTGCCGCCGTCGTCCTTGGAGATGACGACGAGCTTCTTGCCATTGATGCCGCCTGAGGCGTTGATCTCTTCCACCGCGAGCTGCCAGCCCTTGCGATAGGGATCGGTGAAGGCGGGCAGCAGCGAATAGCTGTTGATCTCGCCGATCTTGATCTCGCCCTGCGCCATGGCGGAGTTCGCCATGCCGGTCATCACAATCGCAAGACTAGCCCCGAGAAAATACCGTCGTCGCATCCCTTACCTCCTGTTGAAGAAATTAACGCAAACCGTCCTCGCCCTTGATCTCCGCGACCGTCAGCCCGCCGACCCGCGGCAGCGGCCGGCCAGAGTCGGTGACCGCCACCGCGACCATGATCTCGTTGGCGCGCGGCGCGTCGTTGATCTGCACTTCCATGCCGTCGAAATGGCTACGCACAAAGGCCGCGTCCTTGTGCCCGAGCGGAATGTCGAGCGTGGTGCCGGGCCCGCTGCGCTTCTTCGACGAGGGGATCAGCGCCGCGCCCTTGCTCAACACTTTCCGCACCGGCGCGCCCATCTTGGGATGCAGGATCGCGGCCGCGTGCTCCAACTCGCCATTCTCGCCGACCGCGGCCGCCTTGCCATAGCTGTGCGCCTTGGCGCCGTCGATGCCGAGCGCGGCAACGGCCTTCTTCGAGAGCAGTTCGCCGAGTTCCTCGCCGATCGCGATCAACGGCGAGAGGTCTTCGACATAGCGGCCGGCAAAGGGGTTTTCGATCACCGCGATCGCCGCCGCGCGGCGCGTTGGCGGCGCAATCGTCTTCCCCATCTCGATATGGGTCTCCTCGACCACCGTGACGATCTTGCGAATGACGGCGCTCATGTCTGCCTTCCCGGTCAAGCCTGTATCAAATCTTCATGACGCCGGATCGCGCCAGCGCCATGCGTTCCGACGACGAACGTCCCGCCCTTCAGCCGCAACGCCGCGCCTTCGATCAATCCTGTGGCGAGCAGGCCTCGTGCGCAGTCTGCACCCGCTTCCAGCGCCTGCTCAATTTCACTTTCGGACAAGGCGCCGACGTCGCGGGTGACGAGCCGCGGGCCGAGGTCGCTGTCGGGCTGCAGCTCATTTGCCGGGAGGCGAGCGACGGCGGGATGGCCGGGCAGATCGACGGCGTTGGCGATGATGGTCGCAGCCGCGTCGGCCTGTGAAGCGGTCCGCGCCAGCACGGTCACGGCGTCGGCAATACCGAGCGAGAAACTGCGGCCGTGGCGGCCGCTGGTGGCGATGCCGCGGATCGGATCATCGGCATCGATGACCATGGTCCGCATCAGGCCCTGGCTGTCAGGCCGGTCGATCAGTCCGACCGTGAACTGCTCGCCCTCGGCCAGATGCAGCGCGATGTCTCCGCCGTTGTTGACATAGGCGCGATCGAGCCGCGCTGCGCCGACCATCGCGCCCAGAATTTCCTCCGCGACGCTGCCGGCCACTGCGGCCATCGGTGTGATGAAGCAATTTCCGGCAAACGGCGCGACCGTCGCGTGCATGCGCCGCGCCACCACGCCATCGAGCGAGCAAAGCAGGGGATGCGCGGCCTTGCGCAATTCAGCGAGCTCCGTGCAGAGCTCATCGAGCAGGCCGGTGAAGCGCGCGGCTGCGGCCTCATAGGCTGCGCGCACATCGCGCGCGCTCCCTTTGGCTTCCGCGATGAGATCGATCGGACCGTCCTGCAAATGCAGCCGCTTGCCGTCGGGAAGAAGCGCGATTTGCGGAAGCCGCCTCATGCGCGCCGTCCCGGGATGTAAGGCATCGGGCGGACTTCCGCGGAATCGCGGAGCGAAGACAGTGGCCGCACATAATCCATGTGGCCGCCGAGCGCGGCGTAATCCGACAGCCGCATCGTGAACTCGATCGGCGCCACCAGCGCCGGCGTCGGCACATAGCCGAAGGCGCCGGCCGGCATCTGCGTGACGTCGACCATGAAGGTGATGCCGCCGCCCGGCCAGACGTAGACCGGCGCGCCGCCGCTGGTCACCCTCGTCAGCGCATCCTTCACCGAGCGCGTCAGCCGCACCGGATTGTCGGTGACGCCGGCGCGCAGCGAGCCGCCGGCGCCGCCCATGAACAGCACCGTGCACAGCGCCGGCTCGCAATTCTCCTGGATACGCTCGACCGAAAGCTTCAGGTCAAGCGGCATGTCGGTCTCGACCGGGCGCAGTGCCTCGTCGAGCACGTAATAGGCCGCGTGCTCGCCGGTCGTCGACACCATCAGCATGGTCAGCCCTGGCCGCGCCTCTTTTGGATCAAAGGGACCGAGCACGGACAACGGATCGGAGATTTTTGTGCCGCCCCACCCCGTTCCGGGCTCGGCGACCTGGAAATAGCGGCCGGGCGTGGAGCGCCGTCCCTTCATCTTGATGCCGGTGTCGGCGATATCGAGCAGCTTGCCGGCCTGATGTTCGCTGAGCACGCCGGTGATGTGGTCGTCGACCACGACGACCTCGTCGACCTTGCCGTGCCATTGCTTGGCGAACATGCCGATGGTCGCCGAGCCGCAGCCGACCCGCATCCGCTCTTCCGGCACACCGTTGACGATCGGCGGATGACCCGCCTGCACCACCACGGTCGCGCCGCCATCGATGGTGAGCTCGACCGGCTTGCAATTGGAAAGATCCATCAGCGTGTCGCAGGTGACGCGGCCTTCCTTCTTGGAGCCGCCGGTCAGATGGTGCACGCCGCCAAGGGAGAGCATCTGCGAACCGTATTCGCTGGTCGTGACATGACCGACCGCCTCGCCTTCCGCGCGCACGGTCGCGGTCTCCGGTCCGAGATAACGGTCGGTATCGATCTTCACCTTGACGCCGCAGTAGGAGAAGATGCCTTCGGTGACGACGGTGACCATGTCGACGCCGTCGATCTCGGAAGAGACGATGAAGGGTGCGGGCTTGTAGTCGGGATAGGTGGTGCCGGCGCCGATCGCGGTCACGACAATGTCGCTCTGGTGGACGATCTTGCCGTCCCAGTCGCCGCTCGCCTGGAACGGCACCAGCCGTCCGCCATGCTCGACGGTGCGCTCCAGCACGATATGCGGATCGACGCGGACGAGCTGGCCGTCATGATTGGCGTAGCGATCGCAGGCGCCCGCCGCACCCGGCTTGATGTAGCACATCACCGGACACGCATCGCAGCGGATCTTGTCGCCGATGATGGCGGCAGGCGTCGCTTCAGTCGACATGAACAGCCTGTTCTCCGGCGGCACGCCTTGGCCATCCGGGCAATTTGTTCGTATACGAACGATGTTGCGCGGCAATCCCGGGACTGTCAAGCGGCCGCGTCGGCAAAAACGTGCCCCTGCCGCATATTCACTCAGTTGCCTAGAGTCTCTGTCTGCAAACCGGGCACGGGTTTGCATTGCGAAACGCCCGCCGCTTGCACGTTTGTACACAAACGGTACCATCTCCGAACCAAGTTCGCAGACCGCAACTGGACCACAGATGATCCGACTGACCGTCAACGGCAAGGTCCACGACGTCAATGCCGCTCCCGATACCGCGCTGCTTTACGTGCTGCGCAACGATCTCGAACTGAACGGACCGAAATATGGCTGCGGGCTCGGCGAATGCGGAACCTGCACCGTGCTGATCGATGGCGCCGCCGCGCGTTCCTGCGTGATCCCGATCGAGGGCTGCGCGGGGCGCGACATCGTGACGCTCGAAGGCCTCGGCTCGCGCGCGCATCCCGATCCCGTGCAGGAAGCCTTCATCGCCGAGCAAGCCGCGCAATGCGGCTATTGTCTCAACGGCATGATCATGACCACCAAGGCGCTGCTGATGCGCACGCCTCACCCGAGTGAAACCGAAATCCTCGAAGCGCTGCGCTACAATCTCTGCCGCTGCGGCGCGCATGTCGAAATCGTTCGCGCGGCGATGCGGGCCGCGGGCCACATCGACGAGGCGCGCGGCTGATGGCGGCTTCGGGCAGTCTGATTGTCGTTGGCCGCAACGCCACGACCGGCAATGAGGAGACCTTCATCCGCATCGGCGCCGGCGGCGAGGTCAACGCCTATAACGGCCATGTCGATCTCGGCACCGGCATCCGCACCGCGCTCGGGCAGATCGTGGCCGAGGAGCTCGACGTGTCCTTTGCGCGCGTGGTTATCGTGCTCGGCGACACCAGCGAGGTCCCGGACCAGGGCCCGACGATTGCGAGCGAAACCATCCAGCTCAAGGCCGATCCCCTGCGCAAGGCCGCGGCACAGGCCCGCCAATTCCTGGTCGCGCGCGCGGCAGAGCGGCTCGATTTGCCGATCGAGGCGCTTTCGATCGAGGACGGCCTGATCCGCGGCAAGGACAACCGCAGCGTTTCCTATGGCGAATTGATCGGCGGCGAAAGCATCCGTCTTGCGCTCGACGAAAGCGTCGAGGTGAAGGCGGTGAGCCGATACACCATCGTCGGGCAATCGGTGCCGCGCGTCGATCTGCCGGCAAAGGCGACCGGCGAACTCGTTTTTGTGCACGATGTTCGTGTCGAGGGCATGCTGCATGGCCGTGTCGTTCGCCCGCCCTATGCCGGCGTCGACGCCGGTCCGTTTGTCGGCACCAGCCTCATAGCGGTCGATAGATCATCGGTAAGCGACATTCCGGGCCTGATCGACATCGTCACCATCGGCGATTTCATCGGTGTCGTCGCCGAGCGCGAGGAGAACGCGATCAAGGCGGCCAGCCAGCTCAAGGTGAGCTGGAAGCCGACCCCGACCCTGCCCGATCTTGCGGATATCGAGAACGCGCTGCGCGCCAATCCTTCGACGCCACGGCCACTCACGAACAAGGGCGATGTCGATGCCGCCATCGCAGCTTCGGCCAAGCCGATGCGGCGGACCTATGTCTGGCCCTACCAGATGCATGCGTCGATCGGCCCATCCTGCGCAGTTGCGGAATTCGGGAATGACCGGATCAGGGTGTGGTCGGGTACGCAAAATCCGCATGTGCTCCGTGCCGATCTCGCGAAGCTGGTGGAACGGCCGGAAACCGAGATCGAGGTGATCCGTCTGGAAGCCGCCGGCTGCTATGGCCGCAACTGCGCCGATGACGTCACCGCCGACGCACTGCTGCTGTCGCGCGCGGTCGGCCGTCCGGTCCGCGTGCAATTGACCCGCGAGCAGGAACACGCCTGGGAGCCCAAGGGCGCCGCGCAATTGATCGACGTCCATGGCGGACTCAACGAAGACGGCAGCATCGCCGGTTACGATTTTGCCACACGCTATCCATCCAACAGTGCGCCGACGCTGGCGCTGCTGCTGACCGGGTGCATGGAGCCGAAGGCCGAAACGTCCCAAATGGGCGATCGCACCGCGATCCCGCCCTACGACTACGCAAATCTGCGCGTGGTCGCCCATGACATGGCGCCGATCGTGCGGGCGGCCTGGTTCCGCGGCGTCTCGGCGCTGCCGAATACCTTCGCGCATGAATCCTTCATCGACGAATGCGCCGACGAGGCCGGCGTCGATCCCATCGACTATCGCCTGCGCTATCTGAACGACCAGCGCGGGATCAAGCTCATTCAAGCCGTCGCCGAGCGGGCCGGCTGGCAGAAGCGGCCGGTGCGCGAAGAGAAGATTCCGGAAGGCGACATCGTGCGCGGCCGCGGCTTTGCCTATGCGCTCTACGTGCACGGCAAATTCCCGGGCTTGCCCGCGGCATGGTCGGCCTGGATCGCCGACGTCGCCGTCAACAAGGCAACCGGCGATGTCAGCGTGACGCGCGTCGTCGCCGGACAGGATTCCGGATTGATGATCAATCCGGACGGGGTGCGGCATCAGATCCAGGGCAATGTCGTGCAGTCGACCAGCCGCGCGCTGATGGAGGAGGTCGCCTTCGACCGCACGTCAGTCGCGACGCGCGAATGGGGCGCCTACCCCATCATCAAATTTCCCGAGTTGCCCAGGATCGATGTGCTGATGCTGCCGCGGCAGGATCAGCCGCCGCTCGGCGTCGGCGAATCCGCGACCGTGCCCAGCGCCGCCGCGATCGCCAATGCGATCTATGACGCCACCGGCGTCCGCTTTCGCGAATTGCCGTTCACGCCGGAGCGCATTTTGAAGGGATTGCGCGAGGGGCAGGCCGTTCCCGAGGCGCTGCCGGCGCCGCCGCCGGCATCGACGCCGCCCGTGAGACAATGGATCAATCCATTCGTGGCGAAGCGCGGCTTGTTTGGCAGCATCGCGGCGGTCGGCGCCGCCGCGATCGGCATCTGCGCCGCGGTGCTGCCATGGCGCGAGACGGCGCCGATCGCCCGGCCCGGCGCCGCGGTATATTCGACTGAGACCATCGCGCGCGGAAAGCTGCTCGCCGCGCTCGGCGCTTGCGCGGAGTGCCACACGTCTGCGAACGGCGTCGTCAATGCCGGCGGCCGGCCGCTGGAGACGCCATTCGGCATCATCTACAGCACCAACATCACGCCCGACCAAGCAACCGGCATCGGCAACTGGTCGTATCCGGCGTTCGAACGCGCGATGCGCGAAGGCATTCATCGCGACGGACGCCATCTCTATCCCGCATTCCCCTATCCGCACTTCGCCAAGGCCAGCGACGCCGACCTGCAGGCGCTCTACGCTTATCTGATGGCGCAAGCGCCGGTACGCGCCGCCGCGCCGAAAAACCAGTTGCGGTTTCCGTTCAACCTCCGCCCGCTGATGGCGGGATGGAACGCACTGTTCCATCAAGCCGAAACCTTCCGGCCCAACCCAGGCAAGTCGGAGATCTGGAATCGCGGCGGCTATCTCGTCGAAGGCCTCGGCCATTGCAGCGCCTGCCATTCGCCGCGCAACGCGCTTGGCGCGGAGAACGCCAACGCCTATCTCGCCGGCGGCTTTGCGGAAGGCTGGGAAGCGCCCGCGCTGACCTCGCTGTCGCTGGCGCCGATCCCCTGGAGCGAGGATGAGCTCTATGCGTATTTGCGCACCGGCGAGTCCCGCTTTCACGGCGTGGCCGCCGGCCCGATGGCGCCGGTGGTGAAGGAGCTGATGGCGCTGCCCGATGCCGATATCCGCGCGATGGCGGTCTATCTTGCCTCCTTCAACGCGACATCGCTCCGTTCGCAGCAAGCACTCGCCGCAACACTCGAAAGCGCGACCAGGGTCACCTTCGCGCCAGGCTCCGGCGCGCGGCTTTATCAGGGTGCCTGCGCAGTCTGCCATGAGGTCGGCGGCCTACCGCTGTTCGGCAGCCGGCCGTCGCTGGCGCTGAACAGCAACCTGCACAGCACGCAGCCCGACAATCTCATTCATGTGATCCTGGACGGCATCAGGCAGCCGGCGAACAGCGATCTCGGCTACATGCCGGCCTTCAAGGACAGCATGAACGACGCGCAGATCGCCGAGCTGGTGGCGTTCCTGCGCCGGCAGTTCGCGCCGGACAAGCCGGCGTGGAATGACCTGCCCTCGGCGGTCAGCCGTATCCGGCAGGCTTCGAGCTTTGCAAACTAGACCCGCTCGATGATGATCGCGGGCGCCATGCCGCCGGCCGCGCACATCGTCACCAGGCCGCGCCTGAGATCGCGCAGCTCCAGCTCGTCGAGCACCGTGCCGATCAGGATCGAGCCCGTCGCGCCGATGGGATGGCCGAGCGCGATCGCGCCGCCATTGACGTTGACCTTGTCGCGATCGAGCTTGAGGTCGCGGATGTATTTCTCCGCCACCACGGCGAAGGCCTCGTTGATCTCGAAGAGATCGATGTCGTCGATGGTGAGACCGGCCTTGGCCAGCACCTTGCGCGTTGCCGGCACCGGCGCATTGAGCATCAATGTCGGCGAGTTGCCCATGTTCGCCATCGCGACCACGCGCGCGCGAGGCTTGAGGCCGTGCGCCTTCGCATAGGCCGGCGACGCCAGCAGGATCGCGGCAGAGCCATCGACCACGCCCGACGAATTGCCGGCGTGATGGATAAAATCGATGTCGAGACCGGGATGCTTTTGCAGGATAAGACCACGATACGTCGTGCCCTTGTCGTCGAGCGGATAATCCGCCACCGCGGGAAACGCGGGCTTCAGCCCGGCGAGGCCTTCCATCGTGGTCTGCGGCCGCGGATATTCTTCCTTGTCCAGCGCGAGTGTGCCGTCTTCGCGACGCACCGGCACCAGGCTCTTTTTGAAAAGGCCGCCTTCGATCGCCCTCGCCGCCCGCTTCTGGCTTTCGAGCCCGAGCGCATCGACGTCCTGCCGCGAAATGCCCTCCATGGTCGCGATGGCATCTGCGCAGACGCCCTGATGCGATTGTGGATGTTTCGCGCGCAGGCGCAGATTGCCGGAGTCCATCAGCATCGGACCCTGGCCGCGGCGGCCTTCCATCGACATCATCTCGGTACCACCCGCGATCACCAGATCCTCCGCGCCGGCCATGATCGAGGCGGCGGCCATGTTGACGCTGGTGATGCCCGAGCCGCAGAAGCGGTCGAGGGTCACGCCGGAGGCACGCACATCATAGCCGGCATCGAGCGCGGACATTCGCCCCAGGTCGCCGCTCTGCTGCGCGACCTGGGCGCTGGTGCCCCAGATGATGTCATCGACATCGGCGGTGTTGATGCCGGTGCGCTCGGCCAGCGCACGCAACACGGTGGCGCCAAGCTGCTGCGGATGAATGCCCGACAAGGCCCCCTTGCCGGCCTTGCCGACGCCGCGCGGCGTCCGGCAGGCATCGATGATCAGCGCGTCAGCCATGGCGTCCTCCTGACATTATATTGATAGGGATTAGAGCGGTCCGGGCCGGGCTGTCAATTCGCGGGTGGCGGCCTTCCGAAATCAGCGGGCTCTCCCCTTGCGATGCGGCCGCGCCAGAGGCATCGTTCGCCCCGCCTTCAAAGTTCAGGGAAACGCGACCATGACCTTCAAGCTCACCAGCCAAAGTTTTGAGGACGGCGACTATCTCGACCAGAAGCATATCCTCTCGAAGGAGTTCGGCTTCGGTTGCGCCGGCGGCAATCAATCGCCGCAGCTTTCCTGGTCGGGTGCGCCCGCCGGAACCAAGAGCTTTGCGCTGACCTGCTTCGATCCGGACGCGCCGACCGGCAGTGGCTTCTGGCACTGGTTGATCGTGAACATTCCGCCCACCACCACCGAACTCGCGCTCGATGCCGGCAATCCGAACGCGCCAAAGCTGCCGCCGGGCGCGCTGCAGACCCGCACCGATGTCGGCAAGCCCGGCTACATCGGCCCCTGCCCACCGCCGAACGACCATCCGCACCGCTATGTCTTCACGATCTTCGCGGTCTCGCAGGAGAAGCTGCCGGTGGAAGCGGACACCTCGGCCGCGATCGTCGGCTTCAACCTCCACTTCAACACGCTGGCGAAAGCCACGTTGATGGGTCTGTTCAAGCGCACGGAATAAGCGGCCGCAGTGACGGAATAATTTCAGATCACGGGCAGCAAGCGGGATCGCTGTCTTGAGTGATTGGATGCTGGCGCGGGTGTCGCCTTCATCGGGGCGGGATCAATTGAGTGCGCCGTCACGGGAATTCATCCGCTACAAAAAAGCGCCCGAAGGGCGCCTGTTCCTTCAGCGCCGCGAACTGTCACTCAGTAGAGACGCGAGCCGTCGCTCTTCCGCACAACGACATCGTGCCCCTTGGCGGTCATACACTGCTTGTACATCGCGCCTTGCGCGTAGGTAGCCTTGCGGGCCGAGTCATCGGTGCCAGCTTGAGCCAAGCAGGCTGCGCGGGCGCTGGCGTAACCCTTACCGGCGGCCACGGCGGCCGAGACGCTGAAACCAATGATGGCGAGTGTGGCAAGACCCAGACCGAGCTTCCTCATAAATCCTCCCCTGGAAAAGGGGCTCACCGTAATTGGACAACCTCAACGAGTAAAGGAGATTCACGAAAAAATTTATTCGTCCCAAACGTCCCTCCAAATCAAAGATGCGTTCTACGCCGCGTTGTCTTTATGATTCTTGTTTCGCGCTGAGTATCGCCAGACCGTAGGGCGGATTGGCGACCTGTCCGCCGAAGCTCTTCTGAGCGAAGGCGGAAGCGCAATCCGCCGCAAATCTACAACGGCGCAATATGCTTCGCTATCGCGCCCCGCTCGCTCATGCGCCCTACTCGCTAACTCATGCTTCCCGGTATGAAGCACCGGATCGAGATTTGATCGCGAGACCGCACCGGCCAAACCATTGTGCGTCCTGCACGGTTCGGTTCGGTGATCACGGCATCATCGGGAACATCGATCCAGTTGTCCTCAAGGCGAACCCGAAAATGGCCGTCCCTTGATTCCCAGTCGGGGTCTGCGACGGTTTCGCCATCCGCCATCGAGCAGCAGAGTCCTTTGCCGCTCGCGAGATGATCGAACCATGACTTAAGCGGTGAATTGGCGTAGCGGCCATCAAGGTCGCGCGCCATAGCGCTGCCAACAAGGCAAGCAATTATCGTACTGAGGGTCAGACCAAACACGATGCGCTTCATTGCCACGCTCCCGTATCTTGAAGTCAGTCCCGCCCTGATTTATGCAGTGTTCTTTCCTTTGCGAATCATAGCGCTATGGTAACCTGCAGCGGCTTTTTCTACATGCTCGATTTCGGCGCGGCGTTCGGTCATCCACAACAGCAACCATAGCCCGGGTGAGCGACTTGTCCGCCGTAGCTGGGAGAGCGAAGGCGGAAGCGATACCCGGGACACCGGTACCAGTCCCGCATGTCGCTTCCCGCATGCGGGATACTCGCTGCGTCATTGACGCTCGTGCATCTGCAGCTCGGCAATGCGATTGTCGGCGCGGCGGAGGCGCCGGCAAAGCTCGCGGTTGATATTCTGCATCACCATCACATACGCATGGATGTCGGTCTTGTAGCACGCGTAGAGTTTTCGGGCCGTGAGCTCGTACAGCACGGTTGGGCTCTGAGCGACGACGGTGGCTGATCGGTTCTGCATTTCGATGAGTGTCATTTCGCCGAAAAAATCGCCAGGCTCGAGACCCGCCATGCGAATTACGTGCCCCGAGGGCCCCAGCTTGCTCACCACGAGCTCACCGGAGTGAACAATGAACATTGAGCGCCCCGGTTCTCCTTCCGCTACCACAGTGGTACCGACGTCGAAGCGGCGCTCGACTAGCATTGAGACCAGGAGATCGAGGCTTGCGTCTGAGAGACCACCGAAGAAAGGTGTGGCAAGCAAGAACGCTTTCAGATCGGGGGAGCTGACAGCCATCCACCAAATATACTCCCGCTCCCAGCGGCGGCAAGCAGGTCAAACCCCATGGAACTTTGGGGGTGGCTCGGCACCTGCCGATAGATCGGCATTCAGCCGTGATACGCGAACAGCTCGATCGGGTCGTTGAAGCCGCGGACGGGATATTCGCCGACGCGCTCGAGATCGAAATCGCGTTCGACGAAATCGGCGAAGGCGCGGGACAGCAGCACCGGTCTGCCCAATTGCTTGGTGAGGGTTTCCAGACGCGAAGCCATGTTGACCGCAGGACCGATGACCGTGAAGTCCAGCCGGGTACGCGACCCGATATTGCCGTACATGACGTCTCCGACGTGGACGCCGATGCCGTAATTGAGCGGCGCGCGACCGGTTTCGCCGTTCTTTTCGTTCAGGGCAGCCATGGCCTGACGGGCTTCGCCCACGGCATGCAGCAGATTTGCGCAGGCCTGTGGCTGGCTGAGCGGAAAAATAGCGAGCAGACCGTCGCCGATGAATTTCAGTATTTCCCCGCCATGTCGCGCGATCGGCTCCGACATCGCGTCGAAATAGCTGTTCAAGAGATCAATGACGTCATCGCGCGGCCAGTTGTCGGAGATCCTGGTGAAATCGCGCAGATCGCAGATCATGATGGCGGCGCGTACCGTCGTCCCGCTTCCGCGCCTGGTGGCGCCGGCCAGGATGAGCTCGCCGGCATGCGATCCGACATAGGTTTCGAGCAGCGTTCGCGCCAGCCGGTTCTTGACACGGATTTCGCTGACCAGCGCGAGAGGCGGCAACAGTTTCTTTAGGCCGGCGATATGCGCGTCGTCGAACCCCCCTGGCCGGTCGGTTGCGAAGGTCACGAGATGCCGCTTGCCGAGCGTGTGGTACAGCGGCCATGCCACATAGTCGGTCAGGCCTTTCGCCCGCATCTCGTCATAGACGGCGTGCTTGCGGCCAAGCCGGGGATCGCGTTCGAGATTCTCGCGCACCTCGGTGGCGCCATCATGGATTTCGTTGGCGGGACTACCGATGTATTCGGATCGCTCCCTGACATCGTAGTCTACCCTCTCGATCACGGCCTCGCGCATCCCGTCGGCCCACATCATCCGGGCGCCAAGCCACTGCGGATGGTAGATCAGGATATGAAGCGACGCCCGCTTGACGGGAATGCCCGCCCGCTGGAGCCGGACACACAGCTCGGCGAAAATATTGTCAATGAAGCGCTCATCGCGGGTGTCGTTTGTCAGCCAGTGCACAACGTTGCTGTCGGAATGCGCGGCGGCGGGATCGATTTTTAGCGGCGCGTCCATATCTTGCTCCCGAGCGGTGACCTGGATCGACGGTACAGGATATGTCGTGTCCCCGCTCGCCGGCGTCAACGGAGCCCGCCGCAATCTGCTGGCGCGGATTGGCTTGGCCGTGGGGTGATTCCACTTGATTCCAAGGCGCCAAGGAAGGCGCCAAGGGCGGAGGTGAACCGCGACGACCGGAATGCTGGACTTCTGATCTCCAAAGGCGCAGCGTGAACCGAACAGCTGACATCGAAAAGTGCCGATTCAGCTCAATCCGCAAAACGAAGAAATGAACCGACTCGATGTGCTTTTCGGCGCCTGCGAGCTTCGTTGCGGCTGGGCTCACCGGAGTCATCGGGATTGTCACACTGACCCGGGTCAACGAGCCCAGACAACTGGCATTCGCAGCCACGCCTCTTCTCTTTGCCGTTCAACAGGGCATCGAGGGATTGTTATGGCTCAACCTTCCGCTGGCGCCCGATGGACACCTTTCGACGGCATTGACGTTCTCCTACCTGTTTTTTGCGGAAGCATTTTGGCCCGTGTTTGCGCCAATCGCGGTATGGCTGATTGAGCCAAGCGCGCATCGTCGGCTCCTGATGGTGGTCTGCCTCGGCGCCGGCACCGCCGTTGGTGCGTATTTGCTGTGGTGGATTCTTGGTCACCCGCATCTCGCAACAATTCAGGATTATCACATCGTCTATGGGACGGGATATCGGCAGCCCGACGCCGTCGATGCTCTCTATCTCGCCGCGACGGGCCTCCCGCTCTTGCTGTCATCGCAGCGCACCGTGGTCCTCCTTGGCGCCATCATTCTCGCGGGTCTGGCTGTCGCCTACGCGCTTTATTGGGAAGCGTTCATTTCAGTGTGGTGCTTCTTCGCGGCGATCGCGAGTGTTGCCATCCTGTGCCATTTCGAGTGGTCGCGCCGGAAGGTGCATAACCTGGTCGTCGAGGGTGTACGCGACGACCTGAAGTAGCAAGCTGTGGAAACTCCACGATGCCATCAAATGTTCTCGCAGAGCCCAGAATTTGGCCCCAATTCGCCGCGGATACTGCACGCGGGTGAAGGCGCAGGGGATTGAGTATGGCTTCCAAGCAGACTGAAATTGCTATCGAAAAGATCATCGAAGCTTGTGACGGTAGCATTCACGGAGCGCTTGAGGCTCTGTTGCTCGTTAATGAGTATTTGGAGGCTGAGCTTCACCGGCTCTATGCGGCTCCTTGCGCCTGTGAAAGTGAACGGCTCAGCACGGTGCACTGACCGGCGCGGCCCTTCGCGATCCCCGCCCCGCGCGGGCGATCATCTCTGGCGATGGAAACCGCTGGCACTTGCGCGGCAAGGGCGGCGCAATCTACGCCACCTTCGGAATCTTACCGCACCGTGCCCCTCAGATCTGCGAGGGTGATATCGGCTGCAACTTGGCCACCCTTGTCAGTCGTTCCGAGACTCCGAACGAGCATGGTGCCAAGCGAAAGTAGCGCGCCTATGCCTATGATCAACATAGCATTCATTATCAGATTGGACCCAGAGCGCATCATTGTTGCACCTATACGCATCCCCCGACCGCAGCAACTTGGTCGTTGAGTTGTCCGGCGATTTGGTGGCGCGGCGGCGGCCTTTGCGGGCCGAAGGAACGGCCGAAAACAGCGGGCCCCGACCCGAGATTTTTCCTCTTCCCGAGGGAGGGGCTAAGAATGCTCGGATTGCCAGAAGACGTTCGCTCCACTCCTCGCACTCTGAGCGCGCTCAAGGACGTTGCTGACAGACTTTGCGCGCCACTGCCCGCCGAGCGCCGTCGCGACACCTCCCGGGATACAACTGTTTAACCATCCGTTAACCATGGCTATTCATGATGCTGCTCGTGTGTGTGTTCGCGACGAGCTTGAACTAAATGGCGCAGCGTAATTCCAGAGCGTCAGTTGGAGGGGATGAGGACGTCCCGAGCTTTCCCTCGCCGCTGGCATCAGACCAGGGAGCAACAGCCCTCGATCTGGTATATCAAGCGGCCGATGTCTTCCGCGGTATGGAGAAGCACGCACGCGAGACTGAAGCCCGAGCCCAGTCGCTTTGCGCGAGCGCCTTGGAAAGATTGCGGCTTGCCGAAATGCGAGCGGAGGCCGCCGAGCGGGCACAACGTGAACTCATCGTCACCGCGGAACGTAAGCTGCAACATGCGTGCCGGGCACTGGAACAAGCCCAGACCTGTGTTGAAGCTCAGAAGGATAAGTTGACGGCCGTAGAGCTTCGTGCCGAAGTTGCTGAAGCCGAAGCGCGACAAGCCAAGGAGGCGCTCGCGCTCGTTGAAGAGGCCATTCGCAAGCGTCTGCTTTGCGCAAACCCGCATGCCGACGGCAGGCTGACAGCGGTAGCCTGATCCATTGCGATTGGTATTACGGTGACAATGCTGGACTGTCACCGCAATTTCCGGTGCCACCGCGTCGCAGTTCGCTGGTGCGTGAGCGACGCCGGGAAAACTCGCCAGCAATGGTACGACGACATTCGCGGTCCAATGTCTGATGCCGTCTCCTCACGCAGAACTGCCGGGTGCGGTTTGACAGCCACCTTGTCCTAAATTTTATGCGGGAACCGAAGATTTCGTCTGGACTGTACATTGGATCGGGCGTTGGATTGTCACCGGTTGGTGAAGTGGTTTCTCGCGCCATCCCGCGCCAGCAGTGACGAGTGCCGACAGCGACCAGTGCCGATAGTGACAGGCGTCCGACGGGACCAATGTCCAAAAGGCAAGTGTCCAGAGGCCAGGGTCCAGACGGCCAGCGTAAAGCGAGCATCAACCCTGCGGCAGCCAGCCAGTCTGTCCGCAGCTAACTGGCAAGGCAAAGCAAAAGCCCTTGAAGCTTTTGGGACCATCGGTCGCTCCGATGGTCCTTTTCGTTAAGGGGCCAATGTTCGTTATGGACAGCCGACTTTTGCCGCAACCCTTGCACATTGACCTGCATCAACTGCGGACGTTCAACCAGCAATAAGCCGATGCCTGAATTCAAAAACCTCCGACCGAAAGACGCAGCTCCAATCGCAGTCGCCTGAGGCGCATGAAAGCGAGGAAGTCTACCATGCGATTGTCTAAAGTCGCCGCCTTGGCGCTTATCGTTGCAGTTCCAGGCTTAATGTCCGTGCCATTGGCGCGGGCCGCTTCGGACTGTTCAATATCAGCAACGCTAGCGGATTGGGGCGAGAACTCGACCGGCGACATTGACGTCGCGTCCGGGGGAAGTTGCCAATTTCCGATCAGGATGCGTGGCACGATGAGCAGTTCGGAGATTTCACAAAAGCCGGCACACGGCAAGTTGAAAAGGCTCAACATGTCTACTTACGAATACAAGGCGAAGGCTAGATACAAGGGAAGCGATACTTTTGCCATCAAAGCAACGGGTCAGGGGCCGGCGGCTTCCGGCACGTCGATAATTACCGTGCACGCGACGATCAAATAGCGTTCGTCGCGTCCATTGCCGCTCAAGTCGAGGCGCAGTGCAAAACGACCATGACACGCGTGATTTTCCCGACGACGGGCAAGTCGATTCACATATTTTCAGGCAACGCTGGCTAGCGGTCGCATGAAATCCCGAAAAATCTTTGCGTCCAAAAACTAATTTTGCGAGCCAATTCAAGCTGGTTGGCGTGACCCGGCCTGATCGCCCAAAAATTTCCATTCCGTTTTTCCGAAAATTGTGATTGTATGCGCGCATCCTGATTCCACCAGGAGGGGCGTTTGGCCAATCGTCACGGACGTGGGAAGCAGGATGCGGTGGACGCATCAGCGGCGCAGGCGAGCGGCGCGGATGCGGACGAGCGAAATCGTGTGGTCCTGATCCCCCGACGCTGGGATCTAGCCTGCAGGCGATGACTGCGGGCGACGGTGGCTAAAAAGCCCGGTACACCGAGGAGAGCACGTATAAGCCGTAAACCATCGCGCAGGGAAAGCCGGCGTTGCTCCGGTTCACCTGTGGTCCTACCCCCGTGCTTTTTGTTGCACGGGGCCCATGGGTGCAATCGGCACCCGGCTTTCCCTGCGCCCTCCGTTTTCGAGGGACACGCCTGACGCATCACTTGGGCATTCATGCCGCGAGAATGCATCGCTGCGTCCGATCGTCTCCATTCCTCATGGTGAGGAGGCGCGCAGCGCCGTCTCGAACCGTGAGGCCCCGATGGTGGCCTCATCCTTCGAGACGCCGCGCAAGAGCGCGGCTCCTCAGAGTGAGGGTCCCCCACGTTGTGAAGGTCACATGTCTCACTTCGCCGATCAGCCTCCAAAGCCTTTCTCCAACGCGCATCCTATCGCGCCGCAGCATGCAAAAATGAGACTGCCCGTTAAGCAGCAAACGCCGGACGCCAGCGCGCCGTCGCCGTCATCAGCTAGCTTCCTTGCGGCGATGCCCGGCCGCGCCAATCGCGGCCACCAAACGAACCGGCACGACAAGGGAGGAGACCGATGTTGAAAAGGTGTGTGGGTCTGGTCGCGTTGACGAGCCTGTTGCTCTCGAGCGCGGCCTTCGCTCAGGACAAGATCAAGGTTGGCGTCACTGCGACGCTGGAAGGCACCTACACGGTGCTCGGCGAGGACGGCATCCGCGGCTACCAGACCGCGCTCAATATCCTCGGCAAGAAGGTCGGCGACAAGGAGCTCGAGTTCATCATCGCCTCGACCGATGCGACGCCGGACTCGGCCGTGCGCGCCGTGCGCAAGCTGATCGAACAGGACAAGGTCCAGGTCCTGCTCTCGCCGCTGTCGGGCGACGAAGGTATCGCGGTGAAGAACTTTGCGAAAACCCACCCCGAGCTGACCTTCGTCAACGCCGCTTCCGGCGCGCAGGAAACCACTTACGTCGATCCGGCGCCGAACTTCTTCCGCTACAACATGGACGGCGCGCAGTGGCAGGTGGGACTGGGCAAATACGCCTATGAAACCAAGGGCTATCGCAAGATCGCGACCGTCGGCGAAGACTATTCCTTCATCTACACCCAGGTCTTCGGCCTCGTGCTGGAGTTCTGTGGCGCCGGCGGCAAGGTCACCAACCGGCAATGGGTGCCGCTCGGCACCAAGGACTTTGCGTCGGTCATCGCGGCGCTGCCCGATGACGTCGACGCGATCTATCTCGGCCTCGGCGGCGCGGATGCCGTCAACTTCCTGAACCAGTACCAGCAGGCCGGCGGCAAGGCGCATCTGATGGGCGGCTCGATCATGGTCGACCAGACCATCCTGTCGGCCAAAGGCAACGCCAAGAACGCGCTGATCGGCACGCTCGCAGCCAGCGGCCAGGCCGACACCTGGGACAATCCCGCCTGGCAGAAGTTCGTCAAGGCCTATCAGGACTCGTTCCCGCCGGAGAAGCGCTTCCCGAGCCCCTCGCTGCTCGCCACCAACTATTACAACTCGACGACGGCGCTCATCCTCGGGCTCCGTCAGGTCAATGGCGATCTCAGCAACAACCAGTCCAAGCTCAAGGAAGCGCTCGCCAAGATCGAGCTCGACGCTCCCAACGGCAAGATCAAGCTCGACTCCAACCGCCAGGCGATCGGCACCAATTTCGTCACCGAGGTGGTGGATGACGGCAAGGGCGCGCTGTTTTCCAAGGTCGTGAAAGTGATCCCGAACGTGAACCAGACGCTCGGCTATGATCCGGCCGTGTTCGCCAAGATCGGCCTGCCGGGCCGAACCGTTCCGGAGTGCAAGAAATACTGACCTTTCTGCGCTTCGGACGAGCCAGCCTGGGGTTGACCGCGACATTATCGGCCGCGGCCAACCCCTTCCGGGCACTTGCATTCCCTCCCGGGATGATCGACGCTGGTCGAAAGAAAAAGACAAAGACATCCCGCGGGAGGGGAAGGCATGAGCCGAGCGCTTGCCGTCTTCCACGGCCGGTTCGGTCGCGCGACGGTCTATCAGTTGAACCGCCCGTTCAACATGCATGCGCATCGCGAGGGGCATCTGATCTTTCACGTCGGCGGAACGCCGGCGCGCATCAATGTTTGCGACGACGAATGGCTGCTCACCGAGGATTCCATCGTCGCGATCAACCCGTGGGAGCCGCATAATTTTGTCCCGACGGATATGGGCAATGGCGCGATCTTCTTCGTGCTCTATGTCAACGCCGAATGGTTTGCTCCCGACGCCGCGCGCGCCCATGGACTTCGGTTCGGGAAGACCTGTTTCAAGCGCACCGTCACGCTCGACAAGCATATTCGCCGCACCGCGGCGCTGGTTTGCGGTGCACCGTCGCTCTCAAGCCTCGATGGCGAGCTCAGGCAATTGATCGACGGCTGTCATGAAGAAAGCTGGCAGGCCGCCGAGCGGGTACAGGAAACGCGACCGGCCGCCGCCGTCACCGACTTCCGCGTGCGAAAATCAATCAAGCTGATGTCGGAAAGCCCGGGCGCGGAACTCGAGCTCGACCTGATCGCACGGGAGTCCGGGCTGTCGCGTCCGCATTTCTATCGCCTGTTCCGCACCCAGACCGGCGTCACCCCCCACCTCTATCTCAACACGCTGATGATGGAACAGGCGCTCGACGCCCTGGTCGCGACCGAAGCGCCGATTGCCGACATCGGCTTCGATCTCGGCTTCTCCTCGCAAAGCGGCTTCACCCGCTTCTTCGCCGCCAATGTCGGCCTGGCGCCGACCGAATACCGCCGAGCCGCCAAGGTGTTACGGCCCTAAGAGGAGGTTGCAGGAACGATAAAAGATACTGTCAATCAAATCCCCCCGTTGCGCTGCCGGTAGGATTGCGCCGGACGCGGCCCAAAGACGGTCGCGCGGCACCGAGGGAACGCGAACGGAGATGGCACGGTTCATCGAACGCCATCCGGCATGGGCATTGATCGTGCTGGTCGCGGTCGCGGTCCTGCTCTGGCTGATCTTCGCGGTCTGGCCGCCGGGCCTCGAGGAGGCGATCGGCCGGAAGAAAGTTTTCCTCAACGCCGTCTTCAACGGCATCACGCTCGGCGGCCTGTATTTCCTGGTGGCGAGCGGCTTCACCCTGATCTTCGGGTTGATGCGCAATGTCAATCTGGCGCACGGTTCGCTCTATCTGTTCGGCGGCTATGTCGGCTACGCCATCAGCGTCTGGACCGGCTCCTGGATCCTCAGCTTCATCATCGCCTTCATCGCGGTGGCGCTGGTCGGCATCATCCTGCAGCTCGTCGTGTTCGCCCGCATGGAAGGCCAGGACCTGCGCCAGACCATGGTGACGATCGGGCTCTCGATCGTGTTCGCCGACCTGATGCTGTGGGCCTTCGGCGGCGATTTCTACCAGATCCAGACCCCGAACTGGCTGGTCGGCCCGATCGAACTGCCGTTCGTGACTGCGGTCAAATCGTCGGGCGAGGCCGTCTATCTGCAATATCCGATGGTCCGTCTCGTGATCTTCGCCGCGTCCGTCGTGATCGGCATCGTGATGTGGCTCGCGCTCAATCGTACCCGGGTCGGCATGATGGTGCGTGCCGGCGTCGATGATCGCGATATCCTCGCCGCCACCGGCATCTACATCCAGATCGTGTTCGTGGTGATCTTCGCGCTGGGCGCGGGCCTTGCCGGCATCGCGGGCGTGGTCGGCGGCACGTTCCAGTCCATTTCTCCCGGCGAGGATACGCGGTTCCTGCTGGCATCCCTCGTCGTCGTCATCGTCGGCGGCATGGGATCGATCCCCGGCGCGGCACTGGGCGCGCTGATCATCGGGCTCGCCGAGCAGCTTGGCTCGGTCTACATCCCGACCTACGCGATCGTAGTGACCTTCCTCATCATGGTGCTCGTGCTGGCGCTTCGGCCGCAGGGCCTGTTGGCGAGGCGCTGACATGTCGCTGATGCAGGACGCCCGCCTTCACGCCAAGCCGCCGGCAACGGCCGCTCAGCGGCCGGCGGCGATCGTGTGGGCGGAGTTCGACAATCCCGCAGCCTGGGTCGTCGCCGTGATCCTCCTGATCATGCCGCTGATCGCCAACGGCTTCTTCCTGATCGAAATTTTCGGCACGACGCTGATCCTCGGCATCATCTCGCTGAGCCTGATGTTCCTCGCGGGCTATGGCGGCATGGTGAGCCTGATGCAGCTCACCATCGCGGGCTTTGCCGGCTACATGGTCGCGGTGTTCGGCTTGAGCGGCAGCGCCAATATCAGCCTGGGCTGGCCGTGGTGGCTCGCCACGCCGATGGCGCTCGCGCTTGCCACTGCCTTCGGCACGCTCGGCGGCGCGCTCGCCGTGCGCACCGAGGGCATCTACACCATCATGATCACGCTGGCGATCGGTGCTGCCTTCTACTATTTCACCAACCAGAACTGGGCGATCTTCAACGGCCACACCGGCATCAACACCGTCGTCACCCCGCATTTCTGGGGCGTCGACTGGCGCTCCGATATTCCCTTTTACTACGTGATACTCTTGACCGCGGCGCTGTGCTATTTCGCGGTGCTCTATATCTCGCGCGCGCCGTTCGGCCTTGCCCTGCAGGGAGTTCGCGACAATCCGCGCCGCATGGCCGCGCTCGGCTTCAATGTCAACGCGCACCGGGTTGCGGCCTATGCCTTCGCGTCCTTTGTCGCAGCGCTCGCCGGCGTGCTCCAGGTCTGGAACTACCGTCAGATCTCACCCGGCTCGATTGGGGTCGAACGCTGCATCGATATCCTGATCATCGCCGTGGTCGGCGGCATCACCCGGCCCGTTGGCCCCTTCATCGGCGCGTTCATCTTCGTCATGCTGCGCACCTTTGCGCTCGACTTCCTGGTCAAGATCGGTCTCGACGGCAATCGCTTCCGTCTGCTGATCGGCCTCGGCTTCCTCGTCATCGTGTTCTGGTCGTCGGACGGCGTGATCGGTCTCTGGGAGCGCTGGCGCCGCAGCGTCACCAAAGCCGAAAGCCGCTCCCGCGGAGGTCACGGCCATGGATAGCGTTGCCCAGCGCATTTCCGCGGTTGGCGCCGGCGCCGCGCTGGAGCTACGCGGCGTGACACGGATGTTTGGCGCGCTCGCCGCCCTCATTGACGTCACCATCACCGTGCGGCCGGGCGAGCGCCGCGCGGTGCTCGGCTCCAATGGCGCCGGCAAGACCACGCTGTTCAACTGCGTCACCGGCGACTTCCCACCCTCCTCCGGCACCATCCGCTTCTTTGGCGAGGATATCACCCACTTCCCGCCCTATGAGCGCATTCGCCGCGGCCTGCGCCGCACCTACCAGATCTCGGCGCTGTTCCCCGGCCTCACCGTGCAGGACAACGTCTACCTCGCCTGCTGCGGCGTTTCACGCGGACGCTTTTCGCCGCTCCGTCCGCGCCCCAACGACGCGCTGATGCATTCAACCGATCTCTTGATCCAGGCCGTGCATCTCGCACCGGTCAAGCAGCAGCGCGTCTCGGAACTGGCGCATGGACAGCAGCGGCAACTCGAGATCGCGCTGGCGCTGGCCGGCGCGCCCCGCTTCATCCTGTTCGACGAGCCGGCGGCGGGCCTGTCCCCCACCGAGCGGCGCGAGCTGATCGAAATCCTGACCTCGCTGCCGCCGCATATCGGCTACATCATCATCGAGCACGACATGGACGTGGCGCTGCGCGTCGTCGAGAGCGTCACGATGATGCACAACGGCCGGGTCTTCAAGGAAGGCCTGCCGCAGGAGATCGAATCCGATCCCGAGGTGCAGGAGCTTTATCTCGGAGGCGGACATGAGTGACGTCCGCCGCTCCGCGCCCGCCCTCGAAGTCCGCGGCCTCGACGTCTATTACGGCCATTCGCACGCGCTGCAGGGCGTCGATCTGACGCTTGAATCCGGCGTGTTCTCGGTGGTCGGCCGCAACGGCATGGGCAAGACCACGCTGTGCAAGACCATCATGGGCCTGCTGCGGGCGAGCGGCGGCTCGATCCGCGTCCGCGGGCAAGACATCACCTCGATGTCCCCGGCCGGCATCGCGCGCCTCGGCGTCGGCTATGTCCCGCAGGGACGACGGCTGTGGCGATCGCTCAGCGTCGACGAGCATCTGCGCCTTGCCGCCGGCATCCGGCGCGGGCCCTGGAGTGTCGAGCGCATCTACGAGACTTTTCCGCGTCTGGCCGAGCGCAAGAACCATGGCGGCGGCCAGCTTTCCGGCGGCGAGCAGCAGATGCTGGCAATCTCGCGCGCGCTGCTGACCAATCCGCATCTTCTGGTGATGGACGAGCCGACCGAGGGGCTCGCGCCCGTCATCGTCGCCCAGGTCGAGGAGATGCTGGTGCGCCTTGGCGACGAAGGCGACATCTCGGTGCTGATGATCGAACAGAACATCGGCGTGGCGACCGCGATCTCAGGGAATGTCGCCATCATGGTCAATGGCCGCATCAACCGCATCATCGATTCCGGACGCCTGTCGGCGGATCGCGACCTGCAACAGCGGCTGCTCGGCGTCGGCGTGCATGCCGAGGCTGACGACGATCTCGAGACCGAAGCGACCAAGCCTGAAACAGAGCCCGCGCCGCAGCGCGCGCCTGGTTCAGCGCCGATCCGCATCTATGTCTCCAACCCCACGCTGCCGACCCGCTGGTCGCAGCCCGTGCCGATCGCGCGGATCGAGGCCGCGGCGCGTACGCTTTCGACGGGGGTGACGCGGTTGGAGGCCAGCACGCGGCAACGGCGGGAGCCGGCCGCACAGCAGGCATCGGGACCTCCGGTTGTGCTGATCGTCGGGACACTCGACACCAAGGGCGCGGAGCTTCGCTTCATCCGCGATATCATCGCCGAAAGCGGACTGCGCACGCGCCTCGTTGACGTCTCCACCAGCGGCAAGCTTTCCACCTGCGATGTGCCGGCGCAGGAGATCGCGCTCAACCACGGCCGCGGCGGCTCGGGCGTGTTCGGCGCCGACCGCGGCGCTTCGGTGACGGCGATGTCGGAAGCCTTCGCCAAATGGCTGCGGCGCCAGGGCAATGTCGCCGGCATCATCTCGGCCGGTGGCTCCGGCGGCGCCTCCTTGGTGGCGCCCGGCATGCGCGCCTTGCCTGTCGGCGTGCCCAAGCTGATCATCTCGTCGGTCGCTTCCGGCGATGTCGGCCCCTATGTCGGACCGGCCGACATCACCATGATGTATTCGGTCACCGACGTGCAGGGCCTCAACTCGATCTCGCGCGCGGTGTTAGCCAACGGCGCCAACGCCTTGGTCGGCATGGCGAAAGCGCGGCTCGACGATCGCGCCAAACAACGCGACGCGATTGCCGCCATGCCCTCGATCGGCATCACCATGTTCGGCGTGACCACGCCCGCGGTGCAGAGGATCGCCGCTGGGCTGAAAGACGATTTCGAGTGCCTCGTCTTTCACGCCACCGGAGTCGGCGGCCGTTCGATGGAGAAACTGGTCGATTCCGGCCAGCTCACGGGCGTGATCGATCTCACCACCACGGAGGTCTGCGACCTCCTGATGGGCGGCGTGTTTCCGGCGACCGAAGATCGCTTCGGCGCGATCATCCGCAGCCGCGTGCCCTATGTCGGCTCGGTCGGCGCGCTGGATATGGTGAACTTCGGCGCACCGGACACCATTCCCGAACGCTATCGCCAGCGCAAATTCCACGTCCACAATCCGCAGGTCACGTTGATGCGGACCACGCCGGAAGAAAACGACCGCATGGGGCGGTGGATCGGCGAGCGGCTCAACCAGATGGATGGGCCGGTGCGCTTCTTCCTGCCCGAAGGCGGCGTCTCGGCACTCGATGCGCAAGGGCAGCCGTTCTGGGATCCCGAGGCCGATGCGGCGCTGTTCAAGGCGCTCGAACGCACGGTGCGGCAGACGGCCAACCGCCAGATCATCCGCGTCAAACGCAATATCAACGATCCCGAATTCGCTTCCACCATCCTCAGTGCGTTCCGGCCACTGCTCGGGCGCGCAAGCGGGCGGCGCAGAGTGGCGAGGTGACCCATGCCCAGGTTTGAACGCAAGGCGCTGCTGAGGAAATTCCGGGAGATGGTGGCCCGGGGCGAGCCGATCGTCGGCGGCGGCGCGGGCACGGGCCTATCGGCCAAATGCGAGGAAGCGGGCGGCGTCGACCTGATCGTGATCTACAATTCCGGCCGCTACCGCATGGCCGGGCGCGGCTCGCTCGCGGGCCTGATGCCCTATGGCGACGCCAATGCGATCGTGCTCGAAATGGCCGGTGAAGTCTTGCCGATCGTCACCAGGACGCCGGTGCTTGCCGGCGTCAACGGCACCGATCCCTTCCGCGACATGGATATCTTCCTCGACCAGCTGAAGGCGCTGGGCTTTGCCGGCGTGCAGAATTTTCCGACCGTCGGCCTGATCGACGGCATCTTCCGCGCCAATCTGGAAGAAACCGGCATGTCCTATGCGCTGGAGATCGAGATGATCTCGAAGGCAAATGAGAAGGACATGCTGACGACGCCTTATGTGTTCAGCGAGAAGGAGGCAGCCGCGATGGCAATTGCAGGCGCCGACATCGTCGTCTGCCATCTCGGCCTCACCACGGGTGGCGCAATCGGCGCACAGACGGCGCTGAAGCTCAAGGATTGTCCCGCGCGCATCGACGCCTGGGCCGAAGCTGCGCTCAGCGTCAATCCGGACATTCTCGTGCTCGCGCATGGCGGTCCGATCGCGGACCCCGCCGATGCCGATTTCATCATGAAGAACACAAGCAACTGCCACGGCTTCTATGGCGCTTCCTCGATGGAGCGCCTGCCGGTGGAGCGGGCGCTGACGGATCAGGTTCGCAAGTTCAAGGCGATCGGCGCGCGCTAGGCGCCGACGCAAGGGAGGAGAAGATGTCGGGGATTCTGGTTGGTCAATTGATCCTCTGGTTGATCGTCGCGATCATCGCGATCGTCATCGCTGTTTACATCGTCAACTGGCTCTATCACCGCTCGTCGAAGGAGGTCTCCTTCGTCCGCACCGGCTTCCTCGGCGAACGCGTCGTGATCAATGGCGGCGCCTTCGTGCTGCCCTTCATCCACGACTACACGCCGGTCAACATGAACGTGCTGCCGATGGGCATCACGCGGGCAAGGCAGGACGCCGTCATCACCCGCGACCGCATGCGCGTCGACATCGAAGCGGACTTCTATGTCCGCGTGCAGGCCACGCGCGAAGCCGTTGCGATCGCCGCCGCAACCCTCGGACGCCGAACGCTCGAGCCCGAGCAGCTTCACGCCCTGCTCTCCGGCAAGTTCGTCTCCGCGATCCGCTCGGTCGCCGCCGAAATGACCCTGGAGCAGATGCACGAGCAGCGCGGCGAATATGTCGCGCGCGTCAAGGCCGCCGCCGCCGAAGCGCTGGCCCAGAACGGCCTCGAGCTGGAATTGGTCGCGATCACCGACCTGGACCAGACCGACCTCGAATTCTTCAATCCTTCCAACCGGTTCGACGCCGAAGGTCTGACCCGGCTGATGGAGGACATCGAGGCCAAGCGCAAGCTGCGCAACGACATCGAGCAGGACTTGATGATCAAGATCCGCACCCGCAATCTCGATGCTGAACGGCAGGCGCTCGAGATCGAGCGCGAGAGCGAGACCGCCCGCCTCGAACAGGAGCGCGACATCGAGATGCGCCGCGCGTTGCAACGCACGGAAGTGGCGCGTGAGCGCGCATTGCGCGAGACCGAGGCCGAACAGGCGCAGTTCACCGCGCGCGAGGCCATCGAGAAGGCGCGCATCGCCAACGAGCTCGCCATCGCCGAAGCCCGCATCGCCTCCGAGCGCGAAACCCGCCAGCGCGAGATCGAGCGCACCCGCGCCGTCGAGGAGAAGGAGCTGCTGGCCCGCGAAGAGATCGAGAAGGCCAGGATCGCCAACCAGCGCGCGGTCGATACCGCGCGGATCGCTTCCGAGCGAGAGGTCCGGCAGCGCGACATCGAACGCACCAGAACCGTGGAGGAAGCCGAAATCGCCGCACGCGAGGCCGTCGAAAAAGCCCGCATCCAGCAGGATCGCGCGGTGACCGACGCGCGCATTGCCAATGAGGAAGAGACCCGCCGGCGTGAGATCGAGCGCACTCGGGCAATCGATGAGGCCGAGATCGCGGCGCGCGAGGCAACGGAAAAGGCCCGCATCGCCCAGACCATGACGGTCAACGTCGAACGCATCACCTCCGACGAACGCACCCGCTCGATGGAGATCCAGCAGGTCCGCAACGTGCAGGAGGCCGAGATCGAGGCGCAGAAGGCAGTGGAAGCCGCGCGGATCGCCCGCGAACGCAACCTTGCGGCCGAGCGCATCGGCGCCGAACAGGCGACCCGCCAACTGGAGATCGAGCGCAACCGCACGCTCGAAGTCGCCGGCATCACCGCACGCGAAGCGACCGAAGCCTCGCGCATCGCCCAGGAAGAGCGCGTGCGTGCGCTCGAAATCGCCCGCAATCGCACGATCGAGGAAGCCGATATCGCCTCCCGCGAGGCGATCGAGGCCGCCCGGATCGTGCAGGAGAAGACCGTCGCGGCCGAGCGCATCCGCGCCGAAAGGGAAACCAGGGGACTCGAGATTGCGCGGACCGAAGCCATCGAGGCGGCCGAGCTGAAGCGGCGCGACGCGATCGAGCGGCAGCGCATCGATGTCGAGCTTGCGCTCGAGAGCGAGCGTATCAACTCCTCGAAGACCCGCGAGGTGCTCAATATCGACCAGAAGAAGGCGGTCGAAATCGCCGACGAGGAACGCGTGATCGCGCTCGCCGCCAAGCGTTCAGAGCGCATCGATGCCGACCGCCAGGTCAAGCAGGCGGAAATCGTGGCGCGCAAGGAAGTCGAGACCACCGATGTCTCGCGCGAGCAGGCGCTGGAGGCGGCGCGAATCGCACGCCGGCGCGCCATCGAGCAGCTCGAGATCGCCCGCGTCCAGTCCCTGCAGGAGGCCGAGATCGCCTCCCGCGAGGAGGTCGAGCGCGCCCGCATCGCCTCCGATCGCGGCCTTGACGAAGCCAGGATCGGCCGCGAGCGCGACCTGCGCAAGCTTGAAGTCGGCCGCGAGAAGGATGTCGAGACCGCGATGATGGAAAAGGCGATCGCCATCCATCAAAAGTCGCTGGAGGAGTTGGCAGCACGTGCCGCGGCCGAAAATGCCCGGGTGGGGGCAACAGAAGCCTCCGAGCGCGTCATCACCGCGCGCGAAAGCGAGATCGCCAAGCGGCGCAAGACCGTCGAGGTGCTGCTCGCCGAGAAGCAGGCCGAGGAGACGCGAATTGCCGCCGAAGCCGAGCGCATCCGCGCCACGGTCGAGGCCGAGGCGCAACGGATGCTCAACGAAGCCGAGAACGTGCTCACCGACCAGGCGCGCTACTCGCTGTTCCGCCGGAAGCTGCTCGACCGCATCGAAGGCATCGTGCGCGAGAGCGTCAAGCCGATGGAGAAGATCGAGGGCATCCGCATCCTCCAGGTCGATGGCCTCAACGGCAGTGGCGGCGGCGGCAATGGCGGCCGCAGCGCCACCGACGAGGTGATCGACTCGGCCTTGCGCTACCGCGTGCAGGCGCCGCTGATCGACTCCATCCTCGCCGATATCGGCGTCGAAGGCGGAAGCCTCGCCAAGATGCCCGGCCTCATTCGCGAAGCGCGCGACATGCAGGGAATCCGGGAGTCGTCACGCAAGGGCGGCGAAGGCAAACCTGCCTCGCCGCCTGCTGCAAGCCCCGGAGGCGCCGCTACGGGCGAAACTCCCACCGAGCGCGGCCCGCGCAAGAAAGGATCGTAGCGCGCCATGGCCCGGGTTTACGTGTCCACCGTCGTCAATGCACGCAACGATCGCGTCTGGGCGCGCGTACGCGATTTCAACGGCCTGCCGAACTGGCATCCCGCGATCGCGGAGAGCCGGATCGAAGGCGGCGAGCCCGCCGACAAGATCGGCTGCGTACGCGACTTCCGCCTGCGCAACGGTGATCGCATCCGCGAGAAACTACTCGGGCTATCCGACTACGACATGTTCTGCACCTACTCGATACTCGAATCGCCCATGGGCGTGGAGAACTACGTCGCCACGCTGCGGCTCACGCCCGTCACCGACGGCGACCAGACGTTCCTGGAATGGACCGCCGAGTTCGACTGCGCACCGGAGCGCGAGGCGGAGCTCGTCGGCAATATCGGCGGCGGCGTGTTCCAGGGCGGCCTTGACGCGCTGAAGCGGGCATTCGGAGGCTGAAGGTGCCGCATATCGTCAAAAGCACGATCCTGAATGCGCCGACCGGCGCGGTCTGGGCTGTGCTGCGCGATTTCAACGGCCACGACCGCTGGCATCCGGCGGTGGCGACCTCGACGATCGAGCGCGCGCAGGCCTCCGACAAGATCGGCTGTGTCCGCCGTTTCAAGCTGAAGGACGGCTCGGAACTGCGCGAGCAGCTGCTGGCGCTCTCCGATCTCGAGCAGACCTTCAGCTATTGCCTGCTCGATACGCCGATCCCGATGTTCAATTACGTGGCGCATGTGCGCCTGCTGCCGGTGACCGACGGCGACCGCACCTTCTGGCATTGGGAGTCGCGGTTCACCACACGGCCCGAGGACGCCAAACGCCTCACGGAAATGGTCTCGGAACAGATCTATCAGGCCGGTTTCGAGGCCATTCGCAAGCACCTGAGCGAGGCCGCATGATCGTGGAGAGAAGTTGATGCCTGTCACGGTGAAGACATTTCCGAGCTCAGGCGAAGCGGCGGCAGCGCTGTCGTCCGACCGCGGCGCACGCTATCTCGGCGGCGGCACGCTGGTCATGCGAGCGCTCAACGAGGGTGACATCTCGATCTCGACCATCGTGCGCGCCCATGATCAGGCACTGATGCGAATCGACGCGTCCGGTCCGCGCGTCACCATCGGCGCCGGCGTCACCTTCGCGAAGATACTGGCCGAACGCGATCTCGCCTTCCTGCATGCCCCTGCGCGTTCGGTCGGCGGTCCCGCGGTCCGCAATATGGGCACCGTCGGCGGCAATCTGTTCGCGCCCAACCCCTACGGCGATTTCACGGTAGCTCTGCTGGCGCTAGACGCGGTGATTTCCGTGCAGGGCGGTTTTGGCGCCCGCGACGTGCCGATCGAGGAATTTCTGCAGTCGCGCGAGCGGCAGGCGGGCACGCTGGTGCTGTCGGTCTCCTGCCAGAAGCCGCTCGCCGCCGACGCGTTCCGCTATCGCAAGATCGCGCGGATCAAGCCCAAAGGCGGCTCGGTTATTACCCTTGCCACGCATCTGCCCGTCAGCAGCGGACGCGTGCTGGGCGCGCGGATCGCATTGGGCTCGATGGCGCCGACGCAAATCCGCGCCAAGGCGGCCGAGCGCGCGCTCGAAGGACGGCCGCTCGATGCTTCCTCGATCAGCGCGGCCGCTGCCGCGGCAGTCGAAGGTACCTCGCCCGCCGATAACGCGCTCGCCAGCGGCTGGTATCGCCGCGAAATCGTCGGCGTACATCTCCGCCGCCTGTTGTCCGGTCAGGAATAGATCGCCATGGCCAAGACCGCCCTGCAATTTCGTCACAATGGCCGCGACGTCGCGATCTTCGTCGATGGCGGTACCAATCTCCTCGTCGCGCTGCGCGAGCTGATCGGCGACATGACGCCCAAATTCGGCTGCGGCCAGGGCGGTTGCGGCGCCTGCAGTGTGCTGATCGACGGCGAGCTGCATCTGTCATGCCTGACGCTCGCGGAGTCGGTGGCCGGCCGTTCCGTGCAAACGCTTGATGGCATCAAGGACGGACCCAACCTGCATCCGCTGCAGCGCGCTTTCGCCGACAATTTTGCCGCCCAATGCGGCTACTGCACGCCAGGCATGCTGATGGCCGCGAAGGCCCTGCTCGACCACAACCCGTCACCGAGCCGCGCGGAGGTCGTCGAGGCGATCTCCGGCAATATCTGCCGCTGCACCGGCTACGAGCCGATCATCAATGCCGTGCTTGCCGCCGCCTCCGGCGGCCGCGCACGCGCCTGAAGGAAACTCCGATGCTGGAACTGCGCAAGGACATCTTCGCCGACGAGCGCGACGACAACCTGAAGGAAATCGGCAAGGGCACGCAGCGCCAGGACATGCTCGGGCATGTCACGGGCACCTCGGCCTATTTCGACGACCACAAGCTGCAGGGCATGCTGCATCTGAAGGTCGTGCGCAGCACGCACGCCCATGCCCGCCTGCGCCGTATCGACACGACGGAGGCTGAGCACTCGCCCGGCGTGCGGCGGATCATTCGCGGCGCCGATGTGCCGCGCAATCTCAATACGCTGCTGAGCCTGATCAATTTCGGCAAGGACGACGAGCCGTCGCTTGCGGTCGACAAGGTGCGTTACAAGGGTGAGCCGATCGTGGCCGTGGTCGCGGACAGCCCGCGCGAAGCCTACGAGGCGATGGCCAAGGTGCGGGTCGATTACGAGCCGTTGCCGACGGTGTTCGATGTCGAGGAAGCGCTGAAGCCGGGCGCACCCGTGGTCAACGAGACCTACCCGAAGAACACGTTCACCTATCACGACATCTATGATCACCAGAAGCTGCGCTTCGGCGATGTCGAGCGCGGGCTTGCCGGCGCCGATCATGTGCTCGAACAGCGCTACCAGATGTCCCCGATCGAGCATGCGCCGACCGAGACCAATGGCTCGATCGCGGCGCCCGACACCAATGGCCGCTATGTCGTCTATACCTCGACCCAGGCGCTGTTCTTCTCGCTCGACACCTGCGCCAAGATTCTGGACGTACCGTCGAACACCTTCCATTTCATCGGCGGCACGGTCGGCGGGGGCTTCGGCGGCAAGGTGGATACGCTCACCGAGCCGCTCTGCATCCTCGCGGCGATGCTGACCGGACGCCCGGTGCGCTATCAGTTCGGGCGTGAGGAGGAGATGCAATATGGCCCGCCGCGGGGCGCCGAGCGCATCTATATCAGGGATGGCGTGATGCGCGACGGCCGCATCGTCGCCCGCAAGATCCGCGCCTATTTCGACAGCGGTGCGTACACGCGGCTTTCCAGCTACGCCGCGGTCAAATGCGCGGCGCATCTGCCGGGCCCCTACACCATTCCCAATGTCTATGGCGATGTCTATTGCGTGTTCACCAACCGCACGCCGGCCACCGCCATGCGCGGCTTCGGCGTCACCGCCATGGACTTCGCCATCGAATGCCAGATGGACAAGCTCGCAAACCTCGTCGGCATGGACCCGATGGAGTTCCGTATCCTCAATGCCTATCGCGACGGCGACATGAAGGCGCATCGGCGCGAGGCCAAGAACACCGCGCTGATTGAATGTGTCCAGGTCGCGGCCGAGAAAGCAAAGTTGCCGCTGCGCGAGGAGTTTCGGCGCGCCTCATCGCGCAAAGATGGTGGCGGCGACCGCGCGGTCGTGCCCTCGACCCCACGCGAGTCCCGCCCGCATCCCGCGATGGTCTCGCAGCAGCGCACGACGTATGACCGCGCGCCCGCGGCTTCGCGCGAGCCTCCGCCGCCCGCGCCCCCGCCACCTTCTCCCCCGCGGCCGCCGGCGGCGCCGTCGCACGGCGCCACCCGCTTCTCTTCCGTCTTCGGCACCAGGAGGCGCTGACCATGGCAAGGCATCGCGGACGCGGCATCGCCTCGATCAACTATCCGATCGGCATGAATCTCGGTGGCGATCCCAGCCAGGCGCTGGTGCATTCCAATCCAAGCGGCAAGTTCACGGTGGCGCTGTCGTCCATCGACCTCGGCCAAGGCATGAAGTCGGTGACGCGGCAGATTTGCGCAGAGACGCTCGGCGTGCCCGTCGAGGATGTCTATGTCGACACCGCGGATTCCGATACCGGCCCGCATTGCATGGGCTCGTTCGCCTCGCGCGGCACGCATCGCGTCGGCAATGCGGTGATGGCGGCGGCCCGCGAAGCGCGCGGCGTGATGATGGAGGCCGCTGCCGAGGAACTCGAGGTCAACGCCGCCGATCTGGAAACCGACGGACGCGGCAACATCCACGTCAGGGGCGCGCCGCACCGCTCGATCTCGACCAAGGACGTGGCGATCGCCGCCCAGTTCAAGCAGGGCAAGACCATCTCGGGGCGCGGCATCTTCCTGGTGCCGCTCTCCGACGTCGATCCGGAAACCGGCGAGATGTCGCCTGCGACCTGCTACGCCCATGCCTGCATGGTCGCCGAGGTCGAGGTCGATGACGAGACCGGCGAAGTCGCGATGGTGCGCATGGACAGCGCCTACGAACTGGGTCGCGCGCTCAATCCGCGTCTGGTCGAGCAGCAACTTGTCGGCGGCGCCTGGATGGGCGTCAGCCACGCGCTCTATGAGACGCCTGAGCCTTATTATCCCGACCCGAGCCACGGCCCGCGCGACTTTGTCGAATATCTGATGCCGGGACCCGGTGACATCTGCCCGCATGATATCGCCGTGCTGGAGCGCCCGGCGGCCGACGGTCCGTTCGGCGCCAAGGGTCCCGGCGAAATGTGCGCCAATCCGGCGTTGCCGGCGGTGGCGAACGCGATCTTCAACGCGGTCGGCGTTCGCATCGACGATCTGCCGATCACGCCGGAAAAAGTCTTGCGCGCAATCAAGGCCCAGGGCGGCGCACGCCCACAGGCGCGACGCTAAGGGGTCTTGAGATGGCGGTCCGCGGCACCATCGTCGGCATCGACAGCCCCGAGGCGCTGGAGAAGGCGCTGCGGGCCGCCTACTACCTTGCGGACGAAGGGCTCGCGACCGCGGCCTATCTTTCACTCGCGCTCGGCAAGCCGCTCTTGCTCGAAGGCTCGCCGGGTGTCGGCAAGACCGAGGCCGCAAAGGCGATCGCCGCGGTGCTCGGCCGCCGGCTGATCCGCCTGCAATGCTACGAAGGCATCGACGCCTCCGCCGCGCTCTATGAGTGGAACTACCCGCGGCAGATGCTGGCGATCCGGCAGGCCGGCGAAGAGAGCATCGACATCTATGGCGAGACCTTCCTGATCGAGCGGCCGATGCTCGCGGTCCTGCGCGCACCGGACTCGGCCGTACTGCTGATCGACGAAATCGACCGTGCCGACCAGGAGTTCGAGGCCTTCCTGCTCGAATTCCTTTCCGACTTCCAGATTTCCATTCCCGAGCGCGGCACTGTGCGCGCGGCGGAGCGGCCGGTCGTGGTGCTGACCTCGAACCGCACGCGCGATCTGCACGAGGCGCTGCGGCGCCGCTGCGTCTATCACTGGATCGATTATCCCACCGCCGAGCGCGAGGCGCGCATCGTCATGATGCGGGCTTCCAGCGTCGCCGAGCAGACGGCGCGCGCGGTCGTCGCCGCCGTGGGCAAGCTCCGGCGCGAGCCGCTCAGCAAGGCGCCCGGCATTGCTGAAGCGGTCGATTGGGCCGAGGCGGCCACGCTCCTGCACAAGGGCGGCGCGCGCTGGCCCGACGCGTTCAAGCGCTCGATCGGCGTCGCGCTGAAGGACGAGGAGGACCTGCACTTCATCTCGCCGCGCCTCGACGCGCTGATTGCGGAGGCTGCGGCGTGAGCGAGGAGCTTCAGTTACCGCGTGCGGCCCAAATCTTCATCTCCTTTGTTTCGCTGCTGCGGGCCAATGGATTTTCGGTCGCACCCGAGCAGACCACCGCCTTCCTCGCGGCGATCGAGCTATTGGGACCGCGCAGCCTCGAGCATATCCGCCAAGCCGGCCTCGCGACGCTGGCGCCGCCGCCGGAGCGACGCGCGACCTATGACCGGCTGTTCGACATCCACTTCCGCGGCAGCGAGGCGATCGAACGGGCGGAAGGCGAAGATGAGGAAACCGTCCGGCTGCAGGAAGAAGGCCGCGGCGAGGACGAGCCACCGCTATCAGATGAAGCCAACGAGTCCGGGCTTGCCGCGGCGCGGGCGGAAGCTTTGGTCGAACGCCGCTTTGCGCAACTCTCGACCACTGACGCGCTGCGCCGTCTCTCCCGAGAAGCGCCATCGCGGCTGCCGCGGCGGCGCGGCCATCGCCGCATGCGCGCGCGCCGCGGTCCCTTTGCCGATCTTCGCCGCACCCTGCGTGACAGCGTGCGCAACGATGGCGAGGTGCTGCGGCTCGGGCGCCTGCGGCGGCGCGCCCGGCCGCGCAAGCTGCTGCTGCTGATCGATGTCTCCGGCTCGATGAAGGCCCGCACCGAAGAAAACATGAAGCTCGCGCATGCGCTGCTGCAGGCGGTCAGCCACGCCGAAGTCTTCACCTTCGGCACCCGCCTCACCCGCGTCACGCGCGCGCTGCGGCTCAAGCGGCGCGAGCAGGCGCTGAACGCGGCGGCGCATTTGGTCAGCGATTGGGACGGCGGCACGCGGATCGGCGATGCGCTGCAGGCCTTCCTCGCGGTGCCGCGCTTTGGCGGCTATGCGCGCGGTGCGGCGGTCATCATCGTCTCCGATGGGCTCGAGCGCGGCGATGTTTCCGCGTTGCGCGACGCCGTTGCCAAACTCTCGCGCCGGGCCTGGCGGGTCAGCTGGCTGACGCCGCTCGCGAACGGGCCGGACTTCCGGCCGCAAACCGAGGCGCTGATCGCGATCCAGCGCTTTGTCGATGATCTCGTCGACGGCGGATCGAGTGCCGCGGTGGTCTCGCACCTGTTGTCGCTGGGAACAAGGAGAGCCGCGTGATCGGTTTCGTCGACGCGCATCATCACATCTGGCGTCAGGTGGACCTGCCCTGGCTGATCGGCCCGATGCTGCCGCGGATTTTCGGTCCCTATGAGCCGATCCGGCGCGACTATCCGATCGAGGAATATCTTGCCGACCTCACCGGCACCGGCGTGACCAAATCAGTCTATGTGCAGACCAATTGGGCCAACGACCGCTTCGAGGACGAAACCGCCTGGGTGCAACAGATCGCAAGCGAACATGGCTGGCCGCACGCCATCGTCGCCTTTGCCGACTTCGATGTCAACGACGTGCGGCCGCAGCTCGAGCGTCTCGCCAAATATCCGCTGGTACGCGGCGTGCGCATGCAGCTGCACTGGCACGACAACCCGCTCTACCGCTTTGCCGCGCGGCCCGACCTTTGCGCTGACCCGAAAATCCGGCGCAACATCGCCCGGCTGGCCGATTATGGCTGGAGCTTTGACCTGCAGGTGTTCGCACCGCAGATGGTTGACGCGGCCGGTCTCGCCGAGGCCTGCCCGAACGTGACGTTCATACTGCAGCATGCCGGCATGCTGGAAGACCTTTCGCCGGAGGGCCACGCAGCGTGGCGCAACGGTATGGCGCAGCTCGCGCAGTGCCCGAACGTCGTCTCCAAGCTTTCGGGCCTTGGCACCTTCATTCATCGCAATGACGGCGCGCATATCGCTGAAATCCTCAATGACACGGTCGCACTGTTCGGCGCCGAGCGCTGCCTGTTCGGCTCCAATTTTCCGATCGAAAAACTCTGGACGAGCTATCGCGACCTGGTGAATGCCCATCGCGCTGCCGCGGCATCGCTGCGCCCCGAACAGCGTGATGCGATCTTCGCCGGCACCGCCGCGCGCGTCTATCGGCTCAAATCATAAGAAATCGAGTTGGGAGGAAGTCATGGCGTTGGAGATCAAGATTTTGGATTATGGCGATATCGAGCTGGAATTCGAGCTTCCTCGTGCTCGGCCGCGATTGCGGCCGCACCCGCCGCGTCCTTACCCTCGGCTTCCTGATCCTCGGCGGCCCCTATCCCGTCGTTATCGACACCGGATACCGCTCCAACCAGATCATGGAGACGCTCGGCATGCGCGGACTGCAATTCCACGAGAACATGATCGAGAACCAGCTGATGCGCCACGGCGTGCGCATGGGCGACGTGCGCTTCGTCTGCCACACTCACCTGCACATCGACCATGCCGGCAAGGACGATCTGTTCCCGATGAACACGACGGTCGTCTTGAACCGCAAAGAGCTTGAATATTCCGTCTCCGGCCTGATGCACCCGCAATATCCGGCGCCGGACATCAAGCACCTCGTCGACCGCCTGCACACCAGGAGCGCGCTGCGCTTCCTTGACCTCGAGCTCACCGGTCCGGTCGAGCTGATGCCGGGCGTCTATTGCGAAGCCGCCAACGCCCACACCGAAGGCTCGATGAACATCCATGTTCATACCGCCGACGGCATCGCCACCATCTGCGGCGACGTGATCTATGATTTCAACGACCAGATCGTCACGCCCTTCAACGAGATCCACGACGCCGAGCCGCGCACCACGGGCAATCACGGCACCAGCAAGCGCGCGGAGAAAGCCGCGATCAAGAAGCTGCTCTCCAGTTCGCGCTATCTGCTGCCGGTGCACGACCGCCCGGCCAGGATCGAGGGCGGCGCGGTGGTCGGCCGGCTCCATGAGCAGGTGCCCGGTCCGGTGGTGCAGTCGCTACCCCAGCGCAACTGGTTCCCGGCCTGAACGCAAAGGACGCAGCCATGACGCATGTAACGCTGCGGAGCGAATTCGAAACGCTCATTGATCCGTATGCCCCCGTTGGTCAGGTCGGCACCGGCTTCGACTTCACGGAGGGACCGATCTGGCATCCGGCCCTGCACTACCTGCTGTTTTCGGACATGCCGGGCGACGTGCGCCGGCGCTGGGATGCGCGGCGCGGTGTCGTCGAGGTCAAACGTCCGTCGAACAAATGCAACGGCATGACCTATGACGCGGAGCTCAATCTCATCGTCTGCGAGCACACGACCTCCTCTCTGATCCGTGAGCGGGCGGACGGCAGGCGCGAGGTCATCGCTTCGCATTTCGAGAACCAGGAGCTGAACAGCCCGAACGATGTCTGCGTGCATTCGAGCGGTGCGATCTATTTTTCCGATCCCTGGTACGGCCGCATGCCGGTCTATGGCGTCGAACGGCCGTGCCAGCTCGGCTTCCAGGGGGTCTACCGCGTCCCGCCCGGCGGCGGCGCGCCGAAACTCCTGGTCGATCGCTATTTGTTCGAGCAGCCGAACGGGCTTTGCTTCTCGCCCGACGAGCGCACGCTTTATGTCAACGACACCGTGCAGACGTTGATCCGCGCCTTCGATGTCGAAGCCGATGGCTCCCTTTCCAACGCACGCGTGCTCGCAAGCGGCATTCGCTCCGAGCTCGAGCCGGGCGTGCCCGACGGCATGAAATGCGACCAGCGCGGCAATATCTGGGTGACGGCGCCGGGCGGCGTCTGGGTCTATTCGCCCGCCGGCGAACTGCTCGGCAAGGTGCGCGTGCCCGAGCTTGTCGCCAATCTCGCCTGGGGCGGGCCTGATTTCCGCACGCTCTATCTCACCGCGACGCATTCGGTCTATGCGATCCCGACCAAGGTCGGGCCGCGTCACGAGCCTTATATGAACGCGCGGCCCGCGGCCGGCTCGGCTGCGGCCCCTGCGTCTTCGGCCGCGGCGCCGATCCTGTCCGGCCAGGACATGCAGATCGATCCGCGCCGCTGCGCCATGATCATCCAGGATCTGCAGAACGACGTGATCATGGACGGCGGCGCCTTTGCCGAGTCCGGTGCGCCCGCGCATGCCAAGCAGCAGCGGGTGATCGAGAATGTCCGGCGCCTTGCCGCTGCCGCCCGTTCGCGCGGGGTCGTCATCATCCATGTCTGGTTCATTGTCGAAGCGGGCGCGCCCGGCGTCACGCTGAATGCGCCGCTGTTCGAAGGTCTGGTCGACAGCAAGGCCATGGTGCGCGGCAGCTGGGGCGCGGCGCCGGTGCCGGGGCTGGAGCCGCAACCCGGCGACTTCATTGTCGAGAAGATGCGCATGAGCGCCTGGGAAGGCACGCGGCTCGAGACCATCCTGAAGGCGACCGGACGCGACATGATCATCAACACCGGCGCCTGGACCAACATGTCGGTCGAGCACACCGCGCGCACCGGCGCCGACAAGGGCTATTTCATGATCGTGCCGGAGGATTGCTGCTCGACCATGAACGCTGACTGGCACAACGCCTCGATCAACTTCGCGCTTCAAAATGTCTCCGTCGTGACCAACACCGACGCGGTCGTGAGAGCGCTCGGCTAACGGGGGCTCGGCCATGCCCAAGCTCTTCCACCTCAACTGCTCGCCGCGGGCGGATTCGGAATCGTCCGCCGGTGCGCAGGTGTTTCTCGATCGCTTCAGGCAGGTGCGGCCGGACTGGGACATCGACGTGATGAACCTCTGGCGGGACCATCTGCCGGAGTTCGAAGGCTATGTGCTGGAGGCCAAATACGCCCGCATGAACGGGCGCGCCTTCACCGACTCCCAGCGCGACGCCTTTGCGGTCGCCGAGCGCATCGCGATCCGGCTGGCGCTGGCCGATCGCGTGCTGATCTCGACGCCGATGTGGAATTTCAGCATCCCCTACAAGCTGAAGCAATGGTTCGACGTGATCGTGCAACCCGGACTCACCTTCCGCTTCGATCCGGCGCAGGGCTATCAGCCCCTGCTCAGGGACCGGCCGACGCTGGTGATTGTGGCAAGCGGCGGCGACTTCATCACCGGCATGAATCGCGGCCGCATCGACATGGCGACGCCCTATCTGCGCGAGGCGCTCCGCTTCATCGGCGTCAGCAATGTGCGCTTCGTACCGATCGGGCCGACGACCGGGCCGGCTGAGCCGATCAAGGCCGCGCGCGAAGCCGCGCACCGCCGGCTTGCCGAACTGGCGGCGCGGTTCTGACAATCTCAGAACGTCATCTTCAGTCCGGCATAGAAGGCGCGCGGACGTGCCGGGCTCAGCGAGCGCGCGTCGGCAAAAGCCGCGCCGCCATTGGCGAAATTCGGCAGCGCACCTGTATCGAAGAAGGTCCCGTAGGTCGCATAGCGATTGTCGAAAACATTATCGACCTTCCCGTAGACCTGGAGCGACTTGTTGATCTGATACGAGGCATGAACGTTGAAGACCGTATAGGAGGGCAGCTTCGGCGCCTGGTTGGAGTTGTCGCCCACCAGATACTGGCTGCTCACATAAAGCGCGTCGGCGCCGACCTTGAATGCGTCAGTGATCGAATAATCGAACCCGGCCTTGACGCGATGGCGGGGAATGGCCGGGATCTGGTCGCCGGGCACGATCTGGATATTGCCCTGCGCATCGGCAAACGGGCTGTTGGAGCCGACCTGCAGCGCATTCAGGAAGCGCGCGTCGATGAAGGCGTAGCTGGCGTAGAGCTGGAATGGCGCCGCGTTGAGCTTGGCTTCGGCCTCAATGCCCTGCCTGCGGGTCGAGCCGACGTTCTGGAAGAAACCGAACCCCTGCAACATCGGATCGGGGATGGCCATGATATCATCCGTGTTGGTGGCGCGGAAACCGCCGAACTTCCATTCGAGCGTGCCGAAACCCAACTCCCTGGTGCCGCGCAGGCCGGCCTCGACGGTGCGCGACACCACTTGTTTCAGCGGCGGATCGGAGACGAGGAACGCCGCGATGATGCACGGCCTCGCGGGATCGGCGCAGCCGAGCTCCAGCGGCGTCGGCGCGCGGTTGGCTTCCGAATAGCCGGCATAGGCCGTCAGCTCCGACGTGATCTTGTAGGTGCCGCCGATGATCGGGTTGAAGCGGTCGAATGTCTCGTTGCCGTTGAGCTGGGTGCCGATCTGGTCCTGCAGCGCGATGCGGGCGTCATTGAACCGGCCGCCCGCCGTGATCGAGAAAGCCCTGGTGACGTCGAAGGTATCCAGCACATAGACACCGGTATATTGATTGGTGGTTCGCAGCGACACCGGGCCGATCGATACGGGACTGCCGGATTGGCCCAGGAAGATGTTGCTGCCGCTGACGACATAGTTCGACGCGATGGTCCCCAACTCCGCGCTGGCGGTGAAATGCGTGATGCTGGAATTGAGACTGGTGCCGACCACGAAGCGATTGTCATGTCCGAACAGCTGGTCGGTGTTGGTGGCCTGCAGCGAAAATCCGCTCGTCGTCGAACGTGTCGTGGTCCGGTCGAGCTCTCCAATGAAGGCATCGGGAGCAAAGGGATTGGCAAGCTGCGTCCCGTTCAGCCCGTTCGCCGGCGAGGTGCCATCGCCAAAGCAGAGCAAGGCGGCGTCGGCGTCGCAGGGGCGCGCGCCGCTCGGATTGCCGTCCAGCATCTGCTGGCCGAACGCCCGAACATGCGCGACGCCCTCGAGGGTCCAGGTCGGCGTGGCCTCGACTTTCCCGGTCAAATTCAGATACGCGACCTGATTGGCAGTGGTTTGCGGGGCGGTGTAGGTCGCACCCCAATATTGCTGCAGCAAATCGATCGGCACCGTCGCCGAGGCGCCGAATTTGTTGTCGGCAAGCCCCATGTTGAGATGGAATTCGGCGTTCTCGTTCCGATAGCCGACATCGCTGTAGAAGCGCTTGATTTCGGACGGTGAGAAATTTCGGAACCCGTCGTCGTGCACCCCTTCAAGCGCGCCATAGACGGCGAAGTTATCGACCTGCTTGCCCCACTGCGCCGAACTCTGCAGCCGGTTGTAGGACCCACCTATGGTGTTGATCTCGGCGCCCTGATAACCAAAACCGTCCCTCATCTGAACGGTGACGGCGCCGCCCAGCGCATTGAGGCCGAAGGCGGGATTGTTGGTCACCACGGCGATCGATTTGATCGCGGTGGTCGGGATCAGGTCCCAATTGACGGTGTCGCCGAACGCTTCGTTGATGCGCACCCCGTTCTGGTACACCGCCAATCCCTGCGGCGTGCCGGAGACGGGCGAGCCGACAAAACCGCGAAACTCGACATTCGGCTGGAAGGGATTGCCGGCGACTTCGCTGATGTTGACGGCCGGTACGTAGTGCAGCAGGGCGTCCGTGACGTTCAGCGACTCGGTCCGTTGGATTTGCCTGGAATCCACGAAGTTGATGCCTGAAGGCACCTTGTCGACAGCGAGAGCTGTGCTGGGCGTGGCGAGCGGCGTTGTCGGATAAACCCGAAGTCTCGTCACCGGACGAACCGCGGAGCGAACGACGCGAGTTGCACTCCCACTTCTGGGACGCTGCTCGGGCTTGGCCTCGGTCTTCGGCGCGGGAACTTCAACGGGTGGCAGATCGGTGGTGTAGCTTCCAGAGTCAGTGTCCTGGGCACAAGCCAACCCGCATTCGGCAATCAGGCCCGCCGACACCGACGCGAGAAGCAATACGCGAACGCCCATCTGTTCCGCCCCAATCCGTTCCGGCCTCCTTTGTCCCCGCCGGTTCGGACTTGCGATATTAGTGAGCACAGAGCAGAGCGCCAGCCGCAAAAAGTCCCGAACCAATCGGGAAAATTCCCGAACGCAAATCAGCCAACGACAACTTGCGGGAGCTTGTCGTCTTCGTCCGGGCCGTGGCAGAATCTCGGCGAAAGGAGCACCATCTTGAGCGGCATTCTAGTGGTCGACGATCATCCCGTCATTGCGAAAGCCTGCGGTCTGGTGCTTGAACCCATTGGCGTCGAAAAGATCATTTCCGCTTACGATGTGGACACCGGCTATCAAGCCTTTCTTGAGCACGATCCCGAAGTATCTGTCATCGATCTGTCTCTGCACGGAAATGAACTGGATGGAATCAGTCTGATCAGGCGTATTCGCTCACGCGACGCGAGCGCAAGAATCCTTGTGTTCAGCATGCGGTCCGACCGCAGCAGTTTCGTCGCAGCGATCGAGGCCGGCGCGACAGGTTACCTGATCAAGGATTTTCCAACGGACGAATTTGCCAAAGCGGTGCAGAAGACGCGACTGGGCCGCCGCTATATCGATCCGCAGCTTGCCCTCAATCTGGCGTTTCCCAGGAACGCCGCCCTCTCTCCCAGGGAACGGCGGATACTCGACTTGCTGCTGGAGGATGTCCCCGGTGCGGCTTTTCGCCAATCGAATGAGGACGATCCGCGGGACAGACATTGATTGGATCACGCTCTACGCCGCGCCCGTGGGAACCATCGCCTCAATTGTGACACCGCTCTCGCCGGAAGCCACGGTGAGCGTACCGCCCAGCGCCAACAGCCGCTCCCGCATTCCGGTGAGGCCGAGGCCGAATTTCTGGTCCGGCTCCAGCCCGCGGCCATTGTCGCAGACCCGCACCAGGGCATAGCCGCGATTGCCGCGCAGTCCTGCCGGCCGTTGCGCCGGCTCGATACTGACATTGACTTCCGTAGCACCAGCGTGACGGAACGCATTGGTGAGCGCCTCCTGGACAACGCGGTAGATGGTCAGGTCCGCCGTCTCTCCGGTTTCCCCCAGCGCCTGCGAAATCGTTGTCTCGATGGTCACCTCGGGATGCGATTCGTTCCACAAGCGCAGCAACACGCCAAGCGCTTCACGAAGCCCGAGCTCCGCGAGGCCGGCGGGCCGGAGCTTCTCCAATATCCTTCGGTTGAACTGCTGCAGCGCATTGACCTGCTCGAGGATCGCGCTGCCATGCTTGCGCAACGCGTCCGCGCTCGGCTCGCTCAGGTCTGCCAGCCGCATGAGGGCGCCCGCATGCGCGCGCAGCGCAAAGAGATACGGCCCGAACTCGTCGTGCAGTTCGCGTCCGATCTCCTTGCGCTCCAGATCCTGGAGCGACACGGCGCGCTCGGCCAATTGCCGCTTGTCCTCGACCGCTTCGCCGAGCGTGGCGGCAAGATGATTGAGCCTCTTGCAGATCGCGGCGAGTTCGGGAGCGCCGCCCGGCTCGACGCGCGCGTCGTAGGCGCCGGCCTCTAACCCGCTCATCGCCTGCGAGAGCGCCTCCAGCGGCTTGAGCGCGCGGCCGATCACCGTCATCGTAATCAGGAACAGCGCCACGGCGACCGCGGAGCCGACCTCGATCTGGGTGACGATCCCGTCCCATATCTCGGCGATCTCGTCGTTCGGGATCGACGTGATGACCAGTGCCGACGGCTTGCCATGGATCGTGACCGGCACGCGGACCGAGGTCTGTTCGGGGTGAACAAGGGTGACGAACCATCCCGGCACGGAGTGGGCATCGTCCCCCGCCTCAATGGCGCCGGAGGGGAGAGCTGCCGCGGCGCCGTCGTCTTGCCGCGTAATGCTCACGTGACGCAGCCGTTTGAGATCCTGCACGATCTGGTCCAGCCGCGCATCGGGGTTGGGCGCCTCATTGAGGCCGGCGACAATGGTCTCGACGAACTCGCGCGCCAGCCGCGTGACGCTTTGATCCTCCGCCTGAACACGCGGCGCGGCCTCCAGCACCAGCCTCGCCACATTGATGGCAAGGCCGAGCGCCAGCACCACTGCCAGCAGCACATTGATCCGCCCACGCAAGGATAATCTCTGCCACATGACGTGTCCCCATCGCATCGCGTTCGGTTCCGCAGCAACGGAAGCGTTGACAGACAAATAACGCGCCTGTCTAAATGCAGCGTACCGCAATCTCGCCATGGTTGCATGGCCGATTGAAGCTGTTGCGTCGGCGTTGATATGCGGTGCAGCAACGGGACGGATGGCTCGGGGCAAATGGCATGCGCGTTCTGATCGTGGATGATCATCCGATCGTGGCGTCCGGCTGCCGCACCGTGCTCGCCGACGAGCCGGAGATTGTCCTGCTCGAAGCCTCCGACGCGGAGAGCGCCGAGCGGGTCTACGTCACGGAGCATCCCGACATCTGCGTCATCGACATCAACCTGCCGACGGTATCCGGCTTCGAACTGGCGCGCCGCATTCTGTCGCACAGCGCGTCAGCGCGCATCATCATGTTCAGCATGAACGACGACCCGGTCTTTGTCGCCCGCGCCCTCGAGATCGGCGCCAAGGGCTATGTCGCCAAGACCGGCGATCCCAACGATCTCGTTGAGGCGATCCGGGAAGTCGGAAAGGGAGGCGTTTATCTGCCGCCCGAAATCGCGCGCAGCATCGCCTTTGCCGGCCCCGCTGTCGCCAAGAGCCCGTTATCAAAACTCAATTCGCGCGAAATGGAAATCCTGCGTCTGCTCTCTTCGGGCAAGACCCTGTCCGAGATCGCGTGGCTGGTGCACTCGCCCTACAAGACCGTCGCCAACACCTCCTCGATCATCCGCCAGAAGCTCGGCGTGCGTACCTCCGCCGAGCTGGTTCGGCTCGCGATCGAGAGCGGCGTCTCCTGATGACCATGCAAACCGTTTCGCTGAACCGATCCCATGGCGGCACGCAGGGCGTTTATCGGCACACGAGCCGCGAGACCAGGACGGACATGACCTTTTCCGTCTATGTCCCCGACAATCGCGAAGGAACGAAGCTGCCGGTGGTCACCTATCTGTCGGGCTTGACCTGCACCCATGCCAATGTGACGGAGAAGGGCGAGTTCCGCGCCGCCTGTGCCGAACATGGCCTGATCTTCGTTGCACCCGACACCAGCCCGCGCGGCGAAGGCGTACCCGGCGATCCCGCCAACGCCTATGATTTCGGCCTCGGCGCCGGATTCTATGTCGACGCGACGCAAGCGCCGTTCGCGCGCAATTACCGCATGTGGAGCTACGTGACCGAAGAGCTGCCGCAGCTCGTCGCCGAGCAGTTTCCGGTCGACGCAAAGCGGCAGTCGATCATGGGACACTCCATGGGCGGTCATGGCGCACTCACCGTCGCCCTGCGTCATCCCGATCGCTATCGCGCGGCGAGCGCCTTCTCACCGATTGTCGCGCCCTCGCAAGTGCCGTGGGGCACCAAGGCGCTCGGCTTCTATCTCGGCAACAACAAGGACGCCTGGCGCAAGCACGACACCGTCGCGCTGATCGAAGACGGCGCGAAATTTCCGGAGTTTCTGGTCGATCAAGGCGACGCCGATCAATTCCTGACCGAGCAACTACGCCCCGAATTGCTGCAGGCGGCTTGCGAGAAGGCAGGCATTCCCCTCACCTTGCGGCGCCAGGCCGGCTACGACCACAGCTACTATTTCATCTCGACCTTCATGGCCGATCATCTGCGCTGGCACGCGCAGCGGCTCAGGGCTTGAGATTTTTCCGGGATTACCGCGCCTGTGGCGCGCCATAATTCGGCGCGAGCAGCCGTTCGCGCAGGAGATAGCGGGTCGCGCGCGACCAGGATTTGTCGGTATTGCCGCGCATATCGGTGTTGACAGCCACGATGAGGCGGCCGGTCTGCACGTCGCGCAGAAAGAGGCTGATGTTGAGAATTAGGTTCGATATCTTCCGCACCACACCGGTGATCTCGACATCGGCGCCGAGCTGTTGCGCCAGCTTCACATCGCAGCCGCCACACGCCTGCAAATTACTCTGATGCGCCGCAGCATTGACCGGCGCGATATCGAGGTTCTGGAACTTGCCGGACTTCGCCAAGTTCCTTGCGCAACTGATCGCCGACCCGCGCCAGACGTTCCCGCTCGTCGGGGCGTGTGCCGTAGATTTCGCCATCAAGGCTCGAGTTCGATCATCTCGAAATCGAACACCGCGAGTTTCAGCGGATCGGCGGCCTGGGCGGATGCCCAGCTCGCCAGCATCAGGAGTATGAAGGCAGCAAGCGCTCTCATGATCGTGACCTGCGGAAATCGCGATGTCGAAGCGACACAAAGTAGGCTTGCAAGCTAGGCCAATTCGGTCATGTTTCAAGCAGAGTTCTCCAGCCAAGGAGAACCACGGGAGACGCCATGATCCGAGGCTTGATCGGCGCAATCGCCTTGAGCGTGGTCGCAAGCCACGCGCTCGCGGCTGAGCCCATCCAGATCGGCATCGGCTATCTCCGCCATGCCGGCGTCAGATCGACATTGTCGCTGGTGCAGCAGCCGGCCGCGAACGACGGCGTTGCCGGCGCGCATCTGGCGATTGAAGACAACAACACGACAGGCAAGTTCCTCAACCAGCATTTCACGCTGGACGAGGTGCGGCTCAAGGAGGGCGACGATATCGTCAAGGCGGCAGCGAATTTGGCCGAGCATGACGGCTTCATCATTCTCGATCTCACAGCGGACGAAGTGTTGAAGGTCGCCGACACGCTGCGCGACCGCGGCACCGTGTTGTTCGACGCAGGCTCCATCGACGACCGGCTGCGCGAGCAGGATTGCCGCGCCAACGTCATCCACATCGCCCCGACGCGTTCGATGCTGGCGGACGGGCTCGCCCAGTATCTGGTGTGGAAGCAGTGGAAGCGCTGGCTGCTCGTGGTCGGCTCGCACGACGCCGACAAGCTTTATGCCGATGCGCTGCGACGCGCCGCGACGCGCTTTGGCGCCAAGATTGTCCAGGAGCGGACGTTCGAGGATACCGGCGGTGCCCGTCGCACCGACAGCGGCGTGACCTTGATCCAGCGCCAGATGCCCGTGTTCACCCAGCAGGCGCCGGCCTATGACGTTCTCGTTGCCGCCGACGAGAGCGAGGTCTTTGCGCCCTATCTGCCCTATCGCACCTGGGATCCGCGGCCGGTGGCGGGTTCGGCGGGGCTGGTGCCGGCCAGCTGGGACGCCGCGCATGACCAGTGGGGTGCGGTCCAGATGCAGAACCGCTTCATCAAGCTCAATTCGCGCCACATGACGGCGCTGGACATGCAGGCCTGGACCGCCGCGCGCATGGTGGGCGAAGCCACCGCGCGCACCAATTCCGGCGATGCGAAGACAGTGTTCGACTTCATCAAGGGAAAGGATTTTTCCATTGCGGCCTTCAAGGGCCAGCGGTTGACATTGCGGGACTGGAACCTGCAACTGCGCCAGCCCATCCTGCTGGCCGACGGACGCATGGTGGTTTCGGTCTCGCCGCAGGAAGGTTTCCTGCACCAGGTTTCGGAACTTGATACGCTCGGCGTCGACCGGCCCGAGACCAAATGCAAACTGCAGTGATGGCGGAGAGGCTGATGTGGCGATGTTGCCTGCTTTCCCTGACGGCGCTGTGGCTGACGGCAAACCCCGCCTCGGCCTACATCGCCTATGTCTCGAACGAGAAGGGCAACACGGTCACCGTCATCGATACCGACAAATGGGCGGTCACGGCCACCATCAAGGTCGGCCAGCGGCCGCGCGGCATCGAGTGCACGCGAGACGGCAAGTTCGTGATGGTCGCGGTCGGCGACGACGACACCATTCAGGTGATCGACACCAAGACGCAGCAGATCGTGGACACCCTGCCCTCCGGCCCCGATCCCGAACTCTTCACCCAGGACGCGGCCGGCAAGATCCTCTATGTCGCCAACGAGAACGATAACACCGTGACCGTCATCGACATCCAGAAGCGCACCCGGCTCGGCGATATCCAGGTCGGCGTCGAACCCGAAGGCATGACGATCAGCCCGGATGGGAAATTCCTGATTAACACGTCCGAGACGACCAACATGGCGCATTTCATCGACACCGCGACGCGCCAGATCGTTGCGAACGTGCTGGTCGATTCACGGCCGCGCTTTGCCGAATTCAAGCATGACGGCTCGGAATTGTGGGTATCCTCCGAGATCGGCGGCACCGTGTCCATCATCGATCCGGTCAAGCACGCCGTGACCGGCAAGGTCACGTTCAGCATTCCGGGCCTGCGCAGCGAGGCAATCCAGCCGGTCGGCATCGGCATGACCAGGGACGACAAGACCGCTTTTGTTGCGCTCGGTCCAGCCAATCGCATCGCGATCGTCGACGCCACGACCCATGCCGTGACCAAATATCTCCTGGTCGGCCAGCGCGTCTGGCACATGGCATTCACGCCGGACGAGAAATATCTGCTGGTGACCAACGGCGTCTCCAACGACGTCTCGGTGATCGACGTATCAGCGCAAAAAGTCATCAAGACGATCCAGGTCGGTGAATTGCCGTGGGGCGTGACGATATCGCCATGACAACGAGGAAAGCACCCGCCGCAATTCAGACATCGCCGGACGCCCCTCCCCGGCGCGATACGGCCACGACGCCGGCGCTGTCGGTCAGCGGCGTCAGCCATTCCTACGGCGCCCGGCGCGCGCTGATCGATGTCGACTTCACCGTGGCGCCCGCGAGTTTCACCGCGCTGCTTGGCCTGAACGGCGCCGGGAAAAGCACACTGTTCTCGCTGATCACGCGGCTGTTCGGCATTCAGGCCGGCCGCATCGGCATTTTCGGCCACGACATCGGCCGCGAACCGGGCGAGGCCTTGCGGCTATTGGGCGTGGTGTTCCAGCCCCGCACGCTCGATCTCGATCTCTCGGTCATGCAGAACCTGCTCTATCACGCGGCCCTGCACGGCATCGGCCGGCGCGACGCGCGTGCGAGGGCCGGCGAGGTGCTGGCGCGGATCGGCCTTGCCGACCGCGCCGGCAGCAAGGTGCGCGATCTCTCGGGCGGGCAGATGCGGCGGCTCGAGATCGCGCGGGCGCTGTTGCATCGGCCGCGGCTGCTGCTGCTTGATGAAGCGACCGTCGGCCTCGACGTCAAGGCCCGCGCCGACATTCTCAGCCATGTCCGGCAGCTCGTCACCGAACAGGGCATCGGCGTACTCTGGGCCACGCATCTGTTCGACGAGATCGCACCAGGCGACGATCTCGTCATCCTGCACCAGGGCCGCGTCCTGGCACGCGGCGAATTGGCTGATATCCTCAAGCAGACGAGCGCGCAGGACATCAACGCGGCCTTCATGCGCCTGACCGGCACCCAGTCGGGGGATCTTGCGCCATGAGCTCCACGACCGTCAATCAGCAGCGAAGCGGGTTCTCGCTTGCCGAGTATTTCACCTGCCTCAACGGCATCGTGTGGCGCGAGGCGCTGCGCTTCCTGCATCAGCGCGAACGTTTCGTGTCGGCGCTGGTGCGGCCGCTGGTCTGGCTCTTCATCTTCGCCGCCGGATTCCGGCAGGTGCTCGGCATCTCCATCATCCCGCCCTATGAGACCTACATCCTCTATGAGGTCTATATCGCGCCCGGATTGATGGCGATGATCCAGCTCTTCAACGGCATGCAGTCCTCGCTCTCGATGGTCTATGACCGCGAGATGGGCAACATGCGCACGCTGCTGGTGAGCCCGCTGCCGCGCGGCTATCTGTTGTTCTGCAAGCTGCTGGCAGGGACCGCGGTCTCACTGTTGCAGGTCTACGCCTTCCTGCTGATTGCGTGGTGCTGGGACATCACGCCGCCGCCGCTCGGCTATCTCACGGTGCTGCCGGCGCTGGTCCTGTCGGGCCTGATGCTCGGCGCGCTCGGCATGCTCATTTCCTCCGGCATCAAGCAGCTCGAAAACTTCGCCGGCGTCATGAACTTCGTGATCTTCCCGATGTTCTTTGCTTCATCCGCGCTTTACCCGCTGTGGCGGGTGCAGGAAGGCAGCCCGATGCTCTACTATGTCTGCCAGTGGAATCCGTTTACCCATGCCGTCGAACTCATACGTTTCGCGCTCTATGGCCAGGTCAACTGGATCTCGCTTGCGGTCGTCGGTGGCTGCACGGCGGCGTTCATGATCGGCGCGATTTTCGCCTATGATCCGTCGCGCGGGCTGGCGCGCCGCGGGCCCGCGGGAGGCGAGACATGAAGCTGCGGATGATGATCGGGACGTTGCTTGCTGTCGCCGCGTCGACCGACGTCTGCGTTGCCGCCGATCCGCGCTACCCGGACTGGCCATGCGCGCAGGCCAAGGTTCCCGAGATTTCGCTTGCCGCGGTGTGGGCCGGTCCGCCGCTCGACGATGTGACCGAAAGGTGGAAGGACGATCCCAAGGTCAGCGCGCTGGTGGAAAAGCTGGCGGCCAGGAAGACACCGCTCGAGGAGGCCCAGAAGGCAGCTGCGCAATTCGTTTCCGCACCCGGCACCGACAAGATGGCAGCCGGCAAGCTCTTGTTTGCCGGCCTGTTCGACACGCTCAACGCCCAGCGCTCTTCGGTCATCAATGGGTTGGAGCGGGTAACGCACCGGCAGCGCGAGGCCGCGGACAAGATCCGCAAGGATACGATAGCGCTGCAGGCGCTGCAGGATGCGACGCCGCCCGACCAGCCCAAGATCGACGAGCTCGGCAATCAGCTGGTGTGGGAGACGCGGATCTTCGAGGACCGGCGTCGCGTCGTCAAATTCGTCTGCGAAGTTCCGACCATCATCGACCAGCGCCTGTTCGCGCTCGGCCGCACCATCCAGCAGGAAATGGAGTAGCCGGCCTAGTGCCGAGCCGGCCGTTCGTCGCCCGGCCGCGGTTCGGGCTGCGACTCCACCATCGGCAGATTGGCGTGCTCCCAGCCGTCGGTACCGTCGGGATACCAGGCGACGTTGGAATAGCCGTAGGAGAGCATCCGCTTGGCGGCGTTCCACGACATCCAGCAATTGGCCAGGCAATAGACCACAACCAGTGCCGCGCGATTGCTTCCGGTGGCGCGCTCCAGCGCGTGGCGCAGATAATCTTCGGTCACCGGCGCGAGCTTGCCGTAACCCGTGTCGGGCAGCCAGACGCTGCCTGGAATATTGAAGCGCGGCCGGTCGCGCCAGATCGTGCCTGTCGGAAGATTCGACGGCTTTGGGGCGCGCGGCAGCACGTCGACGAAGACGCCGTTCTTGGCGCGCCAGATCGCCTCCGCATCCGCAGTCGTGAGAACGCGCGCGCCGGTGAGCGTATCGGGCACCGGCGCCCGATATTCTTCGGTGCGGTAGCCCTCCGGCTCGAGCACGAGCTCCTGCGCGCGCGCTGAAGACGCCGTTGCACATATCCCGAGCAACAAAACGGCCGCGCGCAACATCATCATGGCGACTTCGTCGCTGTCTCCGCGCCGATCGGCTGGTCGTTCTCGTCGAGCAGGGGAACGCCATAGTCGATCAGTATCTTGTTGATCGCCGGCTGGTTCTCCTGGATCAGGCGGTTGAGCAACCGTTTCCAGTTCTGGTCGGCCGCGCGGACGCCCATGCCGATGCGATAGACCATCCGCGGCCCGGTCGCTTCCTTCACGAGCGGCGTGACATGCAGCGGCGGATCAGCCTTCCTGGCATAGAAGCCCGCCATCGGACCCCAGAGCACGCCGGCGTCGATGTCGCCCTTGCTCAGGTCGTCGATCATGGCCTGCGCCGATGAATCGACGCGGGTATCGATCATCAGCGGATATGGCTTTGCATTCGCCATCAGTCCGGCCGCCGCCATGTTGGTGGCGGGCGGCGTGCCGGCGACGACGCCGATATGCTTGCCCTTCAGGCGCGCATCTTCCAGCGTCATGACGTCCTCGAGACCGGAACCCTGCTTCGCGATCAACGCATAGGCCGTGCGGTAATAGGGATTGGTGCCCTGGACGAGATCGTCGCCTTGCGGAAAGCCCATGATCACATCGCAGCGATGCGCGCCGAGCGTCACCCGCACGAAGCCGGTCGCCTGCGGGAAGTACATGTAGTCGAGCTTTTTCTGCAGCTTATCGGCGAACAGTTCAGCGAGCTTGTTCTCGAACCCCTCCCCTTTCTCATTGGAAAAAGGCAGGTTGCGCGGATCGGCGCAGACCCTGAGCACCTTGGGATCGACGAGCTCGATCGACAGATCGAGACCGCCGTCACTGTTCGTCTGCGCCCGCGCGACAAAGGTTGTAGCGATCGCGAGAAGTGGAATCAGCAGGCAGCGATGTAATGCGAGATGTGTCATTGGATGTTGTTTTTTGAACCTGGAGCGCCCGTCCCGTCAAAATGCTATGCTTCTCAATTGGAGCGTGCAACAGGATATTCCCTGTTGCTCCATGATGCGATGGAGACGAAAGGATGATTTGTCGCCTCTTGCTGCTCGCGATGCTCGCCACACTCTGCGCACTACCTTCGTCGCATGCGCAGCAGCAAACTCTCTCCGTCACCGAAGTCGCTTCGGGCGTTTTCGTCCATGTCGGTGACATCGCGCTGATGACACGCGAGAACGAGGGGGCCATCGCCAATGCCGGCTTCGTCGTGGGCGATGACGCGGTCGCCGTGATCGATACGGGCGGCAGCGTCGCCGAAGGAAGAGAATTGCTGGCCGCTATCCGCGAGAAGACCGACAAGCCGATCCGCTATGTCATCAACACGCATGGGCACCCGGACCACGTCTTTGGCAATGCAGCGTTTTCCCAAGATGGAACCGTCTTCGTCGGGCACAAGAATTTGCCGCAGGCGCTCGCCACGCGCGGACCGTTCTATATCGATGCGTTCCGCAAGATCATGGGCGCCGCCTTGATCGACGAGGTCCGTCTGGTGCCCCCGACACGGCTGGTCGATGGCACCGAGAGGCTCGACCTTGGCTCGCGCACCCTGGTCCTGCAGGCATGGCCGGCCGCGCACAGCGACAGCGATCTCACCGTGATCGACAAGAAAACCAGAACCCTGTTCGCGGGTGACCTCGTGTTCCTCGCCCACATTCCGGTGATGGACGGCAGCCTTCGCGGCTGGTTGCGCATGCTGGGCGACCTCAGTGGGCAGCCGGCCAGCCGCGTGGTTCCTGGTCACGGACCTGTGAGCGAATGGCCGGCGGCGTTGGCCTCCGAGCGCCGTTACCTTGAAACGCTGGCGGCGGACGTGCGTGCGCTGGTCAAGCGCGGCGCACCGATCACGGAAGCGGCCGACACCGCAGCGGCGTCCGAACGATCACAATGGCAATTGTTCGACGACTACAACGCCCGCAACGCAACCGCAGCATTTTCCGAGATTGAATGGGAATAGCGCGCGCGATAGCCTATGTTGAAAATGCTGCTTCGATCTTGACGGGAATCTTGGCGAGGAGCGCGACCATGCTCGGACATCGTCTCCGCCAGCTCTGCGTGTTGGGTTTGCTCACCGCTGCGCTTGCAATGCACGCTGCACCTTTGGGCGCGGCCGAGCCCTATGATCCCTGGCCCGGCCTGATCCAGGACATTTTCAACAATCGTCCGATGAACGATGGCGCCGATGTGATCGGCATTGAAATGCCATACCGCGCCGAGGATGCGGCGATCGTCCCGGTGACGCTTAAGTCAAAGCTTTCGCCCGACGATGTCAGGCGCGTGCTGACAATCACGCTGGTGATCGATCAGAATCCGGCGCCGATGGCGGCGAAATTCCGGCTCGGACCTGACGCCAGGGTGTCGGAAATCTCGACGCGCGTGCGCGTCAACAGCTACACAAATGTCCACGCCGTGGCCGAGCTCAGCGACGGCAAGCTCTACATGGTGAAGACTTTTGTGAAGGCATCGGGCGGCTGCTCGGCGCCGGCGGCCAAGAATGCCGAAGAGGCAAAGAGCAGGCTCGGCCAGATGAAATACCGGCAATTTGCCGGGGCCGACCAGGGTCCGACCAACGGCAAGCGCGAAGCCCAGATCATGATCGGGCATCCCAACAATTCCGGGCTGCAGATGGACCAGCTCACCCATCTCTACATCCCGGCCTTCTTCATCGACGAATTGCATCTGTGGCAGGACAACAGCCCCGTACTCTCGATGGAAGGCGGCATCTCCATCTCGGAAGACCCGAATATCCGCTTCACCTATGTCGCGAACGGCGCCAGGACGTTCCGCGCCGAGGCCAAGGACACCTCCGGCCACGTCTTCGAGAAGGAATGGAAGGTCGACGATTCCGGCACTTGATTTTCAACGATATCGGCAGACTTGCTTCACCTCTCCCGCTTGCGGGGGAGGTCGCATCGCATCGAAAGAGGTGATGCGGGTGGGGGAAACTCCCTCCACACGGGCAGTATGACTCGCGGCGGCACCCCCACCCCAGCCCTCCCCTGCAAGCGGGAGAGGGGGCGCAGCGCCGTCGCAGCCGCTAAAAGCACCGCACTTCGGCTTCCGCCTGCGCACGACGCAGATCGTCCACCGCACCCTTCGCCTGTTCTGACGAGCGGAACTGACCGCCGAGATTGCCGCGCACCTGGGACATGCTCAGGACGGTTTCCGCAGTGACGTAGCGGTCATAGGGCAATAGCGAGGCGATGATGTCGATCGAGCAGGAACACTGCTCGATCGTCTGCCGCGTCTCGCCATTGGCCTTCATGCAGCCATAGACATATTCGGCGCGGGCCGAGGTCGGGTAATCGTTGACTTCATCGGCACGTGCGATCGCAACCATTGCCACGAATCCGCCCAACGCAGCGACAATCGGTCGTACCCATCCGACTAATGGCATGGCGTTTCTCCCGGGAGCAAAAGCTATGCTATCGCTTTCGTGCTGAAAAGCGGACATTCGAGGAAACGGCTCACGAAGTCATGAAACGCCTGGTCGCTCTGTTGATGACTGCATTCACCCTCACCGCATCGAGCGCGGTGCGTTGCGATGCGCAGACGATACGCCTTGCGGTGCAGAAAACGGGAACATTCGCGTGGGAACTGGCGGTGATCCGCGCCCACGACCTTGACAAGCAGGCGAACCTTTCGATCGAAATTCTCGAACTCGCAAGCCCCGAGGCCGGCAAGATTGCGCTGCGTGCCGGCAGCGCCGACATCATCGTTTCCGATTGGCTCTGGGTTTCGCGCGAACGCAGCCTGGGCGGTAAACTTGCCTTCTATCCCTATTCGAGCTCTCTCGGCGCCGTGATGGTACCGAACGCATCGCCAATCAAAACCTTGGCCGATCTCAAGGGCCATACGCTTGCCGTCGCAGGCGGGGCGATCGACAAGAGCTGGCTGCTCCTGCAAGCTTCGCTGAAACAGGACGGGACCGACCTGAAGGCGGAAGCCAACATCGTCTACGGTGCGCCGCCGCTGCTGACGGCCAAGGCTCTGAGCGGCGAGACCGATGCCACGCTCAATTACTGGAATTTTTGTGCGGCGCTGGAGGCCAAGGGCTTCCGCCGCCTCGCCGGTATCGAGGATATTCTTCCAAAGCTTGGGGCCAAGGGCCGTACCGCGATGATCGGTTACGTCTTCGACGAGGCATGGGGCAACTCGCACGCGGACCTGGTGGCGCGATTCATCGCGACAACCCGGAAAGCAAAGGAGATCCTGTCATCTTCGGACGCAGAGTGGGAAAGGATTCAGTCCCTGACCGGCGCCACGGATGCCGCTACGCTGCGCGCCTATCGCGACCGTTACCGCGAAGGAATTCCGCGGCGGTCCGTCGCGGAAGAAGAGGAAGATGCGCGCGTTCTCTATCGCGTGCTGGCGAAGATCGGCGGTCGGGATCTCGTAGGTCCCGCGCCGCAGCTCGATCCGGGCACGTTCTATCACGCCATACCGGGGGACTGATGCGATGCGCCTGCTGTCGGTTGCGGTGTTCGTCGTCAGCTGGTGGATCGCCTCGATGCTCGTGGGCAGCGCCAAGCTGCCGCCTCCTCCGGATGTGCTGCAGGCAATGATGGCGGAAGCCAGAACCGGCGCGCTGTTCCTTAACCTTGGCGTGACGCTGGCGCGCGTCGCACTTTCCTTCGCGTTGGCGATGACGCTCGGGACCGCCATCGGCTACTGGATGGGCCGCCACCGCCTGGCAGATCGGTTTGGTGATCCCTGGCTGATCATTCTTCTCAACCTGCCGGCTCTCGTGGTCATCGTGCTTGCCTATATCTGGGCGGGCTTGACCGAGGCTGCGGCCATCGCCGCAATCGCGATCAACAAGCTTCCAACCGCGGTCGTCACGCTGCGCGAGGGAACGCGCGCCCTCGACCCTGCGCTCGACGAGATGGCGCGCATTTTCGACTTTCCGCGCGGCAGGGCGTTCCGGCATGTCGTTTTGCCGCAGCTCGCGCCCTACATTGCCGCCGCCGCAAGATCGGGTCTCGCGCTGATCTGGAAGATTGTTCTGGTCGCCGAGTTTCTCGGCAGACCCAACGGCGTCGGCTTCGAGATTGGCGTGGCCTTCCAGCTTTTCGATATCCCGCTCCTGCTCGCTTACTCGCTGAGCTTTGCCGCGATCGTATTCGCGATCGAGACGGTGTTGGTGCAGCCGTTCGAAGCCCGGCTATCGCGGTGGCGGCCCCGTGCGGCTTGAAGTCGATATTTCGAGCAAGGAATTTGTGAACGCGGCGGGAGAGCGCCGCGAGGTGCTCCGCAATATCACGTTCACCCTTGAGCCGGGAGAGGTTGACGTCATCGTCGGTCCCTCCGGCTGCGGCAAGACCACCCTGCTCCGGATCCTCACCGGCCTCGATCATGATTATCAGGGGCGTGTCACGCGCCCTGCGCATGCGCGGATCGGCATGGTGTTTCAGGAGCCGCGGCTGCTGCCGTGGCGGTCGGTCGAGGACAATATCCGCCTTGCCGCTCCGAATGTCGATGCAGCAAGGCTTTCAGCCCTGTTCGCGGTGCTCGAATTGAGCGGACATCGCAGTCATTTCCCTGGTGAACTATCGCTCGGGCTGGCCCGGCGCGTCGCCCTTGCTCGCGCGCTCGCCGTCGAGCCGGATTTCCTCGTCCTCGACGAGCCGTTGGCATCGCTCGATGAGGCGCTTGCCGCCCGCCTCCGCAACCAGATCGCGACCTTGCTGGAAGGCCGCAGAACGACGACGCTGCTGGTCACGCACAATCTCGACGATGCGGTTCGTCTTGGCGACCGCCTGTTCCTGTTGTCGGCGCGCCCGGCCACGATCCTGCATGCCCTGCCGATCCGCCTGCCACGATCGGCAAGGAGCGAAGCCGATATAGCGGAGATCAGGAACGAGCTCGCTCGATTGAACCACGCCAACGGGTGAGCGACATTCGCGCTTGCTATGGACACGTCGCTCGCTTCAAATTGTCCAAGCAAGAAATTTTTTGGGAGGTGACCATGCCGCGAACGCCGATTGCGATCTGCCTGTTTGCGATAGCCCTGCCCGGCCAGCTGATGGCGCAAGGCAAGGGCATCCGGCTGTGGAACCTGACGACGGCCACGATCTCCGGCTTCCAGCTTTCACTAGCCGGAAAGAATGACTGGGGACCGAACCAGACCCTGAACGACAAGGACAAGGAAGTCGACCACGACGAGCGCCTGCGTATCACGGGCGTGGAGCCCGGACGCTATGACGCGAAGGTGAGCTATCGCGACGCAAGGCAATGCTTCGTGCGCGACATCGAGATCAAGGCGGACGCCGTGTTCTCGATCGCCGACAAGGATTTGAAGGACTGCAACAAATAGCGCCGCCACGCTATGCCGGCCGGTCTTGGCCCGCCGTTAGACTTTTTCGTTGGTGTGCGGATATTCGCAGCGCCATTTGACCGCCGTCCACTTCGGATGTTCACCTACCCACTGTGCGATATAGGGCGGCGCGGCCATGGCACATTGGCGCGGCGAGATGGCCGCTGAAAACACCAAACTCTTCTCCTCGCAGATATTCGGCGAGAGCACGGCGCAAACCGTGATGATCAGGTTTATGGCATCCATGCCTGATGTCCTCTGGCGTAAATCGTCTATCAGAATAGCATGCCAAGCTACGAAACCGGCCGGGGTGAAGTTTCACTAGGCCGTGAAAACAAACGCCTTGTGGCTTCAGAAATTCACACCGAATATCAGTTTCGCCTGGTGGCGCTCGAAATTGACGAGGTCGAGCGCGGCATTCGTTCCGGCCGGGCGTCCCCACGCCTGGACGCTCCAGCTCGCGGTCAGCCGCGCGCGCTCGGACAGCTGGAAATAGGCGGTCGGACCGACAAAGAACGCCTGCCCCGCCAGTTCCTCCAGGCCGATCCCGTCATATTTTCGAAAATACCGCGCTTCGCCGCCGAACAGAAAACCGGGACGAAGTTGCGCCATAACGCCGAGCGCAACGCCAAGCGTGGACTCCTGCTCCTCGGTCTGCATGCCCGGGAAGCGCGTCCATTCCGGCAGATAACTCAGATTGAGAGTCGCAACGGCCATGCCCGGGATCAGGTCTCGCTCGAGCGCCAGCGTCAGGTCCGTCCCGTAACCTCGAACGCGATCCGCGGTGGTCTCATCGATGCGGTCGCCATGGGTTTCCACGGCCAGCGTCAAGCCGAAGGGCGCCCGATCCCGTTCGAGAAACTTGTAGCGCAGATCGAGCGAAGCGCCCTGCCAGGCGATTTGATTGCGGTCCGCGAGGCCGGGGACGGAATCGATGCTGTGGGCGGCAAGCGTCGTTCCGACTTCGATGCGAAAATTCCTGATCGGCACGAATTCCAGTTCGAACTGCTGCCCGGCGGCCTGATAGCTGCCGCTGCCCTTCGAAAATCGTCCCGAGGTCTCGGTCTGGAATTCGCGCTCACCGAGTTCGCCGACATCGGTGCCGATCATGAAGCCATAGATGTGCTCGGTGTCGATCCCCTCCGCATGCGCGGAGGCCGGCAGCAAAAGAAAAAACATTGCCGCCCAGAATGACCTTGCTGAAAGTGCCGCTCCAAAAGCCATCGGCGTGAATCAAGGATGTCCCGTGCCGGCAAAGCCTAGCACAGGCCTGCCCTAACGGGGTCGTCTGATTTCGGGGGGAAAGGCGGCGGCCGAGGCCTTGCTGACCAAGAGCTGATGGCGCAAACCGACAGAAAATCAAAGCTGGAAACTAACGTCTGCCGCGACCCGCAACGGAATGTTGCGAAGCCGGGCAGACGCTTCGTCTCTTACTTGCGCGTTGCGCAGACGTACATGTTGATTTCCATGCCCACCTGCACTTCGACGATCTTCGGAGTTTTCCAGGTCATTTGGGTCTCCCAAGTGATTGGCGCGAACGCCCGCGCCGATCCGAACCTAGAGCCGACGCACGCGCGACGCAAGGGCTCGGCGGAATCTCGCAACCCCAAGCGGGCGTTCTATCGCAGCAAACGCAACAGCGCGCGTCCGGCCGGCGTGCTCAGCTCTTTCGCATCCAGCGTTCCGTCGCCATTCCGGGTTGGCCGCGTTGAAGCGTTGCTCGACGACGGCGAGATATTCATCCAGCGTCAGCGTGCCATCATGATCGGGATCGGCGGCGGCGAGTTCACGGGCGCTCAACCGGCCGGCCAGCTCGCGCTTGTCGAGTGTGCCGTCGTGATCGGGATCAAGCTTTGCAAACAAGGCCGTGGCGGCTTTCTTCACCTCGGCAAGGTCGAGTGTCCCGTCGTTGTCGGTATCGAACATCTTGATCGGATTGGCGCGGGACGCAGCCAACGCCGCATCACTTCCTCCCGCCAGGAAGGTTGCTGATATCAAGAGGATAGATCGGCGCGACAGCATGGTTGGTCTCCCGCTTTGAAAACCCGCTTCAAGACGTCAGGTTCCGGGTGGTCGGTTGAACTTCGGCTTTGCTAAAACGATGGCGCTGCCACCCGCGACGTTCCAGGAGGTACCGATGGAATTGCTGCGCCGAGGACTGCTCATGCTGCTGTTGTTCATCGGCTTTTCGTCTGGCGCGCTGGCCGAAGACGAAAAGCGAGACCCCAGCGCCGCCAACGCGGCAACCTCGCCTGAAAACATCCAGCCGGGGTTGACGGGCAAGGAAAGGCTCGGCCCGAAATGGACGGACGAGCAGCGCATCGACAATTGCAAGGTGCCGCTCGACAGGCGCGGCACCAAGCCGCGGCCCAGTGCCTGCGCCGACGCGCCGCCAAGCTGACCGAAAGCCGTCAGACCGCGTCCGACGGCGCGCTGCCGTGTTGTCCCTTGTGGATGGAAGACGGCACCACGCCGAAGCATTTGCGGAACACGCGGCTGAAATGCGAGGAGCTCGAGAAGCCCCAGGAGAACGCGACGTCCGTAATCGTCTTGCCGGCATGCGTCTCCAGCTCCTGGCGGCAATGCTGCAATCTCGCACGCCAGATGTAATCGCTGACGGTCATGCCCCTCTCGCTGAACAGCATGTGCAGATAGCGCTTGGTGCAGCCGAGCGCCGCCGAAATCTGGTCGATGGAGAGATCCGGATCGCGCAGATGCTCGCGGATGAAGGCCTGCGCCCGCACATACATCGCCTCGGGGCCGGCGCGGTCGAAGATGGTGTCGGCCTCGCGCAGCGGCAACAGCAGGAGATCGATCAGTGAATCGGCGACACCGACCGCGCTTTTCGCCGACAGCTTTGTCGCCTCGTCGAAGGCCGCATGCACGAAGTCATGCGCGATGCGGCCGGTGCCGGTGAGCGCCGACAGCTTGCAGGCCGTCATCTTTTCCCAATGGAACCCGCGTTCGCGCAACACTTCCTTCGGCACGATCACGACCTCATGCCGCGTCAGCGACGGGCTGATGATCGTATGGGGACACGAAACATCATAGGCGAGGCAATCGCCGGGCTTCACCTGGATCTGGCAGCCGTTCTGCTCGAAGTAGGAAACCCCGTGGGTCTGGAACAGGATCTTGACGTAGGGATGTTCGCTGCTCCTGCTTCGCGAAACCGTGTGGGCGATCCGGTGCTGACTCGCCTCGATCTGGCAGAGTTTCAGTTTCGAAACGGTGGTGTAGTTGATCCGTCCGTCGAGCGTCGAAGCCTCGAGCGGATCGACATCGAACTGGCCGCAGAGGTCCGTCAGCGCATCTGACCAACACTGGATCTGCTTCTTCGGACCCAATCCCGCAGTGCTGAGTGAGTGGATCGTGTCGGACATTTCCTGCCACCGATCTTAGGATCAATCGTGAAGGCTCGCGGCGCCTCACGGTACGCGACGTTCAAGCTGAGGCACCCATCGGGAACTGCGAAGCGTCCCTCTCCCCTAGGTTGATCCTCCGACTAAGTTTCGGCGCCGTCAAGATAAACCTCTGGTGGGCAAGAGCCCTCAAGCAGAGCCCTCAAGGATTGATGCTCCGCAGCATCGATGCCTCGCCGTCGACGCGAAGCGAAAAAGTTTGTCCCGCTTCCCTCATGTGCAAACGCGTTTCGCTCTTGGGCAAGTCTCGTCCCTTCGAAGGGGATAGGGATACGGCAAGAATACCGAAAGTGGGGCCGCGTTCCGCGGGAACCCAAAGCTCTAAACTGGGAGGATCTACGATGCGAAAGGTGCTACTCGCGACTAGTCTGGGCGCCCTGTCGGTGTTTGCCGCAGGCAGCGCTACTGCGAGCGACGAACTGAACCGGATGTCGCAAAATCCGGCCGAGTGGGTGATGCCGACGGGCGACTACGCCAATACGCGCTACTCCAAGCTGAAGCAGATTACCGCAGCCAATGTCGGCAAACTGCAGGTCGCCTGGACGTTCTCGACCGGCGTGCTGCGCGGCCATGAGGGTGGACCGCTCATCCTCGGCAATGTGATGTACGTCCACACCCCGTTCCCGAACAAGGTCTATGCTCTTGACCTTTCCAACGAGAACAAGATCATCTGGAGCTACGAGCCGAAGCAGGACCCGAACGTCATTCCGGTGATGTGCTGCGACACGGTCAATCGCGGCCTCGCCTATGGCGATGGCAAGATTTTCCTGCATCAAGCCGATGACAAACTTGTGGCGCTCAATGCCAAGAACGGCAATGTCGAATGGACCGTCGTCAATGGCGATCCCAGCAAGGGACAAACCGGCACCTCCGCGCCGATGGTCGTGAAGGACAAGGTCCTGGTCGGCACGTCGGGCGGCGAGTTCGGCGTCCAGTGCAGCATGACCGCCTACAGCATCAAGGACGGCAAGGAGGTCTGGAAGGCCTATTCGGAAGGACCGGACGACCAGATCAAGGTCGACCCCGAAAAGACGACGGAACACGGCAAGCCGATCGGCAAGGATTCGAGCACCAAGACCTGGCAAGGCGATCAGTGGAAGATTGGCGGCGGCTGCACATGGGGCTGGCTCGCCTACGACCCGCAGCTTGACCTCGTCTATTACGGTTCTGGCAATCCTTCGACCTGGAACCCGAAGCAGCGCCCGGGCGACAACAAATGGTCGATGACCATCTTCGCGCGCAATACGGACACCGGCATGGCGAAGTGGGTTTATCAGATGACGCCCCACGACGAGTGGGACTATGACGGCGTCAACGAGATGATCCTCACCGATCAGTCGATCGACGGTCGTCCGCGCAAGCTGTTGACCCATTTCGACCGCAACGGCTTGGGCTATACGCTCGACCGCGCCACGGGCGAGCTGCTGGTCGCCCAGAAGTACGATCCGAAGGTCAACTGGACCACCGGCGTCGACATGAACAAGAGCTCGCCGACCTACGGCCGGCCGAAAGTGGTGGACGAATACTCGACCGACAAGCAGGGCGAGGACCACAACGTGAAAGGCATCTGCCCGGCCGCACTCGGCTCCAAGGACGAGCAGCCGGCGGCGTACTCGCCGGACACGCAGCTGTTCTACGTTCCCACCAACCACGTCTGCATGGACTATGAGCCGTTCAAGGTGAGCTACACCGCGGGTCAGCCCTATGTAGGTGCGACGCTGTCGATGTATCCGCCCCCCGGCGAAACCCATATGGGCAACTTCATCGCCTGGGACGGCAAGACGGGCAAGATCGTCTGGTCGAACAAGGAGCAGTTCTCGGTCTGGTCAGGCGCACTCGCGACTGCCGGCGGCGTGGTGTTCTACGGCACGCTGGAAGGCTACCTCAAGGCAGTCGACGCCAAGACCGGCAAGGAGCTCTACAAGTTCAAGACTCCGTCCGGCATCATCGGCAACGTCACGACCTATGAGCAGGGCGGCAAGCAGTACATCGCCATCCTCTCGGGTGTCGGCGGCTGGGCGGGTATCGGCTTGGCGGCCGGCCTGAAGGATCCGACCGATGGCCTCGGCGCCGTCGGCGGCTATGCCGCACTGAGCAACTACACCGCGCTCGGCGGAACACTCACCGTGTTCGCGCTGCCGCAGCAATGAGCTGACGAACCTCGTCCGGCGCGTGGGCCCAACCCACGCGCCGGGTGACCTGCCATCGACAGTCGAGGACGAGCTCTTGCGTATTATCTGCTTAGTGGCCGCGGCGGCATTGCTGGTCGCCGCCGGAGGAATTGCCTTCGCCGACGGCTCGGGAGATCCGGCCGCGGTCAAGTCCGAAGACGGCAAATATCTCGACAAGGAAGGAAATCCGACCTTCAAGATCGCCGCCGACGGCACGGTCGACTGGTACACCTATTCCGGATTCCGCCGCTATCACTCGGACTGCCACGTCTGCCATGGACCTGACGGAATGGGATCAAGCTACGCCCCGGCGCTAAAGGACTCGCTCAAGACGATGGGCTATGGCGATTTCCTGGCCATCGTGGCAAGCGGCCGCAAGAACGTCAACACGGCGTCGGAGAACGTGATGCCGGCCTTCGGCGACAATCCGAACGTCGCCTGCTACATGGACGACATCTACATCTATCTGCGGGCGCGTGCCAATGATGCAGTGGCACGCGGGCGCCCGGCGAAGCACGAAGACAAAAGCCCCGCTTATGCGAAGGCGGAAGATTCCTGCATGGGTGTGAAGCATTGAACAAGCGTGACTCGAGCGAGAGACGAAACGGAATTCGACCATGAAGACACGCGCCGCCGTCGCCTTCGAGGCAAAGAAGCCGCTGGAGATTGTCGAGCTCGACCTGGAAGGGCCGAAGGCCGGCGAAGTCCTGGTCGAGATCAAGGCGACCGGCATCTGCCATACCGACGCCTACACGCTCGATGGCTTTGACAGCGAAGGCATCTTCCCTTCGATCCTGGGTCACGAGGGCGCTGGTATCGTGCGCGAGGTAGGCCCGGGCGTGATCTCCGTGAAGCCGGGCGACCATGTCATTCCGCTCTACACGCCGGAATGCCGCCAGTGCAAAAGCTGCCTCAGCCAGAAGACCAATCTCTGCACGGCGATACGCGCCACCCAGGGCAAGGGCCTGATGCCGGACGGCACCTCGCGCTTCAGTCATCAGGGCAAGACCATCTACCACTATATGGGCTGCTCGACGTTCTCGAATTACACGGTCTTGCCGGAAATCGCAGTGGCGAAGATCCGCGAGGACGCCCCCTTCGACAAGAGCTGCTATATCGGCTGCGGCGTCACCACCGGCGTCGGCGCAGTGATCAACACCGCCAAGGTCACGCCGGGTGCCAATGTCGTCGTGTTCGGACTTGGCGGCATCGGCCTCAATGTCATCCAGGGTGCCAAATTCGTCGGCGCCAACAAGATCATCGGCGTCGACATCAATGATTCGAAGGACGAATGGGGCCGCAAGTTCGGCATGACCCATTTCGTCAACCCGACCAAGATCAAGGACGACATCGTCCAGCACCTGGTCACGCTCACCGACGGCGGTGCCGACTTCACCTTCGACTGCACCGGCAACACCACCGTGATGCGGCAAGCGCTCGAAGCCTGCCACCGCGGCTGGGGCGTCTCGGTAGTGATCGGCGTCGCCGAAGCCGGCAGGGAAATCGCCACCCGCCCGTTCCAGCTCGTCACCGGCCGCGTCTGGAAAGGCACGGCGTTCGGCGGCGCACGCGGCCGCACGGACGTGCCGAAGATCGTCGACTGGTACATGGATGGCAAGATTCAGATCGATCCGATGATCACCCACGTCCTCAAGCTGGAGGAGATCAACAAGGGATTCGACCTGATGCACGAAGGCAAGTCGATCCGTTCGGTCGTCGTTTACTAAAAACAGCAAGCACAAGGAGGATAAGCCATGAACGTTCAGATCCACCCATCGATCGACAACGGCGTGAAGAAGGGCTCGGGCAGCTTCGCCGGCGGAACCCTTGTCTGCAAATGCAGAGACAAGCCGGTCAAGGTCGGCATCAAGGGCGACGTCGCGCACAACCATGCCTGCGGCTGCACCAAATGCTGGAAGCCGGAAGGCGCGACCTTCTCGGTCGTTGCCGTCGTGCCTCGCCAGAACGTGACCGTGCTCGAGAATGGCGACAAGCTGCAGATCGTCGATACGTCGGCGGTGATCCAGCGCCACGCCTGCAAGGCCTGCGGCACGCACATGTATGGCCGCATCGAGAACAAGGGCCATCCCTTCTACGGCCTGGACTTCATCCATCCCGAATTGTTCCAGGAAGCCGGTTCGGCGGCGCCTCAATTCGCGGCGTTCGTTTCGTCGGTGATCGAGTCCGGTGTCAAGCCGGAACAGATGGAAGCCATTCGCGGAAGGCTGAAGGAACTGGGTCTTGAACCCTACGATTGCCTGTCGCCGGCGCTGATGGACGCGATCGCCACGCATGTGGCGAAGTCCAAAATGGCCGCCTGAGCGAAGGCAAAGCGGACGACAAACAGCACGCGCGGGATCACGATTCCGCGCGGGATGTTTGACGTTTCGTGAGGAACGGCAAGCGCCTCTGCCTGCGCGGCACGCCGCATTGGCCTTGCACTTCTCCCTGGACTGAAACTTGAGCCTCGCTCCCGTCATTCGACAGCGAGGCCTTTGTTCTGCCGAACGTAAAATGCAGAACACTCGTCTGTGAATCATTCTTCACGCGAGCGTCTGGTAGAACCGGCGGGGCGACACGCCACCTCTGGGAGGAGAGCTCAACACATCACAGGTCGTGCAATGAAGTCTGTCAGCTTCGCGTCGTCGTTGACGAGGCCAGAAGCGGTGGATGCGAGCAACTTGGAAATATGTTCTGGCTTGCACCCAAGAAGACATCAACAGCTTAAGAAGAGCGAGGAACGATCATGATCAAGCTAAACATCAACGGCAAGGAGCAAACCTGGGACGGCGATCCGGACCTCTCCTTGCTCTGGTTTCTCCGCGACGAAATCGGACTGACCGGCACCAAATTCGGCTGCGGCGTGGCGCTATGCGGTGCATGCACCGTCATCATGGACAAGGAGGCGGTCCGCTCCTGCATCACCTCCGTCTCCGATGCCGCAGGCCGGCAAGTTACCACCATCGAAGGCCTGCACCCCACCGGCGATCACGCCGTTCAGAAAGCCTGGCGGCAGATGAATGTTCCACAATGCGGATTCTGCCAGGCCGGCCAGATCATGCAGGCGGCGGCGCTGCTGGCGGACAACCCAAAACCCTCCCATGACCAGATACGCGAAGCGATGGCGGGCAACATCTGCCGCTGCGGTTGTTACCAGCGCATCGAAAACGCCGTCCATCTCGCTTCGACGGGAGTCTGATCATGAACATCATCACAAACTCTGGAAAGCTCCGCGGCTTCGAACGGCATACCGTCAAGGTCGAGAACGTCTCTCGCCGCAGCATCCTGAAAGGACTCGGCATCGCCGGAAGCTTCGTGCTCGCAGCCCCCGTCATGTCGCGCCCGGCCTTCGCCTACGAGACCGGCGCCGGCGAGATGCCGCATGGCGTCGTGGTCGATCCGCGCGTCTTTGTCGCGATCGCGCCCGACGGCACGGTCACCATCTTCGCGCATCGTTCCGAGATGGGAACGGGCGTGCGCACCAGCCTGCCGCTGGTGGTCGCCGAGGAGATGGAAGCCGACTGGAAGCGCGTGAAGGTACAGCAGGCGCATGGCGACGAAGTCAAATACGGCAACCAGGACACCGACGGTTCGCGCAGCACGCGGCACTACCTGATGCCGATGCGTCAGATCGGCGCCTCGGCCCGCGCCATGCTCGAAAGTGCCGCCGCCAAACGCTGGGGCGTGCCGGCGGCCGAAGTGAAGGCCAGCCATCACGAAGTGGTTCACGCGACAAGCGGACGGCGCATTGGCTTCGGCGATCTCGCCGCCGATGCCGCGAAGCAACAGGTGCCGGCGATCGGAAGCCTGAAGCTGAAGGACCCAAAGGACTTCCGCTATCTCGGCAAGGGCGAGGTCAGCATCGTCGACCTCCACGACATCACCACCGGCGCCGCACAGTATGGCGCGGACGTCCGCCTGCCCGGCATGAAGTATGCCGTGATTGCGCGGCCGCCGGTGACCGGCGGCAAGCTGGTCTCGTTCGACGGCGCGGACGCCATGAAAGTCTCCGGCGTCGAGAAGGTCATGGAGGTCAAGGGCTGGCCGTGGCCGTCGAAATTCCAGCCGCTCGGCGGCGTGGCCGTGATCGCGCGCAATACCGGAGCTGCAATCAAGGGCCGCGACTCGCTGAAGATCGTCTGGGACGACGGCGCCAATGCCAGATACAACTCGGTCGCCTATCGTGCCGAGCTCGAAGGCGCCACGCGCAAGCCCGGCCTCGTCGTGCGCAAGGAAGGCGATGTTGAAAGCGCCTTGAAGAGCGCCGACAAGGTGATCGTCGGGGAATATTACGCACCGCACCTCGCCCATGTCAGCATGGAGCCGCCGGTCGCGGTCGCAGACGTCAAGGATGGCAAAGCCGAGATTTGGGCGCCGGTGCAAAGCCCGGGCGGCACGCGCGAGGACGTCGCCAACACGCTCGGCATTTCCGAAGACAAGGTGACCATCAACGTCACGCTGCTCGGCGGCGGCTTCGGGCGCAAGTCGAAATGCGATTATGCGCTGGAGGCAGCCTTGCTCTCGAAGGAGCTGGGCGCGCCGGTGAAGGTGCAATGGACGCGCGAGGACGACGTACAGCACGACTTCCTCCACACGGTTTCGGTGGAGCGGATCGAGGCCGGCCTCGACAAGAACGGCAAGGTGATTGCCTGGCGCCACCGCAGCGCCGCGCCAAGCATCGGTTCGACCTTCGAGGCCGGTGCCGTGCACCAGCTCGGCCTCGAGCTCGGCATGGGGCTTGTCGACATGCCGTTCGAGATCGCGAACGTCCAGTGCGAGAATCCGGAAGCGGCCGCCCATACCCGCATCGGCTGGTTCCGTTCCGTGTCGAACGTTCCTCGCGCCTTCGCCGTTCAGTCAATGGTCGGCGAGCTCGCACACGCGACCAACCGCGACCAGAAGGACATGCTGCTCGAGCTGATCGGTTCGCCGCGGATCGTCAAGCTCTCCTCGGTCAAGGACCTCTGGAATTATGGCGAGCCCTACGACAGCTATCCGATCGACACCGCGCGGCTGCGGCGCGCGGTCGATCTCGTCGCGGAGAAGGGCGAATGGGGACGCTCGGTGCCGAAGGGGCACGGCCTCGGCATTGCCGTGCATCGCAGCTTCGTCAGCTACATCGCGACCATCGTCGAGGTAGCCGTCGACGACAAGGGCAAGCTCACCGTGCCACGGGTCGATACCGCGATCGATTGCGGGACCTACATCAATCCCGAGCGCATCCAGTCGCAAATCGAGGGTGCCGCGATCATGGGGCTCAGTCTCGCCAAATATGGCGAGATCAGCTTCAAGGACGGCAAGGTGCAGCAGAAGAACTTTGACGACTTCCCGGTGGTGCGAATGGACGAAGCCCCGCTCGTCACCAATGTCCACATCGTGCCACCTGCCGCCGACACGCCGCCGAGCGGCGTCGGTGAACCCGGCGTGCCGCCGTTCGCGCCGGCGCTGCTCAATGCCATCTTTGCCGCCACGGGAAAACGCATCCGGGCCTTGCCGATCGGCAAGCAACTGGAGATATAGGTTCGGAAGCAACGCTTCCAGCGATTGTCTCTTCTTATATAGCAGGTATGCGGCGGACGTCTCGTCCGCCGCATTTTTGCTGTCGCGGGATCGCCGATCTCGGGTGCTAAATCCTGTGAATTGCTGCCCTTTTTCCGTATTCATACGGAGCGCCCAAGTGAGGCCGCTCACACCTTGGCACAAACGCTGCATGGTAAAATGAACCGAATCGTTCATTTCAATGGGGATTCCATGCTCGTTACCCTCGTCGCGCTCCTTTGCAACGGCCAGCTCTGTTTGGAAAAAGTTGTTACGACCAGCGATCAGTCCAATATTACGATGATGGACTGCCAGGTTCATGCCCAGGCGGGTATCGCCGACTGGCTGGAACACGGACCGTACCGGTCATGGAAGCTGCAGAGCTACAAATGTGTCATTGGTAAATATATTCCGAAGAGCCAGGCCTGATCCGGATCAGGTTCGGACTTCATTCAAATATTCGTTCGCGCCGAACTGCGCCAAGCTGGTTCGGCGCGAATTTCAGCGATGGCTAGACGGCCTTTGTCAGCGCCCCGTCGATGATCAGGTTGGTGCCGGACACGCGGCTTGCCATGGGGCTTGCGAGGAACACGACGCCGGCCGCAACTTCCTGCGCTGTTCCCATGCGGCCCGTCGGGTTGAGCGACATCGCCGTCTTGAACAGGTCCGGCATGCCCTTCTCGATATTCTGCCAGATGCCGCCTTCGAAGTAGGTATTTCCGGGCGAGACCACGTTGACGCGGATTCCCATCGGGATCAGCTGGCTGGAGAGCCCTTTCGAGTAATGGATCAGGGCGGCCTTCATCGCGCCGTAGGAGCCCGCGGCGAAATCAACCTCAAAACCCGACACGCTCGAGACAATGATGATCGAGGCCGACTTCGATTTCTCCAGATAGGGTTTGGCGGCGGCGATCGAATTGACGGTGTGCATCATGTCGGTGCGGAATGATTTTTCCCAGGTCTCCGGCGTATCGCCGACGGCAAGCGCGCTAACATTGCAGACGATGCAGTCGATCCCGCCAAACTGAGCCGCCGCGCCTTCGACCCAGCCCTTCAAGGCGACGGGGTCGGCGACATCGATCCCCTCTCCCCAGGATTTGACGCCCTTGGCGGCGAGCGCCTTGACCACGCGGGCGACCTCGTCGGCATTGCGCGCGCATATCGCGACATTGGCGCCTTCGGCTGCAAAGAGTTCGGCGATCGCAAGCCCAATGCCCTTGCTGCCGCCGGTCACGAGTACGCTCTTGCCCTTCAGTCCCAGATCCATTGCTGCCTCCGCCAGAGTGCGCGGCCGGCTGTCGTGCAGCCAGCCGCGCGATGCCTTACATCTTGGTCCAGTCGCCCGCGCCTTCGAACGCCGCGGCGGCGCGATAGATGGTCGATTCGTCGAAATATTTTCCGATCAGCATCAGCCCGATCGGCAGGCCGTCACCCATGCCGCAGGGAAGGCTCATCGCCGGGTGTCCGGTGGCATTGAACGGCGCCGTATTGGGGACCATCTCGAAAGCGCGCTGGATATAGAGTTCGCGCGGCGCATCCGACGGCGGCAGCGGCGTCGCCTTCATCGGCAGGGTCGGCATCAAGAGCAGATCGTAATTGGCGAGCGCAGAATTGTAGGCCGCGCGCAGCTTGCGGTTCAAATTCTGCGCCTTGGCGTAGTAGTGACCGCGATAGTGCTTGGTGAAATAATGTCCGAGCAGCATCGTGATCTTGAGGCTGTCGGACAATTCATCCGCCCGGTGCTTCCAGGCGGAATGGGCGTCGAGCAACGTGACATTATAGAGACCGCGCCAGTTGGTCCCCATGCCGTTGCCCTTCATCATGAACTCGGTGGCGCCTTCGGCGGCGATCGGCAGCCAGATCGCGGGCGCCGCCAGATGCATCGGCACCGAGATCTCGTCGACAGTCGCGCCAAGCTTCTTGAAGAGCTCGGCTCCTACCCTCACCTTGGCATCGACATCGGCCTCCGAGCTCGGATGACCGAAGCCTTCCTTGACGACGCCGATACGCAATCCCTTGGCGCCGCCGCCGAGCGCTTCGGTATAGTTCGCCACCTTTGGCGAGACCTGCCGCGGATCGAGCCCGTCGGGTCCCGCCAGCACTTCCAGAAGCAGCGCGTTATCTCGCACATTGCGCGTCATCGGTCCGGTGTGGTCGATGGTGAGCTCGATCGGCATCACACCGGTGTAAGGCACCAGGCCGTGGGTTCCCTTCATGCCGTAGATGCCGCTGAACGACGAAGGGATGCGGATCGATCCACCCTGGTCGCCGCCGATCGCCATGTCGACTTCGCCGGTCGCCACCACGACGGCGCTGCCCGAGGACGAGCCGCCGGACGAATAACCCATCCGGTGCGGATTGTGGACGGCGCCCGCCGCGCAGGTATGGCTGCCGCCGGAGAAGCAGAAATACTCGCAATGCGTCTTGCCGACGATGGTGCCGCCGGCATCGAGCATGCGCGTCACGATGGTGGCGTCGGTCTCGGGCGTATAGCCTTCGAGCGTCGAGGCACCGTTCATCATCGGCACGCCGGCGAGACTGACATTGTCCTTCACCGCGATCTTCTTGCCCGCGAGCTTGCCGCCAGGGGCGCCCTTGATCTCGGTCTTGACATACCAGGCGTTATACTTGTTCTCCTCGCCCTCCGGCCGATAGCCGGGCGTGCGCGGATATTTCACCGCCGGGATAAAGTCCGGCATGGCGTCGACGGCGTCATAGGCGAGGTAGTTGCCCTGCATGAGAGCATCGTAGGATTTGAGCTCGTCATCGCTCATGGTCATGCCGAGATCCTCGGCTACGCCGCGCAATTGATCGAGAGTGGGTCGTCTGACTGCCATGGCTGTTCTCCCTCTTGGACGCGTCCCGGTTGGCCGGGCTCAGGCTGTGATCCCGATGAATTCCCCGACAAGACTTGCATCGTGCAGATCATCCGGCTGCACGCCCCGGGTGATCGTGCCTTTCTGAATGATGAGAATCCGCTGCGACAGCGCCGCGATGAAATCGAGATTCTGCTCGACCAGGATGATGGTGAGCCCGCTCTTGGCGCGCAGCCGCTGCAACGTCTCGACGATCTCCTCGATGATCGAAGGCTGGATGCCCTCGGTCGGCTCGTCGAGCAGCACCAGGCGGGGCTTGCCGCACAGACAGCGCGCGATCGCGAGCAGCTGCTGCTCGCCGCCCGACAGCGCGCCGCCGACCCGCTCCAAGAGCGGCTTCAGCCGGGGGAATTCCTCCAGCACCGTCTCGATGGTCTCCTGCTCGGATGCTGCGCTCTGCTTGCTGCATCCCATGCGCAGATTGTCGTAGACGCTGAGCGCCGGAAATATCTCGCGGCCCTGCGGCACAAAGCCGAGCCCGAGGCGGGCACGGCGGAACGGTTCGAACGCGGTGATGTCCTTCTGCTCGAAGCGGACGTGCCCTGATGTCGCCGGAAGGAATCCCATCAACGCCCGGAGCAAGGTGGTCTTGCCCATGCCGTTATGGCCGAGAATGCCGACGAATTCGCCGTCCGCGACGGCAAAGTTGATGCCGTTGAGGATGGGGATACGGCCATAGGCCGCGCGCAGGTCCTGGACCTCGAGCATCATGCGGCCGCCTGCTTGCCAAGGTAGATGTCGCGCACCAGCGGGTTGCGCATGATGTTCTCCACCTGATCCTCCACCAGGATGTTGCCCTGGTTGAACACGGTCACCCTCCTGGCGATCATGCGGATGAACTGCATGTCGTGCTCGACGACGATGAGCGCCTTGCTGCGGTTGATCTCGCGCACGAGCTCGGCGGTTCTCTGCACCTCCTCATGCGTCATGCCGGCGGCGGGCTCATCGAGCAGGATGAGCTCGGGGTCGGTCGACAGCACCAGACCCAGCTCGACCCACTGCCGCTGGCCGTGCGCGAGCTGGCCCACCAGGCGATCCGCCGCTGCAGTCAACTCGATGCGCTCCAGCATTTCATCCACCAACGCCGAGGCCTTCGCCTTGGTATGGATGCGGCTCGCCGCCAGCCAGATATTTTCTCGCACCGAGAGGCCGTCGAAGACGCTCGGCACCTGGGTCTTGATGCCGATGCCGAGGCGGGCGATCTCGTGAGCGTGCGCATCGGAAATATCCTGCCCGCGAAACAGCACGCGGCCGTGGCTGGGCGCGAGCTGGCCCGTCAGCATCTTGAAGAACGTGCTTTTGCCGGCCCCGTTCGGTCCGATCAGGCAGCGCAGCTCGCCCTCGTCGAGGGTGAAATCGACGTTGCGGACGGCGCGCACGCCGCCGAAATTCACGCCGAGGTCGATGGTCTGGAGCAGCGGCGCGGCCATCACTCTACTCCGCCGCGTTCGGTTCGAAGCGCTCGCGCTCCGCGGCACGGCTGAAGCGCTGCGGCAGCAGCCACTGGCCCAGTTCGGCGAGCGTCGGGACAAGACCCTTCGGCACCAGCAGCACGAACGCAATCAGGATGGTGCCGAGAATGAGCGGCGCGTTGGCGAATATCTTGGCCCACCAATCCGAGCCGGCCGGCTGGTTGGCGCCCAGCGCCGTGCTGAGCCATTGAATGCCGATGCATCCGACGATCGGACCGATCAGCGTGCCGCGGCCGCCGACAATGACCCAGATGATGATCTGCGCCGACTGCGAAAGACCGAAGATAGTCGGACTGACGAAGTTGCCCCAGTTCGCGAACAGGCAGCCGGCAAATCCGGCCAACGCGCCGCCGATGGTGAAAGTTGCAAGCTTGTAGGCACGCGGGTCATAGCCCAACAATTCGGCGCGCCGTTCGTTCTCGCGGATGCCGACAATGATGCGCCCGAAACGGCTCGCGAGCAGCAGGCGCAGTCCGAAATAGGTCAGAAGCAGCGAGACGGCCGCCAGATAGAACATGCCCTCGAGATCGATCGCAGCATTCTTGTTGCCGGGCAAATTAAGCGGCGGGATTCCGGGAATGCCGTTGAAGCCGCCGAGCCGCGCCACGCCGATATGAAACTCGGGACCGGCCGTGGAATTGATGGAGTTGAAGAGGATCAAGGTCACCGTCAGCGTGATGACGCCGAGATAGACTTCGCCGATGCGGCCATAGAACATGAAATAGCCGAGCAGCGCCGCAAACGCTGCCGGCAGGACAATGGCGAGCAGCAAGGGAATTGTGCTTTCGCCGAAATTGAACACCGCAATCGCATAGGTGTAGGCCCCTAAGCCGAAGAAGGCCGACTGCCCGAAGCAGAGAATGCCGCCATAACCCCAGATCAGCGCCAGGCTGAGCGCGAGCACGGCCATGATCAGATAGACGGTGATCTCCAGCAGGGCGTCGAGCTCGAGCAGGCGAGGCGCGAAAACCGTGAACAGGATTCCGGCGACGCCGACCAGCACGAGGCCGAGTATGTTGAGCGTGCGTCCGTTCACAATCCTCTCCGGAAGAAGCGGCCGGTGATCCCCTGCGGCAGCAGGCGGATCAGGACGATCGCGGTGGCGAGCAGCGCCACCTCGCCGAACACCGGCGTGGTGACGAAGGTGGCGATCTGGTTCACCGCGCCGAACAGCACGGACGCCGAAACCGTCCCGCTCAGAATGGCTGCACCGCCTCCGATCACGGTGATGAAGGATTTTGCGACATAGGCGACCCCGATGGTCGGGAACACGCCCGAAACCGGCGCCAGCACGGCGCCCGCAAGCCCGGTCAAGGCGGCGCCAATGCCGAAGGTGATCGCGTAGACGCGCGGCGGATCGACGCCCAGCGCCGCGGCCATGTTGGCGTTCTGCATCGTGCCGCGCGCAATCAGGCCAAGTCGAGTCCAGCGCAGCGTGGCGAAGATTCCGACCAGCACGGCGATCGCGACTGCGATGACAAAGAGCGTGTAGGTCGAGACCCGGTAGGCGCCGATCTCGAAGCTGCCGAGCGGCGCCGAAATGCCGACCGTGGTGTTGCCGAAGATCGCGGTGGTGAGACCGACCAGGAACAGGCTGAGGCCCCAGGTTGCCAGCATGGTGTCGATCATGCGGCCATAGAGGAAGCGAATGATGGCCCGCTCCACGACGACGCCGATGAGGCCGACGACGACAGGCGCGACCACCAGCATCGAGAGCCAGATATTGATGCCGTGGCTGGTCGCAACAATCGCAGCGTAGCCGCCGAGCATCAGGAATTCGCCATGCGCGAGATTGATCACCCGCATCATGCCGAAGATGATCGCCAGCCCGACGCTGATCAGCGCCAGGCTGGCGATGGCGTAAAGAACCTGGATTGCCAGTAGAGCAACGAGATCCACGTTCACCTTTCCTAAGCAGGATCCGACCGAACAACCGCTACTGCGTCACAAACGGCTCTCATCCCTCATCCTGAGGAGCCGCGAAAGCGGCGTCTCGAAGGACGAGGCCGATATCGGGGCCTCATGGTTCGAGACGGCGCATCCGCGCCTCCTCACCATGAGGGTCGTGACGCATCGAGCTACTCCGTCAGATCTTGATCACGTACTGCTGATTGTCATTCGGATTCTTGATCAGGTCGCAAACAGCCGCCGTATCGGCGGGTTTCTGCTGCGCGAAATCCTCCAGCACCTTGAGCTTCTTGTCGGCGACTTCGGCGATGTGCACGTCAAGCACGCAATGATGCGTCGGCGGGTCGATGGTGACCTTGCCGGAGGGAGCATCGATGCTGATGCCGGTCTCCAAGGCCTCGATGACCTTCATCCGGTCGACGCTGCCCGCCTTCTTGACCCCCTCGGCCCACAGCCGGAAGCCCTGATAGGTCCCCATCGCGAGCTCGGTGATGTTGGGATAGTCGGCGCCGAAGCGCTTGTGGAAGGCGGCGACGAAGGCTTCGTTGACCGGGTTCTTCAGGTCCTGGAAGTAGTTGTAGCAGACCAGCATGCCGTCGCACTCTTCCGGCGACAGCACGATGTGCTCGTTGCCCACGGCGAAGGTGGTCGAGGCCATCGGAATGCTCTTGCGCATGCCGGCCGCCGCCCATTGCCGATAGAAGGAGATATGCGCACCGCCGACCAGCGCCGACCAGACGAAATCCGGTTTCGCCGCCTGGATCTTGGAAATGGTCGAGCCGAAATTCGTCACATCGAGCGGGAAGAAGTCGATGGACAGCACTTCGCCGCCGTTTTCGACGACGTACTTCTTCACCCATTGCGAGGTGATCTGGCCGTAATTGTAGTCGGCCGCGATGACGTAGACCTTCTTGCCCCATTTCTTCATGGCATGGGGCACGAGCTTTTCCACCGTCTGCGCCGGCGTCACGCCGGTGTCGAACTGGTCGCGATCGCAGACGCCGCCCTCATACTGGGTATTGTAGAAATAGAGGGTCTTGAATTTGTCGAGCACGGGCCGGATGACTTCGCGCGAGGCCGAGGTGATGCCGCCATGCACCACGGCCACCTTGTCCTTCAGGGCCGCCTGTTGCGCAAACTGCGTATAGAGCTGCATGGTCGATTGCGGATCATAATTGATCAGCTTGATCTGGCGCCCGAGCAGGCCGCCCGCCGCATTGGCTTCCTCGACCGCGAGCGTCAAGGCGTCGACCATCGGCTTGCCGTAGATGTCGAGTCCACCAGAGAGATCATGGATGCCGGCAACGCCGATCGGATCCTCGGCCCACGCCTCGGACGCGAACATGCTGGCGGCAGCTCCAGCCGCCGTGCTCTGCAAGAATTTTCTGCGATTTATATCCATTGCGTGGTTCTCCTCACGATTGCCCTTCATGAAACCAGGTATTTCTTCAAGATCGACGCGCCCATCGTGTATTTCGGATCGACCATGTTGCCGAGCCGGATGCGACCGGCCTGGCTCAGCAGCATGTAGGCGTCGATTTCGTCGAAGCCGTAATCGGCGCTCATCCAGCGCACCAGTTCGCGATAGGCGATGCGCGCGGCATCCTCGAGCGGGCGCGCGCTGCCGATCGTCATCAGAAAATCCGCCCTCTCCAGCCGCGGCCACGCAAAGCTCCAGCCCTTGATGACATCGATCTGGAGGGTGACGGTGGCGCGCTGCTCGATCGCAACGCCCGACAATTCGCCGTCGCCCTGGGCGGCGTGGCAGTCGCCGACATAGAGCAGCCCGCCCTTGGTGTGCACGGGGAAATAAAGGATCGAGCCCGGCGCCACGTCGGGCAGATCCATGTTGCCGCCGTGATAATCCGGCTGCAGTGACGAGATCGCCTCGATCTGCGGCGACACGCCGATGGTGCCGATGAACGGCTGGTAAGGCAGCGTGATCTTGTCGCTCCAGCGCACGCCGTCTTTGTCGACATGCACCTTCCTCACCCGCTCCGGCAGAGGCGGATTGAGCATGGCGGTGGCGGCTGTACCGACCAGGCCGCCGAATTCCGGAATGATGCAGGTGGTTCCGGCCGGCTGGGCGCCGCGCGTCTCCACCGCATGGATCAGGACGGCGAGGCAATCGCCCTTCTCGACGCCCGCAATCGCAATCGGTCCGCATTGCGGGTTGAGGAAGGGGAACTGCAGCTTGGCGGTCGGGCTGTCCTTCTCGCTGGTGATGACGCCGCCAAAGGCGTCTTCGGTTTCCACGGCAACGACGTCACCCGGCTCGATGGTCAGCACGGGCTTGGCGTAGGGGCCGTAAACATAATGAAACGCCCCCTGCCCCGCGATCGAAAGCTCGTGGCGCTGACCGGCCGCCCCCTTCGCAACGCCACGCTTCGCCATGATCGAGGATGTGAGCCAGGATTCCTTGATAATGGCATCTTTGATCATCGCGATGTCCTCAAATCCTTAAAGCGCGCCGGCCGGTTCTACACATCATTTGCGCCCTTAGTTCGACTTCCAGTCGGAGCCGGCCTCGATGGCGGAGGCGAGCTGGATCAGGGTTGCTTCCTCGAAATGGCGGCCAACCAGCATCAGGCCTACCGGCAGCCCATTGATGCGGCCGACCGGCACCGTGAAGGCGGGATGCCCCGACACGTCGAAGGAGCAGGTATTTGCTTGCATGTTCAGTGCCACATCGATCGCGGTGCCCAGCGGTGCATCGGGTGGTGGTATCGGCGTCGCGGTGAACGGAATGGTTGGCATCGCCAGCACGTCGAACTTCTCCAGCGCTTCGTCATAGGCGCGCCGCAGCAGCACGCGCAGGTTCTGCGCCTTGGAATGATAGCGGCCGTGATAGTGGCGATGCATGTATTCGCCGAGCATCAGGACCAGCTTCACGGTCGGCGACACGTCGTTGATCCGCGTTCCCATGCCGCGCGCCAGCGCCTCCTGCATGGACACGGGATAGTAGCCTTGCACATTGTTGCCGACGCCATATCCTTTCAGCATCATCTCGGCCGCGCCCTCCAGGATGATGCCGCTCCAGACATGGGGCCCGTCGAGATGCCACGGCACCGAGATTTCGGTGCTTTCGACGCCGGCCTTGCCAAGTGCTGCGATCGCCTGCCTGACCTTGTCATTCACGGCGGGATCGCTTTCAGGATGACCAAATCCTTCGCGCAGGATGCCGACGCGCAATCCCTTTGCCGGCTTACCTGCCGCCGGCATGTAGTCGTCGGTGCGCGCATTGATGGTTCGCGTGTCCCAGCCGTCATGCCCGGCGATGACCGTGAGCAGCCGCGCGACGTCCTCGACGCTGGCGCAGATCGGACCGCAATGATCGACCGAATAGCTGATCGGCATCGAGCCGGTGGTCGGCACCAGGCCCCAGGTCGGCTTGAGACCGTACGCACCGCACCAGCTCGACGGCGTGCGGATCGAGCCGCCCTGGTCGCCGCCGAGCGCCATCGGCACTTCGCCGGCCGCGACCAGCGCCGCGCTGCCGCCCGACGAGCCGCCGGCGCTGTGCGCCGGATTATGCGGGTTGCGGATGACGCCGCTCGCGCAGGTGTGGCTCGCACCGGAAAAACAGAGGTCCTCGCAGGCGGCCTTGCCGGCGATGGTGCCGCCGGCATCGAGAATCCGCGTCACCACGGTGGCGTCGAGCTCCGGCACATAGCCTTCGAGCAGCGCCGAGCCGTTCATCATGGGAACGCCGGCCACGCAGATGTTGTCCTTGATGGCGACCTTCTTGCCGCTCAGGAGTCCTTCGCTTCCCGTCTTGATGTCCGTCTTCCAGTACCAAGCGCCGTAAGGATTTTCCGAAGCGGGCGGCCGATAGCCCGGCGAGCGCGGCGCGACCGGCGACAAGGCAGGCGCCACAAGTTCCTCGAGCCGGCCATAGGAAGCGAGCGGCCCCTTGAACGCCTGCTGGAACGCGGCAATCTCGTCCGCGGTGAGCACGAGGCCAAAGTCCGAACCGAGCGCGTCGATTTGCTCCAACGTCGGAAGACGCACCGCCATGCTTCACCCCCACACAAACGAAAAAAGCCACCCGTGGCCCAAAAGGCCCCGAATGGCTCAAATGCCCGTACTATCGATGGTCGCGTAGATTTACGTTGCAGAACGAAAGCGCGAGGTCGTCACTCAGACATCAGCGGCTGCGCGAGAACTCATTCGCCATGCACGTATTTGCTTACCGGAGGATTGTGTCTTAGCCTTGCCGGGCTTGTCAATCAGACCCCGGCCCCTTTTTTGAGCGAGGGCCGCCCAAAACGCGCGCAACCTGCAACGCGGATGACGGGTGACAAATCGAACTTCGGGCGCATGATCCGGAAAAGTGTGCAGCGGTTTTCCGAAAAGATCATGCGCAAACAAGATGAGATGAATCGCCACAGCAATTTCGGAAGTGCCTGATGACAAAACCGTCCATCCCTCTCGGTCTCGTGTTTTCCCGGTCGGGCCCTTACGAAATGATGGCACGGGAGATGGAAAAGAGCGCGCTGATGGCCGTCGACGAAGTCAACCGGAGCGACGAGTTCGACTTCACCTTCACGCCGCATTTGCGCGATCCCGGCGGCGTGGTCGCTGCCTATCACTCCGCCTGCGACGATCTCATTCGCAGCGAGCAGGTCCAGCACATCGTCGGCTGCTACACGTCCGCCTCGCGCAAGCAGGTCATTCCGATCGTCGAACGCACCGAGCGCCTGCTCTGGCATCCTGCGCGATACGAAGGCTTCGAGGCCAGCGACAACGTCATCTATGTCGGCGCCGCCCCCAACCACACGGTGGTGCCGCTGGTGCGGCACATGCTCGAGCATATCGCAACCGACGTATTCTGCGCCGGCTCCAACTATGTCTGGACCTGGGAGACCAATCGGGTCCTGCGTGAAATCGTGACCAGCGCCGGCGGCCGCATCATCGCCGAGCGCCTGCTCGAGCTTGGCGAGACGGCGGTCGACCATATCGTCCGGGAAATCATCGACCGCAAGCCGCCGGTCGTGTTCAACACGCTGGTCGGGGAATCCAGCTACGTCTTCATGCGCGCGCTGCACGCGGCCTCGGAACGCGCGGGGCTTTCGATCCCGGTATTGAGCTGCAGCCTTTGCGAGCCGGAGCTGAAGCTGATCGGATCGGACGCTTCGATCGGCTGCATCACCTCCTCTGCCTATTTCGAGAGTATCGAGAACGCGGAGAACCGCGCTTTCGTCGCACGATGGAAGGCGCGTCACGGCGCCGACAGCAGCGTTTCGGTCGATGGGCAGTCGACCTATGTCTGTGTCATGCTGCTGGCGCGCGCCATCCGCCGCGCCGGCTCGGCCGAGGTTGCCGCCGTTCGCCGCGCGGCCGCCAACCATCGTTACGATTCTCCGCAAGGCCCGGTCTGGGTCGATCCCGACAATAATCACTGCTTCCTGACGCCGCGCCTGGCGCGATCGGTGTCCGGCTGCAAGTTCGAGATCTTCTGGGAGGCGGATGCCCCCGAACACCCCGATCCCTATCTCTCCAGTCTCGATCTGGCGTCGATCGGCACGAGATCGGAAAACAGCGATGCCGTGACACGGCGCTCGAACCATCTGCGGGTCGTCCAATGACCAGACCATCTCCTTTTTCCGTTCGCGGCCGTCGCGCCCTCATGATGATGAAGGACGAGCGCGAAATCTCGATCCTGCGCCGCCAGCTGGATCGCCTGGGCATGTCGGTCGTGGAGGCCCATCCTGCCGACAGGCAATCGCCGCAGGAGCCCATCGACGTGATCGTGCTGGATGCGGACGCGATCCCGATCAAGTCGGATCGTCCGGTCGCCCTCAAGATCAATGCGCCGATCATCGCGCTGATCGGCACCGAGACACCGAGTTCGGCTGAAATGGCTGCTCGATCTGCAGCCCGCCTCCTTTCTGATCAAGCCGCTGCGTTCCGCCGGCCTCTATACCGCGCTCGTGGTCGCCTTCGACTGCGCGCAGCGGCGCGGCGAGGAAGCAGCCCATATCGAGAAGCTGGAAGAGCGCGTGCGTTCGCGCCGCGTGGTATTCGGCGCGGTGTTGCAGGTGATGAAGAGCCACGGCCTTTCGGAAGAGGACGCCTTTGCGCTGATCCGGCAGACCGCGATGAGGCACCGCACGACCATCGAGCAATTGAGCGCCGAGATCATCGCGATCGGCGGCATGCCGAACCGCAACAGCCGCTCGGCGTGACGAGGATGCGGCGCGGTAGCCCCGCGGGGACTGGGCTCCCTCTTCCGCTTGCGGGGGAGGTGAAGTGAGTCTGCCGATAGACCGCCAAATTCAACCAAATCTGGTCTTCCCTAGAGATCGCCGGTCCGCTGCACGCCGGCCTCAAGCATTCCCGCCCAGGCCGCCGCAAGCGAGCCCGACAGATCGATCGCCCGGCAGCCGGCTTCGATCACGACGACATCGAAGCCGAGGCGACGCGCGTCGATCGCGGAATAATGGACGCAATAATCGGTTGCGAGGCCCACGAGGAAGATCCTGCGCAAATTGCGCTCGCGCAGGTACCCCGCCAGACCCGTCGGCGTACGCCGGTCGTTCTCATAGAAGGCGGAGTAGGAATCGATGTCGCGCCGAAAACCCTTGCGAAGGATGAGCTCGGCGCGCTCGGTCAACAGGTCGGGGTGGAAGGTCGCCCCCGGCGTGCCCTGCACGCAATGGTCGGGCCACAGCGTCTGCTGCCCATAGGGCATCTCGATACTCTCGAACGGCGCCCGGCCCGGATGAGAGGTCGCAAAGGAGCTGTGACCCGGCGGATGCCAGTCCTGGGTCAGCACCATATGGTCGAAGCGCTGGGCAAGCCGGTTGACGACGGGGACGACGTCATCGCCATCGGCGACAGCCAGCTTGCCGTGCGTGCAGAAATCGTTCTGCACGTCGATGACCAGCAGCAGGTCGTCGGAGCGGATTTGCATTTTTTTTCGGCGCTCGAAGTGGTGGTTCCGCAAACGGTAATGCAAAGGGCGTGGGGGCTCAAGCTCGGCAGAGACCAGCGCCGGCCGGCCGACGTGGCTGGGCAAGTATTCAGAACGGCAGTCAACCTGTAGAAAGTCATTCTCTGCGTTGCTCACACGAGCACAGCAATAGAAATTTTCTACGTGCCATAGCGTCGGACTGCGAATGGATTTCTAGCGCGTCGAGAGCCGATCGAGTTCTTGCCCAGCCTCGACGGGCAAATCACTTCGCTTTATCGGAAATCGTGTCAAGTCCTTTCGCAACAAATATTTCTCTTCCGTTTTTCAGAAAATTATGATTTTATCCGCGCATCCCGCCTCCACAAGAGGGGCGCTTCGCGATCGTCACGGACGTTGGAAGCGGGATGCGAGCGTGTGGTCCCGATCCCCCGACGCTGGGATCAAGCTTCTCGCGGGACGTTTCGCGGAAAGCGACGGTGGCTATCAAGCCCGGACACCGGGGAGAGCGCGCTATAAGCCGTTAACACCAATCGCGCAGGGAAGGCCGGGTCGCTCCGGTTGAACCTGTGGTTTCTAACTCGTGTGCTTTCTACACTGCACACGAGGCCGCGGGTGCAACCAGCATCCGGCTTTCCCTGCGCCCTCTCTTTTGAGGGTCTCAACGCAAAACTCGGGCGCAAGCGCGTGGCGAGATTGCGTATCGCTGTCCGGTTCCGGCTTCGCATCGCGCCGCCTCAAAGTTGCCCGGACAAATTCGTTTTCCGATCAAATAGGCGTGCGCTTCAAAAAAGCGAAATATCCTTGTCACACGACGTGTTGCAGACCGAACACGATGCCTTCGCGCTCGATGTGCTCCCCGCATTCACGCACAACATTTATTCGTGTGTCACATTTTTTTCGTCGTGCTGTAGCCGGACGCTGAAAAGGTCCGCCGGCTGCGGTCGATTGCCGCAGCAATCCTCTCTTTTTGTCTTTCTCGAATTCCAACGGGGAGAAACTCTCAATGCGTTTGTCTAAAGCTCTCGGATTCGTCTCGGTCCTCGCCCTCATCATGATGGGCGCAGGAGCCGTTGCCGATGACGATCACGGCCGGTCCGACGACTTCCATTTCGGCCGCGACCATGACCACGATCGCGACCATGACCACGATCACGATGGGGTCCGCACCAGGACGCCCATCAAGCATGTCGTCATCATCTTCCAGGAAAATATTTCCTTCGACCACTATTTCGGCACCTATCCGCACGCCGAGAACAAACAGGGCGAAACGCCCTTCCACGCCAAGCCATTCACCCCCGTGGTCAACGGCCTGAAGACGCCGCTTGACGTCAATCACCACTTTGCCCCGCTGGCGGGCGTCGACCTCCTCAACCACAACCCCAACAGCATCTCGACGAACCCGGTCGCCCCCAATAATAATGTGCAGAACGGCACCGGCGCCTCGAATCCCTTCCGCCTCGCGCCTGCACAGGCGCTGACGGCCGACCAGGGCCACAACGAACAGCCGGAACAAGCCGCCTATAACAACGGCCACATGGACGGTTTTCCGGCGTTCGTCGGCGTTGCGGGTCCGCCGCCGGCCGGCATCGGCACCAAGGCACTCGTGATGGGCTATTACGACGGCAACACCGTCACCGCGCTGTGGAATTACGCCCAGAACTTCGCGATGAACGACAACAGCTATTCGACGCAGTTCGGCCCGTCGACGCCGGGTGCGCTGAACCTGATCGCGGGCCAGACCAACGGTCTCGCCAATTCCATCAATGTGGTCAATGGTTCGGGCGTGTTGCTTCACAGCACTCACGAAGCCTTCGGCGACGCCGCCCACACCGCGAGCAATATCACCGAGATCGGCGACGGCGATCCGATCGGCGACGTATGCTCGAATCCAACCATCGACCAGGTGACGATGAGCGGCCGCAATATCGGCGACATGCTCAACGACAAGGGCATCACCTGGGGCGCCTTCATGGGCGGTTTCGACCTCACCGTCGTCAATGCCAACGGCACCACCGGCTGCTTGCGGGAGACCAATCCGACCGCGCCCGGCACGCCGCAATTCACCTCGGTCGACTACATTCCGCACCACGCCTGGTTCCAGTACTATGCGTCGACCTCGAATCCGAAGCATCTTCGGCCGAGCTCGGTCAAGGCGATCGGCCACAGCTTCATTCCCGGCACCAAGACGCCGGATCCGGCCAACCACCAGTACGACAGCAACGACTTCTTTGCTGCACTCAAGGCAACCTGCCGGCGGTCAGCTTCGTGAAGGCTCCCGCCTTCCAGGACGGCCACGCCGGTTACTCCGATCCGCTTGACGAGCAGACCTTCGTCGTCGGCGTCGTCAATGCCTTGCAGCAGAGCCCGGAGTGGGAAGAGACCGCCGTCATTATCGCCTATGACGACTCCGACGGCTGGTACGACCACCAGATGCCGCCGATCGTCAATAGCTCGGCCAATTCGGCGCTCGACGTGCTCAACGGACCGGGCAAGTGCAATACCAGCAACGGCTTCCAGCAGGGCCGCCCGACCCCGAACCAGGCGCTCAACGGCGCCTTCGGCCAGCCGGTCTGGGGCCGCTGCGGCTACGGCACCCGCATGCCGCTGATCGTGGTCTCGCCCTTCGCCAAGCGGAACTTCGTCGACCACACGCTGACGGATCAAACGTCGGTGCTGCGGTTCATCGAGGACAACTGGCTGAACGGCGAACGCGTTCAGCCGGCCGGCTCGTTCGACACCATCGCAGGTCCGATCGACACCATGTTCGACTTCGACCACCGCAGCGAGGATCATCCGCGCAGGCTGTTCCTCAATCCGAACAACGGCACCGTGATCGCCAATTTCGGGCACTAAGGCCGGTCAATCAAGTGAGCGCGTTCCCGGCTTCAGGCCGGGGACGCATTTTTTTGAGAAGGAAGTTGCTTTATTCTTTGGAAACTATTGCGGCTTCTGCCGCGAGGCGAGCGCCTGGCCCAGCGCCGCATAATGGGCATCGTGGACTTTCGGGTTGAACAGCGACCACTGCTCGGCGTTGTACAATGCGGTGGGAACCGCGACCTTCATGCGGTCGCGATAGAGGTTGTAGTCCTCGGCCGCATCCTCAAAACGTTCCTCGGCGGCCGCCATGCCGATGCGCCGCAGGGCGATCACCTGCTCCTTCAACATCTGGCGCGCCAGCATGCGTTCGCCCAGGCCCTCCGCCGACACGCTGGTATCCTTGTGATCGGGATATTGCTCGGTCAGCTCGCGCAGCTCGAATCCGATGGTGTCGACGGCGAGCGCGATCACGTCCTTGTCGCGGTTTTCGATCGCGGTTCCCAATGCACTGCCGAAATCAATGAGCTCCTTCATCGTGGCGGTGTAGCCCTCGTACTCGTTCGGCGTCATGCCGGCGCCGACCGCCTGAAGATAGACCACGAGATCCTTCTGGCCGGTCTCCGACAATCCGAGATCGAAGCTGCGGTTGAACCAGGCCACCACCTGGTCGTAGCTGTCGAAGCGGCCATCGTGGAAATAGGGTGCGTTGTAGTTGGCATTCATCAGCGTCGGCGTCTTGAACAGTCCGCCGGAGCCGATGTCGTGCTGCAGGTGGTCGACGAACACCGCCGAGGGGATGTGGCAGGTGGCGCAGCTGAGCTCGGCATTGTGCGGAAACGGCTTGAAGAACAGCGCTTCGCCGCGCTTCTCGCTGTCCATTGCGAGCGCCGTCAGGCGCCCGGCGGGTCCGAGGTTCGGATTGACCAGGAAATCGATGTCCTGGATGTAGACGACGATGGCGTCGAGAATGGCCGGCGACGGCTCGGGACCGGCGAACTCGTTGACGATGACGTTGTGGACGAAGTCGCGCAGCGACGCGATGCGGCCGTCATGACCGTAGGGGCTGAGAAAGCGGGCGCCACGCAGGCTCGGGATGCGGACAGGGTCGAACATCAGGTTGTCGGCCTTCGGATTGAACAGCGGCCCGGTGGTATCGAAAGTCCCCGGATGGCCCGACATTTTCGGCATGTAGAATTTGGCATTGCCGGCGCCGTTGACATGACAGGTCCCGCAGCTGATGCCGGCCTGGCGGGCCACGCCGCCCAGGATGTTCGGAGAATTGAAGGCAAGATCGCCGAGATTGACCAGGTAGGGCTTGCGGCCGCGGTTGAGCTCGCTGCGAAACGCCTCGCGCGGCTTGACCAGCGCATCCTCGTTGAGCTCGGTTTTGGCCGGCAACACCGTCTGGCTGCCATCGAGCGGGAACGCCGCGAGCCGATCGCCTGCGACCAGGCCGCAGCCAAGTACGGCGGCGAGCACCCAAACGTCTCTCTTTGCCATTTCGGAAAATCTCCAACATCGCGGAAAGCGCGTGTCACCCGCCCGCAATATTGTCGACTTCCTTTGCCGATTTGTGACGGGACCAGCAACTTGCGCCGGCTGGTTCAGCGGTGCGCCGGCTCGTCGTCCTTTGGCTCGCTGACCCAGACATCGCTCTGCTTGATGTGCTCGACCAGCGCTTCCGGGCTGAATTTTCTCGCATCCGGCGGCAGTTCGAACAAGGACGCGGGCTGCGCCTCATCGCGGATGTGCTCGAGCGCGATGACGGCCCCGTCGGCGGTCTTGATCCGCAGCGGAAACCGGCGCTCGCGATCGAGCCAGGCGACGAATTTTTGGCTTTCGGCCGAGGTGACCCGAAACATTTCAGCGCTGCGGCCTTTGATTTCCTCCCGGCCGGCGTGCTCGCAGCGCCACTCCGCCTGCCCTGCGGCACCGGCACGCTCTGCCATCGCCTGCCATTGCCGGCACGGCTCGTTCGGATCGACGGGAACAAACCATTGGGAGAGCCGGCTTGATTGCCTCGCGTCCATATAAATGTGCGTCGCCGGCCGCACGAAATAGGCCGACGGTTTTGCGCTATCTACAAGGAGGAAACCGTTTGGAAGCTCCGGCGTCTCGATCCGCACCCTTCCGTCGAGAACCCATAGGCGCCCCGCGGGCACGACGGCGTTGTCCCGCGACGTCACAATATCAGCGGAAAACTGTTGGGCCATCGCCGGCGCAAAACCGCCAACCAGAAAGCCAGCGCAAATCAATCGGCCAAACCACGAGACCTTCAGCATATTCGCCATCCAACCGAAAACGTCGAAAAGCGGCGCCGGCCGAACCATCGGGTTCGATCGGCGCCGCCGTCTCAATCAGGCCTGCCCGCGATCAGATCGCGACAGGCGCACGGTCACTCGATGTAAGACAGGGTGACCGGCTTGCTGAAGTCGAACGCGTCGAACATGTCAGAGAGCGCCGGGCTGTTGGTCGGCACATCCTGATTGTTCTTCGAGAACGTCGGATTCGGCAGGTTGTTGCGGCTGCGGTGGGTGAGCGGCTGGAGGCCCCAGTTGCGCTCGACGAACTTCAGCAGCGACACGTGATCGGCGTAGTTGTGATTGACCTTGCCGCCGGTCGAATAGGGCGACAGGACGAGGGTCGGGATGCGCGGTCCGTCGCCGAAGAAGTCGATCGACTGGATGTAGCCCGAGTCCCAGTAACCGCCGGCTTCGTCAAAGGTGATGAACACCGCCGTCTCCGCCTTCAGTTCCGGGTTGGCATCGAGCGCACCGAGAACGTTGAGCACGTAGGCCTCGAAGAGATCGACCTTCGAGCTCTGCGGATGACCGTCGAGCAGACCGTCCGGCTTGCCGAAGGACACCGACGGCAGCTGGTTTTTCTCGATCGCCGTGATCAGATCCGCCGTGTCCTTGATATGCGCCTGCCGCTGGGCCGCGTTGCCCATGATCGAGGTCGCATACTGGAACGGATTGCAGATCTGGCAGTAGGCGACGCCGAGAGCGTGCGCCGGATCGGCAAGCGCCGCAGCCGTCAGGTTCGGGCTGGTCGGGTTGGCCGCAACGGCAGCGTTCCAGAGGATCACGGCGTCGTTATATGCGCCACCGTAATAGGCCCACGAAATCTGCTTCTCGTTCAACGAGTCGCCGATCGTCCGGACGGACGACGGCGGCACGGTGTTGCCACCGGCAAGCGCACCGTTCGGCAGGAAGCCCGGATTGACGTTGTTGAGCATGTAGAAGTGGTTGGGCTTGCAGTTCGGCTCCGCCGCGTAGGGCAGATGGTTCAGATAGCTCACGATCGGCTGGACGCCGGGCTGGAAGATGTCGGAGCAATCGCTCCAGTTGCCGTCGACCGTGTAGGTGTTGTTGGTGCCCGCCTTCGGATTCGGGTTCGCGATCAGGTTCGCCGGCGGCGTGGTCGGATTGCCCTTGCCGTCGCTCCAGAAGGCCGCGTCGCCGGTGCCGAGCATGAAGTGGTTGGCGCCGGTGCCACCGTGGAACGACTGATGGAAGTTGTCGCTCAGGGTGAAGCGGTCAGCCAGCGCCTTCAGGATCGGGGCCTGCTCCTGCTCGGCATTCAGAAAGCCCATCGAGTTGCCCTGGCTCTGGTTGGTCGCCGAATAGGTCACCATCACGAAGGGGAACAGGTCGTTCAAGCAGCCCGAATTATTGGCCTTCGTCGCACCCGCGGCGCTGCAATCCTCTTGCTGCCAATCCTGGTAGAAGCGGTGCGTGGTGTCGCCGGTGTAGTCGTCGTCGCTGAGCTGCGGACCCTGCAGCGGGTACGAACCGGCAGCCAGAGTGCCGGCACCCGGCACGCGGGTATCGAGCACGTTCCTCGCCAGTCCACTGGCGCCGGTGGTCAGGATGTCGAGATCGGCGGGATCCATGTCCAGCTCGATGCTCGCTTCAGCGATCGTCTTGAACGGAGGCGCGGTGTCGCTTGGCGCGGTCGGCGTGCCGGCGGTGTTCGGCTGCGGCATCAGGCTGGTCGGGCCGTAGGGCGACTTGGCGATCACCGGAGCGCCGATGTAGTAGGAGGGCTGCGTGGCAACCGCGAACTGCTGCGCCTTGGTGAAGTTCGGACCGGCCGTGCCGTCCTCGTTGACGATGCCCTTGGAGAGCAGGTTGGAAATGGTCTCGTGCTTGCCCTTCGGCCTGTAGACGCCAAAGGTGTGATCGAGGCCGCGGTTTTCGCCAATCAGGATGATGACGTGCTTGATCGGAGAGGCGGTCTTGACCTTGTCCGCCGGATCCTTGTCGTTGTTGTGTCCGTGATTGTCGTTATCGTTCTTGTCGTGGTCATGCTTGCCATTGTTGGCGTAGCGGTTGTGATGCGGACGCTTGTCCCAGCTGCTGCGGCCGCCATTGGCCGCGTAAGCCGCCGTGGCAACGGCGATGGTCGAGACGAAGCACAATGCTGTTGTGGTTCGCCAGTTTTTCTTGAAATTGAAAGTCATGCTGACCCCAAGAGTTGAAAGTTTGTTATCGCGCTGGCCAACGCTCGACTTCCGTAGGGGGTCAACATGACGCAGATATATCGACGCCGTGAAAGCGCTGAAGAAACTCTGAGCAATTCAAAACTTTTTTCTGACGACTTCATCGATGCAAATTCACATCGAGAAAAAACTCAAAACCGGCGCTCACGCAAGTCTCACGCAAGCATCGTTTTATTCTTGAGAGATCGTTTCTCGCATCAGCCGAATGCGCGCGTTCAATTCGCCGACGCGAGAGACGAAAGGCGTCGCGCGCAAGACAGCGATGCTGTCTTGCGACAACGCGCTCAAGCGCCGCCGCTGCAACCGGCGCTACTGCGATACGCGCCGCGACTGCATCACCTGACGCAGCGCCTCGTAATGCGAATCATGCACAGTGGGATTGAACAGGGAAAACGGCTCGGCACGGGCCAGCATGGCTGGCACGGCAGCCGCGGTGAGATTGCGATAATTTCTGAATTCCGCTGCGACCTCGGTGGTTCGGCCCTCGGCGACGGCAAGATCGATGCGACGCAAGGTGAGGACGAGGTTCTTCAGCGCCGCGCGCGCGCCCAGGCGCTCGTCCTCGCCGCCCGATACGCTGGTGTTCTTGCGATCCGGATATCGTTCCGTCAACTCGCGCAGTTCCCTGCCGATGGTCTCGACCGCGAGCGAGACGGTGCCCTTGTCGCCGGCCGGGATGGCAATCGACAGCACCGCGGCGAAATCGTTGATTTCCTTCAGCGTTGCGCCCGCGCCGTCGCGCTCATAGGGCTGAATGCCGTCGCCAACCGCCGTGAGATAGGCGACGAGATCCTGCCGGTCCCGCACGGACAGGCCGAGATCGAAGGTGCGGTCGAAATGCGTCACCACCTGGTCGTAATTGTCGAAACGGCCATCGTGAAAATACGGCGCGTTGAAATCGGCGTTGCGCAGCGTCGGCGTCTTGAACAATCCGCCGGAGCCAACGTCATGCTGCCGGTGATCGACAAAGCTGCCCGAGGGAACATGGCAGCCCGCACAGCTCATGCCCGGATCGTGCGGGAACGGCTTGTTGAACAACACCTCACCGCGACGCTCCGAATCGCTGATCTTCCCGATCAGCCGGCCGGCGGGACCGAGGCTCGGGTTAGGCAGGAAATCAATATCCTGGATATAGGCGACGATCGCGTCGACGATGGCAGGCGACGGCTCGGGGCCGGCAAACTCGTTGACGATGACGTTGCGAACGAAGTCGCGCAGCGAAGGCATGCGGCCGTCGATGCCATAGGGGGCGAGATAGCGCGCGCCACGAAGACTGGGGATGCGCACCGGATCGAGCACGAAGTTGTTGGCCCTCGGGTTGAACAGCGGTCCGGTGGTGTCGAAATTGCCGGGACGCGTCGACATCTTCGGCATGAAGAATTTTGCATTCCCCGCGCCGTTGACATGGCAGGTTTCGCAACTCACGCCGGCCTGCCGTGCCACCTCGCCGAGGATCGACGGCGAGCTGAAGGCAAGATTTCCGAGATTGACCAGATAGGATTTGGCGCCAGCGGTTTCAGAACGAAACACCTCGCGTGGCTTGTCAAGCGCATCTTCGTTCAGCTCGGTCTTTGCGGGCAGCGCCGTCTGATCGCCATCGACCGGAAAAGCCGCAACGCGCTCCTCCGGACCCGCGATCAGAAGTCCGAAAGCGAGGGCAGCGATCCCAAGGCGGCGGATCGTCATCGCGATTGGGCCTCGAGGGTCGGCTGATGCAACCCGAGTTTGGCCGAGGCGCCTTGCAGGGCGACCACCAGTTCCTCGCTGGCCCGCCGCAGCGCAAGCACATCGACATGCGGCAGGTCTTTTGCCGCGACGATCGCCTTGAGCTGCTCGATCCGCTTCGTCACGGAATCGGCAAGCCTGGCGTCGGCGGCTTTCAGCGCATCCGCAAAAATAGTCGTGTAGGCAAGATCAATTCCGGCGACGTTGTTGCGCATGTCGTCGAGCGAGGTTCCGCTGATCCTGAACTCACCGCCGTCAGCCTTGCTTTCTCCGACCTCATAGGCAAGCCGCACGGTGCCATCCAGCAAACCTTGCGGCGTCAATGGCATGTCGCGAAGCCTGCCGTGCAGGCTGTCGAGGTGCTCGACCAGCGCGCTGGCGAAACCGTCGACATCGGTGTTGCCGGCGCCAAACAGCTTCGCCTCGATGGCGTGGAAGCCGCTTTCCGCATTGGGCCAGGCGTCGATCTGCGCGTCGAGTTCGGGCACGAAGCCGGCCGTGAACACTTCCGAACGCTCCCAGCCCGCGCGCGCAGCAATCCAGGCCTTCTTCGCCCCGGCCAGGTCCTTCGCAGCGGCGCGCTCGCGCAGATCGCGCGCGCCTGCCAGCGCCGATCCAATTCCTTCAATCATGTAAGGCCGGTACCGCTCCGCGGCGTCGTCGAGCTTTGCAGCATCGGCCTGTTGCAGGCCAAGCAGGAGCAAAAGCAGGCAAAGCGCCACTCGCATATCGATCCATCCTCGCAGGCCGCGGAAAATTCACGGCAATGCTCGCAAAACCCCGGCAAGCGGCGCGCAATATGGTCGGCTTGTTATGCTGTTTTGTGACGAGACGATTTCGCACCCCGACTGTCCTCCGAATAAGAAGATATTGCTCGCGGAATATTCCTCGCGAGAACGCAAATTGACGAGATTCCTTCATGCGATTGTCGCAAAATAATTTCGTCAACGAAAATTCGTATCTGTTGTCATGGAAGCGACGTGTCGTCGTCATCGACATGCAGGTCCTGTCATCCGGCAACGAGAAATATGCCTCTCGACATCGAAGCACACCTGTTCCCGGGCTTTTTCCTGCTGCTTTGCGTCCTTTGCGGCACGCTAGCGCTGATCGACCTCCGTCGCGGCATCATCCCGGATGCGCTGAACCTGGCGATCGCTGTCGTGGGTCTGGTGAAGGCAATCGTCGCGGGCGGCGCGATGGCCGGCCTCGAGGCGTTGCGCGACGCGGTCATCATCGGCGCCATTGGCTGGCTATTGCGGCGACTATATTTCGCGTGGCGAAAGATCCAGGGGCTTGGCCTCGGCGACGTCAAGTTCCTTGCCGCCGCCGCCACCTGGGTCGGGTTGTCCGGGATTCCGATGCTGGTCCTGATCGCGGCCGTCAGCGCGCTGATCGCGGCCGGCGGCCTGCAACTCGCCGGCCACAGCCTGACGCGGCAAACGTCGCTGCCGTTCGGTCCCTTCCTGGCCATCGGTCTGCTATCGGCGGTAGCCGCGCAGCAATGGCTTGGCGCAATCTAGAGCATGATCCGGAAAAGTGCGCAGCGGTCTTCCCTCGCGACAAACGCGAAGCGTTTGCGCGGAGATCATGCTCAAACAACAAGCTGGAGCCGCTCGTCATCGCGACGTCACCGGCCGCGCAACGGCGCTGACCGGGATCAACCGCACTTCTCCACCGGACTCGCCACCGGGAGGCGGCAATGTCAGCACCGCGGCCTGCTGATCCTTCTCCAACGTCGCTTCGCGGCCCTGGATCGTCCGCAGTTTCCAACCCTGATAGTCCTCACCGATTTTCAGCCGAAGCGGCGTCTTGGTCGATTGATCGACAAAAATTCCGAAGCTTTCATCGCCGCCGGCAATGGTCCCGACCAGCGAAACCGGCGGCGGCTCGGGCGCTTGGTTTGGCGGCGGCGGAGGAGGCGGAGCCGCCTCCGGCACAATGGCGACCGCGGGTGGCGGCGGACGCCGCGACGGGGAGAAGATCGGGCGCTCGCGCGTGCCCGACAATTTCGAAAGCGGAATGCCCCACAACGGATTGGCGCTCAACGTCCGCTGCGGAGCGGGCGGCGGCGGCAGGATGCGGACGGCCGTCACCGGCTCGCCGGTACGCGGACCGGTCAGACGCGTTTCATCTTCGAGGCCGGCATCGAGCGCATCGCTCGCGATGGCGACCGTCGTCGCTGCCGCCGCGCTGTGCAGCGACAGCATCCAAAACGCAAGACCGATCGTGAAACGGCGCATCATTTGCTGCCCTTCCATTGGCCGGAGACGCCGATCAGGACCCGCAGCTTACCGGTCTCGGAATCGGGCGTCGAGACCGGCGTCTGCACCAGCAGCTGATCGACAAACAGGAACGGCATGCCCGCCTCCAGATCGTAGAGCACCTGTTGCAATCGGGGCTGATCGATTTCGCAGCTTGCGATCATGCTCAGGAAGCCGGTCTTGGTAAGCCCGCCCTGCACGTCCAGTTGTGTCGACAACACGTTGCCGCCGAACTTTACGACCGCACCGGCGACGCGCTGCAGCAGCATCGCGCCCGCGACCGTGACGGTTGCGCCTTCCAGGTAGGGCGACCCCGATGGCATCGTCACGTCGGACGCGCCCCGCGCCGGAGGCTTGTGCCCCTCGAGCTGCTCCAGCATCGCGGCCGACACGGCGAGTTCCCGCCGCTGGTCGAGCAGATCCGATATCGAGGATACCGCCACGAATATCAGCAGCACGACGACGCCGGCATAGAGAGCGGATGCCATCAGCGGCGACCTGACAAGAGCCCTTGTCGATGCGGAAAATACGCTCACGAGCCTGATCCAAAATAGGGTGTGATATGAGCTTCGATATGGAAGCGTTCGCCCGGCTCGTTGGCCGCGCGTGTGGTCGGTGCAAAGAACGTGGCGCGGGTGAATTGCGGCGACTGCTCCATCAGTCGGATCAGCGACGGCGCGTCCTGGGTCATGCCGACGACCTGGACCTTGTCGCCCTCGATCCGCAATTCCGTCACGAAGGTGGAATCGGGCAGCGCGCGCGTGACGGCTTCCAGCACCATGACGCTGGACGGCGTGGTCTGCTTGCGCTTGGCCAGCAGCCCCAGCCCGGAAGCCAACCCGTTCGCGTCAAGACGCAGCGCCGCACGGCGTTGGGTAATTCGCCGCTGCAGGTCGCCGAGATCATCCTGCAGCGAACCGCCGAGATAGATATTGAGCAGAAGCGACGCCGCGGCGGCTATTCCGGCCGAAAGCAGGATGGCGCGGAGCAGGCGCGGCAGGTTGATGGCGGGCCCGATCACGCTGCGCAGCGATTTCTCGATCAAAACGATCTTGTCCGATCCACCGGAAGGCGCTTCGGTGTAGATCGCAATCGAGGCCGCATCCAGCGCTTGCGCAAGCTGCAGCAAAGGCGCGATCACCAGCCTGGACGTCGCGGCGAACACGATTTCGATCCGGCCGTCCGCCACTTCCTTTGGCGGTGTCCAGCCGAACACCGCGTCGCGCGCGCTCCATGGCGTCAGACGGTCGATCTGCGTGCGGATCATCCCGTCGAGAAAATCGCCGGCCTTGCTCGGGAAATCGAGCAGATGAGTCATCGCCTGCGAAGCCGGCAGCTCTGCCTCGATGCTGCTGCCGCGGAACGCCACTTCCCACGCCGCTGACAGTGGCGGCTGCGGCGCACCATTGACCAGCCGGAACGACAGATCGCCCAACCCCGCGCCGCTATCTGCCGGAATCGCCTTCGCGGTGAAGATACCGTCATCCCGCTGCTCGAGGCGGATCCGGCGCGCCCGAACCAGCCGTCCCGCCACGGCATCCACGGCGCCGACAACGGCCTCGATCCACTGGCTGAACAGTTCCTTTGCCTCAGTGAGGACGGCCATCACGAACTCCTGCGCGGGCGCGCTTGCTGGCGCGGCTCGATGTCGTCCTGCCAGGACAGCACACGATAGGGTTCCGCCGTGTCGCCGAGCGCGATCACGACTTCCGACGAAATGCGGCGGCCATTGCCAAAACTGACTGTGGTATCGATCCGATAGCAGGTGCTCTTGGCTGCGGCCGGGTCGCCACCCGAACGCGTCGCTGCGCCGTCCGCGGTAGATAGATTGCTCGACGGCGCCGTGCGATCGCCGAACAGGTCGGCGGACTTGTCCTTCCTTGGGAGCGCCGCGACCACCTCGGGCGCCGCGATCGCCGGATCGACATTGGACGAGCCGTTGAAAACCGTCACATATGGCAGGGCCCGCTCGACCAGCGCCGGCGGCAGGCCGACGACAAGCGCCAGTTCGTTGACATGCGTGAACAACGACTGCCGCGGCGGATAGCTCAGCCCCGCGGCGGCATAGAGCGCCGCCTCGTCATTGACGGTGCCGGGTTGTGGGCGGGTCCGCCAGCCGACGATCCGCTCCGCGTCCTCCATTGCCGCGTCCTTGCGGGCGCCGAGCGCGGCAAACAGGCCGGCGAGCAGCTCCTTCGGCGCCAGATTGAGGTCGATGCGCGCAGCCTCCGACGTAAAGGTGACGGCGACGTCGGCATCGTTCATGCGAAAGCGGAACGACCCGCGCGGCGGTCGCTTGTCGTCCGCTGCCAGCGCCAGCTGATAGGCGGTGAGCTCGACGCCGGCCGACACCAGCGCCTCGGCCTTCAGCGCCGCGTCGCCAATGGCGAGCGCATGGGCGGAAGCCGAAAGGTACATCGAAAAGATCATCGCCAGCGACGACAGCGCAATCAAGATCCAGAGCACGGCGACGATCACGAAGCCGCGCTGCGAGGACGGAAGGCTGGCGCGAACACGCATTATTGCCCCCTCGCCTGTCCTGCAAAGCCCGCATTCCCCTGCGGCGCATTTTGCGCCTGCGGCGCATTTTGCTGCGAACCAGCCTTGTCCGTGCAATTGCCGTCCGGCCGGATGCAGTCGCTCGGCACCTGCGCGTGAACCGGCGCAATCGTCGACACCGACAGCACGCGCTGGCTTGCCGCGTCACGCACCGTCAATCTGATCATGCTCGGCAATTTCTCGGCTTCGTGCCAGCTATCCTTCCAGACCCGATCGCGGCCGGCATAGGCGAAGGACAGGCGGAAAGGCGCGCGCAGCAGCACCACGGGGTCGCCGAAATGCAGTTGTTCCGAAAGAGATGAGCCGCCCGGCAATGGCGCGAAGCGCGCGCGCGAACGCACCGTCACGAACTCGTTCCGATCCTTGGTCTCGCCGATCCGCACCACGTCGAGCCCCGGCCCAGCATTCGGACCCAGTGCCGTGCGCACCAGCGTGAGCGACAGTTCCGACCCATCGAACAATGGCTGCCGGGATTCGCGGTTGGCCGGGACATATTCCGCCGCGGCGATATCGGCCGCGATCCGCTGCAGCGCAATGCCGATCAACTCGCCGCGCTGGATGCGGCCGATGCCGCGATTCCAGTTGGGCAGCCACTGCGCGGTGATGCTGGCAAGTGCGGAGAGCACCAGGCCCATCAGCGCCAGCGCCACGATCGTCTCGATCAGCGTAAAGCCCTGCTCGCCGGCGCGGCGATCTGATGTCGCCGATGTCATTGGGATTGGCCCTTTACCAGACGCACCGTGCGAATGTCCGACACAGCGCCGCTCGGCGAGCTGACGCGGATCCTGACGAGCTCGGGCTGCCAGGGCACTTCGGCATTCGGCACCGTCCACTCGCCGCCAAGCGGCGTCACATCGACGGTCCAGCGATAACCGTCATTCTGTCCCGACGAGCTGCCGGGACGGAGTTCGAAATCGCGACGGGATGGCGGTCGTCATCGCCGTGCGCGCCGCCTGCACCAGCGCGACATGCTGCTCGAACTTGCGAACGCCGTGCGCGTTGATCGCCATCAGCGAGCCGATCGCGACAATAGTGACCGCCACCAGCGCAAGCGCCACCAGCACCTCGATGATGGTAAAGCCCGCGTCGGGGCGTTCAGTTGGCGACGACATCGTGTGGGACAATCTCGATCCTCCCGGTCAGCCAGTTCACGCGAATTTCATAACCCGCATTAAAGCGCGTCAGCGCGATCGTGCCGCCGCACGACGTGCCATTGGCGAAGAAACGGATGGTGGACAGCGCCGCCTGCCGCTGGCAGGTCTGCGGCAAGAGCGCCTCGAAATGCACATCGTCGGGAATGCGGAGCGAAGCGGTCGACACGCCGGAGCGAATGGCGCGCGCGCCCGGATCGACCAGCGTGGCGACACTGGTGTTGCGGCGGATCGCGGCATTGCGGTCCTGCTTCAGTAATGTCGCGGCCTGCAATGCGTAGGCTTCGAGCCGCGACCGTGACGTTTCGCGCGGGATGAACGGCAGCAGCACGCCCGCGAGCAGCGCGATAATCGCGAGCACGCACACCATTTCCAGCAGAGTGAAGCCGCGCTCCGTGTCAGACATTCTTTTCAATCATTCCTTTCAGTCATTCTTTTCAATCATTCTTTTCAGTCGTTCTTGGCGGTCGTGTTTTCGAGTGAAATATCGGCCGCGCTTCCGCTGCCCCCTTCCTGGCCGTCGGCCCCGTAAGACATGATGTCGTAAGGGCCGCGCTCGCCGGGCGAACGGTACAGGTAGCCGTGGTTCCAGGGGTCATTGGGAACGGTGCCGCCCTTCAGGTAGGGACCGTTCCAGGCAGCAACGCCGGGCGTCTGCCGTACCAGCGCGGCCAGTCCTTCCGAGGTCGATGGAAAGCGGCCGGCATCGAGATAGAACAGATCGAGCGCACTGGCGAAACTCTGGATCTGGATCTTGGCCGCCTTGACCTTGGACTCGCTCAGATAGTTGAGGACGCGCGGGCCGATCAGTCCCATGATGAGGCCGATGATCGCGATCACCACCAGCATCTCGACCAGCGTGAAGCCGGCCTCGCTGCCATGCGCGCCGCTCTTTTCCCGCGCCGCGCCGTTCCCGGAACGGTCGAGCAAAAATCCGCCGACGGTTTTGAACGACTTCATGATGAACCCACCTTTCTAGCCAACCAGTTGCGTGACCGACAACAAGGCGGTCATGACAGATACGATCAGTCCGCCCACGACCGTGCTGATCGTGACAATCGCAAGCGGCCCGACGATGCCGACGATCCGGTCGAGGCTGCGCTGCAGCTTCGCCTCGTAGAATTCCGCCACGCGGCCCGCGAGCGTCGGCAATTGCCCGGTCTCCTCGCCAAGCCGCAGCATGCGCACCGCCATCGGCGGCAGGCTGTTGGCGACTGAAAGCGTGTCGGACAGTTTGCCGCCATGGCGGACGCGATCTGCGGCAGCGGCCCAATCGTCCTCGCTCCCCGTCGTCGCCATGATGTCGACCAGGATACGCAGCGTTGCCGTCAGATTGACACCGGCGCCGAGCAGAACGCCGAGATTCCAGCAAAACAGGCTGGTCCGGTAATATTGAAAGACGCTGCCGATGCCGGGCGTGCGCGACAGTCCGGTCAGGATGGCCGCGCGGGTCGAGCGCCTGCGCAACAGCCACCAGGCCGCGGCGATGACCGCCGCCGATGTCAGCATGGAGGCCGTGGCGTTGGCGCGCAGGAACTCCGACAGCCTGATGAAAGTGCTGAGCGCCGTATCGGACTTGGTGCCGAAATCCTGCAGCACGGTCGAAAACTGCGGCAGCACGAACAGGATAAAGAACAGCATCACGCCGCTCGCCGCGACCAGCACGAAGGCCGGGTATTGCATGGCGTCGGAGAGCTTGCGGCGCATCTGCTCGGACCGCGACCGCTCGGCGCCGAGCATCTCGAGCACCTGATCCAGCGTACCCGAGACTTCACCGACGCGGACCAGCGCGCCGTACATCGGCGGAAACAAGGCCGGATGGCCGGCCACGGCATCCGCAAAGCTTTCACCGGCAAGGATCGCGGCCCTGAGCTTGGCAACCACCGGGCGCATCCGCCCGACATCGGCGTCGCCGGTCAACAGTTCAAGCGCATCGTTGAGACGCGCGCCGGCTTTGAGCAATAGCGCGAGGTCGCGCGTGAAGGTCGTGATCTCGGCCGCGGTCGGCCGGCCGAACCATCCATAGCCGCTTTGCCCGAAGCTGGCGCGGCTGTCTTCGACCGTCTCGATCGGCAGCAGCCGGAGATATTCAATCCGGCGGGCCACCTCGGCCGAGGTCGGTGCCGAGATCGTGCCGTTCACGATCTCGCCGTTCTGGGTAAGGGCGCGGTAGCGGAAATTGGGCACTTCATTCACCGCATGGTCGTGACACGGAGAATTTCGGCGGGCGAAGTGACGCCGGCGCGGCATTTGGCGATGCCGTCATCGAGCATCGTGGTCATGCCGGAGCGGATCGCCATCTGGTCGATCTTCAGGCCGTCGGTTTTCTCTCCGATCATGTCGCGGAGCTCGCCGGTCAACTCCAGGAGTTCGAACACGCCGAGCCGTCCGCGATAACCGACATTGCCGCATCGCTCGCAGCCGCGCGGCTCATGGATCGCCTCGCCGCAGCGGAAGCCGAAGGCGGCAAGCCTCGGGTCCTCTTCAAAATCGGTTTCGACCAGCACGCGCGGCGACTTGCAGCGTTCGCACAGCTGGCGGACCAGGCGCTGGGCGATCACCGCGCGCAGGACCGAGCGCAGCAGGTAGCCTTCAACGCCGAGATCGAGCAGGCGCGGCACCGCCGCAGCCGCAGTCTCCGTGTGCAGCGTCGTCAAGACCAGATGTCCGGTCAGGGCGGCGTGCACGGCAACATGGGCGGTCTCGGAATCGCGGATTTCGCCGACCATGATCACATCGGGATCCTGTCGCACGAACGAACGAAGGGCGGCCGCGAAGGTCAGGCCGATCCCCGGCTTGATCTGCGATTGATTGATGCCGGGAATTTCATATTCGACCGGGTCTTCGATGGTCAGTATCTTGCGGACCGGCTCGTTCAGGATCGACAGGATGGTGGCGAGCGTCGTGGTCTTGCCGCTGCCGGTCGGGCCGGTGATGACGATCATGCCGTGCGGCAGCTTCAACAGCCGCCGCAGCGTCGTTTCGTCTCGCGTTGAAAATCCGAGCTTTTCAACGACCAGCAGCCCGCGGTCCTTGGGCAGGATGCGGATGACGGCGGATTCACCGTGCTGGGTGGGCATGATTGCCACGCGGATGTCGATATCGGTGCGCCCTGCCCGCAGCCGCGCCGCGCCGTCCTGCGGCAGACGTCGCTCCGCGATGTTGAGGTTGGCCACGATCTTGATGCGGGAGACCACCGCCTGCGGCAACACGCCGGCCAGCGCAATCACCGGCCGCAACAGGCCATCGACGCGCAGCCGCACCACGAGGCCGGTCGGAAACGGCTCGATGTGAATGTCGCTGGCACGCAATTCCACCGCCTTTTCAAGCAGATCGTTGACGGCGCGGACGACCGGCGCGCCGCTTGCGAGATCGCGCAGGCTTTCGATGTCGTCTTCGCGCAGCTCCGCCGCCGCGCCATTGGCGGCGTCGCCTTCCCCCTCATCGAGCCGTTCGGCGAGGACGACCGCAAGGTCCTCCGCCGTCGCGATGGTGATGGTGACGCCCTCACCCAGCACGATCTGTGCGGCTCGCTGGGCGGCCTGGTCGGTCGGATCGGCCACCGCAAGCGCGGCCTGACCATCCTGCGACCGATAGGGGAAGACCACGGTTTCGCGCAAAAAACGCTGCGAGAACAATGCGACCAAGGGCGACGCCGACATCATGTCCTGCAGGCCGATGCGCTCCAGGCCATAGAACCGCGCGGCTTCATCGGCGAACTCGCCGGCCGACAGCTCGACCAGCTCCCACAGCTTCTCCCGGCGGCGATCCCCTCCCCCAGCCCGGGCGCATCGCCGCGTTCGCCCGTCGCCGTCAACAACTTGCGTTGACGAAGATGTTCCAGGAACTGCGAAGACAAGTCGCCAGCCATCGGCTTTTCCGGTCGCACGTTGGATAAGGACCGGCCGGCGCCTCGCGGGCCATCGCGGGTGGCGGAGCGTGTTGCCGGCAACCGCGTCGTTATTGATCCGAAGTATGACAGTCGTACGAAGGGAGCCGTCGGGCCGCCGCTCAAAAGAAATTTAAGTCACCGATTTTTTCTGCGGAATAAGTTGCGGTGTGTTCCAAAATCAACGCTGCACCATTGCCTTATTGCCGATCATGCAACCAATTTATTTCTGTCATGTTCGCTCGCTAAGTATGCACGCCCGCTCCGGTGCACCGTCGTGTGCGATCTGCGACGCCAACACTTTATACATGGCAGAAGAAAATGGTACGCGTCGGCAGGTTAGGCCGGTACCCTCTGATCCGCCGGAGCGCATGTGCTGCCTTCGTGCTTGCCTCGCTGACACTGCTGAGTTCCTGCAACTCGGCCACTATCGGCTCCAGCGTCGAGGGCTCGCAGCTCGACATCACCGACAAGGTGCGCTCGCTGGACCTGCTGCCGCGTCAACCGCAACCGGTGGGCCCGACGGCGGCGGGCTATGGCCAGAACCGCAACGGAAACGCCGCGGTTTACGAGGGTGCGGAGGTCACCGCGGTTTCCGACGACCGTCTGCAGACCACCGCCAGCGGCAACGGCTTCGATCTCAATTTCGAGAATACGCCGGTTGCCACCGTGGCGAAGGTGGTGCTCGGCGATATACTGCACACCGGCTACACCATCGATCCCCGGGTGCAAGGCACCGTCAGCCTGGTTTCGGTGCGGCCGGTGCCGAAATCCGACATCGTGTTTGTGCTGGAGAACGCACTGCGCCTGAGCGGGGTCGTGCTGCTGCATGACACCTCGGGCTATCGGCTCACGCCGCTCGGCGATGCGGTCGGCGCCGGCCGGGTCGACGCCGCCGCAGACAATCCCGAGCCGGGCTACGGCGTTTCGGTCGTGCCGCTGCAATATGTCTCGGCGCAGACGCTCCTGAAGCTGATGGACAGCTTCGCCACCCGGGCCGGCAGCGTGCGGGCCGACACGACGCGCAATCTCCTTTTGATCCAGGGCACCGGCGCCGAGCGCCGGACCGCCGTCGACACGGCGTTGAGCTTCGACGTCGACTGGATGCGCGGGCAGTCGGTCGGCATCTTCCCGGTCTCAAGCGGTTCGCCGGCGCCGCTGATCGCGGAGCTGGAGAAGATCGTCGATTCCGGCGAGAACGGCCTGAGCCAGAACGTCATCAAGTTCCAGGCCATCACCCGCCTCAACGCCATCATGGTCGTGACCAAGCGTCCGGACATGCTGCGTACGGCGGCGACCTGGATCAAGCGGCTCGATCGCGCCGACACTGCGCGGACCAGCGTCCACGTCTATCGGGTGAAATATGGCGACGCCCGCCAGATGGCACGGGTATTGACCGACATGTTCCTGGGCGGCGGGTCCTCAAACCTGCTCGACAGCCCCGACAATCAGGTTGCGCCCGGATCCGGCTCGTTGACTTCATCGAGCGCCGAACGATTGTCACTCAACGCGAATTCACCGGCGGCCGCAGGCGGCTTTGCCGGACGCGGCAGCCCTGCGGCAGCCGGCGCGCCGGCAGCGTTCGGAGCGCAGACCACGGCCGCGACATCGGGCGCGAACACCAGCGCGGCCGACAGCAGCCGCCCTTCCCCTTCCGGCAGCGGCCAGCCGGTGTTGCAGGACGTGAGGATCACGCCCGACACCGTCAACAACTCGCTTCTGATCTACGCCGATCAGGCCAATTATCGTATCATCGAGGCGACCTTGCTGCAGATCGACCAGCCGCAGCTCCAGGTCGCGATCGACGCGACCATCGCCGAGGTCACGCTCAACAACAGTTTGTCCTATGGCGTTCAGTCCTATCTGACCGGCCAGAAGATCGGGTTGCGGCCGAACAGCGGCTCCATCCTCAATACCCAGGCCACCACCGCGCCGGCCAGCACGGTTGACGCCGCCACCGGCACCGCCACGGTCGCCGGCTCGGTCACCAACGCCTTCATCAACCGCGCCTTTCCCGGGTTCAACTTCCTGATCGGATCGGAAACCCAGCCGAGCTTCATCCTCGATGCCCTGCATTCGGTCACCAGCGTCAAGGTGCTGTCCAACCCGTCCCTGGTCGTCATCAACAACCAGGTGGCGACGCTGCAGGTCGGCGACGTGGTGCCGATATCGACCGGCAGCGCCACGGTGCTGACCACGAGCAACACCGTCGTCAACACCATCGACTATCGCAACACCGGCATCATCCTGCGCGTTTCGCCGCGCATCAGCGTCAACGGCACCGTTCGGCTCGATATCGAGCAGGAGATCAGCAACGTGCCTGCGGCCAGCGCCAACAGCCTGACGCCAACGGTATCGGAGCGGCGGGTCAAGAGCTCGATCGCGGTCGCGACCGGCCAGACCGTGCTGCTCGCCGGGCTGATCAGCGAGCAGCAGAGCGGCGCGCGCAATGCGATACCGGTGTTTGACCAGATTCCAGTTCTAGGCGACGCGTTCGGTCACCAGGCCAATGCCACCAAGCGCACCGAATTGATCATCTTCATTCGCCCGCAGATCATCCGCGACGGATCGGACGCACATGTCGTCGCTGAAGAGCTTCGGTCCAAATTGCGCGGAAGCATCGCCACCACAACGACCAATGCACCCATCACCACCAGCTTTCATTGACGTCCATGTGGCGGCACGGATTCCGCGGCGCTTGCGCTTGCTCGCGATGATGCTTGCAGCCCTGTTCGGCATCGCGGCCGCGCCCGTCGCCCACGCCGATGCACTCGCCCGCGGCACCGCAGCCTTCAACCGCGGCGATTACATCCGCGCGGCCCGGGAGCTCTCTCCCCTGGCAGCGAGCGGAAATCCCAGGGCGCTCGGACTGCTCGGCTTCATGTACGAGCATGGCTTCGGCGCGCCGCAGGCCTACGATGCGGCCTTCGACCTCTATTGCCGGGCCGCCGTTCAGGGCAACCCGTTCGCCCAGGCCATGCTCGGACTGATGTACGACAAGGGTCTCGGCACGCATCAGGACTTCATCCTGGCCTATAAATGGCTGGACCTTGCGGCGGCGCGCACGGTCGGACGCGAGCGGGAGACCTATGCGAGATTTCGCGACGCGGTCGCCTCGAAAATGTCAACCGATGAGATCCTCGTGGGACAGCGTCTCGCGCTGAGCTGGACGCCCGGCATTCCGTTCACGCCATAGCTGCGCATTCAGGGCGGCCGGCGCTTCTATTCGAATATCAAACAACCAAAGGACAGCGAACTGCGATCTCGCGGCGTGAACGCGCCCGAGTTTTGCTGGATCGCAAGGCCTTCCTTGGATCAAGGAGGGCGCAGGGAGCACCGGATGCAAGCCGCACCCGCAGCCTCGTGTGCAGTGTAGAAAGCACACGAGCCAATAACCTCCAGCAAAGCTGGAGGTTTGATTGGGAACCGCCAAAGGCGGTTTTAAGGGATGTTTTGACGATTGATTGGATTTTGGGCTGCTGAAATCTTCAGCTCAAACTGCTCCAATTGCCGATCGGCTAGTTCTTGGTTTCTGATGTAGGCCCGGATCACTTCCTCGTCCCGGCCAACGGTCGTGACAAAGTACCCCCGTGCCCAGAATTTGTGGCCCAGAAAATTCCGCATCTTGCGTTCGACATTCTGCGCGATCCATATCGAACTCTTCCCTTTCATGTATCCGATGATCTGCGCCACCGAATATTTGGGAGGTATCGATATCAACATGTGAACATGATCCGGCATCAAATGTCCTTCCTCGATCCGGCATTCCTTCCGTCGTGCCAGATCGTGAAACACTTGGCCCAGATGCCGTTTTATCTTGCCGAAAAGCAGCTTCTTGCGATACTTCGGCGTAAACACGACGTGGTACTTGCACTCCCAGGTCGCGTGATTAAGGTGATTGAACTCTGCTTCCATCATGGTCTCCTTGAGGGTTCTTGGCGGTTCCCCAAGGAGACTTCATGACTTCATTCCCGCAGCTGTAAAACTTCCTGTTTTCGCCCCGCCATAGGCGGGGGCTTAGCATTTTTTGGTTAGACTACAGGTACGCCGAACATTCCGGCACTCCCTGCGCAATGGTTTACGGCTTATGGCGCGCTCTCCCCGGTGTCCGGGCTTTTTTAGCCACCGTCCCCCCGGGCTTTTGACCCGGGGGTTGATCCCAGCATCGGGGGATCAGGACCACACGTTTTCGCCGTCCGCCTCAGCGCGCTTCGTCGTTGCGCACTAATGCGTCCATCGCATCCCGCACCCAACGTTCGTGACGATTGGCCGAAGCGCCCCTCTTTGTGGAGCGGGATGCGGGGAGATAAGCACAATTTTCGGAAAAACGGAAGCTGAATTTTTTGACGGAAGGGCCAGACCAGCCGAATCGGATTGAATTGGCTCATGAAATTAGTTTTTTGACGCAACGGCTTTTCAGGCTTGGGGACGAGAAAGACGACACGACGGTGACGCTAGTGGTCCATTTCAACATTCGCATCCCGTCGCAGCGGTCACCTTTGCGAATGTTGGAATTAGAGGACCACTAGCAAAATATTGATTCTAGTGGAGCTTTGGATTTGACGTTCGCTTGCGAGTTCGCCGCAAGCGGGTAGCGAACGTCAAATCCGCTCCACTAGCGATTGAGCCAGCGCCGGGCAAAGCCGAGCAGGCCTTGCGGCAGGAAGATAATCATGACGATGAAGATCACGCCGAGCGGGATGAGATAGGGAAACTGATCGCCGAAAATGCGCGACAGCAGTTCGCGAAGGAGTTGGAAGAAGCCGGCGCCGACAATGGGGCCGACCAGCGTGCCGATGCCGCCCATCACGTTGAAAATGACGGTGTCGCCCGAGGTGGTGAAGAATACGAATTCCGCTGCGGCGAACTGGTTCTGCACGGCGTAGAGCACGCCGGCAAGCCCAGCGAACAGGCCGGACAGCATCACCGCCACGATCTTGTAGCGCTGGACCGGATAGCCGATCGCCCGCGTGCGCGCCTCGTTCTCACGGATCGACTGCAGCACCATGCCGAAAGGCGACTGCATGATGCGGCGCAGAAGCAGATAGGAGCCGGCGACCACCGACAGCACGAACCAGTGCAGCGTCGCGGTCGAGAAACGCGTGTCATAGAGGAACGGGATCGTGAAATGTGGGCGCGAGAAGATCAGCCCGTTCTCGCCGCCCGTCACCGCGGTCCAGGTGAAGATTATCACATAAAAGATCTGCGAGAAGATCAGCGTGGTGATGGCGAAGTAGATGTCGCGCAGGCGCGTAGAGAAATAAGCAACGAACAGCGCCGCGCCCGCCGCTCCGCCGAGCCCGAACAGAATGGCGAGCCACAGATTCGGCGGGCTGACGAGCAAGAGCGCCGCCGCCGCGCCATACATGCCGAGTCCGAAGAAGGCCGAATGCCCGAAGGAGACCATGCCGGTATAGCCGATAAGGATATCGGACGACATCGCGAGTAGGCCCCAGATCAGGATTTCGGTGAGGAAACGCCGCCAATATTCCGGCAGCACCAGCGGCGCGACAATCAGCAGCACCATGACCACGCAGAAGCCGAGCCAGAAAACGGCGGTGTGGCTCAATTTCGTTTTGAGCGGCATCGATTTGCTGAGCGGGGCGGTTGTCATTTGGGCGTCGGAACGAAGAGGCCGGTCGGCCGGAACAGGAGCGTGAGGATCAGCACCACGAAGGAGACAATCACCGCTTGCGAGGGATCGACCCAGATCGACGCATAGGCTTCGAGCAGGCTGACGAAGATCGCCGCAGCGATCGAGCCACCGAGATTGCCCATGCCGCCGATCACCACGACGATGAAAGCCTTGAGCACCCAGTCGAGGCCCATGGTGTGGTTGACGCCGACCAGCGGGGCAAACAGCACGCCGCTCGCCGCCGCCATCGCCGCGCCGATCGCGAACACCGCGGTGTGCACCATCGGAACCGGGATGCCCATGGCCTGCGCCATCACGCGGTCCTGCGTGGTGGCACGGATCCAGACGCCGTATTTGCCGTATTTGAGGAACAGCCAGAAGCCGCCGATGATCGCCGCCGACAATACCGCGATCAGAATGCGGTACCAGGGATAGGTGAGATAGAAAAGGTTGAAGTGACTGGTGATCGGCTCGCCGATCTTGCGCGCCACCGGGCCGAATTGCCACAATGCGTAGTTCTGCAGGATCAACGATAAGCCGAAGGTAGCGAGAATCGTGTTGAGCGGATCGCGCCCGAGCAGCGGACGCAGGGTGACGACCTGTATGGCCGCGCCGAGGAGTGCGACGATCAAGGCGGACATCACAAGCGCCATCCAGAAGCTCCCCGTCGCGGTCAAGACGAGCACGCCGACATAGGCGCCGAGCATGAACAATTCGCCATGCGCGAAGTTGACCACATCCATGATGCCGAAGATGAGCGTCAGACCCGAGGCGACCAGCGCCAGGATCATGCCGGCGACCACGCCGTTCACCGTCTGGATGATCAGCAAGTCGACCGGAATGCTCTGGAAGAAATGCGCGACCGCGTCCATCCCTAGACCCCCAGATACTGCTTGATCACCGGATCGTCGACATTGATCTCGAACGCCGCGCAATGGTGGCGCACGAGGCCCTTCTCCATGATGTAGACGCGCTCACTCGCCTCGAGCGTCAGCGGCACGTTCTGCTCGACCAGCAGGATAGCGACGCCCTCGCGATGCAGCACGTCGATGATCTGGCGGATTTGCGACACCATCCGCGGCATCAGCCCTTCAGTCGGCTCGTCGAGCAGGATGATCTTGGGCTCCAGCATCATGGCACGCGCGATCGCCAACATCTGCTGCTCGCCGCCCGAGAGCGTGCCGCCGGCCTGGTTGCGCCGCTCGGCGAGCACGGGGAAGTAGGTGAACACCTTGTCGAGCAGCGCCGCCTTCCGCTTTTCGGTGACGCCGTTGCGGTCGAGCCCGGTGCGCAGGTTCTCCATAACCGTGAGCAGGCGAAAGATGCGCCGGTCCTCCGGCACATAGCCGATGCCGAGGCGGGCAAGCTTGTGCGCGGGCAAGCCGGTGACGGCATTGCCGTCGAGCAGCACACTGCCGTGGCTCGGCTGCACCAGGCCCATGATGGTCTTGAGGGTGGTCGACTTGCCGACGCCGTTGCGGCCAAGCAGGCCCACCACTTCGCCCGGCTGCACGTGCAGCGTGACGCCGTGCAGGATGTGGCTCTTGCCGTAATAGGTGTGCACGTCCTCGACCAGGACGATCGGCTCGGTGCGGGGCGCGGTCTCGCTCATGTCTTGAGATAGACCTCCTGCACCCTGGAATTGCGCTGGATCTCCTCCGGCGTGCCGTCGGCGAGGATCTCGCCGTAATGCAGCACGGTGATGCGATGGCACAGCTCCATCACCACCTGCATGTCGTGCTCGACGATCAGGATCGTTAAATTCTTGGCGATGCGGCGCACGAGCTGCATGGTGTCATGCGTCTCCGCTGCGCTCATGCCGGCGGTCGGCTCATCGAGACACAACAAGGTCGGCTCGGTCGCAAGTGCAATGCCGATCTCCAGGTTGCGCTGTTCGCCGTGCGACAGATTGGCGGCAAGCTGGTCCGCCTTCTCGAGCAAGCCCACCGATTGAAGCGCAGCCTCCGCCTTCTCGTTGATGTCGGGGAAGGCGGAGTGATGCGAGATCATGTTCCAGGCATGCCGGCGCGACTGCGCGGCGATGCGCACATTTTCCAGCGCCGAGGCGTTGGGCATGATGTTGGTGATCTGATAGGAGCGCGCGATGCCCTTCTGCGAGATGGCGTTGGAGGGCAGCCCGGTGATGTCCTCGCCGTTGAACAGGATGCGGCCGGAGGTGGGCTTGAGCACGCCGGTCAAGCAATTGAAGAAGGTGCTCTTGCCGGCCCCGTTCGGACCGATGATGGCGCACACCTCGTCGCGCTTAACCTCGAAATTGACCTTGGAAAGCGCGGCCAGGCCGCCAAATCGGACGGTCAACAGTTCGGTCTTGAGTACAGGAGCCGACGCCGCTGCCCGGCCATTCGCCGGGCAGCGCACGTCGTTGACTGCTTCCACGCTCACTTACGCAGCTTGGAACTTGCAGGCCGCAGGGACGATCGTCTTTTCCTTCGGCACCATTTCGAGCAGATGGAACTGACTGTCATTGACGGTATAGAGGAACTCGTTGAGGAAGGCTTGGTGATCGCCCTTGCGCAGCGTCTTGTCCCCCTGCGGGAAGTCGTCGCTGAGCTTCATCTCGAGCCCTTCCAACGCGTCGATCAGCTTCATCGTGTCCTGGCGCGTCTCGAACTTCGACATCTCCATGCCGTGCTTGAGCGCGTTCATGGCCTCATAGTTCGACTGCACGTAACGGTCGGGCAGCGGGCCGGACCGATCGATCTCGGCCAGCCGCTTCTTGGCCTCGTCGAAGAAGCGGTGGTGATAGGGCGTATCCAGCGCGCCCTGGAAGATCGGGATGTAGCGGTTGATGGCGACGAAGCCGTCGATTTTGTTGCCGAGCGCCGGCAGATTGACGGATTCGCAGATGGCGCCGTCACCGGCCCATTTGTACTTCTTGGTGAGGCCGAGATCATAGGCCTGGTTGCCGACGGTCACGCCGTCCTTGCCGAAGAAGATGCCGAACAATCCGTCGAAGTTGCCGGAAATCTTCGACAGGAACGGCGTCATGTCGGCGGTACCTAGCGGGATGCCGGTCGTGCCGACGACCTCGCCGCCGTTCTTCCTGATCTCGTCCGCGTAAGCGTCGCGCGTCGACTGGCCCCACGAATAGTCAGCATAGGCGAGGTGCCACTTCTTGCCCATCTTGGCGAGCATCGGGCCGAAGGCAACCGCCTGCGCCGGAGCGTAGTCATGAACACGGAAGCTGTAGCGGTTACACTTGGAGGTGGTGAGCGTGGTGTCGAGGCACACGCTAATCATGTTGACGATCTTGGCTTCTTCCCAGACCGGCATGCAAGCAAGACAGATATTGGACAGGAAGCCGCCGACATGGATGTCGATATTGTCCTCTTCCACCATCTTCTGCGTCTTGCGGCGGGCAACGTCGGGCTTGGACTCGTCGTCCGCAATCACCAACTCGATCGGCCGGCCGATGATGCCGCCCATGTGGTTGATACGATCGACCGCCATCTGCAGGCCGACCAGCGCGGTCTTGCCGCCGGCGGCGCCGGCGCCGGACAAGGGCTGCTCGGAGCCGATCCTGTACGGCTTGGCGGCGCCGAAGGCGGCGCGCCAGGGCGCCGGCACCAGCATCATCGCGCCGATCGCCCCGCCGCCCCAACCGACGATGCGACGACGCGTAACCTTGCCGCGATACCAGATGTTCCGCGCCCACTCTTCATCTTTCCACTTTTCGGTCATGATCCGTTCCTCCCATGCGTTCCGATCACGTCGGTCGATAAGATTGCGCCCGCGCTGTTGTGCGAGCGGCAATGCGGAAGAGCCAAAGTGTGTAGTTGGTCGCTCGATGTCGTCATCCGCACGCAACGCACGGCTGCGGAGCTTGGAACTCCATGCGCACAGGCGGCATGAGCCAGCATCAACCATCCTCCCTCTGCGGCCCTTGGCGGGCTCTTGCTGGGTAATCTGCTCCCTTTAGCAAACGCGATCTAGGGCAAGTTTCAGCCCATAGACGTACTCACTTGGTCGAATATGGGCTCGCGAAGGGGCGTCTTCCTTCGGCGGATCAGTTGTTCGACGTCAAACAGCCGGCACAGCCAACCGCGTTCTCGCGGCGCGATCGCGCCCGAGTTTTGCTTGAGCGAAAGGCCTCCCTCGATAAGGAGGGCGCGGGGAGCACCGGATGCAAGCCGCACCCGCAGCCTCGTGTGCAGTGTAGAAAGCACACGAGTCCCGCACCCAACGTTCGTGACGATTGGCCGAAGCGCCCCTCTTTGTGAGGGCGGGACGCGGGGAGATCACGTTTTTCGGAAAAGCGGAAATATAATATTTTTGACGCAGAGGCGCGACCGGCCAGACCGATTGAATCGGCTCGCAAAATCAGTTTTTCGGCGCAACGATTTTTCGAGCCGCGAGCGCGGCGAAGTTACGCAAATCCGAACTGGCTTGCCGGCCGTCGGGCAAATCAGTTGGCTTCTGCGTTGCGTCAGTCCCGGACAGAGGGACAGTCCCGAGCCGGGATAAGCCGATGTCGCAATTGTATGAGTGATTGTCGCGGCAGGCCAAAAGCCGGCGATTGAAATAGAGCGAAGCAGGCCACAATATTTTTGCTGGCGATCAGTGAAAAGCAGGGCTGCGGTCCGATCGCACTTGAAAGTTCACTTGGAAGCTACCGACGAGTTCCAGCTATCCGGCGCCATGATACGCGGCGAACGCCTCCGCCATGGTTCTTTTGGACGTTTCGTCATGAATTGCCTTTGCAGGTTCTTTCTTTTGGCGGCGCTCCTGCTGGCTTGTCAATCGGCGTCGGCCGAGAAGCGCGTGGCACTCGTGATCGGCAATTCCAACTACAAGAGCGCGGCAGCGCTTTCGAACCCGGCGAATGACGCCGCCGCCCTGGCTCAAACCCTGAAAGGCGCGGGGTTCGACATCGTTCAATCAAAGCTCGACCTGCCGGCGGCGGACATGCGCCGGGCGCTGCGGGATTTCGCCGATCAAGCGCGCGACTCCGACATCGCCGTTGTTTATTACGCCGGTCACGGCATCGAGATGGACGGCACGAATTACCTGCTTCCGACCGACGCCAGGCTCGAGCGCGATACGGACATCTATGATGAGGGATTTTCGCTCGACCGCATCCTGCTGGCGATCGAGCCGGCGAGACTGCTGCGACTGGTGATCGTCGATGCGTGCCGCAATAATCCTCTCGCGCAGAGCATGAAGCGAACGGTCAGTTCGAGGTCTGTCGGACGCGGCCTCGCCAGGGTCGAGCCGACAACGACCAATACGCTGGTCGCCTTTGCCGCCAAGGCCGGATTTACGGCGCTCGATGGCGCCAGCAAGAACAGTCCATATGCCACTGCGCTGGTAAAGTATATCGCAAGGCCGGGGCTGGATCTGCGCAAGGCCTTTGGGTTCATTCGCGACGACGTCCTGCAAGCCACCAACAACAGGCAGGAGCCCTACCTCTATGGCTCGCTCGGCGGTGCGGATGTCGCGCTGGTACCTGCCAGGCCTGTCGTGTCGGCGCCGGCAGACGTATCCCAGATGGAGGTCCGCCGGGATCTAGAGCTGGCATTGCAGCTTGGCAACAAGGACGCATTGAACGCCTTCCTGGCCCAGCATCCGGACGGCTATTACGCCAATCTCGCCAGGCTTCAGCTCGCCAAGAGTACCGACAGGATTGCGGAGCGGCCCCCGGTTGCGGCGGCAGAGAAGACCGCCCTCGCCGCCGAAGACTCCAGACCGGCGATGCCGGCGCAAGTCGCTGAGCCGGAACGGAGACAGTTCGCGAACGGTACGTCCGCGGAGGGCAAGACTTCTGAAAACAAGACTTCTGAAAACAACAAGACTCCTGAAAACAAAATGGCCTCGGTCGATGCATCCGCGGACGGTCCTCTCCCCGGCCCGCTGCTAGCCGGGAGCCAGCAAGGACCGCGCCTCGCATCGCTGAGCGACGGACCGCCGCCGGCCGGCCTCGTGAAATCGGTCCAGACCGAGCTGCGTCGCGTCGGCTGTCTGGCCGCAGCCACTGACGGCGAATGGGACAAGGCATCGCAGCGTTCGCTGGCGCTGTTCAACAAGCATGCCGGCACGAACCTGGACGTCAAGCTTGCAAGTCTCGATGCGCTCGATGCCATCAAGCTCAAGCCGGCGCGGGTCTGTCCGCTGACCTGCGAGCACGGCTTCAAGTCCGACGGCGACCAATGCAGCAGGATCGTCTGCGCCGAAGGCTCCTTCCTCAACGAAGGCAATGAATGCGAAAAGCGCCGTGGGAAGGCGAAAGGCAGCGCCAGGCGCGATGATGACGACCGTCGCGCGCGGGCGACGCATGGCGAAGACCGTTTCTACCGCGTGCCGCTCGAGGCACTACGCTACCGCATCCCGGGTTACGACACCGGCTTCGCGGTTCCGCCGCAGCTGCAGATCCCCCTGAGGCGCGCGCAGGCCCAAGGGTCTCAAGGACAAGGGTCTCAAGGATCAGGCCAGATTTATTGCGACGATCATATTTGCCGTCCGATCCGCCCCGGCTGTCATATCGAGGACCTCGGCATGAGGGCCCGCCGGGCCGCCAGCGGTCTCGGCGAGGTCTGCCGTTGATCCGCGCATGATCGGGCGGAAATTGCTTTGGCGGCGGCCCGAGAATATCGGCCGCCGTTCGGTCTGGTTTGTTGAATGTTGAGGCGAACATGCATCGTCAGAAGTGGCTGCTTCCGACCATCATGATGGGATGGGCTGCCGCGTTCGCGGGGACGGCCACGGCCGCGACGCCGGAAACCGTGGTGCGACAGTTCTCCGCGGGTACTGCCTCCACGACGGTTGGCATCGCACCGGCCGGCCAGGACGTCGAACTGACCGGTCCGCAGGCGCTCACTTCCGACGCGCAGGGCAACCTGTTCGTGCTGGATCAGATCAACGGCCGCATTCTCCGGTTCGATCCGAAACAGCCTGCCAGCGATCCCCGCGTTCTGAAGATGCCCTCGGATGTACAGCCAACCGATCTGGTCGTCCGCAAGAGCGATATCCTGGTCTGGGATGGTTCGATCCGCACGCTGAAGGCGCCCGACGATCAATCCACCCGCGGCATCGACAACGGCGACGTTCAGCTCGAGGAGGTGCACACGCGGGGCGCCGACGATCAGTTCGCCGTCTCGGCCTTCGCGCAGATGGGTTCGCAACCGCCTGGAAGCGCAACCGATCTGCTCGATCAAAGCACGCGCGCCGCGACTGTCGCAAAAGGCCGGCAGCCCGACCGGCAATATATCGCCTCCCGCGGCAAGGGATCGGTGATTGCCGACGTCATCCCGACCAAGAGCGACAACACCGTTCGTATCGAGGTCGAAACCATGGACAACAACGAGAGGATCGCCCAGCTCAGCCTGCGCGTGCCGAACCGGCTCGGCACCGTGGAGTTTCTCGAGATCGACAACAGCGATCGCTTCTATGTCCTGGGCGAGAACGTTCCGGATTCGGGAAGGCAAGCCTCGACCTTCGTGGCGCGCTACGCGTCGAACGGCAAGCTCGAAGGAATGTATGAGCTGCCTTTGGCAAACACCCCGCTGACCCGGCGCTTCGTGACCATTTCGGGCGACGGCGACGTTTATTTTCTGCGCACCAGGCCGGACGCCATCGACGTCGTGGGCGTCGGTTTCCGCCCCCTGGTCAATGCCTCGATGATCGATCCGCGCCAGCCGCGCGCCACGCGGAAGAATCTGTATGAGCCGGAGACCGACCCCAAGCTGGACACCAAGTTCGACGCCGTGGCGGCGGTGCGGCCCGCCAATCGACAGCAGGCCATCGAGACCGCGTTCGCTTTCGAAGGGATACAATGGATGCTGACGCCGGCCAATTACGGTCCCGATCCGGACATGGCCTGCTCGGGCTACGACCGGATTCGCCGCCCCTGGTATCTGCAGGGCAAGGTCAATCAGGAGGTCCGCGGCGTGCCCTATTGCTGGGGTTGCCATGGCTCGCTGGCAAATTTCCGCCAGCGCATCGAAGCCGGAACCAAGGCCGGAAACATCTGCACGCGCAACGAACCGCGAAGCGATGTTGCAGGCGTGGATTGTTCGGCATTCGTGAGCGCCGCGTGGGGACTGTCGGTTCATTACACCACATCGGCGATTCCGGCGATCGCCAAGAGGGTGGAGAACCCCTGGGATCTGAGGCCCGGCGACGCGCTGAACAAGCCGGGGTCGCACGTCATGCTGTTCCTGCGCTTCACCCCGGATCGCAAGGCCGAGGTGATGGAGTCGTCGACCGGCGGCTGTAACGGCCGCGTCTGCCGCAATGTCTATCCGCTGGGCTCGCTCCTGGAACGCGGCTATGTGCCGGTGCGATTCCGCGGCCTGGCCGACGACCAGACGACGGTTTCGGAGAGCGCCTATGTGGAAACGGAATCGCCGACCGCGTCTTCGAAGAAATCAAGGTGAGGTTGGCCGCCGACCGATCCCTGTTCGCCGCTAGCCCACGCGGGAATTTGCCGAGGAACGAGAATGCCGTCCTGGAAGATGATCTTCACCTTCGCCCTGATTTCCGCTTCGAGCGTTCAGCTCGACAGTGCACGGGCGGCAAGGGCGCTGCAGCTGCGCAATCCCGACGGCGGCGAAGTTCGTGCGCTGGCGATCGGCATCGATGACTATCAACATTACAGAAAGCTGAGAGGCGCGACCGCAGACGCCCACGACATCGAATCAAGCCTGAGGACGATGGGTGTTCGGGATGTGACGGCCCTGATCGACGCGCAGGCCGACCGGTCAAGCGTGCTGCACGAGATCAGCGCGCTGGTCGAGCGCACCAGGACCAACGATACCGTGATCCTGTCGATTGCCGGACATGGCTCCCAGGAGCCCGAGCGCATCAAGGGATCGCAGCCGGATGGCATGGAGGACGTGTTCCTGCTGCCCGACTTCGAGCCGACACCGACGGGCTCGCAGCAGCGCATCCTCGGCGGCGAATTCAATCACTTCATCAGGCAATTCGAGTTGCGCGGGGCCAAGGTCTTCTTCGTTGCGGATACCTGCCATGGTGGCGGCATGGTGCGCGACATCGATCCGCGGGCTGCGGAAATGAGCTTCCGGCAGATTCCGAGCTACACCCTGTCGGTCGACGAACTGAAACCGGTTTCGGACCAGGGCGATCCAGGCTCGGAGTTCGATCTCGATCGCACCGCGTTCCTTGCCGCCGTCGATCGCAGCACCAAGGCCCCGGAGGTCCGTATTCCCGGTATCGACGGATTGCGAGGCGCGCTGAGCTACGCCTTCGCCCGGGCGATCGAGGGCAATGCCGATACCGATCACGATGGCAAGGTGACGCTCAAGGAGCTGTTCGCCAATATCAGGCAAGTCGTGTACCAGCTGTCGGATCAGCGGCAGAACGTGGTCACCATGGCCTCGCCGAACCGCTCCCCCGACATCGACGTCGCGTTCGACCTGACGCGTGGCGTCACGCTGATCCAGGGGCCGATCGAAGGCCGTCCGTCATCGCCGCCTGCGTCACCGGCGCCCGCTTCACCGGCGCCCGTATCGCCGGTGTCCCCGAGCCTTGCGGGCGGCGGCAGCGCACCGATCGCGTGGCCGGGCCCGAATCCGCCGATCGCCGAGCGGACCGCTGCGCCGATCCGGCTGGCGGCGCTCGACGGCAAGACCAGCTATTTTCCCAGCCTGAAACTTGGCGACTCGACGTTTCGCACCGTGCAGCCCACTGACAATCCTGATCTGATCTGGGACCCGGTGTCGCATGACGTCATCGCCTGGGGCGACATCATCGCCTATCACGTCGGGCTTGCAGATCTTCCCACCGTCATCGACAGGACCGCGGCAATCCGCGCGCTCAAGAGCATGGCCACGCAGTCGCCCCAGGTCATGCGCGTGTCGCCGGACGATCGTCTGCACCGCAGCAACCAGACCGTCGATATCGACCTGTCGGAAGTGGCGGGCCGGTCGGTCGTGCTGTTCAATGTTTCCGGCGATGGCACGATCCAGATGCTTTATCCGGTCGGTTCTGATGCGCCGGCGGCCAGGTTGGCCGACCTGCGGCTTCCGCTGCGCGTACGCGAACCGTTTGGCGCCGAGCAGATCGTCGCCGTGACATCGCAACAGCGGATGGTCGACCTCGAGAAGGTGCTTGGGCAACTCAACCGCCGGCGCGCATCCGGAGAGATCGTCAAGAGCCTGGCGCAATATATGCCGCCCGATGCGCGCATCGGCTCGGTCGGATTCTTCACCGCTCCCTGACACTTGCTTGAGAGACGTTGATGTTGTCGAGCAGATTGATTTTGGGGTGGTGTCTCGGCGTGCTGCTGGCGCAGGTCGGAGACCCGGCGCTCGCACAAAGCGCGCCCGATCGAGCTAGTCCCCCGGCCAGCTTCCCGAACGTCGCGAATGTGTCGCTGCAGATGAGCCCCGATCGGTCCGTCCGCGTCGGCACAAGGATCTCGTTTCGGGTAACGACGAAGAAGCCGGGCTATCTGCTGCTGGTCGATATCGACGCGGGCGGAAGAATGTCCCAGATTTTTCCAAGCCCCGAAATGATCGCTCAGTCCGATGAAGCGGCGGCGAACTTCCTGCGGCCGGGCGAGGCGCTGGTGATCCCGAACAAGGCGGCTCAAAAACGCGGCTTCGACTACGTCATCACGGAGCCTGCGGGAGAGGCGGCTGTCGTCGCCATTCTCAGCGACCGCAGGGTTCAGCTGCTCGACCTGCCCGACAACGCCGAGAGGCCGCGAACCGAAGCCGAGATCATCGGCTACCTCACGGACTGGACGAGCGGATTGCGCGTGCCGAATAGCGGAACCGGCAAACTGCAGCCGAGCAATTGGTCGTTCGATATCAAGCCATATTCCATCCAGCCGTGAGCTGGATGTAGAGGAGCGCTCATGCCGAGATCGTCTTCCATCGCCATTGTCGGCGCCCTGTTGGCGGCCGCCTGCCCAGCCCGCGGCAATGATTCCGCCGCGGAGCTTTCGATCGGCGGCCTGCAATTCGTGCGCACCAGCGACATTGCGATGGAGAGCGAGGAATTGCGGATATCGCTCGACCGCGTGACCGTGCGCTATCAGTTCGCCAACTCGCTCGGGAAGCCCGTCACGCTGACGGTTGCTTTTCCGCTGCCCGACATCGACCTCTCGGAAGCGGAGAACATCGCGCTTCCTTCGAGCGATCCGGTCAACTTTGTCGATTTTGAGACCAGGATCGACGGCATGGGCGCGCAGTTCAAGATCGACCAGCGCGCGATGGTCGGCGACAAGGACGTCAGCGCCCTGCTCGCTCAGTTGAAGTTGCCGCTGCTGCCGATCGGAAGCCGCGAAATTCGCGTGGCCGATCTGCCGGAAGCGACACGCGCCAAGCTCATCGATCAGGGCCTGTTGATGCCTGCGGGCGCCGACGAGCGGGGCCGGCAGCGCTATGCCGTCTCCTGGGTCGCGAAAACATCCGCCGTCCGCCAGCAGACGTTTCCCGCCGAGCGCAAAATCCAGATCGAGCACCAGTACAGACCCTTCGTCGGCACCAGCCCCGATACGATCCTGCGCTGGATCTTCCGCTACAACAAATCGCTCTCGAGCGAAATGGAACGATATCGCAAGGACTATTGCATCTCCGACGCGTTCCTGGAGGCACTCGACAAGCGTGCGGGCAAGGAAGCGGCCAACACGTCCATGATTGGCGAGCGGCGGATCAATTATGTGCTCAGGACCGGCGCCAACTGGGCCGGTCCGATCCGCTCGTTCAAGCTCGTCATCGATCCCGGCGCCCGCGATCGCCTGGTCAGTTTTTGCCCCGGTCCGCTGAAGCCGACCGCGCCGAATGCGCTGGAATTTACCGCCGAAGACTTCAAACCCGACAGCGATTTGAAGATCCTGATCGTCGGTCGGTTTTGAGGTCAGTTCTTGAGGCGAAAATAACGCGCCGATGTCGCGATCGCCATATTGGTGCGCCGCGCCTCGCTGATCGCCTGCAGGAAGAAGGTGTCGGCGGCCATGGGGTTGGGCTGGCGGAGCGAATCCAGCACCTGCGGCGTCGTCACGGCCATGACCAGCTGCGGACCATCGCCGCCGCGGCTGCGCCGGATCTCCAGCGAGAACGACAGGGAATCGGTGCCCGGCTTCAAGAGATACGACACGTTTTGCACCTCTCCGCCGTCGCTCACCAGCAGCAATTCGACAACACGATTGGCGAAATTCTCGATGGTGCCGCTCAGCGTCTCTCCATTCCTGACCTCGACGGAAGAGAGGTTGATGCGCGGCGCCCGCGCCTGGTTGCCGCCGAGCTGGCCGAGAAACTTGATCGCCGGACACTGCGCCTGGGTCACCAGACGGACGCCGATCGAGGCTTCAAACCCCAGATCGCGCCGGAACGCCTTGTCGAGCGTGTCAAACGGCGCCGTCGATGCGGCAAAGCCCTCGATGACCGCGGCGGTCGAACTGAGCGCAACGGGAAGCATGAAGAAACAGTCGCCTCCGTTGTACTGCTCGACATATCGGCGAACGCGATCGGTGCGGCTTGCCGCCTCGCCGGCAGACGGCGCCGGTGCGCTCGGCCGCGATGCCGGCAAGGCCGGCGATGCCTTCGGCGCTGACAAGGCGGAATTCTGGCCGAACTCCGGCAGCGGCGGCGCCTTGACGGCAACCGGTACCGACCAGACAAAGGCGTAGAACGCATAGCCCCCTCCTCCCGCCAGCGCCGCCAGAACGCCGGCGGCGAGAATGAGCCAGATCGGGCGTCTGTTCGACTTCGACGTCACGTCACGCTTTGGCGCCGGCGCAGGCTCGGCGCGCGGCAGCGGATCGAAACCTCGGGCGGGCGACGGCGCGATCCGCCAGTCCGCGATTTCAGCCATCGTCGCCGGCCGATTTGCCGGATCAGGCTGCAGCATCTGTTCGAGCAACGGACGGATCCGCATGTCGACGCCGCCAAGGTCGGGCACCCGCCGGCGCTTCTCGACCAGTTGAAACTGGCTGCCGCCCATATCGAGCTTCCGTCCGGTCAGGGCGTGGAACAGCAACAGGCCAAGACTGTAGATATCGGATTTCGCGGTAACCTCATGGCCGTAAAGGCCGACCTGCTCCGGCGAGACATAATTGTCCTTGCCGGCGAAGCCGGAGCCGATGATGGTCTTGTCGCCGAGCTGGGTGGAACGGGCGATGCCGAAATCGATGATCTTGGCCCTGGTCACATCGCCCAGGGGAATGATGATGTTGTCCGGCGACACATCGCGATGAATGATGCCGCGCTCATGCGCCGCCTGGAGGCCCGAGGCGATGCGCCGCATCAATTTCACCAGCGCCTCGAAGGTCAAGGGACCGCTCGCGAGGATATCCGACAGCGACTGGCCATCGACGAATTCCATGGCGAGATACGGCCGTTGCAGAATCGGCTCGACCGTAAAAAGGAAGTAACGCACGATGGCATCGTGCAAGAGATGATGAAGCGCGGCCGCTTCCCTGCGGAACAGCGCCAATGCGGCTTCGTTGTCGGCCATTTCCGGCAGCAGCATCTTGATCGCCACGGCGGCGCCAGTCTGGATTTCGTGCGACTTGTAGACTTCGCCCATGCCGCCGGCGCCGATCATCTGATCGATTTCGTAAATGCCGTTCAGGCGCGTACCGGGTGCCACGCCGCGATAGGACGGACGGAACGGCTCCTTAAGGTTCATGGCCGCCATGCTCCGCACCATCTGTGACGAACGTATTCGTGGGCTCGGACGAGCGCGACACCACCGGCAACGAGCGAACGACGACGACCGTGACGTTGTCGACACCGCCGCGCTCCAGCGCGAGCTCGAGCATGGTCTCGCAGGCGGCCCGCGCGTTGCGATCCGCAGCATATCGAAGAATCTCGTCGTCGCGCAGGTGCTTGGTCAGGCCATCGCTGCAGATCACGAAGACATCGCCCGCCTCGACCTGCCCGGTAACGATCTCGAGCTCCAGATCCTCGGCGACGCCGACCGCTCGCGTGATCACATTGTTGGGCCAATTCTCGGCGTCCTTGCGGGACAGCGTCCCGGCCGCGACCAGTTCCTCGACTTCCGTGTGGTCGCGCGAAAGCTGCCTGATCGCACCGCGGCTGATCCGATAGATCCGGCTGTCGCCGGCCCAGATGCAGGCATAGTGCCGGTCGCGGACGAGTAGCACCGCGGCGGTGGTGCCCATGGTTGCACCGCTGCGTGCGCGGCTCAAATCCATGATGCGCCGGTTGGCGCGAAAGATCTGGGTCTCGCACTGTTCCAGGAGATCGACCGCGGCTGCGGGCCGATCGATCGCATCGAGCGCTTGCACCAGAATCCGGCTCGCCAGATCGCCGGCCTCGTGGCCGCCCATACCGTCGGCCACCGCCCACAAGCCGGTATCGCTGCGCACCAGGCATGAATCCTCGTTGCGCTCGCGCACCCTGCCGGCGTGCGTCGCGCTAGAGACGTCAAATCTCAACGGCGATACGTTCATCTGGCTGCATCACCTGGCCTGGATGGTTTGCTCCAGATCTCCGGTCAGCAACGTCGAATAGCGGTACGGATGCGGCAGGCCACGGCAGCTCAGTGCCAGCGGCGGAAAATCGCCGCCGCCGGCCGTCCACCAGAAACTCGCCGCGGCGTAGACCTCGGCTCTGGTGGCCCGAAGCGCCGACAGCGTCGTTGCGAAGTCCGCTCCCGTCATCGCCACGGCGGCCATGTCGTCGCCGAGCGACACGATGCCCGCATCAATAGCCGCGTCCGGTCGCGTCCGTGGAACAGCAAGGCCTTCCAGTTGCGCCGCGATGTCGTCGAAATTCATATCCTTCGCCAGCGTCGAGAGCAGAAAGCTCTCGGCCACGCCGAACCACTCGTCCATCGCATCGAGGTCGGGAGGCGAAATCGGGTCGGCGGGATCGGCCACCGCGTGCAGCGTGAGGGGATAGTAGCGTCCCATGCCGTCGAGCGACGACATGATCGCGCCCGCAACCGTGCTGCCGCAGATTCCGGCGCCAAGCCAGAATCGCCAGACCGGCGCGGTCAGAAACGCCTGTTGCCATCGCTCGCCGAGCTGATGACGGCTCGCCGACAGCGAGGATTGCACCCACGGTTCCCAGGCTTCGAGGAAACTTCGCGGCGTCGCCAGCGCGATGAAGTCGCGCTTTGCACCGAGCTTTCCAAACAGACCGCAGCGCATGATCGTGCTCAAATTCCGCTGGGGCAGCGGAACTCCCTGACAGGCACCAGATTGAGCGGATTGCGAACCGACCCGGTCGAGATCTGATAGCTCAATTCCTGGCCGGCCACGATGAAGCTGGCGCTGGCGCTGTCGCCCTTTGCGCTCAGCGAACCGGCTTCAAGCATCCGGAACAGCGACCAGGGACCGGTTCGCTCGAGCACCGAGGGCGGTCCGGCGCCGTTGCTGACCGAAATTGCGGTGCGTGTCGACGGACCGGGCCACTGCACCGTGGACGGCGCAGCACTTGGAGGCGGTGGCGAGGCTGAGGCAAAGATCGATGCGCTCGGGACTGGGCCCTGGCTTGTGATGACGTTGCCTCCGATCTCCGTCTTGATCTCGACGCCGGGGCTGGCAACCGGCGGCGACTTGATGGACAGCGATACGACCGGCTGGCTGCCGCCGGTCTGGAAGAACGCGTCGCGGATGAAGGCCGCATTCTGGAACTGCTTCAGCGTGTCCGCCGACAACGAGCGGCCGACCGGACTGTCCTTGCGCCAGGCCCAATCGGAGCGCGATGTATCGGCATAGGGCGCAAGGAACTGGGTGAAGAACTTGTCGATGATGCCGTTCGGGCTGAACAGCCGTGCGAAATCTCCAAGCGGAACTTCCTGGTTGCTGCCGCGCACGAAGGGATAGCGGTTGCTGACCGTCTGCTGGCAAACCGGGGTCACCTGGTCACGCAGCGTTTGCAGCAATTCTCCCGCCGTCGAGGCCGCAATCCCGCCTTCAAACTCGGTCGCCGCACCGCGCAGCATGTCGGAGAACGGCGGCGGCATGCGCGACGCATTGTTGCGGAGGGCCGCGACCTGCGTCTGCAGCGAAGCGGTCGCCTGCGCCGTCAGCTGCGGGTTCTCGACGATCAGGGTGAGGTTCTGCGCAACATCGTTCAGGTTGGCCACGACCGAATCGATCGGCCGGCGGGTGGCGTCGCCCTCCAGCACCGAATGAAAGGGCTTGAACAGCGCTTCGATCCCTGCCCCGGGCGAACCATCCTGGGTGTTGAACAGCGCCGGCGACGGGCGCGCCAGCGCGTCCGCCGGTGCGGTCGCATTGGCGGGCTTTGGCCGCTCCTTCGTGAGCGTGGTTTCGTCGCGGATCGACTCCAGAATCTGGCGCAGCGGCGAGGTCGGCGCCGACAGCGCGCGCAGCGCCTCGTATTTCGGCTTGTCCGCCATCAGCTTCTTCAGGCGAAGATTGCCCAGCGCCGCGCGCCAATTGTTGACGAAATCGTTGGAATAGATGCTCAGGAGATCGCCGGCCAGGGCATCATATTGCTGGCCGACGGCGGCCTGCTGTCCGGCGTCGCCGAGCACCCAGCGATCCCTACTCATCCGATCCGACAGTCCGCCCAGCTTCGCAATCAACATCTGCTGGAAGCCGTTATAGGTGAAGAAGGCCGGGACGCGGACGCTGTCGAGCGACTGCCCCGCCGCACCCTCGAACACCACCGACACATCCGGTCCGCCCTTGCGCGTCACGACCCAGTCGCCCGCGCTCGAGGTGCGCGCTTCCGATTTCAGAAATTCATAGGCCCGTTGCGCCACGCTAAGGCGCGCAAGCGAGGCCTGCGCCTCCCGGATCAGGCGGCCATCGAGTTCGACCAGCGGCGGCTGTTCGGTTTCCAGATCGAACATCGCGGCCAGATGCTCCTCCAGCAGCCGACGACCTTCGGTGTTGGCCGCGCCCGGATAGAGATTGTCGGCCCAGTCGCGCTGCATCCAGGATTTGATCAATGCCTTGTCCGGCGGATGCTGCCCGCCAAGCATGAGATAGACCTTCAGGGCTTCATAGACGAAGGCCGGCTCTTTGATCTTGTCGTTGAGCTGCTCCTCCAGCCGGTACAACAGGCGCGGACGGAACATGCGTTCGAGCGCCGTATGATAGGCGGCATCCGATGCCGACAGCAGCCTCTGGTGCTGGCCGAGCCCGTAGCGTTCCGAGAGCGGCACTCCCTTGTCGCGCGTCGCATAGCCGGCGGGCGCATTGCGCAGGCGATGCAGCAGCGGCAGGACCTTGTCGAGATCACGATCGGCAATCAGGGTCTGCTTGATCATCGGCGCACCGGCCGACGCATAATCGCCGTCGACCTGCACGGTCTGCTCGATCAGGTCGGAATTCTTCTTGTAACTGGTGAGCCAGGCGATGCTCAGTCCGACCGAGCACAGGCCGATCAGCGACAGCGCCGCGGTCTTGATGAGCCACGCACGCCGCACCGCGCCGCGATCCGTCGAGACCCAGTCGGCCTCGCCGATAATGACCTTCGTGATCAGGTTGGTGAGAAAGAAGCTCTTGCCGGAGCCGTGATAGGAGCCGGCCGAGACTTCCTCCGCGCCGAAGGTTCGCACCAGGGATCCGATCAGCTGATCGATCGGCGTGCCCTGCTGGGTCCCCGAGGTGAAATAGAACCCGCGCAGGCTGGCGCTGACGTGATAGCGGGTCGGCTCGAAGATCTGATTGAGAAAATCGTGGATCTGCGATTTCAGCCGCGCCATCTGTGCCGCGAAGCCGAACAGCTGGACGCGGTGCGGCGGCGCGGGCTCGTCCTGCAGCCGGTCCAGGGTTTCCTCGCTGAGGCGTTCCAGCAGCAGATCGAATTCGTGGGGAATCTCGCCGATCAAATTCTTGTTCTTGTCGGCAGTCTGGAACGTTGCGCCCCAGACCTGCCGCCGGCTGGCCTCGTTGAGATAGCTGAAATATTCGGTGAAGCCCGCGACCAGATCGGCCTTGGTGAACAGCGCATAGACCGGAAAACTGACCTTGAGCCGCGCGTGCAGCTCGAGCAAGCGCATGCGGATCGCGTCAGCATGCGCGGCCAGGTCCTGGCGCGACAAAGTGAGAATGTCCTCGATGCTGATGGCGACGAGAACGCCGTTGATCGGCTGTCGCGGCCGATTTTTCTTCAACAGGTCGAGGAACGAGAACCAGCTTTCCTTGTCGCTCTTGGCGTCGGAATCCTGCGTCGTGTAGCGTCCTGCCGTATCGATCAGGACGGCCTCTTCCGTGAACCACCAGTCGCAGTAGCGTGTGCCGCCGACGCCCGCGACGGCGGCCGGCGTCGCTCCCCGCGCCAGCGGAAACTTCAGACCGGAATTGACCAGCGCCGTGGTCTTGCCGGCGCCCGGCGGACCGATGATGACATACCATGGCAGATCATAGAGATAGCCCGCCCTCTTGCCGCTGGCGGATTTCAGCGTCGCCAGCGCGTCCTTCATGCGCTCCTTGAGCACAGGCTCGTCATTGGGCGTCTGTTCGGGGCCGCTGATGCCATCGGCGATCTGCTTCGCAGCCTTGCGACGCTGGAAGATGCCGAAGCCGGCAACTCCTGTGGCAGCGGCGACCAGAAGGACAACGACAATCTCGCGAACGACAAAATTTTCAAGCGGATGCCAGCTACCGAAGGCAATGAACGGGCCCGCGAAGTAGACGACGGCAGCGAGCGAGGAAAGCCCCACGCCGTATAGCACGATTTGAAGAATCCGTTTTGAAAGCATCTTGCCTGGCCCGGCTATTCGCTGCGTTCGATGAAGATTTCGACGCGCCGGTTCCTGGCGCGCCCTTCCGGCGTCGAGTTGCTGGCGATCGGCACATCCGCCCCCTTGCCTTCGATGTCGACGCGGCTCGGATCGGTGAGGCCCGGCTTGAGCACGCCGGCGACCGCCTTCGCGCGCTCGACCGAGAGTTCGAAATTGGAGGGGAATCGCACGGTATGCATCGGTGAACTGTCGGTATGACCGACGATCTTGATGTGCCCTGGTTCCTTGTCGAGCGTAGCGGCGACGCGCGCCGCGACCGGCTTGAAGGCGGCAAGGACAACGGCCTCTGCGGACTCGAACAGGATGAGATCGCAGACGCGGATGATGATGAAGCTCCCCGTCTGATCGGCGGTCATGGCACAAGCGGTCTTTTCGGCCGCCAGCGCGTTGCGAATCCGCTGCAGCTGGGTGATGCGCTCGGGAGGTGGCGGCGGCGGAGGCGGCGGAGGCGGCGCGATGATGCGGCGCTTCAATTCGATCGGATCGCCGGGATGCAGCGCAAGCGCCACGCTGGCTGCCTCCTCGGCGCGCGATGAAAGCAGTTCCCGCAGCGTGAAATAGCCCACCATCAGCAGCGCCGCGCTGATCGCCGCGACCATCCAGACCGGCACGCGCGTGCGCAGCCGCCGGTTGGCCAGTTCCTGACCACGCCAGTGCGGCGACAGATCGGCGTTGGATTTCGGGCGAACCCGGCGCAGGATTTCGTAGAGGTTGCGCTGGATCACCTGCAGGGTGGCGACGCCGTTTGGCGTCGCACGGTGCATGCCCTGGAAGCCGAGTGCCAGGCACGCGTGCTGCAGCTCGAGCACCGGATAGTTGACCAGCGGATCGACCTTGAGGTGGTCGAGGATTTCGAAGAACCGCACGCCGCCGACGCGTTCGCCGAAGAAGCGGCTCAGCATCGAATATTGCGTCCAGACGTGACGCTCTTCCGTCGGAATATGCTGCACGATGTCGTCGGCCGTCGCGCACAGAATGTATTTGGCGGTGTTCGCCTGGTGTTCGGAGATTCCCGCCGAGCGGATGTCGGTCTCGAAGAATTTCACGGCGTCGGCGACCTGCTCCATCAGGTGCGCGAACGAAGCGCGCATCAGGGCGACGCGCAGGCGGCCGAGCAGTTGCAACAGTGGGCCTGCGGCGCGCATGATCGGGTTGGCATTGGGCGCGACCAGTTCGTCGACGCGCAGCATCGGTCCGGCCGGCGCCGCGGATGGTGGCTGCAGCGGGGCTGTCGGTGTCGCGACCCACTCCTCCTGCGGCCGGGTGGTGGGCGCGGGCGCATAGCCGGCCGCGTGCGGTGAATAGGCTGACGACGGGCTTGCCGATACAGGCGTCGGCGAATACGGCGCGCGCGGCGCCGCGCGCGCTCCGTCGACGGACGGCGGATAAGGATCGGGCGCGGTTGGGAGCCTTCCGCCCGGATTGGGGCGGATGACCGTTCGCTCGACCCGACCGAAAGGATTTGCCGGCTTGTCCCTGTCATTCATTGGCGGTCTTCCAGAATCGCCCACAAGTGCAGTTCGAGCTCGGGCCAGTCGCCCGAGAAGTGCATCCCGATCGATGCCGCCGTGCTGTACTCGGACCACAACGGCGATTTGCGATCCATGTAGAAGTACACGTGATCGGTGATGGCGCGGATGTGGAGCGGCGGCGTCGGCAGATGCACGAGCGGCACACCCGGCAGGTTGGCGTGCACGATCTCGTTCATCTTCGTGTTGGGCCCGACCTTGAACAGGTGCGGAAAGTCGTTCTGGATTTCGACCAGCGGACGTCGCGCCGCAACCTCGAGGACCAGCGTTGCGTTGCGGAACAGCGAACGGTCGCGGATCGGCGACGAGAACGCGTTGGGCCGCAACTGAATGATCTCGAGCCGGATCGCGCGCCGGCCAAGCTGCGCGCTCAGGAAATCCTGCAGGTCGCGCATCACGGGTGCGAAAACGTTTTCCAGATCGTCCTGATCGTACTGCGGATAGCTGCGCGCCCGGCGCTCGGCGGTTGCAAAAGTCGCGAGTTCACCGACGATCCTCAGGAATTCCTCGAACAGGCGCTCGGGATGCACGTAACTGGAGTTCCGCAAATGCCTGAGCACTGCGATGTGCCGGTTCAGCAATTGCAGCACCAGATATTCGACGCTCTGCAGTCCACCGCCCGCAGTCGGATCCGCCGCATAGCGCGCAAGCTCGTCGAGCTTGTTGTCGATCCAGCCGATCGCGCGATCGATCCATCCCTCGACGACAGGATGGGCGTGACACACGAGCACGGGAGGAACGTATTTTTCATCGAAGACGATCGTCTTGTCCCGCACTTCGGTAATTCTGGCGATGCCAAGGCCGACATAGCCGGGCTTGGCGGTCCTGCGCAGCTCGAAGCCGAGACGCGGAAAGGCAAGATCGATTTCCTCCTCGACGCGCAACTCCGAAGATGAAATCGATGAAGGTTTCGGCGCCGCCGATATAGCGTGCCGCGCTTTCCGCCTCGCGGTCGTCCGTTTCACGCGTATTGGCGGCGGCCATCGGCATCGAGAGCCAAACGATCTGGCCGGCCGCGGCCTCCGGCACGGCAATCCCGGGAGGCAGCGGACTGTCGGCCGGGATACTGAAAGGCGTACCATCCGGCATGGTGCCGGCGGCGCGGCGCAGCGCGAATATGCTCTGCTGCGCCAGATCGCGATCGATCTCGAGCTCGGAAAAGCCCCACGGGTACGGCGTCGAAACCCGCACCCGGGATTCGAGCAGGTGCTCGTGATAGCGATCATTCTGCTGCAAATGATGCGGCCGAAGGAAGAGACCTTCCGACCAGGCTACCTTGGTGTACCAGGACATTGTTGCGATCTCTCGAACGACCGGCATGCTCGACGAGCGCACCGACCTTCCGCGTGTTCATGCAGATGATTTCAAATTTGCAGTTGTCTTCAGAAAACCTAACTCATCTTCATTCGCCTTCGTAACATCGCGCGAAGTAATCCATGAACGTGTCGAGCATTCCGTTGTCATGCCGCTGCGCCAGCGCCTGCCAGCGCGCCGCGTAGATGTCCCACAGCTGCGCCTTGCGCGAACCGATCATTGACACAAGGCCGCGATCGGATTGCGACCCGGCTTCGATCGACGCAGGGTCTACGTCCTTCATCAACAGCGCGACCGCCCGCTGCATCGCCGTGTAGGTTTTGACCTGATGCCGCTTCAGATCATTGAAGGCCTGCGCGAACGCTGCCTCGGCGTCGAGATAGCTCCGGCCCTGTGCGCCAAACATGATGCGAAGCGCGTCTTCCGCGGTCGGCGCGAACTTGAGCGGGTTGTTGTCGACGGCCTGCACCGTCGTCTGGTTGGGGCTGCGCGCCAGTCGCTTGGCTTGCTGACGGGCCTCGAGCAGTTGCCTCATATTGTCGGTGGCGAGCTTCAAGAGCCGGCCAATCTGCTCAGCCAGTTCGCTCGGGTCTCGGCCAGCGAAGGCATTTTGCGGCAGGCCGGCGCCGCGCGCGACAAGCTGGGCAAATTCCGCCCTTGCGTCGCCGTCCGTGCCGAGCTTGGCCGAAACCGGAGCACTGGCCGGCGGATCGATTTCCGCAACCATTCGAGGCCGTCTCGCTTCACCGGCATCCGGGCGCCGCGGCATCGGCATCGGAATGATCTCTGGCTGCGGCGCAGGCGGCGGCGGTGGACCGTCGGCCCAACTGTCCTGCTGAAGGGCGAGGGCGGCGGGCTCACTTCTGGCCGACCACCTCGGTGCCGTCGGCGGCGCGGCGGGTTTCGCTATCGGTACCGGCACATCGGCCGCCCAATCGAGAAAGTCCGGGCGGACCGGAGCCAGGTCTCGGGGGCCCTTCAGCTGTCGCGGATCGATGGGCGCCGCAGCGGGCGCTGCATCCCACAGGTTCTCGTCGGCAGGCGCCGCGTATGACGGAGCCGCGGCCTCGCTCGGTTCGGCGATTTCCTCCTCGAGCGTCGCGGCGATGATGTATTGGCCGATGATGAACCGGTCGCCATTGCGCAATCGATGCGGCGCCTTGAGGCGGCCGTCGGAACCGTCCAGGAAGGTGCCGTTGGTCGAGATGTCGTGGAGCCAGTAGGCGCCGTCGCGCCAGCGCACCTCGCAGTGACGCCCGGAAATGAAGCGGCTCGGGTCCGGCAGCGTCCAGTCAAGGTAGGGATCGCGTCCGATGTCGAGGCCACGCCTGCCCTGGATCGAAACGCTCAACGGCCCGCCGTCCGGCAGGCTCGTCTCATTCTCAATTCGCAGCGTGAGCGTCAGGGCCCGGCCTCCGCAAGCTGGATGCCGTGGGCGAGGCAGGACTGCAGCAGCTTCGCCCGCTCATCGGGGTTCGCGCGACGCATGCTTATCAGCATGGATATGCGCACCGCGCGCGAGGTCATATAGGCCGGCACCGGCACGGGCATCGGCGCAAACGTGCCGCTGCTCCATCCGGCGGCGAGCGCCAGCCATGTCAGCGGTTCGTGGCTGGCTGCCTTGGTGCCGATATCGAGAGCGGCCTGCCGGTTCTCGTCGGTTGGTTCCTGCACCCAGGCTTCCGCCGCGGCCAGTGCGGCCGTCTCGTTCTGCAATTTATCGCCGAGCAGCATCCGCGCGCTCGTGCAGCCCCACCACACGGCCTCACGACGCGGCAGCAAATAGGCGCAAACCGCGATCGCGTCCTCTGGTTTTCCTCCCGTCGCGAGCTTTCTGAGAAACGCGATCGGCGGCTCATCGGTCGGCCCGGCGCCGATGTTTTGCAGCGCTTCCGGAAAACTCTCGGACAGCGCCCGAACCGTCGCGAAGCGAATGCGGCTCATGTCACCGGCAAACACATCGGCGACATGAAAATAGCACCCTGGACCCACAAGTTGCCGGAGATGATGACCTGAGGCGAATTGATTTGAACCATCTGAGGCGCCGTAATGGAGATTTGCCTCGTGTCCAATAGTATCGTGGTAACGCCATTCACCGTTTGACGGACAGATTGCTCGGACTGTGTGTTTATCTCCTTCTCTGCTTGCGTTTCGTGATGCCCACGGAGAACCCAGACCTCGCGGAAGCCCTCCTCGATCATCAGTTTATCGTTACCATGCTGCAACGTTGCGCTGCGGTCCTTGCCAATGGTCCACGTTTCGGAATTCAGCACCGTCACATCATGATCCTTCTGCGCGTGCATGCGGATCAGTTCGTCGCCTTTCTTGTCCTCGAACATGAACTCGTTGTAGCCGTTGTGCCCCTTGGTCGAGTCCGACTTGACGCCCGATTGCGTCTTGTGATCGGGAAGCTTGTAGGGATGCTTGTTGTCGCCGTTGTAGACGCATCCGGTCACCAGCGGCCGGTCGGGATCGCCTTCCAGGAATTCGACCACGACCTCCATGCCGATACGCGGAATGAACTGCTCGCCCCACTGCTTGCTGGACCATGACTGGGAAACCCGGATCGGGCAGGACTTTTGCGGCTCCCGGTCCCAATAGAACTGGACCCAGATGTGGCCATGCTCGTCGGTCGATATCTCCTCTTTGTCCTCGCCTTTTTTGCCGACGACTTTCGCGGTCTGGACGCCATGGATGCGCGGTTTGGGCGTCAACGGCAGCATCCGGAACGGCCGGTCGCTCGGCAGGAGTTGATAACCGCCGCTGTAGCCGGCTCCTCCGGTTGCCCCGGCCGAGCCATAGGACTGCGTCCCGAAGTGGTGGGTGGCGCGAACCACCAGATATTCCCGGTTTTCGGCGGAGGCTGGGTGCTTCTGCACCGTGACCAGACCTCCCGCGAACAAGGATGGGGCGTCGCCTCCGGCGTTGCGTCGCCGATCCAGCGACTGCTCGGCCTCGAGCTGGATCTGAGCGAACTGCTTGCCCTTGTCCTGCTCGTCATACTTGCCGGGATAGTCGTAGACCTCCCATCGGGATCGCGCGTAGTGCTCGGATGTTTCCTTGGACGCGCGCAAATTCTTGGGCGGCTTCAAATAGTCGTAATCGTTGAATTCGACCGTACCGGTGCAGAAGCGCCGATCCGAAACCCAGGAACTGATGTGCTGTTCGAGCCGGTTATAACCCCAGGTCTGGGGGTTGAAATTGACCTGGGGAAGGTCCGGGATCGCGCCGTGCGATGCACGCAAATCCACAAGCACCATGGTGTGCTGCGCGTCCCCGTGTTCGAAATAGTAGTAGATCCCGTACTGCTCCATCAATCGCGAAACAAACGCGAAATCGCTCTCGCGGTACTGAACGCAGTATTTTATCTTGTCGTAGTTGGCGGTGGTGCGGAACTTGAAATCCGTTCCGCTGGAGAAGCTAAGATCGGTGAACACCTTCTCGATGATCTGCTTCACGTCCTTGTCGAGGAAGATCCGGCAGTTGGCACTGTGATTGAGCAGCCAGAACCACGGGCGCAGCACCAGGCGGTACTGCCAATACGGCTTCTCCCCGCCGACCTCCTCGCCCGTCCATTGCGCGTTAACAAGAATCCCGCAGAAGAAGCGCTCCTTCAGCTCGTAAGTCTTGAGCTTGATCGAGCAGGCCTTCCCCAGCGCCTTGTCGAAGTCGATGTTTTCCTCTTCGCTCAAGGCCTCGATTTCGAATTCAAATGGCTCGCCCAATCCCTCACTGCCTGAAAAAGCTTTGAGCACCAGCACATTTTCGCCAAGCGGCGTCTTGAGCGCCCCCGCCAGATTGGCTTGATCGAGCTTTCCCATCTGATGCCTGTACGATGTTTGCGGAATGCCAATTCGCCCGCGGACTGCAACCCCCTGCGGTCACATCGCGGTTCAATCCAAGAACGACAGAAAATTAGAGGTGCAGTTTGTCCAGAATGCTGCGGGGAAAGCTCGGATCAAGGCGACAATGAAGCGGCCTTGAACGACAAAGTCGCCCGACGACATTATGCGGTGCCCGCCTTCGGATTGCAGGATCAGGGCATGCCGCTTCTGCGCCGTTCCGCCCCGACGCAAAGCAAGTTCGGCCGAATGGATGATCAAGCACACGCACTCCGAAAACCCGTGCTTGCGATTCCGCGCGACAACGCAAAGCCTCAATCAGTGGGACTGGCGCTATGCCTCTTCGTCAAATGGCATTCGTCAGTGGAGGATCGTTATAAAGGTGCTGAACCTTCAGGTTCCATTTCACGACCATATCCTCAAGACTATCAATAGGAGGAAATTGCTGATCACCTTTCCATTTCTTGGAATTGAAGCGAGCAAATATTTCCTCGGGCGCCTTCTTGTCCAGACCATCGGAAAACGTACTTGCCGGCACAAATGAAGATTTCCAGCCCATGGAGGTCCGGTCTACAGCGTCATAGCCCCACTGGTTCATTTCGCCGTATGTCTGCATGTAGGCCCTGAGCATCTGATAGAGGATCTGATCAGCAAGCAGTTCATATTTATCAGCCGTCAAAACAGGTCCTGGGTCATTCTTGCCGATTTCCGCGAGAAGGTCGGTCTTGCTCAGATTGGGAAGATTTGCCTTAGCGCTGTTTTCCTGCAAAATTCTCGTATTGAGATCGCTGACGGCGGCGGTCGCGGCAAGCAGGCTTGTCACCGTCTGGGAAACGAGCTTTTTGAAAATCTCATTCTTTGACCGATAACCTGATTTCAGTCTGACGGAAGCGTCGTCCAGTATGTTTCCGCCTCCGCTTTTCGCCCCTGCTCGAGCGACGTTTGTTATATCCTTCGACCGCCTGTCGAGGAGGTTAAGCATCTCGGGAGTTTTTGGGGCAGGAAAATTCTGGGGAAATTGCTCGTATAGCCGGGTTGTAGGCGTGCCGAGCGTAATCCCGATCTGAGCCAACGCATCGGCAGTGTCTGCGGACGCCTTCGCCCTACTGGCCAAGCCCTGAAAGATTCGCTGACACGGCTTCAGTTCCGGAAGCAGACAAATGGCCAACTCGAGAATGACATTATAATCTACAAGTTTTGCTGATTTGAGCCCCAAAATCATGTCGTAGCCAAAAGAGGCGTTCACAAAGGAAGCGAGCATTGCCGCAGCTTGGGTTTGCCAACGGCCAATCCACTCATTGACGATCGCTACCTCCTCAAGCCTAGTCTGGGCCAACCCCGCCAGGGCGAGCATGTCCTGTTGGGCCTGCCTCTGTTTTGCCATAACGCCCAATGTGGCGGCGTGATCCAGGCACCCCAATTGCATGGCGCCGGCCAGCTTGTCATAGTTCTTCGCACAATAATCCGTATATTTGTCGAAAGCGGCCCGCTGCTTGTCAGTCAAGCCGTCTGTCGGATCGTTTGTAGACATATCTCTTCTCCCATACGTAGATCCGACTTCGCAACTCCGCGACAGGCGGCAATCGCATCGAGCGTTCGCCCGGCAATCATCCACGATGTCACGGCGGCATCTCCATCCGCGCAAACCGACGCCGGGCGAATCTTCGGAAGTTGGCGCTTGCCGGGCAGGCGTGTCTTGGCTTGATGCGACATTCGATAGGACTAAAGAGCACGTCTCGTTGCCCGCTTTCTCGTATCCGCGCATCATCCGATGAAAGGACGCGCGTCGCGTTTTGGTTCGTTAGCCTCGTCGCGTGCGAAGGCTTTCGGTGAGCCCAATCGGGTTGTCGCGTCCGACGCTACGAAGTGTGTGCACGGAATGCCAATTCACCCGCAGCTTCTTGCTGGCCAGGGCGGGCGCCGCTCAATTTCAAAGCGACATCCACAATGACGATGATCCATGTGATGATCCATGTAATGCGACGAGCGAAAGCCGGATCGAGGCGACAAAAACTCGGCTTCGGGCGACAAAGTCATGCGAACGCGCCGCGCGGCGTTGACGAGATCGGCTCGTTCGGAATATCGCGACCGGGCATTGCGGAGTTTTCGAATGTTCATTTGCTGCCCGCCGTTGCTCGCTGTGAGCTGTCCGTCGGCCATGCCGTCGAAGCTCTCGTCCCGAGATGACGGATTCGGCGGGCCGGTGCTATCTGTGGCTGCAACAGATCGGTTATCGTGCATTTAAGGACTTGCGGTGGCGGAAGTCGCATTCTCAACTGCTATTGAAGATGACGGTACGGTAGCGAAGCCGGATTCCGCAGCAGCACAGATCGCGTCTCCCCCGATTTCGGCAGAGGCGCAGATGGACACAGTCGCGCACCCCCCGGTGATCGTTGACGCGCTCTGCGTTCCGCTGTCGGACGCCGATCCCTGCGGCCCAGATCTCGATCTGGCGGGTGACCCCGATTACCTGAACTTCTTCGCCCAGACGGAAGGCGTTCTTCCGAGCTCGTTCTTTTCCAGCGAAGACGGGAAACCGTTTGATCGATCGAGCGTCGATTTACCCGGCCACGTGGAAGCGATGCTTCCGCTCTGGAAACGCTCCCGCGACTTGCGCTTGCTCGTCATGCGGGCGCAGCTCCTGATCCTGAATCGAGACCTCGGCGGCTTCGCAGTCGCGATTGCGGCCATTGCGCACTGGCTCGACAAGTTCTGGGACAATGTCCATCCGCGCGCAGCCGACGGCGATCTCGGCGCGCGTGCCGCCGCTCTTGGCGCGCTCGATCTCCCCACCGTCGTGTTCCCGCTCCAGTATGCGCCCTTATGCGAAGGACGCCGAATTGGAGCGGTCACCTATCGGGCCTGGATGATCGCGTCCGGCGAAGTAAAACCCCGTCCCGGCGAACAGAGCCATCCATCGACGGCGCTCATCGAGGCGATAGCGGATGCTCCGCTCGATGTACTGGCGGCAACGCGCGCCCACGTAGCGATACTCAAGACATCCCTCGGCCGCATCCGCGAGGTCTCTGCAAGACAAGGCAGTTCGGCCGGTCTGGAGAATCTGACGGCGCTTGTCGTCAAGATGCAGGGACTTGTTGATCCTCGCGCGGTGCTTGAAGAAGAGACGGCAGCCTCCACAGCGAATGCGGACGACGCTCTGGCCGCGCAAGACCCGACCGCAGTAGTCGCGGTCCGCGCCCCGACCTCGCTTGCGGAGGCCCAGCAGGGCCTGGCAGCGATCGCCAGCTACTACAGCCGCTCCGAACCCTCAAGCCCGATGCTGCCTCTGGTGCTTCAGGCACATCAGCTCGTCGGCAAGTCCTTCTTCGAGGTCATGACCATCCTGGTGCCTGGCCAATTGGAGAAGGCGGCCTTTCAGATCGGTGCAGACCAGTTCTTCGAACTGCCGGTCGGCAAGCTTTCGAAGCTGTCGGAGGCGCTGCCGTCCGCCGATGGCACTGGTCAGGCAACGCCCCCTGCTCCATCTGCAGGCGATTTTCTCCCATACCGCGTCGAGTCCCGCGCGCAGGCGATCGCGCTGCTCGATCAGGTCCAGCGATTTTTTCGTCACTCAGAACCCTCCAGTCCCGTGCCGATGCTGTGCGATCGCGCGCGCGCGCTCGTCGAACGGGATTTCATGGGCGTGCTGAGGGAGGTGCTTCCGAAGGCAGCGCTGAAAACCGTCGGCTCCGACAAATGAGATGCTTCATCTAGCGGCGCGACGGCATTCAAGGCGCGCGGCGCAAAGCGCTTGGTCCAATTGCAATCGTTCAGGTCGGCGGCCGGCTTGAACCCAACGGCTAGGTAGAACACATGGCAAAGGAAAGCGGTCAGAAATTTATTCGGCGGAATCGGCCTCCGCGCGTTCACATCACTTACGAAAATCCGGCCAATGCCGAGGAGAAGGTCGAGATCCCGTTTGTGATGGGCGTCATGGCCGATCTCTCCGGCAATACGCCAAGCGTCGAGAAGGCCGAAATCCCCGATCGCAAGTTTCTCGATTTCGATATGGACAATCTCGATGCACGAATGGCGGCGATCCAGCCCGGCGTCAGTTTCCGGGTGGAGAACAAGCTGGTCGAGAACTCCGGCGAGAAGATGGGCGTCCAGCTGCGCTTCGAGAAGATGGCGGATTTTGAGCCGGCTGCGGTTGCGAGGCAGGTTCCGGCGGTTGCAAGGCTGCTCGAGGCAAGACAGCAACTGGCCAACCTGCAACGTTACATGGACGGCAAGGTCCACGCCGAGGGATATCTCCGCAAGCTCCTGGCCGATCCGCAACTGATGCTGGCGCTGAAGAACCGCACCGTCAATTCCCCCGACGAAAGCGAAAAATAATCAGCGATATTGATGGTCCACAAATATTGGAAAGCTCTGTCATGGCGACCGAAACAGTCCGTTCCCTCGAGCAGGATGCGCAAACCCAAACCCCGGATGCGGACGAGTTTGCAACGCTGCTGAAGCAAAGCTTCAAGCCGCGTACCGAGCGCGCGGCCAGCGAACTCGACAATGCCGTCAAGACCCTGGTCGAGCAGGCACTCGCGGATACCAGCCTCATCAAGTCCGATGTGCTCGACACGATCGAGGAGATGATCGCGCAGCTCGACAAGAAGCTCTCGGCGCAAATGAATGAAATCCTGCATGCGCCGGAGTTTCAGCAGATCGAGAGCGCCTGGCGCGGCCTGAAATATCTCGTGTTTCAGTCCGAGACCGACGCGATGCTCAAGATCCGCGTGATGAATGTCTCGAAGAGCGAGCTCTATCGTCATCTGCGGCTGTATCCGAACGCCGCCTGGGACCAGAGCCCGCTGTTCAAGAAGGTCTACGAAGAGGAGTTCGGGCAGCTCGGCGGACAGCCCTACGGCTGCCTGATCGGCGACTACAGCTTCAGCCATCTGCCGACGGACGTGCAGCTGCTGCGCGACTTGAGCAAGATCGCGGGTGCGGCGCACGCGCCGTTCTTCGCCGCCGCGGATTCGACCCTGATGGGCATGGATTCATGGAACGAGCTGATGAATCCGCGCGATCTCAGCAAGCTGTTCGATACGCCGGAATACGCGGCCTGGAAATCGCTGCGCGACTCCGACGACGCGCGCTATGTCGGCCTCTGCATGCCGCGTGTGCTCGCTCGCCTGCCATATGGCGCCAAGACCGAGCCGGTGGATGAATTCGCCTTCGAGGAGGATACCGACGGCCACAAGGGCGAGAAATACGCATGGATGAACGCGGCCTACGCCATGGCCGCCAACATCAACCGCGCGTTCAAGGAGTACGGCTGGTGCGCGCGCATCCGCGGTGTTCAGTCTGGCGGCGAGGTCGAGGATCTGCCCACGCATACGTTCCCGACGGATGATGGCGGGGTTGATCTGAAATGTCCGACGGAAATCGCCATCAGCGACCGCCGCGAGGCAGAATTGGCGAAGTCGGGTCTGATCCCGCTCATTCATCGCAAGAATACCGACCGCGCCACGTTCATTGGCGCTCAGTCGCTGTTCAAGCCGAAGGCCTATCAGAACAACCCGGAAGCAACGGCCTCGAGCAATCTGTCGTCGCGGCTGCCCTACATGTTCGCCTGTTGCCGCTTCGCGCACTACCTCAAGGTGATGGTGCGCGACAAGGTGGGATCATACTACGAGAAAGAACAGTTGCAGCGCTGGCTGATGAACTGGATCAACGAGTACATCGATGGCGACCCGGGGAACTCGTCGGAGGGACAAAAGTGCCGTCGGCCCCTCGCCGGCGCGCAGATTTCCATCACGGAGAACGAGGAGAACCCCGGATATTACTCGGCAACGTTCGAGCTCCGGCCCCATTTCCAGCTCGAAGGCATGGACATAGGCCTGCGGCTCGTCTCGCGACTGCCCGTCGCAAAGAACTAGTTTCATTTGAAACTGCCAACCAATGGAGAATTAAATGGCAGACATCTATGCGTTTCTCGAGCTTGAAGGAATAAAGGGGGAAGCCCAGGATTCCGCCTATACTGACCACATTGAGCTCCAATCCTTTTCATGGGGCGCCACCAACAACAGCTCCTACAGGCACGGCACCGGTCACAGCATCGGCAAGGGGCACATTCACGACATCTCCATCAGCAAATATATGTGCAAGGCCTCCTCTGAACTGATGAAAAGGGTTGCCACCGGCGATGCAATCCCGAAGGGAAAGCTCTCGCTGTGCAAGCTTTCCGGGACCGACAAGCTCGCCTACTACACCATCGATCTGGAAGACGTCGTTCTCACGTCATACCAGGTCTCTGCTAATGGCGGCGGGCAGCTTCCAATGGAGTCGGCGACGCTCCACTTCGTTATCGTGAAGCCGAACTACACGAAGCAAGACAACACCGGCTCTGGGCAAGGAAACTTCGGCTTTGGCTGGAACCTGCAGAAGAACGATTTGGTGAAATAGAGTCCGGCAATCTCGCGAAGCAAAGAGACGAGTGGATGCATGCCATCCACTCGCTCTGGTCTTGGGCCGCCACTCCTCATCCGGGAAGATGGCGTCCTCACTGTTCCCGATGCGATTTTTTCCGGAGGGTTAGCGCTCCGAGGCGAGGCTCTTCATGCGGAATTCGAACAAGCAATCGCGTCTCAGCCCGCCCCTGATGCATGTGTTCCGCAGCGCGCATGAGGCAAAGGACGCAAAGCGGATCATCGATCAGCGCAACGAGGCGGGAGACCGCCTCATTGCCAGCCGCCGGTTGCGCGCGCGGCAGGTAATCACGGAGAACATGCTTCGCCGCGAGGTTTCGCGCGACCTCGATACCCTCCTGAACACCATTGCGCTGGACGCGACCGTCGACATGGAGCACGCACCCCATGTCCGCAGATCGATCCTCAACTTCGGGCTTCCCGACATCGCCAACCGTACCATCGACGAAAACAGGGTAGACAACATTCCGGACGAGATCCGAACCGCGATCGCCATCTATGAGCCAAGGATCGCCCCGGACACGCTGCGTATCGCCAGGGACACCGAGCTCGATCCCGTCGAGCTCAAGATACGCTTCGTCATCCGTGGCGAACTGGTCTGCCATCCGGTGCACGTTCCCGTCGAATTCATCGCCGACATCATCGAGTCCGGAAAAATTGTCGTCAATCGGTTGTAAGCGCGCATGAATCGGGAATTTCTCGATCTCTACAACACGGAGCTTCAGCTGCTCAACGAGCAGGCGCGCCAATTTGCCGAAGAATATCCGGGGATCGCGGAGCGCCTCGGCGGCCTCCTGGACGACCGCATGGATCCGTTGATCGGCGGGCTGCTGGAAGGAGCCGCTTTCCTTGCGGCACGGGTCCAGCTCAAGCTCAAGCACGAGTTTCCCGAATTTACCGAGAATCTGCTGGAGCAGCTCGTCCCGCATTATCTCGCACCGACGCCTTCGATGATGCTGGTCAAGGCGAACCCGCTCTTCGGCGATCCGGCACTCCGCGAGGGACGCGCGATACCGCGCGGCTCCAATCTTGATGCCAGCTTCCGCCAGCTGGACCGGCAGATCGCATGCCGCTACCGCCTGTGCGGTGACATCACGATATGGCCGTTCGAGCTCGCTGCAGCGGAGTATTATTCATCTCCGGCACCCATGCAGGCGCTCGGCGTCTCCGTCGGCGGCGAGGTGCTGGCGGGCATGCGAATAACCCTGACACACCGCTCGACGGCGCGATCGGAGGACGAGCCTGCGGAAGCCGTCGTGCAGAAGAAGCCCGAGCTCATGATTGCCGGCTGCCGAACCTCTCAACTGCCGCTGTATTTCATCGGCGCGGAGGCTGACTCGGTTGCGCTCTACGAACAGCTGTTTGCCCATTGCCGGGGGATCTATTTCCGCTACCTCGATCACTTCGGTGATCCCGTTGTCTTCAAGGCCCCGGCGGAATGCCTGCAGCAGGTTGGTTTCGATCCCGACGATGCGCTGTTTCCCAGCGATCATCGGGTGTTCGAGGGCTTCGACCTGTTGCGCGAATATTTCGCCTTTCCACGCAAGTTTCTCGGCTGCCGGCTCACCGGCATCAACGAGCTCCTGTCGCGTATCCAGGCGAGGACCGTCGACATCGTGTTCGCATTTGACGAGCTGAACGCGCGGCTCGCGGCCGTGATTCGGCCGCAGACCTTTGCGCTCTATGCGGCACCGGCCATCAATCTGTTCGAGAAAGCCGCCGATCGCATTCAGCTCAAGCCAAGTCAGCACGAATATCAGGTCGTCCCCGACCGTAGCCACTACCTGGATTACGAGCCCCACCGGATGCTGGAGGTCTATGCCCACTACTCCGGTGGACGGGAAAAGGTCCCGGTGCGTCCGCTCTACGCCGCATCGCTCCAGGATTCGGCACTCACGTCCGACACCTATTTTTCAATCCGACGCCTGCCGCGACGACGCACGGTCGAAGAGAAGCGCACCGGCATATCGTCGGACTATACCGGCACCGACATGTTCATTTCATTGAGCGAGCTCGGCGGCATCGACGACCAGGAGACGATTGCCGAGCTGAGCGTGCGGGCCCTGTGCTCCAATCGGCATCTGACCGAGCATCTGCCGATCGGGGTCGGGGGAGCCGATTTCCGGCTGGTCGACGATTTCACCCTGGATCTCGTGTGCGTCGCGGGACCAACGCCGCCGCGCGAGCCCATCATCAGACAGTTGCGCAGCCGCAGCGAAATCGCGCACACCGGCACGGTCACCTGGCAACTCGTGAACCTGCTTTCGACCAATCATCTGGGTCTGGTCGATCGCGGCGCCGGCCGCAACGCCGAAGCGGTCCGGGAAACCCTGTCGATTTTTGCCGAGATGGCCGACAGCGCCACCGAACGCCGCATCCGTGGCATTCGTCACGTCGACAGCCGGCCGATCGTGCGGCGCATCCGCCAGCACAGCGGAATCGGGGTCGCACGCGGAATCGAGATATCAGTCACGATCGACGAGAAGGCGTTCGAAACGACCGGCATATTCCTGCTGGGCGCCGTGCTCGACCGCTTCTTTGCCGAATATTCCGGCTTCAATCATTTCACCCAGACCGTGATCCGCTCCGTCGATCGCGGCGAGGTCATGCGATGGCCGCCCCGAATGGGAATGCGCAGGCCGTTATGAGCAGGACCAATCAAACGGCGAGCCTGGTACGGGCGCTGGAAGCGGAACCGTGGCGCTTCGACTATTTCACCGTGCTCCGGCAATTCGAACGCGTCCATGAAAACCGGCCCCGCATCGGCGAGAGCGCAACGCTGCGCGACGAAATCGTCCTGCTCGGTCAGGACCCGTTCATGGAGTTTCCGGCGTCAAATCTCGCCCGCGTCGAGCAAGGCGAAAACAAGCCGCTCAAGATCTTCGTCAAGTATATGGGCATGCTGGGACCGCAAGGAGCACTTCCGCTGGCGACGACGGAGGAAGCCTATCATTACGTCCTCGCCAACGACGACGCCCTGCCGCGCTTTCTCGACGTCTTCAATCACCGCTTCATTCAATTGTTCTTCCGTGCCTGGGCCAATTCCCGCCCGATCGCCCAGAACGACCGCCCGAAGCAGGACCGCTTCTGGGCCTATATCGGCTCGGCAATCGGCATCGGCTCCGAGCCTTACAGGCATCTCGACAGCATCCCCGACACCGCCAAGATACGTTTTGCGGGTCTGTTGGGAGCGCAGGCGAAATCCGCATCGCGCCTGTCCGCCGCCATTTGCGGTCTGTTCGAAGTGAAAGCGGAAGTCGACGAATTCGTCGGAACACGGCTGATGCTCGACCCTGCGGAATGCACGATGTTGGGCAAGGGCCACAACGCGCTTGGCCAGGACGCCATGCTCGGCCGGGGCGTCTACAGCGTGCAGGACAAGATCAGGATCCGCATCTACACCCGGACGCTTGCTCAGTATGCTCGATTTCTGCCCAGCGGGGACTTGTGCGAACCGCTCGCGGATCTCGTTTATTTTTACAACGGAGCCGAGCTCGATTGGGATGCCGAGTTGGCCATTCCATCGGGCGCCGTCGAGCCCACGCGCCTCGGCCGTTTCGGGCAACTGGGCTGGACCAGCTGGATGGCACCCGACTGGACGACAACAGAAGCATACCGGCGCGACGCCAGATTCCACCCTGCAGACCGCACGGAGCGGAAGAGACGAATGCGACAAGCCGGCAACGATGGAGGCGCCGATGGCCGACATTAACCTCGAGGCAGTGGCAGGCAAGCTCAACCGTATCGGCTACGAAGCCTTGTTCAAGGCTTTGCGCCAGGCCAAGGGCGCCGGCAATCGCAATGTCGAATTCGCGCACTGGCTGGTCCATGTCCTGCAGGGCGAGCGCACCGACATCGTGCTGACGGCCGATCATTTCGGGCTTGACCGCAACAAGCTGCTGACCGACATCAACGCTGCCGTCGCCGGATTTCGCAAGAACGAAACCGACATGCCGACCGTTTCCAACACGGTGATGGATCTGCTCGACCGCGGCTGGCATTACGCGACCCTCTTCTTTGGCGAAACTCAGATCCGGACCGGACACGTCCTGGTCGGTGCAATGCAGTCACGCGAGCTCGATCGCGCACTCAAGAACATTTCGCCCGAATTCGCCAAGATGTCGGTCAACGTCCTGACCAGCGAATACCGGAAGATCTGGGCGAGCTCCGAGGAAGAAACGCTGCGTCCGATGGATGGTTCGGGGTTGGGTTCCGCGGCAAGCGCTGCAGAACAGACCGCCGGCGCCAAAGGGACCACGCCGCTCGACCGCTTTTCGCAGGACCTTACCGCCAAGGCAAAAGCCGGCGAGATGGATCCGATCCTCGGTCGCGACGACGAAATCCGTCAATTGATCGATGTCCTGATGCGCCGGCGGCAGAACAATCCGATACTGACCGGCGAGGCAGGCGTGGGCAAGACCGCGGTCGTCGAAGGCTTTGCCCAGCGCATCGCATCAGGCGATGTTCCGCCGCCGCTGCGGAACGTCCGGCTCTGTGTGCTCGACGTCGGCCTGATGCAGGCCGGCGCGTCCATGAAGGGCGAATTCGAGCAGCGGCTGCGCTCGGTGATCGACGAGGTGCAGAGCTCGCCGACCCCGATCATCCTCTTCATTGACGAAGCCCACACCCTGATCGGGGCCGGCGGCACCGCCGGCACTGGCGACGCCGCCAATCTGCTGAAGCCTCCGCTGGCCCGCGGCACGTTGCGCACTATCGCCGCGACCACCTGGTCCGAGTACCGCCAGTATATCGAGAAGGATCCGGCGCTCACCCGGCGCTTTCAGCCCATTCAGGTCGACGAACCCGACGTCGAAACCTGTTGCATCATGCTTCGCGGACTGCTCGGACCGATGGAGAAGCATCACGGCGTGCGGATTTCCGAGGCCGCGGTCGTGGCCGCCGTGAATCTGTCCCACCGCTATATCCCGGCGCGGCAATTGCCGGACAAGGCGGTCAGCCTGCTGGACACCGCCGCGGCGCGGGTGGCGATCAGCCAAAGCGCGACACCGGCGCTGATCGAGGACGCGCGTGTCGCGATTGCGGCGCGCGAGGCGGAGAAGGCCGCGCTCGTCAACGACAGTGATCTCGGAATCGACGACGCCGACCGCATGACAACCCTCGATGCGGATATTGCAGCGCTCAAGGACAAGCTCGCGGCCCTGGAATCGGAATGGGCCAACGAGCAGGCCATGGTCAACGACATCAGAAGCTTGCGAAAAATACTGGCGGAGCCGAAGCAAGGCGATGATGCGGCCGCAAGGCGCGCCGAATTGCGCGACAAGTCCGACGCGCTGGAGGGTATCGCACCCGAAAAACGCATGATCTATGCCCATGTCGACGAGCAGTCGGTTGCTTCGGTGGTATCGGACTGGACCGGGATTCCCGTTGGCCGGATGGTGCGCGACGAGATCGAGACCGTTCTCAAGCTCCCGGAAATCCTCAATCGCCGAGTCATCGGCCAGTCCCACGGGTTGGCGATGATCGCCAAGCGGATCGAGACCAGCCGCGCCAGGCTCGACAACCCGTCGAAGCCGATCGGCGTCTTCATGCTGGCCGGCCCGTCCGGCGTCGGCAAGACCGAGACCGCGCTCGCGCTCGCCGAAGCGCTTTATGGCGGCGAGCAGAACATGATCACCATCAACATGTCGGAGTTTCAGGAGGCGCACACGGTATCCTCGCTGAAGGGTGCCCCTCCCGGTTATGTCGGCTACGGCGAAGGCGGCCGGCTGACCGAAGCGGTTCGGCGCAAGCCCTACAGCGTGATCCTGCTCGACGAGGTCGAAAAGGCCCATCCCGATGTGCACGAGATTTTCTTCCAGGTGTTCGACAAGGGCATCATGGAAGACGGCAACGGCCGAAGGATCGATTTCAAGAACACGCTGATCATCCTGACCACGAATGTCGGCACCGACCTGATCATGGAACTGTCGCGTGAAGCGCAATATCGTGACGATCCGGAAGCGCTGACGTCGAGGCTCCGGCCGGAGCTGCTCAACGTGTTTCCGCCGGCGCTGCTCGGGCGCATCGTGACCATTCCATATTACCCGCTGTCTCCCTCCATGCTCGACGGCATCGTCCGGCTGCAGCTTGGCCGTATCGACCAGCGCATTCGCGACAATCACGGTGCCTCGTTCGTCTACACCGATGCGGTGGTCGATCATATCGTCTCAAGGTGCAACGATCCGGATTCCGGCGGCCGCATGATCGACAACATCATCACCAACACGCTGCTGCCGGCATTGTCCCGCGAATTCCTCAAGAGATCGCTCGCCAAGGAAGAGATCACGCAGGCGTGCGTCGAGATCGAGAACAATGATTTCGCGTATGCCTGGACTTGAGCGGATGGCCATCGCGGACTTGCCGCGCCGCCGTACGCGTCGGCCCGGCAGGGTGAACTGGAGCAATCTGCATGGCGTGTGAACTGGAACAAAGGGATACCGCCTTTGCAGGTGAGACGTATCAAACCAAGAAGCACACGACGTGCATCCGGCCTACGGCCATCTATTTTCCGCGGCAACGCCCGGCCCCCGGCGACAGGATCAACGTGGTGCTCTGGCTGCACGGGTTTTTGGTCAAAGATCTTGATTATCTGTTCCATGGCGATGCCGCGCGAATACGCGACCAGGTACGCGACTGCGGCAAGGACTGGGCGCTCATCGCGCCGTTCTTAGGCTACGAGTATACGGATGAGAATGGTAATTGGGCGGGAAATTATAAGTATAAAGACCTGGCGACGGAGAATTGGGGCGAACGCTATCTGAGCCAGGTGCTTGACGCCGTCCGGGATTTCGGCACTACCGGCCCGCGGCCTTCCATCGAGATCAAGAACCTCATCATTGCTTGCCACTCGGCAGGCGGCAGGGCGATGCGCGCCATTGTCGGAACGCTTGGCAAAAACGAGGCGAAGCTGAGAGCATGCTGGGGGCTTGACTGTCTGTACCACAATCGCGACCCCAAAATCCCCGGCGACATCGAAGACGCCGAGTTCTGGTACGGCTGGGCCTCGGAGCATCGAAAGACGTCGCTGGACATCGTCTTAGGTGAATCGACGATTCGCCAATCCGTGAAGCTGGACCTGATGGCACGCGGGATCGCGACGCTGGAAGGCGACAAGCTTGAACAGCCGATGGAAGCGCTCAGGAATCTCAAGGTTACCGTCGGCCACTACGAGTTGCTTAAGTTGACTGGTGAAAAGGTCAGGGACCTCGCTCCGCCCTTCGTGGATCGATTCACGATACCGCAGGAGGCCGACATCGCTAGAATGAAGAAGCCCGGGGAGTTTCTCGATAAGGTGATCTCCAACGTGGAGAAGGCGTTTCCCTTCGCGAAAGACATTCACTTCATGATCGCGCGCGGCGCCTTTCTGGACCGGTTGAAAACGCTCTGAGTTTTCGCGGCGTGTGTCTGAAAAGCTAACCCCCACGGGCGCGTCGTCAGCCGTCGTGGGTATATTGCATGCCGAGCACCCATCCGGTGAAAATGCCGGCGGGCCGGCTGGTGTAAGTAGGATGAAGGCCCACCCCGGTGCGAAGCCTGCGCCATTCGTCCTCGCCGACCATGGGGATGCCGGGGTCGCCCTTTTGATATTGAGTGAGGAGCGTCTGAGCTACTTGCCCGGCAGGGCCCCAGATCCGGTCATTGGCCCATTCCGGTCGCGTGCGGTTGGTCATGCGGCAGTAGAGTGCACTGCAGACGTAAGCAGAAGCTTCCTCCGCATTGGCATCGATCCCGGTACGCAGCAGATCGTAGGCCGCGTGCAAACTCTCGTGCACGATATGCGCCTCGTTCAAGCGCCCCGCTGCCGAATTGACTTCCAGCGTGTCAGCGCGAACCACGGTGGCGTCCGCGCGAGTACGTGCGACGAAGTTGTATTGCGCCGCGACATCGGGAGTGAGATCCGTCGGGCGCTGGACGAACACCCGACCCGACTGGATTGCGTGTGCGACGCGGTGGAAAGTTTGCCGCGCAATCGTCACGTGACTGCCGCGGACCGGAAACCGGAAACGAATGCGTGCAACGACCGGGCCGTTAAGCACCCCCAGCACCTGGCTCTTGAGTGACATGGTCCCTCACAATCGCAATTGTCTCAGACAAATGTTGTCTGCGGTTCAAAAGGATAGCCAATTTTCATCCAGCTTCATCGTTGAGACGCAAAACCGTTCTCGGAGCCGGGCTGATGGCGCGAATGCGTGTCCGCACCCAATTAGGAAAATCCAACTTCCGAAAGAGCACCAATGCTTCAAACGTCAAAGATGCGGCTTTCAGCGACAGCGACGTGCCAATACCCTATCCAGGTCGCATCCCGATCATCTCGCGATACAGATCGGCGTAGCGGCTGGCGCGGTTGCGCCACGATACGTCCGTCGCCATCCCGCTCTTCTGAATGCTTCGCCATACCGGCACGTCTCGAAATACGGCATGGCTTCGGCGCAACGCCGCAGCAAGGCCTTCGGTGGTCACAGATTCAAGCTTGAATCCCGTAGCGATCCCGCCCGCGATCGCCGCTTCATTGACGTCGACGACCGTGTCCTCGAGACCGCCGACGCGCGACACGATGGGGACCGCCCCGTATCTCAGCGCACAGAGCTGGGTCAAGCCGCACGGCTCGAACCGGGATGGCACGACAAGGGCGTCGCACCCGGCCTGGATCAAATGCGCCAATGCTTCATCATAGCCGATCACCGTGCCAAGCTGTCCGGACCCGGCTTGCGCGGCGGCGCGATAGCGATCTTGAAGATCGGCGTCCCCGCTGCCGAGCAGGACCAATTGCATGCCTTCGCCCAGAGCCGTCGGCAGGCCTTCCAGCAGAAGATCGAGCCCCTTTTGCCAGGACAAACGACTGATCACGCCAAGCAGAAACGCATCAGACCGCTGCTCCAGGCCAAATCGTTGCTGCAACGCGGACTTGTTGGCGGCGCGGCGATCGAGATCATTGGCATCGAAACGGCCGGCGATGACAGGGTCTGTTGCGGGATTCCAGACCTCCGTATCGATGCCGTTGAGGATGCCGCGGAGATCGTTTGCGCGTTCGCGCAGCAAGCCGCCAAGACCCATCCCGCCCGCATCGCTCTGGATCTCGACGGCATAGGTTGGCGAAACGGTCGTAATGATGTCTGCGAATTGCAGCCCGGCCTTCAGAAAGCCGATGTCGCCGAAATACTCGACGCCATGCATGTTGAAGGACTCCGGCGGCAGTCCGATCTCCTCGAGCATGTTGCGCGGAAATCGCCCCTGGAACGCCAGATTGTGCACCGTGATCACCGTGCGCGGACGCGGCCGGCCGCTGTAATGCAGATAGGCGGATGTCAGTGCCGCCTGCCAATCATGCGCATGGACGATGTCGGGCACGAAAGCGGGAACCGCTCCCAGACCGACATTGTCGGCCATGCGGGAGAGTGCCGCAAAGCGCAGACCATTGTCCGGCCAATCCGCGCCCTCGGGCGACAAATAAGGATTGCCCGGACGCGCGAACAGATGGGGTGCATCGAGCACGAACAGCTCGAGCTCGCCGTACGATCCCGCGAGCAACCGGCTCGTTCCACCGAAGAAAAGCGGCCATTCGAGAATTTGCTCGACGTTCGTCAGAGCATTCACGACGTCCGGATATCCGGGCACAAGGGTGCGGGTCTCGATGCCTTCCGCTTTCAAGGCGATCGGCAAGGCACCCGCAACGTCGGCAAGGCCACCAGTCTTGATCAGCGGATAGATTTCCGAGGCGACCGACAGGACGCGAATGGACTTCATGCATTCAGCCCGTCGATCATCTGCTGCGTGATCAGACAGACTCCGTTCGCCGAGATCCGGAATCGCTTGCCGTCCAGCTCGGGATCTTCGCCGACCACCAGGCCTTCCGGAATCCGCACGCCGCGGTCGATGACGACATTGCGCAACCGGGCATGCTGACCGACATCGACGTAAGGCAGGATCACCGCCCCCTCGACCTTCGCATGCGAATGCAGGTGCACGCCGGTGAAGAGCAGCGAACGCCGCAATGAGGCGCCCGATACGATACACCCCCCCGAGACCAGCGAGGTGACGGCCTCGCCGCGGCGGCCGTCTTCGTCGTGGACGAATTTTGCCGGCGGCGAGATCTCGGCGTAGGTCCAGATCGGCCACGAGCGGTCGTAAAGATCGAGCTCGGGCACCACGTCGGTGAGATCGATGTTGGCCGACCAATAGGCATCGACCGTTCCGACGTCGCGCCAGTAACTCGGCTGATCGCTGCCGGCGCGCACGCAGGAGCGGCTGAATTGATGGGCCACCGCGCGGCCGTTCTTGACGATGTAGGGGATGACGTCCTTGCCGAAATCGTGGTTCGAATTCGGATCGGCCGCGTCGCGCTTCAGCTCATCGAGCAGGAATTGGGTGTCAAACACATAGATGCCCATGCTGGCGAGCGATTTGTCCGGCTTGCCGGGCATCGGCGGCGGATCCGCCGGTTTCTCCAGGAACGACTGGATCACGTCGTTCTCGTCGATGTGCATGATCCCGAAGCCGCTCGACTCCGATCGCGGCATTTCGAGGCAACCAACCGTGACATCGGCGCCCTGGTCTACATGCTGCTGCAGCATCAGCTCGTAGTCCATCTTGTAGATGTGGTCGCCTGCCAGGACGACGATGAACCGTGCCCCATAGCTCTCGATGATGTCGATGTTCTGATAGACGGCGTCCGCGGTCCCCACATACCACATGGTTTCCGAAACGCGCTGGCTGGCCGGAAGGATGTCGAAACTTTCGTTGCGCTCGGGCCGGAAGAAATTCCAGCCCATCTGCAGGTGGCGAATGAGGCTGTGGGCCTTGTACTGGGTGGCGACCGCGATCCGGCGAATGCCTGAATTCAGGGCGTTCGACAGCGCAAAATCGATGATGCGCGACTTTCCTCCGAAATAGACCGCCGGCTTGGCGCGCCTGTCGGTCAGCTCGAGGAGCCGACTGCCGCGGCCGCCTGCGAGAACGAAGGCCAGGGCATGCCGCGACAGCGGCTCGTTTGCGACGGCTCGCATTCTTTCCTCCCTTTGACGCAACACTAAGGCGGATTGCGCCCTACTCGTTCCAGCCGAGTGTAGCGGCCCACATGCAGCATCGGAAAGTGGCAATGCGCAAAAAGGGTTACCAAAGCCCCGCCACCTCGCTTCGCCAGGGCGGGTCGGCACCGGCGCGGGTGCAGGTCAGGGCCGCACACCGGCAGGCGAAAGCCAGGGCTTTACTGAGTTCGTCGGGGCCAATGGCCCTGAGATTCTCCCTTTCGATGCGGTTCAATTGGGCAAGCGCAAACAACAGCGCAGCCTGAAAACTGTCGCCGGCGCCGATGGTGTCGACGACCTTTACAGCCGGTGCTTCGACCTCGATTGCGCCCAGTTGGCAATGCCAGGCCTGCGCCCCCTTCGTGCCGCGGGTGACGACAATCAGGCTCGCGCCCCGCGCCAACATCGCATTGGCCCGGTCGGCGCAGGATTGGCCGCCATAAAGGTACTCGAAGTCGACATCCGACATCTTCACGATGTCCGCGCTTGCGGCAAAGGCGTTCATCCACGTCCGATAGCTCTGCAAATCCTTGACCAGGTTCGGCCTGCAGTTCGGATCGAAGGAAATCGTCGCGGTTGGCCGTGCATCCTTGATCAATGCGCCAGCCTCGGCGGCGCCGCGGTCGTGCACGAGCGTGGTGGACCCGAGATGCACGGCCTCGATACCGTCGAACGGGATCGCGCCGGACTGATAGGTCCAGTTGGCGGAGGCGGTCCCGATATCATAGAAGGCGTATTGCGACTTGCCTGCGACGATCCGCACAAAGGCAAGCGTGGTCTGGTTGCCGCTGCGCGTCGCGTGACTGATGTCGACAGCGGATTCCAAGGCGTGATCGGCGATCATGCGGCCGAACAGATCGGTGGAGATGCCGCCGACGAAGCCGGCGCCAACGCCGAGCCGGGCGATGCCGACCGCGACGTTGAGGCAGGAGCCGCCGACTGCCGGCCGCGCGGCGTCCCGCCCGTCTGCCGCGATCACAGGCACGAAATCGATCAACGCGTCGCCGCAGCTCAATATCATGGCCTCAGCCTTTCGGCGCCGGCGCGGCGGATTCCACCGCACGCATGGCCTCGCGGCTCTCGCGATCGAGCGTGCGGAGCAGCTGATGAACCCTTCGCTTGGTTCGATGAAATTCCGCCATGCCCGACGCGGTCGGCCCGCTGAGCCGGCCGAGCGCCGACATCGAGGCCATGGTTTCGCCGATCGACTTGTAGGCGCCGCCGGCGACCGCGCCCAGCATCGCCGCGCCAAGCAACACCGGCTCCTGCGTTTGCGGCAACGCGACCGTGAGGCCCGTCGTATCCGCCATGATCTGCCGGACCAGCGGGCTGCGGCCAGCCCCGCCGCCCATGACAATGACGTTGCTTTGCACCTTGTGCGCCGCGAACGCGTCGACGACGTCGGCAAGACCATAGGCAAGCCCGCACAGCCCCGCGACGAATAGCCGTTCCATCGCGCCGATATCGGTGTCGAGATCGAGCCCCGCGATGACCGCGCGAGAATCGGGATCGGCATAGGGCGAGCGGTTGCCGAGAAACTCGGGCAGCACGTGGACATCCCGCGCGAGCGAGGCGGCTAGCCCGGCGCTGCCGACGCGCGAAAGAATCCGCCTTTCGAGATACTCGATGATTTCGAGGCCCTCGCTGCGCGCGGCGGCGACTGCCTCCGCATGCGCCGGATGCGAGCGGAGCAGATGATCGACCGCCGCGCCCGCAGCCGACTGCCCGCCCTCGTTCAGCCAGAACCCGGGTACCATGCCCGAATAATAAGGACCCCACACGCCCGGCACGAAGCATGGCTCGACCGTCGTCGCCATGATGCAGGCGGAGGTACCCATTATATATGCCAGGCGATCGCAGACATTGACGGGACCGCCCGGTGTGAGGCGTCCGCCGATGGCGCCGATGCCGCCGGCATGCGCATCAATCAGGGAAGCGCCAACCGGCGTTCCCGCTCGCAGGCCAAGCTCATCCGCGGCGGCCTGTGTCAGCCCTGCCCCGACCGGCGAGCCGGGTGCGATGATGTCGGTCCCGATCCTCGCATAGTTTTCGGCGGCGAACTCATTCAATCCGACCCGCTCAAAGTAGGGCGCGCTCCAGCACTCTTCGTGCGCCAGGAAATTCCACTTGCAGGTCACCGTGCACATCGAGCGCGCCAGCGATCCCGTCGCGCGCCAGGAGAGAAAGTCCGCGAGATCGAAGAAATGTCCGGCGGCATCGAAACTCGCCCGCAGATGCCGCTTCAGCCAGAGCAGTTTTGGCACTTCCATCTCGGGCGAAATGGAGCCGCCGACGTAACGCAGCACATCGTCCCCTGTGTCGTTGATCTCTCGCGCCTCGGTGACGGCGCGATGATCCATCCAGACGATGACATTGCGCCTGATATCGCCTGATCCGCTGACCGTGACCGGGGCGCCATCCGAGGAAAGCACGACCAGGGAGCAGGTCGCATCGAAGCCGATGCCCTTGACGGCATCCGGGCCGATTGCGGCCTCCGCCATCGCTGTCCGCACGGAGGCCGCGCACGCATTCCAGATGTCGGAGGACGATTGCTCGACAATGTCGCCCGCCTCATGCCAGGTCAGAATCGGATGCCTGGCGATGCCGAGCAGCTTTCCAGTCTCGTCGAATACGCCGGCTCGCGTGCTCGAGGTTCCAACATCGACGCCGATATAGGCCTGCCGCATGCGCCCTCCCCACTACCGCATGATCCGGAAAAAGCCTGCCCCGCACTTGTTGCGGGGTGGATACCGGTTTTCCGATAAGATCATGCGCATTAGTGCTGGCGCAATGTTACCAGCATGTGTAGCCGCCATCGACAAGAACGATGCTGCCCGTCATCAGGCTCGCCGCATCGGAGGCCAGGAACAGCACGACGGAGGCGATCTCCTCGACCTGGCCCAGCCTCGCCATCGGCGTGCCGCCGATCCAGGCGTCGTACATTTTCGGATTGCTCTTCACGAAGGCATTGAGCGGCGTCTCGATATAGGTCGGGGCCACGGCATTGACCCGCACACCCCGCGCGCCCCACTCGGCGGCGAGCGATTTGGTCAGATGGTGCACCGCGGCCTTGGAGGCATTGTAATAGCACTGCTCCTGCGGCTTGTTGACGATGAAGCCCGACATCGAGCCGACATTGACGATGGTTCCCGTCTTCGCCTGCAGCATATGCTTGCCGAAGGCGCGGCAGCACCAGAAGGTGCCATTGAGATTGACGTCGAGCACGTTCAGCCAATGTTCGTCGGTGACGGATTCGGCCGGCGTCTCGCTGCGCGCAATGCCGGCATTGTTGACGAGGATATCGACCTTGCCGTAGCGGGAGGAGAGCTGATCGGCGACATCGGAGACGCGTTTGGAGTTGGTCACGTCCATGTCAACGAGCTCGATCTCGTAGCCTTTCTTCTTCATCTCGGCGCGCCCCGTCTCCGCCACCCTGGCATCGCGGTCGGCGATCACGACCCTTGCGCCAGCCTCCGCCAGTGCCTCGACGCAGGCGAGCCCGATCCCCTGCCCGCCCCCGGTGACGACAGCGGTCTTGCCGCCCAGTTTGAATTTCTCGAGATACATTCGTCCTCTCCGTTATTGCTTCGCCGGAGTTTCGTGGGTTACGCCCGGATGGCGTTGCCGCTGTCATCGAAGCGATGGATCCGGGCGGGATCGGGTGACAACGACACCTTGTCGCCCGCGCGCAAGTTCAGCTCCCCGATGGTGCGCGCCGTGAGCTGCCCGATCGGGCCGGCGTCGACATAGAGGAAGGTATCGCTGCCCAGATGCTCGGCCGCCACCACCCTTCCCTGCCAACCCTGCCCCTCGCGATCGACCCTCAGATGCTCGGGCCGCACGCCGATGGTGGCCGCGCCGCGCTGCAGCGCGGCGTCGCCGGAAACGAAGTTCATCTTGGGCGAACCGATGAAGCCCGCAACGAACAGATTGGCCGGCTTTTCGTAGAGCTCGAGCGGCGAGCCATATTGCTCGATCCTGCCGGCATTGAGCACGACGATCTTGTCGGCCATGGTCATGGCCTCGACCTGGTCATGGGTGACATAGATCGCGGTGGTGCCGAGTTGCTTCTGCAGCCGCGTCACTTCCTGCCGCATCTGCACGCGGAGCGCGGCGTCGAGGTTGGAGAGCGGCTCGTCGAACAGGAATGCCTTCGGCTCGCGCACGATGGCGCGCCCGATCGCGACGCGCTGGCGCTGGCCGCCGGACAATTCACGCGGCTTGCGGTCGAGATAGGGCGTGAGGTTCAGCGTCGCGGCCGCCGCCTCGACCTTGCGGTTGATTTCCGGCTTCGGCAGGCCGGCCATCTTCAGCCCGAAGGCGATGTTGCCGCGCACGCTCATATGCGGATAGAGCGCGTAGGACTGGAACACCATCGACAGCCCGCGCTTGGCCGGGGGCACGTCGACCACGTTCTTGCCGTCGATCAGGATGTTGCCGCCGGTGACGTCCTCGAGCCCCGCGATCAGGCGCAGCAAGGTGGTCTTGCCGCATCCGGAGGGCCCGACGAAGACGACAAAGGAGCCATCGGCGATATCGAGATTGGCGCCCTTGATGATGTGCACCGGCCCGAACGATTTCTCGACACCCTGCAGCGTGATCTGACCCATGATGTGTCGCCTTCCCTATTTGACGGCGCCGAAGGTCAGGCCGCGGACGAGTTGCCGCTGACTGAACCAGCCGAGCACGAGGATTGGAGCGATCGCGAGCGTGGAGGCCGCCGACAGCTTTGCCCAGAACAGCCCCTCCGGACTGGAATAAGAGGCGATAAAGACCGTGAGCGGCGCGGCCTGCAAGGTCGACAAATTCAGCGTCCAGAACGCTTCGTTCCAGGCGAGGATCAGGTTGAGCAGCATCGTGGAGGCCAGGCCCGGCACTGCCATCGGCGTCAGCACATAGACCAGTTCCTTGCTGATGGTTGCGCCGTCCATACGCGCGGCTTCCAGAATGTCCTTCGGTATCTCCTTGAAATAGGTGAAGAGCATCCACACCACGATCGGCAGATTGCCAAGACAGAGGATGAAGGTGAGACCGGTCAGCGTGTCGAGCAGCCCGAAATCCCTGTAGATCAGGTAGATCGGGACCAGCACGCCGACCGGCGGCATCATCTTGGTCGAGAGCATCCAGAGCAGGATGTCCTTGGTGTGCCTGGTCGGCGAAAACGCCATCGACCACGCCGCCGGGATTGCGATCGCCATCGCGATCAACATCGAGCCGCCGGCGACGATGATCGAATTGAGCGCGTGATGAAGATAGTCGCTGCGCTCCTGCACGGTGGCGTAGTTTTCCGTGGTCCAGTGGAAGAACAGGAACGACGGCGGGATGGCAAATGCTTCCAGCTCGGTCTTGAAGCTCGCGAGCACCATCCAGAGGATCGGAAAGAAGATCAGGAAGCCGGCGAGCCAGGCTCCGGCTGTCGCGACCACCGTGCGTCTTGTCGTTACCGCGCGCGCCATGACCTACGCCTCCAGATTCCGGCCGACGATGCGGACGAGGAAGAACGCCACGATGTTGGCGATGACCACGGCAACCAGCCCGCCCGCCGAGGCGCTGCCGACGTCATACTGGATGAGCGCCTGGGAATAGATCAGGAAGGCGATGTTGGTGGTCTGCAAACCCGGGCCGCCGCCGGTGGTGACGAAAATCTCGGCGAATACGGTGAGCAGGAAGATCGTCTCGATCAGGATCACCACCGTGATCGGCCGCGCCAAATGCGGCAGCGTGATGTAGATGAAGGTCGACAGCGCGCTGGCGCCGTCCATCTCGGCCGCTTCCTTCTGCTCCTCGTCGAGCGACTGCAGCGCGGTGAGCAGGATCAACGTCGCGAACGGCAGCCATTGCCAGGACACGATCAGGATGACGGCGAAGAGCGGCGCGTCATTGAACCAGTCGATCGGGGTTGCGCCTAACAGCATCGCGATCCAGGCGAACAGCCCCGAGACCGGGTGCATCAGCAGATTCTTCCAGACCAGGGCGCTGACCGTCGGCATCACGAAGAACGGCGCGATCACCATCAAACGCACGATACTTCGGCCGATCACAGGCTGGTCGAGCAAAAGCGCGAGCGGAATCCCGATCAGGATGGTCAACGCCAGCACCGAACCGACCAGCACCAGCGTATTCTGCAGCGAGGCGAGGAAGGCCGGATCGGTCAGGAAGTATTCGAAATTCTCAAGGCCTACGAACTGGCCAGAATCCGGATCAAGCAGATTGTAATGCAGGGTGGAGAAATAGATCGTCAGCGCCAGCGGGACGATCATCCAGATGAACAGCAACGCGACTGCGGGCGTCAAGAGGGTGCGCGCCAGCAACTGCGTCTGTCGGGTGGCCATCCCCGCCTCCATCCGTGGAAGAAAGCGCGACCATCCACTTTGGGATAAGGATGGTCGCCAGGCAAGACAGCCCGGGAGAATGGGCTGAGGGTCGAAGCGCGCTTATTTGATGTAGCCGGCGCGCTTCATCTCGCGTTCGGTCGAGGCCTGTGCATTCGACAGCGCCTGGTCGACGGTGGTCGAGCCCGACAGCGCCGCGGAGAACTGCTGCCCGACCTGGGTGCCGATGCCCTGGAATTCGGGGATCGCGGCATATTGTACGCCGACATAGGGCACCGCCTTGACGGTCGGCTTGTTCGGATCGGCCGCGTCGATCGATTCCAGCGTCGGCTTCGCGAACGGCGCGACCTTGAGATACTCCGGATTCTGGTACAGTGACGTGCGCGTTCCCGGCGGCACATTGGCCCAGCCGTCCTTGGATGCGACCAGCTTGGTGTAGTCCTTGCTGGTTGCCCAGGCGATGAACTTCTCGGCCGCCTCGACCTTCTTCGAACCGGCGGGGATCGCCAGATTCCACGCCCACAGCCAGTTCGCATTCTTGCCGAGCCCCGTGTTCGGTGCCAGCGCAAAGCCGACCTTGTCGGCGACTTTCGAATCCTTTGGATTGGTCACGAAGGATGCCGCCACCGTCGCGTCGATCCACATCGCGCATTTGCCGGCGTTGAACAGCGCGAGATTTTCATTGAAGCCGTTGGAGCTCGCACCGGGAGGGCCTGCCTGCTTCATCAGGTCGACATAGGTCGTGAGAGTTTTTTTCCATTCCGGCGAATTGAACTGCGGCTCCCACTTCTCGTCGAACCAGCGCGCGCCGTAGGAATTGGCCATCGCAGTCAGGAACGCCATGTTCTCGCCCCAGCCGGCCTTTCCGCGCAGGCAGATGCCGAAGACGCCGGCCGATTTGTCCGTGAGCTTCTTGGCGGCATCGATGACGAAGTCCCAGGTCGGCTTGTCGGGCATGGAAAGGCCCGCCTTCTGGAATAAATCGGTGCGGTACATCACCATGGAGCTCTCGCCATAGAACGGCGCGGCGTAGAGCTTTCCGTCAACCGAGACCGCGTCGCGGATTTTGGGAAGCAGGTCGGCGACGTCGTAGTCGGCGGGAAGCTTGTCGAGCGGCACCAGCCAGTTCTTCTTGGCCCAGATCGGCACTTCGTAGGTGCCGATGGTCAGCACGTCGAACTGGCCGCCCTTGGTGGCAATATCGGTGGTCACGCGCTGGCGCAGCACGTTCTCTTCCAGCGTGACCCATTTGACCGTGATGTCGGGATTCTTGGCCGTGAAGTCGCTGGTCAGTCCCTGCATGCGGATCATGTCACCGTTGTTGACGGTGGCAATCGTCAGCGTCGTTTCTGCATTCGAGGGAACTGAGACCAAAAGCGCAGCCGCGCCCAAGAGGACGCCAAGGACGTTTCTCACGGTAACCTCCCATTTTGCCGTGTTGAGCATATGCCCACACGTTGGGCTTATGTTCACACCGGAGTCGGAGGTTGTCAAGCGGACGCGCGCGATTTCCGCTTCGCACACAAGCTGTGCGGGAACATGTCCGGATCAAGGAACGGCGGAGCGGCGCTCGGACGGCTCAGTCCAGAATGGCGCGCGCGGTGGCTTCATCGGTGATCAGCCCGTTGATCAGGCGTCCGGCCAGCGCCGCCTTGATGGCGGGAACCTTGGCCTGCCCGACCGCGGCGGCGATGGTGGTTGTCTCCGCCGGCGCTTGCGGCGGAATGCTGGTGAGCCGGCGGTTGGTGCCGCCCTTGATGAGTTTGCCCTTGGCATCATAGGCCCAGCCGGTGATCTCGCCGACCGCGCCGAGCCGCATCATCTCGAACAGTTCCTCGCGGGTGACGAAGCCGTCGACGTGGACCTGTGCCTTCTGGTCCATTTGCCCGATGCCGATCAGCCGGAGATCGGCCTTCGCCGCGACCGCTTTCACCTTCGCGATCGGGTCGATCCGGACCATGCGGTTGCGCTCGTCTTCCGACGACATCAGGAAAGGCAGCGGCATCGGATAATGGCGGGCGCCGGTGCGGTCGGCGAGCCTTCCGACGGTGTCAAAGAAGCTCGCCGAGCCGTCGGCCGAGATGTTGCCGACCAGCGAGACGATCTGGTGGTTGGGCCGATCGATCGGGGAGACGCGCTCGACCGCGGCGCGCACGGCCCGTCCCGTGCCGAGCGCCACGATGACGGGTGTCTCGGAACGCAAGGTCGTCTCCAGAATATTGGCGCAACGTTCCGCGATGCCGGCGGTCGCAAGCGGCGCCGCCGGATCCGTCGGCACCACTTCGCAGTGCGAAAGATGAAAGCGCTGCTTCAGCCGCGATGCGAGTTCCATGCATGCCGCAATGGGATGTTCGAGGCGGAAAGTGATCAGCCGCTCGGCCAGGCAGAGCGAAACCAGGCGCTGCGCCGAGGCGCGCGAGACCTGCAGCATCTTGGCGATCTCGTCCTGGGTGTGGCCGGCAATGAAATAGAGCCAGCCGGCGCGGGCCGCATCGTCCAGGCGTGATTTTTCGCCCTCGGTCGAGGCCATCAGACGCGTTGTCCTTCCGTCCAGAAATCCGCCATCCGGTCAAAGACCCGATCGGCGCCGGCGGATTGCAGTATGGCGCGACCATCCCGCGATTTGTAGTGGCTGCCGCCGACAAATCCCCACACCTTCATGCCGGCCGCCTTGGCTGCCACGACGCCGCTGATACTGTCCTCGATCACGAGGGTCCGCGCCGGCGCGGCCTGCATTTTTTCCGCGGCATGAAGAAAGAGATCGGGCGCCGGCTTGCCGCGCGCTACCATCTCGGAGGTGTAAAGTCGACCGTCGAAATAGGGTGAGAGGCCGGTCCGCGCCAGCGAGAAGGACACCCGATCGAGATCGCTGGAGGAAGCCACGCAATGCGGCGTGCGCAGGCCGGAGAGGAGCGAGCCTATTCCCGGCATCGGTCGCAGCGAGGATTGGAACGCCTGGCGTACCCGCGACTTCAAGTCGGTCAGGAAATGATCCGGGAGCTTGCGTCCTTGCCCGGCGTAATGCTGCAACACCGCCGTGGCGCTGCGCCCCAAAAACAGCTCTAGCGCCTCGGCAAGCTCGAGGTGAATGCCGCACACGGCCAGCGCTTCGGAAAGGCATCGGCAGCTCAGCACCTCGCTGTCGACAAGGACGCCGTCGCAGTCGAAGATGATCAGGTCCAGGTTGCGCTGGCCAAGCTTCATCGCTCCATCAGAGCATATGCCCAGTAACAGAGCAATAGCTCGGTCAGGTCACACGCCCCAGCGCAATGCCGCGGTGTGAACCGGCGCGTCCCAGAGGCGCTTCATCTCGTCGTCGAGCAAGATGACCGTCACCGAGCAACCGGCCATGTCGAGCGACGTGACGAAGTTGCCGACCAGCGAGCGCGCGATCGTACAACCCGCGGCTTCGACGCCTTGGCGGACGTCGTTGTACATCAGATAGAGTTCCGACAGCGGCGTCCCGCCAAAGCCGTTGATCAGCAGGATCACGTCTCCCTTCGCCCGCGCGCCGAAATCACTGGTGATCGCGCCAACCATTTCGGCGGCGATCTCCTTCGCAGGCCTGAGCTTGACGCGGCGCCGTCCGGGCTCGCCGTGGATGCCGACGCCGACCTCCATCTCGTCCTCGCCGATGTCGAAGGTCGGCTTGCCAGCAGCCGGAACGGTGCAACTCGTCAGCGCGATGCCGATCGAGCGCGTCGCGGCGTTGACGCGATCGCCGAGCTTCTTCAGATCGTCCAGCTTGCGCCCCTCCTCCGCCGCCGCGCCGAGAATTTTCTCCACGATCAGCGTGCCGGCGACGCCGCGCCGTCCGGTCGACCAGGTCGATTTCTCGACCGCGACGTCGTCGTCGGTGATCACGGTCGCGACCGTCTTGCCCGACATCTCGCGCGCCATGTCGAAATTCATGACGTCGCCTTCGTAGTTCTTGACGATGAGCAGCACCCCGCCGCCGGTTTCGGCGGCCTCGACGGCTGCGAGAATCAGGTCGGGGGTTGGTGACGTAAAAACCTGGCCGGGGACGGCTGCATCCAGCATGCCACGTCCGACAAAGCCGCCATGCAGCGGCTCGTGTCCGGAGCCGCCGCCCGACACCAGCGCCACCTTGCCCGGCTTCAAATTCCTGCGCAGCACGAAGGGGGCGGTTTCGCCCAAGCGAACGATGTCGGCATGCGCCGCGCAAAAGCCGGCAAGGCTTTCGTTGACCACGTCGTCGACGGCGTTGATCAGCTTCTTCATCCCTTCCTCCCCGTTCTAGTCGTTTGCGCATGATCTCCGCGCAAACGCTACGCGTTTGTCGCGAGGGAAAATCGCCACACACCCCCGCATCAAGTGCGGGGCAGGCTTTTTCCGGATCATGCGCTAGCTATCCTCGATCAGCCTGGCGACTTTCTCCGCAAATTCGCTCAGCAGCGTGTCGAGCTTGTGATTTCTTTGCTCGCTGCCGAGATCGGGCAGCATCAAAGTGAGCCGCCGGCTCCGCTCGCGCTCCTTGAGCAGCAGCAGGCGCCGCGGATGCGCGCGATGATAGGCCGCGAGAAAACGCTCCTTTTCCCGCGCGGAGAAATGACAGACCTGGATGATGTCGTGCACGTGCTGCGCGGGAATCGGCGTCTGGTAGGCCGGATTGGCGATCTGGGTGATGAAGCTGCGGTTCTTGCCGAGCGCTTCGGCCAGCCGCTGCCGCATGCCCGACGGCCGCCGGTCGAGAATGTCGCGCAGGATCGCCTTGTAGGCCGCGATCGGATCCTGGGCGTTCTCGGGGGTCGCCTGCGTGCTCATCGAGCCTTGCCGGAGTAGCGGGCGATCGCGGCCCTGACGGGCCCGAGCGCGCCGGGTGCGACCGAAAAGACGCGCAAGCCCTGATCGAGCAGGGCCGCAACCTGCGCCGGCTCGCCGGCAAGATCGCCACACAGGCTCGCCTCGCGGCCGCAACGCCTGGCATGATCGACGACGTGACCGATCAGGTTGAAGACCGCGCGCGAGGGGCGCGCGAGTTCGGCCAGTTGCGGTTCGTCGCGGCTTGCAGCGGCGACATACTGGATGAGATCGTTGCTGCCGATCGAAAAGAAATCGGCGTTGAAATCCTCGATCGTCAGCGCCGCGGCCGGCACCTCGACCATCATGCCGAGCGGCGGCGAAGAGGCCTCCACACCCTCGCCGCGCAGCTCATCGACGATTTCGCCAAACAGCTCCCGGCAGCGATCGAGCTCTCCGGGGACGGTGACCATCGGGATCATCACCTTCAGATTGCCCGCGACCGCCACGCGGGCCAGCGCACGCAGCTGAAGGCGAAATATATCGAGCCGCCGCAGCGACAGCCGCACGCCGCGCACGCCCAGAAACGGGTTGAGGTCACCAGGCTCGGTCAATCCCGCGATCGGCTTGTCCCCGCCTGCATCCAGCGTGCGGATGGTCACGGGCCTGCCGGCGGCCCATTCCGCCATCTTCCGGTAAATCTGATATTGCTCTTCCTCGCTCGGCAGCTTCTCGCGCGCCTGAAACAGGAACTCGGTCCGCATCAGTCCGATGCCGTCGACCTTCGCGGGATCGAGATCCCTGAGCTCGGTAAGCCCCGTGACATTGATCATGAGTTGGACCCGCTCGCCGCTTGCGGTCAGCGCGGGACCGGAGAACGCCGAGGCCTGCGCGCGCAGCTTTGACTGCTCGGCGAGACGGCGGTCGTAATCGGCCTTGAGTTCGGGAGGGGGATCGACGATGAGCGCGCCGGCATCGCCGTCGAGCACCGCGTCGACACCGCTTTCGAGATGATCGACATCGACGCCGACGATCATCGGCACGCCGCGCGAGCGCGCGAGGATGGCGACGTGGCTGGACGGACTGCCACGGCGAAGGACGAGGCCGCCATGGCGCCAGTCGGTCGCCAGAAACACCGACGGCGGCATGTCTTCCGCCGCGACGATGACGCCCGGCGGCACGGTTTGGTCGACTTCACCCGCGAGGCGCCGCAGCACACGATCCCGCAGGTCGCGCAAATCGGACGCGCGAGCGCGGAAGTACGGATCGTCGGCCTGATCATAGTTCGCGATTTCCGGATCGATCGCGGCGATCCAGGCACGATCGGCCATTTCGCCGTCCGAGATCAGCGCAAAGGCGGGCGCGGCGAGATTTTCGTCTTCGAGGAGCGCGATCTGGAAGGCGAGGATGGCCTCGGCGTCTTCATCCTCCACCTTACTCGCCAGCGCCGCGAGATCGAGCTTTGATGCTTCCAGCGCATCTGCAAGCGACTGCTGCTCTCCGGCCACCGAACGGGATTGCCGCGCTTGCTGTTTCGCAGCAGCCAGACGCAGCAGCGGACCGAGCGCGACCCCGGGGGCCGCGGATCTCCCCTTGATGCGATGGCTTGCGCGATCCGGCCTATGGTCCATCCTGGAAGTCTCCGTCGACCAGGGTCACCAGCGCTTCCAGCGCCGCCTGCGCATCGCTGCCTTCGGCAACAAAATAGATCGTCGAGTCCTTCGGGGCCTTCGTCGCCATGACCTTGACGATGCTCTTGGCGTCGACCCAGGGACCATCCGGCGAGAGTCCAAGATCGATCTTCGATTCAAAGGCCTTGGCGAGCTTGGTCAGCTTCACCGATGGCCGGGCGTGCAGCCCAACCTCGTGTCGCATGAGAACCGATGCTCGAAGCTTGTTCATTTCAGCTTGTCTCACGTTCATGCCGGCGTCAGTTCTTCGGCGGTGCGCCGCACCGTCTCCAGCGGCGCGCCGGAGGAGGCTTCGGTTGCCGCCATGATCGCTCCCTCGACCACCGGCGCGTTGCAGACCACGACACGACTTCGCCGCGATTCCGGCAGCATCTCGATCGCCATCTCGCTGTTGGTTTCGGCACCACCGAGGTCCACCAGAATCGCAACGCCCTTCTCCGACCATGCCTTGTCGATGGCGGCCATGATCGCTTCGACATTGGTCCCGAGCCCGCCGTCCGGATCGCCACCGCACCAGCCGAGCGGCACTTCGCGGCCGACCATCTGCTCCACCATCAGCGCGGTGCCTCGGGCGACATCAGCCGAATGCGACACAATGACGATTCCCACATTATTGCTCATGCACGACCTTCCATGACGTCTGCGACCGCGTCGACAATCAACGCGGAGGAACGCGCGCCCGGGTCCATGTGACCGATGCTGCGTTCGCCGAGAAACGATGCGCGGCCGCGGATCGCCCGCATCGGAATGGTGTTCTCCGCCGCGCGCTTCGCCGTTGCCTTCAGCCGCGCCGGCAGGCCGTCGCCACCCTCGCGCAACACGGCAAGCACGGCATGAAACACGTCCAGCATCGTCTTTTGACCCACGTCCGACTTTCCGCGCGCCTTGACGGCTTCGATCGCGGCAGCAAAAGCCTCCACGGCCTGCTCGCGGCTGACGTCATCGGCGAGCGATTTGCCGAGCGAGAGGAACAGGGTGCCATAGAGCGGGCCGGAGGCGCCGCCGACCTTCATCACCAGCGTGGTGCCGACGCCCTTCAAGGACTCGCCAAGACTCCTGGCGGAGAGCTCATCGGCGGCGGCGAGCACCGCCTCGAAGCCGCGCCGCATATTGGTGCCGTGGTCGCCGTCACCGATGGCGCGATCGAGGTCGGTCAGTTCTTCCGCATTGGCAATGACGCGGTTGGCCACGGTCTCAAACAGGCGTTTGCGCATCTGCTGGTCGATCATCATGCTGGCGCCCTCTGGGCTGCGATTCGATTGCCGGCCTGATCGAAGTAGAGCGGCGCCGCGAATTCAAGCGACACCTCGTCGCCTGCCTTCAGATCCTGCGCAGGATCGGCCAATGTGACGAGCGAGTGGGTATCGAGCTTCAGGTGCACGTGGTTCTGGTCGCCGAGATGTTCCACCCAATGCACGCGGGCGCGGGGGCCCGGCCGCCCGGTCGCAAAGATCCGGATGTGCTCGGTGCGCAATCCCGCGGTCCGCGCCTGCGGCGGCCGTGCGTCGCCGCCGACGAGTTCCGCGGGGATCAGGTTGATGGCGGGCGTACCGAGCCGGCTTGCGACATAGGCGCTGTTCGGCTGCTCGTAGATTTCCCTTGGGGTGCCCTGCTGGATCAACACGCCCTCGTTCATCACGCCGATCCGGTCCGCCATGGTCATGGCCTCGATCTGGTCGTGCGTGACATAGAGGATGGTGGTGCCGAGCTCGCGCTGGATGCGCTTCAGCTCGAGGCGCAACTCGGTGCGAAGTTTTGCATCGAGCGACGACAGCGGCTCGTCCATGAGATAGACCGCTGGCTCGCGCACCAGAGCGCGGCCGATCGCCACCCGTTGCATTTCACCGCCCGACAGTGCGGTGGCGCGATTGGCGAGCTTCTGCTCGATATGAAGCAGCTCGGCAACCTGCTGCACCCGGCGGCGGATGAATTCCTCGTCCATGCGGCGCGCCGGCGAGCGCAACGGAAAAGCCAGGTTGTCGTAGACGGTCAGGTGCGGATACAGCGAATATTGCTGGAACACGAAGGCGACATCGCGCTCGGCCGGCACCTCCATGGTGACGTCCCGCCCACGGATCATCACGCGGCCGTTGTCTGGCCGCTCCAGGCCCGCGATCAGACGCAGTGTCGTGGTCTTGCCGGCGCCGGTCGGCCCTAACAGCACGACGAATTCGCCGTCGGCGATCGAGAGCGAAAGGCCGCGCACCGCCTCGACCGCTCCAAAGCGTTTGCTGACCTCGAGCAGAGCGACCTCAGCCATGGCGCCCTCCTGCATGAAGTGCGGAGGACAGCACGTGGCCACTTGCGGCATCGAACAGCGAGAGCCGGTCCGGCCGCAGCGAGAGTCCGACGGTTTCGCCGAGTTGAACCGGTTTGGCTGACGGCAGACGCGCCTTCAGTTGGCCGTTCGCGGTGGTCACCGTCACAATCTGCGTCGTACCGAGATACTCCGCGCCAATCACACGGCCGCGCAGTGCCGATCTGTCGGCAAACGACACGTTTTCGGGACGCACCCCCAGCGCGAATTTACCTTCCGCACGATCCTCGTACAATTCCGGCATTTCTACCCGAGCGCCGTCGATCCAGATGACTCGATCGCCGCGCCGCAGCGCCGAGTGCACGCCGAGAAAACTCATCGGCGGCGCGCCGATGAAATCGGCGACGAACATGGTTTGCGGGAGGTCGTAGATTTCCTGCGGCGTGCCGATCTGTTCGACGCGGCCGCCGTTCATGACCGCGATCCGATCGGCCATCGCCATCGCCTCCAACTGATCGTGGGTGATGTAGATCGAGGTCGCATCGATCCGGTCATGCAGTTCGCGCAACTCGCCGCACATCAGCCGGCGAAATTCGGAATCGAGCGCGCCCAGGGGCTCGTCCATCAGGAAGGCTTTCGGCCGGCGCACGATGGCGCGGCCGAGCGCGACGCGCTGCCGGTCGCCGCCAGAGAGACCGCCGACCCGGCGGTCGAGCAGATGATCGATCCGCAACAGTCTTGCGGCTTCCTCCACGCTCTTCTTGATCTGGCCCCGCGGATAATTCTGGCACTTCAGGGGAAAGCCGATGTTCTCCCGCACGTTCATGTGCGGATAGAGCGCAAACAGCTGGAACACGAAAGCGATGTCGCGCGCCGATGCACGTAGCGCCGTGACGTCCTCGCCGTCGAGCAGGATGCGCCCCGCGGTCGGCAGCTCGAGGCCCGCGATCATGCGCAGCGTGGTGGTCTTGCCGCAGCCCGACGGGCCGAGAATGACGAAGAAGGAGCCATGGTCGACGGTGAAGTTCACGCCGTTGACCGCGGTGAACGTCCCGAACGTCTTGGCAACATTTTCGATCCTGATCTCGGCCATGGCGCTAGTCCGGGAAATGGCTGACGATCACGAAGCCAAGCGTGCCCGCCAGGATCGTGACAAAGGAATAGCTGAAGAGGTCGAGCCAGAACGGCTGCATCAGCATCACGACGCCGAGCCCGATCAGCGACATGGCGACGGCCTCGCAGGGCCCGCGGCGCAACAGGCGCGGAAATCTCGAGCTGCGAGGCGCGATCCGTCCGCTCATTTGCGTACCGCCCCGAAGGTGATGCCGCGCAACAGATGCCGGCGCAGCAGAATGGTGAAGAGCAGGATCGGCAGGAAGAACAGCGTGGTCGCGGCCGCGACCGCGGGCCAGTCCTGGCCGCCTTCGCCGATGATGAAGGGGATGAAGGGCGGCATGGTCTGCGCGTCGCCGCTTGTGAGCAGCACCGCAAAGGCATATTCGTTCCAGGCAAAGATCAGGCAGAAGATCGCGGTGGCGGCAATCCCGGTGGTGGCCTGCGGCAGCACCACCTTGAAGAAGGCCTGCAGCCGCGTATAGCCGTCGACCATCGCGGCCTCTTCATATTCGCGCGGGATTTCGTCCATGAATCCCTTCAGCAGCCACACCGCGAGCGAGACGTTGACCGCGGTGTACAGCAGGATCATGCCGAGCTTGGTGTCGGAGAGCCCCAGATTGCGGAACATCAGGTAGATCGGGATCGCGACTGCGATCGGCGGCATCATCCGCGTCGACAGGATGAAGAACAGCAGATCGTCGGCGAGCGGCACGCGGAAGCGCGAGAACGCGTAAGCTGCGATGGTGCCGAGGCAGACCGCAAGGAACGTCGAGCCGAAACCGATCACCATCGAATTGATAAAACGCGGCACCACCTTGGAGGGCCCGGCGATCACCATGTTGCGCGAACGCACCAGGCGCTCGTACCAGGTCTGCGGCGGCGGCAGGCTCGCCAGGAACTCCGGCGTCTGCCGCGTCCGCGTCGTGAACAGGTTGACGTAACCCTCGACCGACGGCTCCGAGATGATCTTCGGCGGATAGGAAATCGAATCCGTCGGCGTCTTGAAGCCGGTCAGGAAGATCCAGAGCAGCGGCAGGATGGTGATGACAGCGTAGACCGCGACGATGATCCCGCTGATGGTCTTCGCGAGCTGCGACGGTTCGACGACGGAATGGGCGGTGACGGTGCTCATCGCTGCTTCACCCGATCGAGAGCCCGGACATAGATATTGGCGGCACCGAACACGGTAACGAACAGAATGATCGCCAGCGCCGACGAATAGCCGGTGCGCCATTTCTCGAACGCTTCGCGCTTGAGCGTGATCGACGCGACCTCGGTAGTCGATCCCGGACCGCCGGAGGTGAGCAGGTTCACCATGTCGAACATCTTGAAATTTTCGATCGCGCGAAACAGGATGGCGAGCATCAAAAACGGCATCACCATCGGCAGCGTGATCGACCAGAACTGGCGCCACGGCGAGGCGCGATCGACTTCGGCGGCCTCATAGATGTAATCGGGGATCGACCTCAGTCCCGCAAGACAGATCAGCATCACATAAGGCGTCCACATCCAGACATCGACCATGATGATCGACCACGGCGCCAGCGCCACGTCGCCGATCATCTGGAACGAGCTCGGATCGGCGCCAGTGACGAAGGCCACCGCGCTGTTGAACAGGCCGATCTGCGGCTGCAGCAGAAAGGTCCAGAAGTTGCCGACTACCGCCGGCGACAACATCATCGGCAACAGGATCATGGTGGTCCAGAAAGAGTGGCCGCGAAAGCGGCGGTTGATCAGGAGCGCCAGGCCGAAGCCGATCAGCATCTCGATCACGATCGACCACAGCACGAAATGCGCGGTCGCCTGCATGGCGTGCCAGATATCGGGATCGGTGAGAATGTCGCGGTAATTGTCGAGGCCGACATATCTGAGCGGCGCGTTCGGGCGGTTGGCCCGGTAATTGGTGAATGAGAGCTGGATCGTCCAGAGCAGCGGAAAGATGTTGATCGCAAGCAGGAGCAGGATCGACGGCGTGATGAACAGCCAGGCGATCGCGCGATCCGACAGGCCGGCGAACCGGAATGCCAGTCGACGCGGCGTCCGGGCGACGGCCCGTTCAGCCAGGGTGCTCATGGGAATCCTTTTCTGCACGGATCGCCGAGTGGTCCAGGGAAGGGTCTCCCGGCCGGGAGGACCGGGAGACCTTGGAGGGTAAACCGGGGCTAGATCTTACCCTCTTCCTTGAACACTTTCTGCCAATCCTTGACCAGAAGATCGAGCGCTTCCTTCGCCGTGCCCTTGTCGGCCACGACGTAGTCATGGACGCGCTTCTGCATGTCGAGCAGGAGTTCCGCGTAGGCCGGCTCGGCCCAGAAGTCTTTCACCATATCCATCGACTTCAGGAAGTCCGAGGCGAACGGCGCGCTCTTGGCGAAGCCCGGATCGTTCAGCACCGCCTTGTGGCAGGAATAGCCGCCGAGCGCCCACCATTTCTTCTGGATGTCCGGCTGCGCGAACCACTTGATGTAGGCGAGGGCGTCGTCCCGGTTCGGCGAATAGGAGACGACCGAAATGCCCTGCCCGCCAAGCTGGGTGTAGTGATACTTCTGCTTCGGATTGACGAAGAAGCCGATCTTGTCGCCGCCGACATTCGGATCCTTGTAGAGGCCGGGGAAGAACGCGAAGAAGTTCATCTGCATCGCGACCTGTCCGGACTTGAAGGCATCGAGGCCCTCCGACATGTACGCATTGCTCATGCCGGGCGCGGTGCAGCACTTGTAGAGCGACTTGTAGAATTCGAGCGCCTTCACCGCTTCCGGCGAGTTGACGTAGCCTTCCATCTCATAGGGCTTCTTGGGGTTGTCGTACTGGAAGCCCCAGTCGTAAAGCGCGTTCGTCACGCCCATGGTGATGCCCTCGGAGCCGCGCTCGGTGTAGATATAGGCGCCGTAGACCTTCTTGCCGTCGATCTCGCGGCCCTGGAAGAATTCGGCGATCTCCTTCAGCTGATCCCAGGTCTCGGGCGGCGCGAGGTCGCGGTTGTACTTCTTCTTGAAGTCGGCCTGGATCTCGGGCCTGGCGAACCAGTCCTTGCGATAGGTCCAGCCGATCGCGTCGCCCATCGCCGGCAAGGCCCAGTAGTTCGGCGTGTTCTTCGGCCACTCCGAATAGCCGACGACGGTGGCCGGCATGAAGTCGTCCATCGTGATTCCTTCCTTCTTGAAGAAATCATTGAGCTTGACGTAGTGGCCGTTCTCGGCGGCGCCGCCGATCCACTGGCTGTCGCCGATGATGAGATCGCACAGCTTGCCCTTGGAATTGAGTTCATTGAGGAAGCGATCGGCATAGCTCGTCCACGGGACGAACTCGTATTTCATCTCAATGCCGGTTTTGGTGGTGAAGTCCTTGCCAAGCTCCACCAAAGCGTTGGCCGGGTCCCAGGCCGCCCAACACAGGGTCAACTGCTTGGCCTCGGCGGGCGCCTGGCCAGATAGACATGAGGCGACCACAACCGCGGTCGCTCCCAACGCACGCATCGTCCGGATCATCTAAACCTCCCTGTTGTCGCAGGCGATTGCCCGCCTGCCTGCCATTCACACTTCGTCGTGCACGCAGATCAGTCCGGCCTTCGAGAGAAGTCGCGGAAACGTTGTTTAGTATTATTGTTAAGCAAAAGACTTTCACTAAACATTCAGGCTGTCAATAGACGGATGAAACCAGCGAATGAATCAAAGTTATTGCTGCGCTGCAATCACAACTGAGACAGTATTAGTGACCTTGTTGGCGCAAGCGCGACAGCAACGACAAACCCTATTTGTTTAGTAAATTCAGCGATGGATGCCGCTGCGCCGCGCCAATCGCCGGCAGAAATGTCAGCGTGATTTACTGAACGCGTGAAGCGACGACATTCGCAGGCCTGTTCAAGCGCCTCGTCTGAAGCCGGCGACACAGGCCGCGATCAGCCCTTTACGCGCCGCATCGTCATCGAATGGCGGAAGCGGGATGCGGGATGGGTATTGATTGCGACCTGCGCGATCTTGCCCGTCGCGAGCTTGTAGGTGCGCTGCACCTCGAGCGCCATGGTCCCGGCCTTGACCTTGAGGCCACCGGCGAGCGCCGGCGAGATCAGCGCGGCGGCGATCTCCTGGTGCACCTCGACGATGCTCTGACCGAACAGGTCCTCAATCAGGTGGAAGATCGGGCCGCGGTGACGCTGTAACAGTCGCCCGACCGCGGCAAACTCCCTGTTGATATATACCTCGGTCCAGCACACCGGCAACTCGCTGCCCTCGGTATGACGGAAGCCGCGAACCGTGAGCCACTGCTCGCCGCTGGTGATGCCGGTCCGCGCGGAAAGCTTGTCGTCGATCTCGATCATCTCGATAGTGTCGATCGCAAAACGTACGCCGGTCGCGAACGCCACAAGATCGTTGATCGACATCACCTCGTGCACGAAGGAATCGGCCGGACGCGGCGGCACGACAGTCGTACCCGCGCCCTGGCGGGAGGAAACCAGGCTATCCTCGCGCAACCGCCGCAACGCTTCGCGGACGGTGTAACGGCTGACAGAGAACCGCTCGCACAATTCTTCTTCAGTCGGCAATTGCGAGCCGACGGGAAAGACGCCGCTGACGATCTCATCCTTCAGCGCGCGCACGACCTGAAGGTAGAGCGGATCGTCGGACCCGACACTCACAGGCGTGCGCACCGGCGTTCTCGCCTTCGGCGAGCCCGCGCGTCGCGGCTTGGTGTCAGTCTTCGATCCCATGGCCTCTCTTGGCGATCAGCGCGGTCCGCTCAAAGCTCATGAACTGCGTGCCGTCCCCCTTCTTGCCAATCGTGCGCACGGTGACAAGGCCTTGTCCCGGCCTTGACGCCGATTCGCGTTTCGCCAGCACTTCCGATTCGGCGTAGATGGTGTCGCCGACGAATACCGGCGCAGTCAGCTTGATGTCGTTCCAGCCGAGATTGCCGATCGCCTTCTGGCTGATGTCGCTGACGCTCATCCCGACCACCATCGACAGCGTCAGGCAGCTATTGACCAGAGGCCGCTTGAACTCCGATTTCGCCGCATAGACCTTGTCGAAATGCAAGGGGTGGGTGTTCATCGTGATCAGCGTGAACCAGGTGTTGTCGCTCTCGGTGATGGTGCGGCCGGGGCGGTGCTCGTAGACATCGCCGACGACGAAGTCGTCGTAATACCGACCAAAGCTTTCGCGGTAGCGTTGGGGACCGATCTGGTCGTGGCCTTGCATCGCCCTACTCCGAAGTTCTCTTGTGCAGAATGGATGACGTGTGCTCCCCGAGCTCGGGCTCGCGCAGCACGGGCTCAGCCGGTTCGTGGCGGAAGCGGATCGGCGGCCCGACATGGCGCCGCCCCGTCTCGTCGCGACGGATCATGCCGCGCTGCATCAGAACCGGATGCGCGAAGGCTTCAGGCAGCGTGTTGACGCGTCCGTAGCAGACGTCGAGATCAGCGAGATAATCCTGCCACTCCGCAAGCGTCTTCTTGCGGAATTCGGCGGCGAGAAACTCCATCACCGGCTGCTGATGCGGGCCGGGCCCGCGCAGGCAAAGTTCGGCCAGCTCGGGCCGGCCAAACGCGCGTAAGAGATTATGGACGAATTTGGGCTCCTGCCCGGCCAGTACGAGATGGCGTCCGTCCTTTGTCTCATAGGGACGATAGAACGCCGCACCTCCCGTGGTGCGTTCATGCGCCGGGATTGGCTGGCGGCCTTCGGCGAAGGTCGGGCCCAATATATTGAGCATGCCGCCGACGGTCACGTCGTGCATGCTGATGTCGATGAAATCGCCCAGACCGGTTTTTTCCCGGCGAAGCAACGCCATCAGCACGCCCGACAGGCCCTGTAGTCCCGCCAGCACATCGGCGACGGGAATGCCCGGCATCGCCGGCTTGCCGTCACTGCCGAGCGTCATGCTGACCAGTCCGCTCTCGGCTTCCAGCGCAAGATCGTGCGCCGGTCGGCCGCGCCATTCGCTGTCCTGTCCGAACGCGCTGATCGAGCAATAGACAATGCGGGGATTGCGCGCACGCGCGGCGTCATAGCCGACGCCGAGGCGATCGACTGCGCCGGGACGAAACGACTCCACGAACACGTCGGCGGTTTCGCACAAGGACAGCAGCGCCTCGCGCTGTGACGCATCCTTGAGATCGAGCACGATGCTCTTCTTGCCGCGGTTGAGATTGCGGAAGAACACCGTGCTCGGCCCGTCGGAAAGACCGATGTGACGGCCCGGATCGCCCTCGCCCGGCGGCTCGACCTTGATCACCTCGGCACCATGGTCGGCCATCGCCAGCGTCAGATACGGCCCCGGCAAAAACACCGAGAGATCGATGACGCGGACACCCTCGAGCTTCATCGCGAACCAGCGCGCTCGGTGGCGCGCATCTCGCCGACATAGGCCCTGGTGTCGGCGCCGTAGGGCGAACACGGCGCCTGCGCCAGGCGCTCGCCATTGATCTTGATCGGATTAGACAGCACCCGCATGTCGGGCTTGGCGGGATGGCCGATGGTGTGGATCATCTCCGTCGTCTGCAGGAACGGGCTGTCCAGCGCCTGCGCCAGGTCAAGTACGGGCGCGACCGGCAGCACGCCGTTGAGCTTATCGAGCCAGAAGGCTGTGGACTCGCGCTTCAGTTCACCGTCGATGACATCCATCAACGCGCCGCGATTGGCCTGGCGAAGGGCCTGAGTCGCAAAGCGCGGATCGGAAGCCAGATCCGTGCGGCCGATGGCGGCCAACAGCTCGACCCAGAACTTGTCCGTCATGCACATGATGAAGACCCAGCCATCCGAAGTCGGAAAGGTCTGCACGGGCGCCACCGAATAATGCGCGCTGCGCGGCTGCCGCATCGAGGCATGGCCTTCGTTGAGATACCAGGTCGCGACATAGCCGAGCTGATGCAAGGCAACGTCGAGCAGGCAGGTGTCGACGTCGCAGCCTTTGCCGGTCGTCCGCGCCTGGATGATCGCGGAAAGCAGCCCGACCGCAGCGGTCAGTCCCGTGGTCTGGTCGATGATAGAGGGCGCACCCAGACGTGACGGCGGGCCATCGGGCTCACCGGTCAGATGCATCAGGCCGGATTCTGCCTGCATCAGATAATCGTAGCCCGGCCATGAGGCGCGCTCATTGTCGCGGCCGTAGGCTGACACATGCACGCAGACCAGTTTTGGATTGACGCTCGCCAGCGTTTTGTAGTCGAGGCCCATCTTGGCCGGCAGATCACCGCGCAGATTGTTCACCAGCGCGTCCGCGGTCGAGACGAGCTTATTGAGTGCCGCCTTGCCTTCAGTCGAACGCAGATCGATCGCGACGCTCTTCTTGTTGATGTTGAAGGCCTGGTAATATTCGCTGTCATTCGTGCCCAAGAGATAGGGCCCGGTCTTGCGCGCGGGATCGCCGCCGATCGCGGCATTCTCGATCTTGATGACCTCGGCGCCGAGATCGGCGAGCAGCATGGTGCCGTAAGGTGCCGCGCCGAACTGCTCGACGGATACGATGCGCACGCCCTGAAGTGGCTTCATGCCGCGGGATTCCTCTTGATGAATTGCTTGGAGATGATGATGCGCTGCATCTCGTTGGTGCCCTCGCCGATGCAGGTCAGCGGCGCATCGCGGTACAGGCGCTCGATGTCAAATTCCTTCGAATAGCCATAAGCGCCGTGAATGCGCATGCCCTCGATCGAATTTTCGAGCGCGGCTTCGCTGGCGAAATACTTGGCCATGCCGGCTTCCATGTCGCAGCGTTCACCGCGGTCGAAGGCCTGTGCGGCATCGAGCGTCAATAGCCGCGCTGCGCGGGCCCGCGTCGCCATTTCGCCGAGCTTCAACTGGATTGCCTGATGCTCGCAGATCGGCTTGCCAAAGGTCTTGCGCACTTGCGCGTATTCCGACGCGAGCTTCAGCGCACCCTCGGCAATGCCGACGCCGCGCGAAGCCACATTGATGCGGCCGAGCTCGAGCCCACCGGCTACCTGGAAGAAGCCGCGGCCTTCGACACCGCCGATCAGGTTCTCGGCCGGCACGCGGTAGTTCTCGAACACAAGCTCGGCCGTGTCGATCGCCTTGTAGCCGAGCTTCGGCAGCTTGCGGCCGACCAAAAAACCTTCCTGCTTCGGCGCAATGAAGAGGCTCATGCCGTTGTAGCGCGGCTTGATGTCCGGATTGGTTTTGACCAGCAGCGCCAGGCACGAGCCTTCGGCGCCGTTGGTGATCCAGGTCTTGGTGCCGTTGATGACATAATGATCGCCGTCGCGTTTGGCGGTCATGCGGATGCCCTGCAGATCGGTGCCGGCATCCGGCTCCGTCAAGGCGAGTCCGCCGCGGATTTCGCCGGTCGCGAGTTTCGGCAGCCACCTTGTCTTCTGCTGCGGCGTGCCGAACTTCTGGATCGCCAGCGCCAGCATCAGATGCGAATTGATGATACCTGTGATCGACATCCACACCGATGCGATGCTCATCACGATCTTGGCGTAGGTCGAAGACGGCAGGCCAAGGCCGCCATATTCAGGCGCGATCGTCGCACCAAACAGGCCCAACTCCTTCATCTGCTCGACGACTTCATGCGGATAACGGTCCGCGTGGTCGAAATCCTTCACGATCGGCTTGAGCTCGCGCGCCACCCAGCGATCGATCATGTCCAGGATCTGGCCGTCGTCGTCCGCGTCCACGGGCGCATCCCGCAGCAGCTGGGTCATCGGGACATTCCTCCAGATTTGTACGGACAAGTTATGTTTCTTATCCGAAGATAGCTATATCGCTGACCTTGGCGTCAAGTAAAGTCCTCAGTAGTTGTCTGGACAAGATCGAGCTTACGTTCCAGGGAGGAACCATGCCGGGCGCTTGCCCCCAGCGTTTCGAGCCGAGCCGCGCGGCCTCGCGAAAGATGGCGGCCGCTCGATGCCGGTAACGGACCTCCTGATCGGCGGCATCCTGCTCGGCGGCGTCTACGCGCTGATGGCGTGCGGCCTCAATCTGATCTTTGGCGTGATGCGCGTGATCAATTTTGCGCATGGCGACATTCTGGCCATCGCCGCGCTCTCGACGGTCTCGATCGCGGTCGGGCTCAGGCTGCCATTCTGGGTGGCGATCGTTTTCGTGCCGATCGGCTGCGCGGCGTTCGGCGCGCTGATCCATGTCGTGATCCTGCGCCGCATCGAGGGCGGGCCGATGATCATGTCGCTGCTTGCGACCTATGCACTCTCGACCATCCTCGTGAATGTCGCGATCCTGATCTGGGGCGGCGGCTATAGCGGCCTGCCCGGCGTGCTCAGCGGCTCGATCCGCATCCTTGGCGTCAATGTTTCGGTCTCGCGCCTGGTGTCATTCATCTGCGCGATTGGCGTCAGCCTTGTGGTGTGGTGGGTGCTTGAATACACCCGCTTCGGCCGCGCGGTGCGCTCGGTGTCGGCGGCGCCGGAGCTCGCCAGCATTTCCGGCATTGCGATCGAGCGCGTGCGGCTCGCGACCTTTGCGCTCGGTACCGCCATGGCCGGCTTTGCCGGCGTGCTGGTCGCGCCCGCCTTCGCCATCGACCCGCAGCTCGGCTCGCGCTTCATCATCAAGGCGTTTGCGGTCATCATCGTCGGCGGCATGGGCAGCTATCCCGGCGCGATCCTCGCCGCTCTCCTGCTTGGCGTGATCGAGGTCGTCGGCAGCTATCTTGTCGGCGCCGTCATCGGTTCGGCGTTTCTCTTCCTTCTGATGCTCGCGGTGCTGCTGGTGCGCCCGCGCGGGCTATTGGGCGCGGGTGTACGGGTATGAAGGAAATCAACCCGCTCGCCGTTGCAGGTATTGCCGCCATCGTTGCGCTCGTTTTGCCGTTCGTCGGCTCGGATTACGCGATCTCTTTCTCCATCCAGCTCCTGATCTTCCTGGTGCTCGCCTATTCCTGGAACTGGATCGGCGGCTATGCCGGCTACACCCATTTCGGCCAGGTCGGCTTTTTCGGGATCGGCGCCTATGTCGGCTCGCTCCTGAACTTCCACTGGGGCGTACCCTGGTATCTTGCGGCGATCGCCGCAGCCCTTGCAGGCGCCATGATGGCGATCCCGCTCGGCGGCGCCATGCTGCGGCTGAAGGGCCCCTTCTTCGCCATCGGCATGTTTGGCCTGGCTCGCGTGCTGGAAGCCTTCGCGCTCGGCTTCAACTCCATCACCGGCGGTGGCACCGGCATCTACCTGAAGCCGGTCAGCGATCTTCGACCGATCTATTATGTCGTGGCCGCGGTTGCGATGGTCATGCTGCTTCTCACCTGGAAGCTCGACAACTCCCGCCTTGGCCTGAAGCTACTGGCGATCCGCGAGGACGAGAACGCGGCGGAGTCGCTGGGCATTCCGACCACGCGGCTGAAGATAGCGACCTTCGTCGCCTCCGCGATCGCGCCGGCCGCGATGGGATCGATCTACGCGGTCTATCTCGGCTTCATCGATCCGCCGACCGCTTTTGCGCCCAATATGGAGCTGACCACGATCGCGATGGTGCTGCTCGGCGGCATGGGCACCGTGCTCGGCCCGCTGGTCGGCGCACTGGTGCTGTCGGTCGTCAACGAGGTGCTGTGGGCGAACTATCCACAAATCTACCTCGCCTGCGTCGGCGTGATCGTCCTGCTTGCCGTGCTGTTCATGCCGCGCGGCATCGTCAGCCTCGGCATGAAGAGCGGTTGGCTCGGAATCGGACGCCGATTGTTTCGCCGATTAGCGGCACGCGAAGAACAGGCGACGACATGAGCGAACCGATCCTCACCGTCGAGAACGTCTCCAAGCGCTTTGCTGGCCGCATCGCGCTCGATTCCGTCAGCATCGACGTAGCCCCCGGATCGATCACCGGCATGATCGGCCCCAACGGCTCCGGCAAATCGACCCTGTTCAACATCATCGCCGGCACGCTTCGCCCGGACGAGGGCCGCGTGCTCGTCCATGGACAGAACATCGGCTCGGCATCAGCCGCGCAGATTTGCGGGCTCGGCGTGGCGCGCACCTTCCAGATCAGCCGCCTGTTCGCCGAAATGACGGTGCTGGAAAACCTGATCGCGGTCGCGCGCGGCCGCGACGATCGCGCCGCGATCGCGCTGGCGCTGGAATTACTGGACTTTCTGGAGATCAAGGACATCGCCGACCGCTGGGGCGCCGAGCTTTCCTACGGACAACGCAAGCTCGTCGAGATCGCCCGTGCGCTGATGCTGCAGCCAAAGATCATGCTGCTCGACGAGCCCTTTGCCGGCATCAATCCGCGCCTGCAGAACCGCATTGTCGAACATCTGCGGACACTCTGCGCCAGGGGCATCACCGTCTTCTTCATCGATCACGAGATGCGCATCGTCCTGAAGGAATGCGATCTTGTCTATGTGCTCGCCGAGGGCCAACTGATCGCGCGCGGCGATCCGCAGTCCGTACGCAACGACGCAAAAGTGCTGCAAGCCTATTTCTGATTGATATTCGTAGGGAGGTACAACATGATAAGACAACTTCTCCTGGCTGCAACGACGGCCGCACTCGCACTCTCGGGTCCTGCCGATGCTGCCGATGCCGTACGTATCGGCGTGGCGCTCTCCCAGACGGGCAACCTCGCGGACTCCGCGGCGCCCTATTTCAAGGGACTGGACCTCTGGCGCGAACAGGCCAATGCCCGCGGCGGGCTGGCGGGCCACCCGATCGAATTCGTCGTCTACGACGACCGCTCCGATCCTGCGACCGCCGCGCGCCTTTATGAGAAGCTGATCACCGACGACAAGGTCAACCTCGTGATATCCTCGCTCGGTTCAGCGACCGCCGCGACCGGCTCGGCGGTCGCGGAAAAGCACAAGATGGTCATGATCAATGGCGGCGGTGCTGCGGAAGCGATCCAGCAGCGCGGCTTCAAATATGTGTTCCAGACCGCGGCGCGGATCTCGTCCTATGCCGACGGCGTTGTGCCGATGATCGATAAATACAAGATCGAGTCGATCGCCCTGGTCTCTCGCGACTATGCCGCCGCGCGGGACATCAGCAAGGCGATCAAGGAGCAGATCAAGGACAAGGACGTGAAGGTCGTCATGGACGAATACTTCCCGGCCGGCACCGCGGACTTCTCCTCGCAGATCGCCAAGGGGCAGCAATTGCAGCCTGATCTCTGGATCGGCCTGCTCTATCCGAGCGAAGCGATCGAGACGGTTCGCCAGTTCCACTCCATGAATTACATGCCGAAATTCTTCATCGCCAACGGCGTGTCGCAGGATGATTTCATTGCTTCCGCCGGCAAGGATGCCGAATATGCCCTCGGCATGTCGCTCTATGAGCCGTCACTGCCGAGCGAAGGCAACAAGGAATTCGTGAAGACCTATCACACCAAATACAACGCCGATCCCGGCTACTATGCGGCGTTCGGCTTTGTCGCCGGCACCGTGCTCGAAGCAGCGGTCAAGAAGGCCGGCTCGATCGAGACCGAGAAGGTTCGCGAGGTCCTGACCGCGCTCAAGATCGGCACCGTCATGGGCAAGCATGAGGTCGATCCGACGACCTACATGCAGGTCGGCGTGAGGGGGCTGGTTGTCCAGGTCCAGAATGGCAAGCGCGAAGTGGTCTGGCCGGAGGAATACAAGACCGCCGAGCCGAAGCTGCCGATCCCGGCATGGGACAAGCGCTGAGGCTGAGATGACGGGGGAAGCGGCGCCGCTGGAGCTGAAGGACGTCACGTCGGGTTACGGTGACGTCGCCGTGATCCGCCGCGTCAATATGACCTTCCGCAAAGGCGTCATCACGACCATTGTCGGCTCCAACGGCGCCGGCAAGTCGACCGCGATCAAGGTGGCGGCTGGCCTATTGCGCGCCTGGAAGGGCGGCATTTCCGTGCACGGCACCGACATCACCCGAGAACCTGCCGACCGTCGCGTCCATCGCGGCATCGCCTACGTGCCGCAGGGCCGCATCGTCGTGCCGGAAATGAGCGTGCGCGACAATCTGATGATCGGCGCGCACATCCTCGGCAACAACCGCGCCGCGGTCGATGCCGCGATGGAGCGCGTGCTGCAACTGTTTCCGGTGCTGAAGCCGCGCCTGAAGCAGCAGGCCGATACCATGAGCGGCGGCGAGCAGCAGATGCTCGCGATCGGCCGCGCGCTGATGACAAGCCCGGAAATCATCATGCTGGATGAGCCGTCGCTTGGTCTCTCGCCCAAATTCGTGGAAGTCGTGTTCGAAAAGCTGCTGTCACTGCGTAATGAGGGCTTGACCGTGGTGATGGTCGAGCAGAAGGCATCGCACGCGCTCTCGATCTCCGACCGCGGCTATGTGATGCATCTGGGACAGGTCGCGATCGAAGGCCGCGCCCGCGAGCTGCTCGAGAATGATGACGTGAAGCGGCTGTTCCTCGGCGAAATCCCGGAAAGCATGAAGGCCCTGAGTTTGTCCGATGCATGATTCGTTACCCAAAGCGGCCGCCGTCGATGAGGCCATCAACACCCGCCAATCCGTGCGCGCGTTCCTGCCGACACCGGTCGAGCGCTCGACTGTCGAGAAACTGCTCAAGCTCGCGGCCCGCAGCGCCAGCGGCAGCAACATCCAGCCCTGGCGCGTTCGCGTTATTGCCGGCGACGTCAAAGAGCGGTTGACGAAAGCGATCTTCGACGCAGCCGCACGCGACGGCTTTGGGCCTTATCAGCGCGAATGGAATTACTATCCCGTCAACTGGCGCGAGCCATTCCTCGGCCGACGCCGCAAGATCGGCTGGGACATGTACAGCCTGCTTGGCGTTCCCAAAGGAGATTTCGAGGGCACGCAGCGTGCGCGGATGCGCAATTACGAATTCTTCGGCGCGCCGGTCGGCATGATCTTCACCCTCGACGAAGACCTCGAAATCGGCAGCTGGCTCGATCTCGGCATTTATCTGGGCACGCTGATGGTCGCGGCGCGCGGCCACGGCCTACACACCTGCCCGCAGGCCGCCTTTGCCGACTTTCACAAGATCATCCGGCCGCTGCTCAACATCGCCGACAAGGAGATCATCGTCTGCGGCATGGCGCTCGGTCATATCGACCCGGATGCGCCGGTCAACAAGCTCGTCACCGAGCGCGCGCCGCTCGCCGACTTCGCGACATTCGAGGGTCTGTAAGGCGATGACGCTCAACCTGCCCAAGGAGATCGTCGTTGCCGAAGTCGGCCCGCGCGATGGCCTGCAAAGCTTTCCGCGCTGGATCGATACCGGCACCAAGGTCGCGATGATCGACCGTCTGTCCGATCTCGGCCTGCCCGTGATCGAGGTGTCGAGCTTCGCGCATCCAAAGGTCGTTCCGCACCTGCGCGACGCCGAGGAAGTGTTTGAGCGGATCAAGCGGCGGCCGGGCACGGTCTACCGCGCGCTGGTCCCGAACGCGCGCGGCGCCGAGCGCGGAGCCGCGGCTGAGGTCGGCGAGATGCTTGGGCTGATCACGATCAGCGCGACCTACACCCGCAAGAACCAGAATATGAGCATCGACGAGGCGATCGAGCAAAACCTGGAATCGTTCCGCATTGCCGAGAAGCACGCCATTCCGTTCGTGATGGCGCTCGGCATGGCGTTCTGGTGTGCCTATGAAGGACATATCCCCGAGGAGAATGTCATTGCAGTGGTGAAGCGGCTGCACGACGGCGGCATCCGCCGCTTCTATCTCGCGGGCTCGCTTGGCATGGAAGACCCAGCTCATGTCAATCGCCTGTTCCACAGGCTGGGCGGAAAGTTTCCGCGGGCGACCTTCGGCTTTCACATCCATAATCTTTCCGGTATGGCGACCGCCAATATCCTCGCGGCGCTCGATGCGGGCACAGCCTGGCTGGAAGGCGCGATCTGCGGCATCGGTGGCGGGATCGCGATGCCGACCACGCTCGGCTCGGTCGGCAATTTTCCGACCGAGGATCTCGTGACCATGCTGGCCGAGATGGGCATCGAGACCGGCATCGATCCGGAGCGAACGGTTGCGCTGTCGCGCGAAATCGCAACGCTCCTCGGCATCGACCCGCAGAGCCACCGCGGCAGCGGCGCCACGCGCAAGAATGTCACCGAGCTCGCCGCCACCAATCCGAACATGAGATATTCATGACCTCCCACGCCACCTACCGGTCGCTGCTGGCCGTCCCCGCTTCCTCGCTGCGCTTCATGGAGAAGGCCGCGCAAGGTCCGGCTGACGCCGTGTTCCTTGACCTCGAGGATGCGGTGATCCCGCAGCTCAAGCCGAAGGCGCGTCAGGACGCGATCACCGCGCTCAATCAGCTCGACTGGGGCAAACGCGGCGTCGCCGTCCGCGTCAACGGCTTCGGTACCGCCTGGGGCTGTCGCGACATCATCGAGATCGCCGAGGCCTGCCCGCGGCTCGACTATATCCTGCTGCCGAAATGCGAAGAGGCCGCCGACGTCCACGCGGTCGAAGTGATGATCCGCTCCGCCGAAGCCGCAGCGCCTCGCGAGCGCGAGGTCGGCATCATGGGGCTGATCGAGACGCCGCGCGGCGTCGCCAATGTCGAGGCGATCGCGCAAGCCGGCGGCCGGCTCCGCGCGCTGGTGTTCGGCGGCGGCGACTACCAGCTCGATCTCGGCAGCTTTCAGCGCGCGGTCGGCGCGCCCGCGGCTGATTATATCGTGCTGACCGACGCAGACGGAAGCGGAGCGCGCGAGCGGCACTGGAACGATCTCTGGCATTTCGCCACGGCACGGATCGCCAATGCCTGCCGCGCCTTCGGTGTGATCCCGATCGACGGTCCCTTCTCCGGCATCCCCGACACGGAAGGCCTGCGCGCGGCGGCGAAGCGCGCCCGCGTGCTCGGCTTCGAATGCAAGATGGCGATCCACCCCTCGCAGCTCGACATTATTCATGAGGTGATGACGCCTTCCGCTGCCCAGATCGCCTGGGCGCGGGAAGTGCTGGAAGCCATGGAAGCGGCAGCACGCGAAGGCCGCGGCGCCGTGAAGGACAAGAACGGCGAGATGATCGATCTCATGCACATCAAGGTCGCCAACAAGCTGCTCGAACGGGCAGCCAGAATCGGGGACAGGACATGACCGCGCTGAAGGGCATCCGCGTCCTCGATCTGGGCACCTTCATCGCCGGACCGCATTGCGCCACCATTCTGGGCGAGTTCGGTGCCGAGGTGATCAAGGTCGAGCCGCCGAACACCGGCGACTCGCTCCGCCGGCTCGGCACCAACACCGATTGCGGCGACACGCTGGTATGGCTCTCGGAAGCCCGCAACAAGAAATGCGTGACGCTCAATCTTGCCAGCGAACGCGGCCGTGACGTGCTGCGGCAACTGGCTTCGAAATGCGACATCATTGTCGAAAACTTCCGCCCGGGCACGCTCGAGAAATGGGGTCTCGGCTATGACGAGCTGAAGAAGCTCAATCGCGGAGCGATCCTGGTGCGCATCTCGGCCTATGGCCAGGACGGGCCGATGCGCTCGCAGCCGGGCTTTGCCCGCATCGCGCATGCGTTCTCGGGTCTCACTTATCTCGCCGGCCTGCCCGGCGGCGTGCCGGTCGTACCCGGCTCGACCTCGCTCGCCGATTACATGTCGGGCATGTATGGCGCGATCGGTGCACTGGTGGCGCTGCGGGCGCGCGAGACGACAGGCGAAGGCCAGTGCATCGACCTTGCGCTTTACGAGTCGGTGTTCCGCGTGCTCGACGAGATCGCGCCCGCCTTCCAGAAGTTCGGCTATGTGCGCGAGCGCATGGGCGCGGACACCGTGAATGTCTGCCCGCACAGCCATTACGAAACGAAGGACGGCAAGTGGATCGCGATCGCCTGCACCAGCGATGCGATGTTCGTCCGCCTCGCGGAAGCCATGGAGCAGCCGGAACTTGCTTCCGCCGAACGATACGGCCCGAAGGACTTGCGGCTTGGCGCGCGCGACGAGGTCAATGCAATCGTCGCAAAATGGGTCGCTTCGCTCGATCTCGAAACGGTGCTGGCGCGCTGCGCCAAGGGCGGCGTGCCGGCGAGCCTGATCTACAGCATCGCAGACATCTTTGAAGACGCGCAGTATCGCGCGCGCGGCAATATCAAGATGACGGAGTCGCGCGCCGGCGCCATCGCCGTTCCCGACGTCGTGCCGCGCCTGTCCGCTACCCCCGGTGAAATCCGCTGGCTCGGCGAAGGCATCGGCGCGCAGAATGAGGAGATTTTTCAGGGTCTCCTCGGCCTGAAGGACGCCGACCTCCGGCAGATGCGCGACGAAGGCGTGATCTAGCGTCATGACCGCGCAAGGCGCTGACTCAATTCCCGCAATCTCCGAGCACGATGCGGCCGGCGATATCGCGGTCTTGTACAAGGACCTGCGCGCTACGCTCGGCGTGCCCTTTGTCAATCTGATCTGGCGTCATCTGGCGACGATTCCGGGCGGACTCGCCTGGGTCTGGACGCTGACAAAGCCGCTTTATGTCAGCGGCGAGCTTGACCGGCTTTCCGTCGAGGCCGCAGCGCTCGTGGCCTTCCCCTCGCTTGCGCCGCTGCCGGATTTTGTCTGGGACGGCGCCGCAATCAACCGCGACGCCCGGCAGATGATCGCCGCGCTGATCGAGAGTTACAACCACGCCAACGGCGTCAACTTCCTCGCGCTCCTCACCGCCGTATCCGTGCTGCGGGACGGCCCGCCGACGATCCGGAGGCCCGTCGCGCCGCGCACCGTCCGGCATCGCGCCGCAACGCAGCCGCTGCCACCCCTTCCAGGCCTTTCCGAACTGTCACCCCACGTGCTCGCCCTGGTGCGGCAACTCGATCAATTTGGCCGACTCGAGCCGAGCGACGCGATCGCGAGCCTGTATCGCCATCTCGCACATTGGCCCGCGTTCCTCTCCGTCGCCTACACCGCGCTGGAACCGTTGCACCGGCGCCGCGAGCTCGCGAAGCCACAGGAGCAAATCATCGCCTTCGGCCGGCGGCAATGCGGCGAGCTCGCGGGCCAAGTGAACCCCGATCTCCCCAGGCTTGCGCCCGAGAGCAGGATTGCCGTGCTTCGGGCGCTTGACGAGTTTACCCGGCTGATGATCGGCCGAATGATCGTGATGGGCAAGGCGATGAGCATGTTGGTTCCCAAGCACCCCGATGGAGACAATGGTTGAGTTGCTAGAGCAGATTCAGATCAAGTTGAACGACATCCTGCGGCGTCGAAATAGTTGGTGCATTCGTTCGGCGTGAAGGCTCGTGAGGCGTCGGCGATCGCGGTCTCGAGGGCGTCGATTGTCCCGGCAGCGGCTTTGCGCAGGTTAGATTGGCCGGCGCGGCGGCGCCTTTATGTGCCGGAACGTCATCCATCACGACGATATCGCCGGGATCGAGGGTCGGCACCAACACCTGTTCGACATAGGCGCGGAAAGCGGCAGTGAAGGTCGTGGTCAGCCAATGGCCATGCGGGATCGCCGCGCGGCAGCGTTGACGGCATGTTGATCTTCCTGCGCGAAGGACCATTGCACTCGTACGTCCTTTAGCGGCCCGCGCCTATACCGTTCCGCGCAACGGCGCCTCGCTTGGCTTGACATAGATCAAGCGCCGTAGGCCCAGCGCTATCATGGTTGATGTGCCTCGAGGCGCGGCGGTTCCAGTCGACCGCGGGCGCGTCACGGCGACCAATCATATACCGCTGGGAGACGCACCATGAAGGCAAGCGCTGCTCTACGGAAGGAAGTTGCTGGCGGAGATTGCTGGAACGGCTTTCGGCCCGGAGATTGGGCCACTTCCATCAACGTTCGCGATTTCATCGTTCGGAACGTCACGCCCTACAACGGGAACGAGGATTTTCTCGCGGGGCCATCGCAGCGCACAAAAGTAGTTTGGGCCAAACTGCAGCCGTATTTCGCGGACGAACGGAAGAAAGGGGTCCTTTCGGTCGATGCAGCAGCTCCCTCGACGATGCTGGCGCACAAGCCGGGCTATATCGATCGCGACAACGAGGTCATCGTTGGTCTTCAGACGGACCAGCCTTTCAAGCGGGCGATCTTCCCGTTCGGAGGTCTGCGCATGGTCGAGGCCGGGCTGAAGGCCGCTGGGTTCGATGCCGATCCGGCTGTGCACGAGACGTTCACGAAATATCGCAAATCGCACAATGACGGCGTGTTTGATGCGTATACTCCCGAAATCATGAATTGCCGAAGGTCCGGGATCATCACCGGCCTACCGGATGCTTACGGGCGCGGTCGTATCATTGGTGACTACCGGCGGGTGGCTCTCTACGGGATCGATCGGCTGCTCGAGGCCAAGCGTGAGGAACGGGCGCAGATCAACGACATGTGGCCGACCGACGAAATCATCCGGCTGCGCGAGGAATTATCCGAACAAATGCGTGCTCTCGAGGACCTGGCCTCGATGGCAAAACTCTATGGTCACGACATATCGAAGCCGGCTTCGAACGCGCAGGAAGCGTTCCAATGGACCTATTTCGCTTATCTAGGCGCGATCAAGGAAGCCAACGGCGCGGCGATGTCGATCGGGCGCATCTCCACCTTCCTGGACATTTACATCGAGCGCGACCTCAAGGCCGGCATTCTGGACGAGGCGCGGGCGCAAGAGCTTTGGGACCAGTTGGTGCAGAAGCTCCGCATCGTTCGGTTCCTCCGTACGCCCGACTATGATGCGTTGTTCAGCGGCGATCCCTATTGGGCAACCGAATGCATCGGCGGAATGGATCTGGATGGGCGCTCCTTAGTGACCAAAAGCAGCTATCGCATGCTGCACACGCTTCACAATCTGGGTCCGGCGCCTGAACCGAATATCACCGTTCTCTGGTCCAACCACATGCCCGCGGCCTTCAAGCGCTACTGCGTCAGGGTCAGCAAGGACACATCTTCGCTTCAATACGAAAACGACGATCTGATGCGCCCATTCTGGGGCGATGATTACGGCATCGCTTGCTGTGTCTCGGCAATGCGGCTTGGCAAGCAGATGCAGTTCTTCGGGGCCCGCGTCAACCTCGCGAAAGCGCTGCTCTATGCGATCAATGGCGGCCGGGACGAGGTCACCGGCGATCAGGTCGCGCCGCAGACATTGCCTGTGTCCGGCGAGTTCCTCGACTTCGACGACGTCATGGACAAGTTCGACACCACGATGGAATGGCTCGCCCGCACCTATGTTCATGCGATGAATTGTATCCACTATATGCACGACAAGTATTTCTACGAGCGCCTGGAAATGGCGCTTCACGATCGCGACATTCTGAGAACGATGGCGTTCGGGATTGCCGGCCTTTCGGTGGTAGCCGACAGCCTGAGCGCGATCAAATATGGAAAGATTCGCGCAACGCGCGATGCGACAGGGCTGGTAGTCGACTTTCAAAACGAGGGCAACAAAGCCACGCCCCAGTTTGGCAACAACGATGATCGTGTCGACAAAATAGCATCCGAAATCGTCACCAGCTTCATGGAGAAGATCCGCAAGCATCCGACCTACCGAAACGCGACGCCCACCCAAAGCGTGCTCACCATCACCTCCAACGTCGTCTACGGCAAGGCCACGGGAAATACCCCCGACGGCCGACGCAAGGGCGAGCCGTTTGGGCCGGGCGCCAATCCGATGCATGGCCGCGACAGCCATGGCTGGCTCGCGTCGTGCCTGTCGGTGGCCAAGCTTCCCTACAAGGACGCACAAGACGGCATCAGCTACACCGTTTCCATCGCTCCGCAGAAGGCGCACTTGTCGGAAAGTCAGCTTATCGAGGAAGCCACCAAGGCCTTCGACCTCTATTTCGGGCACGGCGGCTTCCACATGAACCTGAATGTGATCGACCGAGCAACGCTCGAAGACGCCATAAAGAATCCGGACAAGTACCCGCAGCTCACGATCCGCGTGTCCGGGTACGCCGTGAACTTCGTTCGTCTGACGCCGGAGCAGCAGAGAGATGTGATCAGCCGGACGTTCCACGGTCAAATCTGAAGAGGCCTGTCATGTCCACCGTGCAGCCACTTGAACCCGGAAGTCGGTATGAGCTTCGGGCAGGGATCTCACCTGACGCGCCTGACGACGATAAAGTCAAGGACGAGGAGGGCGCGTTCGGCTACTGCCACTCTTACGAGACGTCATCACGCTACGATGGGCCAGGCTTGCGCGTCGTCCTTTTTGTTTCAGGATGCCTGTTGCGATGTACGTACTGCCACAATCCGGATACCTGGCACCTCAAGGACGGAACTTACGTCGCGGCGGATCATGTACTGCGTCGGCTTGGCGACTTCGCGCCTGCGATTCGCACCGTTGGAGGCGGCCTGACCATATCGGGCGGCGAGCCCATGGTGCAGCTTGCCTTTACCCGCCGGATATTTGCCGGTGCGAAGGAGATGGGCCTCCACACGGCCGTCCAGACTTCAGGGTTTCTCGGCGATCGCGCAGACGACAGGTACTTGTCCGTAATCGATCACGTTCTGCTCGACATCAAGAGTTCGGATCCCGACACCTACCGCCGGGTCACCGGTCGCGACCTTGCGCCGACCCTGCGCTTCGCCGAGCGCCTCGCTTCGCTATCCAAGCCCGTGTGGGTTCGATTCACGCTTGTACCCGGTGAGACCGACGATCCCGCGAATGTCGACGGCATCGCTCGCCTTGTCGCACCGATGAAAAACGTCGAGTGGGTCGAGGTCCAGCCGTTCCATCAGATGGGGGCCTTCAAGTGGAAGGCGCTGGGTCTCGAATACAAGCTCCTCAATACTCCGCCTCCTGGTCCGGAGTTGGTAAACCGGGTCATCGAGCAGTTCCGAGCCGCGGGCTGTCACGCACGCTAACCTGCTTGGGGGAGATCACATATGCTTGACCTCGCTCGCGACATCATCGGAAGTCAACCGATACTGACCGCATTCCTTGCAATCGGATTGGGCTACCTGGTCGGTCAGATCAGTATCGCGGGTTTCTCCCTTGGAGTCGGGGCCGTTCTCTTCGTCGGTCTTGCGATCGGCTGGTTTGCTCCGAAGGCCCAGATCACCGGACCAATCGGCCTGACAGGCCTGATCATGTTCCTGTACGGCATCGGGATACTCTACGGTCGGCAGTTTTTCGAGGGCATGGTAGGCGTGGGGCAGAAGTACAATCTGCTCGCCTTGGTCGGATGTATTGCAGGCCTGTTGGTTGCGCTTGGTCTTGGGCACATCTTCGGGATAAAGATCGGACACACACTGGGGCTCTACGCGGGGTCGATGACGAGCACCGCAACTCTTCAGGCCGCGCTTGACGTCGTCAAGAACAAGGATCCGTCAATCGGATACTCCATCGCATACCCATTCGGCGTGATCGGCCCGATTCTGTGCATTTATTTCATGACACGGATCGTGAAGCCGAAATTCCCGGCAAAGGCACAGCGGTTTCATATGGGGGAAATCTCCATCAACAAAGCCTTTTCCGGCCGAAGGATCGACGAGCTGAAACAGGAAGCGCTGAGCGACATCCAGATCACGATGGTTCGCAAAGGCGACCGCAACTTCGTACCGACAGACGATACTGTCCTGTCCGCGGGCGACGCGGTCCTCGTCGTCGCGGAGAGCGAAGAGGCTATTGCAAAGGCGGCCGCACAGCTTGGGAAACTCGAGCCCGGTCGGTTGGCGAGCGACCGCTCCGACCTCGACTATATCCGGGTCTTCGTTGGAAAGGCGAACGTGGTCGGAGTTCCTCTCGCCAGCCTTCCGATGCCCGCCGGCTATCCCACCCACATTCTCCACGTTCGGCGCTACGACGCGGACCTGGTGCCAGCTCCAGACTTAATGCTGGAATTCGGCGATCGGGTCGGCGTGCTGACGCCTCCCGACCGAAAGGAAGAAATCCGCCGCCACTTCGGCGACACCGTCAAGGCGGCCGCGGAATTCAGCTATGTATCGCTTGGGGTCGGGATGGTTCTTGGCGTTCTCCTTGGCCTTATTCCAATTCCCATTCCTGGTGTGGGCGTCGTGACGCTCGGCATCGGAGGCGGACCGCTGATCGTCGCTCTCATTCTGGGCAAGCTGCGCCGTACCGGCCCGATGCTTTGGACCATGCCGTTGCCGGCAAATATCGTGCTTCGAAACTTCGGCCTTGCAATGTTCCTTGCCACCGTCGGCGTCAACGCCGGACAGCCCTTCGTCCGCACTGTCGCGGAATCCGGACTCACGATGCTGTTTATCGGTGTCGCCATTCTGCTGACGACTACGCTTATTGTCTTGCTGGCCGGCCATTATCTTCTGAAGAATTCCGTACGACGACCTCGTTGGAGTAACATCTGGCGCGACAGGAAATCCAGCCATTTTGGTCTATTCCACCAAGATGGCGCCGACCGACCGTCCCGACATCGGATACGCCATGATCTTCCCGTCGATGACGCTTGTGAAGGTGATCGCCGCGCAGATCGTCGGTCTTCTGACGATTGGGGGCGCCGCCGGCTAGACGCTGATCTGGAATCCAGGCGCGGGTGTCTTGCAGGAGCCGACCCTTGGAAAAGTTTTTGGGCATCCTTGAGAGGAGTAATCATCAATGAGCGAGACCGAGAAGGAAACAGAGAAAACGCAAGCCCAAATATTGCGTAATGCTTTTGAAGGAATGAGAGGTCGCCAGCCGAGGTCAGACCAGGAACTGAACGAGTGGCTCGCCTCTGATGAGGGCAAGCAAGCGACAATCTTCGAGTCTGCCTCTGTTTCGCGGTGGGGCGAGACTGGACGCTCTTGACAACTCTCGTCGACCTAAGAAGCGGTAGCAAGCCGGCCTGCTTGTCGAGATGCATTGCGCGGGGGATGGCCGGCGATCACTGGCCTTTCAAGGAAAGCCCGCGCAAAGGAGATACGGGATGGCTGATCGAGCACTCGGGCCGCAACCACCTATCTTCAATCTAAACGCCTACAGCCCCGCTGAGATTAAAGAAGCGGTCGAAAAAGTCGGGGTCAAGAAGACAAGATTGCCACTTGCAGCCTCCTTCATGCTGGCGATCGTGGCAGGGGGCAGCGTCGGCCTCGGCGCGCTGTACTATACCATTGTCGCCAGCGACGCGGGGCTGAACTTCGCCACCACACGCGTGCTTGGCGGACTGGCGTTCTCGCTGGGGCTGGTACTTGTCGTGGTCGGAGGCGCCGAGCTGTTCACAGGCAACAACCTGATCGTGATGGCCTGGGCGAGCGGAAAGGTTTCTACCAGAGAAATGCTGCGCAACTGGGTCATCGTGTATTTCGGCAATCTCGTCGGCTCCCTCGGACTTGTTGTCCTGGTCTTTTTTTCACATCATCTCGACATGAATGGTGGCCGCATCGGGTTGTCGATTTTGAATACGGCTGCCGCAAAAATCCAGCCTGACATTGTGACGCTCTTCTTCAAGGGCATTCTGTGCAATGTGCTGGTCTGCCTGGCGGTCTGGCTCGCCTATGCGGGCCGGTCGGTCACCGACAAGATTCTCGCTCTCATATTGCCGGTCTCCGCCTTCATAGCGGCCGGCTTCGAGCACTGCGTTGCCAACATGTATTTTTTACCCCTGGCCTGGGTGCTCGTCCAGACGGGCCACGTCCCGGCTGATTTCGACGCCTCAGCTATTACGATGTCCGGGATTGTCCATAATCTCGTTCCGGTCACACTCGGCAATATCGTGGGTGGTGCCGGCCTGGTCGGCGTTATGTACTGGGCGATCTACCGGGCAGCATTTGGCCCGGCGTATCTGGGCGAGAAGTAAGTTTCATGCCGCCCCAGGCGCACGCGCGTCAAAAGAAAGGAAGCGCGCGCAAAACCATGTCTCATTGCCTTGCGGCGAAAGGCGCACGCGGTGGGCTACTGCATCGGCGGCACGCTCGTCAGCATCGCGAGGAAACCCGACGCGCACCAGGGCAGTCACTGGTCAGGCGGCCGGCTCACCGCCGCCCGCCGGTACATGTGCGCGACGATCTGCACCAGTGCGGCGGAAGCAAGCCAAGAATACCGGTCGTCACCGCGGCTCGTCAGCGCAATCGGCACGCGCGCTCCGAGAATGATACCGGCTGTCAGCGCATCGGCGAGGTAGGCGAGTTGCCTCGCTATCATGTTGCCCGATTCGAGGTCGGGGGCGAGGAGGATGTCGGCCTGGCCGGCGACGGCCGAGCGGATGCCGATGCGCTCGGCGGCCTTGAGCGAGAGCGCTTGATCGACGGTCAATGGGCCGTCGAGGATACCGCCGGAGATTTGGCCGCGTTCGGCCATCTTGCACAGCGTCGCCGCCTCGATGGTGGCGGGCATCTTGGGATTGATCGCTTCCACCGCCGCCAGCAGGGCCACTTTGGGTGCTGGAATTCCGAGCCAGCGCGCAAGATCGATGGCATTCTGGCAAATTTCGCGTTTCTGAGAGAGCCCGGGCGCGATGTTGATCATCGAGTTGGTGACGAATAACGGCTTGGGGTGCGTCGGTATGTCCAGCGCGTGGACGTGGCTCATGCGGCGCTCCGTGCGCAAGCCTTTCGTCGCCGAGATGCTCGCAATAATGAGCTCCTCGGTCGAAACGCCCCCCTTCATGATACCTTCTATCCTGCCTTCTCGCGCAAGTTGGATCGCCACGGCAACGGCTTGCTGCGGATTTGCAGCCGGTATGATCTCGAACGCGTCGAGATCGACGCTACCGGCTTCGGCGACTTTGCGGATCAGATCCTCCATGCCGACCAGGATAGGCACGATAGTGCCCTGTTCGGCTGCTTTTGCTGCGCCGGCAAGCGAGTTGGCGTCGTCTGGATAGACGATCGCGGTTGCGACCGGAGTAAGGTTACGCGCCTTGACCCGGCCCATGATCTCGTTGAATCGCATCTCTTTGTCGTCGAGATGCACGGCAGGAAGGTAGATCTTGGGACGTCGCACCTTTTCTTTTGGGGCAATCACTTCGGCTGTGCCCGAAACGACAACCTCGCCATCCTGGTTTACGCACTCGGTGTCGAGCATCACCTTGCCCTTTGCGGCGTCCTTTTCCTTTGCCGTCACTTTGATGGTAACAGTGTCGCCCACCTTTACCGGCCGACGAAAGCGCAAGTTCTGGCCGAGGTAGATCGTTCCGGGCCCCGGAAAAGTGGTTCCAAGAACCGTCGAGATGAGCGCGCCACTCCACATGCCGTGTCCGATCACCTCGCGGAAACGGCTGCTCATCGCATATTCAGGATCAACATGCGCGGGATTGATGTCGCCCGACATTACGGCGAAGAGCGTAATATCCTGCTCGGTGAGCGTGCGCTCGAGCGTTGCGGCGTCTCCGACTTCGATTTCATCAAAGGTGCGATTCTCGATAAGTTCCATTTGAATTCCCGCGCTCCTGTTTCAATCAGCCCGCTTTCTTCTTTTCCAAGTCACGCAGGTGGGTGGTTGCCTCTTCTGAACTTTCGTAGATGTGCGGAGCCACCGCACGCTGCTTCAGGGCATCGCCCAGTTTGGCTCGAAGAAAACTACTCGTCGTGTAGCGGGTGACACCGGAGTAGAAACGATCAACCAGATCGCGCACCATCGCCGAGTATTCATCGATGATGTCGGGGAATATCTCGAAGTTGTCGTAATTGACGATGGCGTAAACCTTTCGACCCAGGGGAGCCAACTTGTCTTCGACGATCCGGCGAAGCTTTTCCACGTCTTCGTGGCTGTGAACACGATGGCCTTCGAGATTGACGAAGAACCTGTTTTCACCGGGGTGATAGGTGAACCGTCGCTCAATCGGCATTCGCAGCAGTTGGTCGCGCAAACCCATTGGACCGCTCGCGAAAATGCGCTGATCCATAATGGCGGGATTGCGGATGATTGGACGAAATTCCATCCGGGCGAGGATGTCGCGCTCGATGTCGATACCGGGCGCGACCTCGACCAGCTCAAGCCCATCCCCTGTCAACTTGAACACGCAGCGCTCCGTCACATAAAGCACGGGTTGGTCGCGACGCACCGAGTAGGCGCCTGAAAACGTGCGATGTTCGACTTCCGCGACAAACTTCGCCACATCACCGTCCTTGACCACGCGCAGGCGTCCGTTTTCAATCGCCACGCGGAGGCGTCCCGCCGTGAAGGTACCGACGAACACCAGCTTCTTGGCATTCTGACTGATGTTGATAAAGCCGCCGGCGCCCGCCAGGCGCGGGCCAAATTTGCTCACATTCAGATTGCCTTCGCGGTCAGCCTGCGCGAGCCCAAGAAAGGCTGCATCAAGCCCTCCGCCGTCGTAAAAGTCGAATTGATACGGCTGATCGATAACAGTTTGCGCGTTGATCGCCGCTCCAAAATTGAGTCCTCCTGCCGGCACGCCGCCAATGACACCGGGTTCAGCCGTGAGCGTGAGCAAATCAGCAATCTTTTCTTCGTCGGCGACATTGGCGATACCCTCGGGCATGCCGATGCCGAGATTGACGACGCTATTTGCATTGAGCTCGAGCGCCGCACGCCGTGCGATGATCTTTCGTTCGCTCATTTCCATTGGAGTCGCTGACCCCGTGGGCGCGCGAATTTCGCCGCTGAACGCCGGGTCATACTGAACTGAAAAAGTCTGCCAGTGATGCTCTGGGCTGGCCAGGACGACACAATCGACCAGTATTCCCGGGATCTTGACTTGCCTCGGGTTGAGCGAGCCGCGCTCGGCTATCCGCTCCACCTGAGCAATGACCATCCCGTCGGAATTGCGTACCGCCATGGCGATGGCCAGCGCCTCCAGGGTAAGCGCCTCCTTTTCCATGGTGATGTTTCCGTCCGGATCGGCTGTCGTGCCGCGGATAATTCCGACATCGATCGGGAATGCACGGTAAAAAAGAAACTCCTCGCCTTCGATGTCGATGAGGCGGACCAGATCATCCTTGGTGCGTTCGTTGATCTTGCCACCACCAAGGCGCGGATCAACGAAAGTTCCAAGCCCCACGCGTGTGAGATGACCGGGGCGCTTTGCCGCGATGTCGCGGAAGAGGTGCGAAATCACGCCCTGCGGAAGATTGTAAGCCTCGATCTGGTTCGCGATCGCCAGTTGCTGCAGTTTCGGTACCAACCCCCAATGACCGCCGATGACGCGCCGCACCAGACCTGCGTGGCCAAGGTGATTGAGCCCCCGTTCGTTGCCGTCCCCTTGTCCCGCGGCGTAGACCAGCGTGAGATTGCGTGGCTTGTTGGTGGCAGGAACCGTCTGATCCCCCTTCGCGAGATAGAGCGTCTCTATTGCCAAAGCGACTTCTTCGGCGAAGCCGATGCCGACAAAGCCGCCTGTTGCAATCGTGTCCCCGTCTCGGATGAGGCTGGCGGCTTCCTCTGCGGTGACAATCTTTCCGCTATCGAGTGCTTTAACGGGCGCAAGTGTTAGTCGAACTGGATTGGCTGACATGAGTCCTCCACACGGTTCCGATCCATCGAGGTTGAGTTCTATCAGTGCCCAGCAAGCCGCAAATCAGCAGCGCCGCCCTTGGATACGAGCTATTTCGGCGCCGTCTCAGTAGAGTCCGGTCAGATAGTAAAACGCGATCGCAACGAATACCGCTGCGGTTTTCGTCAATGTGATCACGAACACGTCCTTGTAGGCCTGCCTGTGGGTGAGGCCCGTCACAGCAAGAAGCGTGATGACGGCGCCATTGTGAGGCAACGTATCCATGCCGCCGCTCGCCATGGCCGCGATACGATGAAAGACTTCGAGCGGAATATTTGCCGCCTGGGCGGCGGCAATGAAGGTGTCGGACATGGCAGCAAGCGCAATGCTCATGCCGCCGGAAGCCGAGCCGGTGATGCCGGCTAACACCGTCACGGTAACGGCCTCATTGACCAGCGGATTGGGGATCGCCTTGAGGGCGGCGGAAACGGCCGCAAAGCCCGGCAGCAGGGCAATCACGCCACCAAAGCCGTACTCGGACGCGGTGTTGAGTGATGCAAGCAGAGCCCCGGCCACCGCCGCCTTGCTGCCATCCGCAAATTTTTCAAGCACGGGGCGCCAGGCGAAAACAAATACCGTCAGTATGCCCAGAAGCAGCGCGCCCTCGACGGCCCATATGGCCGCCACCGGACCGACCTGCGTAACGATCGGATGGCCACCGAGCATGGCTTCGTGCTTCGCGCCGTAAGCCCGGGGCACCAACTGCGTCAATACAAAGTTCGCCACGCCCACCACGACCAGCGGCGAGATGGCGATCCACGGGTTCGGCAATTCCTTCTCTTCGAAGGGCTCCGGTTCGTTCAGAAGCTCCGTGCCGTAGCCTTCCCCGGACCTGTGTGCCGCACGGCGGCGGTTCTCGATGTAGGCAATACCAACGACGAAAACGAAAACACTGCCAACCAGCCCCAGCACCGGGGCGGCCCACGTTGTGGTATTGAAGAACGTCGTCGGAATGATGTTCTGAATTTGCGGCGTTCCCGGCAAGGCATCCATCGTGAAGCTGAAGGCGCCGAGCGCGACCGTGCAGGGAATGAGCCGCTTTGGAATATCGCCCTGGCGAAACATCTCCGCCGCGAACGGATAGACCGCGAACACCACGACGAACAGTGACACGCCACCGTAAGTCAGGATCGCGCAGACGACTACAATGGATAGTACGGCGCGCTCCCGCCCGAGCACGCCGATGACGGCGGATACGATCGACTTGGAAAAGCCCGACAGCTCGATGACCTTGCCGAAGACGGCGCCCAGCATGAAGACGGGAAAATAATTCTTCACGAAGCCGACCGTCTTCTCCATGAAGACGCCGGAAAATACCGGTGGGACCAGCGAGGGATCGGTCAGCAACACAGCGCCAAGCGCAGCGATCGGAGCGAACAGGATGACACTGTATCCGCGGTAAGCCACAAACATCAGAAAGATCAGAGCGCCCAGCACGATCAGGAGATTCATGGCGACACTCCCATTCCAAAGGCAGGTCAGTCGACCCAGGCATGCTCAAGCCGTTGACGTGAGCATGGTCATGCGTTCGCGCTCGAGTTCGCTGATGACCTTGGCATGGTGTTCGACTGCCTCGGCCAACAGGTCACGGATCGAGATAACGGTTATGGGCGCATCGTTCTCGACCACCGGCAGGTGACGAACGCTGTGCAGGTGCATCAGCTTCAGACAGTCTGCGAACGTCTTCGCAAGATCAATTTTGATGACATCTCGGACCATGATGTCCGCTACCGGAGTAAGTTCTGGAGACTTCCCGGTCAGCACGAGCCGCCGCACGCAATCACGTTCCGAAAGAATGCCTGCGATCGCCTCGTGCTCCGTAACCAGGACAAGCCCGATGTTCTTTTCGGCCATGAGACGCATTGCCGCGAGCGCGTTATCCTTGGGGCCGACGGTCCATAGGGATCGCGGCTTTGCAGCAAGGATCTGTTTCAATGAACGATAAGCCAGAATTTCTTCCGGCCGTCTGAGCGGATGATCCATGATGCCTTCACAGTTCCCGGGGGCGAATGGCTTGGAGTGGGTTGATATTCCCGTCTTGGTGAATACACCACTCATCAAGCCTGGAGTCTTGCTCCCGCTTCCGTAAGAAACGCTGCATCCAGCGTGCCCGTGCTTGAGCAATGTGCTGGCGGCAGACGCGGGCCTCCGTTGATCTATGTCAAGCTGCATGAACTTATTTAGACGATCGCTATAGCTTAGCGCGAAAACGTGACCCGACTGGTTCGCTGACACACAGCGGCCAGCATACAGAGCTGTTCTGGGAGGCTCACATGAATAGCCCGTCATCCCCAAGTGGCTCCTCGGCATATTTTGAAAGCCTGATGCGAGCCGGCCAGCAATCGATGAAGCAATTTGACGATGCGTTCGTCAGCTCGATGGGCGTTGAGGAAAAGCCTGCCACGCGTGATGCCTCATCGCCATTTGCCGTCGCGGCAAACCTGCAACGGCAGTTTTGGTCTCCGATTGTGGAGTTCTGGAAAGGTACCCTCGGCAACGCATCTGCAGCGGGCGCCCGACCGTCGGGTCGCGATAGACGGTTCCATGACGAGGCCTGGCATCATTCGCCTTACTACCAACTTCTAAAGAAATCCTACTTAATGACCTCAAAGCAATTGTCCGAGCTCGTCGATCAAGCCCAAGTCGACGAAAAATCAAAGCTTCAGCTTCGCTTCTACGCGCGTCAATTCATTGATGCGATGAGCCCGTCGAATTTCCCTGCGACCAACCCGGACGTCATTCGAACAGCAATCCGGACGCGATCAGCGAGCCTTTCGGCGGGGATGCAGAACCTGATCGAAGATCTTCAAAAAGGGCGCATCACCCGGGTCGACGAATCTGCTTTTGAGGTGGGTCGCAATCTGGCAGTAACGCCCGGATCGGTCGTCTTCGAGAACGAGCTGATTCAGCTCATCCAATATACGCCGCAGACGGCCGAGGTCGAAAAGACGCCGCTCCTGATCGTGCCGCCCTGCATCAACAAGTACTATTTGCTCGATCTTGGCGCGGGAAGCTCGTTTGTCGAATATGCTGTCGCTCGGGGGCATCAGGTCTTCCTGATTTCCTGGCGAAGCGCCGTTCCTGAGATCCAACACCTGACCTGGGATGACTACCTGACGCTCGGGCCACTCCAGAGCGTCGATGTTGTGCGCGACATTGCCAATGCCGATCAGGTTCATGCGCTGGGCTTTTGCGTCGGAGGTACTATCTTGAGCTGCGCGGCGGCAGTTCTCGCCGCGCGCGGAGAAAACAAGCTCGCGACAATAACTCTCCTCACCACGATGCTCGATTTCGCAGATACCGGGGAAATCGGTCTTCTTATTGACCAGAATTCCACCGCCCTGCGTGAGGCGACGATCGGAAGGGGCGGTATTCTGCCTGGCAAGGAACTGGCCTTTACCTTCGGAACCCTACGCGCCAACGATCTGATCTGGCGCTATGTCGTTGAGAGTTATCTAAAGGGAGCGACGCGTGACGCTTTCGACCTGCTCTACTGGGATTCCGATAGTGTCAGCTTGCCGGGGCCAATGTACTGCTGGTACACGCGCAACGCCTATGTTGAGAACAAGATCAAGGAACCCGGCGCGACCACCCAATGTGGTGAGCGGATTGACCTCTCGAAGGTCGACGTACCAATCTATCTACTGGCTTCTCGCGAGGACCACATCGTGCCTTGGCAGAGCGCGTTCCGCTCAAAGGACCTCATGGGAAAAGATCCGCGCTTTGTGCTCGCCGCCAGCGGTCACGTCGCTGGTGTGATCAACCCGCCGGCCCGCAACAGGCGCAGTCATTGGGTCAATGACAGTTTGAATTGTGACGCAGAGAATTGGCTGGAAAAGGCCGAGGAGAAGCCGGGAAGCTGGTGGCCGGACTGGGATGACTGGATGAAACGCCGTTCCAGCGGCACCGTTCGCGCTCCAACCGAATTGGGCAACGCTGCTTTTCCTGTGATCGAGCCCGCGCCCGGCCGGTACGTCAGGCAAAAATCAAATTGATGTACCCGAGAACTATCTGATCGCATTGATCAGATCGGCTGCCTCACGGACCCCGAGCTTGCGCTGGGAGAAGGATTACCGCGATATCGAAGGGTGTTTTGACCGCATCGTATCGGTCGGCATGCTCGAGCATGTCGGTGTGGGCTTCTACGACACCTTCTTCCAGCATTGCGCAAGGCTGCTCTCCGACGACGGCATCATGGTTCTGCATTCGATCGGCAGGTCGGAATGGCCGAACGTGACCAATCCCTGGATCGCCAAATACATCTTCCCGGGCGGATACACCCCTGCTCTTTCGGAAGTGCTGCCGGCGATCGCGCGCTCAGGTCTTCTGGTCTGCGACATCGAGAGCCTGCGTCTGCACTACGCCGAAACCCCGAAGGCCTGACGCGAGCACTTCATGTCGCGGCGGGAGACGGCGGCCAATGACCCGCGACTATATCTCCCGCGAGGAGGCAAACCGCGTAGACGAGCATCGACTACAGGTAGGCGCAAGGATCCATCGCTTCCTCGCGCTCTCCAAATTTCTTGTGTTGCTCACATCAGCACGTACTCAGATCAACCGATGATCCCTACGTCGAGAAGCCCCAGCATGACTGTGGCAGCTACCCCAAGGTAGAAGGCGAGTGTCCGAAAGCCTATGATTCCGGCCCAATACAGCAAGGTGAAACTTACCCGACTGTAAAAATACGTCTGCGCAAGAAACGCTGCCCAACTCGCGTTTCTATCGGTCAAATGAGCCACTAATGCGAGAACGGCAAAGGGAGCAAAACTCTCGAGCCCGTTCCGAAACGCGCGCTCGGCGCGGCCACTGAAGTTCGATCCGCCTGAAGGCGGTCTCTCCCTGTTGCCGAGTTCATGCGCCAACCCCTCTAGGAGCGAACCGGCTGAGACGATCCGAGAAAGCCCGATTGGCACGAATAGAAGCGCAACAAACAAGGCTGTGTAGGTTAAATAGGCAAGTAAAGGTGACATCCCCAATTCTCCAACCGTACGCGAATAGACTGTACGGGTCCGCAGGTAAGATTGTTACGGCAACCGCTAGGAACCCGGCCCCCTTGCCGACGATTCGGCGGACAACACGACCTTGCTTGTCGCGTCGGGCAGGCGGAATCCCGGGACCCTCCAAACGGCTTCGAGCGCATGATCGATTTGCACGGATTGCCGATACAGTAGGGTTACCCCACCGGAGACGGCTGACGATCTGCTAAACAGAGCCAGGGCGGCATCTCACCGGATCACACTCGTCGGAGCGATATCGAATGAACGAAAAACGTTTTCGCCGGAGGGAGTTGCGGTGCTGGCGGCGCGCATGAAGGCGAGTTGTCGGTGTGGAACAGGCACCTGGACGTCGCAGGGCCGCGCGAGATAGGGCGCCGACGTCACGATGATGTCGGCTCCGGCCTCAGCTCCAAAGTGCCACCAGTCCGATCTCTCAGACCGTCCGAATTTGCTCGCCTGAATATCCTAATCTACGACGAGCACGCGATCGACCTGTGCCAATTGATCGGCGCGCGGTATCTCGTTGGCATGAAGGGCACAGAAACAAGGAAAGAGCGCACAGCACCCCAAGCTCGTTGCTCAACTTCAGAACGGATCAAGTTAGCCCTCCAACTGAAAGGACCGTTCTGATGCCCGGAGCCGCAAGTGCCTGAGTGACGCCAATGAGCATCGTGGTCTGGTTCGGCTTACGCGGCTCTTGGCCGGCACATTCATGTCGATCATCGCGCAGTACAAAGCTGCACCGGAATTCGGGTTCTGCATGGGCGGCACCAACTTGGCTTACTGGCTGCGAGACCATGAGGGCGACGAACATCGCAGGCCTGGCGAAATCGCTATCATCTAAAATTTAGATCATTTTTCATCGTTATAAATCGCTTTTATTCCGCAGATTTCTTTCTCAGTCTCGGTGCGAGCAAGAACTATGCACCGAGGACGGGGAGGAAGTTCGATGACAGACTATGCCCACAAAGCGGTCCGCAACGCGCGATCAACGGCTATATCGCGTGGGGCCGCCTTGGTGTTGCTCGCATCGGTGGCGCTCGTCGCCGAAGGCGCCTACGCCGCGGCGCTCCGCGTCGGCTGGAATTCGGAACTCTCGGGCGCGTGGACTTTTACCGGAACGGCGTGTTTTGATGCAGCTAAACTGGCGCTCGATGAGGTTAACGCAAACGGCAAGCGCATCGAACTCGTCGTTCAGGACAATCAAACCAATCCAGCGCAGGCCGCCGCGGCGGCGCGTCTGCTTGATGCACAAGAGAAGGTCACGCTCATCAGCGGAGCGACCAATTCTGATACATCCCTTGCGATCTACGGGTTTGCGGAAGACAATCACATTCCATTTCTCGTCCCCGTCGCGGCATTTCCGCGACTGACCAAGCCGGGTACACGCGAAACTTTCCGAATGGAGCCTGATGCCGTCGGCTGGGGCTATGCTGCTGCGAAATTCCTTAAATCGCTAAAACCTGATGCGACCATCGGAATAATGTCGAGCGATTTCGCTGTAAACCGCGCAATCCTCGCCGGCCTCAAATACCAGGCTGAGAAGGACGGCCTCAAGATCGTCTCCGAATTTATTTTCCCCCAGACGGCCTCAGACGCTACGGTGCAGGTTGCGCAGATGAAAGCGTTGCATCCGGACTTCGTATACGTAGCGGGCGCCAGCGCATTTGATGCTACTCTCACTCACCAGCTCATCGATTTCGGTTTCAAGCCAGAGCAACTCTATCATCCCTTCGGCGCACCAAAACAGATCTTGGCTTGGGGCGAGAGCTCTGCGGGCTCATATTACGGAACGTTCTTCGACCACAATCTGCCAGACCTTACAGACAACGGCCGACGCTTCGTGGAAGCATTCCGCAAAGCCAAAGGCTATTCGCCAGGCTATCAGGAGAACTTCTGCTACACGACGATTTACTTCCTCAACGAGATCGCCGACAAGGCGTCGGCCGGCCGCGACCAGATGCGGGACGCACTCCGCAGCGCGGATTCGAAGGAGATCACGACCGGCGTCCCCATCCGCTTCGATGAGAGCGGAGCGCGTACGGAGTACATGTACGTGATGCAGCTTAAGTCCGTCGGCAAGAACGACTTCTCGTCAACCAAGTCGGGATATGTGGAATGGTCGGCGAAGACGCTCCCGATCTACGACCTCGCGCCCTGATCCAACATGGAAGCATATCTTGTCGTCGCCGCCTCGGTGGTCGTATCGGGGGTGCTGGTCGGGACGATTTACGCGGTGGTGGCATCTGGATTGTCGCTGATCCACGGGACAATCCTGATGCCACAGGCCTCAAACGGACAGATTTTCCTTGGTGCCGGTCTCGTCCTCTGGTGGCTGCAGACACAAGCAGGCTGGCCGCTTTGGTTGGCCGCCCCCGCCGTTGTTGCAACCGCAACAGCGCTCATTTTCGCGCTCGAGGTACTTGTGTTCCGGCGCTTCTATTCGCGAGCAGATCGCAGTATTACCTATCTCGTGGTGACGCTCGGACTCTGCGCAGGTGCTAAGCGGCATCTACACGGGTGTGTTTGGAAAGATCAGCGACACATTTGCTGTCCCGGCCCCCATGCGGGGATACGCCTTCATCAGCCCGACCCCCGTTTCCAGTGCTCGCCTCATCGCCCTTGTGGCGGCGGCGGCCGTGCTCTGCACGCTCATCGGCTTCTTGCGCCTCCACCGCTTTGGCAGGGCATTGCGCGCCGTATTCCAGAACCGCGATGTTGCGCGTCTGCGCGGCATCGACATCACGGCGACTTATCGACTGGCGTTAGGTCTCGGCACGGCCGTGACCGCAATCGGCGGCATGCTGTATGCGATCGCGTTCACTCTGGATCTGACGGTCGGGTGGACCATCACCCTGATTACCTTCTCGATTATGATCGTCGGCGGGCCGGGAAGTGTGCTGGGTGCGCTATGCGTCGGCCTCGTATTTGGATTCACACAGGCGATCGTTAGCGTGTTTGCCGACCCCACCATCGCCACCTTCGCCTACCTCCTGGTGATGCTGGCCATGCTGTTCCTTCGGCCCAACGGTTTGTTTTCGCGATGAAGCTTTGGATCGCCGTATCAGTAACCGCATTGCCGCTCCTGGCGCTGTTTGCCGATCCCAATGGGCTTACGGTCTTCATAGCAGGCCTTGTGCTCATCAACATGCTTTTGGCCAGTGGGCTCAATCTACTCTATGGGTTCAGCGGCCTGATACCGTTCACGTTCGCCGGCATCGCAGGCGCTTTTATTTGCTGCAACCTCGTTCTGCGGGCCGGCTGGTCGTTCTGGGCCGCCCTCCCAATCGGGTGCGTTGCCGCGGCTATTGTCGGCCTAATCCTCAGCTTTCCCGCGATCCGTCTTCGCGGCTTCTACTTCGCGCTTTCCGGGCTTGTCATCCAGTCTGCGCTCACGATTGCATTCGTCTATTTCCCGTCGTTCACGAATGGCGACACCGGCATCACTTCGATCCCACGACCGACATTCGCCGGGCACCCGGTCGTTTCGCCATGGCTCGAAATTCTGATTGCACTCGCCTCTGTACTGGCATTGACCGGGATCACCTTGCTGATGAGATCGCGAACAGGTTCCATGCTGATCGCGATACGAGAAGATGAAGACCTGAGCCGGGCGCTGGGGATCAACGTGACGGCCAGCCGTAGTGTGGCCTTCCTGATCGCATCGTTGATCGCTGGAGCAGGCGGCGGGATCTACGCCCACTATGTTGGCTTCGTCTCGCCGCGCACCTTCGACGTCCTCATCAGTCTCAATCTCTGGCTCATGGTGGCCGTCGGCGGTCGAGGAACGTTGACCGGCCCACTCCTCGGCGCGCTGATCCTGACGCCGCTTCCATTCGTATTCCAGGGACGGTCGAACGCGGCGGCAGGTCTTTCGGAATCGCACGCCACTGGCAACCTGTCGACAGAATATACATGAGGATATACATGAGGCCGTTTACCACCTCGCGCATGATCACCGTGCGCTTGTCACCTCCGCGTTTGGCGGGTTCCCGGTGCCACGGCGCCAGTCCAGCATCGGGACTCTCCATGGAGCCAACGGTCTTGCGATCGAACCGCGATTGCGGGCTCAACCTCAATTTCACCGACAATGAAGCCAGCACGCGTGTTGCTTTGCCGGGTGGGGTTTGCACCCACTGGAAAGCGCCGCCTTTGCACACACCCATATCAGTTTTGCGCTGGCACCGCTGTATTTCCTGCTGGCTAAATGTCGGAGGGCGACAATCCGGGATAGCTTCTCAGCCAGGGAGATAAGATCGGGTCAGAACAAGTTCGGTGGGAAATGGAGCCCGAACGTGAGTCCGGCTACAAGTGAGAGCAACAAACCCAACCCTGAAAGGATCACAAGAGCCTGCACGATCAGCACGCCAATGTCGGTTTCACGTGCGTCTGCTAGACGTTTCGCCAGCCAAGCCATTGAAAGCTCCGTAATCGATATTGCTGAAACGCGTTGACATGGAACGGCTCCAGTCCGCATGATTTGCAGTTGTCACCGGTTTCGATAAGGCCATTAGGGCACGGCCTGCAAAGCATCGTTTCTGGGGCGTGCCCTAATTCTTCTCATGACCTATGAAGCTGGATCAATCCGACCGCTTAGGCTGTGACCGGCCGTCCGGCCGAGGCTGATATCGACCAGATCAGACTGACGATCGGCTTCTGATCTATGTGGCAAAGAGACCCGCGCCCGACACGCACAGTAGATGGCCGTCGTCCGGCGTTCCAACGAGGTCGGATGTTCGACTATCCGCCGTACGCGCTTGCCATTGGCGCAATTCTGCCGAGGCCCTTGGTGGAAAAAGCTCCTGAACAGGGTCACCAAGGCAGCGAAGTGTTTTTGTCTCTCAAATGTTTGCTCAGAACCTGGCTGCATTAAAAACCCCGTCGGGCAAGGTCAGGATGCCAAGGAGTACTGGAACAGTAATGATCGAGGCAGCCGTCGAAAGAAAAACGAGCTCTGCTACCTCCTCCGGCTCGCATTTCCACCGTTCCGCGTAGAGATAGCAGTAAACGGCAACCGGCATTGCACATTGAAGGATCAGCACTGCTCTTGCCGTGTCTGGCAGGTTAAACAGCGTAGCCACGGTCGCGCCGATAACAGCCCCAGCGCCGATCCGTAGTGCGGAGAGACCAATTGCCCGCGATAGCGTTGCTATCTGCAGCCTGGCAAGTGTTCCGCCTAGCATTAGAAGCATGACTGGAATCGTCAGGCCGCCAACGAGGCCGATGGTATTGCCGAACCAGGTTGGCGGTTGGATCCGCAAGTATGAGCCGGCAAGACCGATCGTGATCGCGTAGACCATGGGCATTCGTGCAAGCACCTTCCAGTTGACCGTCCCGGCGGCCAGCATTTGTCCAATGCTGTGATTTCCAATGGAGGAGATCGCGAAAAAGATAATCGCGTAACCCAGTCCCTCTGGACCAAAGGCATAGAGCCCGAGTGGTAGCCCCAAATTGCCAGCATTGGGAAAGGCGATCGATGGCAGGTAAATCCTCAATCGCAGTCCAATACCCCAGAGCACCAGAGCGCCGACACTTGCAAATGCAACGATTGCGACGCACGAGACAACCGCGACGACAGCGAAAGCCTCAGGCGCTATCGCCGTCTTGAGCAGAGTTGAGAAGATCAAGCATGGTGCCCCCAGATCCACCACTATGGGTGTAAGCAATTTTGAGTCGAGAGGACGTCCAGATCGCACCCATAAGACTCCGAGCATGATCGTGCACAGAACCGGCACGACTGAGGCAAAGACTACGTTCAGCATGACTGCAACCTCAAATGGGGTAGCGTAGTACGACCAGCGCCAACGACGCCGTTCTCGGCAGCGTCGCGTAGCTGGTGTCACTCTTCTATTTTGGAGTATCGGACGGATCGACAAACCTGCGCGCGCTAGGACCTGTGCCGCTGACCTGCAGGGCGCTGTTTTCCTCGATCTCGATAAAATGCGGCACGTTGGCTGGCTCGGTGTAGAAACTACCGGCCGGCAGGATTTTCAGCTTCGCGCTATCGAATGTTTCTCCGTAGCCGGTTGCGAACACGCCTGACAGGATCGTGACTTCGCGAGAGTTTGGATGAGTATGCGGCGCGATCCTGAGGCCCTTCGGGAATTTGAGGCGCACCGTGTAGGGGCCGGACTTGGCCGGATCGCCGACTAGATTGAGTTGCTCCATTCCCGGGGCGGCAAGTGCGCCTAGTGAAACCCAGGACATTTCGGACGGCGTCACCGCGAATGCCAGCGGTTGCTGCGGTTCCGCCAGCGCGCCGACAACAAGCATCAAGCCGGTGGCGATTGATGCGCATCCCAGCATGAAGTTCTCTCGATTCAGTGCAACACTCCACACGATATCAAACACTCCTCTTAACAAGAGTATGGGCTTCCTCGACAGCACCGCGCCTGCAATGCTGGGCGCATTTCCAGCTGACAATCAGCAGAATTGCGCCGCAACCGGTCGCGTTGCTTGGGAATAAGTAGGCGCCATGCTCCAACCCCCTTGTTCTCGATCGCGTAAGCCATTGCCGATGCGTGTGTGGCGGAAAACAGAGATCAAGTGTCAAACGGGATCGCTTCGGCCCCGCGTTCGTCCTTGATCGCCTTGGCGATTTGCGGAACAGGCTCCCATCGGCCGTCATCGGTTCTTAATGATTGCGCGCCGTTGCGAGGAAGGCGTCGAGTTGTCGCGCGCTCAGAATTGTGATGCGGCCGCGCCGCTTGGTAATCAGTCTGAGTCGCTCAAATTCGCCGAGGGCGATAGCAACCCAGTTGCGGCTCGCGCCGATCATCTTGGCGAGTTCCTCCTGCGTAAGCCCATCGACGTGCTGTCGCTGCCCGGTCGTATCCTTGGCGTCGGCCCGCGCCAGCCTTTTGAGCGTACTGCCCAGCCGCACAGCGGCGCGATCGAGCACGAGTGACCCGCTGCGATCGATCGATTCCATCGAAAGAACCGCGAGCAGACGCGTGATGTTCCAGTGATAGCGCGGCACCGCGTACAGACAGTCCATGAAATTGTTTCGCGTCATGACGGAAGCCGTGACCGGTTCCAGTGCGACGGCCGAGAGAATGCGCGGCTCGTCGGCCACGAGCGCGGCAAGCCCGAGAATGGTACCGGGAACGCAGACGCCGAAGGTGAACTCATCACCTCCTTCCAGCGTCTGGTAGAGCCGTACGCGTCCTTCGGTCAGCAGCATGAGCGTGTCGCTTGGCTCGCCCTGATCGAACAGGATCCCCTTAGGATCAAACGAGAGTGGCCGCATGCGATCGAGAACGAACTGGCGCTCTTCCGCATCAAGTCCATCGGTGGCGATGCTCCATTTCGGCGATAACATGGGTGCGCGCAAATCGGGCAGCATGGTTTTCTCCAGACCTTGCACTCAGTCTAATGAAGATCCGCGAATGGTTCTGCCAACTAGTCAACACACCTGCCGGAGATGCCACGGTTGCTATTTGATACGACATCGGTAAACCCGGGCAGGTCACTGTTGTGGCAAGCCGACAGCGGCTTTCTAGGTGGATCGCGCCCCCGAAGAAATTCAATCGGCCAACCCGGCTCCAATCTGCGCGAGAACGTGCGCAACATGGGCGAGGTCTCAGCCCGATTTTCAACTTTCACTCGATGCTTGCATCGCAAATTGCCAACCGAAAAAACCTGCTCTGAGTTGCAAGTCCGCTGATGTTGAGGGTTTCGGATGCCGGCCGATCGCAGCGATGCGGCTTGCACCGTGGCCGGCGTCCGAAAGCCTTCAGTGAAGGAACCCGCGGGCAATAGCAGGCGGTGGCGCTGCGAGCGGCGAGCGCTATGGAGGTTTGCGTACGACGGTGCTGCGTGAGGACAACCGAGGTCGATGAGTGTGTTGGCTGACGACTTTGCGGGGCATGATTGGTCCGTCGCAGGTGCGGGAATTTGCGGTAAGGCAGGAAGATCGATGGCGACGCACGAACCGGAAATGCCGACCGCATTGAGCTATGTCGGGTCTTAGATGCAAAGCGGAAAACATCTGCTCCCCGCGAGTATTTCCGGGTCTGACCCGATTCGGACATCCCACGTCTGCTTAGCCGTTTAAGCGTCCTTACCGCATCCAAGCGGCCAGAAAGCTTGATCTGCGTCAAATGGGGTCGCTTCACGGTGCATGAGCACATGAGGAGAAGGCGTGATGACAACCGCAGAGAATTTCGGCAGTGCAAAAGTCCTGTTCGTCATTTTTAAGAGAGCCGACGTCACCCACGAGCGATGCATGGCTGAATGGAGCGGGAGCAAGCACAGCTCGATTGTCCGCCGAGTCCCCGGTTTGACGAGGTGGGTCCAAGATCAAGTGATCGGAGGAGACGAGAAACAGCCAGACGGACTCGGTGAGCTATGGTTTGAAAGCTCGGAAAAGCTAGACAAAGCGATGAAATCTCCTGAGATGGCCACCGCTTTGAGGATGCGAACAGGTTTCTGGATATGACACGGACCTACGCTCTTGTCGTCGAAGAAAAGATGATCGCGCTGTGAAGGACAACATGCAGTTCATGCCCCAGTGCGGGTCGCCCACCCATTGCCAGACGCTGTCTGGCTCTGCCTTCCGCACTGTGGTGCCGACGAAGGAAGGCAGCTTTAGATTGTTGTCAGGCGTGCTGAAGCTCTACGTCAAGACCGGTGAAAGCGGTAACAGGCGGGAGCAGACGTTCTGCCCCAACAGCGGTACCCAGTCTATTCGGGCCAGATGGTCCCGACTGATCAGTACCCGTATCGCCGCGATGGAACGTTCACAGCCGGGTTCCCGATCGCTATACTGCTTACCGACCGCGATAGGTCAGTTTGCACTACCCATTTGATCCGCGAATAGTTTCAAGAGGAGGCAATAATGGCAGCTGCCTGGGAATTATCGGGAGACTATTTTGAGAACTGCAACTGCAGTGTGGTCTGTCCCTGTCTTGTATCAAAATCCGCGCCGCTAACGTCGAGCCCAACCGAAGGCGAATGCGACGTCGCGCTGCTCTTTCACATCGACAAGGGAAGTTATGAGAGCACCGCGCTTGACGACCTGAACGTGGCGCTCGCAGTCCATACACCGGGGCCTATGGCGGACGGAAGTTGGTCGGTAGCCGCCTACATCGACGAGCGCGCCAATGAAAAACAGACGGAGGCTTTGGGCGCCATTTTCACCGGAGCAGCCGGCGGACCCATGGCGCATTTTGCGCCGTTGATTGCGAAAAACCTCGGCGTGAAGAAGGTTCCGATCACCTATGGCATCAAAGGCAAAACACGCTCCGCGGAAATTCCGGGTATCCTGCACATGAGTGTTGATCCGCTGCCGACAGCCCACCCAAGCGGCGAGATGTGGGCAAACATCGGCCATCCGGTCAGCCCCGAAAAGCTCGCACTCGCAGTGGGGGCACCCGGAAATACGTTTAGCGATCACGGGATGCGCTGGGACAACTCCGGCAAGAACGGTCACTACGCGCCGATCCGGTGGTCAAGCACTTCCTGATGACCGCATCGGCTCTCGAGGCCGTTTTGCGCCGCGACCGCGCCATCATCATCGCTGCGCTCGGGGTTCTTACTGCGCTCGCCTGGTTCGACCTCGTCTGGCTCGCCAATGATATGGCGATGGACGGCATGGATATGACCGACTACCGCATGATTCCCGCAGGACAGGCGTTGATGATGCCGGCAAGTTCGCCTTGGCAGCCGATCGAATTTGCGTACGTGCTCGCCATGTGGGTCGTGATGATGATTGGCATGATGACGCCCTCTGCGGCACCGATCATCCTCGTTTACGCACGTGTTGGACGCCAAGCATCGGAAAGTCGGCCATTCGCCTCAACTGCATGGTTTGCGGGCGGCTATTTGCTGGTGTGGATCGCTTTTTCGCTCGCGGCGACCTCGGCGCAATGGGGTCTTGAACGTGCAGCTTTGCTCACGCCGATGATGGCGAGTGCGAGCAAAATTTTCGGCGGTATCTTGTTGATCCTTGCCGGACTCTACCAATGGACACCGCTGAAGGACGTTTGCTTATCGCAGTGCCAAGCGCCGCTTGGGTTCATCTTGAGTCACGGCGGCTTCCAAGGCACTGCAACCAACTCATTGATGCTGGGCTTTCGCCACGGGGTCTATTGTCTCGGATGCTGTTGGGCGCTGATGGTTCTCCTCTTCGCTCTCGGCGTGATGAATCTTTTCTGGATCGCCGTGCTCGCTATTCTCGTCCTGCTTGAGAAAGTCATACCGTCAGGCCGTGTGATTGCACGGATTGCGAGCATCGTATCTTTTGCCGGGGGCTTGTGGATGCTGTTCCAACCGAGTTAGGCACCCGCCACGCACAGGAGACGGGTCGTTAATCCGTCAAGCCGATGTCACGCTCTGTGTAGGTTTTCGGACGCCGGCATGACGAGGCTATCCACGCGCTGCGGCGGCCGGCGTCCGAAAAGCGCCAAGGCACGAAGTCGCGGGAAGTATGGCACCCGGCAGTGCAGTGAGTGCTATGGGGATCGTATGTTGGTGGCGATCTCGATGGTGGACGCGGCGCCAGCACGAGGCGACGTGCATGCGCGCATGCAGGTGAGCCCAGGAGAGTGCAATGGACATCTCGGCGGGCATACGGAAATCATCAACGGTCGGTTGGTGAATTGATGGGCGGCATTGGTTCGAGAGGTGGCAAGCCGCATGGCAGAATGCTTCCACAACTTTAGCGTTTTGGCATGAATGTTGCTAAAAAGGGGATTTAATCTTTTTGGCTTGTGTAATTTCAAATGGTTACGCGTGGCAGAAACAGCACATCCGACAACCATTGCGCGATTGATCGGTCGATCTGTGTTCGGTGGCATGGTGTGAATCAATTTCTTGCGAGGAGAAATATCCACGGCACATTCAAGCAAACTGGTTTGCGCTATTCGTCAAGACAACTTTGTCATTGCGTTATGGGCGGGGTCGATGTGACTCGCAGCATCAGGGTGCCGGCCTGCCAGATGATCCTTGCTGTTCTTGATCATACGTTGCACGCCTACAATACATGAGCTGATCGTGTTGACCTGCCACCCAGCCATCGCTGTCCTCTCGACCGGCCGCCGGCCTCCGGCCTCTCGGCTCTTGCTCCCGCGCAGCGGGCTGGAGCGCAGCGACTTCGTGCTCTGGCACGAACCGGACCAGTCGGGCTCCGCTCGCGATGTCCGTTGATTGGGGTAGACCGGAAGTAGCGGGCGGAACGTCCGACCGACGCGTTTGACCCGAGCTGACCTTCTGGCGAAGAAAAGCGAGCATGCGGTTATCGCCCGACTGCAAATATGCGCCATTCGCCGGGAACGCCCTTAAGACACTGGGTACCACGGTCGTCAAAGCGTAGCGCTGAACCTGCCACCAGTTCTTTTACCGTACTGGATACCAGAACCTCGCCCGCGCCTGCGAGCGCTGCAACGCGCGCGCCGATATGGACGGCGATTCCGCCAACGTCGGCGTCGCTCATCTCGCATTCGCCGGTGTGCAGTCCCGCGCGAATTTCGATGCCGAGCGACCGGACCTCTTCAGCAATTGCGCACGCGCAGCGTACCCCGCGTGCCGGTCCATCGAAGGCGGCCAAGATACCATCGCCCGTTGTCTTGACCTCACGTCCACGAAAGCGATCGAGGTTACGTCGGATCGTGGCGTGATGAGCGTCAAGCAGGTCGCGCCACCGGCGGTCGCCGAGTGCAGCCGCTTTCTCGGTCGATCCAACAATGTCCGTAAAGAGAACCGTAGCAAGCACCCGATCAACCATGATGGGCGCCCGCGCGCCGGTCAAAAATTCCTCTATCGCATCTGCGATCAGGTCGGCGTTGTCGCCGAAAAAGGGAGGGTGGTCGATTCCAGGAAGCTCGATATAACGAGCGCCGGGGATGTGCTCCGCAAGATAACGTCCTCCCTCCACATTGATTGCCTTGTCTCCGGTCCGGTGCACGACAAGCGTGGGCACCCGGATCGTTGGCAGGATATTGCTAATATCGATTTGACTATTCATGTGCATGAGCGCGGTCGCCGCGGCCGGGCTCGCCCCGAGGCGCTCGAATTTGCCCATCCATTGTTGGCCGGCTGGATCATTGGCAAGTGATGGAAAAAAGACTGCACTGCTGGCACCAGAACCCCAGAACTGATCAATGTAGGCAAGGAAGTCTGCAAACGCCTTCTCTGTCGGTAGCCATGATGAAAATTGCGCAAAGCCGCCGTAGAGTATTAGCGCACGGGACCTTGCCGGGTATGTCGCAGCAAACAGCGCGGCCAAGGATGCGCCTTCCGATGCTCCAAGCAGCGCCGCCTCTTGCATATTTGCGGCGTCCATAACTGCCCGCAGATCGTCCATACGTTGGTCGAGCCCCGGAAGCTCGGGGACACGGTCGGACATGCCGGTCCCGCGCTTGTCAAACACTGCAACCCGAGCAAAGGATGCCAACCGCAACAGCCATCGAGCGACTGCGGGGTGCTCCCAGTACACCTCAATGTTCGATACAAAATATGGGGCAAGAATCAAATTGATCGGCCCATCGCCGAATACCTGGTAGGCGATGTGAACGTCGCCGCTCTTCGCGTAGCGAGTGACCGGCTGCATGGATGACCTCCCCGGCTTCGTTCGTCGCAATCGGTTCAGAGCGTAGCAGCAAGACGGATACAGGCAAAGGTTGAATGTCTCCGTTGGCACTTTTCGGAAGTGCCGCGATGTCCGCAGTTCGGTCGCTAACGGGCGGAAAGCGGACGTGGCGCGGGCAGCCCATTTCGGTAGCGAATGACCCGGAGCGGTCATTGCTCGAAGCATCAAGTCGCGAGCCCGCCAGAGAACGGCAACGGCAAGATCGATCTTCGCTGCCATATGAAGCAGGGCCGGTTGGTTATCCGAGACGCGGCCGGATCACTCCCTCAAAAGCCTGTACCTCGGCTTCTGGCATCTCGTAGCCGCGGGCGAGATCGTGAGCCGGGAACAAGAACACTTGCTCAACGCCTGCTTCCTCTCGCGCCTGCAGAAGACGCTCTGCGCAACGCTCTGGTGGACCGAATAGCCCAAATGCATCCGCAATTTGGTTCGCCTGATGCTCAGGTATCGCAGCAGGATCGTGCGCTTCTTCGAGTTCGAAGCCAGCTTCCTTGAGCCAACGCAGGTTTGACGCGCTCGGATAGTTCAGAAAGGGCTGACCTTGAGCGAACCAGCTCCGCACCCATCGCGTTCCCACGTCGGCGTCCGACCCGAGACCGAGCGTAGTCACGAATACCACCGGAAAGCCGGTAAGCGAGCGGCCAGCCCGCCGGGCGCCATCCTCCAGATGACGACGCGCGGCGCGGACGCCCGCTGGATGGAGACCGACCATAAGAAAGACACCGTCCGCCACCTCGCCAGCGAGTTCAATCATGCGGGGCCCGGCGGCCAGCAGATAAACTGGCGTCGGTGACACGCTTCTGTTCCTGAGACGGGTCGACGTTGGACCGAACTCGACGCCTTCTCCAGCGAGTAGCCGCCGGAGATCCACTATCGCTTCGCGCATGACAGCCACCGGTGCGCGCGGCTTCCCTATACTCCGTGTCGAAATAAAACCGGGGGCCACGGTCAGATATGTGCGCCCCGGTGCGATCTCGTCTAGGCTGTGGGCTAACGAAGCGAGAAGCAGGGGGTGCCGAACTGAAGGGCTCGAAGTGGCGGGGAACAATTGAAGGCGGCGCGTCGCTCGGCTCGCCAGCGCCAGCGCCAAGTAAGCGTCGCGGCCACTTGAGGGGTGGTCATGGATGCCGACACCGTCGAAGCCTGCCTCTTCGCAGCGGACGACGAACGCGGCAAGATCAGGCAAGGGCCGACCGACGGGAACTCGGAGAGCTACGCGGACACGTGTCATTAAACGACGCCTCCTGAGTAACTAGACCTCTAGAACCATAGCACGTCTATATCGGGTGTGCGGGACGCAATGGAATGTCTCCTCGTGGCACACGACTCCTCTGCTGAATGTCCGCTATCGGGTGAACAGCGGAAAACATCTGCTCGCCGCGGGTATTTCCGGGTTTGACCCGAATGTATGGTCCGGCCGTGCGTTGCAAGTGGTTTCGCCGAGCTGGCGGTGAGCGGTCTTGCATCAATGTATTCGGCCTTTGATTGGAGCATTTGCTCCGGGCCATCATGGATATCAGCGCGCGTGCGTTCTCATTAGCGGACAGGCCTCGTTGGACCATTTGGGTCACCAGTGTTCGCATGCGCCGGGAAGACCGAACCTCCATCTCGTCTCATCCTCTCGCAGACCTCGGCTGGAAACTGTTGATAGGGTTACGTCATCGCTTGCTCCTCATCTCGCGCAGTTCCTTTGTTCGAGCCAAGGGCCATTCCTTCGTCCCGGCCCGCAGAACGTCGATCGCGTCGCGCGCAGGGGCGGTCAAGGCCGGCCGTCGCGCTTGGCTTGCGGCTGGCTCCGGCGTTGCCAGGCCGCGCCTTGACAGCGCCGAGCACGGCGCGAGGATCAAGCGGGTCGGACGCCTGCATCGTCGGTCCTCGTCAGCTCGAAGGCGCGTCCTTTAGCCAGCACCGCCCAGGCGATGCGGGCAAGCTTGTTGGCGAGGGCGATCGCCAGCACGTTGTGGTGCAACCGCCTCTTGGCGGCTTCGATCCAGGATTTGAGCCCGTAACGTTCCCAGTTCTTTATCCTGACCAGCACAACCCATGCAGCCTGCACAAACAGAACACGCAGGTAGCGATTGCCGCGCCTCGAGATTTTGCCGAGGATCGTGCGGTCTCCCGTCGAGATCTGCTTGGGCACCAGTCCGAGCCAGGCGCCGAAGTCGCGGCCTTTGGAGAATACGTCTCCAGTGCCGATCGCGGCCACCATGGCGCTCGAAATGATCGGCCCGATGCCAGGCACCGTCATCAGGCGCGAACATGCCTGATCTTGACGGGCCAGTGCCTCGATCTCGCCGGATAGGCCATCGATGCGCTGATCCAGCCGGCGCCAGTCGCCTGCCAACTCCTCGATGACACGCAACATGCGTGGCGACAGGGCATCGGTGCGCGTCGCAAGGATGGTGGGCAATTCCGTGCGCAGGAAGCCGATACCCTGGCGCACGGCGATCCCGCGTTCCAGCATGAAGGCGCGAATCTGGTTGATGATGCCGGTGCGTTGCGACACCAGTCGCTCGCGCACCCGATGTAGCGCCTGCAGATCCAGTTGCTCCGCGGTCTTGGTCGCCACGAACTTCATCGTCGGGCGCTGCACAGCTTCGGCAATCGCTTCGGCATCATTGAAGTCGTTCTTCTGTCCCTTGCTATAGGGGCGGACATATTTGGCCGGCATCAACCTGGCATCGTGACCAAGCGATGCGAGTTTGCGGCTCAGGTGATGTGCGCCAACGCAGGCTTCCATGCCGATCAGGCAAGGCGGTATATTGGCGAGCCGCGCTTCCACCTGGCCACGCGACCATTTTTGCCGCAGCACGATGGCACCGCGCGCATCGTGACCCACAACGTGGAACGAGTTCTTGCCGATATCGATGCCGATCACGGCAATCGCGGTATTGGGTATCTGAGACATGGCGTGCTCCTTGTCTTTGGCGCCCCTTGCCAGCTTCGCTTGCTGGCGGGGCAGGAGCACGACCGGACCATCCCATTACCGGACATCAATCTGGGCAGGCGGCAGGCACGATTCTGGCTCGTTCGGCCCCTTCCAGAATAAAGGTTTGGCCCGATAAGATGGCCTTGTTGACCCTTGGGGGCGGATATGGTGCGGCCATCAAGAACAGGCGGCAAACCAACCAAACAACGTCGCAAGCGGATTACGCCAAAGCGCCGCAACGCGCCAAAGGCGATGCGTAATCGCGGTGTTTCCATTGCCGGTCAGGAAACGGTTGTCGCCCGGCTGACCCAAGAGCGCGACGAGGCTTTGCTGCGGGAAACCGCCAATGCCGAAATATTGCGGCTTATTGCAAAGTCGTCCGGCGATCTGGAATTGTTATTTCGAACCATCTTGGAGAACGCCACTCGCATCTGTAATGCGAATTTTGGAACGCTGTTTCGCTTCGATGGTGAAAACATTCTTCCCGTGGCGCAATTTAATACGCCCACGACGTTGCTCAAGGCGCAAACGCGGCGAGGGCCATTCAAGCCAACACCTGGCACCGCAATGGAGCACGTCTTGCGGACAAAGCAGGTGAAGTCGTAGCGCCGACAAGGTCACTGAACCTGTTCCTGGCTTTTTTGCAGAGCACGGCGGCGCGCGATCACAGGTCGCCGTGCCAATGCTCAAGGATGATTTGCTGATCGGGGTCATTGTCATCTATCACCAAGAGGTGCGCCCGTTCACCGACAAGCAGATCGAACTGTTACAAAACTTTGCGAGCCAAGCAGTAATAGCCATCGAGAACGCGCGGCTGCTCAACGAATTGCGGCAGTCGCTCGAGCAGCAGACCGCAACGTCCGACGTGCTGCAGATCATCAGCTCCTCCCCCGGCGACTTGGCCCCGGTGTTCGCCAAGATGTTGGAAAATGCAACGCGCGTTTGCGGTGCGGAGTTCGGGGGGATGAATTTGATCGAGAACGGCTTGGCACACCAGGTAGCGCTCTACAATGCGCCAACGGCATTTGCTACAGCTCGAATCGACAAGGTCTTTCGTCCGCATCCACAAAGCCCGATGGCCACCGTGATCCGCACCAAGCAAGTGGTTCACCTGCCCGACATGCGTACCTCTCCCGGGTATCTCGACCACTCCGAGGCGTCGCTTGCGATGGTCGAACTTGCCGGAGCCCGCACCATCGCCATCGTCCCGATGCTGCGGGAAGACGAGGTGATCGGCGCAATCACCATTTACCGCCGGGAGGTCAAACCGTTTACTGAAAAGCAAATAGAGCTCGTTGCTAACTTCGCCAAACAGGCCGTTATCGCCATCGAGAACACCCGGTTGCTGAAAGAGCTGCGTCAGCGCACCGACGACCTGTCCGAGGCGCTGGAGCAACAGACCGCCACCTCAGAGGTGCTCAAGGTCATCTCGAGCTCGCCCGGGGCGTTGAAGCCTGTGTTTGAGGGGATGCTTGCCCATGCTGTGCGGATCTGCGGGGCGAAATTTGGTACTTTGTTTCTCTGCGAGGGCGATGACTTTCGTGTGGTTGCGCAACACAACACGCCTCCTGCATTAGCGGAATTGCGTCAACGCGAGCCAATATTACGCGTTGGACCGGGCACCAGTCTCTATCGGAGTAAAAAGGCAAAACAGCCCATCCAAATTACGGACCTGACTGCAGAACCGGTCTATTTCGAGCGTGACCAAAATCGTGTCGCACTAGTCGAACTGGGCGGTTACCGCGGTATCCTTTCCGTTCCTATGGTCAAAGAAAGTGAGGTAATCGGCGCGATCAACATGTATCGGCAAGACCCCGGCACGTTTTCGGATAACCAAGTCGAGCTGGTTAAGAACTTCGCCGCGCAAGCCGTCATCGCCATCGAGAATACGCGCTTGCTCGATGATCTCAACAAGCTGAACCAACAGCTTGAACGGCGTGTCGTGGACCAAGTGAGCGAGATCGAGCGTATGAGCAGACTGCGACGTTTCCTCCCTCCGCAAGTAGCCGATCTGATCGTCGCAGCCGGGGCAGAGAAGCAACTCGAAAGTCACCGCCGCGAGATTACAGCGCTGTTCTGCGACCTGCGCGGCTTCACGGGCTTTTCTGAAGCCTCCGCCCCGGAAGACGTGATGGCGCTGCTGCGCGACTACCACGCAGCGATTGGCGAAATCATCATCAAGTACAGTGGGACGCTTGAACGCTACGCCGGCGACGGGGTGATGGTGGTCTTCAACGACCCTGTTCCCGTCGACAACCCGGCGCTCCGGGGGGTGCTGATGGCGCTCGAAACGCGTGAGGCCATGGGAGCCTTAATGGAAAAGTGGCGCCAGCTAGGCCATGATGTCGGCTTCGGCATCGGTATCGCGCACGGATTCGCCACGCTCGGGACCATCGGATTCGAGGGGCGCTTCGACTATGCCGCAATCGGAACGGTATCCAACGTAGCCTCTCGGCTTTGCGACGAAGCCAAGCCCGGTCAAATCCTAATCAGTCCGCGCGTTTTCACGGCGGTCAAAGACGCGGTCACGGTCGAGCCGGTGGGTGAGCTTACGCTCAAAGGTATTGGACGTCCTCTGGCAACGTATAACGTGCTCGGTGCCAAACCTGCGAACTAACGTCGGTGCATGACGCCGCACGATGTCGGTTATTGTTGCAGGGTTTCGGAATGCCGGCCAGCGACAGCGGCCGACATACAGCAGTGGCCGGCGTCCGAAAGCCGCCAAGGAAGGAACCCGCGGGGGATGGGGCGCGGAGAATGCCGCGCACTCCGCTATGGGGATTTGTCTGATGCGGAAGGTGCGAGCGCGGGAGTGCCGTGTGCTTCGAGGCGGCTGGCAGGCAGCGATAGCTCGGGTTTATGATTGAGACTATTGTTGAGTGTGTCGGTTGCAGGGATGCGTAGCTGTCGGGACGGCGCATTTGCGCGAGCGTAGTCGGCGCCGGTCAGCAACCAACGCTGGGCAAGGTTGTGAGTGCGTCGTTTCAGTGTGATCAAGACGTATCGATCCTGATCGCGATGTTGGACCGGTCGGCCGGTCTGTATTGCGGTGTCGAGCCGCGCTTGAAGGTCTCGATGATGTTCATGCGCCCGCCGCAACACGGGCACGGGTGGGTCGCCTGGTCGGTTGCCGCGGCACTATCGGGAAGCTGCTGCTGGTGCACGGTTTGCACAGGTGCCACCGCAGCAATCAGCTGACGCGCCCGCGCGATGGTCTCGGTCTTGGTGCCGCTGGCTAGCAGACCGCAGTGCCTGATCCGGTGGAATCCGCATGGCAGGACGTGGATCAGGAACCGCCTGATGAACTCGTCCGGCTTGAGCGTCATGGTCTTGTAGCGGCCGGGTCCCTCGATCCGGTAGTCTTTGTAGCTGAACGTTATGCCGGTCGCGTCGGCGGCGATGAGGCGGCTGTTGGAGATCGCGACCCGGTGGGTGTAGCGGGACAGATAGGCCAGCACCTGCTCCGGCCCGGCGAACGGCCGCTTGCTATAGACGAACCACTTGGTGCGATGCAGCGGCGCGAGATAGGCCTTGAACGCGGCCTTGCCGGCGAGGTGGGCGTGGTCGCCGAAGAACTGCAGGCGGCCGACGTCGTGTGCGGCGAGCAGCATCTCCAGCATCAGGCGGCGGAACAGCCGCGACAGCACCTTCACCGGCAAGAGATAGTTTGGACGGCAGCCGATCCAGCGCGTGCCGTCGAGCGATATCCCACCCCCCGGCACGATCATGTGGACGTGTGGATGATGGGTCATCGCGGAGCCCCAGGTGTGGAGCACCGAGGTGAAGCCGATCTTGACGCCGAGGCGCTTGGGATCGGCTGCAATCGTGCGCATTGTCTGCGAGGAAGCCTTGAACAATAGATCGTAGACGATGGCCTTGTTCTGGTAGGCGATGGCGGCAATCCGCGCCGGCAGCGTGAATACGACGTGAAAGTAAGGGATGTCCAGCAGTTCTGACTTGCGCTGCTTCATCCATGCCAGCGCCTGCGAGCCCTGGCACTTGGGGCAATGCCTATTACGGCAGCTGTTATAGGCGATCTGCGTGTGCAAGCAGTCCTCGCAGCGCATGACATGGCCGCCGAGAGCCACCGTGCGGCAGCTCTCGATCGCCGACATCACCTTCAACTGGCCGAGGCTGACGTGACCTGCATTGGCTTTACGCCAAGCGGGCCCGTAGTCGCGGAAGATATCCGCGATCTCCAGGGCGGGGCGAGCCATGATCGCCGTGGCTTATGCCGGCGGCTTGTTCTCCGGTGTCAGCGGCGTGAGCCGATCCAACGGGCTCATGACCGCGCGGATCACGTTGGTGGCTACCTGCGCGTAGAGCGCGGTCGTATCGACCCTGGCATGTCCGAGCAAAACCTGGATCAAACGCACATCGGTTTTCTCTTCGAGCAGGTGGGTGGCAAAGCTGTGGCGCAATGTGTGAGGCGTCACTCGCTTTTTGATCGCCGCCCTATCGGCAGCGGCATGAACGACGCGATTGAATTGCCGCGTCGTCAGCGGCAGCAGCGGATCACGGCCCGGGAACAGCCAGACCGCGGGCCGGGCGATGCGATACCAATCGCGCAGCAACTCCAAAGCAGCGGGGAAAGCATTGCGAAGCGATCCTTGCGCCCCTTGCCCTGCTCGATGCGCAGCAGCATGCGCTTGGAATCGATGTCCGACACCTTCAGCGCCACCACTTCGGAGACCCGCAGTCCGGCGCCATAAGCGGCGCTCAGCGCGGCCTTGTACTTCGGCCCGGGCGCCGCTTCCAGCAGCCGTGCGATCTCCTCCAGGCTCAAGATCACCGGGATCCTGCGCGGCTCCCGCACGAACGTGAGATGCCGTGCCATCTCGGGGCGGTCGAGCGTCACGGTGAAGAAGAAACGCAGCGCTGCAACCGAGCCATTGATACTCGGCGCACGCACGCCGGTCTGCGTCTGATGCAGCTGGAAAAGGCGAAGATCCTCAGGCGTGGCCGTATCCGGCGCGCGGCCGAGAAAGGCTGTGAATGTCCTGACGTGCCGTATATAATCGTTGCGCGTCTTCTCGACGAAGTTGCGCACCGTCATGTCTTCGATCATGCGCTGGCGCAGCGGGCTGATGGGCTTATCACTCATCGGGGTGCTCCTGTCTTGAGGTGGAGTTTGTTGAACCCCTCGATTCTCAAGACAGGACGCCCGGCTTGTCACCGCCGCCCGCTTACCTCACCCCGTCACTCGATCGGCGCCACCGCCTCCGCGCGCAGCGCGCTCCCGCGAAGCGGGTTCGTTCAATGGCACGAAACGGACATGCCGGGGCGACCTGACGACGTCTGCTTTTGAGGGTACAACCGACGTGCCGTGCAAGCGGGCTGACTTCCGAGTTTGTTGAGGGTTTCGGATGCCGGCCGATCGCAGCGATGCGGCTTGCACCGTGGCCGGCGTCCGAAAGCCTTCAGTGAAGGAACCCGCGGGCAATAGCAGGCGGTGGCGCTGCGAGCGGCGAGCGCTATGGAGGTTTGCGTACGACGGCGCTGCGTGAGGACAACCGAGGTCGATGAGTGTGTTGGCTGACGACTTTGCGGGGCATGATTGGTCCGTCGCAGGTGCGGGAATCTGCGGTAAGCCAAGAAGATCGATGGCGACGTTGGCGTCGCAAAGGCAGATTTGCACGAGCGTCGCCGTGGCGGATCGAGGGTCGGCGAGGAAGATCGGGATTTTGAATCTGTGAGGTGGGGAACGTGATCATGACGTATCGATCCTGATCACGGTTGGCGGCGGCGGTCTGTATTGCGGTGTCGAGCCGCGGTTGAAGGTCTCGATGATGTTCATGCGACCGCCGCAACACGGGCACGGGTGGGTCGCCTGGTCGGTTGCCGGGGCACTATCGGGAGGCTGCGGCTGGTGCGCGGTTTGCACAGGTGCCACAGTAGCGATCAGCTCACGGATCCGAGCGATGGTCTCGGTCTTGGTGCCGCTGGCTAGCAGACCGCAGTGCCTTATCCGGTGGAATCCGTTAGGCAGGACATGCATCAGAAACCGCCTGATGAACTCGTCCGGCTTGAGCGTCATGGTCTTGTAGCGGCCGGGTCCCTTGATCCGGTAGTCCTTGTAGCTGAACGTTACGCCAGTCGCGGCGGCGGCGATGAGGCGGCTGTTGGAGATCGCGACCCGGTGGGTGTAGCGGGACAGATAGGCGAGCACCTGCTCGGGCCCGGCGAACGGCCTCTTGCTATAGACGAACCACCTGGTCCGATGCAGCGGCGCGAGATAGGCCTTGAACGCGGCCTTGCCGGCGAGGTGGGCGTGGTCGCCGAAGAACTGCAGGCGGCCGGCGTCGTGTGCGGCGAGCAGCATCTCCAGCATCAGGCGGCGGAACAGCCGCGACAGCATCTTTACCGGCAAGAGATAGTTTGGACGGCAGCCGATCCAGCGCATGCCGTCGAGCGATATCCCACCACCCGGCACGATCATGTGGACGTGCGGATGATGGGTCATCGCGGAGCCCCAGGTGTGGAGCACCGAGGTGAAGCCGATCTTGACGCCTAGGCGCTTGGGATCGGCCGCAATCGTGCGCATTGTCTGCGAGGAAGCCTTGAACAAGAGATCGTAGACGACGGCCTTGTTCTGGTAGGCGATGGCGGCAATCCGCGCCGGCAGCGTGAATACGACGTGGAAATAAGGGACGTCCAGCAGCTCTGAGTTACGTTGCTTCATCCATGCCAGCGCCTGCGAGCCCTGGCACTTGGGGCAATGCCTATTACGGCAGCTGTTATAGGCGATCTGCGTGTGCGAGCAGTCCTCGCAGCGCATGACATGACCGCCGAGAGCCACCGTGCGGCAGCTCTCGATCGCCGACATCACCTTCAACTGGCCGAGGCTGACGTGACCTGCATTGGCTTTACGCCAAGCGGCCCCGTGGTCGCGGAAGATGTCCGCGATCTCCAGGGCGGGACGGGCCATGATCGCCGTGGCTTATGCCGGCGGCTTCTTCTCCGATGTCAGCGGCGTGAGCCGATCCAACGGGCTCATGACCGCGCGGATCACGTTGGTAGCCACCTGCGCATAGAGCGCGGTCGTATCGAGCCTGGCATGTCCGAGCAAAACTTGGATCAAACGCACATCGGTTTTGTCTTCGAGCAGATGGGTGGCAAAGCTGTGGCGCAATGTGTGAGGCGTCACTCGCTTCTTGATCGCCGCCCTATCGGCAGCGGCATGAACGGCGCGATTGAATTGCCGCGTCGTCAGCGGCAGCAGCGGATCACGGCCCGGGAACAGCCAGACCGCGGGCCGGGCGATGCGATACCAATCGCGCAGCAACTCCAACAGCCGCGGGGAAAGCATTGCAAAGCGATCCTTGCGCCCCTTGCCCTGCTCGATGCGCAGCAGCATGCGCTCGGAATCGATGTCCGACACCTTCAGCGCCACGACTTCGGAGACCCGCAGTCCGGCGCCATAGGCGGCGCTCAGCGCGGCCTTGTACTTCGGCCCGCGGGCCGCCTCCAGCAGCCGTGCGATCTCCTCCAGGCTCAAGACCACCGGAATCCTGCGCGGCTCCCGCACGAACGTGAGGTGCCGTGCCATCTCGGGGCGGTCGAGCGTCACGGTGAAGAAGAAACGCAGCGCTGCAACCGAGCCATTGATACTCGGTGCACGCACGCCGGCCTGCGTCTGATGCAGCTGGAAAAGGCGAAGATCCTCAGGCGCGGCCATATCCGGCGCGCGGCCGAGAAAGGCTGTAAATGTCCTGACGTGCCGGATATAGTCGTTGTGCGTCTTCTCGACGAAGTTGCGCACCGTCATGTCTTCGATCATGCGCTGGCGCAGCGGGCTGATGGGCTTCTCGCTCATTGGGAGCTCCCGTCTTGAGGTTGGAGTGCTTGAACCCCTCGATCCTCAAGACGGAGCGACCGCCCGTCACTTGCGCTCGTTCAAATAGTTACTGCGGCAGACGTAATCGCCCGACCGCGCCGCCAGCCCCTCCCGCGAGAGCGGGTTCGTTCTTTGACCCACACCGGACATCGGGCAGGCTTTGGGCTATGGTTTCAACCAACGGCTCGCGGAGCCTTAAGGGAGTGTTGGCATGCCGTGGAATATCGAACGGAAACATGACCACGTCGCGGTCGTGACCATGAATACCAACAAGGTCAATGCGCAAAACCCCGCGTTCTTTGCCGATCTTCATGCCGCGTTCGATCGCCTCGAAACCGATTTCGGTGATTGTGCCATCGTTCTGACAGGGGCGGGCAAGGTGTTCTCGGCGGGCCTAGACCTTGATCATCACTTTGCAATGTTTGCGCGCCGCAATCTCAAAGAGATCGACAATTGGTTCGCTGCCTATCGTGCTACCAATCTTCGCCTGTTCACCTATCCCCGGCCAACTGTCGCGGCGATCAATGGCCATGCTTATGCGGGCGGGTTCATCACGGCGATCGACTGCGACTATCGGATCGCGACGGAAGGCGCGCTGCAGTTTGCGTTGAATGAGGTGCCGATCGGCATTCCGATGCCGGCGGTCTATTGCGAGATCATCAAATATGCGATCGGCACGCAGGCCGCGTCCGAGTTCACACTCTTCGGACAGATTTACGATCTGCAGGCCGCAAACCGGATGGGCGTCGTGCAGAAGACCGTGGCGCCGGACCAGCTTCTGGATGCCGCCGTCGCTTGGGCTGCTCACGTGACGCCTGACTGCTATCCGGCCTATTCATTTTCCAAGCGCGCCTTACAGGCAACGACGATGGCCGCAATCGATTCAGCGGCGCGACTCGATTTGGATTGGCTGTCGCGGGGGATGTCGGACCCTAAAAGTCTGCGCGCGAATGCACGTCGCTACAGGGAACTCAAGGGTAAGGAAATCACATGGCCGCCGCCCGCGTAATGGCTTCGGCCATGTTTGGTTAAGTCGTCAACACTTCGTCCGCCTTTGGGGAAGACCGGAAGTCACCGGTTGATGGTCAAACCGGCGCGTTTGACCCGACGCGGACAGAGAGTTGGGTCCGCCGCCGTTGATCTAGATCAACTAGAAACCCCGCACTCGCCATTAAAGGCAATGACTTTTTGGGGTCACGAGCGTCGGTGCAGGGCTTAAATCGCGATTGGTCTGGTCGGTCACTCGTTACAGGGGAAGGTCATTACAATGAGATACAGGTTGATTATTCTTACGTTCGTGATCTTAATTGTCCCAGCGTTCGCTAGTGCAGCGCTTGCCACAACGGTCGATATTCGCAGCATCAGCTGTAGCGAATATCTCGCCATGCCGGCTGCACCGTCGAACAAGTTCTCGGCTTGGATGACCGGCTGGTTTAGTTATCAAAGTCGGAGGACGTTTGTAGATTTTGACCTGCATCGGGCAAATGTCGCAAGCGTAAAAGCGTGGTGCCAATCCAACCCGAGTGCCAGTGTGATGGTAGGCCTGGAAAAATCGATAGGCGTAACCGCGGTGCCCAACGCTACACTAGATTTTAACAAGATCACTTGCGGAAGTTGGTTGGGGTACGGTCCAGAGGATCGAGATTTTGTAACATATTTTATGAGCGGCTACTACAACGCGGTGGCAAGCAACAGTGTATTGGATTACGATCGCCTGCAGAGGAACTCCAGTGCGGTCGCCGCGTATTGCAGGAAGAATAAATCCCGCACTCTACCAACGGCCATTCAGAATAGAGCTAGCTAAGCTAAGCTAGCCGCTCACGATTTACGAGCGACGGAGAGCGCCTACGAATGGATGCGAACTCGGCCGTTAGCATGGCTTCTGCTAATGGCACCAAACGGACCTGCCGGTGCAGTCCCCGGAAGTCCGTTGTCGAGGGATGAACGGACCCTAGCTCAGACGCGCCCCGAGGTCGGTTGATGGCCCAACTCCGACGCAGGGGTCTTTGCCTCCTGTGGACTTGTCCTAGGGCCGCGCCCGACAACATTGCCGGTGCGCTAACGCAAGGACGACGAGATCAACCAAACTCCGACAGCTAAGAATAGTGTCCCGGCGAGGCGTGAAATCAGCCGTCCGACCGGGACGACTTTCTCAATCAGTACAAAAATGCTGATGAGCGCGATCCAAAAAACATTCATTACGCCCCCGACGAACAATAGCGTCATTAACATCCAGCAGCAGCCTATACAGTAGACGCCGTGGAGCGCGCCGAGCTTGAGGGAGCCGATCGCGTCGGCGCGAAACCCGCCATGCCGCTGAATGAATTGCAGTGGAAACTGGCACTGCCGCAGGCAGGCATCCTTGAGTGGGGTCCATTGGTACAGCCCCGCAGCAATTAGTGTCAGTCCCCCAAAGGTGTTGCTTTCACTTGACATAGCAGACGTGAGCCAGCCCCGCCGCTCGACCGCCCACTGGGCGATCGTTGCGGCGAAAGAGTATACGATCCATGCCGAAAGATAGCCGCCCGCAAGGAACGCACTTGTCGCGAACGGCTGATGTAGCGCTGCAGCCTGGCGGCCAACTCGCGCATATAGCAGGATGAGAGGGGCGACTGATGGCGTCATCATGCCGACCATCATGACGACCCACATGACGAAAACGAACGCAAACTCGATGGTCTGCCAGGGGGCGTCCACGGGCATCATCAGCCCCTTGCCCGCCGGGATCATCCGAAATCCCGTCATATCCATGCCGCCCATTTCCATGTCGTCCGCAAGCCAGACGATATAGGCCCAGGCAAGCAGGATCAGGACGACAAGACATGCCGCGACGATGGCGCGATCACGTTTGAGGACGGCAGCTAGCGCCGCGTCGCTCATGACATCTCAGCGGACGATTCCGTCCTGGCAGAGATGGATTTCCGCGAATTGCGCATAAGAATTGGCGAGCTCGAACTGGATGGGATTCGAGACTTTGGTCCAGCCGCGTCCAACCTCCGCAAGTGTGTATTCGAATCCATCGACCATGTCGATGCGAACGCGGTGCTCGGCCTTCGTCACCGGATTGAGGATCGGCTCGCCGCGCCCTTCGGTAACGCCCTTCACCACCACGCGGCCGCGCCGAGCGGCCACGTTGGATTCAACATCGATCGACGCAAAAATCGGCGGATGCATTTTTTCGAAGGTGGAAGCGAATACGTTAAAAATTGTCGCTCCCGGCTTGGTATCCTGTCCGCTGAGGATGCGAAGCAAAGCGGTGCGCTGTGCTTCCGTCGCTCGCTCGTCGATGACCACCGCTGCTTCGCCTTTGCCTTCGTGAATCGCGCCGGGCCAGCGGAAAATTCCGACAAACTTCAGGCCATCGAGATTGGTTGAACCGTGGTAACCCTTTTCGATTTCCATGCCGGCCACTGCCTGGCAATGGCCATGAGTTGGCAGGCCATCGAACTGGCAAGGGCAGCCGTAGGAGCAATTGCAATTGACGAATTCGCGGCCATGGATCGTCCAATTCGTATCCACCATATCAGCCTCCACGAATATGGCCTCACAGGGCAGTCAGTTTAGCAGACCGAGGGCAAGAAACCACTCCCCCATGACTTGATGACCCGGCGCTAATTGCTGCGGTGCATGAGACCGGAAATGTGGAGGTTTTCGGATGCCGGCAAGCCGAGACTATTCCCACGCTCCGATGGCCGGCGTCCGAAAAGCGCCAAGGCACGAAGTCGCGGGAGGTAGGGCACCAGCGGAGCAGCGAGTGCTATGGGGATTTGTAAGAGGTGCTCGACTTAGGAAATTCGAAGAGTGGCGGCTTCAAATGCGTGCACAACTTAAGCGTTTTGGCACGATTGTTGCAAAATGGGGGATTTAATGTTTTTGACCCACGTGATTTCAAATAGTTGCGCGTGGCAGAAATAGCGCATCCGACAACTGTTGCGCGATTAATCGGTTGATCCACATTCAGTGGCATAGCGTGAATCAATTTCTTGCGAGCAGAAATACCTACGGCAGATTCAAGCAAACTGGTTTGCGCTATTCGTCAAGCCTTTTTGTATTTGCGTTATAGGCCGGGTCGATGTGGTTCGTCGTGAAAGGGTGGCTGGCTTCAGATGATCCTGCTGTTCTTGATCATGCGTTGCACGCCCACAATACGCGAGTTGATCCAGGCAACCCCGCTATCGTGTCCTCTCCATCGGCTACCAGTCTCTCGGCTCTTGCTCCCGCGCAGCGGGCTGGAGCGCAGCGACTTTGTGCGTTGGCACCAACCGGACCTCCAGCGATGTCCGCTATTCGGTCGCTAACGGGGGAAGACCGGACATGGCGCAGACAGCCCAATTCGGTCGAGAATGACCCGCTTCGGACTCCGCCCGCCCGTGCCATTGGTAGCCCACGCGAGGCCTTTTTTGCCCCTTCCTGGAAAGTCGATTGAGCCGTTATGATGCCGTCTCCTCGAGTTGGCTCATGAAGCAAGCACGTATCGGTTCTGTCATATTGCCTCTAAAGGTCAAAATTCAGACCAGAACAGGCGCGAAACTAAAGTCTGCCGCCACCGCAGAGTCCCCGGCCGGTATGTCGGGAGCGCTCAAAGAACTTCCCGTAAATCTAGCGGTTCTTGATGCTCGCGGCATTATCGTTGACGTGAACGAGGCTTGGAAGACATTTGCTCGCGACAACGACTTACGCACTCCAAATTTCGGAATTGGCAAGAACTATCTCCAACTATGCCGATCAGGCGCGGGGGCGCCGGCAGAATTAGCGGAAAACCTCAAGAGGCTGATTGCTGCAAAACTCGATTTGATAAACTTCGTGTACTCATGTGATTCTCCCATGGAGGCGCGTTGGTTTTCCCTGATTGCTCTTCCCCTTCCGTTCAATAGGGTCGCCCGAGTTGCCGTCCTGCACATTAACATTTCAAGTCTTGTTCGCAGCCCATTTGGCGCGAGCTTTGCGCAAACGGCGAACGAGCGTAGTCGAGACCTGATCCTTATCGAAACCCAGAAAGCAGCGAACGTTGTGCACGGCGCCGTCGGTCAATCCTTGAGATCGCAACTCAATAAGATGCTTTCTGATCAACGGCCTGGATCATCGATCGATGCAATCCGCAGAAAGAAGAGCAGCGCTGAACTTACTCGGGTAAAGATGCGTCTGACCAAGCGGCAGCAGGACGTCTTACGGCTCCTGGGAAAAGGCAAGACCAACCCAGAAATAGCTCGAGCCCTGTTTCGATCGCCCAACACCATAAAGCTGCATGTGTCCGCGATTTTGAAAAATCTTGATCTGCAGAACCGGACGCAGGCAGCTCTGCTGGCCTCTCGTCTATTCTAGCCAAGGGTCTGGACTGAATGCTCCACATGTACGGGTCGAGAGTGAGCCGCACTGAGGGATGAATTCAGTCGTTTCGGGCTATTGCCGAGCTCTCTGAACTTCAGCCAATATATACCTTGCTTTAACTGCCTACCTCCCGCGATGCCATGCGCGTTAAGCGGATGTCCGCCGCAGGGTTCGTAGAATAATCGGTACTCGCTCGCTTCCGACCTCACGTTGATTTGTGTCCACTAGTGGACAGACCACCGAATGATTTGAACCCTACGATGGGGACCCGTATGGAGAGACAGCGTGCAGGGGGTCGTTCACATTGTTGACGACGATGCGTCCTTCCGAACAGCGATTGAACGTCGTTTGACGCAAGCCGGTTACGAGGTCGCGACTTATCCTTCGGCCCACAATTTGTTGGATCGCTTGCCGAGCGAAAGTGTGCCGGGTTGTATTCTCCTCGACGTGCGGATACCGGGACTGAGCGGACCCGAGCTGCAAGGGCGCTTGAGCAAACTCGGTTCGACGCTGCCTATCATATTCGTCTCTGGTTATCCCGACATTCCAACCACGGTGCGGGGCATTAAAGCGGGTGCGGAGGATTTTCTGACCAAGCCTATATCATCGGATAAACTTCTTCAGGCAATTGAGCGGGCGATCGAGCGTCACGGCACGAAGTATCGCCTGAAGAAGTCGCTGGACCTTACTCGCTCTCTTATCGCAACGTTGACGCCGCGCGAGCGGCAAGTCTTCGAACTTGTCGTTCGCGGACAAACCAATAAGCACGTTGCTCGTGCGCTGGGCGGGACCGAGCGCACGATCAAAGCCCATCGCCAAAGGGTGATGGAAAAAATGCAGGTCCAGTCCTTGACGGAACTGGTTTCCCTGGCTGAACGAGTTGGCCTCCTGGGCGCGTAGCCAATCGACGGATCAGGGATGAATTAGACTTGGTATGTCACGTTTGAAGTACCCAAGAGTAGAACCTTGGTAAAAAGACGAAATCCCCGCTTAACTAAAACGTTTGATACCGAAGCGGAAGCCAGGGAGTTCGCGCGAACGAAATTCGATGCCGGATTAATCGTCATCGCCGGCACCCTCAACCCCCAACTACCGAGAAAGGCAATCCCATCGGCAAAGATTCCGGTGTGGCTTGAATCCGACCAAGCGCCGGAACCGTTCCCGAGCGGGCCAACAACAACGACAGGCTAAGTCTAATCCCTATTGCTCGCGCTTTTGCCAGAATACCCCCCTTGTGCTGTTTGCGTTCAATATAGCGTGGAGGCCCGGAGATATCGCAGTTGGCGACATCAAGAACGTATGTGAGATCATCAGAGGTTCGGGCTCAAATTTTGGCGGTGATCAACATACTGATCGGGCGGTTGCTAATTTTCGAGTCTGGCACTCTTCGGACACGGCCGGTCTCGTGGACGATGTCCGCTCCTCGGGGAGGACCGGAAGTGGCAGGTCGAGGGTCGAACTGTCGCGATTGACCCAGGGCACTAAATCGCTGCGCGATAGCCCGCTGCGCGGGGAGTCCGACCGCGAGCATGGTAGCCGGGGTCAAGATCGTCGATAGCGCGCGGGTCGCCCTGTCTTGAAGATCGAGGTGTCGTTCAACCTCATTCAAGACAGGAGTTTCCTATGAGTACGGATACTGTCAGCCCGCTGCGCCAGCGCATGATCGAGGACATGAATGCGCGCAAGCTCTGTGCGGGCACGCAGAGAGGCCATATCAGCAGCTGCAAGCGGTTCGCGGCGTTTGTGAAGCGGTCCCCCGACACGGCCACACTCGAGGACATCCGCCGCTTCCAGCTGCACCTGGCCGAGACTGGCGTGAGCATCTGCAATCGCAACCGCATCATGACCGGGCTGCGGTTCTTGTTCCGCGTGACGCTGCGGCGACTGGATCTTGCCGCCGAGATCTATCACATCCGCGAGCCGCAGAAGATCCCGCTGGTGATGAGCCAGGACGAGACGCGGCGCCTGCTGGCCGTCGCCAGCAGCCTCAAGGCTCGCACACTGCTCAGTCTCGGCTATGGCTGCGGGTTGCGCGCCGGCGAGGTGGTCCGGCTCAAGATCAAGCATATCGACAGCGCGCAGAAGATCATTCGCATCGAGCAGTCCAAGGGCCGCAAGGACCGCAATGTCATGCTGTCGTCCGAGACACTCGCTCTGTTGCGGCAATGGTGGAAGGCGCGCCCGTCTTGGCACGATGCGGGAACGCCCCTGGAAGAACGTTGGCTGTTTCCCGGCCTCCGGCGCGGCAAGCCGATGACGACCCGCCAACTCAACCGCCTGTTCCATGAGGCGGCCGATGCGGCCGGGATCAGGAAGGGCGTGACGCTGCACGCGCTGCGCCACAGCTTCGCGACCCACCTGCTTGAGGATGGCACCGATATCAGATTCATCCAGGCGCTGCTGGGCCACGACAAATTGGACACGACGGCGCGCTATACCCGTGTCGCCACCGGCATGATCGCCGGCATCGAGAGCCCGCTCGACCGGCTGTCGCAGCCTCGCAAAAGACCCAGGAAGAGCAGGAAGGACCAGCCGCCGGCGTAACGGCTGCGAGCTGTGTCGCGTCCAGCGCTGGAGGTCGCGGATATCTTCCGCGACCACGGGGCGGCGTGGCGGCGCGCCAATGCGGGCCACGTCAGTCTCGGCCAGTTGAAGGTCATGAGTGCGATCGAGCGCTGCCGCACGGCGGCGCTCGGCGGCCATGTCGCGCGCTGCGAGAACTGCGCGCACACCCAGATCTCGTACAACAGTTGCCGCAACCGGCACTGCCCGAAGTGCCAAGGCGCAGTCGCCAGGGAGTGGCTGGCCGCGCGCGAGGCCGATCTCCTCCCGGTGCCGTACTTTCATGTGGTGTACACACTGCCGGCGCAGATCGCCGACATCGCCTATCAGAACAAGACGGTGATCTACGACCTGCTGTTCAAAGCCTCGGCCGAGACCACGCTCACGATCGCGGCCGATCCCAAGCATCTCGGCGCTCGCATTGGCTTCATCTCGGTGCTCCACACATGGGGCTCCGCGCTCACCCACCACCCGCATGTCCACATGGTCGTACCGGGTGGCGGCCTGTCGCCGGATGGATCGAGGTGGATCGCATGCCGCCCGCGCTATTTTCTGACCGTGGAGGTTCTCTCGGCGTTATTCCGCCGGCTGTTGCTGCAGATGCTGGTCGCGGCCCACGACGCCGGCCGCCTGCAGTTCTTCGGCGAGCATGCGCGGCTCGCCGACAAGGCTGCATTCAAGGCCTATCTGGCGCCGCTGCGCGAGATCGATTGGGTGGTCTACGCCAAGGAGCCGTTCGCCGGGCCCAAGCAAGTGCTGCGCTATCTGTCGCGCTACACCCACCGCATCGCGATCTCCAATCGCCGGCTGGTCGCCGCCGACCACAAGGGCGTTACCTTCAAGTACAAGGATTATCGCATCGAGGGGCCCGCCCGCTACAAGACCATGACGCTGGCGACCGATGAGTTCATCCGGCGCTTTCTGATCCACGTGCTGCCGAAGGGCTTCCATCGCATCCGGCACTATGGCCTGCTCGCCACCGGCGCCCGAGCCGCAAACATTGCCCACGCGCGCGAGGTGCTCGCCGTGCCGTCCCGCCCAAAAGAACCAGAGACGCCCGAAGCAGCGATCGACGAGCCCCGCGTGCTGCCGCGTCCATGCCCGTGCTGTGGCGCCCGCATGATCGTCATCGAGACTTTTGAGCGCGGCTGCGAGCCGAAGCACCGCCCCACACCGGCACCGGCGGCGATCAGGATCGACACATCATGAGACCATCGCCGCCAATCGACGACCGCAGTGACGAGCGCCATTCTGGCCGGCTCTCAGCCGGCAGCGCCCACGCTCGCATCGCTGCGCTGGATTCACCAGCAGTCGCACGACCAATCTTGTCGCGCGACGCCCAGAACGCTCGTTCATACCGACGCACACCCCTACGCGTGGCAGAAACCCGGTCATCGCAACCGCTCCGGCCCAGTCTTCTTAAGCCCGAGCCCCCGGCAAAATCCCCATAGCGCCCGCTGCACCGTCGGTGCCCCACCTCCCGCGATTTCGTGCCTTGGCGCTTTTCGGACGCCGGCCGTCAGTCCCCGGGGATAGCTTCGTCATCCCGGCGTCCGAAAACCTGCA
>CAWJYQ010000021.1:0-803755 GCA_963847045.1 uncultured Alphaproteobacteria bacterium | reverse complement strand
GGGAGGCATGGTCCAAGCGCGGGGCCGCGTTCTTTCAAGGCGGCGCCGGGTTCGATCCAGCCTTGAGGTCCGCCGTCCTCTGCGCCGGGGACGAGCAAGCCGTGCCAATGGACAGTCGTGGGCACGTCGAGCGCGTTCTCTACGATCATCTCGACACGATCTCCGCGACGGAAGCGAAGGGTAGGTCCGAGGATTGGCCCTGAATAGCCGAACGTCTTCGCGGGCTTCCCTTTAAAGAACTCATGGAAGCCGGCCGCCGCCTTGAGCTTGACGACGTTATTCTGCCGGCTTGCGTCGATCATTGGTGGAATGGGAAGGTGGCCACCGCCGCGTGTTCTCTCGCCTCGGCCGAACCGCGCATCCAGCGCGGTCGCCGATGCTATGACGCCCGCTCCCAATGTTAGCGCTCGACGTGTGATCATGTCGCCTTCCGATGGCGCCGGGTCAACTCTGCATCCCGCGGCGGCCTACCATACCAAATTCGGCGACGAGAGAGGCTTTGGCGGCGATCAACTTGAGCGTTCTTGCCGCCTCGCCACGATAAATACCGGCACCGACGCGAGTTGAATGACGATCGAGAACGCGATCAGCGCGATGAGCGAATTTTCGTACAACAAGCCGGCCACGATGCTGCCGACCAGCCATCCGACGCCGTAGCCCGCATAGTACAGTCCGAACGCGAAGTTGCGCTTTCCCTCGGGCAGCACCTCGGCGACGATGGCCTTGAGCAAGGTATCCTGGGTCGCGTAGCCGACGCCCCAGAGGAGCATGCCGAACAGCACAAGCCAGAAGCCGCCGAGAAACACGAATGGCGAGAACGCGGCCGAGACACACACCGCGGCAATCACGATAGGAAGCCCGACGCGATCGTAGGCCTTTCCGAAGGCCAGGTTTGCCAGCACGCCAAAGGCCGTCGAGATCGCAAGCATTGCGGGAATCCACTGCTCGGGCGCGATCTTCGCCTTGGTCAGGTGGTATGAGATCAGCTCAAAGCTCATCAGCCCGGCGGCGAAGAGGGCCCCGGCCAGCATGTACAGCCAATAGGCCCTGCCGAAATCCTTGGCCGGCGCTGTATCTCCCTGCTCAAGGCGCGACGGCAGCGGGAAGTTCACCCGGGCGACCACCAACGCGACGAGCGCCGCCACGGCCGAGATCGTCAAAAAGGCGTACCCGGTCCGGCGCGATAATCAGCGGACCGAGCGTCGCGCCAGTCTCGTCGAGCGCTGTGTTCAGCGCGTACACCCATCCCTTGCCGAGCTCGCCCGTCGTGTAGGACAGCATCGCTTCGACCGTGGGCTTGCGCAGCGCCCGCCCAATGCGCTCGGCGAGCACCAGAGCGGCCGCGACCTGCCAGCTTCCGGCGAGCGCCATGGCCGGCACCGCGAACAGGTTGATGACGTAGCCGACGAACGTGATCGACCAGTAGCGCCCCGTCCGATCCGCCGCGTAGCCAGCCGGTAGGCGCAGCTCGTAGCCGAGAAACTCGCCGAGCCCCGCCGTGATGCTCACGATGGCGGCGCTCGCACCGAGCGAGGCCATGAAGGGGCCATTGATACTGGCGCCGCCTTCGTAGGTGATATCTCCGAAGAGATTGACAATTCCGGTCGTCATGACGAACAGGAACGCTGGCGAGGTATGGCTGACGGCCGTTTTTGGATGTGCCATCGCATTATCTCCGCATCGTCGCGTCGACGGACCAAGTACCGGCCCCGACGATCAGCAGGTCTAGGCAGCCGAGCAGCATCGTCAGGTCGGCCCTGGTTACGGAGTTGCTCGTTATCGATACCCTATCATCGCAACCGGCTTTTCCTTCCAATTGAAGTCCGGCCGTACGTTGGCGCCGCGCTTGCCGCAAGCAGTGCAGACGAATCGCGGCTCGATGTCCGATAGCCTCACGTCATCCGGCCAGGCATCGCCGCTGATCGCAAGCGAGTGGCTACACTTGCAGTCACAGCAATAGACGAGGATCCCGCGAACACAACTGTTGCGCATCAGGGCAAAGGTGCTCTTTACCGGGCGATCGGACATCGCCAATGATCCCGCAGGCCGACATAGCGCGCAAATTATCAATCCCTTGGGGCCGGAAACGGTGCCGAGTTACAGCGCGTCGTAGATGTGTCAATGCATCATCAACATCATCGCACTCGCAACCAGCACGCACCATGCAATCGATACAGCAAACATCCAAACATCGCGTTTCATGAGGATGCCCTCCCCATCTACAATGACGAAAGCTTACACCTTCATGCTGACGGGGGCATTACACGGAGTGCAAAGGCCTGCCGTGACGGCTTGACGAGCAGCTAGAGCGAGCAGCGGCTGTGGAAAGCGCCCTTAGGGCGCGGACGCGATGACCAGGATCGCGCCGACTAGAACGGCACACCAGATGATCGAGATCACAAAGAGCCAATTATCGCGCGTCATGGCGCGAACTTTGGGTGCTGCCGTCGACCTCGCTTGATCCAGGTCAAGCGAATTGGGGTTATGCCCTATGGAAAGGGCCAGCACCGCCTCACTCCATGATCCACCAAACAACGGAGCCAATGACGGCGGTAGAAACGGCTGAAATCCCAATACGACAGTTCCAGCAATCCCAGTCGACCCCGTATTGCGCCGATCCATCAAGAGCACATCAGGACTTCCGGCATGACAGATGTCGCGGTGCGCTGCCGTAGTTTTACGGGGTCGGAAACAAGCCAATTCTACCCACGAAAGCCGCCCGGGGGGCTTGGGTGGATCACCTACAGCGCGTCGTAGGTGTGGAAAGAGGGCCGTGATGTCCTTTTTCACGTGTCGCTTCCGAACCAGTCGTACAACCGTGTGGCAGCGGAGACATGTCATCGACGCGATCTCATATCGCCCATTGACGGGCCCACGTTGATGGGCCGTCTCGGCAGGTCGCAAGAACAGCAAGGGTGGAGCGGGCGTCCCATGGCCAAATCAATCCTGGCAGCTTGTGACGAGCAGCCCTGCGAGTCACTACGCCATAATTGCCGTTTACCTCTCAGGATCCTAGAGAAACGACCACGACCCTATTTCGTGGTCCTCCACAAGGAAGTGGACGCTATGGGCCAAGGAATGCCCGCCATGCTTCCGGAAATCTTCGAGTGCCAGTCGGGCGCGCTGCGACCAGTCTGTGCCATTTGAAAATTGAACCTCCAACGACAGATCGGGAAGAAGCCGACCCTCGAGCGTGCGCACTTCCATGCGGACGGACATAGTCTAGGCTACTGCTGTTGGTCTGGAGTCGACTTCCGGGTTTGCGCACAGTAGCCGTCTGCGGATGGCCTCCTCGACAAGTCCGAGGGCCTGTTTAGTTTCCCGAGCTTCGAACTCAGCGGCTTGGGCGCGGAACTCAATTGCCGTCAGTTGGTCTTGCTGTGCCTCGATACGCGACTGGGCTTGCTCCAGGGCTCTCGAAGCATCCTGCAGCTTGGCTTCGGCGCTGATGATAAGGTCGCGCTGCGCCCGTTCAGCTGTTTCAGCCCGCATTTCAGCACGCCGCAACTTCTCCGACGCGCTCTTGCAGAGCAATTGAGCGCGCGCCTCCGTCTCACGCGCGCGTTCTTCTATGTTTCGGAACACATCAGCCGCTTGATAAACCAAATCCAGCGCCGTTGCACCTGCATCGGAAATCGACAATCGCGAAACGCTCAATACATTGTCGTCTCTTCGCGCTGACGGTCTCAATTGACGTTGCCAGGTCATGCAGTTCAAACCTATCGCGAACCACTATGACGGTCAGGATGAACGGTTATGGTAAATCCCCGGTTAAGGCCGCAGACTTCGAGCGTTTCAATGGCCCTATCCAGCGCGTGCAAGCCGCCAGTGGGGACTCGAGCACCTACGCTACAACGTATAATCGTTGCAGGCGTTCGGTGCGATTTCAATGAATTTCTGCAGCTCAGCCTTGTTGTGGACGGGTCGGCCGCAGCGCCAAAGGTGAGCATTGATTTCCAGGGAATACCATAGACGGTCACCTTAACCCCAGCTGCGGGGCAACCCTCCATCTTGCTCAGATCCTCGTGGATCATCGCCGCCAGTTCTTCGGTCGTTTTGGTTTCCTTGGCGCGTTCCCAGCGCTCCACAGCCAACTCCTTGGCTTCGCCTTCAGCGACGAGATTGTCGACTGAGCCCTAATCACACTCAGTTAGCTCACGCCTCTTGAACCACTTAAGCGGCAGTCCGAGCGTGTATGCTCGGCGTCGCAGTTCCGCGTCTGTCTTCTTCAAGGTAGATGCAATGGTTTCCGACGCTGCGCCAGCAGCGACGAGATTCCGAAACATCTCGTCGTCCTGCTTGGTCCAACGGGTACCTTCCATCACTAGCTCTTTGGCTTCACCCTGAGCCCGATTTCGATTGGGCTTTTTAGCGAGGTTGATCGCCATCCCTGACCAACCATGATGCATGTTCTCGGAAGTGATCCCACGCGCGTTTCACCGCTTCCGGTTTGTGACGATCCGAGAAGGGCAGGTAGCCGTTTCTGATGAGCCTTTGAATGATCAGCGGTGAAAAGTGACGGTAGGGGAGTTCAATCAGATCGCCCATTGCGCAACTCCGCAAAACAGAAAACTAGCAAGTATACGAAGGCAAGCCATTAATGGTCGGACTATAAGCCAAAGACGCCACCCGCGAAAGCGACCCGTGAGACCCCGCGCCGTGGCCCGCGTGGAGCGTTTCCCGCCGCCGGCAGCGCGAAGCGGACATTCGACAAAGCGTGAGGTCCGAAAAGTGCCATAAACCGGCGTAAGCCCGGCCGCGACAGGCATCGGGTGGGTGTTGGCGCAGCGGGTCAATTGTCGTACAAGATGGCGCGCGAAGGGACTTGCATGCCATGGTGCAAGAGCAGCCAGGCCTGATCGGACGCAGGTTGTCGGCGATAGTGGTCCACCCGAGCGAAATAGCCCCAGTGGTGATGTCTTATGCGGCGACCCGTTTGCGCGGGTTGATCTCGCCGAGATCCTCAAGCTCTCGTTCGGCTTCCGCCTTTGCCGCTTTCAGGATTTCAACCGCATCGCTGATATTCTGCTCGGAATGATTGGCCATCACCTGCATTCGAATGCGGGCTGCGCCCTTCGGCACGGCCGGGAATTCGACCAGATTGGCTACCAATCCAAATTCCGGCAGGCGTCGTGAGACAAGGCGCGCCAGGCCTTCCGATCCCATCTTGACACAAACGATCGCGGAGGGATCGCCGTAATATTCGAGACCGGCGTCGCTCAGTCCCCGGCGAAGCGACTTGATATTGGCCAGCAGCTCGAGCCGCAGCACGCGTCCCTCGAGCGAATCGACGATATCGAAAGCCTTGAGGATGGTTGCCGCCTGTACAGGCGACAACGCATTGGAGAAAGTGGCCGGCGCGCTGTAGAAGCGCAGATATTCTTGCACGGCTCGGCTCTTGCAGGCGACAAATCCACCGTTCGAGGCAAAGGTCTTCGAAAAGCTGCCCATCACGACATCGATCTTGCTAAGCATGTTTTGCATGCCTATGTGACCGCGGCCATCCCTGCCCAGACAACCCAGGTCATGTGCGACGTCCACGACGAGCGTGGCATTGTACTCACGACAGAGCGACTGCAGGGCCAGCAGATCGGGAGTGTCCGAGTCCATAGAGAACAATCCCTCGGTGATCACCAGAATGCCGTTCTCGTTATCTTTGGCCCTGATCTTGGCGAGAACATTGCGGCAGTATTCGTTGTCGAGGTGCCGAAACATGTGGACGTTGCTGGTCGCTGCATTTGCCCCCTCCTGAAGACAGGAGTGCGCGAGCATGTCCATGACAATATGGTCGGCCGATCGGACCAGTCCCTTGACTACCCCGAAACCCGCGCCCCATCCCGTCGGGTACAATACGACGTGATCCATTTCGAGGAACTCGCCGATCTTCCCCTCGAGCGCGACCGAATGCGAGGTGTTACCAACCAGCGCGGCCGAGCCCGCGCTGTGGACGCCGCAGCGTTCGATCGTCTCAATGGCAGTCGCCTTGATTTCCGGATGCGATGACAGGCTGAGATAGTCCTGCGAAGCGAAATTGACGCCGCGCATCCTGTTGCCGCTGTCATCCTGTGCGGCGCAAATCGTCTTGGGGCCGTCTTCGGTGGCGCGGGAAAACGGCCACAGGCCGTTTTGCCGGCGCAGATCCTGCCACTGGAAGAAACCCAGGGTGCGGCCCAGCAGGTCAGCCCCGCCAGGAACGCGAAAATCTCTCATACTGCCGGTGAGCGCGCCAGGCGGAACCTGCACGTAGGTATTGTTTGACATCATCGTTCCCTGCTTAGCTTTTCGACATGCCGTCTGCCGATTTTCGCCAACGGTCGCGTAGTGCAATTAATTTTGAGTTTGACTCTGTCTCGCGCGGTCGCAGTGATCGGTGTTCCTTCCGATGGCGTGAATTTTTAGTTCTTGGCTGAACTAAATCACGGCCGCCAGCGGGACGTGGTGTCGCAGAAACCCGCGATTAACCAGACATTAAACATGACGGCCATATTCCGGATGCTGCGTGCATTGGCCCTCGGCGCGACGTTGGCTTGGTTCACTCCGGTACGTGGGCGCTTTGTCGGCAGACGTATGCACGGGCGGTTTGGGATGGCGGTGGGCCCTCATGATCAGGTCAATGCATTTGTCTTCGCGGCCGTCGCGTTGAGCGCGACATTCGGAACAGGTATCGCTTCGACGGCAGACTTGCCCGCGAGGCCTTACACCACGGCTCCTCCGCTCCAACCCGCGCCGATCGCCTGGAGCGGGTGCTATTCTCGGCGGCAATATCGGCGCCGGCTGGGATCGCTTCCACGCTGGCGAAGTAGGCTTTGCCGGGGTGCCAACCCCCTTCGTCGACTAGGGCAACAACACCGGGAGCAGCTTCATCGGTGGTGGTCAGGATGGCTGTGATTATCAATTCGCGCCGAACTGGGTGATCGATATTCAGGGCAAGGCGGAGTTCGAAAATATCAATCCGTCCAACCTAGTCGCAGCCTTCCGGGCGCTATTGCGGTATTCAAGTTGAAGAATACCGAAACGCTCACGGGGCGTCTCGGCCATACTCTTGCACCGACGGTTCTTGCCTATGCCAAGGGCGGCGCCGCCTGGTCGAACGCATACGCGGCCGCGTCAACGGCGTTCGGACTGGGACAGACCGCGAATTTCAGTATGACCGGGTACACGGTGGGCGGTGGCGTGGAGTGGATGTTTGCGCTCGGCTGGTCGGTTTTCGGCGAATATAACTACCTGGATTTCGGGACCAAGAACGTCAACTTCCCCTCCACCGGTCTGGTGCCGGGCTTCGGTCCCGCCCGTGCGCTTGCCGATACCAATCTCAAGCTTACGGCGCAGGAAGTAATCTTCGGCGTGAATTACAAGTTCAACTGGGGCAGCCCGGTCGTCGCGAAGTATTAGCGGGAAATAACAGTACCGCCAGCGCGGCCTCAGCCGGCTTATGCGGTCGCAGAGCTCGGTTGATCGACCGTGGGCAGAAACGCCCGCATCTTTGCCAAAAGTCGCTGCAAATCCACGGGCTTGGTGTCGAAATCCGAGCAGCCGACCTCGACACTTTTGGCACGGTCGCTGGCAAGCGCGTGGGCTGTCAAAGCGATGATCGGAATGGCTGCAGTTGCCGGATTGGCCTTGATCAGCTGAGTCGCTTCCCAGCCGTCCATTTCGCCCAAGGCGACATCCATCAGGATCAAATGCGGGTTCTCGCCCGCGGCCATCGCGACGCCGGCGGCGCCGTCATGCGCACAGCAGACGGAGAAGCCGTGCCGCTGCAGGCGCCGGGTAAGCATGTCCCGGTTCATTTCGTTGTCTTCAACCAGCAGGATCTTATGCATGGAGCATCTCTGCGGCAGGCTGAAGCGCAAGGTCGGGAGCAGCCGGGACCAGCGTCGCGACGACATGCAGGTCTGCTTTCCGCCGACCGGCGGTCAAGGGCATGCGGATGGTGAAGCGACTTCCCTTGCCGAGTTCGCTCTCGACGGAAACCTCACCGCCCATCAGTTTGCACAGCTTCTGGCTCAGCGCCAAACCAAGTCCCGTGCCGCCATATTTGCTTGTGCTGGAATCATCAGCAACGGTGAACTTTTCAAAGAGATGGGTGATCTGATCCGGAGCGATGCCGATGCCGGTATCGATGACGTCGACCACGAGCTGATCGTCATCATCGTTGGTAACGCGCCTGGCAACCAACTCCACCTTCCCGTGCTGTGTGAACTTGGCCGCGTTATCGAGCAGTTGGCCGACCAAGTTCCGGAATTTACCGGCGTCGCAGAGTGCTGTTCCGAGGCACGGCGAGACGGAACTCCGGAATTCGTTTCCGTTGCGCACGGCAGCAGGCCTCGCGCCATCAGCTATCTCCAGCAGCAATCCGGCGAGATCGGTCTCTGCCAGATCGAGCTCCATCTTCCCGGCTTCGATCTTCGATAGGTCGAGAACCTCGTTGACAAGCTTCAGCAGATGCTGACCGGCTGTGTAAATCTTGGTCAGGTCCGAGACGCTGGCGTCATCGCCTTCCGTCTCGGCATCTTCAAGAAGAATCTGGCTGTAGCCGATAACGGCGTTGAGCGGCGTACGCAGTTCGTGGCTCATCTTGGCCAGGAAGTCGGCCTTTGCAGCACTCGCGCGATCGGCCTCCTCGGTGGCCGCACGGAGCGCAATAGCGGTTGCCATGTGCTCGCGCATCTCGCTTTCCAATTCGCCCTGCGACGCCTGAATCTTCGCGTAGTAAAGCGCCATCATCGCGACATAGATTGCCGCAGCCGTCGTCGAGACAAGTCCTAGCCCCTGCATCGCAGCGACCGGCAGCTTGTTGTTGATTTCGAAACCAAAGAAATAGAAGAAGCCGAATATCGCCACGTTCACGCTGAACATCGTCATAACGATCAGGCGCAGCAGGCTCGACGAACCTAGATAGAAGAATGCGAGCAACGGTATCACCAGCACCCAGGCCAGCGTGGGCGAGGTTACTCCGCCGTAGAAGTAGCAGCTCCAGAAAATGCAGAACATCAGGTTCTCGATCGAGACAAGCGCCAGCGGATTGTAAGGGACGCCGGCTCGCAACAGGAACGGGAACACCCAGAAGGCGGTAATGGAAGCTGCCAGCACCGCGACGTCGTATCCCGGCGACGGATCAAGCACAAAGATCGAGATCGGAACCACGTTTCCGATGAATGGCCCGAGAATGTGACTTACCAAAAAGACGTGTGCGCGGTTTCTGGTGTCGCGATCCGCTGCGATGTCCGTAGGAATGAAATAGTTAACCAAGCGATCAAGGCCAGCGATCGCTTTCACGAGCACGCTTTTCATAAATTTTGCGCCGCCTTCCGCAAGTTGCTTCCACCATTTGCGCTGCGACAGCAGCGATACAAGCGGGGCAAAAAGCAGAGCTGCCCGCAGCTAACATTTTCAGGCTCCGCTTAAAAGAGCGTTAATCGGAGCATACAGCCCACTATACCGAATTTTAAAGGCGGCCACGCTAGGTTGCGGCAGGACAGAAGTCTAACAGGGGCGCAGAACAATGCTGATCTGGAGTCGGCTTGTCAGGTTCATCGACTGGTTCATTCCGGCCGCAGCGAAACTCGAGCGCTCGGAGCGCGGACTTGCCCAGAACTTTGTATTCACGCATCTGTTCGGGCCTCTGCTCTCGCAGTCGATCAGCCTCTTTCTGTACCTCAGTGATCCGCATCCGGACGCGGCCTGCTGGACGGTGATCGTCTGCATCTGGCTATTCTGGACGCTACCATTCGTCTACAGGAAGACCGGAGACCTGCAGCTTTCGGCATTGATCTCCGTCGAATTGCTCGCCTTCACCTCGCTGTTCGGGTCCTATTTCTACGGTGGCGTTAGTTCGCCGTTCCTTCCCTGGCTGATCATCAGCCTGCTACTGGGCTTCTTCTATCTGTCCGAGCGGCCCGTCGTGGTCGTCGCCCTCTTCACCTTCAATATTATTGGCTTTGTTCTGGCGTATTTGTTGTGGGGCTTTCCCGACTTGCTGTCGCACGAGGAACTGTCGATGGTCGGCTGGATCTCGATCCTCTCGGCCACCATCTACATGTCGTGGATGGCGACCTACTATGCGAACATGATCGCCATGCGATCGGATCTTGAACGCGAGGCCGAACGACATCGCGAGACTGCGGTTCGGCTGCAAGAGGCAAAGGACCTGGCCGACAGGGCCAATCGTGCCAAGTCCATCTTCCTCGCGAAAATGAGTCATGAACTGCGAACGCCGCTGAATGCGGTGATCGGGTTCAGTGAAATCCTGCTCGACGACGTCGAGCTCGACGGCAAGAACCGGCACAAGAGGGCGGATCTCGAACGGATCAACTCGGCCGGCAAGCATCTGCTCTCTCTCGTTACCGACGTTCTCGACCTCTCGGAGATCGAGTCGAACCATATCGAGCTGAAGATCCAGGAGTTCGACCTTAGCGAGATGGTGCGTGAGGTCGTCGCCACCGTGCAGCCGATGGTGGCCGAGAAGAAGAACAAGCTCGTCGTCAAATGTCCGGGAAACCTCGGCATCGTCTCGACCGACCAGACCAAGCTGCGGCAGGCGGCGCTCAATCTGCTGAGCAATGCAGCAAAATTCACCGAAGCGGGTACCATCACGCTGAGCGTACAGAGGCGGAAGCGCCAGGCCGGCGACTGGATCGAGATCCAGGTGCAGGACACCGGCATCGGCATCGCCGAGTCGGACATCGGGCGATTATTCCAGAATTTTGGTCAGGCCAACCAGTCGACCTCGAGCAAATATGGTGGCACCGGACTCGGGCTGGTATTGAGCCAGAAGCTATGTGCACTCATGGGCGGCGGAATTTCCGTGAATAGCGAGCTCGGGCAGGGATCGTGTTTCACGATCCGCGTGCTCACCTGGATGATGGAACAGCCGGCCGTCAATGACATCTCTTCCGAGGCAGCGTTGCAATTCGTACCGTCAGCGGCAGTTTGAAAATGTCCATTTCGAATATCAATTCCGTGCAAGCGACCTCGCCGCATGCCGACGAGCAGAGCGACGCGATCTCCAGTCGCCAGGATATCCGTCCTCGCCTGCTGATCGTTGACGACATCAGCGATAATCGCAACATCCTGATGCGGCGCTTCGAGCGTCGCGGTTTCGACGTGGTCGAAGCCGAATCTGGACCTGCAGCCATCGAGCTGATCGAAAAGGGTCCCTTCGACCTTGTGCTTCTCGATGTCATGATGCCCGGCATCGACGGGATAGAGACCTTGAAGCGCATCCGCAGCCGGCGGTCGGCGTCTGCCCTGCCGGTCATCATGGTCACAGCGAAGTCGGAGAGCGGTAACATCGTTGACGCGCTCCAGCAGGGCGCCAATGATTACGTCACCAAGCCGGTGGACTTCGCCGTCGCCTTGGCGCGTGTAAATACGCAGATCAGCCGCAGGCGCGCGGAGCAGCAGGTCGTTTTGGCCAATGAAGCGCTGCGCAAGGCGAATGAAGATCTTGAGCGTCGGGTTCAGGAACGCACAACCCGCCTGATCGACGCCAATCAGAGGCTGAAGGAAGAAATCGCCGACCGCGAGGAATTGCAGGCAAAATCGCAGTACCTTGCCTATCACGACTCCCTGACCGGGCTCGGCAATCGCCTGTTGTTCAAGGAGCAGCTGGATGACGCACTCAGGGATGTCTCGGTGGCGCCACATCCCCTGGCAGTCCTGTTGCTGGATCTCGACGGGTTCAAAGCCGTCAACGACACGCTCGGGCATTCCGTCGGCGATTTGTTGCTGAAGTCGATCGCGGTGAAACTTCGCGACCTGCTTCCGGTGACAGATCGCATTGCGCGCCTCGGCGGCGACGAGTTCGCCATTCTCCAGATATCGGACAGCCAGCCAACGTCATCGATTTTGCTCGCGGAAAAGATCATCGAGGTCGTTGGTCATCCGCACAGTATCGATGGACACGACGTGACGGTAGGAGCCAGCGTCGGCATCGCGGTTGCGCGTCCTGGCCAAATGAACACCGAGAGCTTCCTCAAGAGCGCCGATCTGGCGATGTATAGCGCCAAATCTGAGGGGCGCGGCACCTATCGGATCTTCGATCCACAAATGGACGAGGCCGTCCAGACCCGGCGTTCACTCGAACGCGATATGCGTACGGCGCTGGCACAAGGCGGATTCGAGCTGTTCTACCAGCCGCTGGTCAACCTGCAGACCAGCAAAGTCACGGCATTTGAAGCCCTGATGCGATGGCATCACTCGGATCGCGGGGCTGTGCCGCCATCGGAATTCATTCCGGTGGCCGAAGAGATGGGACTGATCGTTCAGCTCGGCGAATGGGCGCTCAGGTGTGCCTGCCTGGAGGCGGTCAAATGGCCCGACGAAATACGGGTTTCGGTCAACTTGTCGCCGCTTCAGTTCGCGAAGGGCAATCTGGTTTCGACGGTCGTGAGTGCCCTGGCTTCCTCAGGCTTGCCGGCTTCGAGGCTTGAGCTTGAAATCACGGAGACGGTCCTGCTGGAGAAATCGGATCGCAACATCGCGATTCTGAACCAGCTGCGTGCGCTGGGTGTCCGGATTTCGATGGACGACTTTGGCACGGGCTATTCCAGTATCGGCTATCTGCGCAGCTTCCGGTTCGACAAGATCAAGATTGACCGGTCGTTCGTTCGAGACCTGCTCGTCGACGAGGGAAGCCTCGCGATCGTTCGCGCGATCGCAGGATTGGGCATCAGCTTTGGAATGACGACGACCGCGGAAGGCGTCGAGACCGAAGAGCAGATGCGATGCCTGAACCTTGAGGGCTGCAGCGAAGTCCAGGGCTATCTATACAGCAAGCCGGTGCCTGGAGACGAGGTTGCCGGGCTGTTGGCCAGCCTGAATGTCAGGAGAGAACCGCGACGTGCCGTCAGCATGGATACGCCGGGGGCGTTGCCTCCGGGATGAGCGAGGTTTTTCGCGAGCCCGATCTTCACCGGGCGGACGCAATGATGAAAACTATGGGAATGGTTGAGGTAGCGCGCCTTGCGGCGAGAGCAACCCATTTCCTGATGCCACGATCAAGCGGGGGGAAATCTCAGATCGGCATAAGCTGATTTCATGTACTTTCTGTAACTTGCTGTAAACATTGAACCTTCAAGTTTGGTGCGAAGGCAATTGCCCAGTGGGACTTATTGAACAGTTGACCGATGACGCAGCAGTTTCAGGTCTTTGACGTGATCTTGAAGAAGCGTGGTCGCGTGTGGAAATGGAATGTATGCACGACTGAGGGAAACGTCGTCATGCAGCGGTCGGAAACAAGCCGACCCGCGGCCGAGTATAACGCGAGCAGAGCGCTGTTTTTGCTTCTGCTCGGCTCGCCGTATCGCTCGAACAGGCCACATATTCCAACTCGCCCTCGCCCGCATTTTTTCGACCAGTCCCGCTCGATCAGCTGAGCATTCAGTTCGAACTTAGAGAAGCAGACCCCTTCGGAAACGTTCGAGCAGTTCGTCGATCGAATGCTTGGAATGGGCGGCATCGTGCGGCCCTTGCAGCCGGTCTCACCCGTCAGGATTTTGTCGAGCCGGCGTAGTACCGATATCCGGTACAGCATAAGTGGGGGCGGGACGCCGTCGTTCTGCTCGGCCGTCTGTCGAGAGGCTCGCGGCTTCGCCTAATCATCGCGGTGCCGTTGAAAGACTATCGGTTGCTAACGTCGCCGCGCAAAGCGGTCATTCGCCAAAACGCCGAAGTCCGCTAAGTGCCACAGAGGACTTGTATGGGGCGATTGGTGTCAAGGCTTTTTGGTATGGGCCATCTCCTTGTTCGGCCGGGCCGCGACATCTCCTCGTCCCGACCTGTTTTTCGGCAGGCTGCTGCGCGCAGCGGCGGTCAAGGGTGGCCGAAGGCCATCGCGGAGCGACTTGCCCTTGACGGCCGCGAGCACAGCGGCAGACTTGCGCGATCGGGGCGGACTCCGGTCCCGGTTAGCAACTGAGACGATTACCGAGGGGGAGCTCGCCATCGTGGCGCAGATTGCGCGCCACGAACTTGTATTCGGCCGACCCGAGAGGATCGCAACCACGATGCAGTCATGCGCATCGGCGGCGAAGCTCCGAGAAGGCGGGCCCATTCTAAACCGCGGTGCAAGGACCATAGTCCAACATCGGGTTGCCGCCACCTCGGTTCATCAGCTGCAGCACGGCATCGATAAGGCGCTGGGCTGCAGCAATTCAGTCGTACTTATGCGGCCGGTCGCAGCAGCAGACTTGCCGGCGTCTCGCCGGTTGTCACGAGCCGCCACAGCGCAATGAGGAGCTTGCGCGCGAGCGCCACAATCATCGTCTTGCGCGTGCCGCCGCGGGTATCGGAAGTTCGCTTCCGATACCACGCGGTGAGCGCGCTGGCCTTCTGGTGCACCAGATGACCCCAGGCGAGCTCGATCATCCCGCGTCGCACGCGGGCATTGCCCGCTTTGGCAAGTTGATCTGCGCTTCCATCTCCTCGCGCTGCTGTTGGCTCAGTGCGGCCTTGTCGTCTGCTATCTCGTCAAACCCGGCGTTGCACTTCGCCAACATCTGGTCCTTCAGCAACCAGCACATCGTTGCAGCAACATCGATCATTTCGACGTATGCGACGGCTCCGCGCGCATCAACGTTGTGCACCAGCGCCGTCAGCCGCGTCGCGAAGGCGAGCGGTGCTCCGTGCTCAATGGGTCCATCGGATTCGTGGAACTGGCGAAGCGCACCGAGGGACGGCGGCGGCAGCGTCACGCTCTACAACGATCAGTTTGCAGCGGTCGGTTCGATCAAGGTCGTTCTGCCCGGCTGCCACCGCTGCCGAACTCTGGCCGCGGTGGCTGTGATCGGGAAGGTCAACGCTTGGGTAGAGACGCCATGACCTCGCCCGCTTCTGCGTCCTCCAGGCAGGGCGTAACGGTCAACGGGAGTAGATCGGCCCATTGGGCGACCCAACGATACATGGCCTTTGGATCAGTCGATTCAGAAATCGCAAATCCCTTTCCGTCCATGCCATGCCAACGCCCCAACATTTTGACGCCCTCTGGCGGGGCACCCCCAGTTTCTAAGAAGCGTGCGACTGCTGCATTGAAAGTGCCTTGAGGTACCATCCAAGTACTGATGAATTTCATGCGAGTCTCCCTTTTGCAATAATTGGTAGCTACCGCGGCTAAGCCGCCTGGGCACGATAGCGCCAAAGTGTTGAATGGCAATGGCGTTACTCGGCTAGGCCCGTACACTTGAGTTGGCAAATAAAGATCGGTTGTTAATCTCGATACTGTTCGCAAAGGTTAAATCTGAAACCGCGCGGTAGCGGGTACCGCGACGTTCTATACAACATCAGCAAGGCCTGACCCGCCCGACTTGATCGGCACGAACCGCATCGATAGACGTGTCACGGCTTCACACATTACGGCTGCGTCGGCAGCATCGCTTTTCTACCGTTTGACATAACCCTTCACGTAGCTCGGCGGCATCAGACGCATAGTGTGACCGAACTTGGAGACTTCACGCGCGCAGTAATGAGCAGAGCGCCAGCCGTGCATTTCTTGAAAAGCGCGGATACACGCTCCGGATCGAAATCGAACGGAGCGAGACTTCTATGACGACCTGGCGCACCGACTTCGCAGCCTTCATCCTCGACCTCCTGGTTCATCGAGGGGAAGATTGACGAGGCTGTCGAGAACGAGACCCTCGCGGCTAGGCGCGGTGGCCGAGGCCGCAGGGGCCATCTCGCCGTTGCGCGGCCGCCTGTGCGAGAACGAGCCGGTGCAGGCGCGGTCCATGCTGGTTTTCGAGGAGCAGCTTTACGAGCCCCACGCATCGCGGTGGTGGGCCGGGTTCGCCGGCATGGACCGTCCGGAATTCGAGACCAGCGCCGCCGACGTGAAGAGGTTGATCGCGACGCTACGCGCGGTCGCGGCAACGGGAGCGGGGCCGTCATAGCCGGCTTCGACGCCCGGACCCGACTCGGTTAACCTGGTGCGGTCAAGAGAAGCGCGGACCACGCGGATGACCGCCGAGCCTAAGCCGACAAGGCCTGCGAAGAAGAGGCGAAGGCGCAAGCCGCGCGAGGAGTTCGTCGACTACGTCGTCGAGATCGATGGCTGGGGCTGGGCTACTCGTTTTCGCTCAACATGGAGCGGCGGCCGATCGACCCCTACCACGAATTCCGCCACCTGTAGATCCGAGGCAGGATGCTGCGGCCGCGGCACCCGGTTTCGGCATCGTAGTACCAAGCTGAATAGCCTTAGGCTCGAGATGCAGCTTACCGAGGACGACATGCGGAAGAGCCGTGGGCTGACGGTGCGCCAGGGCCTGGACGTGACCTTCCTACGCTGGAGCGTTAGGCCTCGCCCGGTCCGGAAAAGATAGACGCCGGCGGGGTGGTGCGTGGCGGGGGCAGGGGCCGACCGTTGCCGGAAAGCGAGGCAGGTTTGCACTTGGCGTCGTAGCGCCTGGCCAGGTCCAGCAGCCGCCTCCGCGTGAATGGATCCGCCTTCTCGGCTAGATCGCGCGCCCGCTGCGCGAAACCCCTGTAGAACGCTTCCATGACGCCACCCAGCAACATCACGACGCTGGATTTCAATACGCTGGCGAGGTGTCGTCAAGCCGGACGGAGGCCTGTGCGTCCCTGACAACTTTCCGCGATGCGCTTGTGCCCGCACGGCTGGCCGAACTAAGCTGGCGGCGGCAGGGAAACCGACATGTCGGTGCTTCATCCGATCCGGAAGGCGTGCCCCTCGTGCGGGAGGCCGATGAAGCTCGTGCCCGACGCCACGGGCCGGGATCGCTACGTCTGCCCGCGCTGCGAGGACGATCCGCTGCACGACCCCGAGGCCCTCAAGTGGGCCGACAGTAGGCTGAAGCCCCCGACCGACCCCCAGACGTAAATCGGCCCCTGCGGCAATGGCCGCCAAGGCCGATTTTGGTCTTCCCGGGCTGTGTCGTTCGACCCGCAATGCCGACTGTCGTCCCGCGGAGACGCTCTTGGAGCCGACTCCGTGTTTGCGGTCGCAAGTGGAAGGCCGAAACCCGGAGTGCCTAGGAGCCAGGAACTCTGCAACCGTAGCAGCACCGGAGCGGCGCATGCCGCTTGGTACAAAATCAACTCTTCACCGCTGCCGAGGTTAGCTTTGACCCACCTCAACTTCGGGTACGCCGTCTCCAAGACGAGTAGCGGCTGCACCGGGTGGCGCCAGTTGTGGTAAGCTCAAAGTTGCCGCTCTCGGCGGCGTCCATTTCAGACCAACGATTTCAGGGAGGAATACCGATGCGCGTGTGTTACGTTTTGCCCGTGCTGATGATCGCTCTATCCGTGCCTGCAATTGCCGCGGACGCGGATCTGAAGCAGGAGATCGAGAAGATCGGCTCCACATATGCCGCGAGCTTCAATAAGCAGGATGCGGCCGGCATCGCCGCTTTGTTCGCTCCGGGCGGCGTTCACGTGAATCCGGCCGGAGCGCGAAGCGACATAGCTCAACTCTACGAAGGCACCTTCAAGGCCGGGTTCAATCACGAGGAGATCACTGTCGATCAGGTCTGGCCGCTCGGTCCGGACACGGCTCTGGCCATGGGCCAGTATAAGATCACCGGGAAAAATCAGAGCGGCGCGCCGATCGAGATCGGCGGGCTCTGGACGGCCACGGACGTTCGTGACGGCGGCACGTGGAAGATCAGGATGCTCTCGGCGATCCCGAAACCGCCACAGCCCCCGAAGTGATGTGCAGGTTCGGGAACTCGACGCGGCCGGATGAACATCCGGTCGCGCGTGATCTCGTCATCTACCCGACGAGCTTCACAGCGCGCTGAAATCGTCCGGTACGTCGCCGAACTTACGGATCAGCTTCGCGTCCCCGAACTCGCCGCTTCCCGGATCTCCGGTCCGACTGAAGGCGATCGCGCGGGCGCAGCCGGGCTTCCGCGAGAGCGCCTCGGCGCGCATCACCGCCGCGTTGGCGCTGAGACACTTGACCGCCTCGCCGGGCGCGACCCCGTCGTCCGCAAGGATGAACGGAAGCGCGACGTAGTAGGTGACGTCCATCGGTCACTCCTTGCGATCGCGCGATCGATCGAACCGGCCTCGCGCGTAGCCGGCAGAGACAGACGACCGAAGTTCGTCGAGCTGGGGTTTGGATGTTTGGTAGTGAAATGTCGTGGTCCTTGAAAAGCATAACCGCTGAGGCGGTCAAACTCCAGAAACTGGTTGCGCCCGACGCCTCCCCAGCCGCATCGCGCATTAAGGAAATTCACGAGCTTGGAAGCGCGATGGCGCTTGCGCAGCGCGCCATATGGTCGTTCGCGCACTTTGTCCCCAAGGAGATCGTCCGGGGGCTCATCGATAATTCCATCTCCACCGAGCTTGGCGGTGACCGAGAAGAGATTACCGTACGGCTTTGTCGCATGTAACTTAGTCAAGGCAGGCTCATGGCAATTCGGAAACGAGCTTGAAGTACTCTTGCTCCGTCCATGCTCGGCTTATTCGGGTGTGAACGTTGCCCGCCGAGCCAAGCGCAAGCGCCATTTTTGCAATATTGTCTCCGTTCGAAGTCTCGACGATAGATACAAGATCATTCTCGCCCGTGGTAAGATAAATATTCTTGATTTCAATACCTAACTTCTTGGCAAGCTCACGAGCAGCTTGTGTGCGCTTCGGTGCGTCTTTGATGGTGCGTATTCCTTGGTCCGTGAACTTCATTGATATGATAAATTGCATAACGTCCTCCCAGTGTTTTCTACTACAATGTAGTCGTGCGCCGATATCTTCGGATTTGCAAGGCAAACGGCGCTGACCAACCCAGACTCAATCTCAAAATTCTGCTAGGATTACGGACGTGTACGAAAGGATTTCCAATGAAAATATCCTTTGCACTCGTGATCGCCACGACGCTGGTTTTCTTTCAGATGCCCGCTCGTGCCAACACCATTTATCCAACCCAGCGGGGGTGTCGTGTGTACGATGACACTTCGTTTATCGGAATTCCCGGTCAGTGTGGAACGGTCGTGCCCCACTACCAGCGCAAACTTTATGTCTGGTCTTCGAGAACGCTGTCGTATTACGCGAATTACCACTACTGCCCATACTAACGGCGCACACCAATGACCGGCGAGCAATCTAGACTGCTCAAGGTTGGCGACCGGGTTAGCTGGCACTCAAGCCTGACCGACCTTGGTACGGTTGTCGAAACGACTTGGAGCGGTGTCAGCATTAGTTGGGATGACGGTCGCACCAATTCAATTGAGCACAACGACATGAAGCAAGTCGAGCGCGCGCCGGCAAAGTTAGCGTGAGGATCATTTCTCAATCAAGGAAATGATTTTTATGAAAAGACACAAACGAAAAGATGTTGCGACAGAGATCAAGTGCCCTGCTTGCCAAGGCACCGGACTTGCCAAAGTAACGCAACCGGTCCAGCCGGGGCGCAAAATCTATCCGCCACCTTGCGAAGAATGTCTTGGAAAAGGTCGAATAGAATCGCCGCGCCCTTGAAGAATGGCGTGGAATTCATCGCAAGGGGCGCTGGTGTGCGTTTGCACGTCGGTTAACCTCGTACATGCGCCGCACATCTACGCCACGCAAGACAAAGGACTGCATTGGTGAAATTCGTTTCCGCTCACCCCTACGCCAATCCCGACGACGCCGCACGCAAGCTGCTCGAGCTTGCCAACGCGGTCGAGCCTTATTTCGAGAACCGTATCCTGATCGAGAAGATCAACGGGCCGTTCCTCTACCAGCTCAAGGGCACGCCGGCCGAATACAAGGCTGGCCTCGATCGCGCCATTGAGAAAGGGTGGCTGGTATTGCACGAGAGCGGTACCTTCGTAAAATTCACCCAAGCGGGCGCGGACTTATTCGCCTAGCGAACAGAAAAGTTAGTCAAACCGCAGCGATTGGTAATGAAGGAAGCGCCCGTCGTGCTTCGCCAAAAAGGGAGTGCCGCAATCAATGCATCGCGGCTTTTCATCAGGCGCGCAGTCCTTCGCTAGGGCGACATACTCTGCCTTGCAGCCAAGATTGGGGCAGCGAAAGCTGTGGTGCGCGTTCTCTGGTGCCATTTCTTGATTATTGGTGAGTTGGCCCAAGACCAAGCGGTAGCATCCTGCCGCACTCAAACCGGCGTTGAGAAAATCGCGTGCAGCCAAGGCGCGCCCACGGAGAGCCGAATCAATTCCAGGGTGCTTGCGCAATAGCGGGTTTGCCGGAAACTCCCAGCATTGCTCGAAAAAGATTCGGCGGGATTCCCGCCGATGCGACATGTCCCGAGGCGCGGTCGGCAATGTTGATCGAGTTTGATCAGAGCACGCTTGCGAACATGACGGCCGCTCTTGATTTTGTCTGTAAAAAAATTCCAGCGGATAAGGACACCTCCGAAGTACGCAAACAAATAGCTGATCAGATGATCGCTTGCGCAAAATTGGGGAGGGGCACCTACGTCGATTTCCAGGAGGCCGGTGAGAAACGCTTGGCCGAAATCATTAGGCCGCAACGGTCCCGATGGTCAGCGTGGCTCCGCCGACGAAAGACCTGCAAGCAAAGCTCGAAAAACTGTTCGCTGAAGCTGAAGACTGTGAGCTCGTTGCTAAGCTGGCAACCGATCGCAAGAAACGCAAGGCCAGGGGTACGTAGATAGGATACGCAATCGCGAGCCCGGCAACTTCTGTTCGGGCCATGCCCAAGGAGCCTATCGACCTACCGCCCGCGGTCGCGCGCCGGTTCGTGGAAGACATGCGCGCCTTCCACGCAGAGAGGAATATCATCAAGGCCGACGAGATCGCGGCGCGCCAGCTGCACGGGCTCAGCCAGCATTACTCAGGCAAGCTGCGGCTTACCGACGTGAAGGAAATGTTTCTGCAGATGAGGGACCAGGACCATCGGAACTCGGTTTGACGCTGGGAATTTCTGCCTATTTGTCGCCCAAAGGTCGCCTCCAAAGGGCCGAGTGTATCCTTGACTATTCGTTAATTGATCGAAGACAGCACCTGCTCCGAGACAGTCCAGCAATTGAGGCGCACCATGCGTAGCGATTGGACACTGACACGGTTGGAAACGGCGCTCTTCATCGTGGCGGTGATGCTCATAGCCAGTGGGGCTATGTGGGCAACAGGCATCGGTTGATGTCGTACGGACCTGGCTGGGGGTGTTTTAGGACCGCAAATTTCGAACCCGGAGGCTTTTTGAAATGATACTCGATGTCCTCACAATTTTTCTTCTGATTCAGTGCGCCAACATGATTTCGCGATTGATCGGGCGCCGCCGGCATGACGTGCTCTACTACGTTTCAAAGTCAGATCCTCACCGGTAGGGGGCGGTCCCTATCGCAAACTCAATCTGACTAGCAGTTGATCGAGAATCGGGCAATGCTCTTGCGGGATGAGAGATCTTGTTAGGCTCATTGTTTGGATGGTCGCAGACCTGTTTCGGTCGCGGACAGCGCTTGAGGTGGAAATTTGGATGCTGCGGCAGCAGATAAACGTTCTGCGGCGAACCGCTCCTAAGAAACAAACCTTCAGCGCCATCGACCGCTTGATTTTTGTTTGCCTTTATCGGCTTCTCCCTGGCGTTCGCGATGCGCTGGCGATTGTCAAGCCGGAGACCGTGGTCAAATGGCATCGCGCCGGCTTCCGTTTATATTGGCGATGGAAATCGAAAGCGCGGGGTGGCAGGCCAACAGTTCCGTTGGAGATACGCAAGCTTATCCGCGAGATGAGCATTGCCAATCCGCTGTGGGGAGTTGTGTCAAGAAGACGCGCGAGCGTCATGCTGTGCGAAAGATGAAGGAGGACCCTTCGGAGCCGTCCTGTAGGGGGAGGCTTCAAACTGCCATAAGCTGCTTCGGTCAAAAGCCGCGGTGGTGAACGTTATGGTCAAAAGGCGTGACGTTGATCACGTCAAGTATGGATGAGAGAGACGAGCGCAAGCGAATCTCTGGCGATGCATCGAAAACGGATTTAGATGACATCAAAACCGGGGCCTCTCCCTAGCCCCGGGAAAAGTATGGCGGAAACCTACCTATTGGCCATGCGGTGTCCGGTGTTGAGGAGGCGTGACTCTCATTCGGGCTTTTGCACGGAACTTGAGAACCTGGACGGCGATGGCAAGGGAAAAGGCACAAGCGGCCAAAACCGCGAGGCCGAAAGTACCGATGCGCCGACCAGGGGCGGACTGCTTGGTAGTAGTGATGAAGCGGGGTAATGCCCGTGGAGCGAAGCGAGCAGGTCATCGCCGTTGGGATTGGGTCAACCGGCAACGGGAGGAGCCCGATATTCAACGGAAGGCGGCAGCCTTCAAGCGGTGGCACGAGCCGGATGATGCGAGAGTATCAAGTCCGGAATCTGTGAGGGACTCGGGGTGAAAATCCCCGGGTCCACTCGGCCGCCTCGGATCCATGGAGAACTCCTCAAGCTCGGCGTCGATATCGGACAGACGAGCGTGGCCAAGTACATGGTCAGGCGACGAGACCCGCCGTCCCAAGGCTGGAGGACGTTCCTCCGCAACCACGCTGACGGGATCGCTGCGATGGATATGTTCGTCGTGCCGACAATCTCGTTTCGCCTGCTCTATGGATTGCTGATCATGGGGCACGGCCGGCGACATATTCTGTGGTTTGGCGTCACAGCGCATCCAACCGCAGAATGGATCGCAAATCAGGTCACGGAAGCATGCGGTTGGGAACAGGCTCCCCGCTATCTCATTCGTGACCGGGATGGCGCTTATGGTGAGGTTTTTATCCGCAAACTCCGATCGATAGGCATCCGCGATCGACCCACGTCGCCGCGCTCCCCTTGGCAAAATGGATATGCTGAAAGGCTGATCGGTTCGATCCGACGGGAATGCCTTGACCACGTCATTGTATTCAGCGAGCGCCACCTCCGTCACCTGCTGCTCTGTTACATGAAATATTACAATGGGGCCCGCACGCATCTATCCCTGGAGAAAGATGCGCCGGTCTCGCGCGCTGTCGATCGCGCTGGGCACATTCTTTGTCGCCCAATCTTGGGAGGACTGCATCACCAATATGGCCGGATTTAATTTACGACAGGCACAAGTCAGATCGCCGATCCTGGCGTCAGGCGACCATCGCCGCTTCGTCGACGATGCTCTTGACGATGGAATGCGCCTGCCGGATTTCCATCAGCTCGATGAATTTCGCGCAAGGCAGCGGCGGCGAGACGATATAGCCCTGGCCTTCCTGGACGCCGCATGCGAGCAGCGACTGCATCTGCTGCTCGGTCTCGATGCCTTCGGCGACGACCGTCATCTGCAGGTCCTTTGCGAGCCGCACCAGCGTCTCGACGATCCGCGACGTCGACTCGTCCTTGATGGTGTCGACGAAGAACTTGTCGATCTTCATGGTGTTGGCGCCGAGCGCCTTCAGGTGCGAAAGCCCGCTGTGGCCGACGCCGACGTCGTCGATCGCGACCTTGAAGCCGAGTTCGCGCAGCTCTCTCACGACCTGTGCTGCCTTCTCCAGATCCTGCAGCTCGTCGCGCTCGGTGATCTCGAGCACGATCTGGCGCGCGGAGACTTTCGATTCCGCCACGATCTTGCGCAGCGTATCGACAAAGCCCTCGCTCATGAGGTGGCTCGGCACGACGTTGAAGGACAGCTTGAACTCCTTGTTCTGCCGCAGATGCGCGTTCAGGTCCTTCAGTGCGATGGCGAGGATCTGCCAGGTCATGGCGCGAATGCGTCCGCTCTGCTCCGCGAGCGGGATGAATTTCATCGGCGGCACGATGGTGCCATCTTCGCGAATCCACCGCGCCAGCATCTCGCAACCGAGGATCTCGCCCGTGGTCAGATGGAAGGTGGGCTGGAAGAACGGCCTGAACTCGCCGCGCTTCAGGGCGCGATCGAGATCGGCGACGGGTCCTTCGGCGCGCCACGCCCGGACCAGCAGCATGCCGAAGGCGAGACCAAGCCCGAGTGCGGCGAGCATCGCCGGCCAATAGCCCCGGCCAGAGGCCCTCGCGAGCGCCTTGTGTTCGACACGGATCGTCGCATGCAGCGGATAGCGGCTCGAGGTCTTGGTGATCTCGACAGGATTGGCGAATTCGATGTCCTCCAGCGAGAATTGCGCCAGCTGCTGCTTGTTGTTGAGGTCCAGCAGGACTTCGCTGCGCGCGCGGAGCTCCGCCGGCATGATGTCGAACAGGAAGGAGTTGATGCCGACAATGGCGACCAGCGATCGCTTGGCGTCGACATCGCGCATGACGCCGAGCGCGTCGCCGCCGAACTGTTCGACGCGGAACAGGCGCAAGGTGGGATCGCTGGTCGGCAGCATCTCCGAGCGATCGACCCAGGCCCTGTCGAATTCGAGGGTTTCCGAATAGGCCGAGCAGACGATCGAGCCGTCGTGATTGACCAGACGCACATCCTTCACCGCGGAGCGCTGATAGACATGGAGACGGAAGGTCTGCAGCGAGGAAGGTTCGCAGTCGAGGCGGCCGCTGCGCGCGATCTCGTCGACGCTCGCCGCGCCGAAGTCGACCGCGACCTCGGATCGGCGCAGCGCGATGTCGGTCAGCTCCTGCAACCGCTGCTGCTGCTGGCCTTCGATGATCGCCTTCGCGGCAAAATGGCCGCCGGCCGCAAACACCGCCACGCTTGCAATGACGGTTGCTATCGACGACAGGCTCGAACGGCGGAGCTTCATCGGACACGCAGGCGTTGAGAGAAAAGCAATATTATGCCGACGGTAGCGGGTAGCCTATAATTTTCGGTTTAAGACCGGCCTGCGGAACCGACAAGTATTTGTGACGAAGGGCTAATTTACCATGCGGTAAGGTTACGCGCCGTTCAGGTTCCCCTCTTTCCCTCCGTTTCGAGGTGGCGGCTGTAGCGCGACATCGCAAAGCAGAAGGCGAAATAGATCACGGCAACGAAGATGTAGACTTCGACGCTGAAAGCCTGCCAGGCCGGATCGATGATCGCGGTCTTCGCCGTGGTGAGCAGATCGAAGATGCCGATGATGAGCACGAGGCTGGTATCCTTGAAGAAGGCGATGAAGGTGTTGACCAGCGGCGGGATCACATGGCGGATCGCCTGCGGCAAGATGATCAGTCGGTGCTTCTGCCAGTAGGAGAGGCCGAGCGCGTCGGCGGCTTCATGCTGTCCGCGCGGCACCGCCTGCAGGCCGCCGCGGACGACTTCGGCAAGATAGGCGCCGGCATAGAGCACGATCGCGATCTGGGCGCGCAGCAATTTGTCGATGTTGAAGCCGTCGGGCATGAACAGCGGGAACATCACGCTCGCCATGAAGAGCAGGCTGATCAGGGGCACGCCGCGGATCAACTCGACATAGAGCACGCAGAGCGAGCGGATTGCGGGCAGCTTGGAGCGGCGGCCGAGGGCTACGAGAATACCAAGCGGAAAGCCGAAGGCGAGCCCGAAGGTGGCGAGGATCAGCGTTACCGGCAATCCGCCCCAGCGCTCCTGGGAGACAAAGGGCAGGCCGGGCACGCCGCCCCACATCAGAAGGCCGATCAGGAAAAGCATCACGGCCCAGACCCATATCAGCTCTCGCCGCCAGAAGCTGCGCAGGCACGAAACGTAGAAGAGGGCGATGAAGAGCAGCGTCGCCAGCGCCGGCCGCCATTGCTGGTCGTAGGGGTAGGTGCCGAACAGGATGAAGCGGTATTTTTCGGGGATCACCGCCCAGCACGCGCCGATGCCGCGCGCCGCGCGGCAGGCGCTGGTGTCGTTGCCGGGCACGGTCCAGACCGCGTCCCAGATACCCCACTGAGCGAAGCTCGCCATCATCTTTACAAGCAGTGCGAGTAGCAGCAGCGTGATAATGGACGAGGTGATCGACGAAAACAGGTTGGCGCGCAGCCAGCGCAGCACGGGGTTCGCATCCATGCCCGAGCGCCGACGGCTTGAAGGGTGTGGTGCTTCCGCGGCCGTCGTCATGGCTCAGCGCTCCACCAGCGCGATGTGCGCGTTGTACCAGTTCATGAACAGGCTGATGCCGAGGCTGATGGTCAGGAACACCGCCATGATCAGCGCGATCGCTTCGATCGCCTGGCCGGTCTGGTTCAGCGTGGTGTTGGCGATCGAGACGATGTCCTGGTAGCCGATCGCGACCGCGAGCGAGGAGTTCTTGGTGAGGTTCAGGTATTGGCTTGTCATCGGCGGGATGATGACGCGTAGCGCCTGCGGCAGCACGATCTGCTTCAGGACAAAGCTGCGGCGCAGGCCGAGGGCCATCGCCGCGTCCCATTGGCCCCTGGGCACGGCCTGGATGCCGCTCCGCACGATCTCGGCAATGAACGCCGAGGTATAGGTCACAAGCGCGATCAGCAGCGCGAAATATTCCGGCGCAAAGGTCCAGCCGCCGACAAAATTGAACCCGCGCAGTTCCGGCATGCTGACGGTCCAGGGGACGTCAAGCAGCCAGGACATCAGCGCCGGCGCGATGATCACAAGCAGCAATCCGTAAGGCCAGGTACGGCGCGGGCGGCCGTCCTGAATTTGCAGCGCGATCAATCTGCGCCGCAGCAGATAGAACAGGGTGAAGCCGAGCACGGCGGCGCCGATCACCCAGAACTGTCCGCCATCGAGCGGGATCGAGGGCAAGATCAGGCCGCGATTGGAAAGAAAGACGCCATCGATCGGCTTCCAGGCGCCGCGCGCCGGCGGCAATCCCTGCATCAGCACGTACCAGACCAGGAGCTGCAGCAAGAGCGGGATGTCGCGCAGCACCTCGACATAGATGGCCGCAAGCCGCGAGAGCAGCCAGTTGGAGGAGAGCCGCGCGATGCCGACCAGCGTACCCAGGACGGTCGCGAGCACGATGCCGATCACCGCAACCCGCAGCGTATTGACGATGCCGACGATGAAGGCGTGCAGGTAGGTGTCCTTCGGACTGTAGGCGAGCCAGGTATCGGTGATGGGCATGCCGGCCTCGCGGCCGAGGAAGGCAAAGCCGGTCGAGATGCGGCGCACCGACAAATTGTGCACGGCGTTCGACCAGAGCCAGGCGACGAGTGCGACCGCAATTCCGACGACCGCGATCTGCCACAGGAGCGCCCTGAATTGCTCGTTTTGCAGCGAGAAGCTCAGGCGCTGGCGGGGAGGGCGTTTGGTCGGCGTCGGTGTCGTCACGGCGCAAAATTCCTTGTCGGAAGTCGGCGGTCTCGGCAGCGAGTTTCATATGTTGCATTGAATGAAGAAATATGCAACGTTTGTTTCATGGCCGAGCAGCCGTCGAAATCCTCGCCGTTGAACGAGCTCTGCAGCGCGTTGCCCTCGCTGCCGATGCGGCTGCAGGAAGTCGGCCGCTTCGTTGCCGCCAACGATTATGACGCCACCACGCGCTCGATGCGCGACCTTGCTTCGGTCGCCGGCGCGGATCCCGCCTCCTTCACCCGCCTCGCCAAGGCGCTGGGCTATTCCGGCTGGGATGAATTGCGCGCGGCGCTGACCGAAGCGCGACGGCCGGCGCAAGTCTCGCCTTTCTCGGAGCGGGTGCGCGGTCGGCGCCACGGTCCCAATGCCGACGTGTCGCTTGTGTCGGACAAGCTCAATGCCGATGCGGCGGGGTTGTCGCGAATTTCATCCGACGCCGTCGCCAGGGCGGCGAGGGCATTGCATGCGGCGCGGCGGATCTGGATCGCCGGCTTCCGGAGTTGCCACAGCGTCGCCGAACTCCTCAACTACCAGCTCCGCCTCTTCCGCCCCGGCGGTGTGCAACTTGTCGGCGGCTCGGGGCCGGAGGATTTCGACTTCGATGCGTTCCGTTCCGGCGATGCCGTGATTGTCATCAGCTTTACACCGTACGCGACTCCGAGCGTGTTATCGGCGCGCGCGGCGCATCGCGCCAATGCGAGCCTGATTGCGATAGCGGACTCCGTCACCGCGCCGATGGCGGAAGGCGCCGATCATGTCCTGCTTTTCGAGGGTGCATCCTCGCCCGGATTCTTCCCGAGCCTGATCGGCGCGATTGCGATCGCGCAGTCGCTTGCCGCGGTCACCTTTTCGCTCGGTGGAGTAGGCGCGAAGAAGCGCCTCGAAGAAGCCGAAGCCCGCCTCTCGGCAATGTCGCAATACGTCGTAGAAGAAGGTTGATCGTCATGGCCAGGAGTCACGCCAGCAGCCGAGTGCTGCACCGAAGCCTGCGCGAGACGCCGCCGAAAGCGGTTGGCGGCGAGGGCATCTGGCTGATCCGCGAGGACGGACGGAAGGTGCTTGACGCTTCCGGCGGCGCCGCGGTGTCCTGCCTCGGCCATCAGCATCCGCGCGTATTGGAGGCGATGTCGAAGCAGGCCTCGAAACTCGCCTATGCCCACACCGCGTTCTTTACGTCAGAGGCTGCCGAGACGCTCGCAGATCATCTGGTCGGTCACGAGCCGGGCGGACTTGCTTATGTCTATTTCGTCAGCGGCGGATCAGAGGCGGTCGAAGCTGCGATCAAGATCGCGCGGCAGTATTTTCTCGAGGCCGGTCAGCCGAAGCGGCAGCGCTTCATCGCGCGGCGGCAGAGCTATCACGGCAACACGCTGGGTGCGCTGTCGGCCGGCGGCAACGCCTGGCGTCGCGAACCCTATGCGCCGCTGCTGTCGCCAGCCTTCAGCCATGTCACCCCGGCTTTCGCCTATCACGAGAAGCGCGACAATGAATCGGAAGCTGATTTCGTCGCGCGGTTGGCCGCCGAACTCGATGCCGAATTCCAGCGGCTCGGTCCCGAGACGGTTGCAGCCTTCATCGCCGAGCCGGTGGTGGGCGCGACCGCGGGCGCGGTGACGGCGCCGGAAGGTTATTTTCGCGCCATACGTGAAATCTGCGACAAGCATGGGGCGCTGCTGATCCTCGACGAGGTGATGTGCGGCATGGGCCGCACCGGCACCTTGCATGCGTGGGAGCAGGAGGGCGTTGCCCCCGACATCCAGGCGATCGCGAAGGGCTTGGGCGGCGGATATCAGCCGATCGGCGCGATGCTCACGACCAACCGCATCGTCGATACGATCCGGAACGGCTCGGGCGCGTTTTTGCACGGCCACACCTATCTCGCCCATCCGCTCGCCTGCGCCGCGGCGCTCGAAGTGCAGCGCGTGATCGGCGAGGAGCAATTGCTCGATCGGGTCAAGGAATTGGGCGCGCACCTTGAGAAGCGGCTGACCGAACGCTTCGGCAATCACCGCCATGTTGGCGATATCCGCGGCCGCGGTCTGTTTCAGGCGATCGAACTCGTCGCCGATCGCGCCACGCGGAAATCCTTCGATCCCGGTCTCAAGCTGCACCAGAGAATAAAGTCAGCCGCGTTTGAGGGCGGACTCGGCTGCTATCCCTCGGGTGGCACGGCCGACGGCAAGAACGGCGACCACGTCCTGCTGGCACCGCCCTACATCTGCACGTCAAATGACATCGATATGATCGTCGAGCGCCTCGGCTCGGCCGTCGACACCGCGTTGAAGAGTGTTGGTCATTAGTAAAGTGTTGGTTACCAGGAGAAGTACCATGAAGAGAGGAATATTCATTGCAGCGTTGCTCGCCGTCGGCGCCTCAAGCGCATCGGCTGCCACGCTCGATACCGTCAAGCAGCGCGGCACGCTTGTGTGCGGCGTCTCTACCGGCTTCGCCGGTTTCTCGGCGCCGGACTCGCAAGGCAATTTCAAGGGTCTCGATGTGGACTATTGCCGCGCGCTTGCGGCCGGTGTGCTCGGCGACGCCAGCAAGGTTCGCTATGTCGCGCTGACGGCACAAAACCGCTTCACCGCGTTGCAGTCGGGCGAGATCGACGTGCTCTACCGCAACTCGACCGAGACCTTCTTGCGCGGCGCCACGCTCGGACTGCGGCAGGGACCGGTCAATTTTTATGACGGTCAGGGCTTCGTCGTGAAGAAGGACACCGGAGTCAAGGAGCTGAAGGATCTGAAGGGCGCCACCGTCTGCGTGGCGCAGGGGACCACGCATGAAGTAACGCTCGGCGATTACGGCCGCGCCAACGGCATCGACTGGAAGCCGCTGGTGTTTGACCGCCCCGACACCATGCTCCAGACCTTCTTTGGCGGCCGCTGCGATGCCATGACCCAGGACGCTTCCGCGCTCGCCGGTTCGGTCGCGACCGCGGCGCCGAACCCGGCCGATTATCTCGTGCTGCCGATCACCATCAGCAAGGAGCCGCTCGGCCCGTTTACCCGAAATGGCGATGAGGTCTGGAGCGACATCATCACCTGGCTGCACTACGGCCTTGTCGAAGCCGAGGAACTCGGCGTGATGCAGGCCAATGTCGACGAGATGGCGAAGTCGACCACGCCTGCCGTGCAGCGCCTGCTCGGCGCCTCCGGCGATCTCGGCTCGCGGCTTGGGCTCGACAACAAATGGATGCAGCAGGCGCTCAAGGCGACCGGCAATTACGGCGAGATCTTTGAGCGCAATGTCGGCAAGACCAGCCCGCTGAAGCTCGAGCGCGGACTCAACGCCACCTGGACCAAGGGCGGCTTGATGTACGCTATCCCCTTCAAGTAAGGGAGAGGCAAGCGGCGCGGCGGTCATCCGCCGCGCTGGTTGCTGGATATGCACATGCGCATCACGCTCGTTCACGCCTTGAAACATTCGATCGTTCCGATCGAAGCGTCCTTCGCAAAGTTGTGGCCGGAGGCGCGGCTGATGAATCTGCTCGACGACAGCCTTTCGGCTGATCTCGCGCGCGACGGCAAGCTGACGGATGCGATGACCGATCGTTTCCTCTCGATCGGCCGCTATGCGGCGAGCACTGGCGCCAACGGCATCCTCTTCACGTGTTCGGCCTTCGGGCCCTGCATCGAGGCGGTGGCGGGTGAGCAGGCGCCGATGCCCGTGCTCAAGCCGAACGAAGCGATGATCGAGCAGGCCGCCAAAGGCGGCCGCAAGGTCGGGCTGTTGTCGTCATTTCCGCCGACGTTGGCGTCGATGCCGCGGGAATTTCCTCCATTCATCGAGCTTGTGCCGAAGCTCGCGGAAGGCGCGCTTGCCGCGCTCGATCGCGGCGATCGCGCGGAGCATGACCGTCTCGTCGTGGAAGCCTCAAAGGATCTGCGCGCTTGCGACGTCATCGCGCTCGCCCAATACAGCATGGCGCAGGCAGCCGAGCAGGTCGCGCAGGCCACCGGCAAGCCGGTGCTGACCACGCCGGACAGCGCCGTGATGAAATTGAAGGCAATGCTGGGCGCCTAAGCGCGTGCCCAGAATTACCTCACCCGCCACCGCCGACCACCCATCCAAAAACGCGCATTGTGCAGCGCAGCAGGGGCGGTAAAAGTGCAGCCTCTGCATGAGGTTGCTTTGTGACTGAAATCAATGCCGACGCCTTTGTCTCCTCGGGCCATCGCCCGATGGGCTTTCCCGAATTCGTGGTCGTGATCGCGGCCATCATGGCGCTGAACCCGCTGGCGATGGACATGATGCTGCCGGCGCTGCCGAACATCCGCGATGCCTTCCACATCGCCGACCCCAACCATCCGCAACTCGTGCTGTCGACATTCCTGATCGGCTTCGGCGTTGGTCAGTTCCTGATGGGGCCGTTGTCGGATCGCTTTGGACGGCGGCCGGTGCTGCTCGGCGGCATGGTCCTCTATGTCGTCGCGAGCCTGCTTGCGATCGCAGCTCCATCGTTCGAGACCCTGCTGCTGGCCCGCGCGCTGCAGGGCCTCGGCACGTCGGCTACGCGCGTGATCGCCACCTCGATCGTACGCGACTGCTACGCCGGCCGGCGCATGGCGAGCGTGATGTCGCTCGCCATGATGGTCTTCATCGCCGTGCCCGTGGTAGCGCCGTCATTCGGCCAGGCGGTGCTCCTGACCGCGCAGTGGCGCGGCATCTTCATCGTGCTGATGCTTTATGGCGTGGTGGCGCTGATCTGGAGCGCACTGCGCATGCCGGAAACCTTGCCCGCCGAAATGCGCAAGTCCCTCGCGTTGTCGGCAGTGTTCGGCGCCTACAGGCAAACCGTCACCAACCGCCAGACGCTGGGCTATGCGCTCGCCGCAGGCGGCGTCTGGGGCGCGATGTTCGCCTTCGTGTTTTCGTCGCAGCAGGTGTTCACCGACATCTACAAGCTAGGTCATTACTTTCCGCTGGCCTTTGCGGCCATCGCCATCGGCGTCGCGCTGGCCGGCTTCTTCAATTCCCGCTTTGTCGGGCGTCTCGGCATGCGCGTGATCTCGCATGGCGCTCTCGTCACCTTTGCGCTCGTTGCCGTGATCCTGCTGATCGCGGAGAAAGCAAACGCGCTGCCATTGCCATTGTTCATGGCGCTGTCGGCGGTGATGATGTTTTCGTTCGGGCTGATGATGGCGAACTTCACGGCGCTTGCCATGGAACCGCACGGCCATATCGCCGGCACCGCCTCATCGCTGTATGGATCGATCACCACACTGCTCGGCATCGGCGTCGGCATGACGATCGGCCAAAGCTACGACGGTACGTTGCTGCCGTTTTCGATCGGCTTCTGCATCTGCGCGCTGGCCGCGTTGGGCATCGCGGCGGTGACCGAAAAGGGCCGGCTGTTCCGGCCGCATCACACGCCGGTCAGGTAAACCCCTTAAGATGCGCTTGTAGGCGGCTAACTGTCGCGGATTGTTGAGTTGACGATTCGGCGGCTGCTGACATTTTGGCATTTTCAATTTTGGACCAAACCGATGTTTGGCTGTAGGATTGGCCTTTATTTGATTTCAATTTTACTGCCGCTGGCGGCGCAGGCGTCGGATCCCTTCACCTTTATCGCCGCCGACTTCGCGTCGGTCGATCAGAACCAGGACATCGTTCCTGCGATCGTCAAGGCGCAGGTCCTGCTCGATCGCGCGAACATTTCCTCAGGCGAGATCGACGGCAAGATGTCGCCGCGTCTGGACGAGGCGATCGCAGCCTTCGCGGAAATTCGCAATCTGCCGGCCGATACCAGATGGAGCCGCGCGTTCTGGGATGAGCTGACGTCCGAGGCCATCGTTCCCGTCCTGACCGAATATTCCATCACCAGCGATGACCTGAAAGGACCGTTCGTGCAGCTTCCGGCGAGGATGGAAGACATGACGGCCCTCAAGACGCTTGGCTACGCCAATATCCGCGAAGCACTCGCGGAAAAATTCCACATGAGCACCGAGTTGCTCTCAAGGCTCAATCCGGACGCGTCGTTTTCGGAAGCGGGCGAAGTGGTCATCGTTGCGAACGTGCCGAGCGCGAACAGGCCGCTGAACGCATCCCGTATCGATGTCGACAAGGACCGTCAGACGGTCAGGGTGTATTCAAGCAAGAACGAATTGATCGCGTTTTTTCCGGCGTCGATCGGCAGCGACGACAAGCCGACACCGTCGGGAACACTGAAGGTGACGGCGATCAATTCCGATCCCACCTTCCACTACAATCCGAAATATCAATTCAAGGAGGTCGAGATCCAGAAGCCGTTCGACCTGTCGCCGGGACCCAACAATCCGCTTGGCTCGATCTGGATCGCGCTGTCGAAGCCGAGCTATGGCATTCACGGTACGCCCGAGCCGTCGCTGGTCGGCAAGGCTGCTTCGCACGGCTGCGTGCGGCTGACCAATTGGGACGCGCAACGCCTGGCCGCGATGCTGTCGCGCGGCATTGCCGTCAACTTCATGGAAAAGCCGGACGTGGCCTTCGTCGCTTACTAAAGCGCGATGATATCATCATCGCGCTTTAGCTGTTTGTTTGCGCATGATCTTTTCGGAAAACCGCCACACAATTTTCGGATCATGCGCTAGACTAGGAACTGACGGCGTTGCGCGCAATCACATTGCGGTAAAACGACACGCTCAGTTTCGGAATCCGCGTCTGCGTTTCAAAATCGACGCGATACAATCCAAAGCGCTTCCCAAATCCAAAAATCCACTCGAAATTGTCCATCAGGCTCCAGAGGAAATAACCGCGTACCGGCGCGCCTTCGGCGATCGCGCGCTGCAACTGAAGGAGGTAGTTGCGCAGGTACATGACGCGGTCGAGATCGTAGACGTTGCCGTCGGCCGAGATCTTGTCTTCCGAGGAAGTGCCGTTCTCGCTGATGAAGATGGTATCGACGTTCCAGACCTTTGCGGTCAATCGCGGCACCCAATAGGCGGTCTCCGGGCCGACGCGCAGCCATTCGGAGTTCATGTGCGGGAAGGAAGCGGGGAAGGGTGCCACGTCGAAGCCCGGCTTCTTGTCCTTCGGCACGATATAGAATTGCGGCGCATAGATGTTGAGGCCGACGAAATCGATTTTCGAGCCGATGATCTTCAACTCGTCAGCGGTGAATTTCGGCGCGTCCTTGCCGGCATATTCGAGATAGTGTTCGGTATACTTGCCCTCGAGGATCACGCCCAGAATGCCGGCATTGAGTTCCCGCGTGGCGATTTCGGTGGCGCGAACATGCTCGGGCGTGTCGATCGCGGGAATGCAGGCGGCGATGTTCTCGGCCAGGCCCACGCGCGTGCCGGCGCGCGCCCTGGCACGGATCGCCTGCACGGCGAGCCCGTGACCCAGCACGACGTTGTGACGTGCCTGGTTCAATTCGGCGGTCGGCAGCTTGAGGCCGGGTGCATCGATGGCCCAGCCATAGCCGAAATTGAGAAAACGTCCGGCTTCGTTGATGGTGAAGAAACTTTTCACGCGATCGCTCAGCCGCTCCGCGACATAGCCGGCGTAGTCGCCGAACGCCTTCGACGTGTCGCTGGACTGCCATCCGCCGACGCGGTCCTGCAGCGATTGCGGCAGGTCCCAATGATAGAGCGTCGCATAGGGTTCGATGCCATTGGCGAGCAACTCGTCCACCAGGCGATTGTAGAAATCGAGGCCCTTCGGGTTCGCCGGCCCGTCACCGTTTGGAAATACCCGTGGCCACGCAATCGAGAAGCGATAGGCCCTGGCGCCGAGATTCTTGATGAGGCCGACGTCCTCCTTATAGAGGTGATAATGATCGTTGGCGCGGTCGGCGTTGGTGCTGTCCTCGATCTTGCCGGGTGTGTGGCTGAAAATGTCCCAGATCGATAGGCCGCGGCCGTCTTCGTGGACGGCGCCTTCGATCTGGTAGGCCGATGTCGCCGTGCCCCAGATGAAGCCGCTAGGGAAACTGGCGGGCGCGGGTGCCGCGATGATCTTGCTGTCCTGCGCGATAGACGGTGAAAACATTCCGAGGCCGGCAAGACCCGCGAGTCTCGCAAAATTGCGGCGTGAAAAAAACTCACCGGCCATCAACTTCCCCTGTCAGGCTCGCCTTGATCGGAAGCCCCCCCTGTTGCAACGGTTTAGTCTGGTAGGGATCGATTTGATAGGCTGAAATCCGGTCGATCTGGAATTCCACCATCAGCGGCGACTCACCATCGATGACGCCGACGCCGCCAAAGAATTTCGAGCCCATCGCGAGATTGACGATCATATACATGGGATCGTCGAACCCGACAGGGACCTTGATGTCGGAGACGGGCTTGCGGTCGATGAAATAGATCAGCCGGTCCTGCAGCCACAGGACGCCGTAGTCGTGGAAGGCGACCGCCGCGTCGGGCAACATATAATCGAAGCCGCAGGAACTCGATCTTCTGCGTGGTGGGAATGCGCCAATGCGTGGTCATCACGAGATCGCCGGGCCGCTGGCCGCGTCCTTCCATCACGTCGATTTCCGGCGGCCAGCCGCCGTCATTGGCCAGCATCCAGAACGCCGGCCAGACGCCGGTGCCGATCGGGATCTTCGAGCGGATTTCGAAATAGCCATACTTCTGCGCGAACGAGGCCTGCGTGGTCAGGATGCCCGAGATGTAGGGATTGTCGAACAGTGCGGCCTGCAGCTCGGGTGGCGTACGGCTCGCGATGATCGACAGCACGCCGTTGCGAACCCGGAACGGGTCAAGGTCGAGCGGCCGCAGCGCGAGACCCCTGTAGTGCGGATCCACATAGATCTGCTGCTCGCCGTTGTATTTGGTCTGCCGTTTGAGCTGGGAGCGGGCGCCGCCCCAATACTGTGCCTCCGGCCAGGCCGCGCCGCCGGAGTAATGCGGCAGCCATGTGCCGTGCTTGAGCGGATGCTCGTCGAAATCATCGTGGAAGGTCCGGTGTAACGAGACCGACGTGAGGTTGGCGGGGTCGATCTTGTCGACCCGGCGGCATTGCTCGCCTGCGGGGTCGCGCGTCGTCAGCAACGACAGCTGCAGCGGCGCCGGCTGCAGATGTTCCTGCGCGAGGCAGGGCGTGAGCGGCACAAGCGAGCCGATCAGGGCCAGGACTTTCGGGTTCAAGGCGACTTTCCCGTTTTTACGCTCGATGATCGAAATAGATCGCGGGCTTAGGCCGATTTGAAGGCACGATAGACGCCGCGTTCGAACTGCCGATAGACCTTCAATGCGCGCTCGTCGGCGAAAGGCAGGACCTGCATCATGATGACCCCGGCCACATTGGAGGCCGGGTCGATCCAGTAATAGGTGTTAAGCAGACCGGCCCAGGTCAAGCTGCCGGCCTTGCGGCCTTCCGGCACGGGGTCGAGCGTGATCATGTGTCCAAAACCCCAGCGTTTGCGGACACCCGGAAAGAAATCGACGTCGCTCGACAGCGCCGGATTTGTGGTCCTCATGATGCCGGCCTCGAGATCGCCGATCTGGTTTTGGGACATCAGCGCCACGGTTTCCGGCCGCAGGATGGTGGCGCCGCGCAGGCTCCCGCCGTTCAAAAGCGCTTGCAGCAGGGTCAAATAGTCGGGCCCGGTGGAATAGATGCCGCCGCCACCGAAAAATGCCCTGGTGATGACTGGCTTTTCCTGCGGCTCCACTCTGAAACTGCCGTCAGCGTTGCGCTTGTGCACGCTGGCCTCGCGCGCCCGCTGGCTTGCCGCCAAGTTGACGACGGTATTGTGCATCCCGAGCGGGCCCGTGATGTGCTCATGGAAATAGCGCTCGAGCGGCATGCCGCTGGCGATCTCGATCAGCCGGCCGACCTTGTCGATGCTGCCGCCATAGGCCCATTTCGCGTCGGGGTCGAAGGCGAGCGGCTTGCGCGGCAGCTTCCTGTCGGTCTGGCAGCATTTTAGATAGCGCACGACATTGGCATCCCACAGCGGATAGCTGAATCCGGATGTGTGCGTGAGCAGGTTGTGCAGGGTGAGCGGCTTGCGCGGGGTGCGCATTTGCGGCGCGCCCTTCGCATCAAAGCCATCGAGCACGGGGATCGAAGCGAGCTCGGGATCGATCTTTTCCGCGGGCTCATCCAGCCTGAGCTTGTCGCGTTCGACCAGCTGCAGAGCCGCAACCGAAGTCAAGAGCTTCACCATCGAGGCGATGCGAAATGTGGTGTCGGCGGTCATCTTTGCCGGTGCGCCGTGACAGCGCAGGCCGAACGCGCCTTCATAGATAACGGATTGATCGGTCGCGGCCATCGCCACCACGCCGGGCGTATGCCCGCTGTGGACGGCTGCCTGCAGGATGCCATCGAGCTCGTGGCCGCGCGGCGCAACGGCAGTAGCGCCGGCAGAGCAGGCGCCGGCAATCGCACTGGCGCCGGCAAGTGCCAGTGTTTGCAACGCGTCGCGGCGGCTGAGCTGCGCCGTCATTGGCATCCGCTCGAGGGTTGGTGATGCTCCCAAGAAAATATACCGCCTTTTGGGCGGGTTTGTCTGCCCTTCCGTGTGTGTGTTCCCCTTGGTTTCGCTGAATTGTGAGGGGTTTAATAAAAATCCCGGGCCATGGAGCGGCCCGGGATTCTCGGAAGGGGCGAACGCGCCATTGCTCAGTGGGCGCCGCCACCCGCCGCCGCAGCCTTTGGCTTCCGCGTCAGCAGGATCGCGGCGGCCGAGAGCAGCAGCACCACGCCGAGCACCATGAAGGTGTCGCCGAAACCCAGCACCAGCGCCTGGCGCTTCACCACCTTGCCGAGCGCGATGATGGCCTGCGCGTGCGCGGCAGCCGGATCGGCCACGCCATGGCTCAGGAAGTAGTTGGTCATTTCCGCGATCCGGTTGCGCACTTCCTCGCGGCCGAGGTCGACCGACTGGCCGATGATGTTGGAGTGGAACTGTTCACGTTTGGTGACGATGGTGGCGAGCACCGCGGTGCCAATCGCGCCGCCGAGATTGCGCATCATGTTGGAGATGCCGGAGGCAGCCGCTGCATCCTGGGGCGCGACGCTGCCGAGCGAGACGTTGCTTAAGGGGGCCAGCGTCAGCGCCTGGCCGATGGCGCGGATGATGTTGGGAATCCAGAACTGGTCACCGGAATAATCCAGCGACATCGTCGTGTTCATGAACGAGCTGTAGGCGAACAGCATCAGCCCGAGGGCGGCGAGATAGCGGGCGTCGATCCGCTGCATCAGCTTCGGCACCAGCGGGATCAGGATCAGTTGCGGCAGGCCGGTCCAGGCCAGCACATTGCCGATCTGCTCCGCATTGTAGCCTTGCACCTGGCCGAGATAGGCCGGCAGCAGGTAGATCGAGCCGAATAGGCCAAAGCCCAGGAAGACGGCGGCGATGGTGCCCATGCCGAAATTGCGGTTGGTCAGGAGCCGCAGCCGCAGCAGCGGCTTTTCCACGATCAGCTCGTTGGCGATGAACAGCGACAGGCTGATCGCGGCGGTGATGGCCAGCTTGACGATGAAGAGCGAGCCGAACCAGTCGTCCTTGTTGCCTTCTTCCAGCACCGCCTGCAGCGCGGACAGGCCGACCGCCATGGTGACGATGCCGAACCAGTCGCCTTCCTTGAGGAGGCCAAGCTGCATCGGTTGGCGCTCCAGCGTGAAATAGAGCGTCGTGACCATGACCGCGGTCGGGATCACGTTGACGAAGAAGATGGTCTGCCAGCCGTAATTCTCGGTGAGATAGCCGCCGATGGTGGGGCCGATGGCAGGCGCAAAGGTCACCGCAAGCGCGAACATGGCAAGACCGATGGGCTGCTGGCCCTTCGGCAGCTTGGTGAAGACCAGCGTGAAGGCCATCGGAATCAGCACGCCGCCGAAATAGCCCTGCAGGCCGCGCATCGCGATCATCGAAGGCAGGTCGTGGGTGAAGGCACAGGCGACCGAAAAGATCGCGAACAGCGTGGCATGCGCGAGCATGATCTTGCGGAACGAGAATACGCGGCTGAGATAGTCGGTCAACGGAATGACCACGATCTCGCCGATCAGATAGGAGGTCGAAATCCAGGAGCCGTTGTCGACGCCGGTGCCGATGCCGCCCTCGATGTTGAGCAGCGAAGCATTGGTGATCTGGATGTTCAGGATCGCCATGAAGGCGCCGATCATCGCTGCAACGATGGATATCCACACCACCGGGCTGGCGCGATCGGGGTCTTGCGGGGCCGCCTGCGCAGCAGCCCGCGGGACAGATGTCGGGGATGAAAGGGCAAGCGCACTCATGATATCACCTTTTTGGCATCACCTCTGGGCAGCGGCGTAGGCGATCTTTGAAGTTTCGGCCGCCTTGGCGGGATTGTGCTGGCGGGCCTGCGTCTCGATGGTCGGGATCACCGACATGCCCGGCCGCAGCTCGATCAGGGCACCGCCTTCAAGCGCGATCTTCACGGGGATGCGCTGCACCACCTTGGTGAAGTTGCCGGTGGCGTTATCGGGCGGCAGCAGCGCGAATTCCTGGCCGCTGGCCGGCGCGAGGCTGTCGACGTGGCCATGCACGACCTTGCCGGGGAACATGTCGACCTCGACGTCGACCTTCTGGCCCTGATGCACATTCGTGAGCTGGGTCTCCTTGAAATTCGCGACGATGTAGGCGCCCGTCGCCGGCACCAGCGACATCAATTGCGTGCCGGCCTGCACGTACTGGCCGGTACGCAGGGTGCGGTTGCCGACCACGCCGTCGATCGGGGCGGTAATGGTGGTGTAGCCGAGATTGAGCTCGGCCTGGTGCTGCTGGGCGGTGGCGCGCGCGGAAGCGGCGACGGCCTGTGCGAGTTCGGCCTTGATCAGGTCGACCTGCTTCAGCGCGGATACCAAATTGGCCTGGTCGCGCTGGATCGCGGCTTCGGCGCTGGCGTTGCGCGATTGCGCGGCCTGCGCGTTCTGCACGCTGCCGTAGCCGGTCGTGGCGAGATCGGTGTAACGCTTGTTCTCCTGGCCCGCGAACGTCTTGGTTGCGGTATCGACCTCGATGGTCGCCTTCGCAGCCTGGATCACGGACTGCTGCACGTCGAGCTGCGCCTGCTTGCTGGCAACCGTGGCCTTCGCGGCGGCGACGTCGGCCTTGGCCTGGTCGAGTGCCACGACGAAATCGCGATCATCGATCCGCGCCAGCACCTGTCCAGCCCTGACGCGCTCGTTGTCGCCGATCAGCACCTGGCTCAGGTAACCCGAGACCTTTGGCGCGATGGTCGTGTTGTCAGCCTTTACATAGGCGTCGTCGGTGGAGACGAGGAAGCGGCCGACGGTCCAGTAGTCCCAGCCGTACCAGACGGCGCCGGACAGCACGGCGAGCGCGGCACCCGCCAGCAGCAGGCGGCGGAGTTGGCCCTTGATGTTGCGGGCCTTGGGTGCCGCGACCGCGACCACATTGTTGTGATCGCCGGCCTCGCCCTTCGCTAGCCCTTCGATAGACCCGGCCGGAACCTCTTGTTCGGCCTCGAAAGCAGTGGAATGACGGCTCATGGTAGCCCTCCTTTGGGTTTAACCCCTTGCAAGTAAACGGAAATCCAATTCCGTGAGGCGAGGGGCTTAATTAGGAAACTTGACGTTTTCCAAAATAGGGGACATATTGGGACTGTCAATAGGATGACAGTCATCATGCAAAAGCATGGCTCGATGGCATGACAATTCCGAAGGCTGACCATGACAATCGTGAAGGCGAACAAGGTGAGCGAGGGCGGCGGCGCAGCGGATGAGTTCGCGGCGCGGCCGGGGGCGGCCGCAGCTGCGCTCTGACGAGGAGACGCGCACGATCATCATCGGAGCGGCGCGCTATGAATTCTCCCATAGCGGCTATGCCGCGACAGGCATGGAGAATGTGGCGCGGCGCGCCGGCATCTCGACCAAGACGCTTTATCGCCTGTTTCCGAACAAGGCCGCGTTGTTCGAAGCGATGGTGACGGAGCGGATCGACGCCTTTGTGTCGGTCGTCAAGCTGCGCGCCTGTGACGGCAGCGACGTCGAGACGGCGCTCTCGGAGGCGCTGCAGGTCTGCGCCGATCTGATGCTCGACGGCGAGGTGATCGCGCTCCAGCGCGTCATCCTCGCCGACAGCGACAAGATTCCCGACATTGCGGAGACGTTTTTTCAAAAGGCGATCACGCCGACGCAGAATGCGCTCGCGAACTGGCTGCGGGCGCAGCAGAAGCGCGGCACGATCGAGCTCGACGACGCCAGCGCCGCCGCCGGCATGCTGCTCGGCATGCTCGCCATGCAGCCGATGCGCTCGGTCATGTTCGGCCACCGGCCGCCGCCGACGCCGGAAGAGCGGGCGGAACGCGCCAGGACCTGCGCCAGGCTGTTCTTGCGCGGATGCCGCCGCTGATCACGTTTGCGACGCGCATGACAATCGACGGCGGCGTGCACTAAGTCTAGATTGGGGCATGAGAACCGTTCTGGAAGGTGGCGTCATGCGTGGCTTGCCGCATCTCACAATGGCCTTGATCGCTCTCGCATGGCTGATGCCGCGGGAGGCTCTCGCCGAAATCCAATGCGAAGGCCACCAATTGCTGTCGACACCGCGGCCGGAAGCAAGCTGCGCGACCATGATCGTGAAAATTCACGCTTCCCCCGACACGAAGCTGCATGCGACCGTGATGCCGGTCGACATCAGCCTCAACGCGACGCCGGACATGGAAAGCCGCGTGGTGATCCGCTCGGTCGATGGCGACACGCTCAATTCCTTCAACCATTCCTCGCCGCGCGGCATGAACGGCTACTATGTCGACACCGCGCAGTGGTCACCGGATTTGCGGTTCTTCGTTTATGCGCTGGTGTCGTCGGGCGGCCATTCGCCCTGGTCGCATCCGACCATGGTATACAGCGTCCAGCACAATCGCTTTGCGCACCTAAGCGAAATGATCGAGGGCCGGCCGTTGTTGTCGGAGAAATTCGAGTTCTCCGGCCAGCACGATCTGACGGCGACCACTTGGCGGAAGGAGGGCGCGCCCGACGATCCCATGCCAGTCACGGTCGATCTCGCGGCAGCGTTCGACACGCTCAAGCCGAACTAGCGTTCACCCCCTAGAACAGCGAGGCCGCGATCAGGAGGATGGCGGCCTCGCCGATCTGCTCCAGCGCGCCCAGCACGTCGCCGGTTTGTCCGCCGAACTGTCTTGTGGCGACCCGCGCGAGCAGAAATCCGGTAGCTGCCAGCATCAGCAGCGTGATGACAGTGCCGGTCAGGCCGAAGCTGAACAGCAGGCAGAGCGCACCGAGTAGCAGCCCCGCAACCACGCTCGACCCCGGCGGCGATCCGGCGCCGCTCGAAAGCCCGTCGAAGCGGGCCGGCGGGACAAGATGCATGAAGGCCGGCAGGCAGGCGCGCGCCGCCACATGCGCCGAAATCAGCGCCAGCGCCACAAAGCGTGGTTCGGCGATGTCGGCAATCGTGCTCCAGCGCAACAATAGCGAGGTCGCGAGCGCACAGGCGCCGAAGCTGCCGATCCGGCTGTCGCGCATGATCTCGAGCCTCTGCTCGCGCGTCTTGCCGCCGAGGCCGTCGGCGGTATCCGCGAGCCCGTCCTCATGCATGGCGCCGGTCAGCAGCATCGTCGCCGCCAGCGTCAGCGCCGCCGCAGGCTGCGGCGCGACATTGAGGCGGATCGCGAGCCAGTACGCCAGTGCGCCGGCCAGGCCGATCAGCAACCCCGCGATCGGAAAGGTCCAGCTCGCGCGCGCCACGTCGCCTTCCCCGACCGGAGCGTCGGGCCCGAATGGCAGGCGGGTGCATAGCGAGATTCCGATCCGCAGATCGGCGATCAGCTTTTGCAGCGTGTCGGCATCGTCGTTCATGGACTACTTCACTCGCATCGGCAGGCCAGCGACGACGAATTCCACTTGGTCGGCAGCGCGGGCGATCATTTGATTGAGGATTCCGGCGGCATCGCGGAATTGGCGCGCCAGCGCATTATCCGGCACGATGCCAAGCCCGACCTCGTTGGTAACCAACACGACGGGACTCTTCTGCCGCGCCAGCGTCTCAGCGAGCGCTGACGCCTCCTTTTCCCAATCGCGGTCGGCGAGCATCAGGTTGGTCAGCCACAAGGTCAGGCAATCGACCAAACGCGCTCCGCCACCGTCGGTTTCATCGATTGCCCTGACCAGTTCCAGCGGCGTCTCGCGTTCCAGCCATTCGCCGCCCCGCCGTGCGCGATGCCTGGCGATGCGCTCGCGCATCTCGGAATCGAGTGCCTCGGCGGTTGCGATATAGACCGGCCGGCCGGCAAATTCGCGCGCACGCGCTTCCGCCCGCGTGCTCTTGCCGGAACGCGCTCCCCCGGTGATGAGGATGATGGCCATATTGTCCCCGCTTCCAGCCCCGCACTAACCATCAATCTCGGACCATGACAAACCGCTAAATCATTACAAGAGGGCTTGCGCGCCGGCGGCATTCTCCCGCATCAGGGGAAGGCGGAGGATTTTGCGTGGGTTTTGCGGGAGCGATGGCGGTGGCGATGGTGGTGGACGCCCTGGTGGGCTGGCCCGGCGCTGTGCTCGCGCGTATCGGACATCCCGTCATCTGGCTCGGCAAGTTCGTAGCCGCGCTCGATGCAAGCTGGAACCGGGAGGCTGACGCGGCGTCGTCACGGCGCGCCGCCGGTATCGCCGCCGCGTTGCTGGTGATCGTGCTGGCGGCAGGTCTCGGCTGGGCCGTGCAACAAGTGATTCCTTCCGGCTGGATCGGCATTGTGCTGCTCGGCATTCTGGCTTGGCCCTTTGTCGCGTTCCGCTCGCTCTACGATCATGTCGCTGCAGTTCGCGATCCCCTGCGCGCCGGTGATAGCGAAGCGGCCCGCAAGAAGGTCGCGATGATCGTGGGCCGCGATCCCTCGAAACTCGATGGGGCCGGCATGGCGCGCGCTGCGATCGAGAGCCTGGCGGAAAATGCCTCCGACGGTATCGTCGCGCCGATCTTCTGGGGTGCGTTGTTCGGCTTGCCCGGCATCATCGGCTACAAGGCCATCAACACCCTGGACTCCATGATCGGCCATCGCAGCGAGCGGCACAAATTCTTCGGCTGGGCCGCCGCGCGCATCGACGATGTCGCGAATTTCATCCCGGCCCGCCTGACAGGACTGTTGTTCGCGGCGCTGGCGGGAGGCGGGCAGCGGCGGGCGGCGATGTCCTGCATGTGGAAGGATGCGCGCCAGCATCGCTCGATCAATGCCGGCTGGCCGGAAGCCGCAATGGCGGGCGCACTCGGCGTGCGCCTGTGCGGCCCGCGCTTCTATGACGGCGAGCTCGCCGATGAGCCCTGGCTGAACGCATCCGCGGCCGATCCGGCCGCCGCCGATATCACCAAGGCGCTGGAGCTTTATGTGACCGCGATGTTTGCGCTCACCTTGCTTCTTGTCGTGTTCGCCGTCATCAGGATCGCATGATGCGGGATCACGGCGGAAATCTTGATGTCGCGCTGACGCGCTTTGGCGGATGCATGGAGGACTGGATCGATCTTTCCACCGGCATCAACCGCAAGCCTTATCCGGTCGGCGACTTGTCGCCGCGACACTGGAGCGCGCTGCCCTCGCGCGCGGAGATCGAAGCCTTGCACGAAGCAGCGCGAAGCGCGTACGGAACGGCCGCGCCCGTGCTCGCGCTAGCCGGCGCGCAGGCCGCAATCCAGTTGCTGCCGCGTTTGGCGCAGCCCGGGCTCGCACGCATCGTTGCACCGACTTATAATGAATATGCGCCGACGCTTGCCGCCGCACACTGGCAGGTGGAAGAGGCGGGCGATCTCGACGCGCTCTCCGGCGCAGACCTCGCCATCCTCGTCAATCCCAACAATCCCGACGGGCGGCAGCACGACCCCGCCAAACTGCTGGCCTTGCTGTCGCGCGTGAACCGCCTCGTCGTTGACGAAAGCTTTGCCGATGCGGTACCCAGCCTGTCGCTGGCAGCAGAGACGGGGAGGCCGGGGCTTCTGATCCTGCGTTCCTTCGGCAAATTCTACGGGCTTGCCGGATTGCGGCTCGGGTTCGTGCTGGGCAGCGAAGTGGATGTCGCGGCATTGGCGGCGATGGCCGGCCCCTGGCCGATATCGGGCGCGGCGATTGCGATTGGGATACGCGCGCTGCTCGATCGCGATTGGGCTGATGCGACAAGAGCACGCCTCGCGCGCGAGGCAGTGCGGCTTGATGATCTGGCCAAGGGCGCAGGGTGGAAGCTGATCGGCGGCGCGCCGCTATTCCGGCTCTACGAGATTGGCGACGCTGTTGCCGAGCAGGAACGGCTCGCACGGGCAAAAATCTGGTCACGTGTCTTCAGCGGCGAGCCTGGTTGGCTGCGTTTGGGGGTGCCCGGCAATGAGACGGAATGGAGGCGTCTTGCTGCTGCGCTCTCAGCGCGCTAGCGCGAGCAGTCCTTCGACATCGAGATGTTTTTCAATGTGCTCGGCGAGCGCGTCGAGCGCGCTTTCCACTTTACTCCGATAGCTCTCATTCGATGCGGCGACGCCGAGGCTCGCAAGAAAAGCACGGCGGAAATCGTCAGATATGAAGAGGCCGTGCAGATAGCTGCCATAAACGCGTCCATCCGCTGACATCGCGCCTTCCGGCGCGCTGCCGACAAGAGCGAAGGGACGTGCGCGGTCCTTGCCCTCGGTGCGCCCGATATGAATTTCATAGGCGTCAATCGCCTGCTTCGTTTCGGCATGAGTAGCCTGAACGCGCGTCAGACTTTTTTCAGCTGACATGACGGTGGTGACATCGAGTAACCCGAGCCCCGGCGTTTCGCCGGCCGGTCCCTCGATGCCATCAGGATCGGCAACGCTCTTGCCGAGCATCTGATAGCCGCCGCAGAGCCCGAGCGCATGGCCGCCGCGTCTGACATGGGCGAGGAGATCGATGTCCCAGCCTTGCCTGCGCAGGAAATCGAGATCGCCGCGCGTCGACTTCGAGCCGGGGAGGATCACGAGCGCAGCGTCGCCGGGGACCGCTTCGCCCGGGCGCACCATCACGAGATCGACGTCCGGCTCGAGCTTGAGCGGATCGAGATCGTCGAAATTCGCGATGCGCGACAGCGCCAGGAATGCGATTTTCTTTCGGCCGGGCTTGCGCGCCTCGCCAAGCCCGAGCGCATCTTCGGCCGGCAGTTCTCGCGCGCGATCGAACCAGGGCAGCACGCCAAAGCCGCGCCAGCCGGTGCGCTCCGCGATCGTCTTGTAGCCGTCGTCGAACAGGGAAGCGTCCCCGCGAAACTTGTTGATGATGAAGCCCGCGATGGCGGCGGCATCGTCGGGATCAATCACGGTCTTGATACCGACCATCTGTGCGATCACGCCGCCTCGCTCGATGTCGCCGACGAGAATCACGGGCACCTCCGCACGCCGCGCAAAGCCCATATTGGCGATATCGTTCTTGCGTAGATTCACCTCGGCCGGGCTGCCGGCGCCTTCGACGAGGACCAGATCGGCCCTGGCCTTCAGCCGCTCAAAGCTTTCGATCACCGCTTGCATCAGCGATGGCTTCATCGCCGCATAGTCCCGCGCGCGCATGGTCGCGACGCGCTTGCCCTGCACGACGATCTGCGCACCGACGTCGGTCTCGGGCTTGAGCAGCACCGGGTTCATGTCGGTATGCGGCTCGACGCCCGCGGCCAGCGCCTGCAGCGCCTGCGCGCGACCGATCTCGGCGCCATCGACGGTGACCGCCGCATTGTTCGACATGTTCTGCGGCTTGAAGGGCAGCACGCGGAGTCCGCGCCGTGTCGCGGCACGCACGAGGCCGGCGACGATGAGCGACTTGCCAACGTCCGAGCCGGCTCCCTGGATCATTAGCGCGCGCGCCATGCGGGTCGTCAAAATTCGACGCCCGGCTGCGCCTTGATGCCGGATCGGAACGGATGCTTCACCAGCGTCATCTCGGTGACGAGATCGGCGACGTCGATCAGCTCCTGCTTGGCGTTGCGGCCGGTGAGCACGACATGCGTCTGCGGCGGCTTCGAGGTCTGCAGGAAGGCGACGACTTCGTTGACTTCGAGATAATCATAGCGCAGCGCGATGTTGATCTCGTCGAGCACGACCATGTGCAGGTTGGGATCGACGATCAGCTCCTTGGCCTTTTCCCAGCCGGCTCGGGCTGCGGCGATGTCGCGGGCGCGGTCCTGCGTCTCCCAAGTGAAACCTTCGCCCATGGCGTAGAACTGACAGAGCTCGCCGAAATGGGTGGTGAAAATCCGTCGCTCGCCGGTATCCCAGGCGCCCTTGATGAACTGCACCACCGCGCAGGGAAATCCATGCGCGACACAGCGCACGATCATGCCGAAGGCGGAGGAGGACTTGCCCTTGCCCGCGCCGGTGTGAACGATGATGAGCCCCTTCTCGGCGCTCTTGTCGGCCATCATCCGGTCGCGGACGGCCTTCTTCTTGGCCATTTTGGCGGCGTGGCGGGCGTCGTCCGCCAGTTCCTGTTCGGAAGCCATTCGGCTTGCTCCTTCGGCTTGACAAGGCCCGCGCTTGGGCAAATGGTGGATCAAGCGTTGGTTCCTGTCCCTACTACGACAGGCGAAGAGGGAATGCGATAGGGCCCGAAGCCTTCAAGGGATCGGGTTCGAAAAGCAGCCGCCCCCGCGACCGTGACCGGAGAGATCCTCAATTGGCCACTGACCCCACGGGGTCGGGAAGGCGGGGATCAGAGGAGAAATCCTGCTCCGCAAGCCGGGAGACCTGCCAGCGCACCGTGTTTGAACCGGCGGACGGGGTGTTCCGCGACGGGGAACGGATCGCGTTGCCGGTTCGTCTGCCTCATCGCATCTTCCCGCCGCTACACTTTTGGAAGAGCGATGGCCGTTACGCTTCATGTCTGCATCACCTGCAAGGCAGGACAGACCATTCCCGAAGGGCAGCCGACGCCGGGCAGGCTGCTGCACCACGCCATCGCTGAAATCGGAGCGCCCGACGGCGTCAATGTGGTGCCGGTCGAGTGCCTGTCCGCCTGCAATAACGGCTGCTCGGTGGCGCTGAGCGCGCCCGGCCGCTGGTCCTATGTCTACGGCCGCATGTCGGAGGCGAATGCAAAGGACATCGTCGCCGGCGCCGCCGCCTATGCCGCAGCACCCGACGGCCTCGTGCCCTGGCGCGCACGGCCTGAGATTTTCCGCAAGCAGTCGCTGGCGCGGATTCCCCCTCTATCCTTGCCGGAGGCTGCAGAGTGAGCTCGCTTGCGAAAATTCCCGTTACCGTCATCACCGGCTTTCTCGGCTCGGGCAAGACCACGCTGATCCGGCATCTCATGACAAATCCCGGCGGCAGGAGGCTCGCGGTGCTGGTCAACGAGTTCGGCAGCGAAGGCGTTGACGGCGAGATTTTAAAGTCCTGCGCCGACGCCAATTGCCCAGAGGAGAACATCGTCGAGCTCGCCAATGGCTGCATCTGCTGCACCGTGGCGGATGATTTCATTCCGACCATGCAGACGCTGCTGGCGCGGCAGACCCGCCCCGATCACATCCTGATCGAGACCTCGGGACTGGCTTTGCCCAAGCCGCTGTTGAAGGCGTTCGACTGGCCGGAGATCCGTTCGCGCATCACGGTCGATGGCGTTATCGCGCTTGCCGATGCGGAAGCCGTGGCGGCCGGCCGCTTCGCGCCGAATCCGGAAGCCGTCGAAGCGCAACGCGCCGCCGACGAAAGCATCGACCATGAGACGCCGCTGTCAGAGGTATTTGAGGATCAGATCTGCTGCGCGGATATCGTGCTGCTGACCAAGGCCGATCTTGCCGGCCAGGCCGGGCTTGAGGCCGCAAGGCTTGCGATCGCCGCTGAGACGCCGCGCGCAGTGCCGATGCTGGCCGTCACCGACGGCGCGATCGATCCGCAGCTTATCCTCGGGCTGAATGCCGCGGCCGAAGACGATCTTGCCGCGCGTCCCTCGCATCATGACGGCGAGGAGGAGCACGAGCATGACGACTTTGCTTCCGTCGTCGTCGATCTCCCTGAAGTGACCGACATCGACGCCCTGGTCGCCTCGATCGCACGTCTGGCGCGCGAGCAGAATGTGCTGCGCGCCAAGGGCTATCTCGCGGTCAAGGGCAAGCCGATGCGCTTGCTCGTGCAATCCGTCGGCGAGCGCGTACGTCACCAGTTCGACAAGCCCTGGGGCACAGCGCCACGGCAATCGAAACTCGTCGTGATCGGCGAGCAGGGCGATATCGATGAGCAGGCGATCAGGGCAGGACTTGGTGTATAAAGGATCAGGAGTCTGATGCACGTCGTCTTCCGCGAGAGCCATGGCCTGGAGGAGACCGCGACAGCAGTCGATCTCGGTCAGGATCCGGCCGACCTCGTGGTACTCTCGTTCTCCGACAGCGATCTCGCTGCCTTCGCCGCCGGCTGGCGTCGCGGGCGCAAGAGCTTGCCGTCGCTGCGACTCGCCAATCTGATTGCGCTGCGCCATCCGCTCTCGGTCGACACCTATATCGAGCGCACGCTTTCGCACGTCCGCGGCATTCTGGTTCGCCTGATCGGCGGCGAATCCTATTGGCCTTACGGCGTCGCTGCGCTGCACGAACTGGCGAAGCAGCGTGGCATCGCGCTGGCGGTATTGCCGGCCGATGGCCGCGACGATGCGCGGCTCGACGCGCTGTCTACCGTGCCGATCTCGACCTTGCGGCGCTTGCGTGTGCTCTGCGACGCCGGCGGCGCGGTCGCGGCGCAGGTCGCGATCGCGCAGTTGGCGCTGGCATCCGGCCTTTATGCGGGGCCGGTGTTTGGCGAGACCGAAATTCCCGACATGGGGTTTTACGATCCGACCAAAGGCGCGCTCGCGTCGCTGCCGCCATCCGATGGCCGGCCGCATGCGCTCGTCACTTTCTATCGCTCCTATCTCACCGCAGCTGACACCGGCCCGGTCGATGCGCTGATTGCAGCGTTGCGGGAGAGGGGCTTTGATGCCTACGGCGCCTTCGCAACATCGTTGAAAGCGCCCGGCGTCGCGGATTGGCTGCGCGCGCATTTCGCGGAGCGGCCGCCAGCCGTCATCATCAACGCCACCGCGTTTTCGGCAATCGGCGATGACGGCACGACGCCGTTCGATGCGGCGTCGTGCCCCGTGTTTCAGGTCGCGCTATCGACCGCGCGCAAGCAGGACTGGGCGTCGTCACTGCGCGGCCTGTCGCCGGCCGATCTCGCCATGCATGTGGTGCTGCCGGAGGTCGATGGGCGCCTGCTTGCCGGCGTGGTCAGTTTCAAATCGCCGGGTGAGCGCGACGCTGATTTGCAGTTTTCGCATCTGGCGCACCAGCCCGATCGCGAGCGCGTCGGTGCCGTGGTCGACCGCGTCTGTGCGTGGTATCAGCTCGCGATCACGCCGGCGTTTGAGAAGCATCTTGCCATTATCCTCTCGAGCTATCCCGGCCGTCCGCATCAGATCGCGCATGCGGTCGGCCTCGATGCGCTGGCTTCGACCGAAGCGTTGCTGGACGACCTTGGCGCCGCAGGCCTCGATGTCGAACCTGTCGATGGACTGGGGCCGGTGCTGGGCAAAGCGGAATTGACATGGAGCGTTGCGGATTACCGTGATGCGCTGGCAAGGCTCCCGGCGGTCTTGCGAGAGCATCTGGAGAGCGCCTGGGGCACGGCGGAAAATGATCCGCAAGTGCGTGATGGCGCCTTCCATTTCGCCGCCATCCACAGCGGCAAGGCGATCATTGCGGTACAGCCCGAGCGCGGCGAGGCGCAAAACCGCAAAGCCGACTATCACGACCTCTCTCGCGTTCCGCGTCATGCCTATGTGGCGTTCTATCTGTGGCTACGGCGGCAGCGCATTCACGCGCTCATCCACATGGGCGCGCACGGCACGCTGGAATGGTTGCCGGGCAAGTCGGTGGCACTGTCGGAAGAGTGCTGGCCTGAAGCGCTGATCGGCGACGTGCCGGTGATCTATCCCTTCATCGTCAACGATCCCGGCGAGGCCGCGCAGGCCAAGCGCCGCATCGGCGCGGTCACCATCGGCCATCTGCCGCCGCCGCTGGCCGCCAGCACGCTGCCGCCCGGCCTCGTGCGCCTCGAACAATTGCTCGACGAATATTCCACCGCCGACGGTCTCGATCCGGCGCGGCGCCAGCGACTCGTTGCCGCGATCCGCGACGAGGCACGCGCGGTCGGTGTCGAAGACGATCTCGGCCTCGACGCGTCGGCGGCGCCGGCCGAAGCGATCCCGCGCATCGACCGCTTCGTCTGCGATCTCAAGGAGAGCCAGTTCGGCGATGGCCTGCATGTGTTCGGCCATGGCGATTGCAGTCGCGAGGAGCTGGGCGCACTCATCGCGGCGTTGTCTGGCCAACGCGTCGCGCCGGGGCCCGCGGGCTCGCCGCATCGCGGCCGCAGCGACGTGCTGCCGACCGGGCGCAATCTCTTCGCCGTCGATCCCCGCGCCGTGCCGACCCGCGTCGCGCATGCGCAGGGCATCAAGCTGGCGGAAGAGTTGCTGCGCCGGCATCTGCAGGATCACGGCGACTGGCCGAAGGGCCTGGTCGTCGATCTCTGGGGCTCGGCCACCATGCGCACCGCGGGCGAGGAATTTGCCATGGCCCTGCAGCTCGCCGGCGTCGCGCCCCGCTGGGATTCCGCGTCCGGCCGGCTGACCGGCTTCGAGATCATTCCGCTCGCCGCACTCGGTCGCCCCCGCGTCGACGTGACGCTGCGCGTCTCCGGCTTGTTCCGCGACGTGTTCACGCCGCTGGCGCAATTGTTCGAGGCAGCCTCGGAGGCGCTGTCGCAGCGCGATTTCGAGGGCGACGAGAATCCCTATCTTGCGCGAGCTGCGCGCGTGTTCGGTCCGCGTCCCGGGCAATATGGTGCCGGCATGGCCCCGACGCTCGATGTTTTCACGAAGGAGTTGCGAGAGGCGGCGGGTGAGGCATGGCTCGCGTCATCGTCGTGGTCGTTTGCCTCCGACGGTGCGATGCAGCCGGATCGCAAAGGGATCGAAGCGCGTGTTTTGGGCGCTGATGCCTTCGTGCATGTGCAGGATCTGCCCGAGACCGATCTGTTGCTCGCCTCCGACTACGCCGCGCATGAGGCGGGCATCGCGGCCGCCGCAACAAGCCTCGGCTCGAAGATCAGGTCACTCTATCATCTCGATGCGACGCGGCCGGAGGCGCCGCGGGCGCGGACGTTGCCCGAAGAGATTTCGCGTGTGGTTCGCGCGCGCGCCGCAAATCCAAAGTGGATCGCCGGCATGATGCGCCACGGTTTTCGCGGAGCGGCCGAGATCGCGGCGACGTTGGAGCACATGGCGGCGTTCGCGCATCTCGCCGATGCCGTGCCGTCGCATCTGTTCGATCTCTATTACGATGCGACGATCGGCAATGACGACATCCGAGCCTTCCTTGCGCGCGAGAATCCACAAGCGCTTGCTGCGATCGAGGATTGCTTTCGTCGTCTGGACGAGTCCTCGCTCTGGGTGACCCGGCGCAATTCGATCCTGGCCTCGCTGCGGGAGGCGTCATGAGCGCCTTCGAAATCAAGGGCTGGTGTCCCTCGGCGCTGCGGCCGATGCCATCGGGTGATGGTTTGGTCGTTCGGCTGCGGCCGCGCGGGGGACGGCTGTCTTCCGCACAAGCGGCAGGCATCGCCGAGCTCTCGGCGCGTCATGGCAACGGCCTCCTTGATCTCACCGGCCGTGCCAATCTGCAAATCCGCGGCGTTAGTGAGAAAAGCCACGAGGAACTGATCGAGGGGCTCGACCGGCTCGGGCTGGTCGATGCGGAACTGCAGTCCGAAATCCAGCGCAATATCCTGGTGGCGCCGTTCTGGCGCGACGGCGATGTTACGTCGTGGCTTGCGGCCGAACTTGAAGAGGTTTTGGCAGCGCGGCCGCTCGGCTTGCCCGAAAAATTCGGCTTCGCCATTGATTGCGGCGCGAAACGCGTGCTTGCAGTGGCGTCGGCCGACATCCGCATCGAGCGCGGCATCGATGGTGGCCTCGTCGTGCGCGCGGACGGGACATCGCTGGGGCACCCGGTCACGCGGCAAGATGCCATTGATACGGTGCTGTCGCTCGCAAAGTGGTTCGTCGCTTCCGGTGGCGCCAAGGATGGGCGAGGGCGCATGGCCGCTCATATCGCCGGCGGCGCGAAGCTGCTGGATGTTTTGGCGGGCGAGACGATGCCGGCGGCGGCGATCGCTCCGCCGAAGCCGGGATTTTGTTTCGGAGGCGCGCTGGTCGGCTTCGCATTCGGGCAGATGCGGAGCGAAACGCTTGGCTACCTTTCCACCGTCGCCCCCGGCCTGCGCATGACGCCCTGGCGCATGATCTTTCTCGAAGGCTTGCGGGAGATGCCCGCGCACGAAGGGCTCGTCACGCGCGCCGACGATCCGCTGTTGCGGGTGATCGCTTGCACCGGCGCGCCCGTCTGTCCGGAGGCGCTGGCGGAGACGCGCGCGCTCGCGGCGGCGCTCGCCCCACATGTCCCCTCGGACGAAGGGCTTCACGTTTCCGGTTGCGCCAAGGGCTGCGCGCATCCCGGTCCATCCATGCTCACGCTGGTCGGCACTGCGGATGGTTTCGATCTTGTCCGCAACGGTTCGCCGCGCGATGTTCCCACGAAGCGCGGACTAACGCCAGCGAAACTCCTCGCCGATCCCGGCGCGTTCACGGGAGCGCGCTGATGCCATACGCCTTTGAAACCGATGGCGCCACGATCTACCGCCAATCCTTTGCGACCATCCGCGCCGAGGCGGACCTTGCGCACTTTTCGCGGGATGAAGAACCTGTTGTCGTACGCATGATCCACGCCGCCGGCATGGTCGGCCTCGAAGCGCATATCCGCTTCACGTCCGGCATGGCGTCATCGGCGCGCGCGGCATTGCAGGATGGTGCACCGGTTCTCTGTGATGCCCGCATGGTTTCCGAAGGAATCACACGCGCGCGCCTGCCTGCGAACAATCGCGTGATCTGCACGCTCGACGATCCCAAGGTGCCGGCGCTGGCGCAATCGATGCAGACCACGCGTTCCGCCGCCGCACTCGAACTGTGGCGGCCTTATCTTGAGGGCGCCATCGTCGCGATCGGCAATGCCCCAACCGCGCTATTCCATCTCCTCAACATGCTCGAGGACGAAGACTGCCCGCGTCCGGCGGCAATCATCGGCTGCCCCGTCGGCTTTGTCGGCGCGGCCGAATCCAAGGCGGCGCTCATGGCATCTCCCCCCGCGCCCGCGCTCACCGTGGCCGGCCGGCTCGGCGGCTCCGCGATCACGGTCGCGGCCGTGAATGCACTCGCAAGCAGGAGCGAATGACATGGGACGCATCATCTGCTGCGGCCTGGGGCCTGGCGATCCCGATCTGATGAGCGTGCGCGCCGACCGCGAAGTGCGCGCGGCGACGCACATTGCTTATTTCCGCAAGAAGGGCCGGCCCGGCCAGGCGCGAGCGATCGTCGAGGGCATGCTTGCGCCGGATGTGCGCGAATACGCAATGGAATATCCGGTCACGACCGAGCTTGCGATCGGCAGCGGGGAATATGCGCGGCTGCTCGCCGGCTTCCACGATGAGTGGGCCGATCGGCTGGTGGAGCTTGCGCGCGGGACCGATGTGGTCGTGCTCTGCGAGGGCGATCCGTTCTTCTACGGCTCGTTCATGCATCTCTACACGCGGCTGCAGGGCCGTGCCGAGGTCGAAGTCATCGCCGGCATTCCCGGCATGGCCGGCTGCTGGAATGTCGCTGGCCTGCCGATGGCGCTCGGCGACGACGTCATGACGGTGCTGATGGGCACGCTGCCGGAAGCCGAACTCGAACGTCGCGTGCAGAATTCCGATGCACTGGTCATCATGAAGACCGGCCGCAATCTCGCAAAGATCCGCCGCGTGCTGGAAGGAGCCGGGCGGCTGGACGAAGCCTGGCTGATCGAGCGCGGCACCATGCCGGACGAACGAATTGCGCGTCTCGCCGATGTCGATCCCGCGGATTGTCCCTACTTCGCGATCGTGCTGGTGCATGGCCGCGGCGGAAGGCGTCAGGAAGCCGCGGAATGACGGGCACGCTTACCATCGCGGGCTTGGGTCCGGGTGACGCCGCGCTGGTCACGCCGGAAGTGTCGGCCGCGCTCGCGGATGCCACCGATGTGCTGGGCTACGCACCCTACGTCGCACGAGTGCCGGCGCGCGCAGGCCTGCGGCTGCATCCGTCCGACAATCGTCAGGAATTGCAGCGCGCCGGTGAGGCCTTGAAGCTGGCGGCCGAGGGACGCAGCGTCGTGCTTGTCTCCTCGGGCGATCCCGGCGTGTTCGCGATGGCGGCGGCCGTATTTGAGGCACTCGAAACCAGGCCGGAGCTGCAGGATCTTTCCATCCGCGTGCTGCCAGGCGTCACCGCGATGCTGGCGGCGGCTGCGCGTGCCGGCGCGCCGCTCGGCCATGATTTCTGCGCGATCAATCTCTCCGACAATCTGAAGCCGTGGCCGGTGATCGAGAAGCGTTTGCGGCTCGCGGCCGAAGCGGATTTCGCGATCGCAATCTATAATCCGCGCTCGGCGAGCCGGCCGGAGGGATTTGCCCGCGCGCTCGAAACCCTCAGAGAGGCCGGCTGTGGCGACCGCACCATCATCTTCGCGCATGCGGTGACGACGCCAAAGGAGCGGATCGAGACGCTGCGGCTGGAGGATGCCCGGCCGGATATGGCCGACATGACGACGCTGGTCATTGTCGGCAATTCGGCGACGCGCCGCGTTGGCCGCTGGGTTTATGCCCCGAGGCGCGCGTCATGAGCAAGCCACGCCAGCACGTCCTCGACGCTCCCGGCGCGCGGCCGCTCCGGCAGCGCGGGGCGTGCGATCATGATCACGGCAAGCCCAAGCTCGCGCGCAGCGTCGATCTTGGCGCGCGCGCCCGTGCCGCCGGAATTGCGCGCCACCAGAAACTCGACGCCGCGCGAGCGCATCAGCTCGCGGTCGCCATCGAGCGTGAAGGGGCCGCGCGAAACGATCACTTCGGCGCCGGGCAGCGGCAGGTCACCATCGGGCGCATCGACGAAGCGCAGGATGTAGGCATGCTGCGGCCTGGCCGCGAAGGGCGCAATATGCTGCCGGCCGATGGCAAGGAACACGCGCGCGGGCTTCTCCGGCAGGGCTGTCACCGCGGCGCTGACGTCGGCCACCTCGATCCAGTTGTCGCCAGCGGTGCGAATCCATGGCGCCCGCTCCAGCGCGACCAGCGGAATGCCCGTCGCGGCGCAAGCCTCGACCACATGGCGGCTCATCTCCGCGGCGAAAGGATGCGTCGCATCGATGACGTGAGTGATGCCTGCCTCGCGGATGAAATCCGCAAGTCCTTCCACGCCGCCAAAGCCGCCGATCCGCGTCGGCAACGCGTGACCGAGCGGAATCTGCGTGCGTCCGGCGTAGGAATAGATTGCGTCGATCTTTTCCCGCACGAACGCCTCGGCAAGCCGGTTGGCATCGCCCGTTCCGCCCAGAATGAGGGCGCGCATCATGTCTGAACCTTGCTCCAGTCCTTGGTTGACCATCGTCGGCATCGGCGAAGATGGCCTTGCCGGGCTCTCGGAAGCAAGCCGAAACGCGCTCGAGCGGGCCGAGACCGTGTTCGGCGGCGAACGCCATCTGAAGCTTGCGGGTATCGACGGCCGCGGCAAACCATGGCCGATCCCGTTCGATGCCAAGTGCGTGCTCGCGCGCCGTGGCCGACCGACCGCGGTGCTGGCGTCCGGCGATCCGTTCTGGCATGGCGCAGGCGGAAGCTTGGCATCGCATTTGTCGGCGGAGGAATGGGTTGCGCATCCATCGCCCTCGACTTTCTCGCTCGCGGCATCGCGGCTGGGCTGGACGTTGGAGACGACAATCTGCATCGGTCTTCATGCCTCGCCGTTCGAGCGGCTGGTGCCGCTGCTGGCGTGCGGCGTGCGGATCATTTCGCTCGTACGCGACGCCGAGGCCGCGGCCGACCTTGCGACCTGGCTCGTCGCGCACGGCTTTGGCGCCTCGCGGCTCTGGACCTTGTCCGCGCTCGGCGGTCCGCGGGAACAGATCGGTGAGAGCAGGGCGAACGACTACGCAGCGGGATCGATCGCCAGTCCGCTGGCGATCGCGATCGAGGCGGATGGCGCAGCCGGATTGCCGCGCGCGTCCGGTCTCCCCGACGATCTCTTCAAGCATGACGGCCAGATCAGCAAACGTCCGATGCGCGCGCTGGCACTGTCGGCGCTGGCGCCGCGGCCGGGCGAAAGGCTCTGGGATATCGGCGCCGGCTCCGGCTCGGTCTCGGTCGAATGGGCGCTCTGCGGAGGGACAGCGACCGCGATCGAGGCGCGCGAGGATCGCGCCGCGAACATTCGCGTCAATGCGGAGGCCTTTGGTCTTGCGCACAAGATCACTGTCATTGCGGCCAGTGCGCCCGCAGTGCTCTCGTCTCTCGAGAAGCCCGATGCGGTCTTCATCGGGGGCGGCCTCGATGCCGCGATGTTCGATGTGGTCTGGCCGCTGTTGCCGGAGGGCACGCGCATCGTCGCGCATGGCGTGACCCTTGAGACGGAGGCGCTGCTCGCGGAGCTTCACCTCAAGCACGGCGGCGACCTCATGCGGATCGAGATTTCGCATGCCGCGCCGCTCGGCCGTTACCGGTCCTGGGAATCCTTCCGTCCCGTCGTGCAATGGAGCGTGGTGAAATGACCGTCCATTTCATCGGTGCCGGCCCGGGCGCTCCCGATCTCCTCACGTTGCGCGGCCGCGACCTGATCGCGTCCTGTCCGGTCTGCCTCTATGCCGGCTCGCTGGTGCCGAGGGAAATCCTTGCGCATTGCCCGCCCGGCGCGCGCATCGTCAATACCGCGCCGCTGTCGCTCGACGAGATCATCGACGAAATCGCGGCCGCCCATGCCGAAGGCAAGGACGTGGCACGGCTGCATTCCGGCGACCTCTCGGTGTGGTCGGCGATGGGTGAGCAGTTGCGCCGCCTGCGCGAACTCGGTATTCCCTTTACCGTCACGCCGGGCGTACCGTCGTTTGCCGCGGCTGCCGCCGCGCTCGAAGCCGAACTGACTCTGCCCGGCCTTGCGCAATCGGTGGTGCTGACGCGCACGTCCGGTCGCGCCAGCGCCATGCCGGAAGGCGAGACACTTGCCGCCTTCGCTTCCACCGGCGCCGTGCTTGCGATCCATCTTTCGGTGCATGTATTGGACAAGGTCATTGCCGAACTGACACCGCATTATGGCGCCGATTGTCCTGTCGCGGTGGTCTGGCGAGCGAGCTGGCCGGACGAGCGGATCGTGCGCGCGACACTCGGCACGCTCGAATCCTCGCTCGGCGCGGAACTAGAGCGCACCGCGATCATCCTGGTCGGCAGAACGATCGAAGCAAAGGATTTTGCCGAAAGCCGACTCTATGCCGCCGACTATGACCGTCGCTACCGGCCGGTCGGCGCTTCGCCGCGTTTCCCGGAGGCGTCGTGATGGCGCGCTGCCTCGTCATCTCGGCGCCCGCATCCGGCGCCGGCAAGACCACGCTGACGCTGGCGCTGGCGCGCGCCTTTCGCGATCGCGGGCTTGCCGTGCAATGCTTCAAGAGCGGGCCGGATTATATCGATCCCGCCTTCCACACCGCCGCGACGGGCCGCGCCTCGGTCAATATCGATAGCTGGGCGATGTCCCGCGAGACCATCGATGGGCTTGTCGCGCGAGGCGGTGAGGCCGATTTGGTGCTGGCCGAAGGCTCGATGGGCCTGTTTGACGGCGTTGCCACCCCGGGCCAATCCGGCACCGGCGCCAGCGCTGACCTTGCAGCAATGATGGGGTGGCCGGTGCTGCTGGTGCTCGATCCCTCCGGTCAGGCGCAGACCGCGGCCGCGGTTGCCGCGGGCCTGCGCGATTTCCGCAAGGGCGTGCGGATCGCCGGCGTCGTGCTCAATCGCGTTGCAAGCCCCCGCCACGAAGATCTGGTGCGGCTCGCGATGGAAGGCGCCGGTATCGCCGTGCTCGGCGCGCTGCCGCGGCATGCGCCGATCGCGCTGCCGGAGCGCCATCTCGGTCTGGTCCAGGCTGAGGAGCTGACCCGACTGAATGAGCTAATTACTGAGGCCGCACGTCTCATTGCCGAGCGCATCGATCTCGACGCGGTGCTGCGGTTGGCCGAATGCAACTGGATTGCACCGTGCATCAACGCACCGCCACGCGTGACGCCGCCGGGCCAGCGCATCGCGCTGGCGCGCGACGCCGCATTCTCCTTTGTCTATCCGCACATCCTCGAAGGCTGGCGGGCTGCCGGCGCGGAGGTCCTGCCATTCTCACCATTGGCCGACGAAGGGCCGGACGACAGCGCGGACGTATGTTGGTTGCCCGGCGGCTATCCGGAATTACACGCGGGGCAAATCGCCTCCAATCGCCGATTTCATGACGCATTGAACGCATTCGTGCAAACGCGCCCCATCCACGGTGAGTGCGGTGGCTACATGGTGCTGGGCGCGGGGCTCACCGACGCCAGGGGCTCGCGGCATGAGATGGCCGGCTTGCTCGGTCTCGAGACCAGCTTTGCCAAGCGCCGCATGCATCTCGGCTACCGTCTCGCGGAACTGACTGCCGGCATGCCCGGCCACAAACAGGGCGCGCGACTGCGCGGCCATGAGTTCCATTATGCCTCGATCCTCGCCCAGCCCGATCCGCCGCTCGCCTCCGTGCGCGACGCCAACGGCACGGAAGTTGCCGAGACCGGTTCGCGCCGCGGGCGCGTCACTGGCACCTTCTTTCATCTGATCGCGGAGGAGCGGTGAGCGGCCTCGTCTCCTTCGTCTCGGCCGGCCCCGGCGATCCCGAGCTGCTGACGCTCAAGGCAGCGGCGCGGCTCCGTGCCGCCGACGTCGTGCTCTATGATGATCTCGCAGCCGGCGCCATTCTTGATCACGCCCGCAAGGGCGCGACGCTGGTCTCGGTTGGAAAACGCGCCGGCCGGCCCTCGGCCAGGCAGGAGCATGTCAGCCGGCTGCTGGTCGATTACGCCGCAACCGGCGCGAGCGTGGTGCGGCTGAAGTCGGGCGATGCGGGCGTATTCGGCCGGCTGGAAGAGGAAATCGAAGCGCTGCGATCGGCGGGGATCGGCTACGAGATCGTCCCCGGTGTTACCGCCGCCTGCGCGGCTGGTGCTGCGACAGGAATCCCGCTGACCCGGCGCCACACCGCGCGGCGCGTGCAGTTCATCACCGGCGCCGATGTGAAGGGCGAACTGCCCGAGGACCTGCATTGGGCGGCGCTTGCCGACCCGCATGCGATGACCGCGGTTTATATGGGCAGGAAGACCTTTCCGGCGCTCGCGGCCAAGCTGATCGCGCAGGGCCTGTCGCCCGATACGCCGGCGTTGCTTGCCGAATCCGTGGGCCAGGCCGACCAGCGGTTGCTTCGCACCACCATCAAGCTACTCGCCGAACAGCTCGCACAGGAAAATGTCACGGCGACCGCCGTGATCCTGTACGGGGCGCTGGCGGCGGACGATCCATAACGGTATAATTCGGCAAATCGAGAAGGAAGACGGACCATGCATATCGAGCCCGGAATTGTTGACGGCACCAAGATCGTCCTCAGCTACGCGACGGCCGCGGCCGCCGGCGGCTACGCCTTGAAGCTTGCAGGCGAGACCGCGCGCGAGCAGGGCGTTTCCTCCCTGGCGATCCGCACCGCCGCGACCACGGTGCTGGTGTCGTTCTTTTTCGAGATCCTGCCGCACTTTTCGGTCGGCGTCTCCGAGGTGCATTTCATCTTCGGCTCGACCCTGTTCCTGATCTTTGGCGCCGCGCCCGCGGCATTGGGGTTGTCGCTCGGGCTGTTGCTGCAGGGCATCTTCCTGGTGCCGACGGACCTGCCGCAATACGGCATGAACGTCACGACACTGCTGGTGCCGTTGTTTGCGATCAATGCGCTGGCCGGGCGCATCGTTGCCCGCGACACGGCCTACGTCGATCTTCGCTACCGCCAGGCGCTGTCGCTCTCGACGGCGTATCAGGCCGGCATCGTCGCCTGGGTCGCGTTCTGGGCAATCTATGGCCGCGGGCTCGGCTCGGAAAACCTGTCGTCGATTGCAACCTTCGGCGCGTCCTATGCCATGGTGATCGTGGTCGAGCCGCTGGTCGATCTCGGCGTGTTGGCGCTCGCAAAATCGCTGCGCGGCGTGCTCGATGGCGGCCTCGTGACGCCGCGGCTGCATAACGCAGCCTAAGTCCTTGCAGGGCAATCGCCGCAGCGGTCGCCCCTGGCTCCCATTGTGCTCACGCTTTCGTTGATCAGCATCGGCTGCGGGGATCCCGAGCAGCTCACCCTTGCGGCCGTGCACGCCGTCAACGCCGCCGACCTCATCCTGATCCCGCGCAAGGGCGAGGAGAAATCCGATCTTGCCGAACTGCGCCGCCAGATTTGCGCGCGTGTCCTGACCAGCAGCAAAACGCGCCTGGTCGAGTTCGACCTGCCTGTGCGCGATGCCGGTGGCGAGGATTACCGCGGCGGTGTCGATGATTGGCACGGTGCGGTCGCTGCCGCCTGGTCGCGTGAGATCAAGGCGCATCTCGGCAGCCACGGACGCGTCGCGTTCCTGATTTGGGGCGATCCGTCGCTTTACGACTCCAGCCTTCGCATCGCGCGCCGGCTCGACCCCATGCCGGAGATCGAAGTGATCCCCGGCGTCACCGCCATCCAGGCGCTTTGCGCCGCGCATGCCATTCCGCTCAACGAGATCGGAGCGCCGTTCATCGTGACCACAGGACGGCAGCTGCGCGAGAGCGGCTGGCCGGCCGGCGTGGAGACGGTCGTCGTCATGCTCGATGGCGGCACGGCATTTCAGTCGCTCGATCCGGCCGGGCTTCACATTTGGTGGGGCGCCTACTTGGGCATGCCGGACCAGATCATCCTTTCCGGACCATTGGCCGACATCGGTCCAGAAATCGTCGAAGCGCGCGCGGCAGCGCGGGCGCGGCATGGCTGGATCATGGACAGCTACATTCTCAGACGCGTTTCGATCTAGTGGTTCATCACAGTGATTTTGACTCTTTGGCGGTGACTGGATAGGCGCGGCCGAGTTTGGCGCGGGCTTTGTCGGTTGTGAACATCCATTTGATGCGGGCTCGGATTTTATTTCGCCGCCGTTGCCATGCGGCGATCTCGTTTCGGAGCCTTTTGGGGTCGTCGATGCGGCGGCCGAGACACTGGCGCTGAAGCACGCTGATCTCGCACTCGACCATGTTGAGCCAACTGGCGTGCTTCGGGGTGAAGTGGAATTCGAGGCGGCGCAGGATACGTCGGGCCTCGGCGGGCGCGAAGGCCTCATACAGCGCCCCAGGCTTGTGGATCGACAAATTGTCCTGCACGACACGGATACAGGTGGCGCCGGGATAATGGACGTCGACGAGTTCACGCATGCAGTGGGCATAGTCCACGGCGGCGCGGCGGTCGGTGACCTTGACGTTGCGCCAACCCCGATATGGATCGAAGGTGACGAAGAGATTGGCGGTGCCGTTGCGGCGATACTCGTAATCGTAGCGCTCGCGTCGTCCCGGTTGGGCCGGGACCGGCTGGCGCACCTCGCCGATCAGCTGGACGGGGGTCTCGTCGAAGCAGACCAGGGGCCGCTCAGGATCAGGCGCTTCAGCATAGAGATCGAGCACATCTTCCATGCGAGCGACATATTCGCCATCGACATGGGGAATGCACCACATGTCCCTGCGCCACGGCTTGAGGTCGTTCTCGGCCAGCCGGCGACGCACGGTCTCGCCCGACAGGCTGTCGTGATCGGTGAGCTTGACCATCGTGTCGGCCAAAAGCGTCAGCGTCCAGCGTTTGCGGCCGGCGGGCGGCTTGGCGCATGCGGTCGCCACCAGCAGGGCCTCCTCCTTGCCGGTCAGCTTGCGCTCCGCGCCCGGACGCGGCTCCTCGCTCAAGGCCCGCTCCAGATTGCCTTCCACGAAGCGGCGCTTGGTCCGGCCGACGGTGGAAAGGCTGACCCGGACGGTTCGGACGATCTCCGCGTCGCAGCGGCCCCCATCAGCCGCCAGCAAAATCTGCGCCCGCTTCAGCTTGCGGGCGGCGTGCTTGCCGCCGCCGAGCATCGCCGTCAGTTCATCGCGCTCGGCTTGGCTCAATTCGACCCGATAACGTACATTCATGCTTTGCCTCCTTGTCGGAGGCCGGGACGAATCCAACGATGAGTCAAAAATCAGGCGCGCGCTTCACCGAGAAGCAGGGGCACTACCTCGCTTTCATCCATACCTATTCCTACATGTTCGGACAGCCGCTCGCCGAAGCCGACATCCAGCGCCATTTCCACGTCAGCCCGCCTTCGGTCCACCAGATGATCGTCACCCTCGAACGAAACGGCTTCATTCGACGTCAACCAGGCGTCCCCAGAAGCATCGAAATCCTCGTGCCGCTGGAAAGCTTGCCGATCCTCGAATGGCTCGGTATCAAAACGTCAAAATCACTGTGACGAACCACTAGGGGCACATCATGCTTCCCGAATGGGTCACCCAGCCATGTCCTGCCGTCTCGGCCGTCCATCGCGATGCGGCGGCGGCGCGCCAGGGCCAGCTCACGAAGCCGGCCGGCGCGCTCGGCCGGCTGGAGACGCTCGCCATCGAATTCGCGGGATTACAGCACACCGAACAGCCGCGCGCGCAACGCGTGCCGATCATCATCTTCGCCGGCGATCACGGCATCACCGCGCAGGGCGTCTCCGCCTATCCGCAGGAAGTAACGATTGCGATGATGGCGAATTTCGCGGCCGGCGGTGCGGCAATCTCGGTGCTGGCGCGCGAACTCGGTTCCTCCCTTGAGGTCGTCGATGCCGGCACGCTGGCGGAAGCGCCGATGGCGGGTATCGTGACTGACAAGCCGCGCCGCGGGACAAAGGATTTCAGCGGCGAGACCGCCCTGGAATCCTCCGATTTGGGCTTCGCCCTCGATTGCGGCCAGCGCGCGGTCGCGCGCGCCGCCGCTTCCGGGCCCGACCTCCTCATTCTCGGCGAAATGGGCATCGGCAACACCACCTCGGCCGCGGCGATCGCGGCGGCGCTGCTTGGTACCAGCGCCGACAGGATCACCGGGCTCGGCACCGGGCTCGATGCCGCCGGCCGCGAGCGCAAGGCGCATATCATTGATGCCGCGTTGGTCCATCATGGCCTCGCGGGCGCAGAACCCGAGCGAATTCTCCGCACCGTCGGCGGCCTCGAGATCGCCGCCATCAGCGGTGCGATCATTGCGGCCGCGCAGCGCCGCATTCCGGTATTGATCGATGGCTTCATCGTATCGGTTGCGGCGCTCGCGGCCTGTCATCTCAATCCGTCCTGTCGCCCCTATCTCATCTTCTCGCACCGTTCGGCGGAGCAGGGGCATCGGCTGGTGCTCGAGGCGCTCGATGCGCGAGCCTTGCTCGACCTCGACTTGCGGCTCGGCGAGGGCTCGGGCGCGGCGCTCGCCCTGCCGATCCTGCGCCTGGCCTGCGCCCTGCATAACTGTATGGCAACCTTCGCTGAGGCGGCCGTTCCGGACCGCGCCGACTGAGCCATTCGGGGGTCATTAACCTCGGTCCACCAGCGACTTAACTGTGGCTTGACCCATCCCGCGTTACCCCCTTATGTGCGTCACAGGCCCCTGCATCTGCCGGTATTTCAGGGCCTGCCTCGCAAACCCGGTCGAGAGCGCGATGACCCGAGACGAGAACGAGAAACGGCAGGCCATCATCGACGCGTGCCGCCGGATGAACGCGCTCGGCATCAATCAGGGGACCTCGGGCAATATCAGCGTCCGCCACGGCGAGGGCCTGCTGATCACGCCGACCAGCACGCCCTACGAATCGATGACGCCGGACCAGATCGTGTTCATGGACATGAATGGCTCGCATGCGCCGGAGCAAAATCCCTCGAGCGAATGGCGGTTTCATCTCGACATCCTGCGTTCGCGGAACGATGTCCATGCGGTGGTCCATGCGCATCCGGCCTATTGCACCGTTCTCGCGATCATGGGGCTGGAAATCCCGCCGATTCATTACATGATCGCGGTCGCCGGCGGAGACAGCATCCGCTGCGCACCATACGCCACCTACGGCACGCCGGAGTTGTCGCAGCATGCGCTGACCGCGCTGCGCGGGCGTTTCGCCTGCCTGCTCGGCCATCACGGCATGATCGCGATCGGCTCGTCGCTGTCGAAGGCGATGTGGCTTGCGGTCGAAGTCGAAACGCTGGCGCGGCAGTATCACGGCTGCCTGCAGCTTGGCGAACCGCCCTTGCTGCCGAAGGACGAGATTGAACGGGTGCGCCTGAAAATGGCGGGCTATGGTCACGCCGATGCGTGACGAAGACGAGTAGGGATCGCCGGTGGATTCGCAGGTCACTAATGTCATCCATCGAAGACGCGGTTCGAACCGGGCCTTGACCGCGGTGCGTGCGCTGTTGCGCAGCAACGAGTTCTACCTGATCCCGCTCGCGCTGGTGATCGGTGTCATCGCCGGCGCGATCGTCACGCTGATGAGCGAGATCGCACAGATCGCCCATGTCCTGATCTTCGGCATCCCGATCGACGTGCGGCTGAGCGCGAACGCCTACGTCAATCCGATCGTCGCGCTGATCGCGCCGGCCCTGGGCGGGCTCTCGCTCGGCATCATGGAATGGTCGCGGCGACGCCTGAAGATTTCCAGCGCGGTCGACCCGATCGAGGCGAATGCACTGCGCGGCGGCCGGCTGTCGGCGCGCGACAGCGTGGTCGTCAGCGGGCAGACGCTGATCTCCAACGGCTGTGGCGCCTCCGTGGGCCTCGAAGCCGGCTATACCCAGATCGGCGCTGGAGCGGCCTCGCTGATCGGGCAGTTCCTCAATCTGCGCCGCAACGATTTGCGGCTTATCGTCGGCTGTGGCGCGGCGGCGGCCATCGCGGCGGCCTTCGGCGCGCCGATCACGGGCGCGTTCTATGCGTGCGAGCTGATCGTTGGCGTCTATGCGGTCGCAAGCGCCGCGCCGATCCTTGCCGCTTCGCTCGCGGGCGCCCTGACCGCACAATATCTCGGCGGCGCGCCCTATTCGCTGGAGGTGTCGCATGTCGGCAGCGTCGGCCTCGAGCAATATCTGGCACTGATTGGATTGGCGCTGATCGTCGCCGTGATCGGCATCCTGGTGATGCGCAGTTCCTCGCTGTTCGAGCGGGTGTTCAAGCAAAAATGGCTTCCGGTCTGGCTTCGTCCCGTCATCGGCGGCCTTTGCGTCGGCGGGCTCGCGATCGTCACGCCGCAGGTGCTCGCCGCCGGCCACGGCGCGATGGTGCTCGACCTGCACCGTGAAATGGCCATCGGCTTCATAGCGACCGTCATTGCGCTCAAGCTGGTCGCTTGTCTGATCTCGCTCGCCTCGGGTTTCCGCGGCGGCCTGTTCTTTGCCTCGCTGTTCGTTGGCAGCCTGCTCGGAAAATTCTTTGCCGCGGTGCTGGTGTGGACGGGCCTCGGTTTTACCGTCGATCCCATGGTCAGCATGCTCACGGGCATGGCGACGCTCGGGGTTGCGATCGTCGGCGGCCCGCTCACCATGTCGTTCCTGGTGCTGGAGATGACGCGCAGCGTCGATGTCACCGCCGTGGTGCTGGCGGGCTGCATCGTCACCAGCATCTTTGTCCGCTTCATGTTCGGCCATTCGTTCTCGACCTGGCGCCTGCATCTGCGCGGCGAAACCATCCGCAGCGCCAACGACGTCGGCTGGCTGCGCAATCTCACGGTCGAGCGCATGATGCGAACCGACGTCGGCAAGGTGCCGTCGACCACGACGATTGCCGCGTGCCGGCGCGAATTCGCGCTGGGCTCGCGGGCCGCGGTCGTGGTGGTCAACAACAACGACGATTATTGCGGGCTGGTGCTGCTGCCGGATCTGTTTTCCGGCGAGCTCGACACCATCGCCGACGACATCCAGGTCGTCGAGCTCGCGCGCTATACCGACATCGCGCTGCTGCCGGAAATGAACGTCAAGACCGCGATGAAACTGTTCGACGACGCCGAGGCCGAGGTCTTGGCCGTGCTGGAGTCGGCCGACAGCCGCAAGGTGATCGGCTTCCTGACCGAGACCTATGCCAGGCGGCGCTATGTCGAAGAGATCGACCAGGCCACCCGGGGCGTACTCGGCGCGCTTTCCTAGAGCGCGATGAGATTAGGATGAATCGTCATCCCGCTCTAGATTTTTGTTTGCGCATGATCTTTTCGGAAAACCGCTGCACACTTTTCCGGATCATGCGGTAGCAACTACTCTATTTGCCCTCCGAGCTGATCCATGCCGCGATTGTCGCGCGCTCTTCGCCGGTCATCTCGGTGACGTTGCCAGGCGGCATCGCGCTTGCCCAGGCGGCATTTCTGGCGACGAGCCGCAGGTTGCGGCGGATGTGCTCGGCATCGTCGAGCAGGATGCCCTTGGGGGCTGTGACGATCCCCGCCCACACCGGCTCGGCGGCATGGCACATGCTGCATCTGGACAGCACGATCTCTTCGACATTGGCGAAGGTCACCGGAGCGGGCAGCGATCCAGTTTTTGCGTCGCGCGGGCCCGCCGCCGACAGAAAACCGATCGCGATCATGCCGAGCCCGGCGACGCCCCATACCCACCACGGCGATTTGCGCCCGGCATGACGCTCGTTGAAGAAATGCCGGATGACGGGGCCGAGCGCGAGAACGATTGCCACGATCACCCAGTTGTATCGCGTGGCGAACAGAAGGGGATAATGGTTGCTGATCATCAGCACTACGACCGGCAGCGTCAGGTAGTTGTTGTGGACAGATCGTTCCTTGCCAGCCTTGCCGAGCTTCGGATCGGGCGACTGGCCGGCCAAGAGCGCAGCGACGATCTTCTTCTGGTTCGGGATGATCACAAGGAACACGTTGGCGACCATGATGGTGCCGATGATCGCGCCAATCTGGTTGAAGGCGCCACGTCCGCTCAACACGTGGGTAAAGGCGTAGGTGAGGGCGACCAGAAAGAGGTAGCCGCCGATGGCAAATGGAAGCTCGTGACGGGCGAGGCCGGAGCGGCAGGCTCCTTCGTAGAGCAGCCATGCCAACACGAGGCTGGCAAAACTGAAAAGTCCGGCCTGGAGCGGCGTCAGGTCGAGGATCGATTTGTCGACCAGGAACAATTCGGCGTCGAGATAGTAGACCACGACCATCAGCGCAAAGCCGGAAAGCCAGGTCGTATAGGCTTCCCATTTGAACCAGGTCAGCTCGTCCGGCAGCTGTGCCGGCGCCACCAGATACTTCACGATCCGGTAGAATCCCCCGCCATGCACCTGCCAGGCCTCGCCCTGCACGCCCGAGGGTAAGTCCCGGTTCGGCTTCAGGCTGAGGTCGAGGTGGATGAAGTAAAATGAACTGCCGATCCACCCGATCGCCGCCACTAGATGCAGCCAGCGAAAACCCAGGCTAATCCATTCCGTCAGTATCGATTGCCACATTGCCCGCCCCGAACCCGATTCAAGATTGTCCCGGCATCGATGGTCTTATGTCTTGCATCGATCGTCTTGATTTTCCAGTGCTTCGGCGATTCCCCTCTGCACATCCTGATGGCAGAAAGCGTAAGGCGATGGGCCGGCACCGCCCTCCGTACAGCGCAATTTGATCGCGCGCGCTTGAACATCGGTGACCCCTCGCCATTATCATCGTCCGTGCCAGCGCGTTGACAGGTAAGACCATGCAAACTCAATCCATTCGGCTTTTCGCGGCCGTATTTGGCTATCTTGCTCTTGGCGGCGCAGCCTTCGCGCAAACCGGTATGCGCGAGGGCAGGGAAGCCTATGGAAGCTGGCAGCAGGACAAGCCGGGCACGGTCCGCCTGATCAGGCCGAAAGACTTGCCGCAACCCGGTGCGACCGCGTCGGCCGCGAATATGTCGCGGGTCGTGGCAAGGCCCTCCGGCGCCGCGCCGCAAGTGCCGCCGGGATTCAAGATCGAATTGTTTGCGGAAGGCCTGAGCGGTCCGCGCATCATCCGCGTCGCGCCGAATGGCGATGTTTTCGTTGCCGAAACCCGCGCGGGCCGTATCCGAATTCTCCGCGCCGCCGATGGCGCGGCCAAGCCCGGCACCAACGAGATATTCGCGAGCGGCCTCAATCGGCCGTTCGGCATCGCGTTTTTTCCGAGCGGCGATAATCCGCAATGGGTTTATGTCGCCAACACCGACAGCGTCGTGCGCTTTCCCTATCATTCCGGCGACCTGAAAGCGTCGGGTCCGCCGGAGACCGTCGTTGCGAGGCTTCCGGCAGGTTACTCGCATTCGACCCGCGACATCGTCTTCACGCCCGACAACAAGCGCATGCTGGTATCGGTCGGCTCCGCCAGCAACGTCGCCGAAGGCATGGGCGAGCCGCCGGGCGGGCTTAAAGCGTGGCGTACGCAACAACCGCTCGGTGCCGCCTGGGGTGATGAGACGGACCGCGCCGCGGTGCTGGTGTTTGATCCCGACGGCAAGAACCAGAAGCTGTTTGCGACCGGCATTCGCAATTGCGTCGGCCTTGCGATGCAGCCCGGCACCAATACGCCGTGGTGCTCGACCAATGAGCGCGACAGCCTCGGCGACGACCTCGTGCCGGATTATGTCACGCGCGTTAAGGAGAACGCCTACTATGGCTGGCCCTGGTTCTATATCGGCGATCACGAGGACCCGCGTCATCGCGGCGAACGTCCCGACCTCAAGGGTAAGATCACCATTCCGGACGTGCTGATCCAGGCGCATTCGGCTTCGCTCGGAATGGCCTTCTACGACGGCAGCAACTTCCCCGCGGAGTATCGCGGCGACGCGTTCGCGGCCGAGCACGGCTCGTGGAACCGCTCGAAGCGGACCGGATACAAGGTGATCCGCATCCGCCTGAAGGACGGCGTGCCGACCGGGGAATACGAGGACTTCGTCACCGGCTTTGTCGTCGACGACAAGGAGGTCTGGGGCCGACCGGTCGGTGTCGCGGTTGCCCGTGACGGGGCGCTGCTGATTTCCGAGGACGGCAACGGCACGATCTGGAGAGTTACTCACTAGAGTTGTCTATCCGATACTCCGGTTGCCGAGCTCCTCGACCAGCACGCGCATGTTCTCGCTGTAGTCGATCGGCACCGCGACGAGATGCACGCCGCCTTGCGTAAAGGCCTGCTCCAGCGTCGGGATCAATTCCGCCGTTGCCTTGACCCGGTGTCCGTGCGCGCCATAGGAATTCGCATAGGCCACGAAATCCGGATTGCCGAAGGTCATGCCGAAATCGGCAAAATGATCGACGCCCTGTTTCCAGCGGATCATGCCATAGGCGTTGTCCTCGATGACCAGCACGACCAGGTCGAGCTTCAGGCGAACCGCGGTCTCCAGCTCCTGGCTGTTCATCATGAAACCACCGTCGCCGCACACCGCGAGCACGCGCTTGCCCGGATTGAGGCATTTGGCTGAAATCGCAGACGGCAGGCCCGCGCCCATCGTCGCGAGCGCATTGTCCAGCAGCAGCGTGTTGGCAACGGTCGTGCGGTAATTGCGCGCGAACCAGATCTTGTACATGCCGTTGTCGAGGCAGACGATGCCGTCCTCGGGCACGACCTTGCGGACATCATGGACGAGGCGCTGCGGAATGACCGGGAAACGATTGTCCTCGGCCCGCTCGTTGAGGTGGCTGCGAATCTCATCCCGCAGCTTCAGGAAATCGCCCGCCGGCTTGAGGCGCTGATGCAGCGCGTCGGCGAGCGCGGCCACGGTTGCGCCGATATCGCCGATCACCTCCGCATCGGGATGGAAGACCTGTTCGACGGTCGCGGAGACATAGCCGACATAGACCACCTTCGGGCCACCGCTTGCGCCCATCAGGAACGGCGGCTTTTCGACCGTGTCGTGGCCGATGGCGATGATCAGGTCGGCGCGCTCGATCGCCTCATGCACGTAGTCACGCTCCGAAAGCGCGGCGGTGCCGAGGTAAAGCTCGGAATTTCCGGTGACGGCGCCCTTGCCCATCTGCGTGTTGAAGAAGGGGATTTGCGTGCGGCGTACGAAATCGGACAGCGCCTCGACCAGCCGCGGCCGGTTTCCCGCCGCTCCAATCATGATCAGCGGACGCTTGGCGGCGAGGACCAACTCGACGGCGCTCTTGATCGCCGCGGGCGAGGGGACCGGCCGCAGAATAGGATGCGGCGGAATCAGCGAAGCGGTGCAATCCTCCGCCGCGATATCCTCCGGCAATTCGAGATGGACGGGGCCGGGCCGCTCCTCCGTCGCGACGCGGAACGCATCGCGGACCATGGCGGGAATGGCATCGGCCGAGACGATCTGCCGCGTCATCTTGGTGATCGGCCGCATCGAGCCGACGATATCGACGAGCTGAAAGCGCGCCTGGCGCGCGCTCTTGATCGCCTTCTGGCCGGTGATGATCACCATCGGCATGGCGCCGAGATAGGCATAGGCCGCGCCGGTGGTGAAATTCAGTGCGCCGGGGCCGAGCGTGGAGAGGCAGACGCCGGGCGCGCCGGTCAGCCGCCCCTGAGTTGCCGCCATGAAGGAGGCGGCCTGCTCATGGCGTGTCAACACAAGCTCGATGCGCGATTTGCGCAAGGATTTAACGACCGCGAGATTCTCCTCGCCCGGAAGCCCGAAAATGCGTTGCACGCCTTCGTTTTCCAGCGCGGCGACCAGAAGGTCCGATCCCTTGGTGCTCATGCATCACCTCTCAATCGCTGCGGCGGGTAAAGTCCTTCCTGCCAGAAATCGGCGCCAAGCGCCACTTTGCCGGGGAAGTTCCGTGCGCGTTGTTTATTTCGTGCGATGACAACGCTACGATCCAGCCGGCCATCGAACAGATGGTTTTGGGGAAGGCGGGTGCTTTGACCGACGTCTGGACGCGCAAATCCATTGTCGCGCTGCTGGCTGAAGCTTCGCACGCCGATGCCGGCAGCGAGGTGCAGCCGCTCAAGCGCGCGCTGTCCGCGATCAATCTGGTTGGGCTCGGCGTTGGCGGCATCATTGGTGCCGGCATTTTCGTGCTGACCGGCCATGCTGCGGCGGCGAATGCCGGCCCGGCGGTGACGCTGTCGTTCATGCTCGGCGCGGTCGCCTGCGCCTTTGCCGGCCTTTGTTATGCTGAGATGTCCTCGAGCGTGCCGATCTCGGGCAGCGCCTACACCTATGCCTACGCGACGATGGGCGAACTGATCGCCTGGATCATCGGCTGGGACCTGATCCTGGAATATGCGATCGGCGCCGGCACGGTCGCGATCGGATGGTCGGCCTATGTGGTGAGCTTCGTGAAGGATTTCGGCATCAGCATCCCCGCGCAATTCGTCTCTGCGCCGCTCGCCTTCGATGCCGACAGCCACACCTGGTCGACGACGGGCGCGATCCTCAATGTGCCCGCGATGGCCATCATCGTCGGGATGACCATCCTGCTCGTGATCGGCATCCGGGAATCCTCGCGTATCAACGACGTGATCGTGGCGATCAAGCTGATCGTGATCGGCCTCTTCATCGTCTTTGCCGCGCCTTCGTTCTCGTTCGCCAATTGGGTGACCGCGTCCAATCCCGACGGGAATTTCATCCCGCCCAATGCCGGCATCGGCGTTTACGGCTTCTCGGGCGTGGTCCGCGGCGCGGCCGTGGTGTTCTTTGCCTTCATCGGCTTCGATGCGGTCTCGACCGCCGCACAGGAGGCGAAGCGGCCGATGCGCGACATGCCGATCGGCATCATGGGCTCGCTGGTCATCAGCACCGTTCTCTATGTTACCGTCGGCTTCGTGCTGACCGGGATCGTGCCGTTCGACAAGTTGAACGTGCCTGACCCGATCGCGGTCGGCATCAATGCCGCCGGCATCACCTGGCTGTCGCCGCTGATCAAGCTCGGCATCGTGCTGGGTCTGACCTCGGTCATCCTGGTGTCGTTGCTCGGCCAGCCCCGCATCTTCCGCGCCATGGCGCATGACGGGCTGCTGCCGCAAGGGGCGGCCAAAATCCATCCACGTTTCCACACGCCCTATGTCGCGACCATCGTCTCCGGTATTGCCGCGGCGGTGCTGGCCGGCCTGTTTCCGATCGGCCTGGTCGGCGAGCTCGTCAGCATCGGCACGCTGTTCGCCTTTGCGGTCGTCTCGATCGGCACGCTGGTGTTGCGCTTCACCAACCCTAGCTTGCATCGGCCGTTCCGGGCGCCAGCGATGTGGTTCGTTGGCCCGGCGGGGGCTGCGACCTCGATCTTCCTGATGTGCGGCCTGCCGCTCGACACCTGGCTGCGCCTTGCCGTGTGGCTCGCCATTGGCCTTGCGATCTATTTTTTCTATGGCAGGAAGCACAGCCGGGTTTCCAGAGGAGGATGACGCGGGCAGCGAGCGATCTCAGATCGTCCGCGCTTGCCGCCGCACCTCATTGGCAATCGGCCGCAAGGCTTCCGTCGGTGACTGGCCGACCAGGCTATAGCCCATACCGCTGTCGGCCCAACTGAAGCCCGCGACGTCACCGCTCGTTTGCGGCGTCATCGGCGCGCCCTGGTCCGTCGTCATCGGGCGCGTCAGCACCACCAGCCGCTCGCCGTGATCGTTGTCGTACATGAACATCGCCGCCGGCCCGTGCGAGGTCGCGACCACGCGTCCGCCCATCAGGCGATAACCTGCGGTCGCGAGATCCGGCACCTTGACCGGCTGATGCAGCCGGTTGGAGGCCCATTGCACGAGTTGGGCGCTGTCGGACGCCCTGATCTCGACAGGCCGGGCGCGATCCGGCGCGTAGACGTTGTAGGAATAGGCAGCTTCCTGCGCGAGCGCAGCCAATCCGATCGAGGGCGCTTCCATCGAGCCACGCGCGATCCAGCCACTGACGCCGCCAATGCTCAACAGCAGCATCGCTGCGACCGCCCACCACGCCGGCGAACGCCGCTGCCGTCGGTTCTCGATGATGCGCGACAGATTGAGCTCGGCGGGCAGCGGCTCGTCCGCGATCGGCGCAAGCGCGCTCCGCAACAGCGCGCGTTGATCTGTGAACGCCGCGACACGTTTGGCCACGTCGGGATGCGTCTCGAGATAGCTCGCGACTTCCGCCTGCCGCTCGGGTTCGAGCACGCAGTCCACATAGGCGTGGAGATCGTCTTCCGTGATCGGGCGATGGCTCATTTCAAACTCCGCAACGGCACCACATTCGCAGATGCCACATTCGCGGTTCCCTCGATTTCCTGCTGCAGCCTTTCGCGTGCCCGCGACAGCCGCGACATCACGGTGCCGACGGGGATATTAAGCACTTTCGCAGCATCTGCATATGAGAGGTCTTCCACGGCAATGAGGAGCAGCACGGCGCGCTGGTCTTCCGGCAATCTGGCAAGCTTGTTTAAGACGTCTTGATACATCAGCTTTCGTTCCTGAACGGCATCTTCGCCGAGATCGCTCTCGCTGGTCTCCTCGATCGTCACGTGCTTCCCGCGCGTCTTGGCCTGGCGGAACTGGTTGACCGCCAGATTATGCAGGATCGTGAACAGCCACGGCCGCGGATCGCCCTCCCGCCGCCGATGCCAATGGCTCACCGCCCGCTCCAGGCAGTCCTGCACCAGATCGTCGGCGGTGGCGTGATTGCGCACGAGCGCCCGCGCGTAGCGGCGCAACGCCGGGATCAAGGGTTCGACCTGGAGCAGCATGTCGTTCACGGCATGCGGCTCCAGATCAGATTTGGTCGAAGGATGGCTATCACGGCATTTGAACCTGGACGGCCTCGCCGAATTTCGACGCATCGCCCGGCGCGATCACCAGGTATCGCCGCTCGGCCTCGCCCTCGCTCTGGACGAGCTGCCGGATCGGGCCGGTCGCGTTGACAATAGCCGATCCCGCGGGGTTGGTCATGAAGGCCGCGAGGGGTTCGACAGCGCCGCTGCCGTCAGCGTGTTCGGCCAGCGCCAGCACATATTTCTGTTTGGGCTCGAGGCCGGTGACGGAGGCCTGAACCACCTGGATCAGACCCTGGTCGAACAGGGATATGCTGGTCGGCAGCTTTCCGTCCTTTGCTCCCGACTTCGATGCGAGCGCGAGGTGCGCGGCTTGTCCCGCGACGCCGAGCGCTTGCAGGTTCTGCCGGTCGTCAGGATTTGGTGCGGCGTCGGGAACATAGGCGATCGCCTGCGGCGCCTGTCCGATCGGGATATTGGCGATCACCGTGTTCGTCGCGGTGTCGATCGCGGCCAGCGCGTCGGCGTTCTCGAGCCCGATAAAAACACGCGTGCCGTCGCCCGACGGCCAGACGCCATGCGGCAGATTGCCGACCGCGATCGTGGCGACCTGCGAGAAGTCGTTGGTGCGGAACACCTTGACCTCATTCGTTCCGCCGACCGTGACATAGGCGAACGTGCCCTTGGCCGTGCGCGCGAAATTGACGTGGTTGGTGATCGGGCCGGTGTCAATGGTTTTGATCGGGTTGAACGGCGGCTTGGCCGAAAACACCTGGGTCTTGCCGATGTCCTTCAGCGTGAACCAGACCTGCTGACCATCTGGAGTAGCCGCGATGTTCGGGCAGAACGGACTCTCCTGCTTCACTTTCGCGACGATCTTGTGATCGGCAACGGTGACGACATCGGTCTCCGGATTGAACGAGGAGCAGATGTAGCCGTACTTGCCGTCCGGCGAGAAGATCTGCATGCCCGGGCCGGCCGGTGTGGTGATACGCGTCTTCTCGGTGAAGTTCTTCGCGTCGAGCACCGAGATGTAGTTTTCGCCGCGCACCGTCACCCACACTTCCTTGCCGTCCGGCGTGAAGAAGGCCTCGTGCGGTGAGCGGCCGACATAGGTGACGTGCTTGACCGAATTGGTCGCGGTGTCGATGAAGCTGACCGAGTTCGACCCGATCGAGACCACCGCCAGCGTGCGATGGTCCGGCGAATAGCCCATGCCGTGGACCAGCACCTGGCCCTTGTAGAGCGGACTGAAGTTGAACGGCTGCGGATCGCCGAGCCTGATCACGCCGAGCAGCTTGTTATCGACGGGATCGGTGACCGACACGGTGTTGGAGAATTGCTCGGCCGCGTAGACGCGGTCGTGGTGACTGATCGGAATATCGGCGGCGGATGCCGCGCCCGGGATCTGCCCGGCGCTGGCCGCGGCACAACTTGCCAGCATGGTGCCGGCGAGCAAAAGTCCCTTTGAAAGCCAGTTCCTCATTGTTCTCTCCTATTTCTTCATTCCCATGGACATGCCCATATGCATGCCCGCGTGCAGATCAGGGGTGTTGGTGGGGGGCGAGGCCGGCGTCGGCTGCGTCGGGGCCGGCGCGGCGGAGGAGACCTTGTCGCCGATCGCGAGCTTCATCGCGTCGATCTCCTGCATCTGGTCGACGATGATCTCCTGCGCGAGGCGCCGGAGCGTCTCGTTACGGCCGTAGCGCAATTCGATCACGGCCATGTCGATGGCGCCCTGGTGGTGCGGCGACATCATCGCGACGAAATCGCGGTCGATGTCGCCGGTCGGCTTCGCCGCCATGTCGTTCATCATCTTGTTCATCGCGGCCTCGTTCTCTTTCAGGAACGCGGCCTCGTCGCTCGCGGCCGGCGGCTGTGACTGCGGATGGGCTTCGTGGGCGAGCACGAAGGGAGAGGCCGCAAAAGCAAACAGAACGCGCGCGCCGATGACGGCCATGCCTAGGTTTGGTTTAAGGAATCGCAACATCCTCTATCTCCGGTCTTGCCTGGGTTCGTCCTGTGGACGGCTGGCGGGGGAGTTTATTCGCCGCGCCGTCGATCACGCTTTCGTCATTCCGCGGGATCGTCCGCGCGTCTGCTGCGCATCGGCAACGACGCTTGATGCAGCGTTCTATTCCAGGCCGGCTTGCGGATTCTTTCTTGCCAAAATGCTTTTTTGCAAAAATGCAGGCGCATCGAAAGACGCGCCCGCCCGACACGTGAACGTGAAGTCGGAATAATCTCGTCGATAAAGTGCCTTAACCCCTTCGCACGCTCGACCCGCCATCGACCGGCAGCGTCACGCCGGTGATGAAATTGGCTTCATCGGAGGCAAGGAACAGCGCGGCATTGGCGACGTCCCAGCCGGTGCCCATCTTCCTGCGCAGCGGCACCTTGCTGTCGCGCTCGGCCTCGACCTCGGCGCGGGTCTTGTGCCATTCGCGGGCGCGGGTATCGACCGCCATCGGCGTATTCATCAACCCCGGCAGGATCACATTGGCGCGGATGCCGTATTCGGCGTTCTGATAGGCAAGCTGCTCGGTGAAGGCGACCATTGCCGACTTGGTCGCCTTGTAGGCGACGTAGGGGTAGGTGGTGATGACAGCCATCGAGGAGATGTTGATGATCGCGCCGCTCTGTTGGTTCCGCATGATCGGGATCACATGCTTGGCGGCGAGAATGCAGCTCTTCAGGTTGATCGCGACACAGCGGTCGAACGCTTCCTCGGTGATCGAGAGCAGCTCGGCGTCGCCGCCGGCCAGACTGACGCCGACATTGTTGTGCAGCACGTCGATCCGGCCCCAGCGCTTCATGGCGTCGTCCACCATCGCCTTGATCTCGGCGTCCTTGGTCACGTCGGCCTTGAAGGCCGCCGCCGTGCCCTGCTTTTCGGCGATCATGTCGACGGTTTCCTGCGCGGAATCCAGGTGATGATCGACGCACAGCACTTTTGCGCCCTCACGCGCGAAGGTGAGCGCGGTGGCGCGGCCGTTGCCCATGCCTTCGCCGGGGCTCTGGCCGGCGCCGACGACGATGGCGATCTTGTCTTTCAAACGCATCTTAATTCACTCCAATCAGGTTATTCCTGGGATCGGGTACTGCTGCAGCACCTCTTTATAATAAGGTTCGTTGTCGATCTTCATGGTGGCGAGCACGCGCACCACGGCGCAATAGAAGGCGATGGTCAGCACGAGGTCGACCATATGCTCGTTGGAGAGATGTTTCTTGATCTCGGCGAAGGTTTCTTCCCGCATGGCGAGCTCGCGCACCATCTCGCGGGCGCCTTTCAGGATCACTTTCACAAGCGGCTCGAGCTTCGAAGGCTTGCCCTCGGTCTCTGCCATCAGGCCGGCGATGTCCTCATCGGTGACACCGAATTCCTTGCCGATCTTCACGTGATGGGTGAATTCATATTCCGATTTCTCCAGCCAGCCGACCTGCAGGATCGCAAGCTCGCGCAGCCGCGGATCGAGCTTGCTCTTGAAGCGGATGAAGCCGCCGACGCCGTTGAAGGCGCGCGCCATGTCGGGAGAATTCACCAAGAGCTTGTGCAGATTGGTGTTGCGCTTGAGCATGTCGCGATATTCGGGCGCGACCTGATCGGCCTCGAGATAGGGCAGGCGGGCCATTCGTTGTTTCCTTCTTCTTTAGTGTTCTTCGGACTCGCGTTCGGGCGCCTGCAGCGTCACGCCGCCATCGACCACCAGCACCTGGCCGGTGATGTAGCGCGCGTAGTCACTGAGCAGGAATTTGACGGCGTGTCCGACGTCCCAGCCGGTGCCTTCGAGCTTGAGCACCGAGGCTTTGGCGCGATTGGTACGTGCCCTCTCGCTCATGCCGCGGGCGTAGACCATCGGCGTGTACATCGGTCCCGGGCAGATGCAGTTGACGCGGATGTTGTCGCGGCCGTGATCGACGGCCATGGCACGGGAGAGGCCGATGACGGCGGCCTTCGAGGTCGTGTAGGTGGTCAGCCCGCGCGGCCGCAGCGCCGAGATCGAGGAGATGTTGACGATCGCGCCGCCCTTGGCGGTCTTGATCATCGCGGGGATCGCATATTTCGAGAGCAGGAACATGGTCTCTACATTGACCTGCATCACCTTGCGATACTGCTCCGGCTTCTCGTCGACGACGCTGCCGCGGCTGCCGATGCCGACATTGTTGTCGAGGAAATCGAGCCGGCCGAACTGATTGACGGTGGCTTCCACCAGCTTCCGGCAATCTTCTTCATCGGTGACATCGGAGGCGATTGCAGCCGCGTTGCCACCTTCCTCCTTGATCATCTCGACGGTGCGTTCGGCGAGTTTCAGATCGCGGTCGGCGACCATCACCTTGGTGCCTGATCGCGCCAGCAGGATCGCCGCCGCCCGTCCATTGCCGATGCCGTCGCCGACCGCGCCACCGCCGGAGATCAGCGCGACCTTGCCGGCGAGGCCGGCCTCTTCCTCGGGTCCCTTCATGCGTTTCTTCCCTTTTTGTGGGCGGACGATAGCAATGGGCTAGAGGAGAGAGAAGGGCACTGGTCGCGCGGCTGATGCGCGTTCTTTCCGCGGGGTGGGATTTTTCGATGTGGCTGCGCCTCGGGCCTCGTGGTTCGAGACGCCGCTTCGCGGCTCCTCACCATGAGGGGGTGGCTTCGTGTCACTTGTCACGACCTCATCCTGAGGAGCGGCCGCAGGCCGCGTCTCGAAGGATGGGCCGCGACACAACTATAGCCATAGTTCTGCATTCTCGCGGCGCGTTTTCGCCCGAGGGATGCATCGACATCGTCCCTCTGAAACAAGAGGGCGCAGGGAAGACCGGATGCTGGTTGCACCCGCGGCCTCGTGTGCAAAGGTAGCAAGGGTAGAACGCACACGAGTTAAAACCACAGGTTCAACCGGAGCGACCCGGCCTTCCCTGCGCAATGGTTTTACGGCTTATACGTGATCTCCCCGGTGTCCGGGCTTGATAGCCACCGTCACGCGTGAAACAAGTCCACGCGCTTGACACCAGCGTCGGGGTGTCAGGACCACACGACTTTGCCGTCCGCATCAGCGCGCTTCGTCTGCCGCGCTCACGCGTCCATCGCATCCCGCTGCCAACGTCCGTGACGATCGCGATACGCCCCTCTTTGTGGAGGCGGGACGGCGCAAACTAAAGCCACTGATTTGCCCGACGAGACTGGGCAAGAACTCGGCATTTTCGGCGATTGATGTACGATTCGCCCCATGACGAATCGCACCTTCAAGACCGGCGAGAGCCGGGAGCAAACCAGCCTGCTTCCTCCTCGGATTGAGGATTATGTCGGACCGGACAACCCGGTGCGGGCAATCGAGAGCTTCGTTTGCGCGCTAGACATGGCAAAGCTGAAGTTTCGCCATGCGGACCGTGGCGCAGAGGAAGAGGGGCAGCCGCCCTACGACCCGGCCGATCTGCTGAAGCTTTACCTCTATGGCTACATCAACCAGATCAGGTCGTCGCGCCGGCTGGAGCGGGAAGCCGGCCGCAACCTGGACCTGATCTGGCTGCTGAAGAACCTGAGGCCGGGTTATCGAACGATCGCGAACTTCCGCAAGGAGAACTGGAAGGCCTTGAAGGCAGCGAACCGCGAGTTCGTGCTGCTGGCCCGGGAGCTCGGCCTTGTCGGCGGAGCCATTGTTGCGATCGATGGCTCGTTCTTCCATGGCGACGCCAGCAAGGCGAGCATCTTCACGCGCAAGAGGCTCACCGAACAGCTCGCGAAGCTGGACAAGGAGATCGAGGCTTACGGCAAGTCCCTTGCGGACAATGACGCAGCGGAAGCCAAGGACAAAAGCAAGGATCGGAGCGCCGGCAGCGGCGATGGCGGTGATGTGGGTGCGAGGATGGCCGAGTTGCTGGCCAGGCGCTCTCGCGCAAAATCCGACCTTGACCGGTTGGAGGCGAAGGGCGAGACGCAGTTGTCCCTGACCGACCCTGACGCCCGGCTTCTGGTCAAGAACGGCCAGGGGATTGCAGGCTACAATGTGCAGTCCGTCGTCGATGAGAAGCACAAGCTGATTGTCGCAAGCGAGGTGGTGAACGACAGCAGCGATGTCGGCCAGCTCCATGCGATGGCGCAGGCGGCCAAGGAGGCCCTCGACGTCAAGGCTCTGCAGGCGCTTGCCGATGAAGGCTATTACAGCAGTCTCGAACTGAAGGCCTGCGAGGATGACGACATCATTGCCTATGTCCCGGTGCCGGAAGGAAACGGCCGGCTGGAGAAGGAGGGCCGCTTCAGCCTCAACGACTTCAGCCATGACGGCGCCGTCGACGCCTATCGTTGTCCGGCCGGCTCACTGCTGCGTCCTATGGAGGGGCGCTGGCAGAACACGAGTGGTCGCTTCGAGATCCGCTATGTGAGCAGCAAAGCGATCTGCCAGACGTGCCAGTTAAGGACACGTTGTCTCACCCCGAAGACACCTTATCGAACAATCCGGCGCTGGGAGCACGAAGACGTTCTTGAACGTCATCGCGCCAGGATGCAGAGCGCCGACAAACCGATGCGCCGGCGTTCCGCGATCGTCGAACATCCCTTTGGCACCATCAAATGCCGTGCCGGATATCGCCACTTCCTCGTTCGCGGCTTCGACAAGGTTCGCGGCGAGTGGAGCCTGATGGCGCTCTGTTACAACTTCACTCGCGTCCTTAATATCCTGGGCCTCGAACGCTTCATGGCCAGCATTGCAAAGACGCTGGCTCGGCCACGACGCGCTCTCACACCCGCCCCAGACCGCATTATGGCAGCCCTGAGCCCATTCTGGAGGTCCGTCATGCCTCAATTCGCCGTTTGCTCAATTTGACCCATCTTGGTGGCCTGACCGCGAGTTCTTGCCCAGTCTCGACGGTGCAACGGCAACCGCCTGCGACAGAGTAACACGACGGGCAATTTGCGCATGGCCGCCATGTGCGAATTCAGTAGGGCGGGTTAGGCGCAGCCGTAACCCGCCGTTGTCGTCGCGGGACGGCGGATTACGCTTCGCTAATCCGCCCTACAGAGTCCTGCGATTGTCATTGAAGAATAAGTTCGATGCCATCCGCTTCTTCGTTGCCGCCAGGGCAATGGCGCCGGATTATCTCGACGAGCCAGTCAAATACCGTAGGTCCTTCGTGTTTCAGCGCCTCAGCCAGGTAGTTTTCGACTGAAGCTGTGTTGGAAGGGTGACATCGCTCCAGCCTTTTCCGCAGTTGGCGAGCGGTCTCGTCATATCCAAGAGTTCGCTTCGAGGTTTCGTGGTTGTCCCAGCAGAAAATGAAGCCTTCTTCCGGCGTCCCAAAACCGCCCCGCAGAATATCGTTAAAGGCGTCGAGATTTCTGCCCCACTCGGCACCTGGGATGAGACGAAGGCTAACGTGATCGTAAAATCCCTCCAATGTTGAAAATTCGCTCCCGTCAACATGCAGCTTTTGTTTCGAAACCATCGTGGAGTATCTCTGATCCTTCGACTTGACGGGTTCAAGCGATCAACCGGTGTGTTGATGCTTGGACCGGCGTCAGACGTATCATTTCTGATGCCAAATGTCCGCTAATGGGATGGTCCGGCCGTGCTCCTGCCCCGCCAGCGATAAGCTGGCCAGGGGCGCCAAGACAAGGAGCACGCCATGTCTCAGACACCCAATACCGCGATCGCCGTGATCGGCATCGATATCGGCAAGAACTCGTTCCACGTCGTGGGCCACGATGCGCGCGGCGCCATCGTGCTGCGGCAAAAGTGGTCGCGTGGCCAAGTGGAAGCGCGGCTATCCAATATACCGCCTTGCCTGATCGGCATGGAAGCCTGCGTCGGCGCACATCACCTGAGCCGCAAACTCGCATCGCTTGGTCACGAGGCCAGGTTGATGCCGGCCAAATATGTCCGCCCCTATAGCAAGGGACAGAAGAACGACTTCAATGATGCCGAAGCGATTGCCGAAGCCGTGCAGCGCCCGACGATGAAGTTCGTGGCGACCAAGACCGCGGAGCAACTGGATCTGCAGGCGTTGCATCGGGTGCGTGAGCGGCTGGTGTCGCAACGCACCGGCATCATCAACCAGATTCGCGCCTTCATGCTGGAACGCGGGATCGCCGTGCGCCAGGGCATTGGCTTCTTGCGCACGGAATTGCCCACCATCCTTGCGACACGCGCCGATGCCCTGTCGCCACGCATGTTGCGTGTCATCGAGGAGTTGGCAGGCGACTGGCGCCGGCTGGATCAGCGCATCGATGGCCTATCCGGCGAGATCGAGGCACTGGCCCATCAAGATCAGGCATGTTCGCGCCTGATGACGGTGCCTGGCATCGGGCCGATCATTTCGAGCGCCATGGTGGCCGCGATCGGCACTGGAGACGTATTCTCCAAAGGCCGCGACTTCGGCGCCTGGCTCGGACTGGTGCCCAAGCAGATCTCGACGGGAGACCGCACGATCCTCGGCAAAATCTCGAGGCGCGGCAATCGCTACCTGCGTGTTCTGTTTGTGCAGGCTGCATGGGTTGTGCTGGTCAGAATAAAGAACTGGGAACGTTACGGGCTCAAATCTTGGATCGAAGCCGCCAAGAGGCGGTTGCACCACAACGTGCTGGCGATCGCGCTCGCCAACAAGCTTGCCCGCATCGCCTGGGCGGTGCTGGCTAAAGGACGCGCCTTCGAACTGACAAGGACCGACGATGCAGGCGTCCGACCCGCTTGATCCTCGCGCCGTGCTCGGCGCTGTCAAGGCGCGGCCTGGCAACGCCGGAGCCAGCCGCAAGCCAAGCGCGACGGCCGGCCTTGACCGCCCCTGCGCGCGACGCGATCGACGTTCTGCGGGCCGGGACGAAGGAATGGCCCTTGGCTCGAACAAAGGAACTGAGCGAGATGAGGAGCAAACGATGACGTAACCCTATCAACCGTTCCCAGCCGAGGTCTGCGAGAGGATGAGACGAGATGGAGGTTCGGTCTTCCCGGCGCATGCGAACACTGGTGACCCAAATGGTCCAACGAGGCCTATCCGCTAATGAGAACGCACGCGCGCTGATATCCATGATGGCCCGGAGCAAATGCTCCAATCAGAGGCCGGATACATTGATGCAAGACCGCTCACCGCCAGATCGACGAAACTCTTGCAACGCACGGCCGGACCATACATTGGGTCAAAAAAGAAGCATAACGGAGTTGCTTGCGTAAGTCCGCGTTACCCCTGAGAGCGGACATGCCGCCGTTATGAAGGCACTTCCCAATCCTCACGAGGGAATCGCCGAAATTCAGCTCAACGACATGTCCAGCGGCGGCGAGACGTTTTGCGGCAGCGGGTTGACATAGGGCGTGCGCGCCGTGCGCTTCTTCAGGTCCGCTTTCGCGGCCGCAATCAGCGCCGGCTCGGTGAGTGCCTTGATGCCGAGCCCCGCCATCGCTTTCGCAGCCTGCACCATCGCCTTGTGCGCGTGCGCGCTCTTGCCCTGCGCCACCACCTGCCAGGTGTGCAAGGGCGTGCCGATCGCGATCGTCGGCGCATGCACCTGCGCAGTCGGCACCACCCAGCTGACGTCGCCGACATCGGTCGAGCCGATCAGCGGATTGCGCTTGGCATCGAGCGGCACGATGAAGTCGGCGAGCGGCCGCTCGGTCGGCTCCATGCCGATCATGTGGTAGACGCTGGCGATATCCTTCTCGGTCAGCGTCGCCTGGATTTTCGCTGCAAAGTCCTTGTCGGCCCGGTCGAAATGCGGCGGGCCGAGCTCTTCCATGATGGCGTGCAGCGCCTGCTCCAGCGGCGTGTTGTGCAGGACATTGGAGACGGCGGAGATGATCTTCATCTCCACCTTGGTCTCGGTCATCAGCGCAGCACCCTGCGCGATCTTGTGCACGCGCTCGACCAGCTCGTTCATGCCGGGCAGATCACGGGCGCGGATGGAGTAGCGCACGCGCGCATGGGCCTGCACCACATTGGGCGCGATGCCGCCGGCATCGAGCAGCGCGTAGTGCACGCGCGCGTCGCTCGGCATGTGCTCGCGCATGTAATTCACGCCGACATTCATCAGCTCGACCGCGTCGAGCGCGCTGCGGCCGAGATGCGGCGAGGCCGCGGCATGCGAGGTGCGGCCGGTGAAGATGAAATCGGCGCGGGTGTTGGCGAGCGAGGGCGTCACCACGACTTCCCAGAAACTGTGCGGATGCCAGGTGATGGCGATGTCGGCGTCGTCGAACGCACCCGAGCGCACCATGAAGGTCTTGGCCGCGCCGCCTTCCTCCGCGGGACAGCCGTAATAGCGCACGCGGCCCGGCACCTTGTTGGTGGCGAGCCAGTCCTTCACGGCGGTGGCGGCGAGCAGTGCGGCCGAGCCGAGCAGATTGTGGCCGCAGCCATGGCCGTGGCCGCCCGCCTCGATCGGGCGAGGCTCCGCCACGCCCGCTTCCTGGCTCAGGCCGGGCAGGGCGTCATATTCGCCGAGGAAGGCGATCACAGGCCCGCCTTCGCCCCATTCGCCCATCATGGCAGTGGGAATATCGGCGACATTCTCGGTGATGCGAAAGCCCTGGTGGCGCAGCTCGGTGAGATGTTCGGCGGAAGAGCGCGCCTCGGTGTAGCAGACCTCGGGCATGCCCCAGACCTTGTCGGCCAGGGCGGTGAAACGCGGCTTGATCGCGTCGACGCCGCGCCAGATGTCGCTGCGGTTGTCCATGTGCTGCTCCTTCGGTCTTGCGCCGATATAGGGAAGCGAAAAGGCTATCAGCTTCAACTGTTCCCGGCTAGTTCCCACAGGGATCGCTGTCACAAAAGGAACGTCGTTAGTCCCTAAACGCTTGGTGCGAAGGCAGGATATCTGGAGGCGCACATGGCGAGCGAAATGAATCCGGTCGGCTGGTTCGAGATCTATGTCAAGGACATGAACCGCGCGAAATCGTTCTATGAGATCGTGCTCGGGATGCCCTTGACGAAATTGCCGCAATCGGGCGACAGCCTCGATGACATGTGGGCGTTTCCCATGAACCAGGGCGCCAGCGGCGCAGCGGGCGCGCTCGCCAGGATGGACGGTGCTCCGGTCGGGCCGGGCGGGACCATCATCTACTTCGTCACCGAGGACTGCGCCAAAACGGCCCAGCGCGCGAAGGAGGCCGGCGGCCAGATCGTGAAGGACAAGTTCTCGATCGGTCAGTACGGCAATATCGCGCTGGTGGCGGATCTGGACGGCAACATCATCGGACTGCATTCCATGACCTGACCGCATGCGCGGCCCGCGCGTGGCGTGAGGCAAGCACGCTTGCTCCCTGGCCCGCCGGTCCTGCATGATCTCCCCAAATAGAAAACATTGGGGGAGACGTCATGAAGATCATCGACGCGCAGGTTCATATCTGGTCGCAGACGGTGGTGCCGACTTCCGGGCTGCATCGCAAGGTCGCGAAGTTTACGGCCGAAGAATTGCTGAAGGAGATGGACGAGGCCGGCGTCGACGCGGCGCTGATCCATCCGCCCGCGGGCTGGGATCCCAATGCCCAGGCCATGGCGATCGAGGCGGTGAAGAAATATCCCGACCGCTTTGCGATCATGGGGCAGTTTCCGCTGCAAAATCCCGAGAACCGCAAGCTGGTTCACGGCTGGCGCAACCAGCCCGGCATGATGGGCCTGCGCTGGCCGCTGCTGCTCGAGGAGCAGCAGAAGTGGCTGTATGACGGCTCGCTGGACTGGCTGTGGCCGGCGGCGGAGAAGGAGGGGCTGCCGATTGCGATGATGGGCGGGCTTTACCTGAAGAAGTTTCGCGAGATCGCCGAGCAGCATCCGCAGCTGAAGATGATCGTCGATCATTGCGGGCTCAATCGCCTGGGCCGCGATGCCGAGGCCTTCGTTCATCTCGACGAATTGGTGGCGATGGCAAAGCTGCCGAATGTCGCGGTCAAGGCCACCGGCGCGCCGCATTATTCGACGCAAGCCTATCCCTTCAAGAACATCCAGGACGGACTGCACCGCATCTTCGATGCCTATGGGCCTAAGCGTTTCTTCTGGGGCACCGACATCACGCGCATGCCCTGCAGCTACCGGCAATGCGTCACCTTCTTCACGGAGGAGTTGCCCTGGCTGAAAGGCAAAGATCTCGAAGACGTTATGGGGCGCTCCCTCTGCGAGTGGATCGGCTGGAATTACAAATTTAGTGCGAATTGAAAAAGGATCGTGCGATCGGGGGTCGGCTCGGCCGTTCAATCTTGCATAACGGACCCCGGGCCCGCGCCGTTTGTGGTTTCAGCGGGGCCGCGTTAGGTTTCGTCCGCTGGAGGCAGGATTGGCTCGCCAATGAACATCCTCGATCCACAAGGGCCGATCGCGGCCGCCGACAAGACGATCCTGATCGACTCAATCGCGATCATGCTCGCGATCGTGCTGCCGACCATCGCCGCGATCTTCGCTTTCGCCTTCTGGTTTCGCAAATCCAACACGCGCGCCTTCTACTGGCCCGATTGGGAATATTCGGGCCGGCTCGAGCTCGTGGTCTGGTCGATCCCGGCGCTGACCATCATCCTGCTCGGCGGCGTGGCGTGGATCGGCGCGCACCAGCTCGATCCGGCGCGGCCGGTTGCCGGCACCGGGCAGGGCGTCACCGTCGAGGTGGTCTCGCTCGACTGGAAATGGCTGTTCATCTATCCGGACCAGCGGATCGCGACCGTCAACTCGCTGACTGTGCCGGTCGGCGCGCCCCTGCATTTTCAGCTCACATCTGCCAGCGTGATGAACGTCTTCTTCATCCCGCAGCTCGGCAGCATGATCTACACCATGAACGGCATGGTGACGCGGCTGGAACTGCGTGCCGATGAGGTCGGCACGCTGAAGGGGTTGTCGGCACATTTCAGCGGCGACGGTTTCCCCGACATGCTGTTCGACGTCCATGTCGTCTCGGAGCCGGAGTTCGCGAGCTTTGCGTCCACTACGGTCAAGAGCGATCGCGTGCTGAATGCCGACAGCTACAAGGCCGACTTGCTCAAGCAATCCGTGCCAAAGGACAAGACGGCCTATCGGCTCGACGACCCGGAATTGTTCGGGGCGATTGTCAGCCAGAAGATTCCGCCCGGGCCGGGCCCGCAGGAAGCCGCGAATGTCGGGGCGGGCAATGTTCGGTAAGCTGACCTGGTCCGCCATTCCCTTCGGTCAGCCGATCCCGCTGGCGGCGGGCGGCGTGGTGCTGGTCGTACTCCTGGCCGTACTGGTCTGGATCGTGCTGGCCGGGCATCTGCCCTATCTCTGGCGCGAATGGATCACCAGCGTCGACCACAAGCGGATCGGCGTGATGTACACGCTGCTTGCCTGTGTGATGCTGCTGCGCGGATTTTCCGACGCCATCATGATGCGGGCGCAGCAGGCGGTGGCATTTCAGTCGAACGGCTTCCTGCCGCCGGAGCACTACAACCAGATCTTCTCCGCGCACGGCACCATCATGATCTTCTTTGTCGCGATGCCGTTCGTGATCGGGCTGATGAATCTCGTGGTGCCGCTGCAGCTTGGCGTGCGCGACGTGGCGTTTCCGACCCTCAACTCCGTCGGCTTCTGGCTGACCGCGACCGGCGCGCTGCTGGTCAACGTCTCGCTCGTGGTCGGCGAGTTCGCGCGCACCGGATGGCTGCCTTATCCGCCGCTGTCGGAATTGACCTATTCGCCCGGCGTCGGCGTCGACTATTACCTCTGGTCGCTGCAGATCTCCGGCGTCGGCACGCTGGTGGCCGGCATCAACCTCGTCACCACGGTGCTGAAGATCCGCACCAAGGGCATGAGCTACATGCGCATGCCGATGTTCTGCTGGACCACGCTCGCCTCGAATCTCCTGATCATCTCAGCGTTCCCGATCCTCACGGCCACGCTTGCGATGCTGATCCTCGACCGCTATCTCGGCTTCCACTTCTTCACCAACGACGGCGGCGGCAACGTCATGATGTTCATGAACCTGATCTGGGCCTGGGGCCATCCCGAGGTCTACATCCTGGTGCTGCCGGCGTTCGGCATCTTCTCCGAGGTGGTCTCGACGTTTTCGGGCAAGCCGCTGTTCGGCTACCGCTCGATGGTGCTCGCGACCATGGCGATCTGCGTCATCTCCTTCATGGTGTGGCTGCATCATTTCTTCACCATGGGCGCCGGTCCCGACGTCAACGCCATCTTCGGCATTGCCAGCATGATCATCGCGGTGCCGACCGGCGTGAAAATCTACAACTGGCTGTTCACGATGTTCGCGGGCCGCATCCGCTTCACGACGCCGATGATGTGGTCGATGGGATTCATGGTGACCTTCATCCTCGGCGGCCTCACCGGCGTGCTGGTGGCGGTGCCGCCCGCGGACTTCCTGCTGCACAACAGCCTGTTCCTGGTCGCGCACTTCCACAACGTCATCATCGGCGGCGTGCTGTTCGGCGCGTTCGCCGGCTACACCTACTGGTTCCCGAAAGCGTTCGGCTTTCGCCTGCATGAAGGCTGGGGCATTGCCTCATTCTGGTTCTGGCTGATCGGCTTCTACGTCGCCTTCATGCCGCTCTATGCCGTGGGCTTCCTCGGCATGACCCGCCGCATGCAGCATTTCGATGTCGCGGAATGGCGCCCGTGGCTGATGATCGCGAGCATCGGCGCAGGGCTGATCCTGACCGGGATCATCTGCCAGATCGCGCAGCTCGTCGTCAGCATCCGCCATCGCGAGGAGCTGCGCGACCTGACCGGCGACCCCTGGGACGGCCGCTCGCTGGAATGGGCCACCGCTTCGCCGCCGCCGGTGTTCAATTTCGCGGTCATGCCCGACGTGACCGGCGAAGACGCCTATTGGGCGATGAAGCGCCGCGCGCGGGCAGAGGGCGCAAGAGAGCCGGAGTACAAGCCGATCGAGATGCCGCGCAATTCGCCGACCGGCTTTGTCTGCGCGTTCTTCGCCACCATCATGGGCTTTTCGCTGATCTGGCACATCTGGTGGCTGGTGATCCTCGGCTTCATCGGCGCGTTCGCGACCTTCGTCGTGTTTGCCTGGCGCGACCACGACGAATACGAGATCCCGGCCGACGAAGTCGCGCGGCTCGATCGCGCCAATCTCGCCGCGCGCCGCGGCCTCGTGACCGAAGCGGGGAGCGTTTAATGGCGGTCTCGGCGGTGGCGCACGGACATGATGCGGATGTGATCGGCCTCGACGCGGTGCATGACGGGCCGGCGCCGAAGCGGATTGTCACCGGCTACGGCTTCTGGATCTTCCTGCTCAGCGACATGGTGATGTTCTCCTGCTTCTTTGCAGCCTATGCGGTGCTGCTGGGGCAGACGGCGGGAGGACCGAGCGGCGCTCAGCTCTTCAACCTCAGAAACGTCGCTGTCGAAACCGGTTGCCTGCTGCTGTCGAGCTTCGCCTGCGGCATGGCGAGCATCGCGGCCGAAGAGCGCAGCCATCTCTGGTTCCAGATCGCGATGGCGGTGACCTGCGTTCTTGGCCTCGCATTCCTCGCCATCGAGTTCCGCGAATTCGCCGACCTCGTCGCGCGCGGCGCCGGCCCCTCGCGCAGCGCCTTCCTGTCGGCCTTCTTCACGCTGGTGGGATGCCACGGCCTGCATGTCTCGGCCGGCATCCTCTGGCTGCTCACCATGATGGCGCAGGTCTTCGCCAAGGGCTTTCGCGCCGACATCCTGCGCCGTCTCCTGTGTTTTGCGCTGTTCTGGCATGCGCTCGACATCATCTGGGTCGCGGTGTTTTCGGTGGTCTATCTGCTCGGGAGCGCGGCATGAGTGACATTCACGACGCGCGGCATCAAGTGGCTCCGGGCGATGAAGGCGGCAGCGTCAAGTATCGTGTGCTTGGCTATCTCGTCGGGCTCGCCCTCGCCATCCTGCTGACGGCGACGTCGTTCTTTGTCGCCGGCACCGACCTGGTCTGGCAGCCCTCGATCCCGGTCGCGATCATCGTGCTGGCGATCGCCCAGATGGGCGTGCATCTGGTGTTCTTCCTGCACATCACCACCGGCGCGGACAACACCAACAATGTGATGGCGCTCGCCTTCGGCCTCTTGATCGTCTTCCTCGTGATCGGCGGCTCGCTCTGGATCATGGACCACCTGAACCAGAACATGATGCCGATGGATCAGCTCATGCAGATGCAGCGCTAGCGCATCATCCGGAAAAGTGGGAACCGGTTTTCCGAAAAGATGATGCGCCAACAAAAAGCCAAGGCGCGGGCAGACGAAAAGGGCGGCCGACCGGGGCCGCCCTTTGTGCAGGTTTGCATGCTTATTGGCAGGGATGCCGGCGGCGTCGTTCCAGTTCGGGACAACTGTCGGATGATCTGGCGAGGGAGGGGTCACTTTGTCGTGTGCCTGCTGACAAAAGGTGAAGCCGCTAACACATAAAAGAAGACAACTCGTGCTAATTGCCGACGTCCTGGAACAAAAGCATCCGCGCGCATTTGTCTCGTTGCCACATTGTTGCGTAAGGGCTGGTAAACGCAGTGCCCGTAGCTCGATATTTCCTCTGGGTCGGAAGCGTGCTGCTCGCAATGATCTTCATTGCGGACTGGGTATGGCCGAGTGCGGCGCCAGCGCCGGCGAATGAAGTGGTGGCGGCGCAGGTGCCCACCGACCCCGCCAACAGCATGATCCTTCGCATCCAGTCCGCGCGCAAATGGCCGGACAAGATCGTGTTCGACACGACCATCCCCACCATTTTTCCATCGCCAACGCCGGTCGTGATCATTGCAGCCCCGGCGGCACCGGCCAGCGCAGGCGCAGCCTCGCCGCTGGAGGCGCGTGCCGAAATGAAACCGAGCGCGTCGCCGGCTCCGCCTCCGCCGAAGCGGGTGGCCAGAGTCCGCCACAGGAATGTCAGGCCGGCTGTCTCAAGCTGGGCTTACGCCAATCCGGGGGCACCGCACTGGTCGTCGTGGTCAAACTCACCTTCACCGCGCTGGTCCTGGAACTGGTGACCCCGGTGCCTGCGGCGCTTATTTGCCCGCCGGCTTGGCCCGGCAATTGAAGGCGCGGCGGAAGCCTGCGGCCAGCGCATCGTCCTCCGAGCAGAACCAGCGGTCCGGCCGGGTCAGGCCAGCATAGCTGCGGCAGCCCTGCAGATGGTAGATGCCGATATTGCCGGTCACCCGCGCGCGCGCCGCTAACTTGCCCTTGATGGCGCAGGCGGGCGGCTGCGCCAGATCCTGGGGGAACAGCACGCTGCGGATTTCCTTGTCGCGGTCGGCGCGGCATGAGCCGCCGATCAGCGCGCCATCCTTCTTGCCGATCCGGAACTCCTGCGGCGCGATAAAGCAGCCTTTCCAGAGGCCGGCCTTGTCGGCCCTGGCGCTCGCCGCATCGTCCTTCGTGTGCACCTTGGTGGCCGGCTCGACGCTGATCGCAAGCCCCTGCCTCGCCAGCTGCTGGTTCAGGCTCGTGGTTTCGCCCTCGACGGTGCAGACGCCGACATGGCGCCTCTTCGACGTCTTGTCCACGCCGAGATCGTCGCAATGGATGGCACGGCCGTTGATCAGCTTGGTGAGCTGGTCGCGCGCGTCGACGCCGCAGCTCCAGGCATCGGCATGGTCGTCGATGCAGATCTGATCAAGCTCGGGCGCGTCGATGCCGTCCAGCCGATAGGTGACGTCGCCAAGCTGGATGGTGTCGCCATCGTGGACGATGGCGTTGGCGGCGAGGGAAGGGGCTGCCAGGAATGCAGTGAAGATCAGGAAAATCGGGAAAAGACGTTGCGGCATGTGCTTTCAGAACCGGTTCAACAGAACAACTCCGTGTTCTCTAGCACATCCGAATGTCAGCGCTATCCTTACAGCGTCCCGGCTCTCACCCCTCATCCTGAGGAGCTTGCGAAGCACGCGTCTCGAAGGATGCGGCCCGAAAGTGCGTTCACGGGCCTCATGGTTCTCCCGGCGATGCGTAGCATCGTCCGGAGACGGCGCGCCTTTGGTTGCGCCATTCGCGACGGCCTCGCTGTCGCTCGGCCTGCTCGGGCGCCCGCGCCTCCTCACCATGAGGTCTGGCACTATGCCAACCTGAGTTCATTGTAGCCCTTCGCCGCGACCTGGTCGCAGCGGGCGCGATAGGCGGGCGCGCTGCCGCTGTAGCGGGCGATGATGCGCGTGGTCTTGCCCTCGACATTGCGGTTGATCCCGGTCATCCAGGAATCGACCTCGTTGGAGAGCAGGCCCACGCCAAGCGCCCTGACGTGATCGGTCCAGGAGGCGACGCCCTCGGGCGTGGCCTCCAGCCGGGTGAGGCCGTGGTCGCGGGCGTAACGGACCAGGCCCGTGACCCAGTCGACGCTGTATTCGATGCTGCGCGGGATGTTGCCGAGCGCGGTGTGCGGCCCCATCAGCATCATCAGGTTGGGGAATTGATGCACCATCAGCCCGAGATAGGTCTCGGGCCCGCTCTTCCATTTGTCCTTCAGCTTCACGCCGTCGGCGCCGCGGAAATCAATTTTGTCGAAGGCGCCGGTGATGGCGTCGAAGCCGGTCGCGAAGATGATGATGTCGAACTCATATTCCTTGTCGCTGGTCTTGAGACCTTTGGCCGTGATGCGCTCGATCGGCGTCGCCGTGATGTCGACCAGCTCGACATTGTCGCGATTGTAGACTTCGTAATAAAACGTCTCGAGCGGCAGGCGGCGCGTGCCAAAGCCATGATTCTTCGGGATCAGCTTTTCCGCCACCTTCTGATTCTTGACACGTGAGCGGATTTTTCGCGCGACGAAATCGCTGATGGTGGCGTTGGCCTTGCGGTCGATCAGTATGTCCTTGAAGTTGCCCTGCCAGATGCCGAAACCGCGCTCGCCATAGAGCTTCTCGTAAAACGCCTCGCGCTCTGCGTCGGAGACCTCGAACGCGCCGCGCGGATCGGGCGTGTGGATGAAACAGGCGAACGTCTCCTGGCACCTGGCGAACATCTCGGGATAGCCCGCCTTGATCTTCCTTTGCGTCTCGGCGTCGATCTTGCCGTTGTGCAGCGGCGCGCACCAGTTCGGCGTGCGCTGGAATACGGTCAAGTGACCGACCTCGCTCGCAATGGTCTGGATGGTCTGCACGCCGGTGGCGCCGGTGCCGATCACGGCGACGCGCTTGCCCTTGAAATCAACGGGCTCCTTCGGCCAGCGCGCGGTGTGAAAGGATTGGCCCTTGAAATCGTCGAGGCCTTCGATGCGCGGCAAGGTCGGGGTCGACAGCGGGCCGATGGCGGTGATGACAAAGCGCGTCGTGAAGCGGCTGCCGTCTTCCAGCGTGATTTGCCAGCTTCGCGTATCCTCGCGATAGATCGCCGCGGTGACGCGGCTGCGAAACTGGATGTCGCGGCGCAGGTCGAATTTGTCGGCGACATATTTGCAATAGCGCAGCGTTTCCGGCTGGCCGGCGAAATGCTCGGACCATTCCCACTCTTCCAAAAGCTCCTTCGAGAAGGAATAGCCGTAGGAATAGCTCTCGGAATCGAAGCGCGCGCCGGGATAGCGGTTCCAGTACCAGGTGCCGCCGACCTCGGTGCCGGTCTCGAACACGCGCACGCGCATCCCCAGTTCGCGCAGCCGGTAGAGCTGGTACATGCCCGATAGTCCCGCGCCGATGATGATGGCGTCGAAATCGAGGCCGGAGGCCGGGCTGGGCGGTGAGGCGGACACCTGACGTTGCTCCCAAAATTTCTGATTTGCCCCTGAAGCTAGCCGGTCTTGCGGGCGCGAACAAACCCCGCATCCATGCGTGCCGGGCGTGCAGGGTTGCCTTTGACGAGTGGCCCCGCCGACCTTATCGTCGCACCTCACCGATCGCCCTCGGAAAGCGGCGACGGAGGGAAGCGAAACGATGGCCCAGGCGCTGCAAAGCCGGCTCGAATCGATCGATGTCAGCGATCCTCGGCTTTACCAGGACGACACCTGGCGGCCGCTGTTCGCCACACTGCGCCGCGACGATCCCGTGCATTATTGCGAGGCGTCGGCCAATGGGCCCTATTGGTCGGTCACGCGCTACGACGACATTTTCGCGGTCGAACTCGACCACGAGACCTATTCCTCGGCCTCCGAGCTTGGCGGTATCCAGGTCGCCGACCAGCCCAAGGGGCAGGAACGCCCCAACTTCATCCGCATGGACCCGCCGGGCCACACCGCCCAGCGGCGGACGGTCGCACCGATCGTGGCGCCGTCGAATCTGGCCAATTTCGAGAAGCTGATCCGTCAGCGCACCTGCGATGTACTGGATGCGCTGCCGCGCGGCGAAATTTTCGACTGGGCCGAGCGCGTCTCGGTCGATCTCACCAACATGATGCTGGCGACGCTGTTCGATTTTCCCTGGGAGGACCGCATGAAGCTGACCTGGTGGTCGGATGTCGCGATCGCCAATGTCAATTCACCCGACGCGGTCGTGCATTCGGAGGAGGAGCGCACCGCCGAGATGATCAACATGGGTGGCTATTTCCGCCAGCTGTGGAACGCGCGGGTCAACGCGCCGCCGGCCTTCGACCTGATCTCGATGATGGCGCATTCCGAAGCCACGCGAAATATGGATGCGCGCGAGTTCATCGGCAATATCGGGCTCTTGATCGTCGGCGGCAACGACACCACCCGCAATTCCATGAGCGGCGGGCTGCTGGCGCTGTGCGAGAATCCGGAACAATTCGAGCTGGTGCGGGCGCGGCGCGAGCTGATCCCGAACCTCGTCTCCGAGATCATCCGCTATCACACGCCGGTCTTGCATATGCGCCGCACCGCGCGCCGCGATGTCGAGCTCTGCGGCCGCAGGATCGCTAAAGGCTACAAGGTCGTGATGTGGTACATCTCCGGCAATCGCGACGAGGAGAAGATCGAGCGCGCCGATGAATTCATCATCGACCGCCCCAAGGTGCGGCAGCATCTCGCCTTCGGCGCCGGTATCCATCGCTGTGTCGGCGACCGGCTCGCGGAGCAGCAATTGCGGATTCTCTGGGAGGAGATTTTGAAGCGCGATTTGCGCTTCGAGATCGCAGGTCCCGTGCAGCGGCTCTATTCGAATTTCATCCGCGGCATCCGCTCGCTGCCGGTGAGGATGGTGAAATAATTATTCGTCATTCCGGGGCGCCTCACAGAGGCGAACCCGGAATCTCGAGATTCCGGGTTCGCGCTGACGCGCGCCCCGGAATGACGGAAGGAAGAAGAATGAACCAACCCGTAGACGTCCTGATCATTGGCGCCGGCGCTTCCGGCGCCGCGGTGGCGTGGTCCCTGGCCGAGACCAAGATGCATATCCTCTGCCTCGACCAGGGCGGCTGGATGAAACAATCGGAATATCCGAGCACCGGGCGGGACTGGGAAGCGAAATTCTACGGTGACTGGTCGACCAGCCCGAACATCCGCGGCCGGCCCGAGGACTATCCTGTTAACGACGACAACTCCCCAATCAAAGTCGTCAATTTCAACGGCGTCGGCGGCTCGACCATCATGTACACGGCGCACTGGCCGCGGCTGCATCCGTCCGACTTCAAGGTCAAGACGCTGGATGGCGTCGCCGACGACTGGCCGATCGATTACGACGCGCTCACCCCGTTCTTCGAGGAGAACGACCGGATGATGGGCGTATCGGGCCTGTCGGGGGATCCCAAGTCGCCGCTGACGCACCCGCCGATGCCGCCGCAGCCGCTCGGGCTCTCCGGCCCGTTGATCGGCAAGGCCATGAACAAGCTCGGCTGGCACTGGTGGCCGTCGGACACGACGGTCGCGACGACCGATTACGACGGCAGGGCGCGCTGCATCAATCTCGGCCACTGCACGCCGGCCTGCGCGCAAGGAGCAAAAGCCTCGACCGACATCACCTATTGGCCGCACGCGATCCGCGCCGGCGTCGAGCTGAAGACGCATTGCCGCGTGCGCGAGATCACGACCAACGAGTTCGGCTTCGCTTCCGGCGTCGTCTATTACGACAAGGATGGCGTCGAGCAGTTCCAGGCCGCTGAAGTCGTCATCATCGCCTGCAACGGCGTCGGCACGCCGCGGCTGCTGCTCAACTCCGCCTCCGGCAAATTTCCGAACGGGCTCGCCAATTCATCCGGGCTGGTAGGCAAGAACCTGATGTTCCATCCCTATGCGCAGATCTACGGCTTCGTGAAGGAGCCGACCGACAGCAACCGCGCGCCGCCGACCTGCCTGTGGAGCAAGGAATTTTACGACACCGACCTGTCGCGCGGCTTCGTTCGCGGCTACGGTATCCAGTTCGGCCGCGGCGCCGGGCCGGTATTCGAAGCGGTCGCGAGCGAGCAGAAGGGCATCCTGCCGTGGGGCAAGGACCATCATCGCGTCTTCCGCAAGCTCAACGGCCATCGGTTGCACGTCTCCGCGATCTGCGAGGACCTGCCGGAGGAGCACAACCGCGTGACGCTCGATCCTGTCTTGAAGGACAGCCACGGCATCCCGGCGCCGAAGATCGACTACACCATCAGCGAGAACAGCCGGAAGATGATGGAGCATGGGCTGGCGCGCGGCCGCGAGATCCTTGAAGCCGCCGGCGCCACCGACATCTGCACCAATTCTCCGATTCCCTGGGGCGGCTGGCATCTGCTCGGCACCGCGCGCATGGGCACGGATCCCTCGCGCTCGGTGGTGAACGAATGGGGCCGCTCGCATGACGTCAAAAATCTCTTCATCGTCGACGGCAGCGTGTTCGTCACCTCCGGCGGCGTCAATCCCACTTCCACCATCCAGGCCATCGCGCTCTACGTCGCCGACCAGATGAAGCAGCGCCTCGCCAATCTCTTCGATTGAGGACCGCATGATTGTCGAAAAGTCTCTCACCTCGGCGCAGCGCGATGATCTCCGCGTCATATCGGGGATGATGATCCCGGAAAGCAGCGAGTACAGGGTGCCCGGCGCCGATGACGCCGCGATCCAGGGCGATATCCTGGCCACCCTCGGCAGCGACACCAAAAAGGTCGCTGCCGCGCTCAACCACATCGCGCGGCTTGCGGGAAAACCGCTGTCCCAGCTCGATGAGGCCAGACGCGAGGCTGTCGTGACGGAGTTCCGCGCCGGCGGTGGCGTGCCGGCCGCGACGCTCGCCCGCGTCATCCTGCAATGCTACTACCGCGACGACCGCGTGCTGCGCTCGCTGGGGCTGGAGCTGCGCGCGCCATTCCCGAAGGGTTACGTGTTGCCGGATGGCGACTGGTCGCTGCTTGATCCCGTCAAGGCGCGGCCGGCGAAGCTGCGAGGGACCTGATGAGCGGGCGGCGGCCTCTTGTCGGGTTGAGAGGCCGGTACTCCCCCTTTAATTGCAAGACAAAAAATATTCACTTTTAAATTGGATGGCAATACCGCATGATTTAATGGCGGACCTTGCGGTCCGGCACCTTTTTGATCGCAATCCATTTTCATGGAGAACTGGCATGACCGATGAAGCCCTTCCGAATTCGCCAGTCAAGGTCGCGCAGGACGCGGCAAGCTTTCAGTGGGGGGAGGGCAAAGCCCAACCGGGCATCGGGATCGCGCTGTCCGGTGGCGGGTTCAGGGCGATGCTGTTTCACGCCGGTGCGCTGGCGCGCATGAACGAACTGGGCCTGCTGTCGAAAGCCAAACGCATCGCAAGCGTTTCCGGCGGATCGATCACATCGGGCTATCTCGCGGTGAAATGGGGTGACCTGGGCAAGGCCGACGCGAACGGCTCGTTTGCGAATTTCAAGACCGCTGTGGTCGAGCCGATCCTTGCTTTTTCCCGTCAAAAGATCGACGTCATCGATGCCCTGACCGGCCTGTTGCCGTGGGAGTCCGCCTCGGGAGAAGTCGCGAAGAGCTACGATAGCAATCTCTACCGCGGCAAGACGCTGCAGGATTTGCCGGATTCCCCAAACTTCGTGTTCTGCGCGACCAATCTGCAGACCGGGGTGCTTTGGCGCTTCACAAAATCCTATGCCGGCGACTACGTCATCGGCTATCTCGACAAGCCGGCGATACCGCTAGCCCAGGCAGTCGCCGCGTCGTCGGCCTTTCCCCCCGTGCTCTCGCCGTTCATCCTGCAGCCGCCGGCGGGGAGTTTTAAGGATTGGCCGGGTGGATCGCACGTCCCTCCGGGCGATCTGCCCGCTTACCGCTCGCGGGTCATCCTTTGCGATGGCGGCGTCTACGACAATCACGGCATCGAGCCGATCGTCAAAAGCTATCTGACCAATTTTGTCATCGACGGCGGCGCGCCGTTCCAGCGAACGGCAGCGCTGCACACCGACTGGATCAGCCAGTTGAGACGCATCCTTGATGTCACCGACAACCAGGTGAGGGCGTTGCGGCGGCGCGACCTCATCGATCGCTTCATCGAAGGCAAGAAGACTGGCGACGAGAGCAAGCTCACGGCGGACGATCACGCGCGCATGGGCGCCTATTGGGGCATCGACACCGATCCCCGCAAGGTGGACGCCCCGGGCGCGATCCCCTGCAATCCCGATGTGACCCACAAACTGGCTCAGCTCGGCACCCGACTGAGCGATCTCGGCGACGCCGCTTCCAAACAGGTGATCAACTGGGGCTATGCAGTGTGCGACCGCAGCCTGCGCGTCAATTACGCTGGTCGGCTCAACAACGCGCCGCCGACACTTCCCTATCCGGGGGCGCCGCTGACGTGACGGACCCCAGCCATTTCAGGGGCTTGCAGGCGAGCTGGTCGCGCACCATCTGACTGGGCCAAGGGAAATTGGCCATGTTGGATTTTACCTCAGATATCGCCGCCGGCGGCTTGTCGGCGGTTTCGAACGAACACGCCCCCGTCAACGACCAGCCGCTGCTGGACGCCTATTCCAACGCCGTGATCGACGTGACCGAGCGCGTCGGTCCCGCCGTCGTGCGTGTCGAGACCGGCCCGAAAGTGCGCAATCGGCGTGAGCGCGGCGGCCTCGGCTCGGGCATTGTCATCTCGCCCGATGGACTGGTGCTGACCAACAGCCATGTCGTCGGCTCGGCAAAAGAAATTCGCCTGCGCGACATCGAGGGCTTTGTCACCGAGGCCCATGTGCTGGGCGTCGATCCCGACACCGATCTGGCGCTGTTGCGCGCCGACGGCGCGCGTGAGCTGCGCTATGCCGCACTCGGCAATTCCAAGCGGCTGCGCCGCGGCCAGCTCGTGGTCGCGATCGGCAATCCGCTCGGCTTCGAATCCACCGTCACCGCCGGCGTGGTGTCGGCGCTCGGCCGCTCGATCCGCTCGGTCTCGGGGCGCACCATCGAGGACGTGATCCAGACCGATGCCGCGCTCAACCCCGGCAATTCCGGCGGCGCGCTGGTGTCGTCGAATGCCGAGGTGATCGGCATCAACACCGCGATCATCAATGGCGCGCAGGGCATCTGCTTTGCGGTCGCCAGCAACACCGCGCAGTTCGTGCTGTCGGAGATCATCCGCCACGGCTATGTCCGGCGCGCCTATATCGGCGTCTCCGGCCAGACCGCGCCGGTGCCGCGGCGCCATGCGGTGGCGGCCGGCGTCGAGAACAAGATGGGTGCGCTGCTGATGAACATGGAGCCGGACGGCCCGGCGGCGCAGGCGGGGCTGTTGCCGGGCGACGTCGTGATCCGGCTCGACGGCGTCGACATCAATGGCGTCGACGATCTGATCCGCGTGCTCGACCGCGACCGCATCGAGCGCACGCTGCAGATGGACGTGCTGCGGCTCGGCCGTCTGCGGGAGATCGATATTCATCCGGTGGAGCGGAAGCCTGCGGCGCGGCAGGCCGCGGCGTCTTAGCCGGTCGTCATTGCGAGGAGCGAGGCGACGAAGCAATCCACTGTGCCGCAGGCGGCGAGGTGGATTGCTTCGCTTCGCTCGCAATGACGGATAGCGGCTACTCCGCAGCGGCCGCCGCAAAGCGGCTGTTCTCGAGGTCGGCTTCCAGCCGCGCCTTCTCCGCGGCGGCCTTCCTGATGTTGTCTTCCTTGATGTGGCCGTAGCCGCGGATCATTTCCGGCAGGCGGGCGAGTTTCGCCAGCAGTGGAACCTGCTCCGGCTTCAGCGCGCCCATGCGCTGGTCGATCAGCGCGAAATAATCCTCGATCAGCTGGCGCTCCATCTTTCGCTCCGCAGTGCGGCCGAACGGATCGAAGGACGTGCCGCGCAGGAACTTCAGCCTGGCCAGCCAGCCGAAGGCGCCGAGCATCCAGCCGCCATATTCCTTCTTCATCAGCCGGCCGCTCTTGTCGCGTTTGGAGAAGATCGGCGGCGCCAGATAGAATTTGAGCTTGAAGTCGCCGTCGAACTTGTCCTCGAGCTTCCTGGCAAAACTGCCGTCGGTATAGAGGCGGGCGACCTCGTATTCGTCCTTGTAGGCCATCAGCTTGAACAGATTCTTCGCGACCTCCTCGGTCAGTTCGGTGGACGCGGGCGCGGCGGCGGCTTCCGCCTTGCGCACCTTGTCGACGGCAGCGCGATAGCGCTCCGCATAGGCCTTGTCCTGATAGTTGGTCAGGAAGTCCGCACGCAGCGCGATCTGCTCGTCGAGCGTCCTGACCGGCGCGCCGGCGCGGGTGCGGAACTGGATCACGCTTCTGATGCGCGACATGTCATGCGCGGCCAAGCGGCCCCAGGTGAAGGCCTGCTTGTTCATCTCGACCGCTGCGCCGTTGATCTCGATGGCGCGGAGCAGCGCCTCCAGCGAGAGCGGAATCGCACCCTTCTGGAAGGCGAAGCCGAGCATGAAGGGATTGGTCGCGATCGAGTCGCCCATCAAGGTCGAGGCGATGCCGGTGGCGTCGATGATGTCGAGATTGCGCTCGCCGATGGCGTCGCGCAGCGTGGTCTGCATCGCGCCCAGCTCGAAATCGATGTCGGGGTTCTGCACGAAGCTCGCGGTCGGCTGCAGGTCGGCGTTGACAATGGCCTTGGTGACGCCGCGGTCGACGCGCGAGAGCGCGGTGGCGCCGGCCGACACCACCATGTCGCAACCGAGGATGAGGTCGGCGCCGCCGTTGGTGATGCGGACGGTGGCGAGCTCCTCGGGCCTGGCGGCGATGCGGACATGGCTCATGACCGCGCCGTTCTTCTGCGACAGCCCGGTGAAGTCGAGCGCCGAACAGCCCTTGCCGTCGACATGGGCGGCCATGCCGAGCAGTGCGCCGACGGTGATGACGCCGGTGCCGCCGATGCCGGTGACGAGGATGTTGTAGGGCTTGTCGAGCGAAGGCGCTGATGGCAGCGGCAGGTCGGCGAACAATTGCCCGGAGTCGACCGCCGAGTTCTTCAAGCGCTTCAGCGAGCCGCCATGCACGGTGACAAAACTCGGGCAAAAACCTTCGACGCAGGAATAATCCTTGTTGCAGTTCGACTGGTCGATCTGGCGCTTGCGGCCGAATTCGGTGTCGAGCGGTTGCACCGAGACGCAGTTTGAGGTCTGCGAGCAGTCGCCGCAGCCTTCGCAGACCAATTCATTGATGAAGACGCGCTTGGGCGGATCGGGATAGAGCCCGCGCTTGCGGCGGCGTCGTTTTTCGGCGGCGCAGGTCTGGTCGTAGATCAGGACGGACAACCCTTTCACCTCGCGCAATTCCCGTTGCAGGGCGTCCATGTCGCGGCGGTGATGGACGGTCGCGCCCGGCGGGAAATAGTTGGCGGGGTATTTGTCGGGATCGTCGGAGACGATGGCGAGCCGCTTGGTGCCTTCGGCCGCGACCTGATGCGCGATCTGCGCCACCGTAAAGCTGCCTTCGGCGGGCTGGCCGCCGGTCATGGCGACCGCGTCGTTGTAGAGGATCTTGTAGGTGATGTTGACGCCCGAGGCTCCCGCGGCGCGGAGCGCCAGCAGGCCCGAATGGGTGTAGGTGCCGTCGCCGAGATTCTGGAAGACGTGCTGCTCGGTGGTGAAGGGCGCCTGTCCGATCCAGTTCGCGCCTTCGCCGCCCATATGGGTGATGGTTGTGGTACGGCGCGCGGGGATATACAGTGCCATGCCGTGACAGCCGATGCCGGCCATGGCGCGGCTGCCTTCGGGGAGCTTTGTCGAGGTATTGTGCGGGCAGCCCGAGCAGAAGAACGGCGTCCGCTGCAGCGAGATCGGCGCATGGCCTTGGGCCGGCTGGTCGAAGGCGACCAGGCGCGCCAGCCGCTGTTCCAGCACCGGGCTCTGATGGCCGAGCCGGCGGAGCCGCGCCACCAGCGCCGAGGCGACGATGGTCGGGCTCAGCTCGCCTTCGCTCGGGAGCAGTGGCGCGCCATTCTCGTCGCGCTTGCCGACAATGGTCGGACGCTTCCCGGCGTCGACATTATAGAGAATGCGCATCAGCTGGTCTTCGATGAAGCCGCGCTTCTCCTCGACCACGAGCACATCCTGAAGACCTTCGGCAAAGCGCCTCGCGCCGCTTTCTTCCAGCGGCCAGGTCAGCGCGACCTTGTAGATGCGCAAGCCTAAAGCCTCGGCGTCGCGGTCGCTGATGCCGAGATCGGCGAGCGCCTGGCGGAGGTCGAGATAGGCCTTGCCGGTGGCGACGATGCCGAGCCGCGCCGGCTTGCCGTCGAGCACGATCCGGTCGAGCTGGTTGGCGCGCGCGAAGGCCTTTACCGCCTCCATCTTCGGACCGAACAGCCGCTTTTCGGCTTCCAGTGGCGGATCGGGCCAGCGGATGTTGAGCCCGCCCGGCGGCATCTCGAAATCATCAGGCAGCACCACCTGGACCCGCGCCGGGTCGGAGTAGATCGAGGCTGAGCTTTCCACCGTCTCGCCGATCGCCTTGAAGCCGACCCAGCAGCCGGAATAACGCGACAGCGCAAAGCCGAGGAGGCCGAGGTCGAGATATTCCTGCAGGGTCGACGGGTTGATGATCGGCATCAAGGCGGCGGCAAACACCTGCTCGCTCTGATGGGCCAGCGTCGAGGACTGGCAGCCGTGATCGTCGCCGGCCAGCGCCAGCACGCCGCCGTTTCGCGAGGAGCCGGCCGAATTGGCGTGTTTCAACACGTCGACCGAGCGGTCGACGCCCGGGCCCTTGCCGTACCAGATGCCGAACACGCCATCGACCTTGGCGCCCGGGAACAGCCCGACCTGCTGGCTGCCCCAGACCGCGGTCGCGGCGAGGTCCTCGTTCAGGCCGGGAACGAAGGCGATGTCCTGGGACTGCAGGAAGGATTTGGCGCGCCACAGCGTGTGGTCGTACATACCAAGCGGCGAGCCGCGGTAACCGGAGATGAAGCCCGCGGTGTTGAGGCCGGCGGCGCGGTCGCGCTCGCGCTGCAGCATGGGCAGCCGCACCAGCGCCTGCACGCCGGAAAGGTAGATTCGCTTGGCATCCAGGCGGTATTTGTCGTCCAGCCCAACCTGCATCAGCGTCATGTGGTTGCTCCCTTAAGTCTTCTTGGCGGACGGCTTCTTCGCAGGCGTTTCGCTCGAAGCGGCGCGCAAGTGGAGAAGGATGGGCCGCCAATGTCAATATCGCTGGCCCGTCTCCAGGGACGGCGCATGGCAACTCTGCGTCGTCATTCCGGGGCGATGCCAACGGGTCCGCGCAAAGCGCGGCCCGATGACAGGCTCCGCATCGAACTATGGTGCGCAATTGCGCACCTGAGAATCTCGAGATTCCGGGTCTGGTCCTTCGGCCTGCGCGCCAAGGCGCTTCGGCGGACTCCTACCCGGTGAAGCTCGCATAGCGGGCGTAGACGGGTCGGACCACCCGGAACGACCCGCTCTTGAGTTAGTCTAGACCTCGAGAATCGCGCCGCTCATTCTCGCGGCGAACGGCGGCGCGTGTATGCAACGCGCGCCCAGCGAATGGGCAGCCATTTCTCCGCACAGAGAATAAGCAGATGTAAGTGTGCAAGCGAAGCGGCTGAAAACACGCGAGATTCCGGAGCGCGCCAGGACGGCTTCGCATTGTACACAATGGCATGGCGCTTGCAGAACTCCCTTTGAAGAGTTCGATCGCCGGGGGGCGTTTTGTAATGATGAACTCAAGCTACGCATCAACTGGAACTGTCGTTGCCGAGCCGGAGCCGATCGCGCTCGATTGGTCGACCACCGCGCTCGTGATCATCGATATGCAGCGCGACTTCATGGAGCCCGGCGGCTTCGGCGAGACGCTCGGCAATGATGTGAGCCAGCTTGCGCGCGCGGTGCAGCCGATCGGATCGCTGCTGGCGGCGGCGCGCGACATGGGCATGCTGGTCATCCACACCCGCGAGGGCCATCTGCCCGACCTTTCGGACGCGCCGCCGGCCAAGGTCGAGCGCGGCGCGCCGTCTTTGCGCATCGGCGATCCCGGCCCGATGGGCCGGATCCTGATCCGCGGCGAGGCCGGCCACGACATCATCCCCGAACTCTATCCGCTCGACAGCGAGATCGTGATCGACAAGCCGGGCAAGGGCGCGTTCTACGCCACCGAGCTATCCGATGTCCTGAGCAAGTACGGCATCGAGAACCTTTTGGTGTGCGGCGTCACCACCGAGGTCTGTGTCAACACCACCGTGCGCGAAGCCAACGACCGCGGCTACCGCTGCGTCGTGATATCGGATGGCTGCGCCTCCTATTTCCCCGAATTCCACGAGATGGGCCTGAAAATGATCAAGGCCCAGGGTGGCATCTTCGGCTGGGTCGCCGACTCGGCCGCGGTTCTCAAGGCAATGCAAGCGGAGACTTCGAGCAATCTGAAAGCGGGAGCATCACGATGAGCACAAGCGGGGCGGCGACGGTCAAATCGGATTTCAAACCGGTGTTGTGGACGCCGGGCGATTGGAACGCATTCTTTGGATTCGGCACCAACATCCTGGTCAACATGCTGGTTCTGACCGGGCTGTTGCGCTTTGTGCTGAAGATGCCGGACTCTCTGGTGTTCGGCCGCATCCTGCCCGCGCTCGGGCTGATGATGTGCCTCTCCACCTTCTACTACGCGTTCCTCGCCTATCGGCTGGCGCAGAAGACCGGCCGCACCGATGTCTGCGCGCTGCCGTCGGGCGTCAGCGTGCCGCACATGTTCATCGTCACCTTCGTGATCATGCTGCCGATCACGCTCAAGACCGGCGATCCCCTGAAGGGCTGGTCGGCGGGCCTGGTCTGGGTGTTCTTCCAGAGTTTCATCCTGATGATCGGTGGTTTCGTGGCGCCCTTCATCCGGAAGATCACCCCCCGCGCCGCACTGCTCGGCACGCTCGCCGGCGTTTCCGTCACCTTCATCTCGATGCGGCCGGCGCTGGAGATGTACATGACGCCGCAGATTGGCCTGGTCTGCTTCGCCATCATCCTGGTGGCCTGGTTCGGCGGCGTGAAATATCCGCGCGGCATTCCGGCCGGCCTGGTCGCGATCGCGGCCGGCATGATCATCGCCTGGGGGTCCAACATCTTCGGCCTCGGGCTCGGCGGGCTGAGTCTGAAGGGCGTCGGGGATGCCTTCGTCAATTTCGGCTTCTCGGTGCCGATCCCGGCGGTCGGCCAGGTCTTCTCCGGGTTCGAGTATCTCGGAATCATCCTGGTGACCGCGATCCCCTTCGGCATCTACGACCTCGTCGAGGCCATGGACAACGTCGAGAGTGCGGAAGCCGCCGGCGACGAATATCCGACCACGCGCGTGCTCACCGCCGACGGCGTCGTCAGCCTGATCGGCTGCCTGATGGGCAATCCCTTCATCAACGCCGTCTATATCGGCCATCCCGGCTGGAAGGCGATGGGCGGCCGCATCGGCTATTCGGCCGCGACCGGAATCATGGTGATCGTGCTGTCCTGGCTCGGCATCATCTCGGTGCTGCTGGCGCTGGTGCCGGTGGTCGCGATCTCGCCGATCCTGCTCTATATCGGCATGCTGATCGGCGCGCAGGCATTCCAGACCACGCCGGTCAAGCATGCGCCTGCGATCGTGCTGGCGCTGACGCCGCATCTTGCGGCCTGGGCGAAGCTGCAGATCGACACCATGCTGGCGTCGACCATGACCGCCGCGGGGACCGTCGGCGGCATGGCCGCCGACAAGGCCGCTGCGGTCAAGGCCGCGGCGATCGCAGCACTTCCGCAGCAGGGCGTGATCTATCACGGGCTGGAAGTGATGGGCGGCGGCTCGATCCTCGCGGGCCTTGTGCTCGGCGCCATCGGCGTGTTCGTGATCGAGCGCGATTTTGCCAAGGCTGCGGCGTTCGCGCTGGCCGGCGCCGTGCTCACCTTTTTCGGATTCATGCACGGCGAGTCCGTCGGCATCAACGTCACACCGGCGGTGGCGCTCGCCTATGCCGTGGTGGCGGCCGGGCTGTTTGCGGCGAGCAAGCTCGGCGCCAGCGAGCATTATTCAGCCCATCCGGAGATGTCGGCCGCACCCGCGGAGTAGGGGCTGGGGGTAGCAGCACTCGACGCGAAACGGCCGGGCATTTGCCCGGCCGTTTTGTTTGGGCGGCTCACGCGCGTGGCGCAACCGTCAGCCGCAAAAAGCTCATGACACTGCCGAGCACGGCAAATCCGGCGCCCAAGGCGAGCGCGAGCGCCGCGCCCTCGCGACCGGCAAGGCTGAAGCAGAGCGCCGCTGCCGCGGCTCCCGTGGTCTGTCCGGTCAGCCGTGCGGTGGCGACAATGCTGCTGGCCGAACCTGAGCGATGCGGCGGCGCGCTCGACATGATCGTCTTCATGTTCGGCGTCTGGAAGAAGCCAAATCCGAAGCCGCACACCATCATGCGCCAGACGATGTCGGCGACGCCGGGGTTGGCGGGCAGCATGGCGAGCAGCGCCATGCCCAGCGCGAGGATAATCAACCCAAGGCCGCCGAGAATACCTGCGGAGAAGCGATCCGACAGGCGGCCGCCGATCGGCGCCATGAAAGCGACCACCAGCGGCCACGGCGTCATGAACAAGCCGGTCTCGACCTGCGTGCGTCCCAGCACGTCCTCGAAATAGAAGGGCAGCGCCACGAAGGAGAGCCCCTGCACGGCAAATGAGCAGATCGCGGTCGCCGCCGACAGCGCAAACAGCGGCCGGCGGAACAGGTCCATCGGCAGCATCGGCGCCGGGTGGTCCGCATGCCGGCGGGTCAGGATGAAGCCGATCACGAGTGCTGCGATCAGTGCGCCCAGCACCAGGCTCGTCGAGGCCTGATGCCCGGCGCCGCCGACGCCGACGATGAAGAGGCCGAGACATGCCGCCGCCAGTGCAGCGCCGAGGAAGTCGAAGGCATGTTTGGCGCGCGGCAGGGAGGGCAGGGTTTTGACGCCGATGAGAAAAGCGAGGATTCCGAAGGGAAGATTGACCGCGAACAGCCAGGGCCAGGAACCGATCGCAAGGATCGCCGATGCGATCGTCGGCCCCAGGGTGAAGGCAGTCGCGACCACCATGGCGTTGTGGCCGAAACCGCGTCCGTGCATCCGGCTCGGATAGACGAAGCGTACCAGCGCGGTGTTCACGCTCATCAGGCCGCTGGCGCCCAGGCCCTGCAGCGTCCGCGCCACGAGCAGGCTCTCCAGCGACCAGGCCAGGGCGCAGCCGAGCGAGGCGATGGTGAACAGCAAGAGACCGGCGAGATAGATGCGCTGATGGCCGACGATCTCGCCGAGCGCACCGAGCGGCAAAAGCGTCGCGACCAGTGCGATCTGGTAGACGTTGACGACCCAGACCACTTCCGCCGGGCTGACGTGAAGGTCGGCCGAAATCGCAGGCAGCGCGATATTGGCGATCGCGGTATCGAGCGAGGCCATTGCCAGCGCCGTGAAGATCGCCGCGACCGCCCAGCGCCGCTTTTCCCACGGCAGGCCGTCGGCGACGGGCGGGGAAGGCGCTATCGTGGCGGTCTTTTCGAGCATGCCCAAAACATCTCCAGGATGGGCATGTACACCGCCGCAGCGGCCTTCCACAGGCTTGCTCCTGCATGATGCGTATGCGGTGCGCTGTTATGCCCGATCCGGGACGACTTTCGGCTAGTTTCAGCCCTCGGGCCGATCGAATAGGCTTCCGTTCAAGGCGGTCGGCATTCCCGGCGGGCTCTACGGCACGATCTGGATCCTCGCGCTCGCCTTCATCGCGCGCTTCATGCCCGACACCGTGAAGGCGCTGTCGACGTCGTTCATGCAAATTCACCGGGAGCTGGAGGAAGCGGCCTGGGTCTGCGGCAAGGGCACGCTCGCCACCATCGCCACCATCGTGCTGCCGCTGGCGCGTCCCGGCGTCATCGCCTCGATGACGCTGCTGTTCGTGCTCGCGATCCGCGAATTGGGTTCGTCGCTGTTCCTCTACACCAGCAACACCATGGTGATGTCGGTGCTGCTGCTCGATTATTACGAAGGCGGCAACATCGGCAAGACCGCTGCCTTCAGCCTGGTGCAGACGGTGCTGCTCGGCGTTCTGATCGGCGGCGCCAATTGGCTGTCGCGCGGCGCCGCGCAGGGCGGTGTCGTGCAAGGCATCAAATAAGACATAAAGAGAAAGAGGGAGAGGACAATGATTGGAAAAGTCACCGCGCTTGCGGCCATCGCCGGCCTTGTGTTCGCCGGCGCGCCCGCGAAGGCTGAAGAGAATTTCGGTCCGCCGGAACTGATCGCGGCGGCGAAGGCGGAAGGCAAGCTCGTCTACTACACCGCGAATTTCGCCGAGGTCGAGCAGCAGGTGATCAAGGAATTCAACAAGCGCTTTCCCGAGATCAAGATCGAGATGGTGCGCGCGCCGGGCGGTCAGCTCATCACCCGCGTGAAGACGGAAGCCGCCGCCGGCAAGCTGATCGCGGACGTGGTCGATCATTCCGACCGGGCGCTGATGCTGCCGCTGGCCGACCTGTTCCAGGACTACGTACCGCCGAACGCGGCCGACTACAATCCCGCCGCGCAGGTCTCGCCAAAGCTGTGGCCGCGCGCGACGCTGGTGTGGTCGATCGCCTACAACACCGAGCTCGTGAAGGATCCGCCGAAAACCTGGTGGGACCTGACCAAGCCACAATATGACAAGCTGACAGGGCAGGTATTCGCGCAATCCGGCGGCACCACCTGGACCCGCATCATGTTCGAGCGCCAGGTGCTGGGCGAGGATTATTGGGCCAAGCAGGCTGCGACCCATCCGATCCTCTATCCCTCCGGCGCGCCGATGTCGGACGCGCTGGTGCGGGGCGAGATCGCGATGGGCCCGTTGCTCTACAACGCGGTCTATCCGAAGCAGAAGGAAGGCGCGCCGATCAAGATCTTCTTCCCGCCGGAGGGCGCACCGGTCAATCCCTACGCCACCGGCATCCCGAAGACCGCGGCGCATCCGAACGCCGCCAAGCTGTTCCTGAACTGGTGCATGTCGAAGGAGGGCCAAACCTTCATGATCAAGGAGCTCGGCAACCTCACGTCGCTGAAGGAGGCGCCGGTCTATCCGGAAGGCTTCGATCCCAAGGTGGTCAAGGTCTGGTATCCCGATTTCGACCAATATGTGAAGCTGCATGCCGACTGGGTCGCGCAATGGGACAAGATCTTCGGCTATCGGCAGTGAGCGCGCAGGGAGTTCGGTAAAGATCATGACGGCGACGCTCGAGGTCACCGACCTCAGGAAGCAGTTCGCGATCGGCCGGCCTGCGATCGACGGCGTGAGTTTTGCCGTGCCGGCCGGCGAAATCGTGGTACTGCTCGGGCCCTCCGGCTGCGGCAAGACCACGACCTTGCGCTGCGTCGCAGGGCTCGAGCATCCGACCGGCGGCGAGATTTCGATCGGCGGGAAGATCGTGTCGTCGCCCGAGCGCGGCATTCTGGTGCCGCCGCGCTCGCGCGACCTCGGCATGGTGTTCCAGTCCTACGCGGTGTGGCCGCACATGACGGTGCGGCAGAACGTGATCTATCCGTTGAAGCATCGGAAGATCTCGCGTGCCGAGGCCACCCGCAAGGTCGAGGAAGTGCTGGCGCTGGTGGGCCTGTCCGAATATGTCGACCGGCCGGTGGTGGCGCTGTCGGGCGGCCAGATGCAGCGCGTGGCGCTGGCGCGCAGCATCGTGTACCGGCCGCAATTGCTGCTGCTCGACGAGCCCTTGTCGAATCTCGATGCGAAACTGCGGCTGCGGTTGCGCGACGATCTCCGCGTCATCCTCAAGCAGACCGGCATGACCGCGCTCTATGTCACCCACGACCAGGCCGAGGCGGTCGTGCTCGGCGACCGCATCGGCGTGATGCGCGACGGCAAGCTGCTGCAGATCGGCTCGCCCGATGAAATCTATAATCGCCCGGCCGATCTGTTCGTGGCGAATTTCACCGGTGCCACCAACGAGCTTCCCGGCACATTGATTGAACGCAACGGCAAGTTCGGCGTGGTCGATTTCGGCGATGGCAGGCGCGGGGAGGCGGCGCTGCTGCAGGTCCTTGAGGTCGGCGACAAGGTGCGGATTGCGCTGCGGCCGGAAAACATCGCGCTCGGCAGGACCGACGGCGCCAATTCCTTTACCGCTGTTGTCACCGATCGCCGCTACCAGGGCACACAGACGGTCTATGACATCGACCTGTTTGGCCACCGGCTCGAGGCGCTGGAGCTCGGCACCGCCGCGCGGCACGCGGTCGGTGTCGATACGCCGATTTGCCTGCCGAAAGAGGCCTGCTGGGCCTATCGCGACGCCGGCCCGGCGTCGTACGATTAGCGAAAACAGGAGACTGGCGTTGAGAAGTCTTGGGAATTGCCGCCCTCGCGGTGGGCGTCACGATATCGGCCGGAGCGGCGCAGGCCGGCCAAAGTGTGAGTCTGGTGCTGAACTGGACCCCGGCCGCGGACCATTCGCCGATCTATTATGCGAAATCCCAGGGCTGGTACGAAAAGGCCGGCATCGATCTGTCGATCGAGGCCGGCAAGGGCTCGGCGGTGTCCTCGCTCAAGGTCGGTTCGGGCGCCGCACCCTTCGGCATCGCCGATCTCGCCACCATGCTGGTCGCGCGCAGCAAGGGCGCGGATGCAGTGGCACTGATGAGCATCTATGCCAATACCGGCCAGACCTTCTATTGGCTGAAGAGCAGCGGCGTGACGGGTCCGAAGGATTTCGCCGGCCGCAAGATCGGCAATCCGCCCGGCGACGCCTCGCGGGTGATGTGGCCGGCCTTCGCCAAGGCGACGGGCCTGGCGGAGAACTCCGTTACCTTCGTCAATATCGGCCCGACCGCGAAATCGGCGGCGCTGAAGAGCCATGCCGTCGAGATCATCAGCGACTTCTACAATTCCCACGACATCAAGCTCAGGGAGTTCGGCAGCGATCTCGGCTCGCTGAACTGGAAGGAGATCGGGCTCAATTCCTACGGCAATTCGATCATCGTCAATGGTGCATTTCTGGAGAAGAATCCGAAGCTTGCCGAGGATTTCGTACGCATCACGCAAAGCGCCTATGCGGCCTGCGTCGCCGATTTCGAGCCGTGCCTGAAGGTGCTGCTCGAGCAGGTCTCGGGCCTCGACCGCGACGAGCAGCTCCTGCAGTGGCGCCGCATCAAGGAGCTGATGACGGACGAATTCACGACGACGAAGGGACTGGGGTGGATCGAGGAAGGCCGGATGCAAAAGGATTACGAGCTGGTGAAAACCTATCTCGGCATTGAAAAGCCGTTCGCGGTGGAGACGGCGTTCACCACGAAGCTGCTCGATCCCGCCATCAAGATGGACGCAAGCAAGGTCGGACCTTGATTTGGGGCGCTTACCGCACGGCCTCCGCCCAATCCGGGCAGGCGCGCTGCTCGACCGGCACCAGCCAGGCCTTGTAGTTGCTCTTGTCGATCACCTCGGCCGGCAGCATGACCTTGTCCGGCAGCGGCTGGTGGTGGAGATAGCGGACGGCGGCGAGGGTTGCGGTGCAGCCGATCTTGAACATGTTGAAGTCGACGCTGGCGAGGATGTTGCCGGCCTCGATCTGCTTCACGGCCGGCAGGATACCGTTGATGCTGATCACCGTCATGGTGCGGCCAGCCTCCTTCATGGCCTCCAGTGCGCCGAGCGCCATGCTGTCATTGGCGGACAGCAGCGCATCGATCTGCAGAAAATCCTTCAGGAAGCCCGCCATCACCCGCTTGCCGTCGGCCTGCTGGTAATTGCCGGGAGCGGAGGCGAGCACCTCGATCCCCGGCGTCTCGGACAGCGCCTGCTTGTAGCCGCGCAGGCGTTCGCGGTTGGTCGGCGCGCCCGCGGTGCCCTCGAGGATGACGATCTTGCCCTTGCCGCCGAGCTTGTCGAAGAGGTAGCGCGCCTCCTCGTAGCCGATCCTGAAATCGTCGGCGCCGACATAGGTGACGAACCGGCCGGGCAGCGGATTGGAGGCGAGCACAATGGGGATGCCGGCGTCGTTGAGCTTCTTGACGGGGTCGACCATGGCGACATCGTCGACGGGAATGAACACCACGGCGTCGGGACGCTGCTTTAGCACCTGCTCGACCATCGCCGTCTGCTCGTCGATATTGTCCGGCTGCTTCGGCACGAAATGCTGGATTTTTGCACCGGTCGATTGCCCGATCTGGTCGGCCGCGAGGCGGAAGGCGGAATAGGCAGGGTTGGTCGTGTTCTTGGTGAAGACGGCGATGGTCATGCTGCTCTCGGCAGCTCTCGCATGACCGGCCCACAAGGCCATCGCCAGCGCCACACCTATCATCCGTCGCATCGAAACCTCCCGCATTACAGCCACAGGATTTTCTTGCGATAGTCGAGATCGGTCAACAGCGGTGCGGCCGGCCCCTCGTGAAACACCGCGCCGCGCTCCAGCGCGAAGACGCGGTCGGCGAGCGCCAGCACGAGATCGAGATTGTGCTCGACGATTACTATCGCCATGTGCCGCCGCAGCCGGTCGAACACGCCGAACAGCTCCAGGGTGAGGGCCGGGGCGAGACCCTCAAAGGGCTCGTCGAGCAGGAGGAGCTTGACGTTGCCCGACATGGCGCGGGCGACCGCGACCATCTGCTGCTCGCCGCCGGAGAGATAATCGGCGGCGACGTCCATCCGCTGCTTCAGGCGCGGGAAATGGTCGAAGATTTGCGCCTCATCCCAGACCACGCCGGTCGAGCCGTCGGTCTTGCGCGCCAGGCGCCCGAGCGCCAGGTTTTCGCGCACCGTGAGGCCTGCGAACAGGCCGCGCCCCTGCGGGACATAGCCGATCCCGGCACGCGCGATGTCGGGCGCCGGGAGATGTGTGATGTCGCGACCGTCATACTGGATGCTGCCGGAGGCGGCAGGGACAAGACCGGCCAGCGTCTTCAGCAGTGTCGACTTGCCGGCGCCGTTGCGGCCGAGCAGGGCGACGATCTCGCCTTCGCGCACGTCGAGCGTGGCGTCGTGGAGGATGTGGCTCTTGCCATAGAAGGAATTGATGGCCTCGAAGCGCAGCAACTGAGCGCCCTCTGCCTGGCTTTCGGCGGCGCGCCGATGCTCGACATCGGGGATTCCCTTGCCCGTATAGATTTCCTGCACCCGACGGTCGGCGCGCACCGCCGCGGGCGTGTCGCTCATCAGGACTTCGCCCTGGTTCATCACCGTGACGGTTTTGGAGAAACCGAGCACGCGGTCGATGTCGTGCTCGACGATCAGGACCGGGATGTTGGCGGCGATGTTCTGCACGAGGCTGGAGACGCGTTCGCGCTCGCCGGCGGCAAGCCCGGCCAACGGCTCGTCCAGGAGCAGCACCTGCGGCTTCGAGCCGAGCGCAATGCCAAGATCGACCAGCCGCTGCCCGCCATAGGAGAGCTCGCCGCCCTCGATGGTCTCGATCCCCTCCAGCCCCAGAAACTTCACAAGTTCCGTGGTTTCCGCGTGGATGTTTGCAAAACTGTCGATGTCGCGCCAGATGTCGAAGCGCCCCGGGCTCTGCGCCTGCAGCGACAGGCGGAGGTTCTCGTAGATCGAAAGCCCCTTGAACAGGTTGGTGATCTGGAACGAGCGCGCCAGGCCCTGGTGGCAGATCTGTTCCGACGGCACACCCTGGATTTCGCGGCCATGCAGCCGAATTGTCCCGGCATCGGTCGGGAACAGGCCGGAGACGAGATTGAACAGCGTGGTCTTGCCGGCGCCGTTCGGCCCGATCAGCGCATGGATCTCGCCGGCTCCGACTTTAAGGCTGGCATCGGTGACGGCGCGGATGCCGCCGAACTGTTTGGAGACGCCATGAACCTCCAGCACCATCCCTTCAGGGCGTTGCGGGTTAAGGAAAGAAGGTAGCGGCAAGTCGTTGTAAATCCTGCGCTTGCTCATGGCGGCGGCTTCTTCGGGCGCAGGCCTGAACTGCCGCATGACCTGCTTCCAGATGCCGACCAGCCCCTCCGGCGAGAACATCACGAAGGAGACGAAGATCAAGCCGAACCACAGCAGCCAGTTCGCGGTCCAGATCGAAAACAGTTCTCGAAACAGGATGAAGAACAGCGCGCCAAGCGCCGGTCCCAGCATGTTGCGCATGCCGCCGATCACGACCATGGCGAGCAGCTCACCGGCAAAGGGCACGGAGACCGCTTCGGCCGAAACCAGATAGTTCTGGAAGCCGAGCAGCGCGCCCGCGAGCCCCGTCACCACGGCCGAGATCACGAACACGGCGAGCTTGTAGCGTTCGACCGGATAGCCCTGGAAGGTGGCGCGCAGCTGATTTTCGCGGATCGCGACCAGGACATGGCCGAACGGGGAGCGAACGAGGCGCAGGAGCACGTAGAGCACCGCCAGCGCGATGACGGCGACCACGATGTAATAGGTGAGCACGCCGTCGAGATTGAACGGCCCAATGCTGCCGCGCTTCAGCCCGCCGAGACCGTCCTCGCCGCCGGTCACCGCGCTCCAGCGGAAGGCGATGGTGTAAGTCAGCGCCGCAAGTGCCAGCGTCAGCAGGGAAAAATACACGCCGAGCCGGCGCAGGATGATGACGCCGGTGATGGCGGAGGTGAGCGCCACCACGGCCATCGACAACAGCAGTGGCAGCCAGATCTGGCCGGGGAAGAGATGGAGCTGGATCAGGCCCGCGGCATAGGCGCCGACGCCGAACCAGGTACTGTGGCCGAACGAGACGAGGCCGGTATAACCGATGCAGAGGTTGAGCCCCATCGCCGCAATCGCCAGCACCACGACCGCGATGCCGGTGTTGAGCGATAGCCCCAAGGCCGTTAGCGCAAAGGGCAGCGCGAGAAGCGCGAGCGCTGCGATCCCGAGCGACCGGTATTTTTGCGCTGGCCGCGTCGTCATTCGAATTTCTCGATGCGTTCGCCGAGCAGGCCGCGCGGGCGAACCAGCAGCACCACGAACATCAGGATGTAGATCGAGGCCTCGCCGGCGGCCGGCACAAAGTGAATGGTGATGCCGCGCACCACGCCGACCAGAAGTGCTGCGATCACCACGCCCCAGAAACTGCCGAGGCCGCCGATGACCACCACGACAAAGGCAACCGTGATGATCTCCGCGCCCATCGCGGGATGCACGATGGTGATCGGCGCAAAGAAGGCGCCGCCGAGGGCGGCCATGCCGACGCCGAGCATCACGATCACGGTCATGTAGGGCTGCAGGCGGATGCCGAGCGCCGCCACCATGTCCGGCCGCTGGATGCCGGCACGCACCACGCGGCCGAACGAGGTCTTGTGAAGGAGAAGCCAGACGCCGAGCAGCACGGCCGCGACCACGGCCAGGATCAGCAGGCGATAGCGCGAGAACAGGAAGTCACCGACAAAGACCGAGCCGCGGAACGCCGGCGGGATCGCGGCCGACAGCGGTGCTGCGCCCCAGATGATGCGGATCGCCTGCTCGGCGACCATGGCTAGTCCAAAGGTCACGAGCAGGCTCAGGATCGGATCGGCCGTATAGAAGCGGCGCAGGATGAAGCGCTCGAACAGGATGCCGAGCAGCGCAACCGCCACCGGCGACAGCACCATCGCCGGGCCAAAGCCCAGATATTTCGTGATCTCGACCGAAGCATAGGCGCCGAGCGCGTAGAATGCGCCATGGGCGAGGTTGACGATGCCGCCGACGCTGAAGATCAGCGACAGCCCGAGCGCGATCAGGAGGTAGTAACCTCCGAGCACGAGGCCATTCACCACCTGTTCCAGCAGGAAACCGAACTGCATGCTGGCTTTCCAGGAGGCGGAACGCCTCGATTACAGGGAGCAGGGGTTCTGTTCGCGCGTCGGCGCCAGCGACTCCAAAGGCTCGTTCGCATCGGGAACGGCTGCGCCCAGCGCGATGAAGTCCCACTGGTCCTTGGCTTCGCCCTTGGGCCTGACCGTGAACGGATAGGCCTCCTGCATCAGCTGGTGATCCCAATTGCGGAAATGGCCTTTGCGCGCTTTCAGAATATCGAACTCGGTCTCCTTCTCGAGATAGGGGATCAGCTTGTCGGTGTCGGTCGATTTGGTCTCATTGATCGCCTGCGCCATGATCTTCAGCGTAATGTATTCGATCCAGGCGTGGTTCTCCGGCGGCTTGTTGTATTTCTTGATGAAGCTGGCGACGAAGGCTTTTGACGCCGGCACATCCAGCGTGTGGTACCAGACCGTCGGCCAGGTGCCGCTGAGATTGCCGTCGCCGGCGGCCCAGGCGTCCGCCGTGTTGAGGTTGAAGCCGACGATCGGGAAGGGCAGGCCGAACTCGGCATATTGCTTGATCAGCGTCGTGACCTGGTTGCCCGCGAGGTTGGAGCAGACCACGTCGGGCTTTGCCTGCCTGATCTTCAGGAGATACGGGCTGAAGTCGGTGACGTCGGTCGCGACCAGCTCGTCGCCGATCAGATTGCCCTGGTTGGCGGCGAAGAAACGCTTGGCGGCGTTCAGGAGATCATGGCCGAAGATATAGTCCGCGGTCAGCGTGAAGAACTTCTTGTCCTGCACCATCTTCTGGCGCACCAGCGCCTTGCCGACCGCGTTCACCATCACCGTGTTCGGGATGTCCATGTGGAAGGTGTATTTGTTGCAGTTCTTGCCGCGCAACGCGTCCGAGCGCGCGCCGATCTGCATGAACAGCCGCTTGTTGCGCTCGGCGACCTGCATGATGGTCAGTGCGGACGCTGAATTGATCTCGCCCATCAGGAAGGCGACGCCGTCCTGGTCGAGCATGCGCTGCGCCTTGGTCGCGGCGGTGGCCGGATTCACGGAATCTTCCGAGAGGATGTCGAGTTGCCGGCCCATCGCGCCGCCGGAAGCGTTGATTTCTTCCTGCGCCATGCGGATGCCGAGCTGGGCATAGGCGCCGAGCGCGCCGAGAAAGCCGGTCAGCGGCGTCAGATGGCCGATTTTGATCTTGTCGGACTGCGCCCGGACAATGGCCGGGAAGCCGAGCGCTGAAGCGCCGGCAAACGCCGCGCTCGCCTTCAACAAAGTACGCCTGTTGTAGCGGATCATTGGATCTCCTCCGTGGCTCTCGTGTCGGCCTTCGGCCGCTTGGCTTTGGCGCGGCGCCTCTTTCGTCCATTCCGGCATATGCGAGAATGTGAGAGGCGTTTTTCTATTGTTGGATAGTATTTCCGGACACAAGCCGCCCTGTCAACGCCAAAAGCGCCGACAGCCTTCGTCTTTCGGAGGCTTGGTCTTAGGGCCGCTTCGCGATGTGGCTTGCGCCGAATTCGGCGGAGAGGCGATTCGCCGCCGCTTTCACGATTTTGGCGCGGGCCTGCATCGCCTGGTCGCTCATGCGCCAGATCGGACCGGAAATGCCGAGCGCGCCGACCACATCGCCGGTGAAATTATAGACCGGCACGGCGACGCAGCGGACCTCCGGATTGAACTCGCCGTCGTCAAACGCAATCGCGCTGCGCCGGATTTCGGCGATTTCCTTGAGCAGCACCGAGGGTTCGGTGATGGACTTCCTGGTCGACGGCTTCAGCTCGACGCGCTCGAGGAAGCGCTTGAGCTGGTCGGGGCGGAGCGACGCCAGAATGATCTTGCCGAGCGCGGTGCAATGGGCCGGCCGCACCACGCCGACCCGGTCGGTGAGCTGGAACGCGCCGGGGCCGCTGGTGCGCGCGATCACGATCACCGCATCGCCCATTCGCACGGCAAAATGGCCGCTTTCGCCGGTTTCCCGCGACAGCTCCTCCAGAATCGGAGTGGCCAGATTGACCATCTCGATCTCGTCGAGCGCACTTGCCGCGAGCGCAAACAGCGGCCGGCCGACGCGGTAGCGCTTGGAGTCGCGCTCCTGCCTGATATAACCGAGCGACACCATGGTCTTCGCCAGATGGAATGTGGTGGAGTTGTGCAGGCCCACCAGCTTGGAGAGCTCGGCAAGCCCGATGCCTTCGCGGTGGCGAGCGATTTCCTCCAGGATCGCGAAGGCGCGCCCGAGCGACTGCACGCCGGCGCGCTGCCGTTCCTCGGCCTCGTCGTCGATATTGGGCTCGCTGGAGGGCACCAGCCGCGCGATCGCCGTCCGGCGGGAGGTAGCGGCTTTGTCGGCTACTTTCGGCTTGGTGCGCGCTTTCACTTCGTCAGGTCTCCGCTTTCCGGGGCGAACTCTAGCAGGCGGGCTGCGCAGGGGAAGGGTTCTGCCACCGTCCAGGGCGGACAGCATACTACAATAGCAATTGACGTACAGTATTATGAGAAATAGGGTCGCCGGCGAATTAGGGGCAGTTACAAAGCGTTGAGCAGGGAGAGCGTTCGATGGCAGGCAATATGCTCAATGGCGCCCAGGTCATTGTCGATTATCTGATCCAGGAGAAGGTGCCGCAGGTGTTCGGCCTCTGCGGCCACGGCAACATCCAGTTCATCGACGCGCTCTACGAGCGCAGCCACGAGATCAAGACCATCTCGGTGCACCATGAGAGCGTCGCGGGCTTCATGGCGGACGTCTACTACCGCGTCTCGGGGCGGCCAACTGCGACGTTTACCTCCTGCGGCCCGGGCTCGGCGAACTTGCCGATCTCGCTTGCCAACGCGTTCCTCAACTCCGTGCCGTTCATGGCGGTGACCGGCAATGTGCCGACCAGCCAGTTCAACCGCGGCGCGTTTCAGGAAATGTACCGGCACTATCAGGCCGACTTTCCTTCGACCGTTCGCACCATGTGCAAGAAGGTGTTTCAGCCCACCCGCGGCGAGATGGTACCGCTCGCGGTGCGCCAGGCGTGGAAGACCATGACAAGCGGTCGTCCCGGCCCCGTCGTGCTCGACGTGCCCTTTGACGTATTCATGGAGGCGGCCGCGGAGGAAGCGCCGAACGCGATCGCATGGAACGCCAATATCTCCAGCCGTTGCGGCGCCGATCCCGATGGGGTGGTGAAGGCGGTCGACATGCTGCTCTCGGCCGAGCAGCCCGTGATCATCGTGGGGCAGGGCGTGCGCTATGGCGGCGCGGCGGCAGAGCTGAAGCGACTTGCCGAGCGGCTGCAGATCCCCGTCGCCGCTTCCGCAAGCGGCATGGGCGCGATCGACAGCAATCATCCGCTTTCGCTCGGCCTCGTCGCACGCGCCGGCCACTATCAGGCCAATCACGCCGCGCGGCAGGCCGACGTGCTGCTGGCGCTTGGCGTGCGCTTCGACGACCGCACCTCCAGCTCCTGGATCCCCGGCTATTCCTTCACGATTCCGCCGACCAAACTCATTCACGTCGACATCGATCCCGAAGAGATCGGCCGCAACTATCCGGTCGCGCTCGGGCTGATGGCCGATGTACGCACCTTCCTGCGCCAGGTTCATGCCGAGCTCGACCGCCGCTCCAATACGTATGCCAAGGCGGATGCGCGCAAGAAATGGCTGGCCCAGATCGATATCTATCGCAAGGAGTGGGATAAGTTCGTCGCGCCCGGCTTCTCCGACAACTCGACGCCGGTCAATCCGCAGCGCGCCGCGCTCGAGATCGACAAGGCGCTGCCGGAAGATGCGATCCTGGTCAGCGACATCGGCGTGCATCACAACTGGCTGCTCGGCTTCTGCAAGCCGAAGCGGCCGGACTCGCTGATCGGCTCGATGGGCTTTGGTCCGATGGGTTTTGGTGTCGCGGGTGTGCTGGGTGCGAAGTATGCCGCCCCCGATCGTCCCTGTGTCTCCGTGTGCGGCGACGGCGCCTTCTTCATGCATGCTAATGTGCTGGGCACCGCGGTCGAATATAATCTGCCTGTCGTCTGGGTGGTCTGGAACAATTACGCCTACGCCTCGATCCGAGGGCTGCAACGCGGCTATCTCGGCGGCCGCGAGCTTGCGACCGACTTCCACGATCCCAGGACCGGCGAGCGCTACAATCCGGATTTCGCGGCGATGGCGCGCTCCTGCGGCATCGAGGGCGTGCGCGTCGATCGCGCCGGCGACATTGGCGAGGCCATCAAAAAGGCCATCGCCGCCAACAAGCCTTATCTCATCGACGTCGATATCGCCGCCGACATCAATCCGGCCGGCGCCGGCGTCTGGGAGCTGCCGGGGCTCGGGCAGAGCAAGGCCGGCATTGGCACGCGCTACCAGCCAGCTTGAGGGAAAATCGTATGCAGCTTGCAGGCAAGAAAGTCGTGGTCGTGGGCGGCTCGTCCGGCATCGGCCTTTCCACCGCGGAGCTGGCCAAGCGCGAAGGCGCCGATGTCATCATCGCCTCACGCAACGCGGCCAAGCTCGACGCGGTCGCGGAGAAGCTGAACGCGATCGTGATTCCCACCGATGTCACCGACGACAACAGCGTCGCCAGCCTGTTCCGCTCGACCGGCGTCGTGGATCATGTCGTCGTCACCGCCGCGCAGCTCCGCACCGGGCCGTTCAAATCGGTCGCGATGGAAGATGTGCGTTCCACGATGGAAAGCAAATTCTGGGGGGCCTGGCGCGTCGCGCGCAGCGCCGAGTTTCGCCCCGGCGGATCGCTGACGCTGGTTTCCGGCTTCCTGAGCATCCGGCCGCGGCCGGCCTCGGCGATCATCAGCGCCGCCAACGCCGCGCTGGAATCGCTCGCCCGCGCACTCGCGCTCGAACTTGCACCGGTTCGCGTCAATTGTGTCTCGCCTGGTATCATCGATACGCCAATCCGCGCCGCGATGCCGGAAGTGGCGCGCAAGGAGATGCTGGCGAAGGCGGCGGCGAGCCTGCCCGTCGGCCGCGTCGGCCTCGGCGAGGATATCGCGCAGCAAATCCTGAGCTTCATGAACAACGGCTTTGCGACGGGATCGACCGTCTATCTCGACGGCGGCGCGCTCGTTACCTGATCAGGGAGGCGACCATGGCTTCAGAAAAGAGCGGCGCCTTTATCCGCAATATCGCCGAGGTGCCGTGGCGCGAATTTCCCAATCATTTCGGCGGCGCGCTCTCGAAGCCTTTGGTGATGCCGGAGACGGCCAATTCGCGCCACATCGACTACCGCATCTCAATGTACCAGCCGATGGCCTATGTCGCGCGCCACAAGCACAAGGTCCAGGAGCAGATCTACCACGTGCTCGAAGGCGAGGGGCTGATGGAGATCGAGGGCAAGAACCACGTCGTGCGCAAGCACGATGTGATCTTTCTGCCGCCGGGCGTCGAGCACGCGATCTCGAACACCGGGCTGGTCGATCTGGTGTTCCTGGTGGTGACCTCGCCCGTGAGCGACGATTAAATTTGCAGCGTCACTACCGGCTTTGTCCCCTCATCCTGTGGAGCTTGCGCAGCAAGCGTCTCGAAGGATGTGGCCCGGGAAATGGGCTCTCGGGCCTCATGGTTCGAGACGGCGCTCACGCGCCTCCTCACCATGAGGGTTAGGTGACGCAATCAGACTAGAACTGATATCGCCGGAGCCCGCCATCGACCGGGATCACCGTGCCCGTGATATAGCGCGCCCGCGGCGAGGCCAGGAAAATGGCGAGCGCGGCGAGGTCCTCCGGCTCGCCCCAATAGCCGACGGGAATCTCCTCCTCGGCAAATTTCTCGCGATAATCTTCGGGATAGTTGCGCCGGATCTGCTCGCTCATGATGCGGCCGGGCGGAATGCAGTTGACGGTGATGCCGTGCTTGCCGATCTCGCGTGACAGGCCTTTGGCCCAGGCGTGAACGGCGGCCTTGGCCGCGAACGCCGCGTTCAGCCCCTCCGGCTCCGATTTGCCGGTGATATTGATGATGCGGCCCCAGTTGCGTTTGATCATCTGCGGCAACAGCGCGTGGGCGACCTTGCGGTAGCTGGTGAAATTGAGCGCAATCGCTTCGTCCCAGGCGCTGTCCGGCGCATCGACCGGCAACGGCCGGCTGCCGCCCGCATTGTTGACGAGGATGTCGACATGGCCGAGCTCGGCGATGGCCGTGGCGGCAAGCTTGTCCGCGGCTCCTTCGGCCACGATGTCCTGGATCACCGGAATGACAGTGCCGCCGGCGGCCTTGACCTCCGCTACCAGCGTGTCCAGGAGCTCTTTCCGCCGCGCCACGGCAACGACGGGCGCGCCTTCCTGCGCCAACCCTTTCGCGATCGCGCGGCCGATTCCGATACTGGCGCCCGTTACCACCGCTGTCCTGGATTTGAGCTCGAGATCCATGTCCGTTTTTTCCATTCACAAGATGATTTGCGCCGCGAGACCCATCCGTGTACACCGCACGCCGTCGTCCAAAGCAAGACATATCGGTCGAAGAAAATAAAGTAAGCACGCGATGGTTTGGGATCCGCAGCAATATCTGAAATTCTCCGGCCACAGGCTAAGGCCGGCGGTCGATCTCCTGATGCGCATCCCAGACTTTGTCGTCCGCAGCATCGCCGACCTCGGCGCCGGCGCCGGCAATGTCACCAAACTCATCAAGGAGAGATGGCCAGAGGCCATCGTGACCGGCGTCGAAGGCTCGGCCGAAATGGTCGCCGCCGGCAAGAAGGCGGCGCCCGAGATCGAATGGCTGCAGCAGGATCTGGCCTCATGGCATCCCGCACAGCAATATGATCTGATCTATTCCAATGCGGCGCTGCACTGGCTTCCGGACCATGCCGTGCTGTTTCCCGCGCTGATGCAGAAGGTTCAGCCGGGCGGCATTCTCGCGGTGCAGATGCCGCGCAATTTCATGGCGCCATCGCACGTGCTCATTGGCGAAACTGCCCTGAATGGGCCCTGGCGGAGCAAGGTGGAGCACCTGGTGACGCCGCCGCCGGTTGGCGAGCCCGGATTTTACCACGGCCTGCTGGCGCCTCTCGCCGACAACATCGACATCTGGGAGACCGAATACCTCCAGATCCTGGAAGGCGAGAACCCGGTCAAGGAATGGACCAAGGGCACGTGGCTGACGCGCTATCTGGACATCCTGCAGGGCGAGGAGAAGGCAGCCTTCGAGGCCGCCTATGGCGAGCGGGTGGCAAAGGCCTACCCCAAGAACGCGTCGGGCCAGACACTTTTCCCATTCCGGCGGCTGTTCATGGTGGCGCAGCGCAAGCGCTGATCCGCTGCCTGCCTTTGTTGCCATGCGACATACTGCCTCTCGACCGGGCAGGCGCGGGCGCGCAAATTAACCTTTGGGATGACGGGCCGTAGCCTCGGTAACCAGCCTTGGTAACTTCGGCTTAGGTCTAGTTGTTCGCACGGGGGTTTGCTGCCACAACTGAAACCGGAAAACAAAAAAACAGCCGGTTTCTGCGCGAACTTGGGAGGAACTTCATGCGTCATTTCATTCTTGCGGGCGTTGCCGCCGTCTTCATGATGGCTCCGGCCGCAGCACTCGCCGACGATCCGATCGTCATCAAGTTCAGCCACGTCGTCGCCAACGATACGCCGAAGGGCAAGGGCGCGCTCAAATTCAAGGAGCTCGCCGAGAAGTACACCAACGGCAAGGTCAAGATCGAGGTCTATCCGAACTCTTCGCTGTACAAGGACAAGGAAGAGATCGAGGCGCTGCAGCTTGGCTCGGTGCAGATGCTGGCGCCGTCCACCGCGAAATTTGCCCCGCTCGGCGTGAAGGAGTTCGAGGCGCTCGACCTGCCCTGGCTGTTCAAGGACGAAGCAACCTATACCGCGGCCATGAAGGGGCAAGTCGGCCAGTGGCTGTTCAAGAAGCTGGAGGCCAAGGGCATCACCGGCCTCGCTTACTGGGACAACGGCTTCCACATGGTCTCCGCCAACCGGCCGCTGGTGAAACCGTCGGATTTCGAGGGCCTGAAATTCCGCATTTCCGGCTCGAAGATCGCGGACCAGTATTTCCGCAATGTCGGATCGATCCCGCAGATCATGGCGTTCTCGGAAGTCTACCAGGCCCTGCAGACCGGCGTGGTCGACGGCTGCGAGAATACGCCCTCGAATTACACGACACAGAAGTTCTTCGAGGTGCAAAAGGACATCACCGTGTCCTATCACGCTCACCTGCAATACGCCGTGATCGTCAATTCGAAATTCTGGAATGGCCTGCCGGCCGATGTCCGCGGCCAGCTCGAGAAAGCGATGTCGGAAGCGACCGACTACACCAACTCGATCGCGATCAAGGAGAACGAGGACGCGCTTGCCGAGATCAAGAAGTCGGGCAAGACGACACTGCACTACCTGACCGACGAGCAACGCAAGGCCTGGCAGACGGCGATGCAACCGACCTACAAGTGGGCGAGGGGCCGTGTCGGGCAGGAGGTGCTCGATCTCGTGGCCAAGGAACTTCACATCGAGATGAATTGACGGTTCCCCCTTCCAAAAAACAACAAGAAAAGAACGGTCGGGAGTGAATCACGCTCCCGGCCGTTTCGATATTGGATGGCGGGCTAATTTTGGGGGGACTAATTTGCTTCGCGCGTTGAATAGTGCGCTCGATCATCTCGAAGAATGGCTGATCGCCACCCTCATCGCCGCTGCGACGGGGCTGATCTTCGTCGCCGTGCTGCATCGCTACGGAACGGGCCTTTCAATCGACCTCTCCAAATGGGCGGCGGCACATGGCGTGCCGGTCCTGCCGCAACTCCTCAAAAGCATCTATTCCTGGCTTGCCTCGCTGGACATTTCCTGGGCGCAGGAACTCTGCATCTACATGTTCATCTGGATGGCGAAGTTCGGCGCGGCCTATGGCGTGCGAACCGGCATCCATGTCGGCGTCGACATCCTCGTCAACCGCCTGCCGGAGCACTCGCGCAAGCAGGTGATCCTGTTCGCGCTGCTGTGCGGCGCGCTCTTCACCGGCATGATCGCTGCCTTTGGCGCCTCGTTCGTGGGCGAGATGTTTCACACCGGCCAGCAGTCGAACGACCTCGAAGCGCCGATGTGGCTTGTCTATCTGGCAATCCCGCTCGGCTCCGGCCTGATGTGCTTCCGCTTCCTGCAGGTTTCATGGTTCTATTTCTGGACCGGCCAGCTACCCCACCACGACGAAGCGCATGTCGAGGGCGTGGAGGCGGACGTCTCCCCCGCGCTCCACCCGCAGCCCGCGGGTCTCGCAACCCGCGCCGCTGTCCGCAAGGTCAGCCCGCTCGGGACTATCCTGATCCTGGCGCCGATCCTGATCTTCGCGATCTGCCTTGCCGGGAAGTCCGGCATCCTCGTGCTGCCCCAGGCCGTGCGCGCCGCCACCATCTTCGCGCTCCTGATCTCGCTGATGCTCACGGGAATCCCGGTCTCGATCGCGCTCGGCCTGACCGTGATGACCTTCCTGTTCACGTTGACGGCGGTGCCGATCGAGGCGGTCTCGATGAAGCTCTTCACGGGCATCGAGAGCTTCGAGATCATGGCGATCCCGTTCTTCATCCTGGCCGGCAACTTCCTCACCCATGGCGGGGTCGCGCGCCGGATGATCAATTTCGCGACCTCGCTGATCGGGCACTGGCATGGTGGGCTGGGGCTTGCCGGCATCATCGCCTGCGCGATGTTCGCGCTGGTGTGCGGTTCGAGCGTTGCGACCGTTGCCGCGATCGGCGCGATCGTGCTTCCCGAAATGGTGCGGCACGGCTATCCGATGCGGTTCGGCGCCGGCATCATCACGGTCGCCGGCTCGCTCGGCATCCTGATGCTGCCGTCGATCCCGAAGATCGTTTATGCGGTCGCGACCAACACCTCGATCGGCGCGCTGTTCGTCGCCGGCCTGCTGCCGGGCTCGCTGCTCACCTTCATGCTGTGCGTTGTCACCTGGTACCTGGCGCGCAAGCGCGACTATCCGCGGATGAAGAAGGCGAGCTGGGTCCAGACCTGGAACGCGTTCCGCGACAGTATCTGGGGCCTGATGCTGGTCGTCATCATCATCGGCGGCATTTATAGCGGCCTGTTCACGGCGACCGAGGCGGCCGCGATGGCCGCCGTCTATTCCTTCTTCATCGCGATCTACGTCTACAAGGCGATCGGTCTCAAGGATGTGCCGCGCGTCCTGCTGCGAGCGGCAAACACCAGCGCGATGCTGCTCTACATCGTCACCAACGCCGTGCTGTTCTCGTTCGTGCTCAGCAATGAGAACATCCCCTCCGCGCTGGCCGACTGGATCACGGCGCAAAATCTCGGCTGGGTCGGCTTCCTCGCGGTCGTCAACATCCTGTTGTTGCTCGCCGGAAACTTCATGGAGCCGAACTCGATCATCCTGATCATGGCGCCGATCCTGGCGCCGGCGGCCAAGAAGCTCGGGATCGATCTCGTCCATTTCGGCATCGTGATCGACGTCAACATGGAGGTCGGCCTCTGCCATCCCCCGGTCGGCCTGAACCTCTATGTCGCCTCGATGATCGCGCGAATGCGCATCACCGACCTGGCGGTGGCGGTCTTGCCATGGCTGGTCACGATGCTCGGCTTCCTCGTCGTCGTGACCTATTGGCCGGAGTTGACGCTGTTCCTGCCGCGGCTGCTCGGCATGCACTAATCCGCCCCGAGTTCGAGACTCCCATAGATCCGCCGCGCATAGGCGCCGAACTCGTCGGTCGTCTTGATCGGCAGCGCGCGCGGGAACGGCAGCAGAATCGGAAAATATTCGGCCATGCGCGCGGGCCCCGCAGTCAGCACCGCGCAATGCGAGGCGAGGAACACCGCCTCCTGGATCGAGTGGGTGACGAACAGGATGGTCTTGCCGCTCTCGCGCCAGATCCGCAGCATCTCCAGGTTCATCTGCTCGCGCGTCAGCGCATCCAGCGCGCCGAACGGCTCGTCCATCAGGATCAGCTTGGGGTCATGGATGAAGGCGCGCGCGATCGCGGTGCGCTGCTGCATGCCGCCGGACAATTGCTGCGGATATTTGTCCTCGTAGCCGGAAAGCCCGACGAGATTGAGCAGGTCGCGCGCCCGCGATCGCGCCGCCTTCATCGGCAGGCCGACGATCTCGGCCGGCAGCAGCACATTGTCGAGGACGGTGCGCCATTTCAAGAGCAGCGCCTGCTGGAACACCATGCCGATGTCGCGGCCGGGATCGAACGGCGTTGTCGCGTTGCCGATTCTTACGCTGCCGCCGTCGGCGTCATGGAGGCCTGCGAGAATCTTCAAGACCGTGGTCTTGCCGCAGCCGGACGGGCCTACCAGCGACACCAGCTCGCCCTCCTGCACGTCCATGGTGACGTCGGATACCGCCAGGAACTCCTGGCTTCCCGTCCGATAGACCTTGCGGACGTTGCGCAGGCTGATGAAGGGCGCGGCGTCGCTCATGCCAGCCATTTCTGCAGGTTCGCGGCGACGAAGTCGTCGTCAGAGAGATCGGCGTGCTCGTTATAGACGCGGTCGATCTCCTCGATCTGCCCGGGGCTCAGGCCCTCGTGCGGATCGAGACACCAGATACCGGCCATCAGCCCCTGGCGCCGCAGCACTTCGTGACAGCCGGCGATGCAGCCGTGGAAATCATGGGCGACGTCGAAGAAGGCGCTGTTGCAATCGGTAACGCGCGCGTCGAGCGCGAGCAGATCGGCCGATACACTCGGCTTGTTGCGCGCGGCCTTGCAGATCTCGAACTGTTTGATGGCGCTCTGCGTCCACACCGACCAGTGGCCGAGCAAGCCGCCGCGGATATGGGTTCGCGTGGTTACGCCGTTGTCGCGCAGGTCGAACGGCAGCGTGAGGTCGAGCAGGATGTGGTCGTCATTGCCGGTATAGAGCGTGATGCGGTCGAGCGCGCCGGCAGCAAGCACGCCGCGCAGCACGTCGAGGGTGCGGTAGCGGTTGAAGGGCGCGATCTTGATTGCGACGACGTTGTCGATCTCGGCAAAGCGCCGCCAGAAATTCGCGCTGAGGATCACGCCGCCGACCGCGGGCTGCAGGTAGAAGCCGACCAGCGGAATCTCCTTCGCGATGGTATGGCAATGGGCGATGATCTCGTTCTCACTGGCCGACTTCATCGCGGCGAGGCTGAGCAGGCCCGCATGATAGCCGATGCCGCGCGCGACTTCGGCTTCAGTGACCGCCTGCCGTGTCGGGCCGGCGAGGCCCGCGACCAGCGCCAGCGGCCGCCTGGTCCAGCTCGCGGCCGTCTCTGCCGCCAGTTCCAGCACCGGGCGGTACAGGCCGACATCGCGGATCGCGAATTGCGTGGTGTGGACGCCGACGGCAAGCCCGCCGGCGCCGGCATCGATGTAGTAGCGCGTCAGCGCGCGCTGATGGACCTTATCGAGTTTGCGGTTCGCATCGAGCGCCAGCGGATGCGCCGGCAGCACCGTGCCGTCGGCGATCAGGCGCCGGACCTCGGATTTGATCTCGCTGTGGTGCATGGTCAGGACTTTCTATCCAAATTCCGGGCCCACGACCGCAAACGGAAGCTCCGCCGCCTCGCTGGTCGCGCGGCCAAACCGCATGCGCTGGAACGGCCGTTCGTGGGTCCAGCCGTCGTCGGTTAGCCCCTTCAGGAACACATCTTGCGTGGCGACGGCATCGATCAGCAGCGGACCGTTCTCGCTGGCAGCGATGGCGCGCACCATTGCGAGCGCCTCCGCGGGAGACGTCGCAAACAGTGGTCCGACATGGCGCGCGGTGCGGCCATCGCGGACCAGCGCCATGGCGTTGGCAGTCGAGAGCAGCCGTGAGGCGGGACGTCCGCTCAATTCCTGCAGCAGGTCGCGGCGGCCAAAGCCCATGGCGTTGATGTCGCAGGTCAGGAAGTCGCCGAGCTTGCCGGCCGGCGGCGATGCGGCCGTGCCCGGGGCCGTCGTGTTGGCGAGACGCAGCCGCCGCAACTGGATGGTCGGCGTGAAGCCGAGCGGGCCATAGACCTGGGCGCCTGCCGGTGTCGCGTCGAGCCAGCTGGTGAGGCCCAGCTTTGTCGCGGTGTTGATACAGGTGTCGACCAGCCGCGTTGCGAGCCCGCGTCGCCGGAAACTTTCGGTAACCAGCACCATGCTGATCCAGGCGTCGCGCTCGGTGTAGGGCAATAGCGCCGCGGTCGCGACCAAATTGCCTTTGCGGTCGCGCGCGCCGAACACGATGCCCTTCTTGAGAAAGAAGCGCCAATCGTCTTCGGTCTGGTTCCAGTTCGCTTCCGCCGATAGCTTCAGCCCGCCGGCGGCATCGCTCGCGTCGAGCTGATTGATGGCGAGGTGCTCAGTATCTTCCATCGCGCACCTCATATTTGGTCGGCTTGCCGAGACTCGGCATCGACCGCGACACCCAGTCTGCGGTCCATTTGATCAGCTGCGTGGTGTCGACGATCGGCAGGCCGAACAGTTTGACGGCCTGCGACGTGTCGGTCAGCCATGCCGTCGGCTCTTCCTTGCCGACGATGACAGGCTCCTTGCCCAACAGCTTGCCGACTTGCGTGGCGAGATCGCGCACGGCGAGAATCTCGCGACCGCTGATATTGATCGGCGAGGTCGGCCTCGTGCAATGCGCGAGGCAGCGCAGCGCCTGCGCCGACGCATCGCCCTGCCAGATGAAATTGACATGGCCGAGAGAGACATCGATCGGCTTGCCCGCCAGCACTTTTGTGGCGATGTCATGCAGCACGCCGTAGCGCATGTCGATCGCGTAGTTGAGGCGGAACAGCCGGCCGGGCGTGTTGAACTGGTTCGAGAAATATTCGAACATACGCTCGCGCCCGACGCAGGATTGCGCGTATTCGCCGGGCGGATTGGGCGCGATGGTTTCGTCGGTGCCCTTGCCGGCGACGGGCACGAAGGGATAGACGCAGCCGGTCGAGAAGGCGACGATACGCGACGCAGTGAATGCCTGCGCGACCAGCGCCGGCACATGCGAGTTCATCGCCCAGGTCAGCGCCAGATTGCCCTCGGCGCCGAATTTTCTCCCGGCCATGAAGATGACGTTCGGCGCTTTCGGCAACGCCTTGATGGCGGCCTCGTTCAAGAGGTCGCAATTGATGGTCTCGATGCCGCGCGCCTCGAGCCATTCCTTGACGCCGGGCTCGGAGAAGCGCGCGACGCCGATCACCCTGCGATCGGGCACGGCGGCCTTGGCGAGGCCCGCCAGCGTTGGGCCCATCTTGCCGCCGACGCCGAGGATCATGATGTCGCCGTCGACCTTCTTGAGATCGCCGATCAGCGCCTGGCTCGGGCGGCACAGCAATTCGTCGAGCGCGGCGATATCCTCGATCGTCTCCGGCAGGTTGTCGCGCGCAAGCAGCATGTTTCTTCCCTGACTTCTTATTGCAGCCGGATGTCACGGACCACGAACAGCCGTTCGAGGCCGAGCACCAGGCCGTAGAGGGCGACGCCAAGCAAGGTCAGCAGCACCACCGCCATCACCATGGCGGGCGTATCGAGCGCGGACTGCACCTGGATCATGAGATAACCGAGGCCGCGGTCGGAAGCGATGAACTCGCCGACGATGGCGCCGGCGACCGCGAGGATGGCGCCGACTTTCATCCCGGAAAACACGTAAGGCAGCGAGCCCGGCAGCTGGATCTTGCGGAACAGGGTCCAGCGCGAGCCGCGCAGGGATTTGACGAGATCGAGCAGGTCGGGCTCGACCTCGGAGAGCCCGCGCGCGGTGGTGAGCAGGATCGGGAAGAAGCAGATCGAGAAAGCGATAAGTACGTTGGCGAAGATGCCGTAGGAGAACCAGACGATGACCAGCGGCCCCATCGCCACCTTCGGGATCATGTTCAGCGTCACGAACAGCGGCAGCAGGATCAGCGCCACCGGCCGCGACCAGGTGAAGATCAGCGCCAGCGCCACGCCGACCAGCGCGCCCAGCGCGAAGCCGCCGAGGATTTCGACCGCGGTCACGAGCAGGTTCGAGACCCAGGCATATTTGGCATAGCCGAGCGTGGAGAGCGCCGCGAGCGGCGAGGGCAGGATGAATTTCGGCACGTGGAAGGCGTCGACCAATAGCTGCCAGAGCAGGATCACGGCGAGATGCACGACCAGGATTATCGCGATCGATCTTGCCGGCCGTCCTCCGTCACCCGCCACCGTCTGCTCCTTCCATCTGCCGCCCGCAATCTATCGCGGTGCGTCCCCTGTTTCAACCACTTGGTTGATTAAGCACAAAGCGGCCCAACCCGTCATTGCGAGCCAACGGGTCCGCGCGAAGCGCGGCCCGATGACAGGCTCCGCGAAGCAATCCATCATACGGCCTTGTGAACCATGGATTGCTTCGTCGCTTCGCTCCTCGCAATGACGGCATTGGTCAAGGCCGCAGGGCCTGCAGGACGAGGTCGACCACATGCTTGCGGCGGGCGCGCTTGGCGGCCGGGCTGCTCAGATCCGTGCCGAAGATCGCCGACAGCGTCGGCGTGTTGGAGAAGAAGAAATAGCTCAATCCCGCGATCGAGATATAGAGATGCACCGGGTTGATGCCGCGCCGGAAGGCGCCCTCGCGCACGCCCTGTTTCAGGATCTTGTCGACCATGCTGACCAGCGGCGAATGCATGGCCTCGAGCTTCCGCGAGCCCTTCACGTGCCGCGCGCCGCCGCGGTTCTCGTCATTGAGCAGCACGATGAAGTCGGGATGCGCCTCGAGATGGTCGAAGGAACTCTCGATCAGCTTGCGGATCGCCCGCTCGGGCGGCAATCCCTCGAGGTTGAGCTTGCGCTCCTGCGCCCGGATTTCCTCGTAGACCCATTCAAGGACGGCCAGATACAGCGAATCCTTGTCGCCGAAATAGTGATAGACCAATTGCTTGTTGACGCCCGCCCGCGCCGCGATCTCGTCAACCCGCGCACCGGCCAGTCCGCTGTCGGCGAATTCGCGCCGCGCCGCGACGAGCAGCTTCTGCCGCGTCGCCTCCGGATTGCGCCGCTGCGGCCTCTTGCCGTTTGCACGTCTTTCGGGCATTTCCAACCAAACAGTTGACAAGCAGGACCGGTCGCTGTTGCATTGGTAGCGTCGCGGGAAGCGATCGACAAGTCCGCCTTGCAAAAGGGAGCGTTGCCATGAAATACGCCAGGGCCTTTGGACTGACCTTGGGATTGGCGGTTGCGCTTGTCCTGCCGGCGGCTCCGGTTGTGGCGGGCGAGTCCGTGAATCTGATGCTGAACTGGACGCCGACCGCCGACCATTCGCCGCTCTACTACGCCAAGGCGCAAGGCTGGTACGAGAAGGCCGGCATCGACCTCACCATCGAGACCGGCAAGGGCTCCGGCGTGTCCTCGCTGAAGGTGGGCTCCGGCGGCTCGCCCTTCGGCATCGCCGATCTCGCCACCATGCTGGTCGCCAAGAGCAAGGGCGCCGACGTCGTGGCCTTGATGAGCATCTATGCCAATACCGGGCAGACCTTCTACTGGCTGAAGAGTTATGGCGTGAACGGGCCGAAGGATTTTCCCGGCCACAAGATCGGCAATCCGCCCGGCGACGCTTCGCGGGTGATGTGGCCGGCCTTTGCGAAGGCGGCGGGCATCGCGCCGGACTCCGTGAACTTCGTCAATGTCGGTCCGACGGCGAAGATCGCGGCGCTGAAGAGCCACACCACCGATATCATCAGCGACTTCTACAACGAGCACGATCTGAAGGTGATCGAGTTCGGGAGCGACCTCGGCTATGTCAACTGGAAGGATATCGGGCTCAACCCGTACGGCAATTCTCTGATCGTCAACGGCGCCTATCTGGAGAAGAACCCCAAGCTGGTCGAGGAGTTCGTAAAGGTCACGCAGAAGGCCTATGCCGCCTGCGTCGCCGATGTCGCGCCGTGCCTGAAGGCGCTGCTGGATAACGTCTCCGGTCTCGACAAGGAGAACCAGGAGCGGCAGTGGGAACGCATCAAATACCTGATGACGGATGAGTTCACCACGACCAGGGCGCTGGGCTGGATCGACGGCGAGCGCATGAAGAAGGATTACGAGCTGGTGCAGACCTATCTCGGCATGGAGAAGCCGTTCGACGTGCAGACGGCGTTTTCGACCAAGATGCTGGATACGTCGATCAAGATGGACGCGAGCAAGGTGAAGAAGTGACGGCCGAAAGGCCGTCATTCCGGGGCGCGCCTTAGCGCGAACTTTGGTGCGCCATTGCGCACCTGAGAATCTCGAGATTCCGGGTCTGGTCCTTCGGACCATCCCGGAATGACGCGCAAGGGGCGCGTCATTGCAGCGCCTCGCCTGCGGTCTGCACAACCCGGACCAGCTTCTCCTGATCGCTCTTCATCAGCGCCGACAGATCATTCAGCGCCATCGGTTTTCCCGGAATGTCCGCAATCGAGAGCTGCCGCTGCACGTCCGGGTTCTCCAGCGCCTTGTTGATCGCGGCATGGATCTTCACGACCAGCGCGTCCGGCGTCGATGACGGCACATAGATGCCGTACCAGGGCACATAGGCGGCCTGGGCAAATCCGGCTTCCGCAATCGTCGGCACGTCGGGCAGATCGGCGACGCGCTTCTCCGTGAACACCGCGAGCGGTTTCACCGTGCCTTCCTTGATGTGCGGCAAAGCCAGCGCCAGCGACACGATCTCGAAATGCATGAGATTGGTCATCAGGTCGATGAGGGCCTGCGGCTGGCCCTTGTAGCCGACATTGGTGAGCTCGATGTCGGCGGCCTGGAACAGCTTTTGCGCGGAGAGGTCGATCGACGAGCCGGTGCCGGGATTGCCGAAATTGAGCTGGCCGGGTTTTGCGCGCGCGATCTCCACGAACTCGCCGATGGTCTTTGCCGGCATCGAGGGATGCACCAGCGCGACGCTCTGGTTCCACACCGCAAGCCCAACGCATTTGAAATCCTTCAGTGCGTCCCAGCCGGCGTCCTTGTAGAGAGTCGGGTTGACCAGCACCGCAGGTCCCGTGACGAGCCAGGTGTAACCATCGCCCTCGCTGCGCGCGACCGCGGCCGTGCCGACATTGCTGTTGGCGCCGGGGCGGGCTTCGACGACGATCGCCTGGCCGGTGTCGCGCCCGACCTGCTCGGTCACGGCACGTGCGACAATGTCGACGATGCCGCCGGCGGGGTAGGGCACGATGATGTGGATCGCCCGGCTCGGCCAGTTGTCGGCCGCGCGGGCGCTCGGTGCGACGGCCAACAGAGCTGCGGCGACAGCCACGGCAAAACGCAAGGCGGTGCTTCCGCTCATTACCCCCTCCCATGATGGCCGCTTCGTGCTTGCGAGGCGGCGCTTTAGACTTTTCGTTGCTCGTCTTCGACGAGCGCGCGGATGCTGCGCGCTAACCCAAGAATACGCGGGCCGCATTCGCGCTCGACCTGCTCGGCGCTGAAGCGAAACGACGGAATGCCGCAATTCACCGACAGACAGTCGCCGCTCGCGGTGCGATAGAGGGGCGCGGCGACGCCGAAGATCTCACGCCGCCATTCCCCAAGCGACACCGCAAAGCCGCGCTCCTTGCAGAGCGCGATGTCCGGCAGCGTCCGGCGCGCGACATAGTCGGCGTCCTCGGGGCGCTCGGCCTTCACGGTCGCGACATAACCGTCGAGTTCGTCGCTGGTGTAGAGCGAGAGCAGCGCACGGCCGACGGCGGTCGTCGACATCGAGCTCGAAAAGCCGACATCGGGCAGATGCGGCACGGCGTCGGTGGTGCGCAGCGTTTCCACATAGATAAAGTCGAGGCCGAATGGCATCGCGATCGAGACCGTGCCGCCGGCGTAAGCCGCGAAGTCGCGCATCAAGGGACGCGCGGTCTGCCGCACCTTGATCGCGGACAATAGCGGATAGGCGGTCGCAAGCACGCCGAGCCCGAGCACGAAGCGGCCCTTCGGGTCGCGCTTGAGATAGCCGAGCTGCGCCAGTGTGAAGGTCAGCCGCGATACCGTCGGACGCGACAAGCCGGTGTGCTCGGCAAGCTCGGCATTCGACAGCGGACCGCTCTGCTTGCGGAATGCCGCGAGCACGTCGAGCCCGTGCGCCAGCGTGGTCGCAAAGGAGGGGTCGCTATGCTCCGTCGCCCGGGGTTTTGAGGCGACGTTTTCGGAAACTGCAGCCATGATGTTAAATATCGGTCGGAAATATCTATATTGTCAATATATCGAAACACAGTTTGCACTTCGTGTTGAAGGAGCTATAACCCGTCGCAAAAAGCTGGGAGGAAGCATGGATTTCGAACTGTCCGCACGCTCGGAGCAGTGGCGGAGCAAGCTGCAGGCATTCTTCGACCGCGAGGTGCTGCCGCGCCATCGCGCCTGGCTCGCGCATGCGGCCACCAGCAGCGGCGCCGCGCCGTTCATGGCCGACTTGCAGGCGAAGGCGCGCGAGCAGGGCCTGTGGAACCTTGGCCTTCCCGAACTTACCGATGACGAGCCGGGCACGCGGTTGTCCAATCTCGAATATGCGCCGCTCGCCGAAATCATGGGGCGGCTGTTCTGGGCGCCCGAAGTCTTCAACTGCCAGGCGCCCGACGTGCCGAATATGATCGCGCTGCAGAATTGCGCGACGTCGGCGCAGAAGCAGCGCTGGCTCAAGCCGCTGTTGAACGCGCAGACGCGTTCGGCCTTCGGCATGACCGAGCCGGATGTCGCATCGTCAGATGCGACCAATATCGCTACCAGAATGGTGCGTGACGGCGATCACTACGTCATCACGGGGCGCAAATGGTTCATCACCGGCGCCGCGCATCCGGACTGCAGCTTCCTGATCGTGATGGGCGTGACCAACGCAGATGCCGAGCGCACCAGCCGTCATTCCTGCATCATCGTGCCGATGGATGCGCCCGGCGTACGCCTGGTGCGGCGGTTGCGCTGGATGGGCTGCGAGGATCATGTCGCGCCGATCGGCGAGCTCACTTTCGACAAGGTGCGCGTGCCCTGCGAAAATCTGCTCGGCACGGAAGGCGAGGGATTCAAGGTCGCGCAGATACGCCTGGGGCCTGCACGCATTCATCATTGCATGCGCTCAATCGGCCTCTGCGAGCTTCTGATCGAGCTGATGACCGTGCGCGCGTCGGAACGCAGCGCGTTCGGCCGGACCGTCATTCAATATGATACGGTGCAGCGCTGGATCGCTGAATCCCGTGTCGAGCTCGAGCAGGCACGGCTCTTGTGCTGTCGCTGCGCCTGGCTGCTCGACAAGAGCGGTCATCACGGAGCAAGTTCTTCGATAAAGAATTGGCGGGACGTCTCGCTGATCAAGGTCGCGGTGCCTGCCATGCTGCAGCGGATCGCCGATCGCGCGCTGCAGGTGTTCGGCGCCATGGGCGGCTCGGACGATACGCCGATCCACCAGGCGCTCGCCTGGGGAAGGCTGTTGCGGATCGGCGACGGACCGGACGAAGTGCATCTGCGCCAGATCTTCCGCATGGAGGCGATGCCGCCATGGTCGATCGAGAGCTCTCCGTATCTTGCCGCGCATCCCGCGTGATCTTTGGTCCAAATCGCGATGGTCGGGATGAATCATCGTCGCGCTTTAGCTTTTTGTTTGCGCATGATCTTTTCGAAAAACCGCTACACACTTTTCCGGATCATGCGCTAGTCAAGGGAGGACAATGATGAGCCAGGCCGCCGTCAGCGAAGCGCCGAAAGAAACCCCGAAAGACGCATCGAGCGCCGTCATCGCGCAGCAGCAGGTGATGCGCAACGCGCTGCCGTTTTCCGACACCGCCGACTTCGACGATGCCGCGCGCGGCTTCCTCGGCACCATCGACCACGCCAGGATCATGTCGGCGTCGGGCCGCGTGGTCTGGAGTCTGGAGCCCTACGGTTTCCTCTCCGAGGCGGAAGCGCCGGCGACGGTCAATCCAAGCCTGTGGCGGCAGTCGCAGCTCAACATGCAGCACGGCCTGTTCGAGGTCGTGCCGGGCGTCTACCAGGTGCGCGGCCTCGACATTGCCAACATGACGCTGATTGAAGGCGATACCGGCGTCATCGTGCTGGATACCCTAACCTCGATCGAGGGCGCACGTGCCGCGATGGAGCTCTATTTCAAGCACCGCGGATTGAAGCCGGTCGCGGCGGTCATCTTCAGCCATACCCATACCGATCACTGGGGCGGCGCGCGGGGCGTACTCGAAGAAGATCTTCTGGCGAGCGGCAAGGTGCCGATCATCGCGCCAAACCTGTTCATGGAGCACGCGGTTTCCGAAAACATCATCGCGGGGCCGGCGATGCTGCGCCGCGCGCAATACCAGTTCGGGCCGTTTCTCGCCAAGGGCGTGCGCGGGCAGGTCGATTGCGGCCTCGGCAAGTCGATGGCGGCGGGTTCGGTCGCGCTGCTGCGGCCGACCGATCTGATCATAGCGACCGGCGACAGGCGCACCATCGACGGCGTCGAGTTCGAATTCCAGATGGCGCCGAACAGCGAGGCGCCGGCGGAGATGCATTTCTATGTGCCGCGCTACAAGCTGCTCAATCTCGCCGAAAACTGCACGCACAACTTCCACAATTTGCTGCCGTTCCGCGGCGCCGATGTGCGCGATGCGCTCGCCTGGTCGAAGTACCTCAACGAGGCCTTGAAGATGTGGGCCGGCAAGGCGGAAGCCATGTGCGGCCAGCATCACTGGCCGGTATGGGGCAGGGAGCGGATCGACACCATGATCCGGCAGCAGCGCGACCTCTACAAGTTCGCGCATGACCAGACCATCCGCCTGATGAACCACGGCCTGACGGCGGCCGAGATCGCCGAAACCATCCGCCTGCCGAACAGCCTGGAGGGCGCCTGGCACACACGCGGCTATTACGGCCACATCCGTCATAACGTGAAGGCGATCTACCAGAAATATCTCGGCTGGTATGACGCCAACCCGGTCAATCTCGATCCGCTGCCGCCGGTGGCATCAGGCAAAAAATATGTCGAGTATATGGGCGGCGCGGACGCGATCCTGTCGCGCGCGAAAAAGGATTTTGACAACGGCGAGTTCCGCTTTGTGGCGCAGGCGCTGAGCCATCTCGTCTTCGCCGAGCCGGACAATGAGAAGGCGCGCGCAATGCTGGCCGACACCTTCGAGCAGCTCGGCTATGCCGCCGAAAGCTCGACCTGGCGCAACGCCTATCTGTTCGGCGCGCAGGAGTTGCGGCAGGGTATGCCGAAGACGCCGCCGCGCCCGCCGATGCCGCGCGAGACGCTGGCGGCTCTCCGCACCGAGCAGCTCTGGGACGTGCTCGGCATCCGCCTCAACGGGCCGAAGGCGGAAGGCAAGCACATCGTGCTGAACTGGAGCTTTACCGATACGAACGAGACGTTCGTGCTCAATCTCGAAAATTCCGCGCTGACCTATACCGAAGGCGTGCGGGCCGCCAATGCGGATGCGAGCTTCACGCTCGCCCGCTCCACACTGGACGAAGTGATCGCCAAGCAGACCAGCTTTCCGGAAGCCGTCGCCGCGGGAAAGGTCAAGCTCTCCGGCAACGCGATGCGGCTTGCCGAGCTGATGAGCCTGATGGACGAGTTTCCGCGGATGTTCGAGATCGTCGAGCCGAAGCGGACAGCGGTTTCGTAGGCACGCCGGCGGCAATACACGAAGAGTTGACCGCGACGCGAGGTGCGCGTTGGTCTGCCGCCGTGTAGACGACGCGACCGACGCAGTCTTGGCTGGGAGCGCGGACGATATGGTCGACAGTGCAGCATTTGATCAAAGCGGGCCGGCCTCTCGCGCGTGCCGCCACGTCGAGATTTTGTCCACCGACAAGACCCGGGTGCGCGAGCGTTTTGCGTATTGGCGCGAAGGCGTTCGTCATCTCTTCGGAGTAGCTGCGGAAGCTCCGACCGATCGGGAGTTTTCTGCCCGCGCCGTCATCCGAAACACTGGTCCGTTTCGGTTTCTGGTGTCGGAGTCGACAGGCTTTCAGGCCGCATGGAGCCGCGAATACCTGACCAACCCCTTCTCGGATCATTTTTCGGTCTACCTGCAGCTGGGCGGGCAGACGATCGCGGCGCGGGGTGAGGAAACTATCGAGCTCGACGCCGGCGACATCGGCTTCTGCGACGGCCGGCGGCAGCTTCGCGCATGGTTCGCAGGCCGCTGCGCGGTCGCGTCGGTGCCGCGCGCCATGATCGAGCGACGCGCGCCGTGGCTGCGCCATCGCCCGCATCTGAAGCTTGCGCCGAATGCGCGATTTGCCAGGAATCTGAGGCTCCACATGATGGAGCTCACCAGCGACGATCTTTCCCTGAGCGAGAGCGAAACCGGCCTGCTCGCCGACAGCCTCTGCAATCTGGTGGCGCTCGCGGCGGCGGAAGGCATCCCGTCACGGCGGCTGCAGCCTGAACTGCAGATCGAGGCGCTGCTCGCTTTCTGCCGGCAGAACCTGCAGGATCCAGATCTCTCGCCGCAGCAGGCGGCCGACTACCTCGGCATCTCGGTCCGAACGCTGCATTCGCGTTTTCGTGGGATCGGCCAGACTTTTGGCCGCTGGCTGCTCGAGAACAGGCTCGAAGGCTGCAGCGCCGCGTTGCGCGATGCCAACCAGCGGACGCTGAACATTTCCGAGATTGCCTATCGCTGGGGATTCAACGACCTGTCCTATTTCAACAAGGCCTTCCGCGCGCAGTTCGATATGACGCCCGGCGAATGGCGGCAGGGTGCGAGGGGGGCCTGAGGCTTGTCTGACCTCGTTCATGGCCGGGCTTGTCCCGGCCATCAAAGTCTTGCAGTGCCTTGGCAAACCAGGCGTGATTATTCCGCGCTGCTGACCAGCCGGATCTTCGGCTCGGCTTTTTCCATCAAGCCGCGATAGGCGGCGAGATAGTCGAGCGCCATGCGCCGCGCGGTGAATCGCTTCTCGAATTGCCGGCGGATCGCGCCGCGGTCGAGCCTGGAAAGGCGATCGACGGCGCTCACCGCGCTGATCTCGTCCTCGACGATGAAGCCGGTAAGACTTCTCGTCAATGATCTCCGGCACCGAGCCGCGGTTATAGGCGATCACGGGCGTGCCGCAGGCCATCGCCTCGATCATGACAAGACCGAACGGCTCCGGCCAGTCGATCGGCACCAGCAGGCCGATCGCGCCGCTCAGAAACTCCGACTTCTCGTGGTCGCTGATCTCGCCGATATAGTCGACCAGCGGATTGCCCGTGATCAGCGGCGAGATCAGCTGATCAAAATAATCCTGGTCGGCACGATCGACCTTGGCGGCGATCTTGAGCGGAATGCCGCAACGCATGGCGATCTTGATGGCGCGATCGACGCCTTTCTCCGGCGCGATGCGGCCGAGCACGGCGAGATATTCCTGCTTCGCCGGTTGCGGCGTCAGCAGGTTCTCCGGCAGGCCATGATGAATGGTGCGCACCCAGCCCGCCTGCGGCACCGGCCGGCGCTGCGCATTGGAGATCGAGATCACGGGAACCTTCGAGAAGGTCGAGAACACCGGCTGGTGCTCCGGCAGATCGAGCCTTCCATGCAGCGTGGTCAGGAACGGTGTCGGCTGCCGGTAGAACAGCGAGAACGGATAATAGTCGAGATGGAAGTGCAGGAAGTCGAACTCCTCGTCGTCACATTTTTGACGCACGCGCTCCAGCATCACCATGTGCAGTGCATTGGGATCGCGCACCGCGCCATCAAGCCGTAACGCTTTCGGCCAGGTTGCATCAAGTTTTGCGGAAGTGCGCGAGTCGCCGCTGGCGAACAGCGTGACATCATGTCCGAGGGCCACCAGCTCCTCCGTCAACCAATGCACCACCCGCTCGGTGCCGCCATAAAGCTTGGGTGGAACAGCCTCCGTCAACGGAGCTACCTGCGCGATGCGCATCTCACCATCTCCTTTTCGCGATCATGTGAAGAATTGCCCCCTGCTTGGTCGGCACCGGCAAATGCCTGACGTGCAACGTTGTCGCATCTGCGAAGTTCCGAATTGCAAAGGTTACATCTTCGACATCGGCACGCTTCCGTCGTGATGCTGCCATCACGCGCGATCACGCTTGAAGCGTCACCATCGCTGCCCAAACTTGCGGCGTACTAAGCGCCGCACAGCGGGAACCCGGTGGACGGCTACGTCGTTCACTAGAGCGGAACCCAATCCGGCTAAGTCCGCCAACTCTCCAACAGGTTTTCCATGGATCAGCTCTCAGGCTACGCGCACCGCCCTTTTTCGTTTGTGTTGCGCTACCTGCGCCAACGGCCGCTCTCGCATCTCCTGATATTGAGCTGCGTTGTTGCCGCCGTTGCCTGCTCGGTAAGCACTCAATATGGCGTGAAGTTCCTGGTCGATTGCCTTTCGGCGGGACCGGAACACGCGACCAACGTATGGCTGGCCTTCGTTTTCCTCATATCGCTCATTGCCGCCGATAATTTCCTGTGGCGGATCGCGAGCTGGGTCGCGAGCTTCACGTTCGTCGGCGTCACCGGCGACCTCAGGCGGGACATGTTCCGCCATCTGACCGGTCACGCGCCGAGCTATTTCTCCGACCGCCTGCCGGGCATGCTGACCAGCCGGATCACCGCGACCTCGAACGCGATCTTCACGGTCGAGAACATGTTCGTGTGGAACGTGCTGCCGCCGTGCATTGCCACAATTGCGGCGATCAGCCTGATTGGAACTGTGAGCTTGCCGATGGCGGCAGGCCTGATCGTGATCGCTGGTGGCATGGTACTCGCGATGTTCCATCTCGCTGCAGCCGGCAAACCGTTGCATGACGATTTTGCCAACAAGGCCGCGGCCGTCGACGGCGAGATGGTCGATGTCATCAACAATATGCCGCTGGTACGCGCCTTCTGCGGGCTCACCCATGAGCACGACCGTTTCGATGCCACGGTGAACCGCGAAGTGATCGCCCGTGGCCGCAGCCTGCGCTACCTCGAAAAGCTGCGGCTCACGCACGCTGCCGTGACAGTCGTGCTGATCATCGCGCTGCTCGCCTGGGGCGTCAGGCTCTGGCAGCAGGGCGGCGCCACTACCGGCGATGTCGTGCTGATCTGCACCCTCGGCCTGTCCATCCTGAACGCCACGCGCGATCTTGCCGTCGCCCTCGTCGACGTCACCCAGCATGTCGCGCGCCTCACCGAGGCGATCGCGACGCTGTTGCAGCCGCATGAGCTGCGCGACCATCCCGAGGCCGAGCCGCTGGTCAAGACCGGCGCCGCGATCGCCTTCAACAATATCTCCTTCCACTATCCTGGCGGGTTGAGGGTATTCGAACGCTTCAGCCTGCGGCTGCAGCCCGGCCAGCGCGTCGGACTGGTCGGCCAGTCCGGCGGCGGCAAATCCTCGCTCTTCGTGCTGCTGCAACGCTTCTATGATGTCGAGCAGGGCAACATCACCATTGACGGCCAGGACATTTCGCGGGTCACGCAGGAGAGCCTGCGTCACGCAATCTCCGTGGTGCCGCAGGACATTTCACTGTTTCACCGGACGATCCTCGAAAACATCCGCTACGGCCGTCCGAATGCGACCGACGACGAGGTGCTGCGCGCGGCGATCGCGGCGCGCTGCGACTTTGTCGATAATCTGCCGCGAGGGCTCGATACCATGGTCGGCGACCGTGGCGTGAAACTGTCGGGCGGTCAGCGCCAGCGCATCGCGATCGCGCGCGCCTTTCTCAAGGACGCGCCGATTCTCCTGCTCGATGAAGCGACCGCCGCGCTCGACAGCGAATCCGAGGAGGCGATCCGCGAGGCGCTGGGCCGGCTGATGCGCGGCCGCACCGTGATCGCGATTGCGCATCGGCTTGCCACCTTGCGCAATTTCGACCGTGTGGTGGTGCTGAAGGCCGGCAAGATCATCGAGGATGGCCCGCCGGACCGGCTGATGCAGGGGCAGGGGCCGTACCGCGAATTGGTGACGCAGGAAATGAGCCGGCTCGCGAAGTTCGCCGCGTAAGCAGGCGGCAGTAGCACTTAGTCGGATTGCGTTCCGTCACGCGTAGGCACACCACGCGAGGTTACCATGGCCGAAGTCGTCAGCCAGATCATCGAGCGGAACGTCGAGCTGTCCGTGGAGCAGCCGTTCTATATCCCGATGACGGGGCCCGAGACCCGGCCGCGGCGCTCGCTCAAGCATGACGACACCTTTATCGTGCTCGACAGCCATGGCGATATCGGCGCGTCTGCCGGCGGAACGGACGGCCTGTTCCATGCCGACACCCGCTATCTCGCCAGGCTGCAGTTCGTGTTCGACGGCGTGCAGCCGCTCCTGCTCGGCTCCAATCTGCGCGACGACAATTCGTCGCTGACCATCGATCTCACCAATTCGGACATCTATCGTCAGGGCCGCCTGGTGCTGCAGAAGGACATGCTGCACATCGTGCGCACGATCTTTCTCTGGCGCGGCACGGCCTATCAGCGCATCGGCTTGCAGAACCATGGCGATCGCCGCGCCGGCTTCGACATCACGCTGCTGTTCGACAACGACTTCGCCGATCTTTTCGAAGTGCGCGGCGAGAAACGCCAGCGCCGCGGCGTCGGCTCGGCCCAGTTGCTCGGGCCGGCCGACGTCGCCCTGGACTACCGCGGGCTCGACGACGTCTCGCGCCTGACCTCGCTGCATTTCGATCCGCGGCCGACCCGGCTCTCGGTCAATGCCGCGACCTGGCATTGCGATCTCGAGCCGCATCAGACGAACTCGCTGTTCGTCTCGGTCACCTGCAATCGGCCGGCCGAGCCCAGGCTGAAGCGATTCTTTCCCGGCCTGCTCGCGCATCGCCGCGAGATGCGGCGCTCGACCCTCGGCTGCGCCAGCATCGAGACCTCGAACAACATCTTCAACGAAGTGCTGTGCCGCTCGATGGCCGACCTCAACATGCTGATGACGGAGACGCCACAGGGGCGCTATCCCTACGCCGGCATTCCCTGGTACTCCACCACATTCGGCCGCGACGGTATCATCACGGCTATGCAGATGCTGTGGCTCGATCCGCGCGTAGCGCGCGGCGTGCTCAGGCGGCTCGCCTACTATCAGGCAGCGTCCGTCGATCCGCTCAACGACGCGGAGCCCGGAAAGATCCTGCACGAGATGCGCGGCGGCGAGATGGCGGCGCTGCGTGAAGTGCCGTTTGCGCAATATTACGGCAGCGTCGACGCGACGCCGCTGTTCGTGCTGCTCGCGGGGCTTTACGGCGAACGCACCGGCGACCATGAAACCCTTGAAGAGCTGTGGCCTGCGATCGAGGCGGCGCTGCGCTGGATCGACACTTGCGGCGACCGTGATGGCGACGGCTTTGTCGAATATCAGCGCGCCACCGATGAGGGGCTCCGCAACCAGGGCTGGAAGGATTCCTATGACGCGATCTTCCACGCCGACGGCAGGCTCGCCGAAGGCGACATCGCGTTGGCGGAGGTGCAGGGCTATGTCTTTGCCGGCAAGCGGCTGGCCGCGCGCTGCGCGCATCGGCTCGGCCGGCGCGAGATCGCGCAGCGGCTCGAGATGGAGGCGCACCAGCTTGCCCAGCGTTTTGAACAGGCATTCTGGTGCGAAGAGCTCGGCACCTATGCGCTCGCGCTCGACGGCAACAAGGAACCGTGCAGGGTGCGCTCGTCGAATGCCGGGCATCTGTTGTTCAGCGGCATGATCTCCCATGAACGCGCGCGCAGGGTCGCGGTCGACCTGCTGCGGCCACATTTTTTCACGGGCTGGGGCATCCGGACCATCGCGGTCGGCGAGGCCCGCCACAATCCGATGTCCTACCACAACGGCTCGATCTGGCCGCACGACAATGCGCTGATCGCGCTCGGGCTTGCACGTTACGGGCTGAAGCATTCGGTCGAGCATGTCTTCAAGGGCCTGTTCGACGCTGCGACCTACTTGGACCTGCGGCGGCTGCCGGAACTGTTCTGCGGCTTCCGCCGCGAAAAACGTCGCGGCCCGACGCTCTATCCGGTTGCCTGCGCGCCGCAGGCCTGGGCCAGCGCGACGCCGTTCACGCTGCTGGAAGCAGCCCTCGGGCTCGAATTCGACGCCGAGCGTGCGGAGATCCGGCTGCGCAATCCGCGGCTGCCTGACTTCCTCAAGGAGGTTGTCCTGCGCGAGCTGCAACTGGGTCCGGCAACCGTCGATCTTTGCGTCAGGCGACACGGCGACGATGTGTCGATGGAGGTACTGCGCCGGCGCGGACAGATCCAGGTGTCGATCGTGCTCGCGCACTGACGCGCGTCACTCGAAGGGTGAGAACAGCCATGCGTAAGACAGGCCGGGTCATCTTGGTGAGCGTATTTCTGCTGTTGCTGGCGGCGGCCGCCACGCGCGCGGAGAACGAGCCGCGATCGGCGACTGCGCCAGCCGCTCCGCCGGCCGCGGCAACAAAGGAACCGGCGCCGCCGGCCTCGGTCACCGTCATCGCGCCCAAGGAAGCCCACGGCGTGCTCGGCCGCGATGTCAGGAGTTCCACGGATGAGGACATGGGGCGTATCGTCGACGTCATTGTTGACCGCACCGGCACGGTGCGGGCCGCCGTGATCGATTTCGGCGGCTTTCTCGGCGTCGGCAGCCGCAAGATCGTGGTCGACTGGAATGCGCTACATTTCGGACGCGTCAACAAGAAGAGCGACAACATCACGCTCGAATTGACCAAGGCACAGGTCGCGGCCGCGCCCGAATACAAGGAAGACACGCCGATCGTGGTGCTGGGGGCCGCCGGCAGCCTTTCACCCTTCGACTACGAACATTAGGCAGGGAGGAGGGGCATTCTGGTCGCGCGCCCATTTCATTTCAATGAGCCAAGGGATGGTGATCGCAAGGGGGGCGCGGTCGGCAGCAATAATGTTGTGCCGCTTTCGTCCGCGCCCGGCGAAAGGCCGCATCCTTCGAAGCAGAGTTTGCGCGGCCTCGACTGGTTCATCTTCTTCCTCGCGGATGTACAGACCGGCTTCGGTCCGTTCATCGCGGTCTATCTCACCACGGAAAAATGGACGCAGGCGCAGATCGGCCTCGTGCTGTCGATTGGTGGCGTGATCGGCTTGATCGGGCAGATGCCGGGCGGCGCCATCGTCGATGCCGCGCGCTCGGAGCGGCTGGTGGCCGGGCTTGCGATCGCGACCATTGGCTGCGTGGCGCTGGCTTACGCCGCCTTCCCGATTTTTCCGGTAGTAGCGACAGCGGCTGCATTTCATGCGGCCGCAAGCTGCGTGCTGGGGCCGGCGATCGCAGCCATCAGCCTCGGACTGGTTGGGCCACTCGCGATCGGCGAACGGCTCGGCCGCAACGCGCGCTTTGCCTCGCTTGGCAATGGCGTCGCCGCCGCCGTGATGGGCACCTGCGGCTATCTCATTTCCAGCCGCTCGGTGTTCCTGGTCACCTTCATGCTGGCAATCCCGACCCTGCTTTCGCTGTCGCGCATCCGCGAGAGCGAGGTCGACGTCGCGCGCGCCCATGGCGCGATCTTTCGCGAGACGCCCGATCCGCAGGCGACCAGCGTCGTCCGCCTGGTGCGGAAGCGGCCGCTCCTGATCTTCGCAGGCTGCGTGCTGCTGCTGCAACTGGCCAATGCCGCCATGCTGCCCCTGATGGCGGGCGTGGTCACGACGCGCTCGAGCCAGTGGGCGCCGGTCCTGATCGCCTTCTGCATCGTCGTGCCGCAGGCGATCGTGGCGCTGATGTCGCCGACGGTCGGCGCCAAGGCGCAATTGTGGGGCCGCCGGCCATTGCTCCTGATCGGCTTTGCCGCGCTCGCCATTCGCGGCCTGTTGTTTGCGACCGTGCGCGATCCCTATCTCCTGGTCGCGGTGCAGGTATTCGACGGCATCACCGCGGCGGTATTCGCCGTGATGATTCCGCTGATCGTGGCCGACGTCGCCTTTGGCAGCGGACACTTCAACCTGGCGCAAGGCATCGTCGGCACCGCGACCGGCATCGGCGCCTCGCTCTCGACGGTTCTCGCCGGCTATGTCAGCGACACTTTTGGCAGCAGCGTCGCTTTCCTCGGGCTCGCCGGCGTCGCGGCGCTGGGCCTTGTGGCGATTGCGCTGATCATGCCGGAGACGCGCCGGGCTGTGGCGTGAGGATAAGCTTTCGCGTCAGCAGCGCCGCCGCCAGCAGCGCTGCGCCGACACCGGCGACACAGGCGCTCCAGCCAAAACGATCGAACAGCTGGCCGAGCACGGCGCTGCCGATCAGGCCGCCTGCAAAATAGCAGGCGAGATAGGTTCCGCTCGCCACGCCGCGATTTTCCTGCGCGGCCTGGCCGACAAACCCGGTCGCTGCAGCCTGCGCAAAGAAGGTGCCGACGCCGACCAGCACCATGCCAACCAAAACCTCGCTCAGGTGAGTGGACAGCAACAGCGGCAACCCGATCGCCGCCATCGCAAGCGCACCCCAGATCGCTGGCCTGGTGCCAAATCGCGCGACGGCCCGGCCAGCCAAAAGCGTGGTGACGATCGAGGGCAGGAAGACGAAATAGACAAGGCCAAGGTCCATCATCCCGAGCGACAGGGGCTCGCGCACCAGCACGAAATTGACATAAGTGAACGTGCCGATGAAAGCGAACAGGATGCAGAAGCCGATGCCGAAGGCGGCGCGAAGTTGCGGGTTACGCCAATGCGCGATCATGGCGGCAAGCGGCGAGGGCACTTCGCCCGTTGAATGCATCGGCTTCACCCGCGCAATGGTGAAATAGACCAGCACCGCGCCGGCGACATTGAGCAGCGCGAAGAAGTAGAAGTTCGTGGCGAGGCCAAAACTGTCGGCGACCGCGGCCGAGATCAGGCGGCCGATCAGATTGCTCGCGACATTGCCGGTGATGTAGGCCGCGAATGCGCTGCCGGCATCCATGGCGCTGCATTGTTCGCCGAGATAGGCGAGCGTCAGCGCGAAAGCCGACGCCATGCACAGGCCCTGCGCGATGCGCAGCATTGTGAAGACAGTGAGGTTCGGCGCCGACGCCAGCAGGCTGGTCGGGATCGCGAGCACGGCGAGACTTAAGAGAACGCCGAGCCGCCGGTCAATGTGCGGGCTGAAGAAGCCGACGATCAGTCCTGCCGCGGCCATGCCCATGGTCGTGGCGTTGACCGCAAAGCCCATCGCAGCCGGCGTCACCTGATAATGCCGCGCGAGCGAGGGCAGGATCGCCTGTGTGGCGAACAGGTCGACGACGGTCAGGAAGGCGGTGAGGCCGATGATGATCGAGCGCAGCACGACGCCGGGCGAATGCCCGTCCATCGCCATGGCTTCGGATTTCATCTCATGCACGGATATGTCGGTCATGGCGGCCTCAAATTGAAAAGAGGGATGCGACGCGTGGGGCGTGCGGGGCAACACGGTGGGTCCCGGCGCGTCGCATCCGGCAACGAGCGGTTTTCTGCGGGCGCGAGCGCTCGTTACATATTGTGGTCGGTCGGATCCTTGCGGACGTCGCCGACATAGAGAATGACGGTTTCCTTGCCGAGGTTCTTCCACCAGTGCGAGGTGCCGAACACCTCGGGGCGGAGGTCGCCGGCCTTGTGCATGATCGGCACTTCGCAATTGCTGGCATATTCGACGATCTCGCCCTGCTGCACGAAGATCAGCGCGGGCCGGTCGTCATGGCTGTGCCAGGGCACGATGCCGCCGGGCTCGATGGTGAGCTTGCGGAAACGCAATTCGCGGCCGTTGATATGGGCGGGCTGCTTGCCGAGATCGATCGAACCGAGCGTGACGTCGGTGACGCCAACCGGCTTGTAGTCGACCATGGCGCGGACATTGGGCTTCATCTTGTCGGCGGGACATTCGCCCGCCAACGCGGCCGAAGCCATCGCCATCGATCCGGCGATGGCGAGAAGGGTGAGGGCGCGCGTGATTTGCTTGGACATGTCAGGTCTCCTCTGGGTGAACCGCATCGCCGATGGCTATCGGCTTGGGTGACACCATCGTCGAAAATTCGCGCGCGATGAAATGCCGGTTTGCTTTGGGATCGATAGCGCGGCGCTATGCAGCGTCGCGCTCAGCTGAACATGTGCTTGATGTCGGACGAAAACGTCGGGTAGGCGTAGACGTTGTCCTTGAGCTGGTGCGCGGTGATGCCGAACTTGATCGCGAGACCGAATACGTTGACCAGCTCCTGGCCATCATGCCCGACAAAATGCGCGCCGAGGATGCGGTCGCTCGCTTTGTCGACGACGATCTTTGACCAGGCCACGGTCTCGGCATAGGTCTTGGCCGAAAACCAGCCGAGCATGTCGTTGACGTGAACGTCGATGTCAAAGCCCTTTTGTCTTGCGGCGGCTTCCGTCAAGCCGACAGCGGCAAGGGCGGGGACGGTATAGACCGAGGTGGCGAGGCCCTCATAGTCGGGACCGTGCTTCGGCCCATCGACGATATTGCGGCCGACGATCTCGCCCTCATGGGTCGCGAGCGGCGACAACTGCGGCGAGATCGGCAGCGCATCACCGCAGACATGAACCAGCGGATTCGATGTAGAACGCAAATAGCGGTCGACGCTGACACGGCCATTGGCATGTTCGACATTTCCCGCGGCGAGATCGAGCGTATCAACGTTGGCGATGCGCCCGGCGCCGTTGACGACCCGATCGGCCTCCGCCGCATGCACGGCGCCGTCATGCATGAAGATCACGCGCAGCCGACCATTGGCCGGCTCGATACGCTTGACGCTGACATTGGTGCGCACGCCAATGCCGATCCGTTCGCTCTCGGCCTGAAGATGCGCCACGGCGTCGGCGTCCATCGCCGGCAAGAGCTGCGGCAAGGCCTCGAGGATCGTGACGTCGGTGCCGGCGCGGGCATAGACATGGCCGAATTCAAGCGAGATCACGCCACCGCCGACAAAGATCACCGAGCCCGGCTGCTGGCGCTCGCTCAGCATTTCGTCTGATGTGATCATATGCTCGGCACCGGGGATCGGAAGGGGACGCGGCTTTGAGCCGGTCGCGATCACGATATGTCTGGCCTGCAACAGTCGATCGCCGACGCGGATGGTGTCCGGCGTCGTGAAGGCGGCACTGCCGCGGATGACCTCGACCCTGCGCCGTTCCATGGCGCGCGCGAGATTGTCGGGAATGCCCTTGACCATCTCCTTCTCGCGGTCGATGAGCCCGGCCCAATCGAGCTTCGGCTTGCCGACCGCGATGTGATGAATGCCGGCGCGCTCGATCTCGTGCAGGGCGTGGCCGGCCGCGACAAGAACCTTCTTCGGCGTGCAGCCGCGGTTCGGACAGGTGCCCCCGAGGTCGCGGGCTTCGATCATCGCGACCGACATGCCGGCGCGTCGGGCCGGTCCTGTGACGCCGATGCCGGCATTGCCGCCGCCGAGGATTACCACGTCGAATTGCTCTAGAAGTCATCGAACCCTCTCTTCCAGGCGACGGGATTCTGAAGCTTTACGTGCCGGCCTTGCGTTCGTTACCTGGTGGTAATCGTCGACGTAATCGATTGGACGACCTTGGTTGCCATTTTGAATTGCGCGTCGCGATCCCTGATGTCATGGCGGCGCGCGATCCATTCGAAGTCGGTCCAGACCGCCCAGACGTCGCCATTGTCGTCCTGCGTCAGTAGCAGGCGTACCGGCCAATCCAGCCCGGCATTCGGGTTCGAGGTGATGAACTGGGTGCCGAGCGGCGGATTTCCGAACACCAGCAGGGTTGAGGGGCGAAGCTTGATGCCGGCATCGGCCGCGAGCTTCGACTGATCGATCTCCATGAAGAACTTGATGCCCTTGCCGGCGATATCCGCCTTGATGCGGCTGATGGCCTCGGCCATCGGGACGGCGCTCTTCACCCGGACAATGCCGTTGTCAGGTTCGACCCTGGCGTCGATCGGGGTCGTGGCCGCCCAGAGGGCGATCAGCAACAGGAATGTGCCGAACTTGGCAAGACGAAATATCTTATAGCGGGCCATGTAGCTCTCCTGTCGTTGGCTGGGATTGCGTTGGCGACAGGATCGCTGCCTGCTTCTGAAATGCGAAATGCCGGATGGCTCTAAAGTCGATAGCACCGTGCTATCGGACGGCGATGCCTTCCGGCTATCGAAGCCATTGGGCAACGGCATTTCTAACCGCCGATAATCCGTCTTTTGATCGGTGCTTGCCGCGCTGGTAGCCCTTGTGGGCGGCCAGCCGGGACTACTAACATCGAACCGAGATGCCGGAGCAGCCCATGACCTCGCTTTCATCCCCCGATGCCGATCGCCTGAGGCAGGCCTTCCTGCGCTGCCGCGACATGGAGGGCACGCTCGGCGAGCAGCTCGAGGCCTATGCCGCGGCAGGTCGCGAGATCTTTCCGGCCTATAGCGAGGCGGTCGATCGCCTGGTCGAGCGCATCCACGAGAATGGCGGCGGCGAGAACGCGCCGCGGCCGGGCGAGGCGATGCCGCCCTTCCTGCTGCCGGACGAAACCGGCCGGCTGGTCAGCCTGCCATCGCTGCTCGCGAACGGACCGCATGCGGTGATGTTCTTCCGCGGCCACTGGTGTCCCTATTGCCGGCTGAATGTCCGTGCCGTGATCGAGGCGATGGACCGGATCAAGGCGGCGGGCGGTGGGGTGGTCGCGATCATGCCGGAGACGCAAAGCTTCACGGGAAAATTCAAGGCGGATTCCGCCGCGCCGTTTCCCGTTCTGACCGATCTCGACAATGGCTATGCGCTGTCGCTCAATCTGGCGATCTGGCTCGGCGCCGAAATCCAGAAGCTGCTTTCGTACCAGGATATGGCGAGTTTTCACGGCAACGAGGGCTGGGTGTTGCCGATCCCCGCGACCTTCGTGGTCGGCCGTGACGGATTGGTGAAAGCGCGCTTTGTCGATCCCGACTTTCGCAAACGGATGGCGATCGACGATCTGATCGCCGCGCTCAAGACGGCCTGACGCTGCGCGTCCTTAATGCGTGATTAGTTTCGAAGCCCGGGTGAGCGAAGCGACCCGGGAACGAAAATCCCGCATGTCGCGGAGTTTATCATCGGGCCGCGCTTCGCGCGGACCCGTTGGCTCATGCGGGCTACTACTTGTCGCGTTGTTGCCGCCAGTCGGCACCGCGCAGCATGCGCATGATGGCGGAGGCCACGGCGGTGCGCTCACGTCCCGCAACCCCGTAGAGATGGATGGTGCGGCGCGCGTCGAGGCCCTCGACCGGCGTCCGCTTCAGGCTTTCCGGCAGCGGGCAGGTGTCCGGCACGACGGCGACACCGATATCGGCTTCGACCAGTTCGATCAGGTCGCGCTCGCTTGAAATCTCGTGGCTGCGGTCGACATCGAGGCCGTGCTCGCGCAAGGCGGTGCCGAGGCGGTCGGCATGTTCGCAGTAGTTGCGCGACAGCAATTGCTCGGAGCGCAGATCCTCGAAGTCGACGCTGTCACGGTTCGCCAGCTGGTGCTGCTTGCTGAGGACGAGCTGGAAGCCCTCGGTGAACAGCGGCCAGGTATCGAGGCGGTCCCAGTCGTCGTCGAGCTCGGCGGCCATGCCAAGTTCGGCTTCGCCCTTTTTCAGCATCTCGCCAACCTCGCGGCTGGTGCCGCGAAGAAACTTGAATTCCAACCGGTTGAACTGCCGCCTGATCTCGTTGAGGAATGGAATCAAGAGCGACAGGTCGACGGAATGGGTCAGCGCGATCCGCAGCGCACCGATCTCGCCGCTCTTGAACGAGGAGGCGAGGGACCTCGCGCCAACGGCGGCATCGTAGCATTGCTTGAGCAGCGGATGCATGCGCTGGCCGAGCTCGGTCAGCTGTGTCGGCCGTTCGCGGCGGAACAGGTCGCCGCCAAGCTCGGCCTCGAGCTGCTTGATCGCGCGCGTCAGCGACGGCTGCGTTACATTGCACTCGTCGGCGGCGCGGGTGAAATTGAGCGTCCGCGCCACCGCCAGAAAGTACCGCACCTGATGCATTTCCATGATCAAGCTCCCCTGATGCCGCAGCCAATCTACCTGCAGGGACGGCGAAACCGCTATAGCGACTGCCTATGGTATCGGAAGCCAAACGGCATTTCTTAAAACCTCCCCGGCGCGCTGAAATGCCGCAATCGGCGTAACATGTGCAGCTTCCATGTCGAACATTTGGAATGCGGCCGGCCGCAGGGAGAAGACGATGCATGTGCAGGACAACTCTGTTTTACGCGGGCCTAACGGACTTGGCGGGCCGCTGCCGGGCCAGGTCGTGCTGGTGCTGCAGGGCGGCGGTGCGCTCGGCTCCTACCAGGCCGGCGTCTATCAGGCGCTGCATGAAGCCGGCATCGAGCCGGACTGGATCATCGGCACCTCGATAGGCGCGATCAATGCGAGCCTGATCGCCGGCAACGAAATCGAGAACCGGCTGCCGCGTCTGCGGGAGTTCTGGAAGCGGATGGAGCAAAATCCGGCCTTCAGTTTCGGCGACCTTTTCCCAGGCTTCAACGAAAAACTGTCCTACTGGTCGACGATCACGCATGGCATTGCGGGGTTCTTCAGGCCGAATCCTCTTGCGCACGCCGGCGACGCGTATGTGCTGGGACCGGATCACGCCGGCTACTACACGACCATGCCGCTGCAGAAGACGCTCGAGGAGCTGGTCGATTTCGATCTCGTCAATCGCTGCCGGCCGCGGCTCACGGTCGGCGCCGCGCATGTCCGCACCAGCCAGATGCGTTATTTCGACAGCCGCGAATGCGCGATCACGGTCAAGCATGTGATGGCATCCGGCGCGCTGCCGCCGGCCTTTCCGGCGGTGCGCATCGAGGGCGAGCTGTACTGGGACGGCGGCATTCTGTCGAACACACCGACCGAAGCGGTGTTCGACGACAACCCGCGCAGGGACTCGCTGATCTTCTCCGTGCACCTCTGGAATCCGTTAGGCTCCGAGCCGACCACGATGTCGGAGGTGTTCAACCGCCACAAGGACGTGCAGTATTCCAGCCGGATCGCGAGCCAGATCGCCCGCCAGCAGCAGATCCACCGCCTGCGCCACGTCATCAAGGAGTTGGCTGCGCGCCTGCCAGAGGCCGAACGCAACAGCGCTGCGGCACGTGAGCTCGCGAGCTATGGTTGCCAGACCACGATGCATGTGGTGCGGCTGCTCACGCCGCAGCTCGACCGCGAGACCCACACCAAGGACATCGATTTCAGCCCTGAGGGCATCAAGCAGCGCTGGGACGCCGGATATGCCCACACCAAATCGGTGCTGGCGCGCACGCCCTGGGTCGGAGAGTTCGATCCGCTCTCCGGTGTCGTCTTCCACGAGCACATGGAGTTGATGCCGCAGGCGGCGGAGTAGGTGGCGCGGCGCGCGCGTGCGCCTATTCACCCGCCGACTGCGTTGTCATCAGCATCGTTTCGCGCACGAAGGCATCGAGGCTTTCGCTGTTCATCCGCTCCCTGAAGGTGAACAGACCTATCTCGCGCCATAGCGCCGGCTCGGCGAGCGGCCGCGCGACGACATCGGGATGATCCACACTGTGTTGCGGCATCAGCGCAAAACCGAGGCCGCGGGCGATCAGCGCCAGCGCCCAGTCGTCGCGTGCACTGTCGAAGGCGATTTGGCAGTCGATCCGATGCTGTCTCAAGAACCGCGCGAACAACTCGTTATACTCGCATCGAGAGCGCCGGATCCGCCGTTCTCCCGCGAGATCGTCGAAGCTTATCGCGGTGTGGCCGGCCAGCCGATGGTCGCGCGCGACTGCGATCAGCATCCGTTCGCGAAACAAGGCAATCCGTCCGAAGCGGGAATCGGTCTTGTCGGGTTTTCCATAGATGGCGGCGGCGACATGACCGCTGGCGAGCTGCTCCTCCAGGTCGCGCGCCGTGCCGTCGATGATCTCAAGCTCGATCGGATTGAGCCGCGTCCGCAGGCGTGCGAGCAGATCGATTAGAAGCCGCGGCGCGATCGTGCAGAGGATGCCGACCTTGAGCCGGGTCCGGCCGACCGCGGCAAACTCCTGCGCCTGCGTGATCGCGGCAAAGCTCTGCTCCCAGACCTGTTGCAGATGAGGGCGGACGATTTCTCCAAGTTCGGTCAGATGCGAGTTGGGATGCTCGCGGCGGAACAGGAAGCCGCCGAATTCAGCTTCGAGCAGTTTGATGGCGCGCGTCAGCGACGGCTGGGAGACGTGACAATGCCTTGCCGCGCGCGTGAAATTGCGCTCGGAGCAGACGGCCAGGAAATATCTGATCTGGTGCATCTCCATGAGGCATGTCCTTTGACCCGGACATGGCCGATCGCTCGGGCCTTCCGTCGCCAACCGTCTGATCAAGTGGATGTGAACAAGCGCCGGCCCGCAACACGGGGCCGCGCGACATCAAAATCATTGCCGCATGTCGACTGTACGCGCGACGCCGGCGGTTGTTACGCCGGATCCGGCTCTTCCGAAGCCGACGGGTGGTTCCTGACGGCCAGCGCGTCCTCGTCGAGCCAGGCCGATCTCATGGCCTCGTGCACGAGGGCGCCGATCGCCCGCGAATAGGGGCGGCCTTTCACGGTGGTGAGACTGACCTCGCGCCAGAATTCGGGCTTGACCAGCGGCCGCGCCACCACGGCCGCACTTAAAATCGAGTATCTCGGAAAAAATCCAAAGCCAAAACCGCTCGCGATCATCGCGAGCACCCAATCATCGCGATCGCTGCGATAGACCGTCTCGCAATCGACGCCGCGGTCGTCGAACACGCGGTCCACCATGTCGTTGAATTCGCAGAACGCACGCTGCACATAGCGTTCGCCGGCGAGATCGGCGATCTCGATGGTTTCACGCGACGCCAGGCGATGTCCGACCGGCAGCACGATCATCATCTGCTCCCGAAACAGCGGCAGGTAATTCAGGCGCGGATCCGGAGCCCGGTCGGGCCTGCAGTAGATCGCGGCTTCAGCCTTGGAGCCGATGAGCTGCTCCTCGATCGACTGCGCGGTGCCATCGATCAGATCGAGCTTGATGTCCGGCCGCGCGCTGCGCAAGCGCGCAAACATCTGGATCAATAGTCCCGGTGCGATGGTGCACATGATCGCGAGATTCAGGTGCGTCTCCACTTTGGACGCGTAGTCTCTGGCCTCCTTCTTGGCGGCTTGGGCCTGCTCCCACGCTTCCTGCAGATAAGGCTGCACGATCCTGCCGAGTTCGGTCAGCCGCACCTTCGACCGGCGCCGGTCGAACAGATAACCGCCGAACTCCTTTTCCAGATGCTGGATCGCCCGCGTGAGCGAAGGCTGTGTCACGTTGCATTGCCGCGCGGCCTGCGTGAAGCTCAGATGCTCACACACGGCCAGGAAATACCGGACCTGATGAATCTCCATACGCCCTTCCTATCGAAAGCTTAGCCAAACGGTATTGGAAAAATTGGCTGCCCGCGCCCATTCTTGCGGGCGGGTTCGACAGGAAAAAGCGCTCGATGTCCCCGCACGAGTCTTTAGGCCAGAGGAAACAGTATGTCCAATGAATCCGGTGCACAGCTTTCCGAACTGCGCGATCTCGCGCAGCACAACATCGGGCAACTCAATCGCTCTGCGATTGGATGGATCGCGCTAGTCAGGAAAGCGCTCGACGCGGCGGAAGCTAACGTCGCGACGTTTTGCGATCACGCCAGCCAGCTCGCGCAAGCCGAATCGCCAGTCGAATGCGTCAGGCTGCAGACGGAATTTCTGAAGTCGTCGATCGCTTCGATGCAAAAGCAATCGACGGAGATGATGCGAATGGAAAAACAAGCGGCCGAGTAGGGTCAGGGCTCAACCGTCTTGCGGTAGAGCGCGCTGTAGCAGGCCGCCGAGAGGTCCCAGCTGAACGAGCGGGCCATGGCGCTGCGGCGCATGGTGTCGAGGCGGTCGGTCGACACGAAGGTTGAAAAGGCGCGGCGCACGCCGCCGAGGAAGGATTCGATCGAGGGCTGCGAGAACAAAAATCCGGTCTCGCCGTCGGTGATGGTTTCCGCAAGCCCGCCGGTCTGGTGACCGATCGGCAGCGAGCCGAAGCGCTGGGCATACATCTGGCTCAATCCGCAAGGCTCGAAGCGCGAGGGCATCAGCGTGAAATCGCTGCCGGCGAAGATGCGCCGCGCCTGGGCATCGTTGAAGCCGATCACAACCCCGATCGCGTCGGGCCGGCGGCGATGCGCCGCGACCAGCGCCTGTTCGAGCGCCGGCTCGCCCGAACCGGTCACGACGATCTGCCCGCCGGATTCGATGATCTCGTCGGCTGCCGACAGCACGAGGTCGATGCCTTTCTGGTGCACGAGCCGCGCGACCAGGCCGAAAATCGGTCCGCGCGACACCGCGAGCCCCAACTGCTTGCGGACATAGTCGGCATTGGCGCGCTTGCCTTCCCAGTCCCCGGCGCCGAACGGCTGCGCCAGCTGGGCGCAGAAGCGCGGGTCCCAGCTTTCGTCGATGCCGTTGAGGATGCCGGTCAGCTCTAACGCGTTCGAGCGGGCGCTGAGCAGGCCCTCGAGCCCGCAGCCGAATTCGTGGGTGGTGATCTCCTTCGCATAGGTCGCGCTGACGGTGGTGAGGTGGGAAGCGTAGATCAGCCCGCCCTTGAGGAAGGACAGCTGGTCGTAGAACTCGACGCCGTCGATATGGAAGGAGCTTTCCGGCGCGCCGATCCGGCGCAGCAATTCCCGCGGAAACAAGCCCTGATAGGCGAGGTTATGGATGGTGAGGATCGTGGGAAGCTTCGAGCCGCTCCAGGCGAGATAGGCCGGCACGAGCGCGGCCTGCCAGTCATTGGCGTGGACGAGGTCCGCTGCCCAATTCTTGTCCAGCGTGCCCATCGCAAGTTCGGCAGCGGCAGACGCCAGCCGGCCGAAACGGATGTCGTTGTCGGGCCAGTCGCGGCCCTCATCGTCGCCATAAGGGTTGCCGGGCCGGTCGTAGAGTTGTGGGCACAACAGCACATAGACCGGCAGCCCATCGCGGGTGGAAGAGCGCCCGAGCCGGCACGCCGGCATCTGCGCCCGAGCGGCGCATTCCCCAACAATTTCAATATGGGTGAGCTGCTCGACGACGTCACTATAGCCAGGCAGGAGCACTCTGACGTCGGCCCAGGGACGGAGCGCCCGGGGCAGGGCGGCGGAGACGGCGGCCAGTCCACCCACGCGGATGAAGTCGTCCATCTCCGTCGTGACAAAGAGTACTTTCAAGAAAAGCCCTCTGAAGCGCCCGCTATGCTGCTATGCAAGAATGGGTCCAACTTCTTGACTTAATGCGCGAACCGACCGCCCGTTCCTGTCCGTGCTTCCCTGTATCGCTTCCGCCATTTAGGCTCACGGTCGACCGGCAGACCAGCAAGCCGAACCCGCGGGAGGATTTGGGAATGACACTACCTCAGGTAAATGAGGACAATTTGACAGGGTGCTTTGCCGGACTGCGCGTGCTCGATTTTTCGACGACGATCGCGGGGCCTCATTGTGCGCGGATGCTCGCCGACATGGGCGCCGAAGTCATCAAGATCGAGAGCGCCGAAGGCGAGACGATGCGGACGCGGCCGCCGGTGCGAAACGGCTGCTCCACGCCGTTCGGCCAGCTCAATGTCGGCAAGAAAAGCCTGGTGCTGGACCTGAAGTCGAAGGAGGGCGCGGAGGCCGTGCGCCGCCTGATCGCCACCTCGGATGTCCTGGTCGAGAATTTCCGCCCCGGCGTGATGCGACGGTTAAAACTGGATTACGAGACGCTGCGCCCGCTCAACCCGAAGCTGATCTATTGCTCGATCTCCGGCTACGGCCAGACCGGTCCATCGGCCGAACTGCCGGCCTATGCGCCGGTGATCCACGCGGCCTCCGGCTATGACATGGCGCATCTCGCCTATCAGCCGGGCCGCGAGCGGCCGGATTACTGCGGCATCTACCATGCCGACGTTTTCACCGGCACCTATGCGTTCGGCGCGATTGCATCGGCGCTCTGCCAGCGCACCCGCACCCAGTCAGGCCAGCACATCGACGTGTCGATGCTGGAATCGATGCTGACGTTGACGCTCAACGAGGTGCAATGGTCGCAATTTGAGGTCCCGCCGATCTCGCGGCCGATGTTCGGGCCGATCGCGACCTCAGACGGCTATGTCATGCTCGCAATCGCGAGCGAAAAGACCTTTCAGGGCCTGATGAAGGTGATCGGCCATGGCGAGTGGGTGAGCGATCCCCGCTTCGCAGCCTATGCCGATCGCCGCAACAATTGGTCGGAGTTGATGGACGGCGTCGAGGCCTGGTCGCGTACGGTGACCACAGCGCAATGCCTGGCCGCGCTCAACAAGGAAGGGGTGCCGTCCTCGGCCTATCGCACGGTGGCGCAGGCGCTGGCCGATCCGCAGATCGCGCATCGCCGGGCGTTGGCGGATGTCGAGGACGGCGGCGGAACATTCCGGATGATGAACCTGCCGTTCCGCATGTCTGGCGCAAAAGTGACTGCCGGCAAGCGGGTCTCGACGCTCGGCGAGCACACCCGCGTCCTGCTCCGGGAGGTCGGCCTCTCCGAGGACCAGATCGCGGCATTTTCAGGGAGACCGTTGGTCGCGGAGCGACGCTGACGACAGCCTTGCCGCTGGCTGCGATTCCAGCTTATCTGCGAAGAAGCCCATAACGATCCGAGAATTCGGACGCACCAATCTGGAGGAGCATCTCGATGAAGGCGCCAATCGCGCGCGCAAGCTCGCGCCAATTTTCCTTGTCACGGCATTTGCAATTTCGTCATGGACGGTGCCCGCGCTTGCGCAAAAGCAGGGCGGCAGCATCACCGTCGGCCTCGAGCTCGATATTCCCGGCTTCGATCCCCTCAAGGTCGGCGTCTACGACACTTCGGCGGAAACCGCGGCCGCCGCCATCTTCGATACGCTCACCTATCTCGACGACAAGGAGGAGGTGCAGCCGAAGCTCGCGATGTCGTGGAGCCATTCCGACGATTTCAAGACCTGGACGTTCAAGCTCCGGCCCGGCGTCAAATTCCATGACGGCACGCCGTTCAACGCCCAGGCGGCAAAGGAGAATTTCGATCGCTGGAAGGATCCCGCCAACAAATGCCGCTGCGCGTTCTATATTTCCGCCATCCATGATGTACAGGCCCCTGACGAGCTGACGCTCGTCTATAACCTCAACGATCCCGCGGCGAACCTGCCCGCCAATCTCACGGTCCCAAACACCACGACCGTGTTCCAGTCGCCGACGGCCTGGAAGACCAAGGGCGACGAGTTTAATCGAAACCCCGTCGGCACCGGGCCCTACACGCTGAAATCGTGGACCGCGGGCGACCGCATGGTGCTGGAAAAGAACCCGGACTACTGGAACAAGGGCCATCCGTATCTTGATCGCATCGTGCTGAAACCGCTGCCGGATGCGCAATCGCGCTTTGCGAGCCTGCAGTCGGGCGAAGTCGATATCGTCTGGGACGACGAGTACGACGCCGACAACATCCAGAAAGCGCAGAAAGACCCGAAGTTCACGGTCCACACGTACAGGGGATCGGGAGCGGCGGTTTACGCCTTCAACACCAAGGTCGCGCCGTTTGATGATCTCCGCGTGCGGCAGGCGCTGGTGATGGCGCTCGATCGCAAGAAGATGTCGCAGGCCATTACCAACGGGCTGGCGCGGCCGGCAACCAATCCCTATGGCGACGGCTCGTGGGTCAAGTGCAAGGACGACGGCGCCCTGCCCGAGGACCAAGAGAAGGCGAAGGCGCTGATCAAGGACTATGGCAAGCCGGTCGAGTTCAAGATGATTGTCACCGCAACTCCGCGTGGGCGAAACGTCGGGCAAGTGCTGCAGCAGTTCTGGAAGCAGGTCGGCGCCAACATGGAGATCGAGCAGGTCGACCAGGCCACCATCCCGCCGCGCGCCTTCATGCGCCAATTCCAGCTCACGCCGTGGCGGATCATCGATACCCCCGATCCCGAACCGCAGATCTACGCGAACTTCCACACCGGCAGCCCGGTCGCGCTCGCCAGCTATTCCGATCCGGAGCTCGACAAGCTGCTCGAGAGTGCGCGGTCCTCGGCCGGAATCGACAAGCGCAATGAGGAATATTGCGCGATCAGCCGGCTGGTCAACAAGCAGGCGATCTGGTTCTGGACCTTCCAGAACACCTACTACGCAATTTCAACCGCGAAGCTGAAAGGTCTGCCGAAGATCCATGGCGGGGTGATCGACGTTTCCGACGTTTGGAAGGAATAGCCTTCCATGCTGCTCTTTGTTGCACGGCGGTTGTTGTATCTAGTGCCGGTGCTGCTCGCCGTTTCGATGCTGACCTTCGTGATCGCCTCGCTGTTGCCGGGCGATCTCGCTTACGTGATCCTCGGCGATCAGGCGACGCCCGAGAAGGTCGAGGCGCTCCGTCATGACATGGGGCTCGATCAGCCGATCCTGCTGCGCTATCTCGGCTGGCTCGGCCATGTCCTGCAGGGCGATCTCGGCCGATCCTTCCGGACCGGGCAGACCGTGCTGCAGGCGGTGGCGGAGCGGGCGCCGGTTTCGTTCGAGCTGATGCTTATCGCCGAGATATTGGGGCTTCTGATCGGCGTGCCGCTCGCGATCGTCTGCGCGGCCAAGAGCGGTGAACCGTTCGACCGCTTCATGACGGGCACCGCGTTCGGCATGCTGTCGGTGCCCGCATTTCTTTCCGCGATCCTCCTGATCTACCTTTTCGCGGTGGAACTGGGCTGGCTGCCCGCGACTGGCTATGTGCCCTTGACTGAGGATCCGCTCGGCAATCTCCGCTTCTTCGTGCTGCCAGCGCTGACGCTGGCGCTTGCAGAATGGCCGGGCATCATGCGCGTGCTGCGCTCCGACATGATCGCAGCGCTGCAGGAAGATTATATCGCACTTGCCAAGGCCAAGGGTCTGAAGCCGTCGCGTATCCTGTTCGTGCATGCGTTGAAGCCGTCGTCGCTGACGCTGGTCACCATCACCGGCATTAATATCGGCCGTCTGATCGGCGGCGCCGTCATCGTCGAGACGATCTTTGCGCTTCCTGGCATAGGCCGGCTTCTGGTCGGTGCGATTGCGACCCGCGACCTCATCATTCTGCAGGGCGTCGTTCTGCTGGTCGCCGCCGGTTTCGTCATCATGAACTTCATCGTCGACCTGCTCTACGCCGTGCTCGACCCGCGGATTCGCCATGGCCACGCTTGAGCTCGATCTAAACGAGGAGGTGACGGCCGCACCGGTCCGGCGCGGGCGTCGCCTTGGCTCACTGTTCTGGATCGCGATCGGGTGGATGATGCTGGTGTTCGCGGTGGCGATCTTCGCCGACATCCTGCCGCTGCAAAGCCCAACCGACATGGACATGCTGGAGCGGCGCGCACCGATCTCGGCCGCTCACTGGCTCGGCACCGACGGGCTCGGCCGCGATGAGCTGGCACGGCTGATCTATGGCGCGCGGATATCGCTTGTGGTCGGCCTCTGCGCGCCGATCATCGGGCTCGCCTTCGGCGGCGCGCTGGGCATCCTCGCCGGTTATTTCCGCGGCCGGTTCGAATCCTTGGTGGTGGGCAGCATGGATGTGCTGCTGGCATTCCCGCCCCTGATCCTGGCTCTAGCGGTGACCGCCTATCTCGGCCAGTCAATCGTCAATCTGACATGCATTCTTGGCGTGCTCAGCATTCCCGCCTTCATGCGGGTGGCGCGGGCCGCGACGTTGACCCTGGCACGGCGCGAATTCGTCATCGCGGCGGAGGCGCTCGGCGCATCGCATGCGCGCATCCTGCTGCGCGAATTGCTGCCAAACGTGATGCTGCCCTCACTCGCTTTCTTCCTCCTGGGTGTCGCGGTCATCATCGTGGTCGAAGGCGCGCTATCGTTCCTCGGTCTCGGCGTGCCGCCGCCGATCTCGAGCTGGGGCAGCATGATCGGGGAGGGGCGGGAAAGCCTCGATATCGCGCCGCGGCTGGCATTCATTCCGGCGACCGCCATGTTCTTGACGGTGCTGTCCTTCAATCTTGTCGGCGACACCCTGCGCGCGCTCACCGATCCCCGCCAGGGCGCGTTGTGACGGAGGCGCCGCTGCTTTCCGTCGAGGGCGTCGCCGTCGACCTGCCGACGGCACGGGGCAATCTGCGCGCGGTCGACCGCGTCGATCTCACGCTTGGCGCCGGCAAAACGCTCGGCATTGTCGGCGAGTCCGGCTGTGGCAAGACCATGCTGTCGCGCGCGATCCTGCAGCTCCTGCCGAAAAAGGCAAAACTCTCCGGCCGGGTGATGTTCGCCGGCCAGGACCTTGCGCGATGCAGCGCGGAAGCCCTGCGAAAGCTTCGTGCGCGCTCGCTCGCCGTGGTGTTCCAGGACCCGATGACCTCGCTCAATCCGGTGCTGACCATCGGCACGCAATTGATCGAGACGCTGCAGGAGCATCTCGAGCTCGATGCGGTGCGTGCGAAGAAGCGCAGCATCGAGCTGCTCGCCGCCGTCGGCATTCCCGCGCCCGAGCAGCGGCTGGCGCAATATCCGCATCAGCTCTCTGGCGGCATGCGCCAGCGCGTCGCGATTGCGATCGCGCTGTCCTGCGAGCCGAAGCTGTTGATCGCGGACGAGCCGACCACGGCGCTCGACGTCACCATCCAGGCGCAGATCCTCGATCTGCTCGCGCGCGAACAGAAACGCCGCCACATGGCGATGATCATCATCACCCATGACCTCGGCGTCGTCGCCGGCCGCACCGACGAGGTCGCGGTGATGTATGCGGGGCGCGTGGTCGAGCGCGCGCCGACGCATGCCCTCTTCAAGCAGATGCACATGCCCTACACCGAAGCGCTGCTGGCGGCGATCCCGAAGCTCGAGACCGCGCCGCACACGCCGTTGCCGGCGATTTCGGGCCGTCCGCCCGATCCGACCCGGCCGCTGATCGGCTGTTCCTTTGCGCCGCGCTGCCGCTATGCGGCCGGCCGCTGCGAGAGCGAGAAGCCGAAGCTCGCTTCGGCCGAAACCGCCGATCATGTCTACGCCTGTTTCCACCCGATCAAGCTGGCTGCGGGTGTCGGCGCATGATGCAGCAGACCGCGTCATCGCCGCTGCTCAAGGTGGAAAACCTCGTCGTCGAATATGTCGTCGGCAACAAGATCGTGCATGCGGTTTCCGATGTGAGCCTCGAAATCGCGCGCGGCGAGACGTTGGGCTTGGTCGGCGAATCCGGCTGCGGCAAGTCCACACTGGGCCGTGCGGTGCTGCAATTACGCCCGGCGGTATCGGGGAAAGTGCTGTTCGACGGCGAAGACCTGACGACCATGCAAGGCGAGGCGCTCCGCAAGATGCGGCGCCGCGTGCAACTGATCTTCCAGGACCCGATTGCCTCGCTCAATCCGCGGCGGAGGATCGGCGACATCATCGCCGAGCCACTGGTGATCGCCGGATACAAGGATGCGAACAGGCGGAAGGAACTGGTCTGCGAGGTATTGAGCGCGGTCGGACTCGATCCCGCCCTCGTGGTCGATCGCCTGCCGCACGAATTTTCCGGCGGGCAGTGCCAGCGCATCTGCATCGCGCGGGCGCTGGTGCTCAACCCCGAATTCATCATCTGCGACGAGCCGGTCTCTGCACTCGACGTTTCCATCCGCGCGCAAATCCTGAACCTGCTGGAAGAGATGAAGGCGCGCTTCGGACTGACGCTTCTGTTCATCGCCCACGATCTTGCCGTGGTGAAAGCCGTCAGCGATCGCATCGCCGTGATGTATCTCGGCCGGCTCTGCGAGGTCGGGCCTTCGGAGCAGCTCTTTGCGAAGCCGGCGCATCCCTATACCGCGCTGCTGATCGAGGCGATCCCGGTGCCCGATCCCGATGTGCGGCCAGCCGAAAGCGTGGCGGTGGGCGAGCCGCCGTCGCCGATCGCGCCGCCGTCGGGCTGCCGTTTCCGCACCCGCTGCCCGCGCGCCGATCAGCGATGCGCGAGCGAGATGCCGGAACTGCGTGCAGTCCGCCCCGGCCAGTACGCCGCTTGCCATCACCCCCTGACGTAAATAAAGACACCTCAAGACCAAAAACGCCCGGGAGGGATGCCATGAAGAGTTTCCAGGTCGCCGATTTCAACGCACCCCTCAAAGAGGTCGATCAGCCGACGCCGCAGCCCTTGGGCACGCAGGTGCTGATCAAGGTGAAGGCCGCCGGCGTCTGCCACAGCGATTTGCACATCTGGGAAGGCGGCTACGAGCTCGGCCATGGCCGCAAGCCGCTCTCGCTGAAGGACCGCGGCGTGTCGCTGCCGCGCACCATGGGCCATGAGACCGCCGGCGAGATCGTAGCCTTCGGGCCTGATGTGAAGGAAGCCGACAAGGGCGGCCTCAAGGTCGGCACGGTCGCGCTGGCCTATCCCTGGCTCGGCTGCGGCAAATGCGCGGCGTGTCTCGCCGACGATGAGAACATGTGCGCGGTGAAGCCGAACGCACTCGGCGTCTATTGCGACGGCGGCTATGCCGATCACATGACGGTGCCGCACCCGAAATATCTGATCGACCTGAAGGGGCTCGATCCCGTCACGGCGGCGCCTTACGCCTGTTCCGGCGTCACCACCTATTCGGCGCTGAAAAAGATCGAGAAGGACCTCGACACGCCCATCGTGATCTTTGGCGCCGGCGGCCTCGGGCTGATGGCGCTGTCGCTATTGAAGGCGATGGGCGGCAAGGGCGCGATCGTGGTCGACATCGATGCGAAGAAACGAGAAGCCGCGGAGAAAGCCGGCGCGCTCGCGACCGTCGACGGCAAGGCGCCCGATGCCTTGGCCCAGCTGGCGCAAAAGGCCGGCGGGCCGATCCGGGCCGTGATCGATCTGGTCGGCAATGCCCAGACCACGCAGCTTGCCTTCGACTGCCTGACCAAGGGCGGCAAACTCATCATCGTCGGCCTGTTCGGTGGCGGCGCGCCGTGGGCGCTGCCGCTGATCCCGATCAAGGCGGTCACCATCCAGGGCAGCTATGTCGGCAATCTCAAGGAGACGCGCGAGCTGCTCGACCTCGTCCGCGAGAAGCACATCCCGCCGATCCCGGTGACGCCGATGCCGCTTTCCAGGGCCAACGAGGCGCTGCTCGATCTGCAGAAGGGCAAGCTGGTCGGCCGCGCCGTGCTGACGCCGTAAGTTACCGTCGTCATAGCGAGCGAAGCGAAGCAATCCAGAGCCGCGCAAGAGATTCTGGATTGCTTCGTCGCTTCGCTTCTCGCAATGACGGTGGAGTCATTCGAACCAAGGAAACCCCATGTCCGCCAACAACGCATTCCACGTCGCTGTCCTCGCCGGCGACGGCATCGGCCCGGAGGTGATGGCGCCGGCGCTGGAAATCCTGCGCAAGATCGAGGCCAAATCCGGCCTCAACTTCCGCTTCACCGACGCGCCGGCCGGTGCCGTCAACTACAGGGAGACCGGCAAGTCGATGCCGGACTCCACCGTGCGGCTGTGCGAGGAGGCGGACGCGATCCTGCTTGGCGCCTGCGGCCTGCCGTCGGTGCGCTACCCCGACAACACCGAGATCATGCCGCAGGTCGAACTGCGCTTTCACTTCGACCTCTATGCCGGCGTCCGCCCGGCGCGGCTGATTCCGGGCGTGCCGAGCCCGATCGTCGGCGCCGCTGAGAAAGGCATCGATCTCGTCGTGATCCGGGAGTCGACCGAGGGCCTGTTCGCCTCGATGGGGAAGGGCGTGGTCACCCACGAGGACGCGCGCGAGACGCTGGTCATCACCCGCAAGACCTCGGAGCGGCTGTTCGAGTTTTCCTTCAAGCTCGCCGAGCGGCGCCGCGCCCGCGGCCGGCCGGGCGCCCTGACCTGCGTCGATAAAGCGAACGTCTTCAAGGCCTTCGCGTTCTTTCGCGAGATGTTCGATGAGGCCGCTCAACGTCATCCTGTGGTGAAAGCCGACCGCCTGTATGTCGATGCCTGCTCGGCGATGCTGGTCAAGCGTCCCTGGGACTTCGACGTCATGGTGATGGAGAACATGTTCGGCGACATCCTGTCCGATCTCACCGCCGGGCTGATCGGCGGCATGGGCATGGCGCCGTCGGCCGATATCGGCGACCGCTACGCGGTGTTCCAGCCCTGCCACGGCACCGCGCCTGACATCATGGGGCAGGGCAAGGCCAACCCGACCGGCATGATCCTCTCGGCGGCGATGATGCTGGACTGGCTCGCCGACAAGCACGGCATCGAGGGCGCCGCCGAAGCCGGCGAGAAGATCGAGCGAGCGGTGGATCAAGCCTATGCCGGCGGCATCAAGCCGATGGAGTTTGGCGGCAAGAACGGCACCGCCGACATCGCCAGGGCGGTGCTTGCGGCGCTGTAGCGGCGGACAGCCGCGCCACGCGGCCGCTCCGCCCCATCCACACCATGGACTACGGTTCGGTGACCACGATTCGGTCACCTTCCGCGAGCGCGCCTCGCGTGATCTCCAGTAACAGCCGCGCCTCGTACGGCAGGTGCGTTTCCCCTCCGGCCTCGTTATGTTCCCGCTGCGCGGTGGCGATGGTGGGATCGATCAGTTCGCCTCGCAACAGCGCGAGCGGCGACTTGTAGTAAAGCGCGATGTTGTGGAAGGGGTCGGTCAGCACCTTGATGGCCCAGACCACGCCGGTGTGCACGTCCTTCGTCGTGAACAGCTGGATCATGCGAAACAGCCCGCCGCCGATGCCGATGAACAGCCAGACAGTGCCGACGTGGATGAAGCCGATCCGGTCGGACGGCGCTTCGAACACGCCGAACAGGGTCGGGAAGAAGAACAGGGCGACGGGCGCTGAGCCCCAGACCAGGAGCAGCACGATCTTGCGATACTGATTGAAGCCGACCTTGATGGCTTCCTTGTACTCGTTGGTGGCGTCGTTGACGCGGTCGTAGCCATTCGGCTCGAAGAAGAAGTGCCCGGTCTGCCGCGTCAGCATCGCGAGCCATCCGACCAGACCGGCCCATGCCGGGTCCTTGAACAATAGCGCGTAGCAGAACAGGAAGATGACGGCGCTGATCAAATGCAGCGTCTGATTGATCGTGCTCTGATGATAGTAGCGGTAGTCGTCAAAGCGTTGCGTACGCAGCGTGTCGGTGAAGTGGCTCATGCGAATCCCCTTAAATAGTTGCAGGCGCAACCATCTAGGCGGCTTCCGTGAACTCGATGTGACAAATTGAAAACGTCACAATTGGAATACTGCGAGGATGAGTTGATGCCAATCGCTCGCAGTTGCGACGACTCAGCGCGCCAGCTTCAGGACGTCGCCCTAATCGGGATTGCGGACGATGCAATTGATCGGGATCAATGCTTCAGGCTTCGTGCGTCGGAGCCGAACAAGGTCGCCCGGCTCGAACAGATTCTCGCGATCTTCCTGGGCTGGGCGATGGCCTGAGCCGTCCGCCCTCCGTCAACTCGCCTGGGCGAGTGGTGCCTGGGACAGAAAACTCTCCGCTGGCCGGTAGGGCAGGCCATGGGCGGCGGCGACCGGCTCGCAGGTGATGTGGCCGGCGCAGACGTTGAGGCCGGCGCGCAAGTGCGGATCGTCGCTCATGGCCTTGCGCCAGCCCTTGTTGGCCAGCGCCAGCGTGAAGGGCAGGGTGGCGTTGTTCAGCGCAAAGGTCGAGGTTCGCGCCACCGCGCCCGGCATGTTGGCGACGCAATAATGCACGACCCCGTCGACGACATAGGTCGGGTTCGAATGCGTCGTAGGCTTGGAAGTCTCGGCGCAGCCGCCCTGGTCGATGGCGATGTCGACCAGCACCGCGCCCTGCTTCATCGTGGAGAGCATCTCGCGGGTGATGAGCTTGGGCGCGGACGCGCCGGGGACCAGCACGGCGCCGATGATCAGGTCGGCCGTCTTCACCCATTCGCGGATCGCCGCGCGCGTCGAGAAGATGGTCTGCACCCTTCCTTCGAAATGTTCGGAGAGCCGGCGCAATGCTTCCAGCGAACGGTCCAGGATCGTGACATGCGCGCCCATTCCCAAAGCGATGGTTGCGGCATGGGTGCCGGATACGCCGCCGCCGATGATCAGCACGTCGGCCGCGGGCGCACCGGGCACGCCGCCGAGCAGAATGCCGCGGCCGCCGGCCGCTTTTTCCAGCGCATGCGCGCCGACTTGCGGCGCAAGCCGTCCTGCGACCTCCGACATCGGCGCCAGCAGCGGCAGGCCGCCGGTTGCGGAGGTGACGGTCTCGTAGGCAATGCAGATCGCGCCGCTCTTGATCAGGTCCTCGGTCTGCGGCAGGTCAGGCGCGAGATGCAGATAGGTGAACAGCGTCTGGCCGCTCCGCAGCATCTCGCGTTCAGCTGCCTGCGGCTCCTTGACTTTGACCACCATCTCCGCGCGCGCAAAGATCTCGCCGGCCGTGTCGACGATGGTCGCGCCAGCGGCGCGGTACTCGTCATCAGTCAGTCCCGAGCCGAGCCCGGCCGCGGTCTCCACCAGCACGGAGTGGCCGTGGTGCACCAGCTCCGTCACGACGGCCGGGGTCATGCCCACGCGAAACTCGTTATCCTTGATCTCGTTGGGAACACCGACAAGCATCGCGAGCCTCCATCAGCTGACGCGCCATCATAGCTTGACAGCGTGACGATTATCGGTCGAATTTGATGCACCAATGCGCGTATGCACAATTATATTGCGCATTTATTGAAATTGGCAGCAAATTCATGCAGCAAGAAGCCGTAGATCAACGCGACCGAGCCATCCTCCGTGAATTGATGCGCAATGGCCGGCTGACCAATGCCGAACTCGCCGAACGGGTGAATTTGTCGCCCTCGGCGTGCCTCCGCCGGGTGCGCGCGATGGAAGAGAGCGGCCTGATCGCGGGCTATGTGATGCTGCTCGACACCGCGCGCGCCAACATGCCGGGCGTTGCTTTCGTGTCGGTGACGCTGAAGGACCAGGGACGCACGACGCTCGACAAGTTCGAGACCGCCGCGCAGCGCTATCCGGAAATCTCCGAGTGCTATCTCATCGCCGGTCCCGCCGACTACGTGCTGCGGGTGGTCTATCGCAACTCCGCGGATTTCGAGCGCATCCACACCAAGGTGTTGACCCAGTTGCCGGGCGTGATGCGCGTGCAATCGGCGCTGACGTTACGCACCGTCAAGCGCACCACGGCGCTGCCGATCTGAGCGGCGCCCGCGCCGCCTAGCCGGGCGCGCGCGCGGGGAGCGTCATGCAAATTGTCGTGCCCTCTCCGGGCGCGGAGGAGAGTGTGATCCGGCCGCCGAGCTGTTGCGTCACGAGATTATGGACGATGTAGAGGCCGAGCCCGGTGCTGCCCTGCGCCCGCCGGGTGGTGAAGAAGGGATCAAAAACACGGCGTTGAACTTCCTCCGGCATGCCGCTGCCGTCATCGGCGAACGTGATCTCGACCTGGTCCAGACCGAGGCGGCGCGCCTTGATCAGCATCTGTCCGCCGGGCCGATCGGTGAAGCCGTGGGTGACGGCGTTGAAGATGAGGTTGGTCAGCACCTGCCCGTAGGGGCCGGGGAAGCTGTCCATGATGATATCGGAGGGTATCTCGATGACGAGTGAAGATTGGGATTTCAAAAGGCGCGAGCGGACGCTTGCGACGACCTGTTCGGTCGCAAGCTTGAGGTCGAAGGTGCGCCGATCGTCACTGCTGCGATCGACAGCGACCTGCTTGAACGATTGAATGAGCTCGGCAGCGCGCTGCAGGTTCGCAACGAGCTGTTCCGTGGCGCCGCGACAGCCGTCGGCGAACTCCACAAGCAGGGCGCGCCGCACCTGGCGCGAGGCTATCTGGTCGGTGAAGTCGGCGCTGCGATTCGCCAGGGTCGATGCGACCGTGAGGCTGGTGCCGATCGGGCTCGATATTTCGTGGGCAACGCCTGCGACCAGGCCGCCGAGCGCCGCGAGCCTTTCTCTTTCGATGAGGTAGCGTTGGGTTTCGCTCGCATGCAGAGCGGCTTCGGCCAACCTCCTCTTGTCGCGGAATTCGGCAAACAGCGCCGCAAGCACCGATGCGCCGAACGTTACAAGGAGAATGCTGAACTGCGCCGCTGCGACGCGCTGGTCCATGGACAGATCCGGATTGCCGAAATAGCCGATGCCAAAAGTGGTCGTCCAGACGATCGAGAGGCTGACGATGAAGGCGGCGGCTGCGGCGAAGACCGGCCGGCAACGCGCCGCAAGCCACAGCAGCGGCGCGAACAACACCGCGACCGGCCCGACATTGGCCAACAGCTCCGACCGCAGGAAAATGGCAAGTCCACTCACAAGCGCCAGTGCAGCGACCGTCAGTGCGCCTTCGACGAGCTCGCTCCACGGCGGCCGGTCCCGCGAGGCGGAGGCAAGCTCGATCAGCAACGGTGCAACCGTGATTATTCCCAGGCCATCCGATGCAAACCAGTGCTGCCAAGTCGTCAGGAGCGGTGTCGTTGCGCTGTGAAACAATTTGAATGTAATGGCCCCGCCCACGCCTGAGACCGCGGTCCCTATGATCGCCGCCGCCGTCAATCCCAGCACGTTGCGCAGCTTGCTCAGCCTGAAATCCGGACCGTAATAATGCTCGATCAGCCATGCCGTGAGCACGGCTTCCCCCGCATTGCAGAGAGCGAAGAGGACTGCGCTCCAGAGATCCCGGTCGCCGGAGAGGTTAGCCGTGATCGTTGCCGCCATCGTGCCAGCAATGACCGGCCATCGCGCCCGGGGTCCGAGCGCGATCAGGACGCCGGCCGATACGCCCGCCGCAGGCCAGAAAACCGCAACGCCCTCAGGCTTGGTCAGGAGAGAAAGGCTGAGTTGCGCTGCCACAAAATAGACGATGCCAACCGCGACAGCGAGCCCAAGCGAGCCACCCCACCGCGTCAGGTTGATGCCGGTGGAAAGCTCGTGCTGAACCTGTATTCGCAGATCCTGCCGCACCCCGTGCTCCTTCCCCCAAGGGATCGGTCACGGGGCCTGTTTAGCACAAGAGTAGCGCGAATGCCGCACCTTCCGCGAGTGGCGCGTCGAAACTCGCGCCCTGCCATTTTGCCGCGAAACCTGCCACGATTTGGTCGCAACCAGGGGAAAGACGAGCACCGGTCTCCCGTCAACTCGGCCGCCGCAACGGCGCCGCCGACATTTGCAAAAACGGTGCTCGCAGCGTTCGTGCTAGATCGCCCGCGCCGCCTTCAGCCTTTCGATCTCCTCAGCGCTGTAGCCGAGCGACCCCAATATTTCATTTGTATGTTCGCCGAGATCGGGTGTGGCGGTCCGGATCTCGCGGTCGAAGCCGGTGATCTCGCAGGGCTGCGCTACCAGATCGAGTTCGCCCAGGCGCGGATGCGTCACGGATCGCCTGATGCGCAGCGCCTCGACCTGTGGGTCGGAGAACGCCTGCTTGATATTGTAGACCGGCCCGCAGGGAAGACCTGCCGCGACCAATCGCTCAAACCATTCGCCGGTGGTCCTGGCCCGCAGCGCCTCGGCGATGATCTCGTTCATGGCTTCCTTGTTCTGCCGGCGCAACGCGGTCGAGGCAAAGCGTGGATCGGCCGCCATATTCTCGCGGTCGATCAGCCTGCAGAATGTCTGAAAATTCTTGTTGCTGGTGGCGGCGATATTGAGGTGGCCGTCGGCGGTGGGAAAACACCCCATCGGCGTGTTGGTGGGATGGTTGTTGCCTTCCTGCGGCGGAATCTTCTTGTCCATGGTCCAGCGCGTCGCCTGAAAATCCAGCAGCGTGAGGCCGGCCTCGATCAGCGAGGTCTGTACCCAGCGGCCCCGGCCCGAAACTTCACGATCGAGCAGCGCGATCAGAATGCCCTGGGCGAGGAACGCGCCGGCCATGATGTCGGTGACGGCGACGCCGACACGAACGGGACCCTGGCCTGGAATTCCCGTCACCGACATGATGCCGCTCATGCCCTGTGCGATCTGGTCGATCGAGGGCCGCGACGTATAGGGGCCGTACTGGCCGAAGCCGGAAATGCTGCCGTACACGATGCGCGGATTACGTTTGCTGACGGCTTCATAGTCGACGCCGAGCCGCCTCGTGACGCCCGGCCGCATGTTCTCGACGACAATGTCGGCCTGTTCCGCCAGCCGCATCAGGATCTCGCGGCCTTCTTCGTTCTTCAGGTTCAATGTAATCGCACGCTTGTTGCGATGCAGGTTCTGGAAGTCCGAGCCGTCCCGTCTGCCGACGAGTTCGCCGGCCTCGCCTTCCTCCGGCGGCGGCTCGACCCGGATCACGTCGGCGCCCCAATCGGCCAGCGTGCGGACACAGGAGGGGCCGGCGCGCGCCAGCGTCAGGTCGACCACCTTGAACCGCGACAATGGCAACGCCGAGGGCTGGCTTTGCGGCGTTACCTGAACGGATGTTTCCACGGGCTTATGCATGCTGATTGTCCTGGGTAATGCGCGCGCGATAGCCGATGCTATTTTCCCTTGAACTGGGGTTTGCGCTTTTCCATGAAGGCCTGGCGGCCTTCGCGGAAATCCTCGGAGTCCATGCAATCGATGCCGATCTGCTTGATCGCCTTCATGTCGCGGTCGGCGGGGTCTTTCAGCACCTGCGCGATGGTGATCTTCGCCGCCTTGATCGCGAGCGGCGCGTTGCCCGAAATGGTGGTGGCGATCGCCATGGTCTCGCCCCACAATTCATCGGTCGGGATCACGCGGTCGACAAGACCGATGCGCAGCGCTTCGGCGGAATCGATCCGCATGCCCGTATACATGATCAGCCGCCCCCAGGACGGGCCGACCAGCGACACCAGATTGCGCAGGCCGTCATAGCCATAGGCGATGCCGAGTTTCGCCGCGGGAATGCCGAACTGGCTGTCCTCGGCGGCGATGCGGATGTCGGTCAGCATCGCGACCTGCATGCCGCCGCCGAGGCAGAAGCCGCGGATGCAGGAGATCGTCGGCTTCGGGTAATTGCCGAGCAGGGCGCGCTGCGCCTCGCTCTTTCTGGAATATTCCTCCGAGGCCGCCGCGTTGTGGCGCGTCTTTTCGAACTGGCTGATGTCGGCGCCCGACACGAACGCCTTGTCGCCGGCCCCGACCAGCACCACCACGCGCACCTCTTCATCGTCGCGTAGTTCCGTCAGCGCCTGTCCCAGGCCCTCCCACATATCAAGCGACATGGCGTTGCGCTTTTCGGGATTGTTGAAGGTGACGACGCCGACGCCCTCGGTGACGCTCTTGAGGATTTTGCCGTCGGCATAGGATTTTTCGGTCTTGGTGACGTCCAGCATCGGATGCAGCTTTCGGTTAGGAATAGGTGGTGACGAACGGGCCGATATTGGCACGCCCAAAGGCCGGCCGCGCCTGTATCCTAGCCCACCAGCCGGCCACAAGGGGATGGTGCTTTTCGGATACCTGATCCGGCGCAATCTCCTCGTCGATCCGCTTGACGAAGGGAACGGCGGCGATATCGGCGATCGAATAGGCTCGGCCTACGAGCCAGCCGGAAGGCGCAAGCGCTGCTTCCATCTTGTCGAGCAGCTGCACCAGCCTGGTGCGGGCCGCGTCGCGCTCTTCCTCGGTATAGGGTTTGCGCGCCGCCCGAAGCCAGGCTTCCTGGCGCTCCTTGCTCGGAATGTTCTTCATCTTCTCGGCGAGCTCGGCATCGCTCCATTTCTCCGCCACCTTCTGCAGATGGTGGCGCCAGTTGAAGACGATGAGGTTGCCGATCAGCGCGTCGATATGCCGGATCCAGTTACGCATTTCGCCACGCTCGTAAGGGGTGGCGGGCCGCAGCGGCGGATTGGGAAAGCTCTCGTCGAGATATTCGCAGATGGTGCCGCTCTCATGCAGCGGCCTGCCGTCGTGGATCAGGGTCGGGATCACGCCGAGCGGATTGATCTTCAGGTATTCCGGCGAGTGATGCTCCATCTTCGCCATGTCGACGACATGGCTCTCATAGGCGAGGCCCTTTTCCTCGAGGCAGAGCCGCACCCGGCGCGAGGCGCTGGAGCGCCAGCCGTGATGAAGGATCATCATCGCGTTTCCCCGTAATAATTCTTATTTACGGGGAGGTATCAATCACTGTGCGAGATGCGCCGTCAATGGATGATTGGCGGCCTGGTTGAAGAAGGCGGCTTCCTCGGCGGTCGCTTCCAGAAGCTGCTCGTCCTGGGCATAGACGTCGTTGCGGAACTGCACGGTCTGGTCCTTCGTCATCCAGCCGGTCAGATAAATCCAGGCCACCGGCACCTTCTTCGGCAAGGCGACTTCCTGGTGCGCGCCGGTCGCGATCGCGGCATCGACGGCGGCGCGATTCCATTTCGGCATTTCTTCCGACAACAGCCAGGTAGCGAGGTCGCGGACATTGTCGACCCGCGAGCAGCCATGGGAATCGAAGCGGTAGTCGTCGTTGAACAGGCTGCGCTGGTTGGTGTCGTGCATGTAGACCGAATAGGAATTGGGCATGTCGATCTTGACCGAGCCGAGCGCGTTGAAGGCGCCGTTTTCCTGACGCACCGTGAAGTTCGGCGTGTGCGTACCGGACCAGTCGACCGAATGCGGATCGATCGGATGATCATGCGCGTCCAGAACTTCCATGTGCATGCGCGAGAGGTAGCTTGGGTCTTTGCGCATATGCGCCGAGATTTCGGTTTTTGCGATGGAGGACGGCACCGTCCAGGTCGGATTGAGCACGACACCGGTGATCTCGGCCGTCAGTGTCGGCGACGGTTTTTCGGTCTTGCCGACGATGACGCGATAGCGCCGCACCACCTTGTCGTCTTCGACGGCTTCCGCAAAGGTCGCAGGGATATTGACCACGACATAGCGTTGGCCGAAGGAGAAGTTCATGTTCTCAAGCCGCTCGAGCGAAGCCTCGAGCTGCCGGATGCGTTTCTGTACGGGCACATTCATCGCGGTCAGCGTGCGCGGCGTGACGGTCCCGGTCGTCGCCAGCCCATGGCGGACCTGGAAGCGTTTCACGGCTTCCGCGACATCAGCGTCGAAGGCGCCGCTGCTCTTGTCGGCGGCAAGGTCGCCGGTCATGATCAGCCGCTTGCGCAAGAGGTCGTCATTGGCGCCGGCGACGCTGATCGCAAATTTCGCGTCCGTCGGGATGATCGGCCAGCCGCCGCGCACCGCGATATCCGAATAGCTGAGCGCCGCTTCCCTGATCCGCTGCGCGGTGCCTTCGTCAAAGGTCGGCTCGTGCGAAAGCGCGAGCGCCGCCGCCGAGCGCTGCTCCGGCGTGGAGGCGGGGGCTGCGGCAGCCTTCGGCTGTGCGGTGTGGGCGGGATTGGCGGCGGCCGGCGCAGCAGCAGGCTTGGCCGCGGGCGCCACCTGGGCCGGCGCGGACCCGCCCGCGAGCGTCAACGCCACGGCCAAAATCGTCATTCTCTGCATGCGGATTGTCCCTGGGAGGCGCCGCGGCTGCACGGCAAGAGAAAAATAAAGAGGAAATGATGGCGGGGGTGGGCATCGGCGCAGGGCGCGGGAGAGAGCCCAGAATTGGCCCATGGGCCTTGCATTCTCATCAAGTAGCCGTTGTCCCTGATGCGCGGCGGGGGGTATGACTTTGGTCGCCTTTTTGTCCCGGGCGGCCTTTGATATGTCGCAACAACCGCGCAGATGGTTCGCGAAAAGGCCCAGCGGAAAATAGGCCTTAGGGAGGTCCCATGGGGTTGACGCGCCGTGAGGCGATGGTCGGTTTTGGCGGCGGGCTCGTGCTCGCGAGCCGTCCTGCGCTGGCAGAGGCGGCCTATCCGAGCCGCAACATCAAGATGATCGTGCCCTATCCGCCCGGCGGCACCACCGACCTGCTGGGCCGGTTGATCGCCGACCAGATCAAGACCGGGCTGAACGCGATCGTGGTGGTCGAGAACAAGCCCGGCGCCGGCACCACGCTCGGCGCCGAGCAGGTCGCGCGTGCCGAACCGGACGGCTACACCCTGTTGATGGCGACCTCGACCACGCTTGCCATCAACAAGACGCTCTACAAGAAGCTGCCCTATGATCCCGTGAAGGATTTTGCGGCGATTTCGCTGGTCGCGGCCGTGCCGTTCGCGCTGATCATCAATCCGAGCATCCCGGCCAGGACGCTGACTGAGTTCATCGCCTACGCCAAGGCGAACCCGGGGCTGGCCTATGGCTCCGCCGGCAATGGCAGCCCGCAGCATCTCGGCGCCGAAATGCTGAAATCCGCAGCCGCCATCGACATCCGCCATGTGCCCTATCGCGGCAGCATTCCGGCCATGCTCGATGTGATCGCGGGGCACATTCCCTTCATGATCGTCGACCTGCAGCCGGCGCTGCAGCAGATCAAGGAAGGCAAGGTGCGGGTGCTCGGCGTGACCACGCCGAAACGTGTTGCCGCCGCGCCCGACATTCCCACCATCGCCGAGGCGGGGTTGCCCGGCTACGAACTGGTCGCCTGGCAGGGCGTGGTGGCGCCCGCCAATACCCCGCGCCCGATCGTCGACACACTGGCCGCGCAGATCGCAAAACTCCTGGCCGATCCCGCCACCAGCGAGCGCTTCACCTCGATTGCGATCGAGCCGCTGCCGGCATCGACGCCGGACAGTTTTGCAAACTACATCAGGACCGAAGTCGATCGCTGGGCGACCATTGTGAAGAACTCCGGCGCCGAAGCCGAATGAGCGAAGCTCCCGTCCTGATTGTCGGCGCCGGACCGGTCGGGCTCACGCTCGCGATCGATCTCGCCTGGCGCGGCATCGATGTGACCGTGGTGGAAACGCGCGCCCGTGCCGCGCCTCCTGAGCCGAAATGCAACCATGTCGCGGCGCGCACCATGGAGATTTTCCGGCGGCTCGGCATCGCCGAAAAAATCCGCAACGCCGGGCTGCCGGCGGATTATCCGCACGACGTCAGCTATCGTACCTCGTTTACGGGGCGGGAGCTGACGCGTATCAGGATTCCCTGCCGCCGCGACCGCTTCACTGCGACCGATGCCGCCGACTCGAACTGGCCGACGCCGGAGCCGCCGCATCGCATCAACCAGATTTTCCTCGAGCCGATCCTGTTCGAGCATGCTGCGGCGCAGCCGCGCATCACCATCATCAACCGCACCACGGTCGAGGACGTGGTGGTCGAGGATACTTGCGCTGGCGTCTCACTGCGCGACCTCGACAGCGGCGCGGCGAAGCGGGTCGATTGCCGCTTCCTGATCGGCTGTGACGGCGCGCGCTCGGTGGTGCGCAAGGCCATCGGCGCGGAGCTTTCGGGCGACGCCATCGTCCAGCGCGTGCAGTCGACCTTCATCCGCGCGCCCGGCCTGATCGACCGCCAGCAGCACCAGAGCGCCTGGGGGACGGGAGCCATCAACCCGCGCCGATCCGGCATGGTCTATGCCATCGACGGACGCGAGCGCTGGCTGGTGCACAATTATCTCCGACCCAACGAAGATGATTTCGAGGCGGTCGACCGCGACGGGTGCCTGCGCACCATTCTCGGCGTCGATGCCGATTTCAAATACGACATCATCTCGAAGGAGGACTGGTACGGCCGCCGCCTGATCGCCAACAAGTTCCGCGACCGCTGCGCCTTCATCGCCGGCGACGCCGCCCATATCTGGGTGCCCTATGCCGGCTACGGCATGAATGCCGGCATTGCGGATGCGATGAACCTGTCCTGGCTGATGGCCGCGCATCTCAACGGCTGGGCGCCGGAGAGCATCCTCGGTGCCTATGAGGCCGAGCGCTGGCCCATCACCAGCCAGGTCTCGCGTTTTGCAATGTCGCATGCGGAAGCCGAGATCAAGCGGCGCGGTACGGTGCCGGCCGAGATCGAGGAGGAGGGGCCGCGCGGGGACGCGGCGCGGCGCGAAGTCGGACGCCTGACCTATGAGATCAACGTCCAGCAATATGCCTGCGCGGGATTGAATTTCGGCGCGTACTACGATTCCTCGCCGATCATCGCCTATGACGGCACGGCGCAGCCGTCCTACACCATGAACAGCTATGCGCCGTCGACCGTGCCGGGCTGCCGCACGCCGCATTTCTTCCGCGACGACGGCAGCTCGCTGTACGACGCGATGGGACCGGAATTTACGCTGCTGCGCTTCGATCCTGATCTCGACGTCGCATCGCTTTCCGGCGCGGCGCGCGAAAAGCGCGTGCCGCTCAGAATCCTCGACATCAAGCAACCCGATGCCGCCTATGCGGGCGTCGGGCTGGTCTTGTCGCGCCCGGACCAGCATGTGGCCTGGCGCGGCGACAGGGTACCGGTGGATCCGGCCGCCTTGATCGATCGTGTCCGTGGCGCGGCGGAGTAAGCTCTCCAAACCGGCCCGAAGACAAGCGCGAGACTTCCGCGCTTATTCCTCGTTGGCGGCGATCAACTCCATCAAGGAGACGAGCTGACGCTGCACCGTCTGGTCCTTGATCTTGCTGTAGGCCCTGAGCAACCGGAGGCTGAAGGCGCTGTCGAGGAACAACAGGCTCTCGACTTCGCGCGCCTTTCCGTCGCCATCGTAGAAGAAGGTGACGGGCACATCGAGCGCGCTGGCGATCTGCTGCAGGCGGGCGGCGCCGACGCGATTGACGCCCTTCTCGTACTTCTGGACCTGCTGGAAGCTGACGCCAAGCTTGTCGCCGAGCTCGGCCTGCGAAATCTTCTGCTCGACGCGCCGCAGACGAATCCGCTTGCCAAGTTCAATGTCGGGTTTGCCGGCACTGCGCTGTTTCATCTTCTTAGCCGCTGACTTGTTCATTCTCTTCTCACCGTCCTTCGGTCGGAAAGCCCCCGAACAGATGGGTCAGGGGTTCACCCATATACACCGCTTTGAGTTCCCGTGGATGGAGGAATTCATCGCCAAACCACGGGTATTTCGCGGGATTGAAGGCTCCTATCAGCCAGTCGATCATGTGCCGCACCCGGGGGATGCGACCACTGCCTGGGTGATAAGAAAGCCAAATGTCGAGCGACAGGCGCGCGTCGATATCGAGCGGTACCATCTTCCCGCCGAGCGCATGCGCATAGGTTGGAAAGATGCCGATGCCGGCGCCGTTGGCCACGGCCCAGTAATTGGCGCTGGAGACGTTGGTCTTCATCACCACCAGATCGCGTTCGCTGTAGCCGGGAAACAGGCTTGCGAACGTGTCCCTGGAGGCGATGTCATCGGCGAGCTGCATCACCAGCCGATGCTTGACCAGCTCCTGCGCGGTCTTCGGCACGCCGTAGGTCGAGAGATATTGCTCGCTCGCAAAGAACATCAGATGCATGCGGCCGAGCTTGACCTGCTTGACGTCGAGCGAGGTCGGCCGCACCAGCTGGATCGCCACGTCCGCTTCGTGCCGCGACACGTCGGCCGAGCGCATGGCGCAATACAGGTCGATCAGGATGTTCGGAAACGAGCGCTGGAATTCGACCAAGCGAGGGGCGAGCCAGAAGGTGCCGAGACCCTCGGTGACGGCGACGCGGATCTCGCCGGAAAGCGCGTCGGTGACAGAGCCGCCGGCACGCAGGAGGTCGAAGGCGGCCGCCTCCATGCGTTCGACGGCGGCGACGACGTGCACGCCTTCTTCGGTCAGGCGCGCGCCATGGACGTCGCGGATGAACATGGTGGCGCCGATCTGCCGCTCGAAATCGCCGACGCGGCGGCGCACGGCGTTGATGGAAAGATCAAGCCGTTCGGCCGCGGACCGGAAGCTGCCACAGCGGGCCACTTCCAGGAACACGCGCGCAGCGTCCCAGTCCTTCAGGCTGGAGAGTGCAGCCCTCTGGCGTTCCTCCAGAGGAACGCCCCTTTCCGTCGCCAGATGCATACAAGTCCTTTCCGTCTGCTAAATTTGGCAGAATCCTGCACGGACTACAACCACGGCGGGTCGGGTGTCCTCTGTTTTAACCTGCAACCTTACCGCTATGAACGGTATTGGGAGAATGGCGCGGGCCGATTTCCAGCCCCTCGGACCGCGACACGGCGCCACATGACCTCGGTCGTCAGCCTTCGGGCCTTTGCCAACTCGGCAAATGTCCCGCTCCTGGTTCTGGTCGACACGCAGCAGGAGTATCTGGCGGAGCCGCGTCTGCTCGCATTTTCCGGGGCAGACGCGGCCCTCGTCAACTGCCGCCAGGTCCTGGACCATTCCCGCCGGATCGGCCTGCCGGTAGCCTTCATGCGCATGGTCGGCGAACCCGTGTTCTTCGATCGCGCCAGGCCGTTCACCCGCTGGATCGACGGTTTTGAACCCTGTCGCAACGAAATGATTTTCGAGCATGGCAGCCCCTCGTGTTATTCTTGCGAGCCGTTCGCGGCCTCCATGGACCGAAGCCGTGGCCGCATCGTGATGGCGGGGTTGGTGGATGAGTTGTCCTGCCTCTCCACCCCGATGGATGAGTTTCGCCGCAAGCCCAGGGTGGCCTATCTCTGCGACGCCTCCGCCAGCCATGCTCTGCACGAAATGTCGGCGGACGACGTTGATCACGCAGTTTCGACGTCATCCAGTGTTTATGCTGATGTGTGTGATTCGGCCGGGTGGATCGCCGCAACCACGCCTGAGAGACTGGGCAACAGCAAGCAGGCTAATGGAATGAGCGCCGGTGGGTAATTCAGACGAACAACTGCTGGAGATCCTCGCAACCCTCGAGGACTGCCGGGCGGCGTTGCGGCTCGACGGCAGGCTTGAGACGGCCCAGCTGGTGTCGGTCGCGATCCTCGACCTGCGCATGAAGCTCAACAGCATCGGCGATACCGAGCTCAAGGCGCTGTGCGAGGAGATCATGCGGCCGGACGAAACCGACGAGCGCTTGCGCGACGGCCGGTTCTCCGGCCCGCGCCGCCGCCCGCTGCTCCGCCTCGTCAAGTAGGCATAAACCATCCTTCCGATCGGCCCGGCGCGTTGCGGCGCTCGATGCCGCAATGCCGCATTTGTGATTGGGAAAAACCCCTCGTCATCGATAACGCGCGCGGCTATGCAGCGTAGTACGCGTAGGGGCCCGCGGCGGCCCGCACTGCAAGAGATGGCGATGACGGCATGATTTCGGATGTTTCGATCCCGGCGGCGCTGATTGCCGGCCTGGTCAGCTTTCTGTCGCCCTGCGTGCTGCCTCTGGTCCCGCCCTATCTGATCTATCTTACCGGCGCCACCATCGAGCATGTCGCCAACGAGGAGACGGAATCCGCCTCGAAGCGCGCGGTGATGATCTCGGCGCTGTTGTTCGTGCTCGGCTTCTCCACCGTATTCGTGGCTCTGGGCGCCAGCGCATCGCTGATCGGCACGCTGATCCGCGAATGGTCGGGAGAGCTCGCCATCATCGCCGGCATCGTCATCATCGTCATGGGCCTGCACTTCCTCGGCCTGACACGCATTGGCCTGTTGATGCGGGAAGGGCGGCTGCCGATCCCGAAACCCGTCGGCCTCTGGGGCGCCTATGTGATGGGGCTGGCGTTTGCGTTCGGCTGGACGCCGTGCATCGGTCCGATCCTCGCGGCGATCCTGTCGATCGCGGCGGCTGAGGCCACGGTCGCGAAGGGCGCTGGACTGCTGGCCGTCTATTCGGCAGGGCTCGGCATTCCCTTCCTGATCGCGGCCTTCATGGTCGAGCAGTTCTCCTCGCTGTTCTCGCGCATGAAACGCCATCTGGCGACGGTCGAGCGGGCGATGGGCGTCCTGATGATCATTACCGGCATCGGCTTCCTGACCGGCGCCGTGTCCAACGTCAGCATCTGGCTGCTCGAAACATTCCCGTCGCTGCAAAGTTTCGGCTAGAGCGCGGTGGCGTGTTACGCCATCGCGTCGTTTTTTTACGCATGATCTTATCGGAAAACCGGTTCCCACTTTTCCGGATCATGCGTTTTCTTCGAGCGAACACAGCACCGTATAGACCACCCCGCGCGGCAAAAAGTCCACCGTCGCCTCGCCGCCGAGCTGGTCGCGCGCGCTGCGCTCGATCAGCCGCGAGCCGAAGCCGCGCTGCACCGGCGCGACCACCGGAGGTCCGCCGGTCTCCGTCCAGATCAAGCGGAGCCGGCTCACGGTGTCGTCTTCCAGCACCTCCCAGTCCACCGCGACATGACCGCTGTCGTTCGACAGCGCGCCGTATTTCGCCGCATTGGTCGCGATCTCGTGCACGATCATCGACAGCACCACGGCAAGCCGCGGCGGCAGCGGCACGCTGGGCCCGAACATTTTGACCCGCTCGGGATTGCTCAGCACATAGGGCTGCAGCACGCGGCTGATGACATCGGCCAGTTCCGAGCCCTGCCATTTCTCCTGGCTCAAGAGATTATGCGCTTCCGCCAGCGCTCCCAGCCGGCCCTCGAATTTCTCGCGTTCCGCGCGCGTGGCACTGCGGAAGGTCTGGGCGGCGATCGCCTGCAGGATCGCGAGCGTATTCTTGACGCGGTGATTGAGTTCCTCGACCAGGAGATCATGCAGCGTCTCGCCGCGCGCGATCGTCGTCGCCATCCTGACCGCGAAGGCAAGCCCGATCAAGAGCAGCACGCCGCCGATCGCGCTCACGATGGCGAGGTAGCGCCACAGCGGCGCGATCAGCGAGCTCTGGGAGAGGCCGGCGGCGACCGTCCAGCCGGTGAGCGAGGATCGTGCAAAGGTCGTGATCAGCGGCACGCCTTCCAGCGAGACCGTCGGCAGCGTCGCCTCCGTCTTCTTGAACATTTCGGCGTAGAGCGTCGGCGACGCACGCTGGCCGATGGTTGCTTCCGGATTCGGTACACGCGCAAAATTGATGCCGTCCTGGTCGAAGATCGAAATCGTCCAGTCCAGACTCGGGCGTTGCCGTTCGACAATCGATTGGAACATTTCGATCGGTGGACTGAAGGAAATGTCGTAGATCACCTCGCCGTCGCGAATGACCGGCACCTCGACGGTGAGGATCATCCGCTTCTTCACCGCGCCGACGAACAAATTCGAATATTGCGGCTGCCTGGTCGTAAAGACTTTTTCGACGATTTGCCTGTTGTTGCGCGGCGGCAGGCTCTCGGCATCCGGCGTGACCGAGGAGAACAATTGCCGGCCTTCGCGGTCCGCCACCAGGACAACGCCGTCCTTGCCGTACTGGTCGAGGAAGCCCGTTGCGATGCCGCGGAAGCTGTTGAAGTCACCGTTGCGCAGCGAATTGGTCAGTGCCAGCACCTGCAGCCCGCCGGTCATCCGCTGCACCTCGGCATCGAGCACCAGGCGGATGCTGCGCACCGTTTCCAGCACGCGCTGCGTGGCTTCCCTGCGGTCCTGCTCGTAATTGTGAAAGACGATGCCGACCGCGAAGATGATCAGCGGCAGGGTGGTTCCAGCGACGAGGAGGGCGAGCCGAACCGGCAGGGAAAGCTTTTGCACAAAATACCCGCAAAATAACTGGAGGAACTGCCGCCAGCTCATTGCGAGCATAGGAGAAGGGCCGGGAATCCGCCAAAGATTTAGCGGGTTCCGCGGCGCAGCAAGCGGCCACGGAACCCCAAAATTCAGAGATTGCTTTCGGTGATCGCGGAATAGACCAGCGTGCGCAACTCGCGCCGCAGCGGATAGGCACTCGACGGCAGCACCTGGGTCATGAAGACCGTGATCAGCTCTTCGGCCGGATCGATCCAGAACGAGGTCGTCGCCGCACCGCCCCAGTTGTATTCGCCCGCGCTACCGGGGATCAGGGTCTTGGCGGGCTCCATGGTGACGGCAAAACCGAGGCCGAAGCCAATGCCGTTATAGGTCGCCTCCGAAAACAGCGAGCGCGACATGCCGGGCAGATCGAGCCCGCCGGGCAGATGGTTCGACGCCATCAGCTGCAGCGTCTTCGGTCCGATCAGCCGGACGCCGCCGAGCTCGCCGCCATTGATCAGCGCGCGGCAGAAGGTGAGGTAGTCGGCCGTGGTCGAGCACAATCCGCCGCCGCCGGAGAAAAGCGAGGGCGGCGACAGGAAGGAGCTCGTCTTTGGGTCGTCCTGCAGCGTGAAATTGCCGGCCTTCACATCGGCATTGTAACAGGCGGCGAGGCGATGCGCCTTCTCGGCCGGCACATGGAAGTCGGTATCGCTCATGCCGAGCGGATTGAGGATGCGCTCTTTCACGAACTGCTCGAACGGCACCCCCGAGATCTTGCCGATGAGATAGCCGATCACGTCGGTGGCGACCGAATAATTCCAGGCGTCGCCGGGCGAGAACTCCAGCGGAATCTTCGCCAGGCCCTCGATCATCGTTTCCAGCGTCCCGGCCTTCTCGACCTCGCCGATCCTGGCCTCGCGATAGGCCGCGTCGACATTGGAGCGCTGCTGGAAGCCGTAAGTGAGGCCGGAGGTGTGGCGCAGCAGATCGACGATCAGCATCGGCCGCGACAGCGGACGGGTCAGGAAGTTCGGCGCCGTGCCGGCGACGAAAACGCCGAGGTTCTTCCATTCCGGAATGTATTTGACGACGGGCTCGTCCAGCGCGACCTTGCCTTCCTCGAACAGCATCATGAAGGCCACGCTCGTGATCGGCTTGGTCATCGAATAGATGCGGAAGATGGTGTCGTCCTTGACCGGCACCTTGCGCTCGACATCGGCAAAGCCCTGCGAGGCGCTGTGGACCACCTTGCCGCGTCGGTAGACGAGCAACTGGGTTCCCGGAAAGCGCCCTGAATCGATGTAGCGGCTCTTCAGGTGCGCCTCGACCCGGTCGAGGCCGGTCTTGGACATGCCGACGGATTCGGGCGAGGCGGGGGTCGGGGCTAGCATCGGGGGATCTCCAGAGACAGCAGGATTGTTCTTGATAACCGAAAGGCGGTCGTGTTCCAACACCACACGCTTACGCGGAACCAGCCGTTGGTATAGGGTTGGTTGTGTTTACAGGCTACCTCGCAGGAAACCTCCCCCATGCCCCAATTCAGTGAAGCCGATCTGACCGCCGCCGTCGTCAACAGCTTTGAAAGCACACCGAATCCGCGGGCGAAATTCCTGCTGCAGGAGCTGGTGAAATCGCTTCACGATTATGTGCGCAAGACCGATCTCACCTTTGAAGAGTGGGAATATGCGATCGACTTCCTCACCCGCACGGGCCAGAAGTGCACCCCGATCCGCCAGGAGTTCATTCTCTTGTCCGACGTGATGGGCGTGTCGATGCTGGTCGATGCGGTGAACCATCGCGAGCGCGAGGGCGCGACCGAGACCACCGTGCTCGGCCCGTTCTATGTCGGCGAGCACAAGGAGATGGCGCATGGCACCGACATCTCGCCGCAGAACGTCACCGGCGAGAAGATGTTCGTGCAGAGCCGTGTCACCGATCTCAAGGGCAAGCCGCTCGCCGGCGTTCCCGTCGATGTCTGGCACGCCGACGATGACGGCTTCTACGACTCGCAGAAGCCGACCTATGCGACGCAAGGACCGACCTCGCGGGCGCGCTTCGTCACCGACGCTGATGGACGCTTCTATTTCCGCACCATCCTGCCCTGCAGCTATCCGATCCCGACCGACGGCCCGGTCGGCGAGATGATCGTGCAGACCAAGCGGCATCCGATGCGGCCCGCCCATGTGCATTTCCTGGTCAACGCCAAGGGCCATGAGCCGCTGATCACCCATGTCTTCATCGCTGGCGACAAATATCTCGACTCCGACGTGGTGTTCGGCGTGAAGGACGAACTCGTCGCCAGCATCGAAAAGCGCACCGATGCGAAGATGCCGGACGGCAGGGAAGCGCCGAGCCCCTGGCATCTCATGACCTACGAGTTCCACATGAAGCCGGGTGCCGGTGCGGCGCCGAAGCCGATGGCGGCGAGGGCGTCTGAACCAGCCTGAGCAGTCATTGCTGGGCATGACGAAAATACACCTTCGCGTTCCCGCGGCACGATCATGCCCGGGTTTGGGTTGTCACAGGCCCTCGAAACAAAGAGGGCGCAGGGAATGCCGGATGCTGGCCGCACCCGCGAGCCTTGCGTGCAAAGAAAGTGCACTTTGCGCACGCAAGCAACGACAGGGCAGCCGGGACACCCGGCATTCCCTGCGCAATGGTTTTAACGGCTGCTCCGCGCTCTCCCTGGTGTACCGGGCTTGTTGGCCACCATCCCCCCGGGCTCGTGACCCGGGGGTTGACACCAGCGTCGGGGTGTCAGGACCACACGTCTATATTTTGGCATTCGGTGAAACACGCCGAAACTAAGAACACCCTTTAAAACAAGCGCTTTTCGACTACCCTGTTGCGGGCTGTTTCTGCGGGTTTCGCCAAGTCTAGGGCCCGGCCCTAAGCCTTTCAGGTCCCTCCAAGATGCTGAAAGCCTCAAGGCCGAGCCCTTTGGTCCCAACCCTTAGGAGCCGAAACCGCAATGGATACTACCATCACCACCCACCGCGCCCGCAACAGCAGCGTGATCCTCACCGACCGTATGTGCGAGAAGCGCGTGACCAGCCGGGTCAAAATCTACGACCGCAAATGCCCCGGCCTTTACGTCAGCATCACCACGGCTGGCGTGGCGACCTTCTCGTTCAAGTTCACCGACCCAGCGACCGGCAAGCAGCGGACCGGCTGGCTGGGCATCTTTAACCCGGAAACCTTCACGGTCGAGGACGCGCGCAGCAAGGTCTACGGCCTGAGGGGCAAAGGTGCCGCCGCGATGGCCGAGACCTTCCGCGACCGCAAGGTACGGCAAGCCAAGTGCGGCAAGACCGTTGATCAGATCATCGAGGAGCGCATCGACTGGATGAAGACCCCGGTCCGCAAGCCTGACGGCGAGATGCGGCCACGGATCGAAACATGGGAGAACGTCGCCAGCCACCTGTGGCGCTTCGTCAGCCCACGGCTCGGCAAGAAGATTGCGAGCGAGGTGACGAAGCACGACATTGCCACGCTCTCGAACGACATCGTCGCGGGCAAGCACGGTGGCAAGGCATCGGTCGCCAACGCCCGGCATATGCGCCGCGCCGCGTCCGGCCTGTTCAATTGGGCCGCTGAAGCGGGCCGCGACTACGTGAGCGCCAGCCCCTGCATCAACCTGCCACCGTTGGACGACGAGCATCCGCGCGACCGCGTCCTGACCGAAGACGAAATCAGGACGCTGTGGCAGGGCCTCGATCGTGAGGACATGCCGTGGTGCCGCAAGACGCGGCTCGCGATCAAGTTCGCGCTGGCCACGATGCTGCGTTCGGGCGAATTGTTGCCGATCCACCGCGACGAACTCAACGACGGGAACGGCACCGTCGACATCCCGGCGAAGCGGGTCAAGAAGCGGCGCGTGATCAACCAGCCGCTTTCCGATCTGGCGCTGGAGATCATCAACGAGGCGATGGGCAATTACGAGTTTGCCTTCGTTGGCCGCTTTGGCGATGCGCCGCTCGCGCGCACGGCCATGGCGACCGCTTTGCGCGGCACGCCGAAGACCAAGGGCATCTGCGAACTACTCGGCCTTGAGCCATTCACGCCGCACGATCTGAGGCGCACGGCGGCGACGATGTGTGGTGAACTCAGCCTGTCGGAGGCCGGTATCTCGCTTTGCCTCGACCATCAGACGAACAAGGACGAGAACGGCAAGCCGCTGCCTGCGGTCACGCGCAAGGTCTACAACCTCGCTACGCGCAACCGGGCGGCGAAGAAGCGCGAGGTGCTCGATGCATGGGCCATCGAGCTGCGGCGGATCATCGGCGAGCCCATTGAAACCGGACTGCGGCTCGTGGCCTAATCAACGCCAATCCCGCAATTTCGGATGTGAGCAGCCCGGTTAGCGCGAAGCTGGCCGGGCTCTTTCTTTTGAAACCCGCTGAAACGCGCCATTTGGCCACTGGTGCGTTTGCAGGCTGGCCGATGTTTGCTCAGGCCTACTGCAAATAACGCACAGGCGAGTCCCGCTACCAAGCTATCCCGCCTCTTGCGGAAACTACTTCGCTTTCGGGCGGCCAGATTGGTTGCTGGTTCGACCCAGTCGCGATTGACCGGACTTCAATTGACGTTCGAACCCGGTAAGACCGCAACGACCGCCCCCGCGCTACTACCATGAGGTCGTCGGCGAAGGCGAGCAGCGGCCGGGGTACACCGATGCCGACCATCCTGAGGTTGGATTACACTCCCGAACCTGCTCGACTGCACGGGCAGGTTCATGTCCATTGAAGCGGGAGGTCCTTATGCCCCAGATTCCTTTGCCCGCCTGCAAGATTAGGCGGCTGTTCCAGCTATGTCTGATTGACAATGTCAGCAGAAACCAGACAGCGAGACGTCTCAGGATCGCGCGTAGTAGCGTGAGAAAATACGTTGAAGCTTTTAGGCGGTCGGCGCTGACTCTGTCTGACATTAAACACGCCGACCGGGCCGAACTAGCTAGCCTACTATTTCCAAGGCATGGGCGTCCCACCCAATCAGACAGAAAGATTCGATTGCTCGGTCGCCTTGCGTCGGTCCATTCGCGGATAGAACATGATGGATTCTCTATACTTGATGTGTGGCATGAGGAAGTCGCGTCAAATCAGTGCAGCTACAAATACACACAGTTTGCTTCTCTTTATGCGAGCTGGCGAGAGGACCGCGGATTGCAACGGCGCTCAAGAGCGAAGAGCCAGTCAGTGTCAATTACTAATCAGTCACTAATATAGGAGACAGATTCTGCTCGAAAAAAAGACCGAACGAGAGCGCGGTTCTCTTGAATTTGTTGCAGCTCGACGTCGATCCGATTGTGCAACGATTCCCCTTTTGCAAGCGGCTTCCGTGCCGTCCCGGTCCTCTTCATGTAATTCCACACCATCTCATCCGGATTGAGTTCGGGGGCGTAGCCCGGCAGAAAGTGAAATTCAAGCTTCCCTTCGGTCGACGCAACGTAATCTTTGACGATCTTGGCTTTGTGGGCAGGCAGACTATCAAGAATTAGGAGCACAGGCTTCTTACGACGAAACATCATTGCCTTGAGCAGTGCAATAAATAGCTCCGCGTTCATTCCACCCTTGTAGGTCGCGCACCAGAAACCGCCTTTGGCATTTACGGCTGAAGCCGCCGAGACGGATTGTCGTGTGCCGGGCACAAAAATAATTGGGGTCTGCCCTTTCACACCCCAAGTCTTTCCTTGCACGGCTTCGGAACGAAAGCCGGACTCATCCCAGAAAAAAATCTCGGCACCTCGCTTTTTTGCCCGTTTCGCAATGGCTGGATAGACGTCGGTTTTCCACGCTTCGATCGCAACGGGATCTCGCTCGTAAGCTCGCTTCAGTGGCTTCTGCGGCGTCAATCCTAATTTTGCAAGTAACTTTCCGACAGCGGTCACACCCAAATTAGCTTCGAACTTGTCCGCAATCAGCTTGCGCACGATCAACCTCGTCCACATGCCGAAATCAAAGCCGTGCTGACGAGGATCCTTTCCGTTGATCCACCGAAACAATTGTTGCTCTTGCTTGGGCGTGAGCGTTCGTGGGCGCCCCGTTCCTTTTCGTGAAATTAGCGCGCGCAAGCCGCGCCCTTTCCCTCGCGCCTCTCGCAACCATTTGTAGATGATCTGACGACTGAACCCATAGGAGGCAATCACGACGCTCGGTTTCTCGCCGTTCCATACGCGCTGAACCGCCATCCGACGAATTTCTTGTAAGGTCTTGTGATCTAATTTTCGTCCGTCCCGCTTCATGAATGAATCATATTGAAATCGACAACTTGTCGCAAGATATTTGTCTTCTAAATTAGTGACCGATTAGTAAGTCTCTCGATTTGCAGACGTTCAAGAGCTGGCAGCGGTCGCATGATCGACCAAGGTGGGAGGTGAGCGCCGCTTTATTGGGTCTTTCGTCGGGCCGTAGCCTCTCTGAGCTGTGCAACAAGATTGGACGGGCGCGCCGCACTATACAGAAGTGGTGTTTGGCATACGAGCAAGCGGGCATCGATGGTCTTGCTTTGAAGCGGTCACGGAGGTTGTCTGAGAGATCGCAGGCGGCAATCAAGGATAAAAAGGATAGATTGATCAAGATAATACACGAAACGCCGAAAGCCTACGGCATCAACCGGGCCTCATGGAGTCTGCAGGCGTTGTCCGATGCATACGAGAAAACCCATGGCGAACGGACGTCGAGGAGTTCGATTTCAGAGTACTTCATCTCTGCTGGCTACAAATTCAAAAAAGCGAAGAAATCTCTAACGAGCAGTGATCCAACTTATCGAGAGAAACTGGCCAAGATCACAAGCGCCCTTTCGCATCTCGCGCCCGATGAGAAGTTCTTTTCAATCGATGAATTCGGTCCGTTTTCAGTGAAGATCCGCGGCGACGTTGCGCTCGTTCCCGGTGATGAAGTGCGAACCATTCCGCAGAGGCAAAGAAGCAAGGGCTCGCTCATATGTACGGCAGCCTTGGAGTTGTCATCAAATCAAGTTACCCATTTTTATTCCAAAAAGAAGAACTCAAAGGAAATGATCAAGCTGCTGCGTCGTCTGGTTATACTCTACAAGGGCGAAAATAGAATTTTTCTCTCTTGGGATTCTGCGTCGTGGCATGCATCGAAGGCCGTTTATAAGATCGTTGATGAGCTTAATGACAGCATATGCAGGAGCCGACACAATACCCCAATGGTTGTACTAATGCCTTTGCCGTCTGGAGCGCAGTTTTTGAACGTAATTGAATCCGTGTTTAGTGGAATGGCGCGAGCGATACTGCACAACAGCAACTATGGATCCGTGGACGACTGCAAGACGGCGATAGATATGTATTTCGCGACGCGCAATCAGACTTTTCTGGAATACCCAAGGAGGGCTGGAAAGAAGATCTGGGGCAAGGAGCGGGTCGAGGCTGTTTTTAGGGAGGAAAACAATTGCAAGGATCCGCGTTGGCGATAGACGATTTTACCGCGAATTTGCGAAAACGTTCGCAATTGCTGCTTTTTTGCTGCGCCGCATGACTCCGGATCTGGCGCATCGCGTTTCGCTGCGGTGCAGGATTTGGTCGCTATCGGGGCATGGCGGACACCACCTGATCACACGCCCATTCAGCGCTGCAACCCGTCGAATTTGCAGCGCGGCGGCTGCGGTGCTTTGGAGCCGTTCACTGCACTCGCTGAGCGAGAGCATGGGGGCTTGTGTGGCTAGTCCAGATGCCTTGCTGCCCATGGCAGAGTGTCCGCACTGCCATCTATGAACAACCACGGGAGCGTGTCGTCCGGAAAAACCTCAGCATCCGACTTGCCTGACCGCCAAAATGCCAGCAACGCCTCGCGATGGTTTTGCCAATCGCGGCGCATCGTGTCGCTGATGAAGGCCGTCAAGTCTGTGCCGATGCCGTCACCGTAGCCGGAATAGCCTTGGACCGGGTACACAATGCGACCCGTTAGCATGGCGACGATGGGGGGCCGAACTGCAGCTGCGATGCACGCTTGCGGCGGATGATGGTGGTCATGCGTCACCTCGGTATGGCACTGGAGGCCGTCCGATCTCGTGGCGAGGCGGTATAACGTCCAAACCCAATCGATGCAGCGATCTCACGACCAGCAAACGCCGCCCGCGCCAGACATGCGTTCAATCGACCGCGCGTTGATGTAGGTGCCCGGCCATGGCGCGCTACGCCGCCCTATCGCAGCCCCACTCTGTGAGTGCGAGCTTGGAAATCTCAGCCGGGTCTTCAATTCCCAACCGGCCAATCGCAATGATCTTCCCGGCGACAAGCTGTGTGATGGGGTCATCGCGATCCTTTAGGCGCAGCGCCCGCAGCGTCAGTTCGTAAGCCGCCACCAGACGTTCAATGTCCTTCGGCTCGAACACAGTGTTTTGTATCAGCCTGTAGATAGCCATGCCTTATCAACGCGGTGCGGCGGCGTTTCGTCGTTCATTAAATTTTAAGACTGCCCCAACGACATGGAACAACGGGACGAGCGCTGTTCTTGTTTCTCTTACGCCACTCACCGCCAAGACTGTGGCCCGGCACGGTCTTGTCTTACTCCCCATTGCACAGAGGCGGGCCGTTTGAGCCATTTGCCCGGCCCCACGCTTTGATGCCGACCGTGTCCGCCAATTGGCAGCGCTGACGCTGTTCTGACGACCGACAGCGCCCGGCGCGGTCAAGCTACGACCGCCGGGGCCGGGTCATCCGCAGAGAGGACGACCGGAAATCGGACGATGGTCTATGATGCGGGCGGGCGCAGTGTCGGGCGCTTCACCACGAACCGCTAGAGCGCCATGAAATCCCCAATCCCGCTTTCGGACGAATTGCTTCATCGGATCAAGCAAGCGCTGACGCCAAAGCGATTGCCGCTCTTGATCGCAATCGACGGCGCGGACGGCGTCGGCAAATCCTCGCTGGCATCATGGCTCGCGTGGCAGCTTGGAATGCCCGCCGTGCAACTTGACCTGTACCTGACCAACGGCGAACCAATCCAATGGCTCACGGCAGACCTCGACCGCGCTATCTCGCGCCGCTTGGGTCGCGGCTGTCCGGTGATCGTTGACGGCGTGCTTGTGCTTGACGCCCTCGATCAAATCGTGCGCGCGGCGGATTTCCTCATTTGGGTCGATGGTGGCGGCGGTAGCGAACGCGGGTTGGCTCCGCAAATAGCGGCCTACCGCTTGCGCCAAAAACGTGCCGCTGATTTCACCATCGAGGGATACACAGATTGAGGCGGGCGGCGAAATGCTGACCATGCGGATGATCGGCGTGCGCGACTACAACGTCTTCGAAGACGGGCAGCACATTGGCAACGAACCATAAGAGCGCTAGCTCGTGTTTCTTATGCTCAGCGCTCCTCCCGTCGCGAATCCCGGTATTCGGCCAGCGCAAGGGACAGCTTCAGGATCGGCGGTCCCATGCTGTTCGCAATATCCGGGTCATCGATCAGCTTGGTCAACTCGTCACACAGCGCCAGCAGCACGCGCTCAACGATGTACGCGGGCGCAACGGCCTCCCATTTCCCGGACATCGACTTCATCTCGCTGATGAAGGCGGCGACGGCCTGATCGACGGCGGCGTCGGCTTCCTGAAATTGTCGTTCGGTGCTGCTGTCCATGACTGATCCCGTGGCTCTAGTGGGCTTGCCGTCGTGCCCTATCGCCGTCCCGTTTCCAAAGGACAGCGGCTCTTACTTTTCTAGCGAGGTGATCAGGGTCAGCATTAGCACGCGCCATGTGAAAAGTGATCATTTGTTGGGCGCATGGCGGGAACGGCCTCCGATGATGGAGGGCGTTCTGTTTTGTATCAAGTTGACGTGCGCGACGTGATGCGACGGCTGGCGATAGTGATGCCGCTGCTCGACCGGCGCGACCCTCGGCCAGATGCGCTGACGGTGGTGATGGTGGCCGCTCCGGTGCGGACATCGAGGCGATGACGGGGCGAGCGTTGGCAGGACCGGCTGAGGGATGACGGCCCCTCCAACGATGGTCGCATTGATCCCAAGGTACTGTGGGGGCCGCCGGGCGACGCGGGGACCGCGCGACCGCACTTATTGAGGATATCTGGTGAGAGAAAATCCGCGGTTGCAGTTACAGGGGAGGCAGTGGTCCTACTCAATGTCCGCTATGCCCCGAGAGCGACCAAATTCCGAGCGCGTCGAAGTGACGCGAATGTGTGCCACAACGGAAGTAGAGCGGTCTATTCGATAACCCCGTCCGCGCGAATGGTATCTTATACCACCTCCATAACGGCGTGAATCGGATCTATTCGGATAAGGCAAGGAGAGGCTTGGACAGGCTGTTTTCCTCCCTTGAGGTGTGATTCGCTTGGACCATCTGATTCGGGGGAACGGATGGTCAAATGCAGCAAGGCCGAGGTGCGGCGGCTGAAGACTGCGCTGCGATGGAAGATACCGGCGGCGCAGCGCCAACGCATCCAGATGGTGCTGTTGCGTGAGAGCGGGATGGCGCAGCCCGCGATTGCGGCGGCGATGGGCGTGTCGCTGAGCACTGTGAACCGCGCCCATATGGCCTATGACCACGGTGGCATCAAAGCGCTCAAGCCCAAGCCAAATGGTGGACGCAAGCACGAGAACATGACGGTGGCCGAAGAAAAGGCGTTGCTCGCGCGTTTTGCCAAAACGGCCGGGGCCGGCGAAATGCTGAACATCCATGATCTCAAGGCTGCCTACGAGAAAGCCATCGGTCATGCGACCAGCGACAGCACGGTCTACAACCTTCTGCATCGGCATGGCTGGCGCAAGCTGATGCCGCGTCCACATCATCCCAAGCGCGACCTCGCGGCCCAGAATAATTTTAAAAAAACGGCTTTCCTGATGCTGTAAGGAAAGCCCGGCGGGCTGCCGTCCGGCGCGGACGACGCCTGCGCATCATGTTCGTTGATGAAGCGCGCTTCGGCCGCATGAATCGGATAAGGCCCTGCTGGGCACCGGTCGGCACGCGGCCCGAAGTGGCCGCCCAACTCATCCGCGAATACATCTATTTGTACGGCGCTGTCTCTCCCAAGGATGGCACTTGCGTCTATTTGATCATGCCAACCTCGAATACCGTATGCTTCCAGGCCTTCCTCGACGTGCTGGCGCGTAGATTTACCCGGCAAGACATCTTGCTGGTTCTCGACGGCGCGCCCAATCACCGCTGCAGCGACCTTGCCGTTCCCGGCAACATCACGCTCTTGTATCTTCCGCCCTATTCGCCGGAACTTAATCCAAAAGAAAATCTCTGGGATGAAATTCGCGAGAAAATCTTCAAGAACTATGCGCTCAAATCCATGGACGCCGTGCGCGCCAAGCTCAAGCAGGCCATCCTCTACATCGAGCGCAATCCAGGGCTTGTGAACCGCCCCGGGTTTGCCGGAGGCCATTTGGTTTAAGTTATGCCGCCATGGCCGGTTGTTCCAGTATGGCGTAGTAGCGTTGCTCGGCTTCGGCCGGCGGTATGTTGCCGATGGGCTCCAGGAGCCTTCGGTTGTTGAACCAATCGACCCATTCGAGGGTGGCGAATTCGACGGCCTCGAAGTTTCGCCACGGTCCGCGCCGGTGGATCACCTCGGCCTTGTAGAGACCGTTGATGGTTTCGGCGAGAGCATTGTCGTAGGAATCTCCGACGCTGCCGACAGAAGGCTCGACGCCTGCTTCGGCCAAGCGCTCGGTGTATTTGATTGAGACGTATTGGCTGCCCCGGTCGCTATGGTGCACGAGCCCGCCGCGATGGACCGGCCGTCGATCATGCAGCGCCTGCTCCAGCGCGTCGAGCACGAAGCCGATCTTGGCCGCAATCGAGGTCACTGCCGCCCAGCGCGAGGGGTGCTCGCTTGCGTGATCCAGAACCATCCGAACCGCACGGGCCCGGACCTCGGGTGAAAACTTGTTCGTCGTCTTGCTTGTCATGGCCCCATCCTCTCAGGAGTTGGAGCCTCCGGCAAACCCGGGGCGGTTCACTTGTCCGCTCCATCACGTCCTTTCCCTATATCATCAACTCACTCTGATGTAGAATTGGTATTAAGAGAGAGCCGCCGTCGCTCGGCATAATACTAGGTGCTCTATCTGATTACCGCTTTCGATGCCTTTATGTCTCGATCGAGATTGGTTTCACCGGACAGAAGAACTTCCAAGACGCGTAAGCCTCGATACTCGCATGTTTGAAGAACACTGAGGATCGCGAGAAAGTCACTTACCAATTCCTTTGTGAAGTGCCCATCAGCAAAGCGCCTGTACCGAGCAAAGGCATGGATCGCATGCTCGGCGTTATTGTTGTGCCACGGGACGCAATCGTAATCTAGAAATGTGAACAGGCGATATCCGTACTTTTCGATCCGCTTCTGGTACTTCGTTGCAGCCTCGGATGATAACTGTTGCTTGCCGACTTTCTCTATGAAGCCCATCGCGGCGCTCTTGTGTTTTTGCAATCGGCTCTTGGTCAGCCCGTACCGATCCACTGTCTCAATAATGAGCCGCACGACCGTGGCGAATGCCTGCACGATAACCTTTAGTTCTACGTCATAGGGGTTGGCTTTGAGATCCTCGTTCATGTCGCGAATTAGGTGGATCAGGCACTTCTGCTGCGGGCATTCGATTGAGTCGTAGGCTGTGAAAAAATCACTCACGAGCACGCCGTCGAACCCCCTCAACCGCTCCGTTAGGAATTGGCCATTGCGAGAGTTCTCGGTACTCGTAATAGGCCCCGCTTATGCCTGCGAACACCCAAACATGCGCTTTCTCTTTGCAGAGACGGACTTCCGTCTCGTCGATGCTCAGACTCGGCCCTCGGAGTAACCCGGCAATAATCGCGGAATTTGTTGGTTCGTAGCGTCTTGCCACCAATGCCTTGAAGCGGTGCAGGGTAGGTTGCGGAACGTCCAACTTAAACACCTCGCGGAGGCACCGTTTGATTTTGAGAACATTTTGACCTAGTGCGACGTTCTGATAGACAACCCAGTTGGCAAGACCGTCGCCGTACTGATTGGCGGTTTGTGGGTATTCCGGTGGCCTGAATGTCTTCTCGCATTTATGGCAGCGGTATCGCCACGAGGAGTAGATGGTCACCCATTTTTTTACCCCACCCCCGAAGAACTTTAGGTCAATCCTGCGTGTCGACAGGGCTCGGCCTTCCGACAGTTGCTTGCTGTTGCAATGAGGACATCGCTTGCAGCGAATTGTGATGCGCTTGTTAGCCTTCGCACGAAGCTGTCTCTTTGGCGCGGGACGCAGACCTGTCGGAATAGGGCGTTTGCCGCTGCGAAGGTTGACTTTGTCCCGCTGGTAATCGAAGTAGGCACACCCGTTCACAAACTCGAAGTCCGGCAGACAGAACTCCGGCCGGCCGAATTTATGTTTGCGACTCGCGTCGGACTGCAAATCTTGCGCGTAGACGATCTCGTTCAAACTCGACTGCTCGGATAGCCCTTTCATTTCAGAGGCTGTGGCGGACGCGATGAACTCAGTCACTGAACGGAGCGCTAAGCAATCGTCGCGGTTGTATTCCAGTAATTTCGACTTCAGTACCTCATCGGGCACTTCCTCCCATTGCTCGCGCCAAACTATGCTTTCGAGCCCAGACGCGCCTACGCTGGTCCAGCGGAATCCCAAGAAGCCAGCAATCTCCTTCAAACTGTTGGATGTCGTGGGGAAATAAACATGCGAGCTGACGATAGAAAGGATATTTGTACAATTGGTCAAAATCACCCTGAGCGGCTCCCTGCAAGTTTCAGGAACATGTGAGAGCATTCGTCGGAGTGCATTGACCTCATAGTTGCCATAATGAAATAAAGTCCAATCCGTATTCTGAGCCAAAAGAGCTATAAGCTGCGCGAAGATCGTTGCCTGACCGCTCTCATCGTCAGTCCAGAAGTGAAGTGGACCCCGGAAATAGGACCAAACGTTAAGGTGTGAAGCGTCCTGCTCTGTCTCAACCGATGGAGTACGGATATGACCAAGTCACGCAAGAAGTTTGATGCCGCGTTTAAGGCCAAAATTGCCCTGGAGGCACTTCGCGAGGTAGCGACGGTGCCGGAGTTGGCGAAGCGGCATGGCGTTCACCCGAACCAGATCTATGGCTGGAAGAAGCAGGTTCTCGACAACGTGGCGAGCCTTTTCGCGCGCGGCGCGAGTGCCTTGGGGGATGGCGAGGAGGAGCATGAGCGCGAGACGGCGAAGCTCTATACCAAGATCGGCCAGTTGACGGTTGAAAGGGATTTCTTGGCCAGGAGGCCCGGGCGATGAGTGTCCCCGAGCGCAGGGCGATGGTCGAGCGGCCTGGCGAGAATTTGTCGGTTCGCCGGCAATGTGCGCTGCTGAATTTGGCGCGTTCGGGCGTCTATCGTCCCGGGCCGGTCACCGGCGCCGACGATCTGGCCATGATGCGGCGGATCGACGAGTTGCATCTGAAGTGGCCGTTTTACGGCTCGCGGCGAATGGTGTTCGAACTCAACCAGGCCGGCCACGGCATCAACCGCAAGCGCGTGCAAAGGCTGATGCGCGTGATGGGGATCGAGGCGCTGGTCCCGCGCCCCGGCACCAGCAAAGCCGCGCCCGGCCACAAGACCTATCCCTATCTGCTGCGCGGGGTCAGCATCACCGAGCCCAATCACGTCTGGGCCGCCGACATCACCTATATTCCGATGGCGCAGGGATTCTTGTATCTGGTGGCGATCATCGACTGGGCCAGCCGGGCGGTGCTGGCGTGGCGCCTATCGAATACGATGGACACGGGCTTTTGCATCGCGGCGCTCGACGAAGCGCTGGCGCGGCACGGCACGCCTAAAATATTCAACACCGATCAGGGCGCGCAGTTCACGAGCTCAGCCTTCACCGGCAGGCTCGAGGCTGCAGGCATCGCGATTTCGATGGACGGACGCGGTCGTTTCATGGACAATATTTTCATCGAACGGCTGTGGCGCTCGATCAAGTACGAGGAAGTGCATCTGAAAGCCTATGCCGACGGGCGCGAAGCGCGAGACGGCATCCGATCATGGATGAACTTTTACAATCATCTCCGCCCGCATCAGGCAATGAACAACCAGTTTCCCATGGCGGCATGGCGCGCCGGCAAGGACGTGATCGAGGCGGCGAGGACTGTGGATATGCCGCTTCGCTTGGACAACGCAAACGCGTTGCCCACATACCCACAGCAGACGCAAAAGCAGCAGCAGGAAGCTGCTTGATTTGAAGGACAAGGCAGGCCGGATCACACCTTAACTTCGCCGATCCCTGGTCCCAGCTCCGGGGTCCACTTCTAAGGATATTTGTACAATTGGTCAAAATCACCCTGAGCGGCTCCCTGCAAGTTTCAGGAACATGTGAGAGCATTCGTCGGAGTGCATTGACCTCATAGTTGCCATAATGAAATAAAGTCCAATCCGTATTCTGAGCCAAAAGAGCTATAAGCTGCGCGAAGATGGTTGCCTGACCGCTCTCATCGTCAGTCCAGAAGCAATGGTACCGTTGCGATTGACCCGTCACGATGAGCACGCCGATGAGATAATAGATCCCGCGATCGGGCAGTCCCTCTATGTCCAAATACACCTGCGTTCGCGGGAGTGTGAGCATTGGATCACCGAGCAAATGCACCTTTTTCTCGCGGAGCGCGAGCGCCTGGAGCGCAAAGTTGTGGTGGAACTGTTGCTTTTGCCGCTTCGCCGGTCTTCTCGGGCGGAAAGTGTAGGAAAGCTGTTTGACTGAGAAGATACCCTTCGAATTGTGACGCGCCATCTCCTTTAGCGTCATCCCACTCAAGAGAGTAAGGTTATCCGCCTCAACGGCTTTGGCTCGGCAACGTTGGTTGAACTCACAGATGTCACAATGACGGTTCAACACAAGAGGCGGTTCGGTATCGCTGGCGCTCTGGATTTGAAGTCGCACCAAAACGGCAGCCAAAAAGTCGAGATGCGTACGAAGGTGTACGCGGATTCGCCTAAACGTAGGACCACATACGACAATGCCAATGTCTGGACAGACATCCTGCAGGTGACCAAGGATAAGTGCATCGAATGCCAAGACGAGATGAATTGCCGAATTGGGGAGACTGCAGATGGCGACAAAAGCGGATCGGCCGATAATGATATGGACCTAGGCGTAAATCACCACTGGCGCTCTGGAGACCGTCGAAGTTAGCCTCCAATCCGTCCGCCACACCCACCGCCTCCAGAATGGTGGCATCGGCCGTCACCATATCCTGCAGACGGATCCGCCAAACTACTAACGCCTCCAGTCGCCGACTGAGCGACGAGCCATTGTGACGCGCTCGTTCGGTAGCGAGCATCGAGCCGCGAACATAAAAGCCGAGTATTGTCAGTGGCACCTCGCCATGATCGGCCCCGACAGGTGTAGGTAGGACTATTTTGTCCTACACTTGAGGTGATCTATCAGAAGTTGATCGGTAATGATCTGTACCATCTTGCGACCTTCGAGATAGCCGGCTCACTTCAGGCACTGCTCGAACGCGCGTTCAGGCTGGCAGCCCCGCTGCTGAGATATCCCGTCACCGGCATCGGTTCGACTGCTGCGCCCGTGCCCAGAGCTGGTCCCGGTTGTCTGAACAGAGTTTCCGCGTCGATAGGTGGAGCCTCTGCCGGGGTTAGGCTGCCATGCGGAGTGGCAGCGGGGTGAAGTAGGCTTGATCCGGCGTGCTGCCGTCAAGACTCGAATGGGGACGCCTGCTATTGTAAAAGTCGAGATATCGGCCGATCGAGTTGCGTGCCTCGCCGACGTTATCATAGGCCCGCAGGTACACCTCCTCGTATTTGACGCTGCGCCACAGCCGCTCGACGAACACGTTGTCCCGCCAAGCGCCCTTGCCGTCCATGCTGATCGCGATGCCGTTGTCGGCGAGCACGCCGGTAAAAGCCTGTCCGGTGAACTGCGAGCCCTGATCGGTGTTGAAGATGTCCGGCTTGCCGTGACGAGCCAAGGCATCCTCCAGCGTCTCGACGCAGAAGGCTGCTTCCATGGTGATCGACAGCCGCCACGACAGGACCCGGCGGGTCGCCCAGTCCAGCACCACGGCGAGATAGACGAAGCCACTCGCCATCGGGATGTAGGTGATGTCCATCGCCCAGACCTGGTTCGGTCGCGTGATCTCCATGCCGCGCAGCAGGTATGGATGGATCTTGTGGCCGGGCTCGGGCTTGGTGGTGCGCGGCCGGCGGTACAGCGCCTCTATCCCCATCCGCCGCATCAGCGTTCTGACATGCCGGCGGCCGATCTTGCACCCCTCGGCAGCCAGTAGGCCTCGCAACATACGCGAACCGGCGAATGGGAACTCCAGATGCAGCCGGTCGAGCCGTCGCATGATCGCGAGGTCGGCGTCCGGCACCGGCCGCGGCAGGTAGTACACGCTGCCGCGGCTGATGTTCAAAGCCTCCGCCTGCCTGGTGATCGACAGATCGTGCTCGCGGTCGATCATCGCTTTGCGCTCAGCAATCCCGCCTTGGTGAGCGCTCCTTCTAAAAAATCGTTCTCCAGCGTCAGCTCGCCGATCTTGGCGTGCAGCGACTTCACGTCGATCGCAGGCGTGGCCGGCGCAGCGCTGCCAGGTCCAAAAACTCCGGAAGCGCCACCCTCCAGCTGCGCCTTCCACGCCGTGATCTGATTGGGGTGGACGTCGAACTGCTCGGCAAGCTGAGCTATCGTCCGGTCGCCCTTGACGGCGGCAAGCGCCACCTTCGCCTTGAAGGCCGGTGTGTGGTTCCGGCGTGCTCGTCTGCTCATCGTCGCTCCTGATTCGCAGGCACCAGCGTGCCCGCTGTCAGGCAGAAACTCCACTTATCGATCTGTTCAAATTTGCGGAGCCGGCTCTGGTTCGGAAATATCGAGACGCGCGGTGAGCCAAGGGATCAGGTCGTGCTGCAGCCACGCATGGCTCCTTTCGTGCGCAATTCTCATTAGTGGCCGCGTGGTCGCGCGCGGAGCGGCATGCGCACGCAGTTTTCGTCCGCAATGTTGTTCAAAAAACAACGCGTCATCCAAGAAGTCTAAGGGCGGCCTTCCACTGCCTATGTTGGTCAATGTGACGCGGGTGTTCTTTTCGTGCAGCCATTGGATCATGTTGCTTAGGAACACGACGCCCGCCGGTCGAACGAAATTCAGTCCTGCGAAATCAAACTGGACTTCTTCTGGCCAGCCGTTTGCTGCATGCCGAGCAACCTCCTCAGCTACCTTCGACAAGGTAATCCCGTTGAATTGATATGGAAGCTTGATGATCGGGGTAGGCATGGATGTCCATGTCTTGTGAGTTTTGATCCGCTCTACCGGAACGTTTGCCTAGGGTAAACAGGCCCTCAGCCCAGCGCATCGAGTACACACACCCGCACTTTGAGATGGCGCCAAAACCGTGCCAGAGGGATCAATTGTCTGATTTGATTTGATCGCGCGCATATTCTTCTGAACCGTAAGTAGCCCAATCGGCGTGCCGTCGGTATTTAGTTCAACGAACACGTGAGCCCCCAAGCGGTCGGCGAAAACAATGGCTCTGTCGCCGATGCCGGGCGATATGCCGATCCGGGCGTATTGACCGTCGTTTTGATTGATATCGGGCGAAGTGGCGATGAAAATGTCCTCGTTGTAGCCTTCGATTTTGCATCTCAGCACTTCGGCGAGCAAAGGGGTTGGTGCAAGCATTAGAGCGCCAACGAAACAAACAACCGGTGCAATGAGCATTGCCTGTTTCATCTGGACCTTAGTCATTGGTTGCATCATCACTCCATGTATTGTGCAGTGAACGCGTCGAACTCCTCGCGCGAAGCGCAGATCACCCTCGCTTTTCCGGGTGGGGACAGATCGCACGTCAACATTTTCCCGCTGACATCCGAGTAGAAAGCATAGCCGTGCCGCGAGATCGCATCGGTGAGATCGGTCTCACTGGCAAAGCTGCCGTTGAAATTCGTGAAGGTTCTCTCGATTATGACGAAACAACGATTGAGCCGCACGTTCAAGTAGCTCGCAAAGGTGCCGGTTATGTCCTTGTTGCCGTACTTCAGTTGTTCCGGTCTTCGCTGCGTTTCGATCTCTGTGAACGCAGTGCGCGCCTGTGCTGCGCATTTGGCCTGCTGATCCAGCGTTTGCGCTTCAGCCAACCCGCAACGCAGAATGATCACGCCGGCCACCAGCGCGGCTCCAAACACTTTCATTAAAGCCCCCAACCTTGAAGCGAACCCAGCATATACACGTTCAATACAGACCACGTCGATCAGTCACAAGGACGGTGCGTCTGTACACAGGCCAAAATTGGCGAGTTTCCCGGTATCACGGCGATGGTTTCCCATTCATTGCCCAACCGCTGCGCCAGTGCGGCCACACCGGCACCGTGACCGCTGCGACCGCCAATCTCGCGGCCAATCCGCTGCGCTGCCCCCTGCTGATGTCCCGCCGTTCGCTCCGGTCTCATGCTGCCGCCGCGCGATCCTCTTTCTCGGCGCCGCGCATCACGAGCGCATCGTCGGGCAACGGCCGCTGCAGCGCCTTGGCCTCGTCCCACGGTGCCCGCATCCACACGTCCCGCTCCTCATCGGTGGTCAGGATCGATCCCGGCAAGAAGGTCGTCCTATTTCAGTTTTTCCACCTTTGCCGCCAGATCGGGATATCGACCAATTCTGTAGGTGGCATTCTTGCACGTCAGAACCCAGACATCGTAATCCGGCTTCGACAGCTTTGCATCGCGCGTAGCCTTCTGCGGTTCATCGCAAGCAAAGCCTTGGCTGCGGATTTGAGCAGCGAGATCGCTCGCAACAGTTTGCGCTTTGGCAACGTGTCCGAAACGCTCGCCGTTCGACAGCATGGCGAGGAAAAGAATAGCCAAAATCGGAAGAGATATCTTTGAGCGTACCATTCCTGCCTCCTTCACCCATGCGAGAGAGGATGCGCCCGGCCACGATGGACAGGCAAGCCGCTACAGATTGCGGTGAACGGCGTGCCCCGCACAACGGAGGCGACGACCAAGGCCCGCAACACCCGGCATAAGGCCCGCAACATGGCGGGGATAATGATTTTCCGAACGAAAGATGGTTTTACTGCAGCGCGCATCGGTGGCTGAAAGTTGAGGCTCGGCAGGTCGGCCGGGCTTTCAACAGGAGCAAGCCCCATGCGCGACCCGCGCCCCTTCGCCGTCATCCAGAACGGCACGTTTCTTTTCATCGTTCACGCCTATTCGCTCGCGCAGGCGCGGACCATCGTCGCGGCCAAGGTCGCGGGCGAGACCATCGTCGTCGCCGTCTCGCTCGGCGGATCGTTTGTCGGGATTTCACGAGAAACACCCGGAGCGCGCCGATGATCCCGACCACTCGCGGCGGCCTCAACGCGCTGACCTGCATCTCGGCGCTACAGAAAGCGATCAGGCGCGGCCTTCAGCGCGAAGCGATGGAATTCGCCGTCGAACTCATGCACACGTCGCGCGCGTTTCACGCGATGGTCTGCAATCGATTGGAGGTCATTTGCCACGAAGACCTCGACACGGTCGCCGCGCCGCACGTCGTGCCGTTCGTTTCTTCGGCTGTGGCGCAGTCGCGAGAGCGGTACAGCAAGAGCATCGGGGAAGCCCGGCTGATGATCGGCAATGCGATCCGCATGATGGCGCGCGCGCCGAAGTCCCGCGCAGGCTGCCACTTCGCCGCCGCCATCGGCCTTCGGTCATCGCTGGAGGATTTTGCGCCTGAGATACCCGACTACGCCCTCGACATGCACACGATGACGGGCAAGGCGATGGGCCGCGGCCTCGATCACTTCCGCACAGAGGGCGCGAAGCTAGTACCGCCGCCGACCACGGATGACCCCTACGAGGACGAAGCCTACCGGCTGTGGGCGATCAAGCAGCGGGGCAATGGCGCTTGATGTCCGCGTGTCTCCCAGTTGCCGCCCACAGTCAGACATAAGGGAGGGCCAACAAGAGTGACCCATCCTTTGTGGGCCTGGCCCATCAATCCGCTAATGGGGCGGTCTGGCGCTTCCAGCTTGCATAGACCAGCGAAAGTAGCATGTTGGCAAATCGTGAATACGAGCCCAGAGTAATAAAGGTCGCGCAGAGCACAATCAGCATTCCGATCAATGGGAAAATCAGCATTCCGATCAATTGGAATACGGGATCATGCAAAATTCCTTCAAACAACACGCCCCCAAAAAGAAACTCAGAGCCAACCACGTAGAGGGCAGTCCCGATTGCGCGGCTCATGCGGTATATGCTGATCTGTTCCGCCAGCATTTCGGTCTTCGCACCGGACGTCAGCACCTTTGCTATCAAGACGGACTTTAGCCGGCGAAATCGCTGCCAAATCTGCGGGTTGATTTTCTCGAAGGCGCCAGACCGAATCTTCTTCCACCAGTTCCACGGCGGCCAAAAATCCGGCACATCGAGAACGACCCTATAATCCTCAGCATAGTCTGGCAGTTCAGCGTCGACAAATTTCGCAACCCACTGATTCATTTCGAGGCGCTTTCGAAAGAGGTTCGCCTCGTAAATCATGAATACCGAGCCGATTATTTCGAGCACCAGACCGATTATGAAAACGCTCAGCAGCGACAGGGCCACTAGAAGGCTTTGTATTGCCGGTCTAGCCTGATCAGGAATGTTGGCGACGCCCTCGGTCAACAGAACGCCAAAACTGTGGGCGCCTGAGATCAACAAGTGTGGATTCGCGAGCCCAAGAATCAGCGCTTGCGTGAGAAGAAAGAACCCGCCGGTAATGCCGTATTCGGCGTATCGTGCACCGGTGCCCAGCATGACGCATCATAAGCCAAATTTAGGCTGGATGGCACAAAAACCGAGCCGCCGCTCCGCTCCCGGAACTGGACTTCACTAGTACAGCGACCAGCACCGCATAGCAGCGTCTGGAGCGACGATTGTCGTCTACATCGCGCCTTTGTGCGAGCTGGTACAGAAATTTAGAGCGGATTGCTGCGATTGAAATATCCTCAAAGGGCGCGGTCGCGCGGTCCCCGCACCCTCCAAAAGGCTCCACAGGACCCTGACGACCATCGTTGGAGGGTCGCCATCGTGGGACGGTCACCGCCAGCGCTCGCACCGCCTCGCCAGACCGCGTTGCGAGCATTGCGCGCTGCCCCTTCAGGTTGTCCTTGCTTAGCCCCTTCATCGGGCTGAATATCCGTATCGGAACCGGGATGCTTCGATGGCGAACGACGAGCACGTCGCATTGCTCAAGCAGGGTGTTAACGGCTGGAATGCGTGGCGTCGTGGCGAGAACCCCGAAGTTGTCCATCCGGACCTCAGCGGGGCGGACCTCCGCATGGCGAACCTAAACAGGGCGCACCTCAGCGGGGCGAACCTCCGCGAGGCGAACCTCCGCGAGGCGAAGCTATACGGGGCGGACCTCAGCGGGGCGGACCTCCGCGGGGCGGATCTCTTCGAGGCGTTCCTCGAAGAGGCGGACCTCAGGTATGCGAACCTGAGCAAGGCGAACCTCAACAAAGCGAAACTCCAAAGGGCGGGCCTCACCAAAGCGTACCTCAGCGGGGCGACCCTCGGCGAGGCCGATCTCATGGGTGCGAGCCTCAGCGGGGCGAACCTCGACGGGGCGTTCCTCTACCAGGCGTACCTCCGCTGGGCGTACCTAGACGAGGCGGACCTCAGGCGTACGAACCTGACCTACGCGGACCTCCGCCGGGCGAACCTACACGAGGCGGACCTCCGCGGGGCGAACCTCGGCAGGGCGGACCTTCGCGAAGCGGACCTCCCCAAGGCGAGCCTCATCGGAGCGAGCCTCATCGAGGCGAACCTCAGCGGGGCGAACCTCAGCAAAACGAACCTGAGCAAGGCGAACTTCAGCGAAGCACACCTCAGGAATGCGAACCTCAGTGTCTGTCCGAGAACTAGTTGAATCCAGTGAATCATTTGTGATTTAAGTGTGGTGGCCTGATTCGAGGAGGGTCACCGATGTGGACGGCGAAGAACCGCAAAAGATACGACCGCAGCGCACTACGATATCCGAGCGACCTAACCGACGACGAATGGGCGCATGTGGAGTTGTTGATCCCACCGGCCAGGCGCGGTGGCAACAAGCGCCACGTCGACGTGCGCGAGGTGATGAACGGGATCATGTATGCTGTTGAGCACAGGATGCCAGTGGCGGGCGATTCCGAAAGATCTGCCGCCACGCAGCACGCTTTTCGACTATCTTGATTTGTGGAGCTACGACGGCACGCTCGATCGCATCCATCACGCCCTATATGTAGAGTGCCGCGAGCAAGGCGAACGCGAGGCCAGTCCCACCGCCGCCATCATCGACAGCCAAAGCGTGAAGAGCGCAGAAAAAGATGCTATGGGGCAAGCGGCGAGACAGCTGTAAAATCGTCGCTTCGATCAACTTGCAATTGACGGAGCTCCGAATGCAGAAACCCCACGACAACAGTAAAGCCAGTCCCGCCGCCTTCATGCAGGATAACACACTGATCGCGGTCATTGAACTCGGTCTATCAAACTGGCTGGTCGCCGGGCTGATACCTGGTGTTAGCCGGGAACCGCTGAAGAAATTGGAGCCGAACCCGGAAGACCTGCTGAAACTGCTGCATGGCTGGCGGGACGAAGCAATTAAGGCCGGAAGGCCGATCACCCGGATTGCCGTGGCGTACGAGACTGGGCGCGATAGCTTCTGGCTGGCTCGCTGGCTGCGGGAACGCGGCATAGATGCGCATGTCATCCACGCCACCAGCGTGGCCGTATCCCGCGAACATCGGCGAGCTAAGACGGATCGGCTCGATACGGCGATGTTGAAGCGCGGCTTCCTTGGTTGGCTACGTGGTGAGCGTGGCCATTGCACCGTGGCGATTGTCCCGACCATGGAGGAAGAGGATGCCAAACGCCCGCATCGTGAGCGCGAGGGATTGGTCCATGAACAAACCCGTGTGGTCAATCGCATGAAATCAGCCTTGATCCAGTTTGGCGTCCGTAACTTCAATCCCAAGCTACGCAAGGCAAGGGCGAAGCTGGAAACTGTTCGCACACCAGAGGGCAAGTCCTTGCCGCCCAACACGATCGCCGCCCTTCGACGGGACATGGAGCGGTTGAAGATCATCAAGGAACAAATCAAGGCAATCGAGCAGACCCGGCTGCAGCAGTTTGAACAAAAGCCGGAGGCTCTTGCGAACAGGATGGTTTATCTGCTGGTACGGATTTACGGGCTTGGTTGGGAGACGGCCGATCTTTTGGTGCATGAGCTTCTGTCCCGAACATTACGCGACCGCAAAGCTGTAGCCCGTTATGCCGGATTGACCGGCTCACCGGATGAAAGCGGTTCGAAGCGACGAGAAAAGGGCCTTTCCCGCTCGGGCAACGCGCGGGTACGTAAAATCATGATCCAGCTGGCCTGGCGCATGGTGAAGTTCCAGCCCGACAGTGCTCTGGTACAATGGTTCAAACAACGCACCGAGAATGCAAAGGGATCACGCAAGCCGATGATTGTAGCGCTTGCCCGCAAGCTCATCATTGCCCTGTGGCGCTATGCGAATGACGGCGTCATACCGGAAGGCTTCAGGCTGCATTCAGCGGCGTAATCGGCAACAGGAAGGAAGAAGAAATTTTGGCACCTCGGCGCGCATAGCGACGAAACGGCCAAAAAACGATCCGAGGTAGCGGCAGCCCGCCGTCCCCCCATGGTTTCTGCACCGGGAAAAAGAATGGGCTGCTGCTGCTTCGGAGCCTCGCCTTCGATGCGCATAGTTGCATCATGGTTCGGATCCAACGGATCCACCGTATATAAGGATGTGGCGGTCGGTTTTTTTCAACCATCGTCAACTTGAAGCGGGCTCCGCCTCGTGTCGCTTTGTTGTCTTTAGGTCAAGTGATCGGCCGCCGCCGCCTGACTCGTGGGGGTCGATCGGCGTCGGCCGATCACCACCAATCGCCAATACGAATGGCACGAAAAAAGGAAGCACCATGAAATTAGCACTTGACTTCAAACGTCCCATATAAGGGGGGCCTGCATCGATCCGCATGGCTATGATGCGGGCAAAAAGATCAAGGGCAAGAAGCGCCATATTCTCGTAGATACGCTGGGTTTGCTGCTGCACGCGATCGTTCATCCGGCCGATATCCAGGACCGCGACGGCGGCATTCTGCTTCTTGCGACACTGTTCGGGATGTATCCGTTCTTGAAAAAGCTGTTTGCTGACGGCGGCTATCAGGGACCGGAATTCCAGAAGGCCTTGGCGAAAATCCTCCCCTATCTCGAAACTGAAATCGTCAAGCGCTCCGATCACGCCAAAGGATTTGTAGTGCTTCCACGCCGTTGGGTCGTCGAACGGACGATTGCGTGGCTCAACCGCTGCCGACGGCTCTCAAAGGATTGGGAAAACCTAAATCGCAAGGCGCTGGCGTTCTTGCGTCTCGCATCAATCCGCCTCATGCTCCGAAAACTCTGTAATCCCGTTTGATGTTCCCGGACAGACTCTCAGCGCGGCGAACCTCCGCGGGGCGGACCTGACAAATGCTGTCCTCGTGGAAACCAACCTTACGGACGCTAATCTCACCGGCTGTAACATCTACGGCATATCCGCATGGAACCTTAAGCTGGAGGGGGCCAAGCAGCAGAACTTGGTAATCACACGTCACGAGGAGCCCGAGATCACCGTTGATAACATCGAGGTTGCCCAGTTCGTCTATCTCCTACTCCATAACGAGAAGATCCGCGAAGTGATCGACACCATTACCTCCAAAGCAGTGCTGATCCTTGGTCGTTTCACAGATGAGCGAAAAGCCGTCCTCGACGCCCTACGCGAGGAACTTCGCAAGCGTGATTATCTCCCGATCCTGTTTGACTTTGAGAAGCCTAGGAGCCGCGATACGGACGAGACGATCACGCTGCTCGCTCGGATGGCAAGGTTCGTAATCGCCGACATCTCTGATGCAAAAGCTGTGCTCCAAGAGTTGCGTGCAATTGTGCCGGACCTTCCCTCACTGCCCGTGCAACCCATCATCCTCGCGAGACAGGAGGAGCCGGGCATGTTCGACTTTTACCGGAACAGGCCGTCGTTTCTGCCCGTCCACCGCTACGTCAGTCAGGAGCAATTGCTTGCTGACCTCGGTGAGAAGGTGATCCGCCCCGCAGAATTCAAGGTCTTGGACCTTCGAGCCTCAACTTAGTACACGGCGCAAGATCGAGGCGGAACTGGCCAAGCTTCGATAGCGTGCCAGCGTCGAGCGCGTCGCCGCTCGGCGGGGACAGGCGACGGGCAGGCGTCAGCGTCAAGGCCGCTCAGCGCGCCGCCAGCGCCCGGCGCGGCAGGAACACCGCGCCAGCCGCGCCAACGCATAGACGGCCACGCGGCGCGATCAGCCGGGCCATCGGGCGCAGTCCGACTGGGTCAAGCCTTGCCGGACGCAGCGCCAACTCTCGCCCAAACGGCAGCATGTGAAACTAGGGCCTAATAGGGCCCGGCGCGGTTTCGCGACCAGCGGGGCGCGGGTCGCCAACTCACAGAAACCCTTATGTGGAAGGGGTTTCTAGAGTTTTCCCCAAGGGCAAGAATTCACTAGACGACAGGACCACACGGCTTGGCCGTCCGAGCCGATGCTTTTCGTCGGCGCGCAAGCGCGCTGAAGCATCCTCTCGTCCACCGCATCCCGCTTCCAACGTCCGTGACGATCGCGATACGCCCCTCAAGCGGAGGCGGGATGGCGAGAGGATAATCATGTATTTCTGGAAAACGGAAGGTAAATATTTTTCGCGGACCGGCTTGACACTGCTTCGGATTAAGCGAAGTGATTTGCCCGTCGGGTGCCGTTCTTCCAGGCAAACGCGGGCTCAGGCCATCCGCTGAGGAGAATTGATCGTGGGGTGAGCTAAATGCACTGGACTGCACCCTGGAATGAGACACCACGACGAAACGCGGCAATTTCGAAGCGGTGGGGTTGCCGCGTCGCGGCGACGGCCTCGCGCAAATCAGCGATATGCTCGACAAGCAGGGTCTGACGCCGGTCGAGCAGATTGACCGTGAAAAAACAGCATCCACCCGGAACGAATGCGCGGCGATAGTTTGGGCATGAAGCAAAGCGTAGCAGGTCCGAGAGTTGCGTCGTAGCATGATGGCGGATTACGCTTCGCTAATCCGCCTACGGGCTACAGGCTGGCCGCCCGTCCGGCTCAGCTCATTCGAACTCCTCCGATGCTACCAACGGCTGGACTGATGGGCGGCGAACATCGCGATGATGACGAGCGCAAGAACGATGGTTACGCTCTTCCAAAACAGCAAGGGGTTACGTTCGATCAGCGGGGTAGCCGAAGAATCGAGATAGGCTGCGTTGGGGCGACGCAGGTCGAACAGGTACTCCGAAAGGCTTTCGTAGCGCTTGTCGGGATTGGGGTGCACCGCCCTTTGCAGGGCGCCATCAATCCACGTGGGAATCTCGCGGTCATCATCGAGAGCGGAACGGTATTTCAGTCGTCGTAGCTGCGCTCTCGTTCGGGTTCGCGCGGCCTGCGAGCCGTAGGGCAACTTTCCGGTCAGCATCTGATAGGTGATGACCCCGAGCGAGAACAGGTCCGATCGGGGCGATCCGCCTTCGCCCAGGAAACATTCGGGCGCGGTATATTGCTCGGTGCCGAGGATGCCGTCATGCTCGGCTTCAGGAGCCGTCTCGGCGACGCCGGCGACCTGTACGGAACCGAAGTCGATGATCTTCACGGTTCCGGTCTTTTCGATCATGATGTTTTCCGGCCTCAGATCCTGATGCAGCATCTCCATGCGATGGAAGGACCGCAATCCCTTGGCGATCTGCTCGACGATGTCGCGCACCCTCTCCAGTTCGGGTTTTGGATTATCGATCATCCACTGGGAAAGCGTCTGTCCATCGATGAATTCGGTAGCGACGTAAAGATAGTTGCGACGTCTGGTTGGCGCACAGGGCTTTAGAACGTGCGGGCTGTCGATGCGGCGGGCGATCCATTCCTCCATGAGAAATCGCCTCAGATAGGCGGGATCGTCGCGCCGGTCGATCGAAGGTATCTTGATCGCCACGAGGGCATCGGTTCCCGCTTCGACAGCGAGATAGATGTGGCTGCGACTGCTGCCATGAATCTCGCGAACGATCCGATAGCCGTCGAAATCCATTCGTGCGTCCAGCAGCGGGGGCAGCGGCAGCTCACCGGCATGCCCGACAATCTCGCTCGCCGTCGCGTCCGGTACCGCGTCAATGCGCACGATCTGCACGGTGAGATTATCGTCGCTGCCTAGCCGGCAGGCTTCTTCGACGATGGTCCGCGCCGCCTCATCGAGACTGCGCGACGCGTCGCCAAGCGCGCTGACGATGAAACGATCGTCAATGTGTTCGTATACGCCGTCGGTCGCCAGAACAAAAACATCTCCGCTCGCAATGCGAAGGGCCTGATAGTCGATCTCGATCTGCGAATTGATGCCGAGCGCGCGGCCGAGATAGGTTTGTTCGGACGAGATGACGACGCGGTGGTCGTCGGTCAGCTGCTCCAGCGAACGGCCGGCGAGCCGATAGATCCGACAATCGCCGGCGTGGAACAGGTGCGCCGTGCTCGATTTGATGACCATCGCACTGAGGGTGCAGACGTAGCCCTTGTCCCGCTCATAGGCATGCAGGCTCCGCTTGGTCTGCGAATGCAGCCACGAATTGGTCGCCGCCAGCACCCGGTGCGCGGAGGTCTTCACGGACCAGGATTCCGACGTGCAGTAATAATCCGTGAGGAAGCTCTTGATGGCGGATTCGCTGGCGACATGACTGACGTCGCTGCTGCTGATGCCGTCCGCGATGGCGACGGCAATACCCTTCAGGCTCAGCAATGGCTCGGCCGGGATCAGAGCACCATGGAAATCCTGGTTGACCGGCTTGCGGCCTCGGTCCGAGTGCTGCCCTATCGATATCCTGAGTTCGCGCGACATTCCGGCGCCAAGAAAAGGGAGCCCCACCTTATCGGGTCGGGGCTCCCTTGTTGAGACCGAAATCAGGCCGCGATGCGGGTCGGGGCGGCCTTCGGATCGCGCTTGGGCTGCGTTCTGACGTGCGTGGCGTAGAGCGTCAGCCCCGTGAAGGCGAGGCCACCGACGAGGTTGCCGAGCACCGTCGGAATCTCGTTCCAGATGAAGTAGTCCATGATCGAGAATTTCGCATGCAGCATCAGGCCCGACGGGAACAGGAACATGTTCACCACGGAATGCTCGAACACCATGTAGAAGAACACCAGGATCGGCATCCACATCGCAATGACCTTGCCGGGGACGCTCGTGGAGATCATGGCGCCGACGACGCCGGTCGAGACCATCCAGTTGCACAGCATGCCGCGCATGAACAACGTCGCCATGCCGGCCGCGCCGTGCGCCGCATATCCCAGCGTTCGTGAACTCGCCGATGTTTCCGAGGGTCATGCCGACCTTGTCGGGGGCCTGCGTGAAGCCGAACGTCGTCACGAAGGCCATCATGAATGCCACCGTCAGAGCCCCGGCGAAGTTGCCGATGAAGACGAGGCCCCAGTTGCGCAGCACGCCGCCAAGCGTGACCCCGGGGCGTTTGTCGATCAAGGCGAGGGGGGAGAGGACGAAAACGCCGGTCAGGAGATCGAAGCCCAACAAGTAGAGCATGGAAAAGCCCACCGGGAACAGCAGCGCGCCGATGATCGGCTGGCCGGTGTTCACGTTGATCGTGACGGCGAACCAGGCCGCCAATGCGAGGATGGCCCCCGCCATGTAGGCGCGTATCACGGTGTCACGCGTGGACATGAAAATCTTGGATTCTCCCGCGTCCACCATTTTGGTGACGAATTCCGAAGGCACGAGATAAGACATTAGGCATCCCTTTGGCTTGCTGTTGAAATGCAAGCGATCGCCTCCTCGACAGGACCCGGGGGGGTCCTTGGCTCCGTCGGGTGAGATGCACCGAAGTTCGACGCTCGCGCGCTGCTTCGTGGGCACCTGCATCGACGGAACAGTCGGGGGAGGGGTCAGCGCGAGCTGCTTGTGTCCGGATGACGACGACTGCGCCAGTGGGCCGGTCATGTGGCTCTTAACTGTCCCCGCGTCTCGGCCAGTGCAATTTGGCCCGGACGTCCGGCGAACCGCAGTCTTCGTTGACTGCTCCTCTTGAAGCAATCGATATGCCAAATCGCGAACCAGCAAAGGCGCGGATTTTGGCTGTTACCGGCGATTTTTTGCCACTCACGGCGGGGCTTGGAACCGGCTTTTTCCAGTCGCTGACGTTTGAATGAGCAGTCATGCTCACGAATTGTGCGACGCACAAACAATAAGCGAATCGCAAATTTTGAATGCGAAATCCGCCCTGCAAAAATTTCAGGCAGTGGTGATCAAGCCATTATAAAATAAACAACTTTTGTGCCGTGTCGGCTTGGCACAAAGCTTGAATAGGTATTGTTGACGCCATCGACGCCGTCCTTCGAAACCCATCATCCGAATTTTGCGATCGCCAGACTGGGGCCTCCCCAGAGCGCGCACCCATGCCTGCGAAAGGACATTTCTAATGAGTGAGCAGAACCCGACCTGGATTTCCGACTGGAATCCCGAGGACGAGAAATTCTGGGAATCCAAGGGCAAGTTCATCGCCCGCCGCAATTTGATCTGGTCGATCGTCGCCGAGCACATCGGTTTCTCGGTCTGGCTGATCTGGTCGATCGTCGCGACCAAGCTGCCGGCGGCCGGCTTCCATTTTTCGACGGACGAGCTGTTCCAGCTTGTGGCGCTGCCCGGCCTGATCGGCTCGTTGATGCGCTTTCCCTACACCTTCGCGGTGACGACCTTCGGCGGCCGCAACTGGACCATCTTCTCTGCCTCGGTGCTGTTCATCCCCACTCTGGCGCTCGCCTACTTCGTCAGCCACCCGGAAACGCCGTTCTGGCTGATGCTCCTGGTTGCCTCGACTGCTGGCCTCGGCGGCGGCAACTTTGCCTCCTCCATGACCAACATCTCCTTCTTCTATCCGGACCGGATGAAGGGCTGGGCCCTCGGCCTGAACGCCGCCGGCGGCAATATCGGTGTCTCCAGCGTGCAGCTGCTCACGCCCATTCTGATGGGCATCGGCCTTATTAATCTCTATCAGGCCACGCCGGTCAGTGGCGTCTACCTGCAGAACGCCGGGTTGATGTGGATGCTGCCGCTCGCGATCGCAGTATTCGGCGCCATCTTCTTCATGAACAATCTGACTTCGGCCAAGTCGTCGTTCAAGGACCAACTGGCGATCGTCAAGCGCAAGCACACCTGGATCATGGCCTTCATCTATGTCGGAACGTTCGGCTCCTTCATCGGCTACTCGGCGGCGTTCCCGCTGCTGATCAAGACGCAGTTCCCTGCGGTCACCATCGCCATCGCCTTCCTCGGACCGCTGGTCGGCTCGCTGTCGCGTCCGCTTGGGGGCTTGCTTGCCGACAAGGTGGGAGGTGCCGTCGTGACCTTCTGGAACTTCATCGCGATGGCGGCGGCAACGATCGGCGTGCTCTACTTCGTCGGCGTCAAGGATTTCACCGGCTTCCTCGTGATGTTCCTGATCCTGTTCGTCACCACCGGTGTCGGCAACGGCTCGACCTACCGGATGATCCCCTCGATCTTCCGCGAGCAGAATCTGCACAAGGTGCGCGGCAAGGGCGATGCGGCGCGTGCGATGGCGCTGAAGACGGCCTCGATCGAAAGCGGCGCGGCGCTCGGCTTCATCGGCGCCATTGGCGCATGCGGCGGCTATCTGATCCCGTCCGGCTTCGGCAAGTCGATCGCGCTCACCGGCGGGCCGCAACTCGCGCTGATGATCTATCTCGCCTTCTACGCGATCTGCCTTGCCATGACCTGGTGGTTCTATCTGCGCAAGGGCCCGGAAACCGCAGGTGCCCCGAGCCTCGCCGAAGCCCGCATTTAAGGAGCGGTGGCTCGCGCTCTCGTGATTGCCGGGTCCCTGTCCCGACCAGATCGGGATGAACCCGGCAATCGATCGAAGGCACAAAGACGCTCTTGAGATGGATACGCGGGCGCGGCCCGCGCATGACGACAGTGAAAAAGGAGCGAAGCATGACACCGGACCAGGTCAAACTCGTCCAGCAAAGTTTTTCCAAGGTCGCGCCGATCGCCGATAAGGCGGCCGTGATCTTCTACGATCGACTGTTCGAGGTTGCGCCCGCCGTGAAGGCGATGTTTCCCGCCGACATGACCGAGCAGCGCAAGAAGCTGATGTCGACGCTGGCGGTGGTGGTGAGCGGGCTCTCCAACCTCGAATCGATCCTGCCGGCGGCGAGCGCGCTTGCGATGCGCCATGTCACCTATGGTGCCAAGGCCGAGCACTATCCCGTGGTCGGCGGTGCGCTGTTGTGGACGCTGGAGAAGGGGCTCGGCGCCGACTGGACGCCTGCTGTCGCCGAAGCGTGGACCGCGGCCTACGCCACGCTGTCCGGCTACATGATTTCGCAGGCCTATGGCCGGCCGCAGGCGGCGGAGTAAGGAACGAGCGTGAGTGAGCCGCTGGTCATCGTCGGCAATGGAATGGCGGCGGCGCGCCTGGTCGACGAGCTCGTCAAGACCTCGCTCGGCCGCTACGCCATCGCCGTGATCGGCGACGAGCCGCGGCTTGCCTATAACCGCGTGCTGCTGTCGTCGGTACTGGCCGGCGAGACGGCCTCACACGACATCGAGCTGAAGCCGGCCGCATGGTGGCGCGACCGCGGCGTCACCGTGAAATATGGCTGCCGCGCCACCGAGATCGATGTCGGCCGCGGCGAGGTGAAAATCGCAGGCGACGAGAGCATCGAATTCTCGCGCCTGGTGCTGGCGACCGGCTCGTCGGCGTTGCGGCTCAACGTGCCCGGCGCCGATCTTTCCGGCGTCCACACCTTCCGCGATACCCGCGACGTCGATCTCCTGCTGTCGCTCGCCGCGCGCAGGAAGCCGGTCGTGGTGGTCGGCGGCGGTCTGCTGGGGCTTGAAGCGGCCTACGGCCTCGCCAAGGCCGGCACGCCGGTGACGCTGTTGCACCTGATGGACCGGTTGATGGAGCGCCAGCTCGATGCGCCCGCGGCCGAGCTGTTGAAGACGCTGGTCGAGCGCAAGGGCATCAAGGTCCTGCTCAACGCCAACACCGCGCGCATCCACGGGCAAAGCCGCGTCGAGGGCGTCGAACTCGCCGACGGGCGGCGGATCGAGGCCGACGCGGTGGTGTTCGCGGCCGGCATTCGCCCGAACACATCGCTCGCGAAAGAAGCCGGCATTTCCGTCAACCGCGGCGTGGTGGTCGACGATCACCTGCAGACCTCAGCGGAAAACATTTTTGCGCTCGGCGAATGCGCCGAGCATCGCGGCATCTGCTACGGCCTGGTCGAACCGGCCTATGAGCAGGCCGGCGTGCTGGCGCGGCATCTTGCCTCGCGCAACGCCGCCTATCGGGGCAGCGTGGTGGCGACCAACCTGAAGGTTTCCGGCGTCAGCGTGTTTTCGGCCGGCGACTTCATGGGCTCGGACGTGAGCGAGAGCATTCTGCTCAGCGACGTCAGGCGCGGCACCTACAAAAAGCTCGTGATCGCGGACGGCAAGCTGACCGGTGCGGTGCTGATCGGCGATACCGCGGATGCGCTCTGGTATCTGGAGATGATCCGCAACCGCCAGGCGGTCGCAGGCATCCGAAGAGAGATGATGTTCGGCCGTTCGCTCGTGGCTGGCCTGAAAGCTGCATAGTTCGTCTTCGCCATGACCTCTGTCGACCCCACTTTGCGCGCGACGCGCACCACCTGCCCCTATTGCGGGGTGGGTTGCGGCGTGCTGGCGACGCCCGACGGCAGCGGAGGTACTGCGATCTCCGGCGACGGCGAGCATCCCGCCAATTTCGGCCGGCTCTGCTCGAAAGGCTCGGCGCTTGGGGAGACCATCGCGCTGGAAGGCCGGCTGCTCTATCCGATGATCCGCTGCAAGGGCGTATTGGAACGCGTTGCCTGGAGCGATGCGCTCGACCATGTCGCCCATCGCCTGAAACACATCATCGCGCGCGACGGCGCGAACGCGGTCGCCTTCTATCTCTCCGGCCAGATGCTGACCGAGGACTATTACGTCGCCAACAAGCTGATGAAGGGCTTTGTCGGCTCGGCCAATGTCGACACCAATTCGCGGCTCTGCATGGCGTCCTCGGTGGCCGGACACCGCCGTGCCTTCGGCGCCGACACCGTGCCCGGCTGCTACGAGGATATCGACGAGGCCGATCTCCTGGTGCTCGTAGGCTCGAATGCCGCCTGGTGCCATCCCGTCACCTTCCAGCGCATGCTGGCCAACAAGCAGCAGCGCGGCGCGCGCATGGTCGTGATCGATCCGCGTCGCACCAACACCGCCGAGGACGCGGAACTGTTCCTGGGGCTCAAGCCCGGCACCGACACCGCGCTGTTCTCGGGCTTGCTCGTGCATCTCGCCGACAACGGCGTGCTCGATCGCGACTACATCGAGCATTACACCTCGGGCTTCGACGAGGCGCTGGCACGGGCGCGGCAGATCGCCGGCAGTATCACCGCGACGGCGCTCGCGACCGGTCTGTCGGAAGCCGATGTCGCTTGCTTTTTCCAGATGTTCCGCGAGACCGAGCGCGTGGTCACGCTCTATTCGCAGGGCGTCAACCAGTCGGCGCAGGGCACCGACAAGGTCAACGCCATCCTCAATTGCCATCTTGCCACCGGCCGCATCGGCAAGCCGGGGGCGTCGCCCTTCTCGCTCACCGGCCAGCCCAATGCGATGGGCGGCCGCGAGGTCGGCGGGCTCGCCAACCAGCTCGCCGCCCATATGGGCTTCACGCCGCCGGACATCGACCGCGTCCGCCGCTTCTGGAAGGCGCCGCGCATCGCCACCCACGAGGGGCTGAAAGCGGTGCAGATGTTCGAGGCGATCGCGCGCGGCGAGATCAAGGCGCTGTGGGTGATCGGCACCAACCCCGCGGTATCGCTTCCGGACGCCGACGTCGTGCGCGAGGCCATGAAAAAGCTCGAGCTGTTCGTGGTCTCGGAAAACGTCCGCTCCAACGACACCGTCGAGGCCGGGGTGCACGTGCTGTTGCCGGCACTGGCCTGGGGCGAAAAGTCAGGCACCGTGACCAATTCCGAGCGGCGCATCTCCCGCCAGCGCTCGTTCCTGCCGGCGCCTGGCGAAGCCCGGCCGGACTGGTGGATCCTCAGCGAGGTGGCCAAACGCCTCGGCTTCGGCGCCGCCTTCGATTACAAATCCGCCGCCGAAATATTCCGTGAGCACGCGGCGCTGTCGGCCTTCGAGAACAACGGCAGCCGCGATTTCGACATCGGCGCGCTGACGTCGCTGTCGGACGATGCGTTCGATGCGATGGCACCGGTGCAGTGGCCGATCCGCGAGGGCGGCGAGCCGCAGGCGCGCTTCTTCGCCAATGGCAGCTTCTACGCCAACGACCGCAAGGCCCGTTTTGTCGCGCCGGAGATTCCGGCGTTGCGCAGTGAGACCAGCGCGGGCAGGCCGCTGCGGCTCAACACCGGCCGCATCCGCGACCAGTGGCACACCATGACCCGCAGCGGGCTCTCGCCCCGGCTGGGGGCGCATCTGCCCGAGCCGTTTGTCGAGATCCATCCCGACGATGCCAACAAATATGGCGTGGTCGATGACAGCTTTGCGCGCGTCACCACCGATTACGGCCAGTGCATCCTGAAAGTGGTCGTCAGCGAGCGCCAGCAGCGCGGCATGCTGTTCGCGCCGATTCACTGGAGCGAGGCGAATGCCTCCTCTGGCCGCGTCGGCGCGCTGGTTGCGCCCTTCACCGATCCTTATTCCGGCCAGTCCGAGAGCAAGGTGACGCCGGCCTCGATCACGCCGTACGAATATGTGTTCCGCGGCTTCGTGCTGTCGCGCAAGCAGATCGACCTGCCGCAAAGCCTGTGGTGGGCGAGGGCGGCGGTCACGGGCGGCTACGCCTATCTGTTCGCCGACAATGCCGATCTCGCGCGCTGGCCCAATTGGCTGAGCGCGGTGTCCGGCGATGATCTGGCCGAGTACAAAGACTTCGGGGGCGGCGTCTACCGCGCCGCGTCCTTTGCCGGCGACCGCATCGAGACCTGTCTCTTTGTCGGCCCCGCCCATGATGCCGGCGACTGGGATGTGGTGAAGGGCCTGTTTGCGGCGGATACGCTCAGCGACGACCAGCGCCGCATGCTGCTCTCAGGGCGCTCGACCGAAGGTGTTGCCAGCACCGGCCCCGTGGTCTGCGCCTGCTTCGGCGTCGGCCGCGCCACCATTTGCGACGCGATCGCGAGCGGCGCGCGCAGCGCCGCCGACATCGGCGCCAGGCTCAAGGCCGGCACCAATTGCGGCTCCTGCATTCCGGAGTTGAAACGGCTGATCGCCCAGGCCGAGGCGGCCGCCGCGCGAGAGCCGGTCGCCATAGCCAACTAGCGCCTGACTTCGCAGCATCGACAGCTCGCCAGCAGCAGCAGAAACAGCGCGCGCTCGCTCCGATAGCGGGCGGCGGCGCGCGATTTCTCGCGGCCCTGCATCAGCGCCTTGCCGGTGCGGTCGCGCAGGCACCATTCCCACCGCGACCGTTTCGGGGTGATCGCGAACTCGAACAGGTTGAAGTCAAGTTGAACCCGGCTGGACATCGGTCAAAGTACCCCGTCATCGAGCAGCGTCATCTGGCCAGCCGGGCTCGGCACCCGGAGGCAAAGTCGCTGCAAAGCATGCAGACAAAGAGAATCCTGTTCGGAACTGGCGATCGCGAAGGCGCCGGAGCGTTGCCGGCCGCCGTTCCTGGCTTGGTTGCCATCCGGTAACCCCGGTGCCTGCGAAAAATTCCGCGCTCGCTCCAGACCGTCGCTGGCGGGCGCAGGCCGGCTCGGGCGGGCCGAGGCGAGGCCGTTCCGCGGCGCAACGGCCGCTGCGGCGACAACCGCTTGTTTGGCAGGCATGGCTTGGTCCCCCAGCGCACTTACAAGTATGAGTCTACGTTGCGCCGCGATGGTTCGACGTGATCGCCTTCACACTTGTGGATTTTTGACAGCGGCGGCGTGGATAACGCCTGAATCGGCACCTCTACGGTGACGCGGAAAAACCGCACGCCCTCCGGTAGTTCGGCTCGCGGTTCAGGCCGTCTTGGCAGCTGTTTTGGCAGCTCTGCTGGCGTAAGTCGGCTCGAGCCGGGAGCGGAGAAAGTCGGCGCCGCTGATCGGGCCGTACTTGGCCGGGCGCTCCGGACCGATGCAGGTCGGCAGGCACGCCACGATCGCGTCCGGATTGGGGTCGAGAAAGAAGGCGACGGAATAGCGGTCCAGCCCGGGCGGACTGACCACCTTGTGCGGCGTCGACACGTAGACATCATTCGACCAGCGCATCAGGCAGTCGCCGATATTGCAGACGAAGGCGTCTTCCATCACGGGCGCGTCGAGCCACCGGCCGGAACGGTCCTGCACCATCAGGCCTCCGACGGAGTCCGTCGCCAGCAAGGTCACGTTGCCGTAGTCGGTGTGCACGCCCGCGCCGAGCTGCCCCTCGGCGAGCGGCGCGGTAACCGGCGGATAATGCAGCAGACGCATCGTCGCCATCGGCTTGTCGAGCCTGGTCTCGAAGAAACCGGGCTCAAGCCCGAGATCAAGCGCAAAGCCGCGATGCAGGTCGCGTCCCAGCCGCCAGACGCGGTTGAAATACTCGAGCATCGTGTCGCGAAAGCCCGGCATCTCCGGCCACAGATTGGCGTCCCGGAAGGGGGCGCGCGCCAGAAGTTCCGGATCGTCGGGCGCCAGCTCGAGGCCGATGTTGAAGGCTTCCTTGACATCGGCAGGCTTGCCGGGATCGAGGGCCTCGCCGCCGAGCCGGATATAGCCGCGGTTGCCGCCGGGCCCAGAGAAGGACGCGGCCTCACGGACCGGGGCGGGGGCGGAAAAGAAGGCTGCGGCGCTGTCGAACACCCGCTTCCTCAAATCCGGCGAGACGCCATGGCCGACGACATAGAAGAAGCCGACCTCCCGGCACGCGCGCCCGAGGCTGTTCGCGACGATGCGCGCTTCGTCCTGCGTGCCGGTCAGCAACGGGCCGACGTCGATGATGGGGATGGCGTTCATCCAGATCTCCGCAATTCAGACCGTACCGACGATTCCCTCCACCAGATAGTCGGTGTGCTCGAGCGAGGGATCGTAGAGGCCGGTGTCCTTGTCGGTGATGACCTTGCCGGTGTTGCTCTTGACCGTACCGGCGAAGATCGGTTTCCCCGCCTTGAGGTCCGTGATTGCGGCCATCGCGGCGTTGCGCCCAGCTTCGCTGCAGCCGGCGCCGAATGCGGAACTCGACACCATGTCCTTGTCATAGCCGCCGATCACCATGTTCGGCAGCTTCTCGCCCTTGGCGATCATGCCGGCAAAGCTCTTGTAGACGGTCTCCCATTTCAGCTCGGCGCCGGTGATGAATCCCTTCGGCGCGAGGTCGAACTGGTTGGCGTTGTGGCCGCAGCTCTTCACGCCGCGCTTCTCGGCGGTCTCGATCACGACCTTGGGGCTGTCGATGTGGCAGGCGATGACGTCGCAGCCGGCGTCGACCAGCGCGTTGGCGGCTTCCGCTTCGCGCACCGGCAGCGCCCAGTCGCCGGTGACGATGAGCTGCACGCTCGCGTTCGGATTGACCTTGCGCGCGCCCAGCATGAACGAATTGACGTTGCGCAGCACCAAGGGAATAGGCTTTGCGGCGATGTAGCCGATCTTGTTGGACTTGGTCGAAAGGCCTGCGGCGATGCCGTTCACATAATGGCCCTGGTCGAGATAGCAGAAATAGCCGCCGAGATTGGCGGGATGCTTGTCGGCCTGCCACAGCGTGGTCGGATGACGGAACTCGATTTTGGGAAACTTCTTGGCGGCATCGACCGTGAATGGATTGAAATAGCCGAACGAGGTCGGGAACAGCAGCGTGGCGCCGTCGATGTTGATCATCGACTCCATGGTCTTCTGCACCGCGACGGTTTCCGGCACATTCTCCTCCTCGACCACCTTGACGCCGGGCACGTCCTTCAGCGCCTTGGCGGCCACCGCATGGGCCTGGTTCCAGCCATAGTCGGCGCGCGAGCCGACATAGATGATGCCAATGGTGAGATCGGCGGCGCGGGCGGGCGTGCCGAGGCCGGAAAGCACGAAGGGGCTTGCGGCAACGCCGCCCAGGAAGGTGCGGCGGGAGAAGGAACGCGTGGTCATGGGCAATACTCCGTCTTTGGCCGCGGCGTTGCCGCACGCGGCGATGTGAACGAACAAGAGGGAAGGCGTGAGGTTTGGAGAGGCCGCCTAAGGCGGGATCGCGATGATCATCGCTTCCCCCGGGCTTTTGGTTTGGGGAGCCTCGCAATCTTTCCGGAGCCACCGCCATCGAGCGCTTCGGTGTAGCGCGACAGCACTGCGCCGAGATCGAATCCGGCGTCGCGATCCCCGTCGAGCAGGGCGCGCTGCTCGACCGAGCCGAGATGATGTTCCATGATCTTGACCGCGGCTTCGGCATTGCCGGCGCGAAGCGCGGCGACGATCTCGCGATGCTCGTTGACCGCGCAGTCGGCCGAATGCGGCCGGCCGTATAGCGCGAGAATCAGCGAGCAGCGCGACACCACCTCGCCGAGATAGCGCCGCAGCAGCGTATTGCCGGCCATCTCGCCGAGCCTGGTGTGAAATTCACCGGCAAGCCGGATCGACACCCGCGCTTCGCCCGCCTCGCGTGCTGCTTCCTCGGCGCGGACATGGCCCTCGAGCTCGGCGCCGAATTGCGGCCGCCAGCGCGCGATCACCAGGCGCACCACCTCGCGCTCCAGCATGCGGCGGGTTTCGAAAATCTCCTTGGCCTGGTCCAGCGTCGGCTTCGCGGTGGTTGCCGTCCGCCGCGGCGGCGCGTCGACCAGCCCCTCCGACTGCAACTGCGCCAGCGCCTCGCGCACCAGCGTCCGGCTCATGCCGAAGCGCGCACCCAGTTCGTCCTCCGGCAGCTTGGTGCCCGGCGGCAGCGCCTGCTCGATGATGGCCTGCCGCAACGCCTGGCAGGCCAGATCGACGCGGGTGGATTTCTTCCTCATCGGCTTCTTGCCCAACCGGGGCCGATCGGCATTGATCGGCGAAATCTGGTGTACGATAGCAGCAAGAACTGTACACATGATGCGGAAATATTAGTCGGCGCGCGCGAATATGCGGCAGCAGTCCGCCCAAAGTTTGCGCTCGATTGCCCGCCAGAACCGCCGATAATCTGCGCTGTATCGAACCAGCGGCACCGGTTCTGGACCCGAAAACTGTATACAAGAGGCGCGCGGATGGCGGAGACGGTAATCAAGTTGCAGCTGAACCAGCAACAGCTCGAATTGATGGACCGCACCATCGCGCGCGGCATCGCGCCGGACCGCGCTGCCCTGGTGCGGCTGGCGCTTCGCGAATACGCCGCCGCGCGAAGAGCGGAGGCGACGGCGAAGCCGAACGATCTGGAGCCGATCCGATGAGCGAACGCCGCGTTCTGTTCGAACACATTCTGGAGCCCGGCACCGGCAAGGCCATCGAGCTCCTGGCCGGCCAGATCCTGCGCATCGAGCAGGTCGAGGGCGGCCAGTGCGCCGACTTCAACTGCTTCAACCTGCATGACTACAAGGAGTTCATGCATTGCGGGCGCACCCGCACGGTGCACGGCTTTCATCCTTCCAAAGGCACCTTCATGTGGTCGGCGCCGCCGCGCGAACGCGCGATGCTTTACATCCTCGAGGACACGGTCGGCCGCAACGACGTGCTGTTTCCACGCTGCAGCGCCTACGTCTACGAGGCCTCCTACGGCTTTGCCGTGCATACCAACTGCCACGACATCCAGGCCGAGGCGCAGCGCGAATATGGGCTGACGCCCGATGACGTGCACGATTCCTTCAACCTGTTCATGTGCACCGGCGTCGACCAGGACGGCCACGCCTATATGACGCGGCAGACCACGAAGCCGGGCGATCATGTCGACTTGCTGGCGCTGATGGATGTGCTGGCGGTACCGAATGTCTGCGGCGCGGATGTCATGCGCACCAGCAATTTCGCGCTGAAGCCGCTCAAGCTCACGGTCTTTGCCGCGACCGAAGCCGATCTGGCGCGCGTACCGAAGACGCCGGTGCTCAAGAGCCAGCGCACGCCCGGGGATTTCCGCAATCCCACCATCAAGGCCGACCGGCCGCTGCGGCGCGATCCCGCCTACAAGCCGGAGTTCCCGAATACGCCGATCCGCATCACCGAGCTGCCGGTCGCGCTGTCGGCGGAGGAGCTCGCGGCCTTCAATTCGGTCAAGCGCAGCGACATCTATGGCGACGACGATGCGGCTGCGTTGCGCGATCTCCTGTTCTCCTGGTGGGAGGAGCGCTTCCTGCAGGCGCATGCCGGCGCACCCTCGATCGAGAGCGAGTGATGGACGCGATCGCCACTGAAATCCTCGACGTCACCTTCGACTTCCGCGCGCTGTCGCCGCGCGACAAGTACAAGCTGATGATCGGCACCGTGGTGCCGCGGCCGATCGCGCTGGTGACGACCGTCGACACGCAAGGCCGCGTCAACGCCGCGCCGTTCAGTTTCTTCAATTGTCTCTCCGCCGATCCGCCGATCCTCGCGCTCGGGGTGGAAAACCATGCGGACATGCGCTTCAAGGACACCGGGCTCAATATCCGCCTGACCGAGGTCTTCACCGTCAACATCGTCTCCCATGCCATTGCGCAGGCGATGCATGTCTGCGCGGTGCCGTTCCCGCCCGACCGCGATGAGTTGCGCGCGGCGGGGCTGACCGCGATGCCCGGCACGAAAGTGGCCTCGCCCTGGATCAAGGAAGCGCCGGCGTCGTTCGAATGCCGGCGGCATGTGACGCTCGAGCTCGGCAAGTCGCGGCAGATCATTCTGGGCGAGATCCTGTTCGCGCATTATCATTCGGACGTCATCGACGCCGATCGGATGCGCATCGATCCCGCGAAGCTCGACGCTATCGCCCGCCTCGGCGGCAATACCTGCTCCACCATCCGCGACCGTTTCGAGATGCTGACACCGACACTGGAAGAGTATTATGCCGGCCTTGCGGCCGATCAGGACTCATGAGCGACCGGAGAGTCATCCGCGGCGGGCTTGTCCTTCGAGCTGACGGCCGCGCGCCGCCGCAGGATATTCTGGTCGAAGACGGGCGCATTGTCGCGATCGACAATCCCGGATTTCCGGTCTCCGACGACGCCGAACTGATCCGTGCCGATGACCGGCTGTTGATCCCGGGCCTTGTCAACTCTCACACCCATTCGCATGGCGCGCTCAACCGCGGCGCCGTCGACGACAAGGTCTCGCTCGAAATGTTTTTGACCGGCGGTGGCGCCAGCGCACGCGCCCGCGGACTCGAGGACAAATATCTCAGTGCCGCGCTGTCCGCCGCCGAGATGATCCGAAAAGGCTGCACCGCCTGTTTCGATCTCACGGTGGAATTGCCGGAGCCGTCGCCTGACGGCATCGCGGCGGTCGCGCGTGCCTATCAGGATGCCGGCATGCGCGCTGTGGTCGCGCCGATGATCGCGGATCGCACCATCTATCAGGCGCTGCCTGGGTTATTGGAGGCGCTGCCCGAAGATTTGCGGCCGCAATTTGCAGCGCTCGGCGCAGCGCCGTTCGAAAAAACGTTCGAGGCTTGCCGGGATGTCCTCGCGAACTGGCGTTTCGATCGCAGGTTTATCCGCCCCGCACTGGGACCGACCATTCCGCTGCACTGTTCCGATCCATTTCTGACCGAATGCGCCAGGCTCGCCCGCGAGCACGGCATCCGGCTGCAAACGCATCTGGCGGAATCGCGCGCGCAGGCCGCGATCGGGCGGGCGCGCTATGGCAAGAGCCTGGTAGCGCATCTCGAAGCGCTCGGCTTTCTCTCAGGTCGGCTGAGCGTGGCGCATGCGATCTGGCTGGATGACGACGACATCAAGCGCCTCGGCGCGGTGGGCGTAAAGGTGGCGCACAATCCCTCCAGCAATCTCCGGCTCGGCTCGGGCGTGGCGCCCGTTCGCAAGATGTTGCACGAGGGCGTCGGCGTCGGCATCGGCACGGATGCCAGCAACACGTCCGACGGCCAGAACATGTTCGAGGCCACAAGGCTCGCGTCCTATCTGTCGCGCATCGACGGTTTCGATACCGAGGAATGGATTTCAGCCACTGAGGCACTGCATCTGGCGACCGAGGGATCGGCCGGCGTTCTGGGCTTCGAGAAGATCGGCCGGATCGCCGCCGGCTACGAGGCCGATATCGTCTTCCTGCGGCTCGACAGCCCGCATTTCGTGCCGCTGCGCGCGCCGCTGCTCCAGATGGTGTTCGGCGAGAACGGCGCTTCCGTCAACACCGTGATGATCGGCGGCCGCATCGTTTTCCATGACGGAAGACTGCTGACGCTGGATGAAGCGGCGCTGCGGCGCCGCGCGGAGGAAGCCGCGCGCCGGCTGGATGAGGCCAACGCGGAAGTCTTCGTTTCCGGCGCAAAAGTCTCGCGACTGGTCGGCGCCTTCTGCGCGGCGCAGGGCTGCGCCATGCATTCGCCGCGGCGAAAACTTCGCATCGACTAGGCGCCATAAGTCGAACTCGGTCATGCTCGACGCCGCCGAGAGCGTCCATTATGGTGCGCCCGCTCAAAGACGTTAGGCGAGAACAACAACAATGATGTACCTGGAAACGCCGCCCAAACTGATCGAGACCAGGATCTTTTCGGCGATGCCCGACAATTTCCGCCGCAAGGGCGTCGCCACCGAATGGGCCGACGCCAACCGGCCCGGCGTGCCGACGGATAGCTTCATCGAAGGCCCGTCGTTCGACGCGGAAGGCCATCTCTACATCGTCGACATTCCCTTTGGCCGCATCTTCAGGATCACGCCGGACGGCCAATGGTCACTCGCGATCGAATATGAGGGCTGGCCGAACGGACTGAAGATAGCCAAGGACGGACGCATCCTCGTCGCCGATTACCGGCGCGGCATCATGGAGCTCGATGTGAAGGCCGCCCGCATGAAGCCGGTGCTCGCCTCGCGCAATTCGGAATTGTTCCGCGGCTGCAACGACCTGCATCTTGCCTCGAACGGCGACATCTATTTCACCGACCAGGGCCAGACCGGCCTGCATGATCCGACCGGCCGCGTCTATCGACTGACGCCGGCCGGTCGTCTCGATTGTCTGATCAATACCGGCATCAGCCCGAACGGCCTCGTGCTCGATCCCCATGAAGCCGTGCTGTTCGTCGCGATGACGCGCGACAATGCGGTGTGGCGCATGCCCTTGATGAAGGATGGCGGCGTCTCGAAAGTCGGCCGCTTCTGCTCGCTGTTCGGACCGAGCGGCCCGGACGGTATGACCATGGACGGCGCGGGCCGTCTTTTCGTCGCGCACGCGTCGCTCGGCCATGTCTTCGTGTTTGCGCCGAACGGCGAATGCATCGCGCGCATCAAATCCTGCGCCGGCTCTACCTGCACCAATGTCGCGATCGGCGGCGCCAGGGCCGACAGGCTCTACATCACGGAGTTGAGCAGTGGCAGCGTGCTGGTCGCCGACGTCAGCGGACTGAAATAAGCATCGCGCAAGGTCATCATGAAATTAAATCCCTTCGGCAAGACCGATTCGAATGTCTCGGTGATCGGGCAGGGCACCTGGTATCTCGACCGCGGTGACCGCAAGGCCGCGGTCGCGGCGTTACAGCGCGGCATCGAACTCGGCATGACCCATATCGACACCGCCGAGATGTATGGCGATGCCGAGCTCGTCATTGCCGATGCCATATCAGGTAAACGCGACGAAGTCTTTCTGGTCTCGAAAGTGTTGCCGAGCAACGCCTCGCGGCGCGGCACCATCACCGCTTGCGAGCGTTCGCTGAAGCGGCTCAAGACTGACCGGCTCGACTGCTATCTCCTGCACTGGCGCGGCTCCTATCCGCTTTCGGAAACGGTTGCGGCCTTCGAGGAATTGAAGCGCGTCGGAAAAATCAAATCCTGGGGCGTCAGCAATTTCGACGCCGACGATCTCGATGAAATTCTCGAAGTGTCCGGCGAGGGCCAGATCGCCTGCAACCAGGTGCTCTATCATCTGAAGGAACGCGCGATCGAGCATGCGGTGATCCCGTGGTGCGAGCAGCACGGCGTGGCGGTCGTGGCCTATTCGCCGTTCGGCCACAACGATTTTCCTTCGCCGAAGAGCAAGGCCGGCGACGTGCTGCAGAAGATTGCGGCCAGTCACAAGGCGACGCCGCGCCAGGTCGCGCTCAGTTTCCTCACCCGAGAAACTACGGTGTTCGCGATCCCGAAAGCGGCGAGTGCGGAACACGCCGCGGAGAATGCCGCGGCGGGAAATTTGACGCTCAGCGCCAGCGAAATCGCGGCGCTGGATGCGGCGTTTCCGCGCGGGCCAAAACCGCGCAGCCTGCCGATGCTGTAGTCGCGCTGCGCTATTAAATCCTCATGGTGAGGAGGCGCGTATGCGCCGTCTCGAACCATGAGGCCCGGGCCACATCCTTCGAGACGCTTGCTTACGCAAGCTCCTCAGGATGAGGGGATAGAGCTGATCCGGAGCCAAGCCCACACGCTCCTTTAATTTAACGGATTATTCACCGCGTCCCGCGTGATGCATATCGGCATCCCGCTATCGGGTGTTGTCGCGCGGCGGCAATTGGCGTTTTTTAGAGCTCGCTTGATTCGAAAATTTCTGCCCGAGTTTTGCCGTGACTCCGCCCCCCGCCGCAGCCGTGAGGCTCGACCGTGCACGTTCGCCATTGCCTGAAAACAAGCCTGCCGTAGCTGCGAAGCTCGACGGCACGCCGCTGCCCCTGCCTGAAGAAAAGCCGGCCGCGCGCCGCGCACCGGCTCGCGCCGACCGGCCGTTCAAGGGCATCGCGCTGATCCTGGCGTCGACCACCTTTCTCGGCGTCTCCGACATCACCGCAAAATATCTCTCGGCAACCTTGCCCTCGATCGAGATCGCCTGGATCCGGTTTCTGGTGTTCGCGATCATCATGGTGCCGGCGATGGCGCCGGGCTCGCCGCTCTTTGCGATGCGCACCGGCAATCTCACGCTGCAGCTGCTGCGCGGCACGGCGCTGCTCGGCTCCTCGCTGTTCTTCATTACGGGTTTGCGCTATCTGCCGATCGCGGAGGCATCCGCCACCGGCTTCGTCGCGCCGCTGTTCGTCACCGCGCTGTCGATCATCTTCCTCTCCGAAAGCGTCGGGGTGCGCCGCTGGATCGCGACCGCGACCGGCCTGTTCGGCGTGCTGATCATCCTGCGCCCGGGCACGTCAGCGTTTCATGCCGCGGCCTTCCTGCCGCTCATCTCGGCACTGGCCTGGGCCTCGACGCTGATCATGACGCGCATGATGAGCGGCAAGGAGCACGCGATCACCACCATGACCTATTCGTCGATCGCGGGCGTCGTGATCCTGTCGGCGCTGGTGCCGCTGGTCTGGGTCGCGCCTCGCTGGCGCGACGTCATGTTCGGCGTCCTGATCGGCGTCGCCTCGACGGTGGGGCAGTGGATCGTGGTGCTCGCGTTCCGCTATGCGGATGCCTCGGTGCTGGCGCCGTTCTCCTACACCCAGCTGGTGTGGGTGAGCTTCCTCGGCTTCCTGGTGTTCGGCGAAGTGCCGGACGCCTGGACGGTCGTGGGCGCGGTCTTCATCGTCGGCAGCGGCCTCTACACCGCGCATCGCGAGCGGGTGCGCCGCTCGCAGCTCTTGGCGCTCGAAGGCGAGTCGAGCCCGAACGCCTGAAGATGGCTCCGTCGCCGCGCGGCGGGAGTAAACCGCTTTCCTTCCGCGGCCGCCTGTGGGAGAGGAGAAGGAAACCTGTGGGCTTTGAGGGGAGGCGTATGCGCGCGGCCATTTTCCGAAACGGCGAGATCGTCGTCGACACCATGCCGGAGCCAAAACCGGGGCCAGGGCAGGTGCTGGTCAAAACCATCGCCTGCGGCATCTGCGGTTCCGACCTGCATGCGCGCAAGCACGCTCCTCGCATGGTCGAGATGACCCGGCATTTCCCCGGCCGCAAGCCGATGGACCTTTCGCGCGATGTCGTGTTCGGCCACGAGTTCTGTTGCGAGGTGTTGGATTATGGACCGGCCACGCAGCGCAAGCTGAAACCCGGCACGCAGGTCTGCTCGCTGCCGGCGCTGGTGACGGCGGAGGGGCCGCAGGCCATCGGCTATTCCAACGACAATGTCGGCGGCTATGCAGAAGCGATGCTGCTCAGCGAGCCGCTGCTGCTGGAAGTGCCCAACGGCCTGCCGCCCGAGCACGCCGCGCTGACCGAGCCACTGGCGGTCGGCGTCCATGCCGTCAACAAGGCCAACATCAAAGGCGGCGAGGTGCCGCTCGTGATCGGCTGCGGCCCGGTGGGCTTGGCCGTGATTGCCGCGCTTCGGCTGAAGGGCCTGCATCCGATCATCGCCGCCGACTATTCGCCGATGCGGCGGATGCTGGCGGAAAAAATGGGCGCCGATATTGTGGTCGATCCCGCCAGGAGCCAGCCCTATACGACCTGGGCCGAGCATGCTGCGATGTCGGAAGCCGAGAAGGCGGCGCGGCCGCCGTTCCAGGCTTACTGGCCGGCGCTGAAGCCCGCGCTGATCTTCGAATGCGTCGGCGTGCCGGGCCTGTTGCAGCAGGTGTTCGAAGGCGCACCGCGCGACGGGCGGATCGTCGTGGTCGGCGTCTGCATGGAGACCGACCGCTCCGAGCCGATGCTCGGCATATTGAAGGAGCTCAACGTCCAGTATGTGCTGGGCTATACGCCGGACGAGTTCGCGGCGTCGCTGCGCCTGCTCGCGGAGGGAGAGGTCGATGCCGCCTCGCTCGTGACCGGCCGCGTCGGCATCGAAGGCGTCGCCAAGGCATTCGACGATCTCGCCAATCCGGAGCGGCATACGAAAATCATCGTCGAGCCGTGGCGGTAATTGCTTCCCCTCATGGTGAGGAGCGCTGAAAGCGCGTCTCGAACCATGAGGCCCGGCTGTGGCCTCATCCTTCGAGACGCGGCCAAGGGCCGCTCCTCAGGATGAGGGGCTTGCAGTAGGGTGGGGCATGCCCCTCGACGATTCCTCCCGCCCGCCCGTCCTCGCCCACCAGCGCTTTGTCGCCGATCGCCATTCGTTTGCCGGGCTCGACCTGCAGCAGCGCTTCCAGCGCATCCATGACACCAATCTCTGGGGAGCCGAAGCTTCCGTCTCCGGTCTCGGTTCGGAGATCGACGCGACCGCGACGCTCCGCGCGGAATTGCCGGCGCTGTTGAGGCGGCTGAACATAACCTCGCTGCTCGACGCGCCCTGTGGCGATGCCGCCTGGATCGCGCGCGCCGATCTGCCCGTGCACATCACCGGCATCGACATCGTGCCGGCCCTGATCGAGCAGCTTCGCGCCCGCGCCGAACGTGGTGAGCTGTCAGGCGAGTATCATCTCGCCGATATCACGCGCGATTCCTTGCCACGCACCGACGCCATCCTGTGCCGCGACTGCCTCGTGCATTTTTCCTTCGCCAACATCGCGCGCGGGGTCGAGAACTTCCGTCGCACGGGCGCGGCCTGGCTGATCACCACGACCTTTCCGGAATGGCAGCAAAACGCCGATTGCGAGGATGGCGACTGGCGCGCCCTGAATTTCGAGAGCGCGCCGTTCAATTGGGGCCGCCCTGTCGAATTGATCAACGAGAACTGCACGGAAGCCGGCGGCGGCTGGCGCGACAAGAGCCTCGGCGTGTGGCGGCTTTGACGGCGCAACTGGCGCATCATTTGCTTTTGGAGGCGTGACACCTATAGTTCCGCGACGAGAGATCTTCAGAACAGCGGCGCATGCGGGTTTCCATCATCACCGGAGGAGGGTCCGGCATCGGCGCCGCCGTCGCGCGGCGCCTCGCGGGTCAGGATCAGTGCCTGATGCTGCACGGGCAGGGGGCTGATACGGCGGGGCTGGAGCGGCTGAAGTCGGTCGGGGCGGAATGCGAACGCGCCGGCGCCAGGGTTGCGTTTCGCACCAGCGATCTCGCTTGTGCCGGCACGGCTGCCGAGCTTGCCGCTGCCACGCGCGCGTCCTTTGGCCCGATCGATGCGATCGTGCATGCCGCGGGCTTCGCCGACCGCCGCGGCTTTGCAAATCTTCCGCGCGAGGGGCTGGAGCGGGCGTTTGCGGTGATGGCCTTAGCCTTTCATGAGCTTGCGACCGCGGCCTTCGCCGATCTCGCGCGCGGCAATCAGGGCCGCGTGGTCGCGATCTCCAGTTTCGGCGCGCACCGCTTTGTGCCCGACGGCATCTATCCCGCGTCCGCCTCCGCCAAGGCCGCACTCGAGGTGCTGGTGAAGTCGCTCGCAATCGAGCTCGCGCCCTCGGGCGCGACCGCCAACATCGTGATGCCCGGCTATACCAGGAAAGATCCCGGATTGTTCGGCGCGCTGGATGCAAAGGCCTGGGAGGCGGTGGCGAAAGCCAATCCACAAGGGAGATTGGCGGAGGCCGATGAGGTGGCGGCCGCCGTCGCCTTTCTGTTGTCGAAGGACGCCGGCCATGTGACGGGCGCGCTGTTGCCGGTCGATGGCGGATTGACGCTGATGTGAGGACTGAAATGGCGGAGAACACAACAAACAAGATAGACGTCATCGTGCTCGGCGCCGGCATCGTCGGCGTGTCGTCGGCCTATGCCGCGCGGCAGCGGGGGATGTCGGTCACCCTGGTCGACCGGCGCGAGCCCGGCAGCGAGACCTCCTACGGCAATGCCGGCATTCTATCGAGCGGCTCGATCTTCCCGCTGAACCAGCCCTCGCTGTTTGGCAATCTGCCGAAATATCTCTCCAACCGGCATCCCGCGCTGCGCTGGGACGTCGGCTGGGCGCTCAAGAATCCCGCCTGGATCGCGCGGTTTCTGGCGAGCGCGCGATCGTCGCAGACAAAGCCGCGCGCGCTGGCGCTGCACGGCCTGATCAAGGCGTCGCTGAAACTGCACCGCGAATGGATCGTGCAGGCGGGCGCGGGCAGCCGCATCCGCGAGACCGGCTGGCTGAAGGCGTGGCGCAGCGACAATGTCGCCGCCGCAAAAGCCGATCAGGCCGCGCTGACCGAATACGACATCAAGAGCGAGCTGCTCGACCGGCAGGAGATCTCCGCGCTCGAGCCCAACATCCTGCCCGTCTACAGCGTCGGCCTCCTGCACACCGAAACCGCATCGGTGGATTCGCCGGGCAACGTCACCAAGGCCTACGCGAAGATGTTTACGGGTTCCGGCGGCGAGATCCGCCGCGCCGAGATCAAGTCGATCGTGCCGGAGAATGACGGCTGGCGCGTGGTGCTGTCGGACGGCGAGATCAGCGCGCGCCATGTCGTGGTCGCGCTCGGGCCGTGGTCGGCCGACCTGCTCAGGCCACTCGGCTACGGCGTGCCGCTTGCGACCGAGCGGGGCTATCACCGCGAGTTCACGCCGAACGCCTCGCGCAAATTGTTGCGTCCGATCCATGATGCCGAAAACGCCTTCCTGATGACGCCGATGGAGCAGGGCCTCCGCGTCACCTCGGGCGTCGAACTGACCGATCGCGACGCGCCGTCGTCCTATGCCCAGCTCGATGCCGTGGTGCCGCTCGCGCGCGGCGTCGTCGAGTTCGGCGAGCCCGTCGGCGACATCTGGCGCGGCGCGCGGCCGACCTTGCCCGACAGCCTGCCGATGATCGGGCCGGCGCCGCGGCATTCGAACCTGTGGTTCGCCTTCGGCAACCAGCATATCGGCTTCACCACGGGCCCCGCGACGGGAGAGGCGATCGCCGCCATGATCGGTGGCGCTGCGCCTTCCTTCGACATTTCGGCATTTTCGCCGAAGCGTTATCTTTAGGGAGTGCTATGCACTACGTCTGGGACTTTGGCATCCTCGCTAAATACAGCCATCTGTTCTGGCTCGGGCTCGGCTGGACCATCGCCTACACCATCGGCACGATTTTCCTCGGTACCCTGATCGGCCTCATCGTCGGCATCCTCCGCCTCGGCCGTTTGCCTGTCATCGACTGGCTGCTGGTCGCCTACATCGAATTGTTCCGCTGCACGCCGCTCTTGGTGCAGATCATCTGGTTCTATTACGCCTTTCCGGTCGTGCTCGGCGTCAACATCCCGGCGCATGTCGCCGCCGTCAGCGTGCTCTCGCTCTATGGCGGCGCGTTCTATGCGGAGATCGTGCGCGGCAGCATCGAGAGCGTGCCGCGCGGCCAGTGGGACGCGGCGCGCGCGCTGGGCCTCACGCCCTGGCGCATGCTGCGGCTCGTCATCATTCCGCAGGCGCTGAAACCGATGATGGCGCCCTATGTCAATCAGTCGGTGACGCAGCTGAAAAACACCTCGCTGGTGTCGGTGATCGCCGTGCCCGACCTCGTCTACAATGCCACGCTGATCAACGCCGATACCTACCGGCCGCTCGAAGTCTACACCGTCGTCGCCGTGATGTACTTTGCGATCCTGTTTCCGGCGACGCTGATCGCGCGCCGGCTCGAGCGCGGCATGACCTACGACAAGGCGTGAGGCAGCGTGGGCGTGGTTCCTGTCGCTACTTGAGCGTCAAGATATATGCGGCGAGGTCTGCAACCTCCGCCCGACTTAATGCCAATTTCGGCATATTCGGATGCGGCTTGAGCAAGAGAAGCGCGAGTTTGTTGGCATCGAAGTCAGGCGCTCTTGCGATGGACGCGAACGGCGGTGCCTGATCGTTGGGTGCACTTTTCTGCTTCTGCTCCACGAGATGGCAGCTGACACACCAACGTTGCGCGATGGATTTTCCCTTGTCGGCGTCGGCCGCAAAGGATGGAGTAGATGCTGTCGCCATGAACATGCAACTCGCGACGAGGATAGATCTAGACAACATTCGATCGATGGCTTCCAGCATTTCAGGGTTTCTCACTTTACGATCGGCCACGACGCCACAGGGCGGATAGGTTCGCAGGCTGGCTTGGTTTGCTCCGGGTCGCAAGGGTAATCCCGCTGACCTGTGCACTATTTCGACAGCCTTCGCAGATTGGCTCTTGACTGGTCGCCCTCACGGCCGACCATGGGGGAGCAGCGAAGCCTTTGTTTCGGAGAAGGGGTGAGGCCCGGAGTGCCTAGGAGTCCGGGCCTCAACCGGAGCGACCCTTTGACAGCTTGAGGGCCGCTCGGGCATTTCAATCTAGCCGACCATCGGAGACTGACCTTGATTTAGCGCAAATCAGTGCTTGTACGACCGCTTGTGGCGGGGAGCGGGTCTGGCATAGGTCCTGGCGGGATATGGATTGACCACGCACTGGGCCGACCGGCCCGACGCCGACGCCTGGCATTGCGCCATCGTTCGATAGGTGCAGTCGAAATAGTAGTCGACCATGCTTTGATAGACCTGCAGACAGACGGGATAGTTTGGATCGTAAGTCTGGGCCTGCGCAGGCGCGGCACCACAGACCGCGCCGAGCGCCAGAATTGCCAGGATCGCAACGCGCATCAGAACCTCCACGCCAGACGTCACAGAGAAATGCGACACTCTCTATCGCATTTCAAGGGGAGGTGGAATGCACGGGACAGGAACGTCAAATCAAATGTTCAGTTCGACCGGCACATCCTCCGGCTTCACGCCAGACAGTGTGAGCCCCTTGACGAACCATTCCCGCATCTGGCCGGTGCCGCGGTTGTAGTCGACCCACACCGAGAGGAAATCGCGCCAGCGCTTGTCGGCCTCGCGCCGCACCGCCATGCTGCTCGCAATCGTCACCGCCGGCGACTGCAGGATCTTGTAGATGCCGAGGTTCGGGTTCTTGGCGATCGCCGTGAGCCCCAGCACCAGCGCGTTGACCACGCAATCGACGCGGCCCGACGCCATCTGCAGCATCACCTCGTCGCGCGTCTTCAGCGACGTGATCGTGGCGTTCGGCGCAAAGCGGCGCGCCACGGCCTCGTTGGCGGAGCCGACGTCGACCGCGATCTTCACCTCGGGCTTGTTGATGTCGGACCAGGTCTTCGCCTCCAGCCCCTTCTTCAGCATGGCACCGAACGGATGCGGAAACACGAGGCTGGTGAAATCGACCACCAGCGCGCGCTGCGGCGTCGGGTTGAGCGCAAAGCCGAGATCGATCTTGTTGGCTTGCAGATCGAGGATCGAATTGCCGTAGGTCGATTCCGTGTATTCCAGCTTCACGTCGAGCAGCTTCGCGATATCGTTCGCCATCTCGATGGAAAAGCCGGACCAGGTGCCGGTGGCGAGATCCTTGTTGAAATAGGGCAGCTCGCCCGGCAGCACCGCGATGCGCAGCACTTTTTCGGCGCGGACGCGATCGAGCGTGTTGTCGGCGGCCGCCTGCGCCGAGGCGGGCGTGACGAGCGCGGAACTCAGTGCCGCGCCGCTGCCGATCGCCAGTGCATAGCGTAGCGCCTCGCGGCGGTCCTCGGAAATCTTTGTCTCGTCGGATTGGGTCACACGCACCTCCTGCCTCGATTTGGCGAAAGCCTAGCGTCCGCTTCACCACCCGGCAATAGCGCCCATGCCGCAATAGCGGGCAGGGTGCTTGCATCCGCAAAAAATGTAGCCCGGATGAGCGTAGCGACATCCGGGGACGGATGACCCGCATGTCGCTTCGCTCATGCGGGCTACGTTTGCATCACACCGGCAGCGCGATCGAGTACTTCACTTGGCTCAGCGCAAAACTCAACTCGATCGACGCAATGCCGTCGAGCCGGGTCAGCTTGTTCTTCAAAAAAGCTTCATACGAGGAGAGATCGGCGGCGACGACCCGCAGGAGATAGTCGCGATTGCCCGTCATCAGATAGCACTCCAGCACTTCCTCCCATTTCGAGATCGCGCGCTCGAAGCGGTTGAGGTCCTCTTCCTTCTGCCGCGCCAGCTTGATGGAGATGAAAACACTGACATGCAGCCCCAGCGATTTCTGGTCGACGGTTGCGATATACCGCGTGATCACGCCGCGCTCTTCCAGGAGTTTCACCCGGCGGTGGCAGGGCGAGACCGAGAGCCCGACCTTGTCGGCCAGTTCCTGCATGGTGATGCGGCCGTCGGATTGCAGGCAGCTAAGAATCTTGCGGTCGATGGGATCGAGCCCGGTCATTGGAATAAAATCCGTTAAATTGGCCTATTTAGGGGAATATATCCCAATAATCACGGGTATGGCGCGAAAAATTGAGAAATTTTCGAGCCTCCAGAGGATTAGGATTTATGAACTCACGCATTCGCGAGGCCCCGCCATGGCGATCGATCCTGCACGTCTTGAAATGCTGTCGGCGCTGTCGCGCAAGGTGCTGTGGCTGTCGTCCTGGACCATCCATCACGCCAACCACATCAGGCCCAACACCGACGGCTTGAAGGTCGGCGGCCATCAGGCCTCCTCGGCCTCGCTCGCGACCATCATGTCGGCGCTCTATTTCAGCGTGCTGCGCCCGGAGGACCGCGTCGCGGTGAAGCCGCATGCGAGCCCGGTGTTTCACGCCATCCAATATCTGTTCGGCCACCAGACCCGCGACAAGCTGGAAAATTTCCGCGGCTACAAGGGCGCGCAATCCTATCCGTCACGCACCAAGGATGTTGACGACGTCGATTTCTCGACCGGCTCGGTCGGCCTCGGCGTCGCGCAGACGCTGTTCGCCTCGCTGGTGCAGGATTACGTCAAATCACACGGCTGGATGAAGGACCGCCGCGAGGGACGGATGGTCGCACTCGTCGGCGACGCCGAGATGGACGAGGGCAACATCTTCGAGGCGCTCGCCGAGGGCTGGAAGCACGGCCTGCGTAACACCTGGTGGGTGGTCGACTATAACCGTCAGTCGCTCGATGCCGTCGTCCGCGAGGGTCTCTGGGAAAAATTCGAGACCATGTTCCGCAATTTCGGCTGGGACGTCAAAATCGTGAAATACGGCAAACTGATGCGGCAGGCTTTTGCCGAGCCGGGCGGCGAGGCGCTCAAGCGCTGGATCGACAACTGCCCGAACGCACTCTATGCCGCGCTCTGTTTTCAGGGCGGCGCCGCCTTCCGCAAGCACCTGCACGACGAGATCGGCGACCAGGGCGAGGTAACTGCGCTGGTCGACCGCCGCAGCGACGATGAATTGCTGGCGCTGATGTCCAATCTCGGCGGACACGACATGGAGAGCATGCTGGAGGCGTTCGAGGCGATCGATCATGATCGCCCGGTCTGCTTCATCGCCTACACCATCAAGGGCGTCGGCCTGCCGTTCCAGGGCCACAAGGACAACCACGCCGGGCTGATGACGGTGGCACAGATGGAGAAGTGGCGCGCGAGCCAGAACATCCGGCCCGGCCACGAATGGGAGAAATTCGAGGGCCTGTCGCAGGACGAAGCTGCGCTGCAGGCGTTTCTCGCGGAGGTGCCGTTCAACCGCGAGGGCGCGCGCCGGCTCACGGCGCCGGTCATCGACGTCCCGCAAAAGCTCGACTTCAAGCCGGCGGCGCAGATGTCGACACAGCAGGGCTTTGGCCTGGTGCTGAACGAGATCGCGCGCGGCGACAGCGAATTGGCATCCCGCATCGTTACGGCCTCGCCCGACGTCACCGTCTCGACCAATCTCGGCGCCTGGGTCAATCGCCGCGGGCTGTTCGCGCGTGCGGAGAAGGCAGACTTGTTCCGCAGCGAGAAGATTCCCTCGACCTACAACTGGGATTTCTCGCCCAAGGGCCAGCACATGGAACTCGGCATCGCCGAGATGAACCTGTTCATCCTGCTCTCGGCGCTCGGGCTGTCGCATTCCATCAATGGCGAGCGGTTGCTGCCGGTCGGCACGCTCTATGATCCCTTCATCGAGCGTGGCCTCGATGCGCTGAACTATGCCTGTTATCAGGACGCCCGCTTCATGGTGGCGGCGACGCCGGCAGGTATTACGCTGGCGCCGGAGGGCGGCGCGCACCAGTCGATCAAGACACCCCTGATCGGCATGGGGCAGGCCGGACTCGCCTCGTTCGAGCCGGCCTTTGTCGACGAACTTGCCGCCATCATGGGCTGGGGTTTCACACATATGCAGCGCGAGGACGGCGAGGGCGGCTCGGTCTATCTGCGGCTGTCGACGCGCAGCATCGACCAGGTGCAGCGGATCATGACGCCGGATTTGCAGCGCGACATCACCGATGGCGCTTATTGGCTGCGCAAGCCGGGGCCCAATGCGGAGGTGATCGTCGCCTATACCGGCGCGGTCGCTCCCGAAGCGATCGAGGCGACCGGCTTCATTGGCGAGAGCCGGCGCGATATCGGGCTGCTTGCGATTACCTCAGTCGACCGGTTGCATTCGGGGTGGACCGCCGCACGGAATTTGCGCCGCGACCGCCGCGGCGTGCAGCATCTGAGCCATATCGAAAAGCTGCTGGCGCCGCTGCCGCGCGATTGCGGCATCGTCACCGTGATCGACGGCCATCCGGCCGCGCTCGGCTGGCTCGGCAGCATCCGCGGCCATCGGGTCGAGGCGCTCGGCGTCGAGCATTTCGGCCAGACCGGCACCATCGGCGACCTCTATCGGCATTATGGTATCGACGCCAACGCCATCATCGACGCGGCGGAAAGCCTGACCTCCGGCGCGCCGGTTCTGCATCGCAAAATGGCGGTGTGATTGTGTTGTGAGGTCGTCATTCCGGGGCGCCGCGAAGCGGCGAACCCGGAATCCATACTCCCGGCGCGCTTGGCCCTTGGGCCATTCGCGCAAACCAGGAATATCCCAGCGCGCGCTCTTAGTTTTTCCGCGAATGCGGCAAGCCGCAAGCGCGGATGGTGGTTATGGATTCCGGGCCCGCGCCAAGAGGCGCGTCCCGGAATGACGACGCGGAGAGAGGCTTGCCACCGTCACACCCCCGTCCTTATATCGAGCATATCCAGCGTCTGCCGCGACGCGGTGCCCCGCATATGGCGGGTTCAACTTTCCGGGCTTTCGTGCAAGGATGCCTGCCGAACGCTTTCCGTTCCCCCTCCATCCACTCCGAAATAACGAGATAAAGAGGTTTTCGATGGTCAATCGCATGCAATTCTACATCGACGGCGCCTGGGTCGATCCGGTCGTCAAGAAGTCCACCCCCGTCGTGAATCCGGCGACGGAAGAAGCGATGTATGAGGTTGCGCTCGGCTCCAAGGCCGACGTCGACAAGGCGGTCGCCGCCGCCAAGCGCGCCTTTGAGACCTATTCGCAGACCAGCCGCGACGAGCGCGTCGCGCTGCTCACCAGGATCATCGAGATCTACAAGGGCCGCATGAAGGAGATCGGCGCCGCCGTTTCCGACGAGATGGGCGCGCCGCTGCCGATGGCCGAACGGCTCCAGGCCGGCGCCGGCATGGGCCACCTCATGAACACCCTCGAAGTGCTCAAGAAGTACGAGTTCGAGGAAACCATGGGCTCCGCGGTAGTCGTCCGCGAGCCGGTCGGCGTGATCGGCATGATCACCCCCTGGAACTGGCCGCTGAACCAGATCGCCTGCAAGGTCGCGCCTGCGCTTGCGGCCGGTTGCACCATGATCCTGAAGCCCTCCGAGTTTACGCCCACCTCGGCGCTGATCTTCGCCGAAATCCTGCATGAAGCCGGCGTGCCGAAGGGCGTGTTCAACCTGATCAATGGCCTCGGCCCCGAAGTCGGTGCGGCGATGAGCGAGCATCCGGACATCGACATGATCTCGTTCACGGGATCTACCCGCGCCGGCATCGATGTGGCCAAGCGCGCCGCGCCGACCGTCAAGCGCGTCAGCCAGGAGCTCGGCGGCAAGTCGCCGAACGTCATCCTCGATGACGCCGATCTCACCAAGGCGGTGACCGGCGGCGTGATGCACATGTTCAACAACTCGGGACAATCCTGCAACGCGCCATCGCGCATGATCGTGCCGCTGTCGAAAATGAGGGAAGTGGCCGCGATCGCCAAGGGCGTCGCCGAGAAGACCAAGGCGGGCGACCCCAGAGCCGAAGGCACCACCATCGGCCCGGTCGTGAACCGCATTCAGTGGGACAAGATCCAGGCGCTGATCAAGAAGGGCATCGACGAGGGTGCTACGCTTGTTGCCGGCGGCCCGGGCCTGCCCGAGGGCGTCAACAAGGGCTTCTATGTCCGTCCGACCATCTTCGCCGACGTCACCAACGACATGACGATCGCGCGCGAGGAGATCTTTGGGCCTGTGCTCACCATCCTCGGCGCCAAGGACGAGGCGGACGCGGTCAAGATCGCCAACGACACGCCCTATGGTCTGGCGGGCTACGTCTCGGCCGGTACCGTTGAGCGCGCGCGCAAGGTCGGCCGCCAGATCCGCGCCGGCAACGTCAACCTGCAGGGGGTGCCGAACGAGCGCTCTGCGCCGTTCGGCGGCTACAAGCAGTCCGGCAACGGCCGCGAATGGGGCCGCTACGGCATGGAGGAATATCTCGAAGCCAAGGCGGTCGCGGGCTTCAACGCGGCGTAAGCCGGACCTCAACGCGACAGACGGAAGCGGCGGGACCAACGGTCCCGTCGTTTCATTTTGAATGAACGATAACAAGAGCTTTGATGCTGAAGATCATCATTTGCATGAAGCGAAAGCCCGGGATGTCCCGGGCCGAGTTCCTCCGTTATTGGAAGGAGGACCATGCCAGGGTGGTGACCGAAGTTGCGCCGGCGATGGGGATGCGGCGCAACGTGCACAATCACACGATCACGACGCCGATCGACGAGCGGCTACGCCAGGGCCGTGGCGCCGAAATGGACGACTATGACGGCGTCGCCGAAAGCTGGTTCGACAGTGTCGACGCGCTTGTCTCCGCAACCTCGTCCGGCGAAGGGCGGCGCGCGGCGCAACGACTGGCCGAAGACGAGGCGCGGTTCATCGACTTCTCGCGCTCGCGAATTTTCTTCGTCGAGGAACATATCGTGGTGGGGTGAGCCGTTTCGCTTTCGGAGGAAACAATGACGGGTTTTAAAATCCGCAAGCTCGAGGCCTTTTGCTTTCGTTACCCGCTTTCGACCCCGGTCGTCACGTCCTTCGGCCGCATGAACGACCGTCCCGCGCTGTTCGTGCGCGCGGAGGACGAGGACGGCGCGCACGGCTGGGGCGAGGTCTGGTGCAATTTTCCGCCCGCGGGCGCCGAGCATCGCGCCCGGTTGATCAACGAGATGCTGGCGCCGATGTTCAAGGGCCGCGCGATCGAGCATCCCTCCGAAATGTTCGATTATCTCACCGCCGCCACCTCGGTGATGGCGCTGCAATCGGGCGAGCCGGGGCCGTTCGCGCAGGCGATCGCCGGCGTCGATATCGCGCTGTGGGATCTGTTTGCGCGGCGAGCGAGGCAGCCGTTGTGGCGGCTGTTGGGCGGCAGCTCGGGGGGCATGCGCGCCTATGCCAGCGGCATCAATCCCGACGGCTGCGTCGCCACCGCCGAGAAGGCGATGCAGCGCGGCCATCGCGCGTTCAAACTCAAGATCGGCTTTGGTCCCGAGCGCGATCGCCACAATCTCGAGGATTTGCGCGAGGTGATCGGCGAGCTTTCGCTCGCGGTCGATGTCAACCAGGGCTGGTCGCTCGGCCAGGCGCTGGAGCAGGCGCCGCGGCTGGAAGAATTTCGTCTGCTCTGGCTGGAGGAGCCGCTACGCGCCGACCGTCCCTGGAGCGAATGGCGCACGCTGCGCGACGCGGTTTCGATGCCGATTGCGGGCGGCGAGAACATCGCCGGCCGCGAAGCGTTCGCGACCGCGTTGTCCGAAGGCATCCTCAGCGTGGTGCAGCCGGACGCGGCAAAATGGGGCGGCGTCACCGGCTGCTTCGCGGTGGCGCGCGAGGTGATCAAGGCCAAGAGGACCTATTGCCCGCATTATCTCGGCGGCGGCATTGGGCTGTTGGCGTCAGCGCATCTGCTTGCTGCCAACAATGGCGGCTGGCTCGAGGTCGACGCCAACGACAACCCGCTGCGCGACGCCTTCTGCGGCGCGGTCGCCGACGTCAGGGACGGCGCGATCGAGCTGTCCGAGACGCCGGGCCTAGGCATCGAGCCCGACCTCGCACCCATCGCAAAATACAGGACGCTCTGACGATGCTAGCCGCCCAGGGCTCCTTGCGTGTTCACATATAGGGCATAGATCGACTGGCTCGCCGCCATGAACAGGCGGTTACGCTTCAAGCCGCCGAAGCAGACATTGGCGCAGCGCTCGGGCAGCGCGATACGGCCGATCGGGGCGCCATCGGTGCCGAACACCATCACGCCGTCAAGATTGGGATCGCCCATGCCCCAGCCACACCAGAGATTGCCGTCGATGTCGCAGCGCATGCCGTCGGGCGTGCCCGGACCGGCATCGATGTGGACGCGCTTGTTGGAGAGTTTGGTGCCGTCGGGCGAGACGTCATAGGCCAGGATCTTGCGGTTCGGCACGCCGCGGGACTCCACGACATAGAGGATCTTCTCGTCCGGCGAGAAGCAGAGCCCGTTTGGCCCGAGCACGCCTTCGGCGACGATGGTGGCTTTGCCGGTCGCGCCATCGATCCGGTAGACGTTGGGTTGGATCTCGGGCTCGGCCTTGTAGCCTTCGTAATTGCCGAGCAGGCCGAAAATGGGATCGGTGAACCAGATCGAGCCGTCGGACTTCACGACGACGTCGTTCGGCGAGTTCAGCGGCTTGCCGTTGAAGGAATCCATCAGCACCGTGATCGAGCCGTCATATTCGGTGCGGACCACGCGGCGCCCGCCATGCTCGCAGGTGACGAGCCGGCCCTGGCGGTCGCGGGTGTTGCCGTTGGCGAAGTTCGACGGCTTGCGGTAAATGCTGACCGCGCCGGTCTCCTCTTCCCATTTGATGATGCGCTGGTTCGGGATGTCGCTGCACAAGAGATAGCGCCCGTCGCCGACCCAGACCGGGCCTTCCGCCCAGCGCAGGCCCGTGGTCAGCCGTTCCACCGCCGACAGTTTCAGCCAGTATTTTTCAAAGCGCGGGTCGAGCGCGTGGATCGCGGGGTCGGGGTAGTAGGTGGCCGGATGCCAGCCGGGGGAGTGTGAGTTTGCATCGGACATTTGCTGTTCTCGTTGTTGCGTTTCCTCGCAGTTTAAGTAGCTATCATCACCGGCGAATGACCGCAAATCGCCAGAGCATGATCCGAAAGAAGCCTGCCCCGCACTTGATGCGGGGTGTGCAGCGGTTTTCCGAAAAGATCATGCTCAAACAAGGGATCGAGCGAAGAGGGAAGAGATGCCACGGATATTGATGACCGGCGCCGCCGGCGGGATCGGCACATCGTTGCGCAAGTTGCTGCCGCCGACCTATCCGGATCTCGTACTCTCCGACCTCAAGGCACCTAGCGATCTCGGCAAGGACGAGAAATTCAAGGCGGCGGATTTGGCCGACATCGCCCAGGTCGAGGCGATCTGCGAGGGCGTCGACGGCATCCTGCATTTCGGCGGCTATTCGGTCGAAGGACCCTGGGACGCGATCCTGCAATCCAACATCATCGGCGGCTACAATCTGTTCGAGGCGGCGCGCCGGAAGGGTGTCAAGCGCGTGGTGTTCGCCTCATCGAACCACGCGGTCGGCTTCTACCCGCGCTACCATCGCATCGGCACCGACGTGACCACGCGTCCCGACAGCCGTTACGGCGTCAGCAAGGCGTTTGGGGAAGCAACCGGGGCGCTCTATGCCGACAAATACGGATTGAAGGTGACCTGCATTCGCATCGGCAATTTCGGCGAAAAGCCGCTCGATCACCGCCGCCTGTCGATCTGGCTGAAGCCGGAAGATCTCGTTCAACTCTGCCGGATCGGGCTTGAACATCCGGCGATCCATTTCGAAATCCTCTATGGTGCCTCGGACAACGAGCGCTCCTGGTGGGACAATCACCGCGCCTACGATCTCGGCTACCGTCCGACCGGCAAGGCCGAAGATTTCCGCGAGCACGCCTTTGCCGAGCAGGCCAAGCTGAAGCCCGACCCGGTCGGCGACTTTTATCAGGGTGGTGCGTTCTGCGGCATGGAGTTTGATGGCGACATGAGCCGGATCGTAAAGAGATAGTCATTCCGGGATGGTCCGAAGGACCAGACCCGGAATCTCGAGATTCTCAGGTGCGCAATTGCGCACCGTAGTTCGATGCTTCGCACCGCCCCGGAATGACGACAAGTGAGAGGAAGCTGAGATGACCGATGGATTGCGCAAGGGACTGGCAAGTTACGGCGATGCGGGCTTTTCGCTGTTTCTGCGCAAGGCCTTCATCAAGGCGATGGGCTATTCCGATGACGCGCTCGAGCGCCCGATCGTCGGCATCACCAATACCTACAGCGACTACAATCCCTGCCACGGCAACGTCCCTGACATCATCGAGGCGGCCAAGCGCGGCATCATGCTGTCGGGCGCGATGCCGATGGTATTTCCCACCATCTCGATCGCCGAGAGTTTCTCGCACCCGACCTCGATGTATCTGCGCAACCTGATGGCGATGGATACCGAGGAGATGATCCGCGCCCAGCCGATGGACGCCATCATCGTGATCGGCGGCTGCGACAAGACCCTGCCGGCGCAGATCATGGCCGCGCTTTCGGCCGACCTGCCGACGGTGGTCATTCCCGTCGGCCCCATGGTGGTCGGCCATCACAAGGGCGAGGTGCTCGGCGCCTGCACCGATTGCCGGCGGCTGTGGGCGAAATACCGCGCGGGCGAAATCGACGACAACGAGATCGAGGCTGTCAACGGTCGGCTTGCGCCGTCGGTTGGCACCTGCATGGTGATGGGTACGGCCTCGACCATGGCCTGCGTCACCGAGGCGCTTGGCCTGTCGCTGCCGATGAGCGCGACCATTCCTGCGCCGCATGCCGAGCGTTTCCGCCTTGCGGAGGCAAGCGGCAAGGTCGCCGCCGCGATGGCCAAGGCCAAGGGGCCGAAGCCGAGCGAGTTTCTGACCAAATCCTCGTTCCGCAATGCGCAGGTGGTGATGCAGGCGATCGGCGGCTCGACCAATGGCCTCATTCACCTGACCGCGATCGCCAACCGCACCGCAAACAAGATCGACCTCGAAGCGTTCGACAAGCTCGGCCGCGAAGTGCCCGTGCTGGTCGACCTGAAGCCGTCGGGCGAGCACTATATGGAGCATTTCCATCATGCCGGTGGCGTGCCGAAGCTGATGGCGCAGCTTGTCGACCTCATCGACCTCGATGCCAGGACGATCGAAGGCAAGACGCTGCGCGAGATCGTGGCCGGCGCGGAGGAAGTGCCTGGACAGGATGCCATCCGCGAACGGAACAATCCGATCAAGCCGGAAGGCTCGATGGCGATCCTGCACGGCAATCTCGCGCCGCGCGGCGCCGTCATCAAGCACGCGGCCGCGAGCGAGAGGCTGCTGCAGCACACCGGACGCGCCGTGGTGTTCGAGTCCGTCGAGGACATGACGCTGCGGGTCGACGACCCCAATCTCGACGTCAAGGCCGACGACGTGCTGGTCCTGCGCAATGCCGGGCCCAAGGGCGCGCCGGGCATGCCGGAGGCGGGCTATCTGCCGATCCCGAAGAAGCTGGGCCGCGCCGGGGTCAAGGACATGGTGCGGATTTCGGATGCGCGGATGAGCGGCACGGCGTTCGGCACCATCGTGCTGCATATCACGCCGGAATCCGCGGTCGGTGGGCCGCTCGCGCTGGTGAAGAACGGCGACATGATCAAACTTGATGTCGAGAAGCGCCGCATCGATCTCCTGGTCGACGAAGCCGAATTGCAGCGGCGCCAGGCGGCGCTGAAGCCAACCGGCACGCCGGAATGGGCGCAGCGCGGCTATGCCCATCTCTTCAACGAGACCATTTTGCAGGCCGATGAAGGCTGCGATTTCGATTTCATGCGCGCCAAGGGGAAGGGATAGAGCATGATCCGGAAAAAGCCTGCCCCGCACTTGATGCGGGGTGTGCAGCGGTTTTCCGAAAAGATCATGCTCAAACAATAAGCTGAAGCGCGATGAAGTCATCGAGATTCAATCATCTCGCAACTGCGTTACGTCTCTCGTTTGATTGACAAGCAAACGACCCCAATGGGATGATCAAAGAAAAAATCATCACTGGGAGGGGAGACGATGGCAGGCTTGAAGAAGCTTCTCGGTGCGGCCATTGCCGCATTGGTTTTTTCCGCCGCAAGTGCGGCCGCGCAGGAGGTGAAGCATTATCGCTTCGCCTACGACCAGCCGAAGACCACCGGCTACGGTATCCTCGGCGACATCTTCAGCGATAAACTGAAGGAATTGAGCAAGGGAACGATGCTGATCGACCAGTATCCGGGCGCGCAGCTCGGGCAGGAGCCGCAGGTCCTGCAACTGGTCAAGGCCGGAGACGTCGAGTTCTGCATTTCGTCCTCCGCCAATGCCGCGACGCTGTCGCCGCAGGCCGGCGTGATGTCGATGCACTTCCTGTTCCGCTCGGAAGCGCACCTGGTCAAGGCGATGGCCGATCCTGAAGTGGCCAAAGCCGTGAAGGCCATGATCTCCGAGACGGTGCAGGGCGCCCGTGTCATCGCGCTTGCCACGCTCGGCCTGCGCAGCATGTATTCCAAGCGCGAGATCAAGAACGTCGCTGATGTCAAGGGCCTGAAGGTGCGCGTGCAGGCGACGCCGACAGAGGACATCACGTTCCCGGCCTATGGCGCGCAGATCGTGCACATGCCGTTCGGCAGCGTTTATACCTCGCTGCAGACCGGCGTCGTCGATGTCGCGGAAAACGGCGTCAACGTCTATCTCGCCAACAAGCACTATGAGGTCGCGCCGGTGTTGTCGATGACCGAGCACGAGGCCAACAATTCGCTGGTCTGGGTCAGCGACAAGCTCTGGAACAGCCTGACGGCGGAGCAGCAGGGCTGGGTGCAGGCCGCGGCCGACGAGGTTAACCGCAGCCAGCCGGCCAAGGCAATCGAGCTCGAGCACCAGTCGCAGGACAAGCTGAAATCGATCGGGGTCAAGGTCGTCACCGACGTCGACAAGACAGGCTTCATCGCGGTCGCCGACCCCTTGCTCGACAAGCTGGCGAAAGAACTTGGGCCCCATGCGGAGAAGATCAAGGACCAGATCCGGGCGATTAAATAGGCGGCATCTCGCGTCATCCGGGTGCGCCCGGACGACGCGCGCCTGTCACAAATGCCATCGGTGGATGTTCAATTGACAATCCGGCAACCCCAATGGTTTGATCTCTGCAAAATCAAAACAGGGGGAAACCGTGACGTTTAAATCCAGATTTATAGGCGGACTGCTGGTGGCGGCGGCGATGTTTGCCGCGGGCGCGAACGCGCAGGAGGTGAAGCATTATCGCTTTGCCCACGATCAGCAGCTCAACACCGGCTATTCCGTCGCCTACGACATGTTTTCCGCCAAGCTCAAGGAATTGAGCAAGGGCACCATGCTGGTAGATCAATATCCCGGCGCCCAGCTCGGGCAGGAGCCGCAGCTCCTGCAGCTGGTGAAGGCCGGCGACATCGAGTTCGCCATCATCTCATCGGCAAATACCGCGACGATCTCGCCGCAGGCCGGCGTCATGTCGCTGCATTTCCTGTTCCGCAACGCCGATCACGTGGTCAAGTCGCTGGCCGACAAGCAGGTGATCGATGCCATCAAGGCGATGATTGACGAAACCACGCAGGGTCTCCACGTCATCGCCACCGGTTCACAGGGCGTGCGCAGCATCTACAGCAAGAAGGAAATCCACAACGTCGGCGACATGAAGGGCGTGAAGATCCGCGTCCAGGCGACCGCAACCGAGGATGCGATCTTCCCGGCCTATGGCGCGCAGACCGTGCACATGCCGTTCGGCAGCGTCTACACTTCGCTGCAGACCGGCGTGGTCGATGCGGCCGAGAACAGCATCAACGTCTACCTCGTCAACAAGCATTATGAAGTGGCGCCCGTGCTTTCGATCACAGAGCATGAGGCCAACAATGCGCTGTTGTTCGTCAGCGACAAGCTGTGGCAGAGCCTCTCGGCCGAGCAGAAAGGGTGGGTGACGACGGCGGCGGCGGAAGTCAGCGCCAGGGAGCCGGCGAAAGCGTTCGAGCTGGAGAAGGCCGCGGCCCTCAAGCTGAAGGGTTTCGGCGTCAAGGTCGTCGAGGACGTGGACAAGAAGAGCTTTGCCGCAGTCTCCGATCCCTATCTCGACAAGCTCGCCAAGGAACTTGGGCCGCATGCCGAGAAGATCAAGAACCTGATCCGGGCGATCAACTAACTCCTCATGGTGAGGAGCGCGCCCTTCGCGCGCGTCTCGAACCATGAGGTCCGTTCTCGGCCTCATCCTTCGAGACGCGGCCAAGTGGCCGCTCTTCAGGATGAGGGGCTATCAACCCGCATACTCCCCCTAGGAACCGAGATGGCAATCGCCGACAAACTGGTATTGCAGCGGCAGCGTCATCTGAAATGGCGGGCGCTGGACCGGCTCGAGCTGGTCCTGATGATGCTGTGCGGCATCCTGTGCTTCGGCTTCTCGATGTCGGTCACGGCCGACATCGTGACGCGCACGATCGGCCATCCCTGGCTGTGGTTGCAGGAAGTCACCTCGACGCTGTTCATCTATGCGATCTTTGTCGGAGCCGCGGTCGCGACCCGCCGCAACGACCACCTCTATCTCACCGCGATCTCGGAATCGATGCACGGCACGTCGCGCATCATCGTCGAGATCGTGACGCGGCTCGTGGTGCTCGCCGTCGCGTGCTGCCTGATCCGCTACGGCTATCTCAATTACCTGCGCGGCTTCGGCTCGTTCCGCCTGCCGTCGGGCACGCCAATCGCCTCGCTCTATGCGATCATCCCGCTGTCCGGCATCCTGATCGCGCTGTTCACGGTCGAGCAGCTCGTCAACGGCCTCAAGAACGGCTTCGATCATCCCGAGCCGCCCTCGGATGATGAGCACGCAATTCCTGCCATCTCAGCCGCCGTCGAGCCGGGAGCCCAGACGTGAGCCCTCCCGTCGTCCTCGCGCTGATGTCATCCTGCTTCCTGTTCTTCGGCTATCTCGGCGTGCCGGTGCCGTTCTCGCTGCTCGCCGGCGTGTTCGTCGGGGCGACGCTCGCCGACGTCTCCTTGGCCGCGATCGTGCAGAAGATCTTCGACGGCGTCGATTCCGAGGCATTGCTCGCGATCCCGTTCTTCCTCTTGGTCGGCGAACTCATGAGTTCGGCGAATGTGGTGGTGCGCATCGCCAACCTCTCGGTGTCGCTGGTCGGGCATATCAGGGGCGGGCTGTCGCAGGTCGTCGTCGTCTTCTCGATGTTCTTCTCGGAAATGTCGGGCTCGACCACCGCTGACGTCGCGGTGATGAGCCGCGCGCTCGGCGGCCCGATGCGGCGCGAGGGCTACGAGCCGGCCTTCATCGCGGCGATCATCGCGGCCGCCTCCACCATCGCCGCCCTGGTACCACCGAGCATCACCGCCGTCGTCTATGGCGCGGTCGGCAACGTCTCGATCGCGGGACTGTTCATGGCGGGCGTCGTGCCCGGCTTCATGATCGGCTTCGGGCTGATGATCTATTGCTACTTCTTCGGTCCCTCGGGCATGCGCAAGCCGCGCGCGCCGCTGAAGCAGGTGGTGTTCGCGGCCGGCGACGCCGCGCTGCCGCTGATGATCCCCGTGATCCTGCTCGGCGGTATTCTCACCGGCTGGTTCACACCGACGGAAGCCGGCGTGGTGGCGGTGATCTGGATCATCCTGGTCGTGATCCCCGCGCTCAACCGCGGGCACATCAAGAAGATTCCTTACGACTTCTGCCTCGCCGGGCTGATCTTCTCGCTGCCGCTGATCACGATCGGCGCCGCCAACGCCTTCGGCTGGATGCTGGCGTATTTGCGCGGCGCCATCGTCATTGCCGACTGGATCACGTCGATCGCCGGCAACGATCCGCATTACATCATGCTGTTGATGGTGCTGCTGTTCACCGTGATCGGCGACTTCATCGAGCCGGTGCCGACGATCATCATCTTCATGCCGCTGGTGAATGCGCTCACGCAGGCCGGCGACATCAACGGCGTGCATATGGGCGTGGTGCTGATCGCAACGCTGGCTTTCGGCCTGATCACGCCGCCTTACGGCCTGGTGCTGCTGATGGCCTCGAAGTTCGTCGGCATCAGTTTCGGCAAGGCCCTTCGCGCGGCGCTGCCGATCTATGTCGTGTTCCTGATCACCATCACGTTCACGATCTATTTCCCGAGCGTCGTGCTGTGGCTGCCCAAGCACGTGATCCCGGAATCCGTCGGCTGCTTCAAGTCGCCGGCAGGGACGGGCTACATCTGTCCTCCGTAAGGCGCTTACTTTGCCTTGCTCGTGAATTTCTTCACGGCGATCCGGAAGTCCTCCGTGTGCATTGCCGTGATGATCTTGTGCTCTTCGGCGTCGAGTTGCTGTTTGGTCGGCGCGGTGGGGGCCTGGTAGACAAGCGCCTTGGTGCCTGCGATCGCTGCGGGCGGATTTTGCGCCAGCCGCTCGGCAAATTGCCGCGTCGCCGCCTTCAACTCGACCGCTGGAACGACCTTGGCGACCAGGCCCCACTCGTAAGCCTGTTGCGCGGTAAAACTGTCCTCGGCCAGGAATATCTGCAGCGCGCGGCGGGTGCCGACCGTACCCACCATGCCGACGGTGCTGCCGCCATCCGGCGACACGCCGATCTTGGCGTAGGCCGGGGTGAAGCGGGCATCCTCAGCGGCGATGCAGAGGTCGGTGACGAAGGCCAGGCCCATGCCGGCGCCCGCGGCCGAGCCATGCACGCTCGAGAGCACGATCTTCGGCATCCGTCTCACGGTTTCGATGAAAGCGTGGTAGTGCTTGAGCAACTCGCCGACGACAGGCGTAATGGTGTTGGCCTGGGCCGCGGCACCGATCGTCTGCAAATCGCCGCCGGCGCAGAAGGCGCGGCCTTCGCCCTCGATCACCAGCACCCTGATCTCGTCGGAAGCCTCGACCTCGGCGCCGAGCGCTTCGAGCTTTTGCGCGATGGCGAGATTGATCGAATTGAACGCCGCCGGCCGGTTGAGCGTGATGGTGGCGATCGGGCCATCGACGCGAAGCAGCGCCGGATCGTCGGGCAGCGAAACGGTGGCAGGAGCGGTCGACATCTGAAAGACCCCGGGCTTGGAGGCATTGGCGGGTATTTAAATCGCTGAAAGGGCCGGGTGACAATCCCCGCCGCGGGCGGCAAGATGCGGCCAAACGGCCGCGCAACAAGGGCGGCGACGAACGGGAGGAACAGATGGACACATTGGTCGAGCGGCCCGTTTCCAGCGTAGATCCGTTCTCGCACGCGTTCCTGGAAAATCCCTATCCGCACCACGAGGCCATGCGGGAAGCCGGCCCTGTGGTGTGGCTGGAACATTACGGCATCTGGGCGATGGCGCGGCACCAGGAGGTGCGCGACGCGCTGACGGACTGGCAGACCTATTGTTCCGGCGCCGGCGTGGGCTTAAGCGATTTCCGCAAGGAGACCCCCTGGCGGCCGCCGAGCATCATCCTGGAAGCCGATCCGCCGCTGCACTCGCGCACCCGCGCCGTGCTGACCCGCATCCTGTCGCCGGCCGCGATCAACGTGTTGCGCGAGACGCTGGTGCGCGAAGCCGAGGCGCTGGTCGACCGGTTGCTTGCGAAGGGCGAATTCGACGGCATCGCCGATCTTGCGGAGGCCTATCCGCTCAAGGTGTTTCCGGATTCCGTTGGCATTTCCGGAGATGGCCGGGAGAACCTGCTGCCTTATGGCAGCATGGTGTTCAACGGCTTCGGCCCGCGCAACGATCTCTTCGACAAGGCGATGGCCAATGCCGGCCCGGTGCGCGACTGGATCATGTCGAAATGCAGCCGCGCGGCGCTGGCGCCGGATGGACTCGGCATGCAGATTTTCCGTGCTGTCGATTCCGGCGAGCTGACAGAGGCCGAGGCCGGGATGCTGGTGCGCTCGTTTTTGTCGGCCGGTGTTGACACCACCGTCTACGGACTGGGCAACGCGCTCTATTGTTTTGCCAAATATCCGGAGCAGTGGACGATCCTCCGCGAAAATCCGTCGCTGATACGGCTCGCTTTCGAGGAAGTGCTGCGGTTTGAGGCGCCGGTGCAGACGTTCTTCCGCACCACCACCAAGGCCGTCGACGTCGGCGGTGTGCAACTTGGCGAGGGCGAGAAGGTGCTGCTGTTCCTCGCCGCCGCCAACCGCGATCTGCGCCGCTGGGAGCGGGCGGACCAATTCGACGTCAAGCGCCGCGCGACCGGGCACATGACCTTCGGCACCGGCATTCATGGCTGTGTCGGACAGGCGGTGGCACGGCTGGAAGCCGAGGCGGTGTTCGGTGCGCTTGCCAAACGCGTCGCTTCGTTCGTGATGACGGGCGAGCCGAAGCGGCGGCTGAACAACACGCTGCGAGGTCTCGATACGTTGCCGCTGCGTCTGCTCGCGGCCTGACGCGGGCAGCTTGCTGGTCACCCGCACGCCCTTGCGCTCGCCCGGGCCATGAGGCTTAATGGAGGCTCATCGCCGCGGAATCGGACACGAGCGCCGCTCTTCACGGATGATGGCAAGCCAAAATCCGTAGGGAAGAGGTGACCACATGGGCGATTTCCATGCCCTGACAGCTGGGCTGTCGCGATGACACAAGGACCCGTTCTGATCGTCGGCGCGGGCCACGCGGGCTTCCAGGTCGCGGCTTCCTTGCGCCAGCTCGGCTTCAAGGATCGCGTCGCCATCATCAATGACGAGGCGCATCTGCCGTACCAGCGGCCGCCTCTGTCGAAGGCTTATCTGAAGGGCACCGGCGGCCCGGACAGCCTGATGTTCCGGCCGCAGAAATTCTTTGACGACCAGAAGATCGAATTGATTGCCGATCATGCGGTGGCGATCGACCGTGCCGCGCGCAGGCTGAAGCTCGCATCTGGCGCGGCGCTCGACTACGGCCATCTCGTGCTTGCGACCGGCGCCCGCAACCGCCTGCTCGATATTCCCAACGCCAACCTGCCCAACGTGCGTTACCTGCGTATCCTCGACGACAGCGAGGATTTGCGCGCGCGCATCGCTGCGAGCAAGCATGTCGTCGTAATCGGCGCCGGCTTCATCGGGTTGGAATTCGCAGCGACCGCGCGGATCAAGGGCCTCGAGGTCGATGTGCTCGAACTCGCCAGCCGCGTGATGGCGCGCGCGGTGACGGCGGAAGTCTCCGACTATTTCCAGAACCGCCATACTGAGGCCGGCGTGCGCATTCATCTCGGCGTGATGGCGACCGCGATCGAGGCCGAGGGCGACAAGGTCACCGGCGTCAGCCTCAGCGACGGTCGGCATATCCCGGCCGATCTCGTCGTGGTCGGCGTCGGCGTGCTCCCGAATGTCGAGCTTGCCAGGGAGGCGGGCCTGCCTACCGCGTCCGGCATCATCGTCAATGAGCATCTGTTGACCGCCGATCCCGATGTCTCCGCGATCGGCGATTGCGCGCTGTTCGAGAGCCCGCGCTTCGGCGGCTCGCTGCGGCTGGAGTCGGTGCAGAACGCCACCGACCATGCGCGGTGCGTGGCGGCACGGCTGACCGGCGACGACAAGCCTTATGACGGTCAGCCCTGGTTCTGGAGCGACCAGGGCGACGACAAGCTGCAGATCGCGGGGCTGACCACCGGCTACGACCAGGTCGTGTTGCGCGGAAATCCCGCGCAGAAGGCGTTTTCGGCGTTCTGCTACAAGGCCGGCAAGCTCGTCGGCATCGAGTCCGTCAACCGCGCCGGAGACCACATGTTCGGCCGGCGCTTTCTGCCGATGGGCCGGCAGCTGCCGCCGGAGCAGGCCGCCGATCCGAGCTTCGATCTCAAAGCTGCGCTCTCCTGATCGGTACAGCCTCCGCACCAACCGAGAACTCCTGCTGCACCTTCTCGATGTCGGCGAGGGTTGGCAGGCCGGCTTCGTTGCCGAGGCGCTGGATCTTGTAGGTCGACGCCGCGCGCGCGAAATCAAAGTGGTCGTGCCAGCTTTTCTCGGGATGCGCGAGATAGGAGTAGACGTAGGCGCCATGGAAGACGTCGCCGGCGCCGTTGGTGTCGATCACGCGCTCGCGCGGAATCGGCAGCGCCGGCATCGAATGCACCGTGCCGGCCTCGTCGTACCAGAGCAGCCCCTTTTCGCCCATGGTGATGCCGCCGACCCGGCAGCCGCGGCTCTTGAGATAATCGAGCATCTTCTCCGGCGTCAGGTCCATCTGCTCGCACAGGCGCTCGGCGACGATGGCGACATCGATGAACTCCAGCAGCTCATGGGTGTTGGTGCGCAAGCCGCCGCCGTCGAGCGAGGTCAATATGCCGGCCTCGCGGCACAGCTTGGCGTAGTGGATCGCGGCGTCCGGCTGGTGGCCGTCGATGTGCAGCGCGCGGCAACTGCCGAGATTGAGCAGCGGGAAGGGATGGATATGCGCGTCGTCGCGGCAGCGGACGATGGCGCGCTTGCCGTCCTTCGGCATGATGAAGGAGAGCGAGGAGGAGTTGACCTTGCGCGGATGTACCGAAATTCCATACTTCGCGCTCATGTCCTGGAACATGCGGCCGAGCCAGTCATTGGCGACGGTGCAGATCAGGTCCGGCACGATGCCGAGCTTGGCGCAGCAGAACGCGGCGGTCACCGCGTTGCCGCCGAAGGAGACCGCGTAAGCATCAGCCACATGCTTCTCGTCGCCAACAGGCAGATGGTCGGTGATGAAGGTGACGTCGATATAGGTCTGTCCGATAAAGAGGGCCTGCATAAGGTTGTCCGTCATCCGCTTGATGGGGTGGTCCCGGCCCCGGCGCCACTACATTAGCACCGGTTGTTTCTCTTGTTCGCTGAAATTATTCGCACAGGTGCCGCGTTAATCGCATCAGACGGGTATCGGCGGAAATACGGCCGTGACAGGATGTCGCCGGTGCTGCCGATAACGGCCGGCCGCCGCTGGCAGTTCCGGCGGGCGCGACCAAATGGGGAGGGGTTGATGACGGTCTATTCGGGTCCTGTATTCGAGATGGCGGCGAACCAGTTCAACGTGATCGCCAACCATCTCCAGATTCCGATGGATGAGCGCGACCGCCTCCTGATGCCCAAGCGCGCGATCACCGTCTCCTGCCCGATCCACCGCGACGACGGCACGATCACGGTGTTCGAAGGCTATCGCGTGCAGCATCTTCTGACGATGGGCCCGACCAAGGGCGGCACGCGCTTTGCGCCCACCGTCGACATCGGCGAGGTCGCAGCCCTTGCGGTGTGGATGAGCTGGAAATGCGCGCTCGCCGGCCTTCCTTATGGCGGCGCCAAGGGCGGGGTGAATGTCGACGTCTCCAAAATATCCAGGCGCGAACTGGAAGCGCTGTCGCGCCGCTATATGCAGGAGATGATTCCCTTTGTCGGTCCGCACACCGACGTGATGGCGCCCGACATGGGCACCAATGAGCAGGTGATGGCCTGGTTCATGGATACCTATTCGATGTACCAGGGCCAGACCGTGACCGAGATCGTCACCGGCAAGCCGGTGTCGTCGGGCGGCACGCTCGGCCGGCGCGAAGCCACCGGCCGCGGCGTGGCACATCTGGCAAAGAAGGTGCTGGACGTGCTGAAGGTCAATCCGTCCGGCGCCACCGCCGTCGTCCAGGGTTTTGGCAATGTCGGCTCCTACGCCGCGCTCGGCCTGGATCAGTTCGGAATGAAGGTGATCGCCGTCTCCGATCACACCGGCGCGCTGTATGACGCAAAAGGCCTCGATATCCCCGCGCTGATGCGGCACGCCAGCCAGCACGGCAGCATTGCCGGCTTCTCCACGCAATTGCAGTACGACCCCGCGCAGATCCTCACGCTGCCCTGCGACGTGCTGGTGCCGGCGGCGATGGAGCGGGTGATCGACGCGAAGGTCGCCGAGAACCTGAAATGCCGGGTGCTGGCGGAAGGCGCCAACGGCCCGACCACGCCGGATGCCGACCTCGTGCTGGAGAAGCGGCAGAGAGAAATCTTTCTCATTCCGGATATCCTCTGCAATTCCGGCGGCGTGGTCGTGAGCTATTTCGAATGGGTACAGGATCTGCAGCAATTGTTCTGGGAGGAAGAGGAGGTGATGCGGCGCGAATACCAGATCCTCGAACGCGCCTTCGACCAGATGCTGCTCCGCGCCCGCGCCGACAACGTTCCGCACCGGACCGCGGCGATGGCGATCGGGGTCGAGAAGGTGCGCGCCGCCAAGAACACGCGGGGGCTGTTTCCGTGATATCCGGCCTCGATCACGTCGTCGTCCTCGTCGAGGACATCGGCAAGGGCGCTTCCGCCTACGAGGCACTGCTCGGCTGCGCCCCGTCGTGGCGGAACGGCGGCGACGGCGCCGATCGCGTGCTGTTCACGCTCGATAATATGACGCTCGAATTGATGGCGCCGAGCGGATTCAGCGTGGCGGCCGACCGTATCCGCCAGGTGATCGGCATCAGCGGCGAGGGGATCGCCAGCATCTGCTTCGCAACCCGCGATATCGGCAAGATGCACCGGAGGCTCGAGCGCGTCGCGCTGAAGCCGGAGCCGGTCGCGGAGGCCGAAACCACCGATGCGGTGTCCGGCGCGACACTGCGCTGGAAGCGCAGTCGCGCCTCCACCGATTTCACGCGCGGCGTGCGGATGTTCTTCCTCCAGCTCGACGGCGAACGGCCGCGCTCGCGCCTTACCGCCGATGCGCCGGTGACGGGCCTCGACCATGTCGTGGTCTCGACGGAGGATTCCGAGCGCGCCGCCGCACTCTATGGTGCACGGCTCGGCCTCGACATGGCGCTCGACCGCACGCACAAGGATTGGGGCCAGCTGATGTTCTTCCGCTGCGGCGATCTCATGGTCGAGGTGGTGCGCCGGCCGGTCGCGGGCGGCGATGCCACCCACGACAAGCTCTGGGGCCTGAGCTGGCGCGTCGGCGACATCGACGCCGCGCGGGCGCGGCTGCAGGCTGCCGGCATCGAGGTGTCCGAAGTGCGCATCGGCCGCAAGCCCGGCACGCGGGTGATGAGCATCCGCAGCAACACCTGCGGCGTGCAGACGCTGTTCCTGGAACGGACGGCGCGTGGCGCCGATCAAGGCGTGAGACCAGGTTGAACTGGAGCGGCAGGCGCGGTCTGCTCCTTCGCCCCGCCCTTCGCGGGGCCGAGACGAGCATAGCTCGCTCTGAGAGGGTTGGGGTGAGGGGCCTCTATCCGGCGAGCACCGCGTCTGCTTTTGGTATTGTGCCTTGCCCCACCCGGATCGCTGCGCGATCCGACCTCTCCCCGTAAAGAACGGGGAGAGGTGAACTGAACCGGGGAGGGTGGCCGCCATGGACCAAGCCGCTGGTTGCATGGTACATCACCCCTCGCACCATCACCGGGCAAAGCGTTTGGCCAAGGAAAAAACAAAAGCAAAGCGGGTTCTGAAATGGCAGCGTGACCCCGAAGGCATGCGGCTGCGCATCCTCGAGGCGGCGAAGCAGGAATTTGCCGCCCATGGGCTCGCCGGTGCGCGGGTCGACCGCATCGCGGCCAAGGCAGGCGCCAACAAGCGCATGCTGTACTACCACGTCGGCAACAAGGAAGATCTCTACCTCGCGGTGCTCGAAGGCGCCTATGAGAAGATTCGCGGCGAGGAACGAACCCTTGCGCTCGAGCATCTCGATCCGCCCGAGGCGATCAGGACGCTGATCGACTTCACCTGGAACTATTTCCTGCGCAACCCCGAGTTCCTCGCGCTGCTGAACACCGAAAACATGGCGCGCGCCAAACATCTGAAGCGCTCGACCCGGGTGAAGTCGATGCATTCGCCCTTTGTCGAGATGATCCGCACCGTGGTGCAGCGCGGCGTTGCCAGCGGCGACTTCCAGGCTGAAGTCGATCCGGTGCAACTCTACATCTCGATCGCCGCCCTGAGCTTCTTCTATCTCTCCAACAGCGCGACGCTGAGCTTCATCTTCGGCCGCGACCTCCTGAACAAGCAAGCCAGGGACGAGCGGCTCGACCACATGGTCGCGCTGGTGCTGGCGGCGCTGACGGGGAAGTCGTCGGCGCTGTTCAGCCGGGAGAAGGCGCCGCGGCCGCGCGTTCCCGCGCATCATAACGCCTGAGATTTTTGTTCCGGCGAACGGCTGGCGGGGTGGTTTTGAAGCTGGACAGTATTTATCCAACGGGTTAATTTCTGCGCCGCCGCGCCCCAGGACCAACGACGAGCGCCAACAACAAGAACCCCTCCGGAGGAAACTGAATGACCACCCAACGCCTCGGCCTGATCATGAACGGGGTCACCGGCCGGATGGGGCTGAACCAGCATCTGATCCGCTCGATCGTCGCGATCCGCGAGCAGGGCGGGGTGGCGCTCGCCAATGGCGACCGCGTGATGCCGGATCCGATCCTGGTTGGCCGCGACGCCGGCAAGGTCGAGGCGCTGGCGAAACGCTTCAACGTGGCGCGCTGGACCACCGATCTCGACAAGGCGTTATCGGACAAGAACGACAGCGTGTTCTTCGACGCCGCGACCACGCAGGCGCGGCCACAGCTGCTGACCAAGGCGATCAACGCCGGCAAGCATGTCTATTGCGAGAAGCCGATCGCGACCAACCTGCAGGAAGCGGTCGATGTCGTGAAGCTTGCGAACGCAAAAGGCGTCAAGCACGGCACGGTGCAGGACAAGCTGTTCCTGCCCGGCCTGAAGAAGCTCGCCTTTCTGCGCGACTCCGGCTTCTTCGGCCGCATGCTCTCGGTGCGCGGCGAGTTCGGCTATTGGGTGTTCGAAGGCGGCTGGCAGGAAGCGCAGCGGCCGTCGTGGAATTACCGGAAAGAAGACGGCGGCGGCATCATCCTCGACATGGTCTGCCACTGGCGCTACGTGCTCGACAATCTCTTCGGCGAGGTCGAGAGCGTGGTCTGCATCGGCACCACCGACATTCCCGAGCGCTATGACGAGAACGGCAGGAAGTACGACGCGACCGCGGACGATTCCGCCTACGCGACCTTCAAGCTCAAGGGCGGCGTGATCGCGCATATCAACATGAGCTGGGTGACGCGGGTCTACCGCGATGACCTCGTGACCTTCCAGGTCGACGGCACCCACGGCTCGGCGGTGGCTGGCCTGACCGACTGCATGATCCAGGCACGGCAGATGACGCCGCGGCCGGTGTGGAATCCCGACGAGAAGCGGCTGCACGATTTCTATGCCGACTGGCAGAAGCTGCCGGACAATGTCGCCTACGACAACGGCTTCAAGGAGCAGTGGGAAATGTTCATCCGGCACGTCTGTGAGAACGCCCCCTACAAGTATACGCTGCTGGAAGGCGCCAAGGGCGTGCAGCTCGCCGAATGCGCGCTCTCGAGCTGGAAGGAGCGGCGCTGGATCGACGTCGCGCCGATCAAGGTTTGAGAATTCGAATTCAAATGAGCCGGGAAACCAGATTCGTCATGCCCGGGCTTGACCCGGGCATCCATCAATCCAAGGAGTTCTTGCGAAGCACGACGGATGGCCGGGTCAAGCCCGGCCATGACGAGCATCCAAGGAGTTCGCTGCCATGAACAAACCTGTCCTGCCGATGTCATCGCTATCGCTGAAGCTGCCGCTTGCGGACGGCAGCATTGAGAACTATCGCCTCGCGGCGTCGCGGACCTTTCCGGCGAAGCTCGAGGGCACGCTGAACCGCATTGCGTTCTCGGCCGTGCATACCGTTGCCAATCCGCTGGCCGACGTCGATCCCTGGCTGTCCGCCGCGGTCGATTGGGACAGGACCATCGCCTTCCGCGAGCACGTCTGGGATCTCGGCCTCGGCGTCGCCGAAGCCATGGACACCGCGCAGCGTGGCATGGGGCTCGACTGGAACACCTCGCTGGAACTGATCACGCGTTCGGTGCGGGCTGCGAAAGCTCGCAACGCGCTGGTGTTTTCCGGCGCAGGCACCGATCATCTCGCGGTCGAGGATGCGAAGAGCCTCGACGATGTCATTCGCGCCTATGAGGAACAGATCGAGGCGGTCGAGAAGGTCGGCGGCCGGATCATCCTGATGGCCTCGCGCGCGCTCGCGAAACTCGGCCGCAATGCCGACGACTATGCCAAAGTTTATGACCGCGTGCTGTCGGGGGTAGCGGAGCCCGTCATCATCCACTGGCTCGGTGACATGTTCGATCCGGCACTGGCGGGCTATTGGGGCACGGCCGATCTCGATCACGCGATGGACATTGCGGTCGCCATCATCAATGCCAATGCGGCGAAGGTCGATGGCGTGAAAGTCTCGCTGCTCGACAAGCAGCGCGAGATCGACATGCGCCGGCGGCTCGACAAGAACGTGAAGATGTATACCGGCGATGACTTCAACTATGCCGAACTGATCGCCGGCGACAGCCAAGGCTTTTCGCACGCGCTGCTCGGCATCTTCGATGCGATCGCACCGGCCGCATCCTACGCGCTGTCGCGGCTCGCGGCTGGTGACGAGGCCGGCTTCCATGACGTGCTGGGTCCGACGGTGCCGCTGTCGCGTCATATCTTCAAGGCGCCGACCCGCTTCTACAAGACCGGCGTGGTGTTCATGGCTTATCTCAATGGCCACCAGGACCATTTCACCATGGTCGGCGGGCAGGAGAGCGCGCGCTCGACGGTGCATCTCGCCGAACTGTTCCGTCTTGCCGACAAGGCCGGGCTCTTGGCCAATCCGGAGCTGGCGATGCGGCGGACGAAGGCCTGGCTTTCGACGCGCGGCATCGAAGGCTAAAGCGCGATGAATCATCATCGCGCTTTAGCTTTTTGTTTGCGCATGATCTCTTCGGAAAACCGCTGCACACTTTTCCGGATCATGCGCTGATGCGGGATTTTTCTTCCGATCACCGCTGGCTGTCGCTGAACACCGCGACCGTCCGCAAGCAGGGCGATCTTGCGCAGATCATCGACGTCTGCGCGCGGCACGGCATCCGCGCCATCGATCCCTGGCGCGACCAGGTCGCCGGCGTCGGCCTCGATCGCGCCGTGCGCGCGGTGCGCGATGCCGGCCTGGAACTGTCGGGCTATTGCCGTGGCGGGATGTTCAGCTCCGACGCCGCGCGCCGCGGCGAGGTGCGCGACGATAACCGCCGCTGCGTCGACGAGGCCAAGGCGCTGGGAGCGCCCTGCATTGTGCTGGTGGTGGGCGGCTTGCCGCAATATTCGCGGCCCGGCAGCGCGGCGTCAAAGGATATCACAGCGGCGCGGGCGCAAGTGGAGGAGGCGCTGGCCGAAATGCTCGACTATGCGAGGCAGGCCAATATGCCGCTTGCGATCGAGCCGCTGCATCCCGCCTATGCCGCCGACCGCGCCTGCGTCAACACGACCAAGCAGGCGCTCGACATCTGCGACCGGCTCGATCCCACACGCAGCGGCGTGCTCGGCGTGGCGCTCGACGTCTATCACATCTGGTGGGATCCGGAGGTGATGGGAGAGATCGCGCGCGCCGGCCAGGATCGCCTGCTCGCGTTCCATGTCTGCGACTGGCTGGTGCCGACCAAAGACATCCTCAACGACCGCGGCATGATGGGCGACGGGGTGATCGACATCAAACGCCTGCGCGCCGCGGTCGAGGCGGTTGGCTATGCCGGCTATTGCGAGATCGAGATCTTTTCCAACGACTGGTGGGCGAGGTCGATGGATGAGGTGTTGAAGACCTGCATCGAGCGGCACAGGACGGTGGTGTAAATCGTAGGGTGGGCAAAGCGAAGCGTGCCCACCATCACGAGCGCGGTGTTAAATTGGTGGGCACGGCGCTTCGCGCCTTTGCCCACCCTACGCATTCGTCACGCACGGCACGCTCAGGAATCCGCGAAAGCGGACGCGCCCACCGCGCACTACTTCGCCGTTCAGCGCATAGTTCGGAAACCGCGCCAGAAACCGCGAGATCGCGATCGCGCCCTCCAGCCGCGCCAGCGCCATGCCGGCGCATTGATGCGCGCCGGTGGCGAAAGCGAGATGCCGGTTCGGGGTGCGGCCGATGTCGAAACGCTCGGGATCGGGGAATTGCGCGGGGTCGCGATTGGCGGCTCCGATGCAGAGCGTGATCGGCGTGCCCGCAGGCAGCGTGAGGCCGCCGAGCGAGACCTCTTCCACGGTCATGCGGTTGCCGAGCTGGTTCGAGCTTTCATAGCGCAGCATCTCCTCCACCGCGGTCCTGATCATCTCGGGATGTTCGATCAGCCGCGCCTTCTCGGCCGGATATTCCGTGAGCGTCACCAGCCCATTGCCGATCAGATTGGTGGTGGTCTCGTGCCCCGCATTGAGCAGGAAGATGCAATTGTGCAAGAGTTCCTTTTCCGTCAGCTTCTCGCCGTCTGCTTCACCCTGGATCAGCCGCGTCAGCACGTCGCGGTCGGGATTGCCCGGTTTGGCGCGCCGGCGTTCAACCAGGACTTCGAGATAAGCCAGAAAGTCCTTCACCGCCTTGTTGCCGCGCCCAAACGCGGCCTCGCTGATGACGGGCTCGAGCGCGCCGAGAATGGCGAGCGACCAGTCGCGCAGCGGCTCGCGCTCGTCATGGGGCACGTCGAGCAGATTGCCGATCACCTCGATCGGGATGGCGGCGGCGAAATCGCCGATCAGGTCGAACGAACCTTTTGCGGCGATGCCATCGAGCAGGCGGTCCACCAGCCGGATCAGATCCCCCTCCATCTCGGCGATGGCGCGCGGCGACAGTGCGCCCATGATCAGGCGCCGCACCCTGGTGTGGATCGGCGGGTCGTTGAAGACGAGGCTGGTGGTGTGGTGCTCGTAGAGCAGGGAGGCGCCGTATTTCGGCAGAAACTCCTTTTTCTTGTCGGAGGAGAACGCCCTGGTGTTCTTGTAGGCGGTGACGAGGTCGTCATAGCGCGTCAGGAAATAGGCGCCGTTCGGCAGCCGCTTCACCGGCTCATTCTCCCGCAGTGCACGATAGGTCGGGTAGGGGTTGGCATAGAATTCAGCCGTTAGCCGCTCCAGATCGAAGCTCGCCGCCAGTTCTCGTGCATCCGCATTCATGCTGTCATACTCTTTATGAAGAGCGATATGCCGATTTTGGCCTTTCGCAAAATCCTGCCATGTCTAAAGTCCCGCCCGCTTTTTGACCTAGCCGACTGGAAACAAAAATGCACGCCCGCGCTGACGCCACAGAAGAACAAGCGGCCCAATGGCCCGAGGAAATCTTTGCGATCCTGCAGCGCCATGACGTGCGCCAGGTGCCTTATGTGCCGGATGCCGGCCATTCGCAGCTGATCGAGCGCGTGCTGGATTCCCAGACCATGCGTGGTATTCCGCTCACCACCGAGGAGGAGGGCGTGGCGCTGCTCGCGGGCGCCTGGGCCGGCGGCCAGAAGGGCGTGCTCTTGATGCAGTCGAGCGGGGTCGGCAATTGCATCAACATGCTGTCGCTGACCCAGATCTTCCGCTTTCCCTTTCTGACGCTGGTGACGATGCGTGGGGAGTGGGGCGAGTTCAATCCCTGGCAGGTGCCGATGGGAACGAGCACGCAAGGCGTCTTCGAGCTCGCGGGCATCCACGTGCTGCGCGCCACGCAGCCCGACGAGGTCAAGGACGTGATGGAAGCCGCCGCGAGCCAGGCCTACAACGCCTGCACGCCCACCGCATTGCTGCTGTCGCAGCGCCTGATCGGCACCAAGGTTTTCGTGAAATGAGCAAAGCCAATCTCCTCGACCGCCGCCAGGTCGTCTCCACGCTGCTCGCGGACCGCAAGGAAGCGCTGGTCGTCGCGGGCCTCGGTGCCTCCACCTACGATCTCGCGGCCGCCGGCGACAACGCCCGCAATCTCTATCTCTGGGGCGCCATGGGCGGCGCCGTCATGATGGGGCTGGGGCTCGCGCTGGCGCAGCCGAAACTGCCGGTCGTGGTGGTCACCGGCGACGGCGAGATGTTGATGGGGATGGGCAGCCTCGCCACCGTCGGCCTGCAGAAGCCCACGAATTTGTCGATCCTCGTGCTCGACAATGAGGCCTATGGCGAGACCGGCGGGCAGGTGAGCCACACCTCGGCCGCGGCCGATCTGGTCGGTGTCGCGCGGGCCTGCGGCATTGCGGACAGCAAGGCGATCTCGACCCTGGCCGAGATCGAGGTCTTTGCCTCCAGGATGCAGGACGTCGCGAGCGGGCCGCGCTTTGCCAACGTCAAGATCGACGGCACCAATCTCGAGCGCGTACTTTCCAACCGCGACGGCATGTTCATCATGACCCGGCTGCGCGGGGCGCTGGGGCATGCGCCGATCTAGACCCCGCTACCTCCAGGCCGGTTGCGCCGCAGCAAAAAACTTGACTTTTTGCGTGGGTGAGTGCTTACTCACAAGATGACCAGTTTGCGCATGACCTCTGACCTCCGCCGGCAATTGATCCTTGGCGCCGCCAAGCGATGTTTTGCCCGCAATGGCTTTGCCGGCACCACGACCAAGAGCGTGGCGGCGGCGGCCGCCATTTCCGAGGCGTTGCTGTTCAAGCATTTCCCGTCCAAGGCCGCGCTCTACGCGGAGATCCTGGCCGAGGAATGCGAGGCCGATCCGGAGCTCGCCCATCTGCTCGGGCAGGAGCCCTCCACGGCGGCGCTGGTGGAGCTGATGCAGGGCATGGTCCGGCACTTCATGCATGTGTCCGACGGGCCGGATCAGGAAGAAGAGACGCAGCGGCTGCGGCTGATGACGACCAGCCATCTCGAGGATGGCGAATTCGCGCGGCTGCTTTATGCCAAGGTCGAAAAGCTGATCGGCACGATGTTCGTAGCTTCGCTTCGATCGGCGGTCGCTTCCGGCGACGCCACGCGGATCGGAACCGAGCCGCTCAACCTGTTCTGGTTTGCCCATCACACCCTGCTGACGGCGGCACTGACGCGGCTGCCGGCGGTGCATTGTCTTGGCTACGGCCACGCCGCCGACCTCGACCGGCAGCTTTGCGAGTTCCTCCTCCGGGGGATTGGACTTAACGAAGCCGCAATTGCTGCGCATCTGACCCGCGAATTGCAGCAAGCCCCGGATCTGCCGGCGGCTGCAGAAAGTGCATGACATGAATATTGCGACCGAACCCAAACTTTCGGGAAAGCCGCTCGACGAGAAGGGCCATCCGCGCCCGGCGCGGAACGTGCTGTGGTTCCTCATCGTGGGCGCGCTGCTGGCCGCCCTCGTCGGCGGCCTCGTCTGGTTCAACTATTTCCGCGGCCAGATGATCGCGCAGTTCTTCGCCAACAACAAGCCGCCGCCGGCGACGGTGAGCGTGGCCGAGGCGAAGTCCGAGGTGGTGCCGAACCTCCTGACCGCGGTCGGGGGACTGGCCGCTGTACATCAGGTCAATGTCACATCAGACGTTTCGGGGCGGATCACCGAGATACTGTTCACGCCCGGCGCGCATGTGAAGTCCGGCGCGCCGCTGCTGCAGTTGTTTGACGCGCCGGAGCAGGCCGATCTCGCCAGCTTCAAGGCGCAGGCGACGGTGGCGCAGCTTCAGCTCGACCGCGCCAAGCAGCTCGCTTCGCGGCAGTTTGGACCTCAGGCGACCGTCGACCAGGCCCAGGCGACCTATGACCAGGCGATGGCCGGAATCGCCCGGACCCAGGCCGTGATCTCGCAGAAGCAGGTAGAGGCGCCATTCGAGGGCGAACTTGGCGTTCGCGTGGTTGAAGTCGGCCAGTTCCTGAACGCCGGCACCACAATCGTGTCGCTGACCGATCTCTCCGTGCTCTATGCCAACTTCACCGTGACCGAGAAGGACTCGGGCCAGCTGAAGGTGGGACAGGTCGTGCGCATCGCGGTCGACGCCTATCCGGGCCAGGCCTTCGAGGGCAAGATCACGACCATCGAGCCGCAGATCGCCGCCGACACCCGCAACATCCGGGTGCAGGCGACGATCGCCAATCCCGAGCACATCCTCAAGCCCGGCATGTTCGCGACCACCACCGTGGTGCTGCCGGACAAGCCGCCGGTCATCACCGTGCCCGAGACGGCGGTCGACTACACGCTTTACGGTGACTCGGTGTTCCTGATCACCGAGAAGAAGGAAGCGGACGGCAAGACCACGCTGACCGCGGTCCGCACCTTCGTGCAGACCGGAAACCGGGTCGAGGGCCGCGCCGAAATCGTCAAGGGCCTGAAGCCGGGCGATCGCGTGATTGCCGTCGGCCAGCTCAAGCTGCAATCGGGTGGTGCGGTCGCGATCTCGACCGATCCGCTGCCGCCGATCCCGGCGAAGCCGCCGCGTTATTAAAACCCTTATCGGAGCACGATCTTACGAGGTCATGCTCTCCTAAAAATCGAAGAGAGCGCCGCGATGGCCTTCACCGATATTTTCATCAAGCGACCGGTGCTGTCGGTCGTCGTCAGCATGCTGATCCTGCTGATCGGACTGCGTGCGGCGATGGTGCTGCCGATCCGGCAATATCCAAAACTGTCGAACACGGTCGTCAACGTCACGACCGTCTATCCCGGCGCCTCCGCGCAGCTGATCCAGGGCTTCATCACCACCCCGATCGAGCAGGCTGTCGCCTCCGCCGAGGGCGTCGACTACATCACCTCGTCCTCGGTGCTCGGCACCTCGACCATCCAGGTCTACATCAAGCTCAACTTCGACCCGAACCAGGCGCTGACCGAGGTGCTCGCCAAGGTGAACTCGGTCAAATACCTGATCCCGAAGGAATCCAACGATCCGATCGTCACCAAGAGCACCGGCCAGACCACGGCCGTGATGTATATCGGCTTCTCCAGCGAGGAGCTCTCGGGCAGCGCGATATCAGACTATCTCACGCGCGTCGTTCAACCCGTATTGTCGACCGTCGACGGCGTCGCTTCCGCCGACATCCTCGGCGGCCAGACCTTTGCGATGCGGCTGTGGCTTGATCCCGTGAAGATGGCCGGCCGCGGCATCTCGCCGGGTGATGTGCAGGCTGCGATCCAGGCCAACAATTTCCAGGCGGCGGCGGGCCAGGCCAAGGGCTTCTTCATCGTCTCCAACGTCTCGACCAATACGGACCTGCAGAACGTCCAGCAGTTCAAGCGCATGATCATCAAGTCCAAGGACGGCGGCTTCGTGCGCATGGAGGACATCGCGACCGTCGAGCTCGCGGCGCAAAGCACCGATGCGAGCGTCGCCTTCAATGGCGAGCACGCGATCTTCATCGGCGTGCAGGCAACCCCGCAGGGCAACCCGCTGACCATCGTCAGGGGCGTGCGCGCACTGTTCCCGGAGCTGGAACGCAACCTGCCGCCGTCGATGAAGATGAAGGTGGCCTACGATTCCACGAAATTCATCCAGTCGTCGATCGATGAGGTCGAGAAGACGCTGGGCGAAGCCGTGCTGATCGTCGTGGTCGTGATCTTCCTGTTCCTGGCATCGCTGCGCTCGGTGGTGATCCCGGTGGTCACCATTCCGCTGTCGCTGATCGGCGTCTGCACGCTGATGCTGATGGCGGGATTCTCCTTCAACCTCTTGACGCTGCTCGCGATGGTGCTGGCGATCGGCCTTGTGGTCGATGACGCCATCGTCGTGGTGGAGAACATCCACCGCCATCTCGAGGAGGGCATGCCGCCGGTACAGGCCTCGCTCAAGGGGGCGCGCGAAATCGTCGGTCCCGTCATCTCGATGACGATCACGCTCGCCGCGGTGTACGCGCCGATCGGCTTCCTCGGGGGGCTTACCGGTTCGCTGTTTCGCGAATTCGCCTTTACGCTGGCGGGCTCGGTGATCGTCTCGGGTATCATCGCGCTGACGCTGTCGCCGATGATGTGCTCGGTGTTCCTGAAGAGCGCGGACGAGGGACGCTTCGCAAAGCTCGTCAACCGCGTGTTCGGCGCGATGACGCGCTGGTATGGCCGCAGGCTCGACCGCTCGCTCGACTATCGCCCGGTCACGTTGCTGTTCGCGGTGACCATTTTGGGATTGGTTGGCTTCCTGTGGATGCACACCTCCAAGGAGCTGGCGCCCGAGGAAGACCAGGGCATCGTGTTCGCGGTGATCAAGGGGCCGAAATACGCCAACATCGACTATCTCGATTTCTATGGCGAGAAGCTCGACAAGGCGTTCCAGAAGTTCCCCGAGACCGACTTGCGTTTTGCGCTCAACGGCATCAACGGCCCGCAGAACGGCATCGCCGGCATGCTGCTCAAGCCCTGGGAAGAGCGGACGCGCTCGTCGATCAAGCTGAAGCCGCTGGTGCAGGGCGAGATTTCCAAGATCGAAGGCGTCCAGGCGTTTGCCTTCAATCTGCCGCCGCTGCCGGGCGGGCCGGGCGGCCTGCCGGTGCAGATGGTGATCAATTCCACCTCGGGCTTCCAGGCCGTCTTTGAGCAGATGGAGAAGCTGAAGGATGCCGCACGCAAGAGCGGCCTTTTCATCGTCTCCGACAGCGACCTTGCGTTCAACCAGCCGGTGGTGCGGGTGAAGATCGACCGATCCAAGGCGAGCGATCTCGGCATCACCATGGCCAATATCGGCAACACGCTCGCAACCCTGCTCGGCGGCAATTACGTCAACCGCTTCAATCTGGAGGGACGTTCCTATCAGGTGATTCCGCAGGTGCCGCGCGGCATCCGCCTGTCGCCGGAAGCGCTCGGCGGGTATTACGTGCCGACCAACACGGGCCAGCAGGTGCCGCTGTCGACGGTGGTGTCGATCGAGACCGGCACCGACCCCAATTCGCTCACGCACTATAACCAGCTCAACTCGGCGACCTTCCAGGCGGTGCCGATGCCCGGCGTGACCGTCGGGCAGGCCGTTGACTTCCTCGAAGGTGAGGCAAAGAAGCTGCCGGCCGGCTTCAGCCACGACTATCTCGCCGACAGCCGGCAATACGTACAGGAAGGCAATCAGCTCCTGATCACCCTCGGCTTTGCGATCATCATCATCTTCCTGGTGCTGGCGGCGCAGTTCGAGAGTCTGTGGGATCCGCTGGTGATCATGGTCTCCGTGCCGATGGCGATCGTCGGCGCGCTGATCCCCTTGTTCTTCGGCGTCGCGACCATGAACATCTATACCCAGGTGGGATTGCTAACGCTGGTGGGGCTCATCACCAAGCACGGCATCCTGATGGTCGAGTTCGCCAACGAGCTGCAGCTCAATGAGGGCCTCGACAAGCGCTCGGCGATCGAGATGGCGGCGCGCATCCGGCTGCGTCCGATCCTGATGACGACGGCGGCGATGGTGACCGGCCTGATTCCGCTTCTGACCGCAAGCGGCGCGGGCGCGGCGAGCCGCTTCTCGATCGGCCTCGTCGTGGTGGCGGGCATGTCGATCGGCACGCTGTTCACGCTGTTCGTGCTTCCCGCGGTCTATGTCACGCTGGCGACCGATCACCAGGCGAGGTCTTCGTCCGAGCGAACCCGCCAGATCGCCGAATACGATCTTGGCCGGCAGCAGCCCAAGCCGGCTTAAAGGCCGAAATAAGCGCAAATTTTTCAACGGCGGCGCTGACGAGCGCCGCCGTTTTCGTCGTTAACCGATCCGGTCTCCCGCACTGCGGCAAGAGACAAGGGCGCGCCTTCTTGCTAAATAAGGCGCGCGATGACCATTTCCCTACACCCGGATACGCCGCAAGGCCGGACGCTCGCGGGAACGCCCGCGGCCGACGCCGTGGCTGCGGGGAAGGCGCCACGGACGAATATCCGCAGCCGGCTTTTTACCAAATATGTCGCGCTGTTCGTCGCAGTGGTCGCCGTCGCGCTGCTCTCCAACGGCATATTCGAGGTCATTTTCTACTACCGCGAGCATAAAGCCGCGCTGATCCGGATCCAGCACGAACAGGCCGAAGCGGCTGCCGCCAAGATCAGCCAGTTCATCAAGGAAATCGAAAGCCAGCTCGGCTGGACCACCCAATTGCCCTGGTCGGCCGCCTCGCTGGAAAACCGGCGGTTCGACGCGCTGCGCCTGCTGCGGCAGGTGCCCGCCATCACCGAATTGGCGCAGATCGAACTCGACCGGCCATGAGCGGTTGCGGGTGTCGCGGCTTGCCATGGACGTGATCGACTCTGGCCTCGACGTGTCCAAGGATCCGAAATTCACCGAGGCCGTCGCCCACAAGGTCTATTACGGCCCGGTCTATTTCCGCCGTGAATCCGAGCCCTACATGACGCTGGCGCTGGCCGGCACCCGCAAGGATGCCGGCGTCAGCATTGCCGAGGTCAATCTGAAGCTGATCTGGGACGTCGTGTCCCAGATCAAGGTCGGCGAGCATGGCCATGCCTATGTAGTCGGTTCGCAGGGGCGGCTGATCGCACATCCCGACATCAGCCTGGTGTTGCGCAACACCGACATGTCGAAGCTCGTGCAGGTCAAGGCGGCGCTGGACGAGCAGGCCGCGCTCGCGGAGCAGGACGAGCAGGCAGCAGCAGCGCAGGCGGCACAGTCCGCGTCCGGGGCGCGGACGACGCCGGCGGCATTGCCGCCACCGCCACCGCGGCCGACCATGAATTTCGGTGCGGATTCCCTGCAGGGCGCGCTCAACATCCAGGGGCAGGAGGTGCTGACGGCCTATGCGCCAATCCAGCCGCTGCGCTGGATCATGTTCGTCGAGCTGCCGGAGCAGGAAGCCTACGCCTCGCTTTACGCGGCGCTGCAGCGGCTTGCGGTGGTGTTGCTCGCGGCCTCGATCTTCGCCGTGCTCGCTGGAATCTTTCTCGCCCGCCGCATGGTGGGCCCGATCCAGGCGCTCCGCGCCGGCGCCGAGCGCATCGGCAGCGGCGACTTTGCCCAGCGCATCGCGATCAAGACCGGCGACGAGTTGGAGGGCCTCGCCAACCAGTTCAACGACATGGGCGCGCGCTTGCAGGAATCCTATGCCGACCTCGAAAACAAGGTCGAGCAGCGCACCTCGGAATTGACGGAGTTGCTGGAGCAGCAGACCGCAACGTCGGAAGTGCTGCAGGTCATCTCTTCCTCGCAGGGCGAACTGAAGCCGGTCTTCCAGACCATGCTCGAAAATGCCACGCGGGTCTGCGGCGCGAACTTCGGCACGATGAATTTGTGGGACGGCGAGAAATATAATCTCGTAGCCGATCATAATATTCCGCCCGAATTCTCGGCGTACCGGCAGCGCGCGCCGATCCTTCCGTATCCGGGGACGACGCTTGCGATCGTCGCCGAAACGCATCGGCCGGCCCGGATAGAGGACATCAGGAATACCGCGGCTTACGAGGCCGGCGTCCCCAACGTTGTCGGGATGGCCGATATCGCCGGCGCCCGGACCATCCTTGTCGTGCCCATGCTGAAGGAAGACGAGCTGATGGGCGCGATCACCATTTTTCGGCCAGGAAGTGCGCCAGTTCACAGACAAGCAGGTCGCGCTGGTGGAAAACTTCACCAAGCAGGCCGTGATCGCGATCGAGAATACGCGACTGCTGAATGAATTGCGCGAGCGCACGACCGAGCTGACCCGCTCCCTCGACGAATTGCGCACCGCGCAGGACCGCCTGATCCAGACCGAGAAGCTGGCCTCGCTCGGCCAACTCACCGCCGGCATCGCGCACGAGATCAAGAATCCGCTCAACTTCGTCAATAATTTCTCGGCGCTGTCGGGCGAATTGATCGACGAGCTCAACGACGTGCTGAAAGACACGGAGATGAACGGCAAGACTCGCGAGGAGATCGACGAGCTCACGCACATGCTCAAAGGCAATCTCGAGAAGGTCGTGCAGCATGGCAAGCGCGCCGACTCCATCGTCAAGAACATGCTGCTGCATTCGCGCGAAGGAAGCGGCGAGCGCCGCCCCGCCGACATCAACGCGATCGTGGAAGAGAGTCTCAATCTCGCCTATCACGGCGCGCGCGCGGAGAAGAGCGGCTTCAACATCACACTCAAGCGCGACCTCGATCCGAGCGCAGGCCAGGTCGATCTCTATCCGCAGGAGATCACCCGCGTTTTCCTCAATCTGATTTCAAATGGCTTCTATGCCGCCAACAAGCGCAAGGAGGCAGCCAACGGCGACTTCGAGCCGACTTTGAGCGCGAGCACGAAAAACCTCGGCAACAGGGTCGAAATCCGGATTCGCGACAACGGCACCGGGATCCCGCAGGAAGTGAAGGAGAAAATGTTCAATCCGTTCTTCACCACCAAGCCGGCCGGCGAGGGAACCGGGCTCGGCCTGTCGATGAGTCACGACATCGTGGTGAAACAGCACGGCGGCAAGATCGACGTAGAGACAGAACCGGGCGCTTTTACCGAATTCATCATTACGCTGCCGCGCAAGCTCGCGGCCCAGGAAAATTTACAGGGAAATAATTTACAAGCAAATACACAAAGAAATGCTGGAGGCGCGCATTGAGCGTTTACATTCTCGTCGTCGATGACGAACCGGACGTGGAGGCGCTGTTTCGCCAGCAGTTCCGGCGCGATCTGCGCTCGGGCCGGTTTCACATGGAGTTCGCGCCGTCCGCCCCGGCCGCGCTCGAGCGCGCCGTCGATGTCGGCGATCCCTCGCTGATCCTGATCCTGTCCGACATCAACATGCCCGGCATGAGCGGGCTTGAGATGTTGCCGGAGGTGAGGGCCAAGCGGCCCGACGTGCCCGTGATCATGATCACCGCCTATGGCGATGCCGAGACGCGGCGCAAGGCGATCGAACGCGGCGCTGAAGGATTGTTGACCAAGCCGATCGACTTTACCGCGCTGCGGCAGGAGATCGACACCAGGCTCGGACAGGCTGCATGACAGCTACCATATTGTTCGTCGATGATGAGGCCGACCTCGAGGCGCTGGTCCTGCAGAAGTTCCGCAGGCAAATCCGCGAGGGCGCCGTGAAGGTGATATTCGCCCATGACGGCCTCGAGGCGCTGCAGACGCTCGAACAGAATCCGAATGTCGACATGGTGGTGAGCGACATCAACATGCCCGGGATGGACGGGCTGTCGCTGCTGGCGAAACTGCAGGAGGCCGAGGACAAGAAGTCCACCGTGATCGTGTCGGCCTATGGCGACATGAGCAACATCCGCACCGCGATGAACCGTGGCGCGTTCGACTTCCTCACCAAGCCGATCGACTTCGGCGACCTCGAAATGACCATCGACAAGACCATCCGCCATGTCGAGATGCTGCGCGAGGCGCGGCGCCGCCAGGCCGAGGCGGAGCGGGCGCATGCCTCGCTGTCGCGGTATTTCTCGCCGCAGATCGCGAGCCGCCTGGTCTCCAAGGGCGAAAGCGACGGCATGGAAGTGCATCGCCGCGAGGTGGCGGCCATCTTCACCGATGTCACCAGTTTCACCTCGCTGGTGGAAAACATCGCGCCTGAAATCCTCGGCGCATTGCTTAATGAATATATGGGCGGGATGACCGAGATCGTGTTCGCGCATGAAGGCACGGTCGGCAAGATCATCGGCGACGGCATCCATATCCTCTTCAATGCGCCCGGCGACCAGCCGGATTTTGCGACGCGCGCGGTCGCCTGCGCGCATGAACTTGACGACTGGGCGGTGGCGTTCCGCGACCGCTGGAGGTCCAAGGGCGTCAATTTCGGCACGACGCGGATCGGCGTGCATGCAGGTCCCGTGCTGGTCGGCAATTTCGGCGGCAAGCGGTTCTTCGACTACACCGCCTATGGTGACACCATCAACACGGCTGCGCGGCTGGAGACCGCCAACAAGCAGCTCGGCACCCGTATCTGCGTCAGCGAAACGGTGGCCAGGGCGGCTGCGAATTTCAAGGGCCGCCCGGTCGGCGACATCGTGCTGCGCGGGCGGAGCGAGCCGCTGCGCGTCTACGAGCCGCTGCGCGCGGAGGTGTTTTGCGCGCCGGCGATCACGCAATATTCGGAAGCCTTCGCCAAGCTCGAGGCCGGCGACGCCACGGCGATGCCGGCCTTTGCCGCGCTGGTGGGCCTGCACGCCGACGATCCGCTCGCCGGCTTCCACCTGAAGCGGCTCCTCAACGGCGCCAAGGGCGTCCGCATGCAACTCGAATAGGGCAGGATCAGCCGACATGACCAGCGATTTCGCCGCCGGCAATTACCGGTTCATTCCGGCCGTGTTCCAGTATTCGAGCGGGTCCGCGGCGTTGCCCGGCTACGAGATCGAGCGCGTGCGCTTCGAGAAATGGCTGCCGCTCGCCGAGGGCTTTGCGGCGATTGCCAAATATATTCAGTCCGCGGGACGGCCGCTGACCTCGATCTGCGCCTGCGAGCTGCGCTCGCCCGCGGCGTTCACCGACGATGGCTTCCGCAAATTCAACGAGCACTATGTCAAGACGCTGGCCGAGTGGGGCATCTATGACGGCAAGACCAATCCGGTCGCGCGCAGCAATGTCTGCCCCGAGCTCGATCCTCCGTCCGAGCCGTCGTTCTATGCGTTCTCGTTCACGCGGCCGAGCCAGAGCGCGACGCCGACCTTCGTGATCGCGGGAAGCGGAGAAGCGCGCGAGGGAGGCGCAACCTATTCCGAACGCACCGTGCGGTATCGCGACCTCAGCCCCGACGGCCTGAAGGAGAAGGTCAGTTTCGTGGTCGACGCCATGGAACGCCGCATGCGTGAGTTCGGATCCGGCTGGAAGGAAGCGACGGCGGTCCAGACCTATACTGTGCACGATTTCCATCCGGTCTTTGCCGACGCGCTGGTCCGCCGCGGCGCCGCGCGTTCCGGACTGACCTGGCATTTCGCGCGGCCACCCGTGATCGATCTCGAATACGAGATGGATTGCCGGAGGGTGATGCGGGAGACGGTGATTTGAGAGAGTGACTCTAAGGCTCCGTTTCGTCATTGCGAGCGAAGCGAAGCAATCCAGAGTCGTTCCGCGGCGACGGTCTGGATTGCTTCGTCGCTTCGCTCCTCGCAATGACGAAATACTGCGCCGCTACCGCTCCCTCGGATCCAGCGCGTCGCGCAGGCCGTCGCCGACGAGATTGAGCGACAGCACCACCAGGAAGATCGCAAGCCCCGGCCAGATCGCCATCCACGGCGCGTTGGTGAGGAAGCGCTGCGCGGCGTTCAGCATGCTGCCCCAGGACGGCGAGGGCGGTTGCTGCCCGAGCCCGAGGAACGACAGCGCGGCTTCGGCGATGATGGCGGCGGCGATCGACAGCGTCGCCTGCACCAGGAGCGCCGGCATGATGTTGGGCAGGATATGGAACAGCGCGATCCGCCAGCGCGGATTGCCCATGGCGCGCGCGGCCTCGACATAATCCTCGACCTTCACGTTCATCACCTGGCCGCGGGTCAGGCGGATGAAGATCGGGGTCGCGGAGACGCCGATCGCGATCATGGCATTGGAAAGGCTCGGCCCGAGAAAAGCTGCGAGCGCGATCGCCAGGATCAGGAACGGGCAGGCCAGCATGGCGTCGGTGATGCGGCTGATCAGCGCGTCGATGAAGCCGCCGCGATAGCCGGACAAGAGTCCCAGCGGCACGCCGATGGTGAGCGCGATGGTGACCGAGATCGCGCCCGCCAGTCAGCGAGGCCCGCGCGCCATAGATGACGCGGGCGAATACATCGCGGCCGAGGTCGTCGGTGCCGAACCAGTGGGTGGCGGACGGCGGCTTGCGCACCAGCGTCCAGCTGGTTGCAATCGGGTCATAGGGCGCGACCAGCGGCGCAAACAGCGCGAACAGGATGAAGGTCGCGAGCACGACCAGGCCGACAACCGCGCCCCTGCGTTTGAACAGTCGCCGCAGCGCGCGCCGCGCCGGGCTCTCCAGCTCGTCAGCTGAGGAAACGGGAAGCGCGCTGAGCACGGCATCGGTCATAATTTATGCCCCAGAGCGCGATCGCGCTCTAAATTCATGATTGAGCATGACCTTTTCGAAAAACCGGTATCCACTTTTTCGGATCATGCTCTAAGCCGCGGATTGACGAGGATATAGGCGATGTCGGCGACGAGATTCAGCGTGATGTAGATCGTCGCCGTCACCAGCACTACGCCCTGCACCACGGCATAGTCGCGGTTGAACACGGCATCGACGATCAGCTTGCCGAAACCAGGGATCGAGAAGATCTGCTCGGTCAGCACAGCGCCTGACAGCAGCGTGCCGAGCTCGAGTGCGCCCAGCGTGATCACAGGCGTCAGCGCATTGCGCATGGCGTGCTTGAGGATCACCGAGCGCTCGGAAAGCCCCTTCGCGCGCGCCGTGCGGACGTAATCGCTCTCCAGCACCTGCAGCATGGCAGAGCGGGTGTGGCGCATCAGGATTGCCGCGATCGCATTGCCGAGCACGAAGGCCGGCATGATGGTGGCGGCGAGGCTCGCGCGCCAGTTCTCGGCGAGCGGGACGTAACCCGACGCCGGCAGCCAGCCGAGCTTGATCGAGAACAGGAAGATCAGCATGATCCCGAGCCAGAAGTTCGGCGTCGAGATGCCCCATAGCGCAAAGATGTTGGCGCCATAATCCCAGGCGGTGTTCTTCTTCACGGCGGAGATGATCCCGGCGGGAATGCCGATCAGGAACGCGATCACGATCGCCATCGAGGCGAGCTGCAAGGTCACCGGCAGCTTTTGCTGGATCAGCTCGCGCACCGGCACCTTGATGCGGAGGGACTCGCCGAAATCGCCCGACAGCACGCCCTTGACCCAGTAGACATATTGCACGGGGATCGGCTGATCGAGCCGGTACTGGTGGCGAATTTGCTCGATCACGTCGGGGTCGCGCTCTTCGCCCGCCATGATCAGCGCGGGATCGCCCGGCAACAGATGCTGCAGCGAGAAGATCAGGATCGACACGAAGAACAGTGTCGGGACCAGCTGGGCGATGCGGCGCGCGAGGAAGTTCAGCATGGCGTGCGCTTGATTTGATGCGGAATGAAATCATGCTTGATCGCAAGCTGCAGCCGCGTCGTTCCCTCCCCCCTTGCGGGGGAGGGACAGGGAGGGGGGTAACCCAACGGGATTCGGAGTTCGTGGCACCCCCCACCGCAGCCCTCCCCCGCAAGGGGGGAGGGAGCGGAGAAAGCGCCGATGCCAATAGTTCTCACTTCAGCTTCAGCCCGATCACGCGCACCAGCCCGTCCGGCATCTGCTTGTAGCCTTCGAGCTTGTTGGTATGCGCGATCAGGATGCGGCGGTGATAGAGATAGAGGATCGGCTCATCCGCCATTTCGAGCTTGGTCAGCTTCTCGTAGATCGCCTTCCGCTGCGCCAGTTCGGTGACGAGCCGCGCGTCATCCAGCGCCTTGTCGGCGTCGGCATTCTTCCATTCCGCGTTGTTCTGCGGCGCGCCGGTGTGCATGAAGACGTAGGAGTTGCCGTCGGGATCGATGCGCCCGCTCCAGGCCAGCATATAGGCCTGGAAATCGCCGGCCTCCGCCTGCTTCAGCGAGGTCGCAAATTCCGTGACCCGGATCTTCATGTCGAAGCCGGCTTCGGCCGCCATCGACTGCACCACCTGCGCGACCGCCTCGGTCTCGGCGCCCTTCGGCACCATGAAGTCGACCGCGACCGGCGGCGTGACGCCGGCTTCCTTCAACAGCGCCTTGGCCTTCTCCACGTCGCGGCCGCGGACCGGAAAGGCCTTCTGATAGTAGGGGTGGTCCGGATTGACCCACTGGTTACCCGGCTTGAACTCGCCGTTGAACACCACCTGGTTGATGGCCTCGCGATCGATTGCGAGATCGAGCGCCTGCCGCACTTTGGCGGACTGGCTGAGCGGCCCCCTGTTCTTGTCGTGGCCGACATTCAGTGTAATGCCCTGATAGCCCAGTTCGATCGCGGTCGAGAGTTTCAGCCTGAAATCGGCGCGCACATCCTTGATGTCGGTCGCGAGCACGCGCTCGATCAGGTCGAGTCCGCCGGATTTCAGGTTGGCGAGCCGCACGGTGGCGTCGACGATCGGCAGGAACACGATCTTGTCGATGAAGACGTTGTCCTTGTTCCAGTAGTCGGCGAATTTCTCGAACACGATGCGGTCCTGCTGCACGCGCTCGACGAATTTGTAGGGGCCGGCGCAGACCGGATGCAGGCCGAACTTGTCGCCGGCGGCCTTCGCCGCCTTCGGCGACATCATCATGCCGGCGCGGTCGGTGAGCTGCGCGATCAAGGGCGAGAACGGCGATTTCAGCACCAGCTTGATGGTGAGGGGATCGACGACCTCGACATGGTCGAGCGCGGCGAGCTCCGGCTTGCGGAACGAGCCGGGGAAGGTGAGATGCCGCTCGAGCGAGAATTTGGCGGCTTCCGCATCGAGCGGCTCGCCATCCTGGAATTTCACGTTCGGCCGCAGCTTGATGGTGACTTCCTTGCCGTCGGCTGAAGTCTCATGCGACAGCGCCAGCTGCGGCACGATGTTGAGCTTCTCGTCGATGTCGAACAGCTTGTCGCAGACGGCCGAAAACACGATGCGGCCGACATAGGTGCGCGCCATGGTGGGATCGAGGATGTCGGGGTCCTCGGCAAGCCCGATGCGGAGCGTGGTTTCGGCGAACGCGTTCGCCTGCAAGGAAAGCAGCAACGCCGCCGCGGCCGCAGCCATTCGCCAAAACTTCATCGCAGCAATCCCCCTCGTTACACCGCCGTCGGTCGGCCGACTATATCAACACCGCTCCCCGCCGGTCCTTCCTCCGAAAGGCTGAAGGCGGCGACCAGTTTCTCCAATGCCGGCGAAAACCCGCCGTCGGAGGGAACGATTCCCTCTGCGGACGGCAGTTCCGCGGCCCGATGGCACGCGACCTCGTGTCCAAGTGCATGTCCCGCGCCATCCGCCTCGAGTTGCGGCACCTCGGTGCGGCAGCGTTCGACCACAAACGGACAACGGGTGTGGAAGCGGCAGCCGGAGGGCGGGTTGAGCGCGCTCGGCATCTCGCCCTGCAGGATCAGGCGGGCGCGTTTTGCCTGCGGCTTGGGCACCGGGATAGCCGACAGCAGGGCCCGGCTATAGGGGTGGCGGGGCGAGGCGAACAGCGCGTCTGTCTCCGCGGTCTCGACAATGCCGCCGAGATTCATCACGGCGACGCGGTCGGCGATGTGCTTCACGACAGCCAGATCGTGCGAGACGAAGATGTAGGACAGGCCGAGCCGGTCCTGCAGGTCGCTTAGCAGGTTCAGGATTTGCGAGCGGATGGAAACATCGAGCGCGGACACCGGCTCGTCGCAGATGATCAGTTTCGGCTCGACCGCGAGCGCGCGCGCGATCGCGATGCGCTGGCGCTGGCCGCCGGAAAATTCGTGCGGATAGCGGCGGGCGAAGCGCGGCTCGAGGCCGACCAGCCGCAGTAGTTCCTCGACCCGCGCGCGGCGCGCATTCGCTGGCACCAGCTCATGCAGCGCCAGCGGCTCGCCCAGGATCTGGCCGACCGTCATGCGCGGATTGAGCGAGGCATATGGGTCCTGGAAGATGATCTGCGCCTGCCGCCGGAACGCGCGCAACTCGTTCGCATCGAGCGCGAGCAGATCGCGGCCCTCGAAGCGCACGCGGCCTGCATCCGGCTCGATCAGCCGCAGCACCAGCCGGCTGACGGTCGATTTGCCGCAACCGGATTCGCCGACGAGAGCCAGCGTCTCGCCGGCCTCGACATGGAAGCTGACGCCGTCGACGGCGCGCACAAACGATGTCGGCCGGCCGAACAGATTGCGCGACGCCGGGAAATGCTTGACCAGGTTGTCGGCTTCCAGGAGCGCGGTCACGACACCAGCCTTTCCAGCGGCGCGCGGATGCAGCGCGAGGCGTGGCCAGGCGAAAGCTCGCGGAGCGGCGGCGCGGCCTTGGTGCAGGCGTCCATCACAAACGGACAGCGCGCGGCAAAGCGGCAGCCCGCGGGCGGGTTCGCCATGTTCGGCACCATGCCTTCGATGGTGGCAAGATGATTCGCGCGGCGGTCGAGCCGCGGGATCGAGCCGAGCAGGCCGACGGTGTAGGGATGCTGCGGGGAAGCGAACAGCTCATCGACGGCCGCGCGCTCGACGATCTCGCCGGCATACATCACCGCGACCTCGTCGCAGACTTCGGCGACGACGCCGAGATCATGCGTGATCAAAATGATCGCCGCGCCGCTTTCGGCCTTGAGCTCGCGCATCAGCTCCAGGATTTGCGCCTGCAAGGTGACGTCGAGCGCGGTGGTCGGCTCGTCGGCGATCAGAAGGCGCGGGTCGCAGGCCAGCGCCATCGCGATCATCACGCGCTGGCGCATGCCCCCCGACAGCTTGTGCGGATATTCGTCGATGCGTTTTTCCGGCGAGGGGATGTGGACCCGGCGCAGCAGCTGGATCGCGCGCTCGCGCGCGGAGCGGCGCGAGCCGCCGCGATGGCGCAGGATGGTCTCGATGATCTGGTCGCCGATGGTAAAACTCGGATTGAGCGAGGTCATCGGCTCCTGGAAGATCATGGCAAGCCGGTTGCCGCGGAGGTCGCGCAGGGTTTCGTCGCCGGCTGCGAGCAGATCAAAACCGTCGAAGCGGATCGAGCCGGATACCTCGGCCGATTGTTTCGAGAGCAGTCCCATGATCGCCAGTGACGTCACGCTCTTGCCGCAGCCGGATTCGCCGACCAGTCCGAGCGTCGCGCCGTTGGCCACCGAAAGATCGACGCTGTCGACCGCATGCGTTGTGCGCCCGTCATCGCCATGAAACAGCACGCGCAGGCGCTGGATATCGATCAGGGGGCTCGCGGTCATTGCTCGCCCGCAAGCGCGGCCTCGATGGTAGCATCGATGGTGGCGCGATCGGTGATCCCGGCCGGATTCTGCCGGGTGGGGAGGAATTGCCGGAAATGCACCCAGCGCTCGCGGCTGACGCGCTCCAGCCGCTCCAGCTCGCCAAGCGGATCGGCATGGTCGTCGACGCGCAGGTCGAGCGCGGACCATTCTTCCGTGTCGTGGATCAGCAGCGCGGCGGACTGCTTGCCGCGCTTGTCGCCGCCGGCCGCTTCGCCCGCGCGCATCGCCGCGAGCAGACGCCGCGCGAACGGCAGTTCCTTGTTCGCGGCATAGGCCTTGGCGGTATCATCGAGCACGCTTGCGCGCGCCAGCATGTTGCCGGCGAGGGAGAAGCCATCACCGGCGAGATGACCGCACCAGTCGACGCAATCCTTGCCGGTATGCGCGGCGACGGCGCCTCGCGCATCCATGATGTGGAGTTGCCGGCTCTCGCGGCCGCTGTCGCCTGCAAGCAGGGCCGTGACGATGTCCTGAGGGCTCTTGCCCTCGCGCAACATCCTCACGCCGTCGATGCCGTAATATGGGTTGACCAGCGCCTGCGTCGCGACGCCGCCAAGGCCCGCCGCGATATGCGGCACCCGCGCGCCGACAGCAAAAAATTTCGTCGCGACCGCAATGCCGAACTGGCAGGTCACGCTGTCTCTCGCGATGATCGACCACGTCATCTCAAGCCTACTCCCCCTCTCCCCGCGCTCTTGTCCGCCGAAGCCCGCCTTCGGGCGAAGGCGGATGGCGGGGAGAGGCTCGGGGTGAGGGGATATCTCCGCCAAGACGGTACGCATTGAGTTCGCGGAGGCTCCCCCTCACCCGGAATTCAAGCTGCGCTTGAATTCCGACCTCTCCCCGCAGGCGGGGCGAGGTGGAGTTTGAGGCTCGCTCTGCGATCCGTCGCGAAATCATCATGCTCCTGGAGTCATCTCTGTTTCTCAGCGTCCGGCGGCGTAGCCTTGCATGCCGCGCGGATTGGCGGCGGCGCGGCGGCGCTTGCCGACGCGGGAGGCCGCGGTGAGGCGGCCTTCCGACCAGTCGGGGCCGGTCTCGACCACATGGCCGCGGCGGGCAAGCTCCTCGCGGCTCGCCTTCGGCACGCGGTTCTCGACCACGAGCACGCCGGGCCGCGCGGTGCGCGGCCAGAACGAGATCGGGAAGTGCTCGGAGTGCCAGGCCGGAGCGTCGATCGCTTCCTGCAGGTTCATCTTGCAATGGGCGTGGCGCAGGAAGAACTGCGTGATCCACTGATCCTGCTGGTCGCCGCCGGGCGAACCCCAGGCGAGATACGGCTCGCCGTCGCGCAGCGCCATGGTCGGCGACAGCGTGGTGCGCGGGCGTTTTCCCGGCGCGAGCGAGGCCGGGTGGTTTTCCTCGAGCCAGAACATCTGGGCGCGGCTACCGAGGCAGAAGCCGAGGTCGGGAATGACCGGCGAGGACTGCAGCCAGCCGCCCGACGGCGTCGCCGAGATCATGTTGCCTGATGTGTCGATGATGTCGAAATGCACGGTGTCGCCGCGCACCTCGCCGAAGCGGCCGACGGTCGGCTCGCCCGCGCCCATGGCGCCGACCGCCTCGCGATGGCCCTCGGCGCGGCGCAGTTTCACGACCGAGCCGAAGCCTTCGACCGAGCCCGGCGTGAAATCGAGCGAAGCCTTTTCCGAGACCAGCTTGCGGCGCTCGTCATTATAGGCATCCGACAGCAGCGTCTGGATCGGGATCTCGTTGAATTTGGGATCGCCGTAGAATTTCTCGCGGTCGGCATAAGCGAGCTTGGCGCATTCGATCTGCAGATGGATGAACTCGGGCCCTGCGGGATCGAGCCCGTCGAGCTGAAAACCTTTGAGCAGCGCGAGCTGCTGCAGCATCACCGGGCCCTGGCTCCAGACGCCGCACTTCTGCACGGTGTAGCGGCCGTAATCATAGGTGAGCGGCGCTTCTGTCGTCGGCACCCAGCGCGCCATGTCATCTGCCGAGAGGACGCCCTTGTGCGGCGAGCCCGAGACGTCCATGACCTCCTGGGTGCGGCAGAACTTGTCGATCGCTTCCGCCACAAACCCGTGCGACCAGGCTTTTCGCGCGCGCTCGATCTGGGCGATGCGGTCGCCACCCGCGCTCTCCGCTTCCTTCAGGATGCGGGCATAGGTCTCGGCCATCTTTGGGTTGGTGAAGATGGTGCCGGGCTTCGGCACTTCGTTGTTGGGGAGGTAGACTGCGGCCGAGGTCGGCCAGTGCTTGCGGAACAGGTTCTCGACCGTCTGGATGGTCGCGCAGGCGCGCTCGACCAGCGGATAGCCGTCGCTGGCATAGGATATCGCAGGCTCCAGCACGTCGCGGAGCCGCAGAGTGCCGTAATCGCGCAGCAGCAGCATCCAGGATTCGAAGGTGCCGGGCACGCAGGCCGCGAGCAGCCCGGTGCCGGGGACCATCTCGAGGCCCTCGGCCTTGTAGTGCGCAATCGTTGCCTTCGCCGGAGCCGGGCCCTGGCCGCAGATCACCTCCGTCACGCCGCGCTTCACATCGTGCACGATAATGGGCACGTCGCCGCCGGGGCCGTTGAGATGCGGCTCGACCACCTGCAAGGTGAAGGCCGTTGCGACACCGGCGTCGAACGCGTTTCCACCCTTTTCCAGCGTAGCCATCCCGACCGCAGTCGCGATCCAGTGGGTCGAGGTTACGACGCCAAAGGTGCCCTCGATTTCGGGACGGGTCGTGAACGGATCGGGATTGATGTTGCTGGCCATGGGATTGGCTCCTTCTTTGGAAGCGGGCGCACTTGATCACAGCGGAGCCGTCCTGCCAACTGGCATGCCAGCAGCTCAGCCTCCTCCGATCGGATGATCAGGCCGGCGCCGGCGCCAGATTGACCGCGTGGCAGGCAACGCCGTCGATCAGCGCGGGCGCCTCCTTGCGGCAGAGGTCGAACGCCAGCGGGCAGCGCGGATTGAAGGCGCAGCCCGGCGGCGGATCGATCGGGTTGGGGATTTCCCCCTTGACCGGAATGCGCTGGCGGCCGGACATCGCGAGATCGGGCACGGCGCCGAGCAGCATCTTGGTGTAGGGCATGCGCGGGCGGCTGAACAGCTCGCGGCCCTCCGCGATCTCGACAATGCGGCCGAGATACATCACGCCGATGCGGCTCGCCATGTGGCGGACCACGGCGAGGTTGTGGCTGATGAAGAGATAGGTCAGGCCGAACTTGTCCTGCAAATCGCGCATCAGATTGAGGATCTGCGCCTGAACGGAGACGTCGAGCGCCGAGGTCGGCTCGTCGCAGACGATGAACTCGGCGTTGGAGGCGAGCGCCCGAGCAATCGCGATACGCTGGCGCTGGCCGCCGGAAAATTCATGCGGGAATTTGGTGCCGTCGTCGGGATGGAGGCCAACCAGGGAGAGCAACTCGCCGACGCGCTCCCTGATCTGGCGCTCGCCCTGGATCAGGTTGAAGGCGCGGATCGGTTCGGCCACGATCGCATCGACCCGGAAGCGCGGGTTCAGGCTCGCATAGGGGTCCTGGAACACCATCTGGATGCGGCGGCGCAGCCGCTGGCGCACCTGCGCCTGCCTGGCATCCGTCATCGATACGCCGTCGATCACGACTTCGCCGGAGCTTGGCGGCAGGAGGCCCACCATCATGCGCGCGACCGTGGTCTTGCCGGAGCCGGATTCGCCGACGAGGGCAAAGGTCTCGCCCTTGCGGATGTCGAAGGTGACGCCGTCGACCGCCTTGAGATATTCGAGATGACCGCCTTCGAGCACGCGGTTGAGCCACGGCTTCGAGACGTCGAACACGCGCCGCAGGTTTTTGACGTCGACGAAGCTCATGCCGCGCTGTCCTTCACCGAGGCATCATAGAGATGGCAGGCGACCGCTTGCGCGCCGTGGCGGATCGGCTCGGGCCGCTCGACGCGGCAGCGGTCGAAGACAAACGCACAGCGCGGGTTGAACGGGCAGCCCGGCGGGATGGCTGACAGCCGCGGCATTGAGCCGGGAATCTGCACCAGCCGCTTGTCTTCGCCGGCGAGTGTCGGGATCGCGCCCATCAGCCCCTTGGCGTAGGGATGCAGCGGGTTGCGCACGACATCCTGCACCGGGCCGATCTCGGCGACGCGCCCTGAATACATCACCGCGACGCGGTCGCAGGTCTCGGCAATGACGCCCATGTCGTGGGTCACCAGCATCACGGCGGTGCCGTGGTCGCGGCCAAGCCGTTTGATCAGCGCGATGATCTGCGCCTGCACGGAAACGTCGAGGGCGGTGGTCGGTTCGTCCGCGATGATCAGCTCCGGCTCGGCGCAGATCGCGAGCGCAATCACCACGCGCTGGCGCATGCCGCCGGAAAACTCATGCGGATAGGCGTCGATGCGCTTTTCCGGGGCGGGGATGCCGACTTCGGCGAGCAGGTCGATCGCGCGCTTGTGTGCGGCACTTTCGGAGAGAGAGGTGTGGGTCTTGATGGTCTCGACGATCTGGTCGCCGATCCGGTAGAGCGGATTGAGACTGGTGAGCGGGTCCTGGAAGATCATGCCGATGCGCTTGCCCCTGATACGGCGGATATCTTCCGGCGGCAGATGGTCGATGCGCAGGCCCGACAGCCGGATCTCGCCGCCCGAGATACGCCCCGGAGGATCAATCAGCCCGATCACCGCGAGCCCGGTGACCGACTTGCCGGCGCCGAACTCGCCGACCACGCCGAGCACCTCGCCCTTGGCGATGTCGAAGGAGACGCCGTCGATCGCGCGCAGGGTGGAGCGGCGGGTGGCGAACTCCACCTGCAGGTTACGCACGGAGAGAACGGGTTCGGTCATCGCAGTTTTGGATTGAGCGCGTCGCGCAGCCAGTCGCCGAGCAGATTGATGGAGAGGATCAGTGTGGCCAGCGCGATGCCGGGGAAGGCGACGATCCACCATTCGCCGGAGAACAGGTAATTGTTGCCGATCCGGATCAGCGTGCCGAGCGACGGCATGGTGTCGGGCAGGCCGACGCCGAGGAACGACAGCGTGGCCTCGGTGATGATCGCAAGCGCGAGGTTGATGGTGGCAATCACCAGCACCGGCCCCATCGCGTTCGGCAGCACATGGCGCAGCATGATGACCGGCGCCGGCAGGCCGATCAGCTGCGCGGCCGCGACATAATCCTTGTTCTTCTCGACCAGCACCGAGCCGCGCACCGTGCGCGCATATTGCACCCAGAAACTCAGGCCGATCGCAAGCACCAGCACCGCCAGCATGCTCATGGCGTCCAGCCGATTGCCGAACACCGATTTGGCCACGCCGTTGACGAGCAGCGCGATCAGGATCGCGGGGAAGGTGAGTTGCACGTCGGCGATACGCATGATCAGGCTGTCGACCGCGCCGCCGACATAGCCCGCGATCAGGCCGAGTACGATGCCGAGGGCGCCGGAGAACAGGACGCCGAGCAGGCCGACGGTAAGCGAGACGCGCAGGCCATAGAGGATCGCCGACAAGACATCGCGGCCCTGTTCGTCGGTGCCGAGCAGGAACGGGCTTTGCCCGTCGGCGGTCCAGAGCGGCGCAAAGCGCGAATTGGCCAGTTGCAGCTGCGCCGGATCGAACGGGTTCTGCACGGAGAGCAAGGGCGCGAAGATCGCGAGCAGGAAGAACAGCAGCGTCACCGCGGCCGCGACCATCGTCAGTCTGGAGCGGCGGAAGGAATAGAACAGGTCACTTTCGATGGCGCGCCTGAACCAGCCTGAGGACGAGGCTCGCGCTGGCGGCGCGGCGGCTTCACTGTGATGGGGGACGACGGCGTCGCTCATGGTGTCACGCCGGCCGGCTGATGGTCGAGCGCAGGCGCGGATCGACGACGGTGTAGAGGATATCAACCACCAGGTTGATGGTGACGAAGATCAGGGAAACCATCAGCAGGTACGCCGCCATGATGGGGATATCGACATTTTGCACCGCTTGAACGAACAACAGGCCCATTCCCGGCCACTGGAACACGGTCTCGGTGATGATCGCGAATGCAATTACCGAGCCAAATTGCAACCCTACGACGGTGATGACCGGCACCAGCGTGTTGCGGAGCGCATGGCCGAAATGGATGGCGCGGTCGGTCAGCCCGCGGGCGCGGGCGAAGCGGATGTAGTCGGTGCGCAGCACCTCTAACATCTCGGCGCGCACCAGCCGCATGATCAGCGTCATCTGGAACAGCCCCAGCGTGATCGAGGGCATGATCAGCGCCTTCAGGCCGGAGACGGTGAGGAGGCCGGTGGTCCACCAGCCGAGCTTCACCACCTGGCCGCGGCCGAACGACGGCAGCCAGCCGAGGATCACCGCAAACAGATAGATCAGCAGGATTCCGATCAGGAAGGTCGGCAGCGAGATTCCGATCAGCGAAATCGCCTGGAATAGCTTTGCAAGCAGGGAGTCCCTGTGCAGCGCCGAATAGACGCCCATCAGGATGCCGAACACCAGGGCGAAAATGGTGGCACAGATCGCGAGCTCCAGCGTCGCCGGCATCCGCTCTTTCAGGAGGCTCGCGACCGGCTGGCGGAATTGATAGGAGATGCCGAATTTGAATTGTGCGGCATTGACGAAGTAGCGCACGAACTGCACGGGGATCGGATCATTCAGCCCCAGCGACTGGCGGATCGCGGCGCGTTCGGCGGCCGGCGTGTCGATCGACACCATCTGGTTGACCGGGTCGCCGGCGAAACGGAACATCGAGAACGCGAGGATACCGACGGCGATCATGACGCCGATAGCCTGGATCGCACGGCGAAGAGTGAAAGCGAGCATGTGATCCTTTCACTTCTCTCTATATTTGAGCATGATCTCCGCGCAAACGCTTTCCGCGTTTGTCGCGAGGGAAAACCGGTATCCACTCTTCCGGATCATGCTCTGGACGCGGCGCGCTTCGTTGCGTGACCTAGAGCGGATGACGCTTCTTCGAATCGTCATCCCGCTCTATCGTTTTGTTGGAGCATGATCTTATCGGAAAACCGCTACACACTTTTCCGGATCATGCTCTAAAACACGAGGTCCCGGAAGCCGATAGCCCCGGGACCTCTGATATCAATTCGCCTACTCTTCCTGCTTGGTGGCCCAGTAGAGCAGGACCTGGTTGTCCGCGCGCTGGGTCAATTTCACCTTGTTGGAGACACCCCACGCCAGCGACTGCTGGTGCAGCGGGATGTAGCTGTAGTCCTTGATGCCGATCTCGAAGGCCTGCTTGATCAACTGGTCGCGCTTGGCCGTATCGGTCTCGAACACGACCTTGTCGGCCAGCGCATCCAATTCCTTGTTGCAATAGCCGCCGAGATTGGCTTCGCCGCGGGTGGAATCCTTTGGATCGTCGCGGCAGCCCATGATGTCATGCAGCACGTTCTGCGAGTCCATGGTGGCGGGTGTCCAGCCCAGCAAGAAGAACGAGGTCTTGTAGCCGCCGGGTTTCAGCACCTTGGCGAAATACTGCGCCTTGGGCTGCGCCAGCAGGTCGACCTTGACGCCGATCCGCGCCAGCATGCCGACCACCGCCTGGCAGATCGCGGCGTCGTTGACATAGCGGTCGTTCGGGCAGTCCATGGTCACTTCGAAGCCGTCGGGGTAGCCGGCGTCGGCCAGCAGCTTCTTGGCGCCATCGGGATCATACTTGCCGCGCGGGAAATCCTTCGACAGCGAGAACAATTGCGGCGCGATCATCAGCGCCGAAGGCGTCGACAGCCCGCGCATGACGCGGCTCTTGATCGCCTCGTCGTCGATCGCCTTGTAGAAGGCCTCGCGGACGCGGATGTCCTTGAACGGGTTCTTGCCCTTGACCGAGGAGTACAGCAACTCGTCGCGCGCCTGGTCCATGCCGATGAAGATGGTGCGCAGCTCCGGACCGGTCAGCACCTTGGCATTGCCGCTGGCATTGACGCGCTGGATGTCCTGGATCGGAACCGGCTCGATGACGTCGACTTCGCCCGACAGCAGGGCGGCGACGCGGGTGGCGTCGGAGCCGATCGGGGTGAAGACGATTTCCTTCAGATTATGCTCGGGCTTGCCCCACCAGCCGGGAAAGGCCTTGAACACTGTCTTCACGCCGGGCTGATGGCTTTCGATGGTGAACGGGCCGGTGCCGTTCTCGTGCAGCGAGGCATAGCTCGGCGTGGTCGCGGAGGCGGGCGTCGGCGCGACGGAGTTGTTCTCCTCGCACCACTTCTTGTCCATGATGTACCAGCCGTCCCATTGCGACATCAGGATGGGATTGGGCGCAGGCAGCACGACGTCGACGGTGTAGTCGTCGACCTTGACGAATTTGGCGTCGGCTGGAACGTTGGACAGGAAGTTCGAGCCCTTGGCGCGGATGCGGTCGGCGGAGAACAGCACGTCGTCCGCGGTGAAGGGGTCGCCATTGTGGAATTTGACGTTGTGGCGGAGGTGAAAGCGCCAGCGGGTCGGCTCCGGCGTCTCCCAGCTCTCCGCCAGCGCCGGGACGACCTTCAGATCCTTGTCGCGGGTGACCAGCCCCTCATAAACATGGGCGTGATGGGCGATGGTCGTGGTTTCCTTGAGCGTGTAGGGATCGAGCGACTTGAGGTCGCCCTGATTGGCATAGCGCAGCGTCTGACTTGATGCCGGCGACACCGCCAAGGAGACGATCGCGCCGACGATCGAGGCGACGCTTGCTGCCAACAAGGTTTGACGTACCGACATTTGTTTACGCACTCCGCTGTGAGCCCTTGTATTTGCGCAACATCGCCGGGCTATGTTCGAGCCATGTTGCCAGAGTTTGGCCGTCGCGCAAGCGCATTTCCCCCGAAAACCCGGTCGGTTTGCGTGGGCAGGCCGCAATAGCTAGTTTCAGTTTAGGCGCCGAGAGAGCGCCGATGACATACAACTTTCGGAGTGCCGGATGGCGGAACTCAAGGCCGACGTTCTCATACTGGGCGCCGGCATGGTCGGCGTTGGTGCTGCGCTGCATCTGCAACAGCGCGGGCGCGACGTCATCCTCGTCGACAAGCATGAACTGGCGGGCGAGGAAACGAGCTACGGCAATACCGGAATAATCGAATGCGCCTCGGTGTTCCCCTATATGTTTCCCCGCGACATCGCGGAGATCCTTCGTTACGCGACCAATCGTGCCCCGCAGGTGCATTACAGCCTGGCGGACCTGCCGTCCTTTCTGCCATGGCTCGTGCGTTACTACCTTGCCTCGCGGCCGGATCGGGCGCTGCGCGGCGCGATGAGCGTGCTGCCGCTGATCCGGCGCAGCCTGATCGAGCACGAGGCGCTGATTGCGGAGGCCGGTGCGGCCGAATTGTTGCGCAGGAATGGCTGGATCAAGCTGTTTCGCTCCGAGAAGACGCTCGGCCATGCGCTTGGAGAACTGGAGCGGGCACGAGCCCATGGCGTCGAGGCCAATGTTCTCGATGCAAAGGCGGTTGCGGAGCGTGAGCCGAATTTAACGGGTGATTTCGCCGGCGCTGTTCATTTCGTACAGCCGGGATTCGTGCCCGATCCCGGCGGCCTGGCCAAGGCCTATGCGGCGCTGTTCAAGCGCAAGGGCGGTCGCTTTGTCACCGGCGACGCCAGAACGCTGCAACAGGACCCTGACCGACGCTGGCGCGTGACGACGTCCGGAGGATCGGCCGTGGCGCGCGAAGCGGTGATCGCGCTCGGGCCCTGGTCCGATCTCGTGTTCGGCCCGCTCGGCTATTCGATCCCGCTCTCGGTCAAGCGCGGCTATCATCTGCATCTGGCTGCGCGCGGCAATGCCGTGCTCAATCATCCCGTGCTCGATGCCGACCAGGGTTTTGTCCTGGCGCCGATGAACAGGGGCATCCGCCTCACCACGGGTGCGGAGTTCACACGACGCGACGCGCCGCCAACCCCTCGCCAGGTCGAGCGCGCGCTGCCGAAGGCGCATAAGCTGTTTCCGCTCGGCGAGGCGGTCGACGCCAGGCCCTGGAAGGGGGCGCGGCCCTGCCTGCCGGACATGCTGCCGGTCATCGGCAGGGCGCCACGCCATCAGGGCCTGTGGTTCGATTTCGGCCACCAGCATCACGGGCTCACGCTCGGTCCGGTCTCCGGGCGCGTGCTCGCGGAGATGATGACCGGCGAAACGCCGTTCGCCGATCCTTTGCCCTTCGCGGTCGAGCGGTTCGGCTAGTCTAACTGCTGCATTAGACCCTCATGGTGAGGAGGCGCAAAGCGCCGTCTCGAACCATGAGGCCCGGCTGCCGATATTCCGGGGCCACATAAAGCCGGTAGTGACGCAGCAAGACGACGGCCCCTCACTCCTCCTGCTTCACCATCCAGTACGGCATCACCTGGTTGTCGGCGCGCTGCACCACTTTCAGCTTCTTGGAGACGCCCCAGGCCAGCGCCTGCTGATGCAGCGGGATATAGGCATAGTCCTTGATCGCGATCTCAAAGGCCTGCTTGATCAAGAGGTCGCGCTTGGCCGTATCGCTCTCCTGCAGCACCGCGTCGGTCAGCCTGTCGAACTCCTTGTTGCAATAGCCCGCGACATTGGCCTCGCCGCGCGAGACTTTGGGATTGTCGCGGCAGCCCATGATTTGGTCCATCGTGTTATGGGAATCGAGCGTGCCAGGCGTCCAACCGAGCAGATAGAACGAGGTCTTGTAGCCGCCCGCCTTCAGTATTTTTGCGAAGTAAAGCGCTTTGGGCTGCGCCACCAGATCCACCTTGACGCCGATCCGCGCGAGCATGCCGACCACGGCCTGGCAGATCGCTGCGTCGTTGACGTAGCGGTCGTTCGGGCAATCCATGCTGACCTCGAAGCCGTTGGGGTAGCCGGCATCGGCGAGCAGCTTCTTGGCCGCCTCGGGATCGGCTTTCGGCCGCACGAAATCCTTCGACAGCGGGAACAGTTCAGGAGCGACCATCAGCGCCGACGGCGTCGACAGGCCGCGCATCACGCGTGACTTGATCGCATCGACGTCGATCGCCTTGTAGAAGGCTTCGCGTACGCGGATGTCCTTGAATGGATTCTTGCCCTTGATGTTGGAGTAGAGCAATTCGTCGCGCGCCTGGTCCATGCCGAGGAAGATCGTTCTGACCTCCGGACCGGAAAGCACCTGCGCATTGGGGCTGGCATTGACGCGTGCGATGTCCTGCAGCGGCACCGGCTCGATGATGTCGACTTCGCCCGACAGCAGCGCCGCGACCCGCGTGGCTTCATTGCCAATCGGCGTGAAGACGATTTCCTTCAGATTATGCTCGGGCTTGCGCCACCAGTTGGGATTGGCCTTGAATACAGTCTTCACGCCGGGCTGATGGCTCTCGATGGTGAAGGGGCCGGTGCCGTTTTCGTGCAACGATGCGTAGGAGGGCGTGGTCGCGGCCACTGGCGTCGGCGCGGCGGCGTTGTTCTCCTCGCACCACTTCTTGTCCATGATGTACCAGGTAGACCACAGCGAATGCAGGATGGGATTCGGCTTTGTCAGGACAAAGTCCACCGTGTGGTCGTCGACCTTGACGACTTTCACGTCGGCGCCGACATAGGCCCGCAGGTCGGAGCCTTGGGCGCGAACGCGGTCTGCCGAGAACACCACGTCGTCCGCCGTGAATGGATCGCCATTGTGGAACTTGACGCCATGGCGCAGATGGAAGCGCCAGCGCGTCGGCTCCGGCGTCTCCCAGCTTTCGGCCAGCGCCGGAACGATCTTCAGGTCCTTGTCTCGCGCGATCAGGCCCTCATAGACCTGTCCCAGATGGGCATGGGTCGTGGATTCGTTGAGGGTATAGGGATCGAGCGATTTGAGCTCGCCCTGGTTGGCGTAGCGCAGGGTCTGGCTTGACGCCGGGGAGACCGCCAAGGGGTCGCCAGGCTGGTTACCGCGATCGCGGCCATCGCAAACAGGGTATGACGTGCTGACATTGTCGACACTCTCTAATGTCTGTGCATTGCCTGCATGATCGGTTGGGCAGGGTCGAAACAATGTTGCCGCCCTTGGGCTGTCCGGCAAGCTGATTTTATGCCGCGGGCGGGTGGCGGGTTGGTTGACCATACTGCGAATTGATCGCCCGGCGGGCCCCGCGCGGCATCTGCTCGCTTGCGCGGCAGCGTCGGTCGTGGCGATACTGCAACACTGTCAGACAGGAGCGGATATGAAGGTTAACATCGAGATCGACTGTACGCCCCTCGAAGCCCGGCAGTTTTTCGGACTTCCGGATGTGCAGCCGATGCAGACGGCCGTCATGGACAAGCTGCAGCAGCAGATGATGTCCAATATCGACAAGATATCGCCGGAGTTGCTGATCCATAGCTGGTTCAGCTTCGATCCCAAGCTTGCCGAGCGGATGCAGGACATGTTCGTCACCATGACGGGGCTTGGCACGCTCGCGAGCGACAAGAAGAAGTAGGCAATGCCGGAGCGAAACGAAGCGCAGGCTTCGCCGCGCCTTCGTGCGCCGGGACTTCGTGCGCCGGGACTTGGACTGTTCCTCGCCGAGGTGCGCGGAATTTTTGAACTCAATGCCAGCCTTCTGCTGTCGCCGCTTCTGATGCGCGCGCCGCGCGGCGACGGTCATCCGGTGCTGGCGCTGCCGGGCTTTCTTGCCAGCGATTTGTCGATGGCGCCGCTGCGGCGCTATCTCACCGAGCTCGGCTACGATACCCATGCCTGGCGGATGGGCCGCAATGTCGGCGGGGTTGCGAAGATGCGAACCGCGCTGCGCGACCGGCTCACCAGGATACACGCCGACACCGGCCGCAAGGTTTCGATCGTCGGCTGGAGTCTCGGTGGCGTCTATGCGCGCGACCTCGCGCTGCAGGCGCCGGAGATGGTGCGCTGTGTCGTCACCCTCGGCAGCCCCTTTGCCAATGACATTCGCGCGACCAATGCGACGCGGCTTTATGAAGCGCTGTCCGGCGAGACGGTCGGTGACAATCCCGAACTGGTGCAGGCCATCGCCGGCGATCTGCCGGTGCCGGCGACCTCGATCTATTCGAAGAGCGACGGCATCGTGAACTGGCGGACCTGTCTGCTCCGCCCCTCGGAGACATCAGAGAATATCGAGGTCTATTTCGCGAGCCATGTCGGCATCGGCGTCAACCCGGCCGCGCTGTGGGCCATCGCGGACCGGCTGGCCCAGGCCGAGGGCCAATTCCACCCATTTGAACGGACAGGGCCTTTTGCCATTGCCTATGCGCCCCCGGAACAGGCACAATCGGAACCATAACGCGAGAAGCGCGGATAACGCGCCCGCGTGATTTCTTCGGGAGGAAAGCATGGGTGACGGCAAGAAACTGTCCTCGCTGGACGCGTCGTTTCTGTATCTGGAGACGCCGGAAATGCCGATGCATGTCGGCAGCATGGCGATCTTCCGGCTGCCTGATGGCTACCAGGGCGACTTCTTCGAAGACTTCAAGGCGATGATCGCCTCGCGGTTGCACATCGCGCCGATCCTGAAAGCGCGGCTGGAGAAGGCGCCGCTCGACATCGATCATCCCTCCTGGGTCGAGGACGACCAGTTCGACATCGACCGCCACATCTTCCGCGCCTCTCTGCCGGCGCCGCGCGACCGCGCCACGCTCGAGCGCATCGTCGGCTGGATGCATGCCAAACTCCTGAACCGCGCCCGGCCGCTCTGGGAGTTCTATGTCTTCGAGGGCATGAAGGACAACGAGATCGGGCTGTATTCCAAGATGCATCACGCCTGCATCGACGGCGGCGCAGGCGCGGCGCTGACCAACATGATCTACGATATCTCGCCGGTCCCGAGGAAAGTCGAGCCGCCGGCGGCAAGAGCGAAGGTCGAGCAGGAGCCGCGCGACATCGCCGCCACCTTGCTCGATTCCTATCAGCAGCTCTGGACCCAGCCGCTCGATGCCGCCTCCGCCGCGAAAAGCATCGAGCTGCCGCGCTCGGGCAAGAGCGACATCGGCTCGATCCTGTTCGACAATGCGATGTACCAGATCGAGAGCGCGGTGCGCTTTGCCGGCAATATCCCGGCCATGCTGAAAAGCGTGTCCGACGTGGTCGGCAAGATTTCCGACCCGAAGTCGCGCGAAAACCTCGCCAGCATGATGTCGCCGCCGACGATCCTGAACAAGTCGATCTCCTCGGAGCGCAGCTTTGCCGGCACCTCGATTCCGCTGTCGCGAGCGAAGGCGCTGGCGAAACTCTCCGGCGGCAAGCTCAACGACGTGGTGCTCGCGCTCGCCTCCGGCGTGGTGCGGCGCTATCTGCTGGCGCATGGCGCGCTGCCGAACAAGTCGATGACCGCCGCCGTGCCGATTTCGCTGCGCGAGGAGGGCAACACCGACTCCAACAACCAGGTGTTCGGCATGATCTGCTCGATCGCGACCAATGTCGAAGATCCGCGGACCCGGCTCGAGACCATCATCGCGCAATCGACCAAGTCCAAGGAGATGTCGCATCCCTTGCGCGCACTTATGCCGCAGGTCTCCAACATCTCGATGCTGGGCGCGCCGATCCTGGTGCAGATCCTGGCGCTGCTCTACAGCCGCTCGAGCCTTTCCGACGTGCTGCCGCCGTCGGCGAACATCACGGTCTCCAACGTGCCGGGGCCGCGGCAGACGCTGTATGCCGCGGGCGCGGAGTTGCTGCACATCTTCCCGGTCTCGATCTCGACCCACGGGATCGCGCTCAACATCACCGTGCAGAGCTATCGCGACCAGCTCGATTTCGGCTTCATCGCCGGCGCCAATATCATTCCGCATGTCGAGGCGCTCTCTGACATGCTGCCGGAGGAGTTTGCCGCGCTCGAAGCGGCCTATGCGCCGCCGGCGGCGGACGTGAAGGGCGCGGCAGAGTAGGGTTTGGTGAAATGATTGAGATGCCACCACTCGCGTTCGCCCGGACGAACGGGATTCGCATGGGCTATTACGACGCCGGTCCGAAGACCGACACCCCGCCGATGGTGCTCTGCCATGGCTGGCCGGAACTGGCCTTCTCCTGGCGTCACCAGATCAAGGCGCTGAGCGAGGCCGGCATCCGCGTGATCGCGCCGGACCAGCGCGGCTATGGCGCGACCGACCGCCCGGAGCCGGTCGAGGATTACGACATGGAGCATCTGACCGGCGATCTCGTCGGCCTTCTCGATCATTTGAAAATCGACAAGGCGATCTTCGTCGGCCATGACTGGGGCGGCTTTGTCGTCTGGCAGATGCCGCTGCGGCATCGTCAGCGCGTAGCTGGCGTGGTTGGCGTCAACACCCCGCATTGGGATCGCGCGCCGGCCGATCCGATCGCGCTGTTCCGCCAGCGTTTTGGCGATCACATGTATATCGTGCAGTTCCAGGACCCCGCACGCGAGCCCGACAGGATTTTCGGCAGCCGGGTGGAGCAGACTTTTGACGCCTTCATGCGCAAGCCCGCGCCGCGCGCTCCGGATGCACCACCGGAGCAGCCGATCGCCGGCGTCGGCGCCTCGCCGCGGATCAATCTCGCGTTCCCGCAGATGATTGCGAATTACGACGCCAGACACGATCCGCGCACGCCGATCCTGTCGGGCGAAGAGAAGCAGGTGTTCGTCGACACCTTCACGAAGACCGGCTTCACCGGCGGCATCAACTGGTACCGCAATTTCACGCGCAACTGGCAACGCTCGGAGGGGCTGGACCATCACGTGCGTGTGCCGGCGCTGATGATCATGGCGGAGAACGACGCCGTGCTGCCGCCGTCCGCCGCAGACGGCATGGAGAGACTGGTGCCGGACCTCGAAAAATATCTGGTGCGCGGCAGCGGCCATTGGACGCAGCAGGAGAAGCCGGAAGAGGTCAGCGCGAAGCTGATCGAATGGCGTAGAAAAAGGTTTGGGTGACGACGAAGTCGTCATTCCGGGGCGCGCGAAGCGCGAGCCCGGAATCCATAACCACCATCGGGAGTATGGATTCCGGGCCTGCGCCTTACGGCGCATCCCGGAATGACAGGCGAGATCGAGGCGAGGCAGGGGACATACACAAGCAATGGCGCCGAAGAAGAACCGACTGAACCCGATCCCGCAGCCGCCGACCAAGCCGGTGGTCGGCAACATGCTGTCGCTCGAACTCTTCCGCGCCGGTGCAGAACCTGACTCGGCTTGCGAAGGAGCTCGGGCCGATCTTCTGGCTCGACATGATGGGCGCGCCGATCGTCATCGTTTCCGGCCACGACCTCGTCGACGAGCTCTCCGACGAAAAACGCTTCGACAAGGCAGTGCGTGGGCCGCTGCGCCGCGTGCGCGCGGTCGCGGGCGACGGGCTGTTCACGGCGGATACGACCGAGCCGAACTGGAGCAAGGCGCACAACATCCTGCTGCAGCCGTTCGGCAACCGCGCCATGCAGTCCTATCACCCGAGCATGGTCGACATCGCCGAGCAGCTCGTGAAGAAATGGGAACGCCTCAACGCCGATGACGAGATCGATGTCGTCCACGACATGACGGCGCTGACGCTGGACACCATCGGGCTGTGCGGCTTCGACTATCGCTTCAATTCCTTCTATCGGCGCGATTACCACCCCTTCGTGGAATCGCTGGTGCGCTCGCTGGAAACCATCATGATGATCCGCGGCCTGCCGATGGAGAATCTGTGGATGCAGAAGCGCCGGCGCGATCTCGCCGCCGACGTCGCCTTCATGAACAGGATGGTCGACGAGATCGTCGCCGAACGGCGCAAGAACACCGCGGCGACCGACGACAAGAAGGACATGCTGGCGGCCATGATGACCGGCGTCGACCGCTCGACCGGCGAGCAGCTCGACGACGTCAACATCCGCTACCAGATCAACACCTTCCTGATCGCGGGACATGAGACCACCAGCGGGCTGCTGTCGTACACGCTCTATGCGCTGCTGAAGCATCCGGACATCTTGAAGAAGGCCTATGAAGAGGTCGACCGCGTGCTCGGCCCAAATCTCGATGTGCGGCCGAACTATCAGCAGGTCACCCAGCTCACTTATGTCACGCAGATTTTGAAGGAAGCCCTGCGGCTGTGGCCGCCGGCGCCGGCCTATGGCATCTCGCCGCTGACGGACGAGACCATCGGCGGTGGCAAGTACAAGCTGAAGAAGGGCACCTTCATCACCATTTTGGTCACCGCGCTGCACCGCGACCCCTCGGTCTGGGGTCCCAATCCCGACGCGTTCAATCCGGAAAATTTCAGCCGCGAGGCGGAGGCGGCAAGGCCGGTCAATGCCTGGAAGCCGTTTGGCAACGGCCAGCGCGCCTGCATCGGCCGCGGCTTTGCCATGCACGAGGCGGCGCTCGCGATCGGCATGATCCTGCAGCGCTTCAAGCTGATCGACGTGCATCGCTACCAGATGCATCTCAAGGAGACGCTGACGATCAAGCCGGAAGGTTTCAAGATCAAGGTGCGGCCGCGCAGCGACAGGGACCGTGGCGCCTTCGCTAGTCCCGCGGCAGCGGCCGCCGCGGCGCCGAAAGCGCCGCGCGCGCCGACGACGCGCCCCGGACACAACACGCCGATGCTGGTGCTCTACGGCTCCAACCTCGGCTCGGCCGAGGAGCTGGCGACGCGCATGGCTGACCTCGCCGAGATCAACGGCTTTGTCACGCGCCTCGGCCCGCTCGACGATTATGTCGGCAAGCTGCCGGAGGAGGGTGGTGTCCTCATCATCTGCGCGTCGTATAATGGCGCTCCGCCCGACAACGCCACGCAATTCGTGAAATGGCTCGGTGGCGAGCTGCCGAAGGATGCCTTCGCCAAAGTGCGCTACGCCGTGTTCGGCTGCGGCAACAGCGACTGGGCCGCGACCTATCAATCGGTGCCGCGCTTCATCGACGAGAAGCTCACCGCGCATGGCGCGCGCGCCGTCTATCCGCGCGGCGAGGGCGATGCCCGCAGCGATCTCGACGGCCAGTTCCAGAAATGGTTCCCGGCCGCCGCCCAGGTCGCGACCAAGGAATTCGGCATCGACTGGAATTTCACCCGCACCGCCGAGGACGAGCCGCTCTACGCGGTCGAGCCGGTGGCATCGGCCGCGGTCAATACGCTCGTGGCGCAAGGCGGCGCCACGCCGATGAAGGTGCTGGTCAACAACGAGCTGCAGAACCACTTTGGTCCCAACGCCTCCGACCGCTCGACCCGGCACATCGAGGTCGAGCTGCCCGCAGGCGCGAGCTATCGCGTCGGCGATCATCTCAGTGTCGTTCCGCGCAACGACCCGACGCTGGTGGATCACGTGGCGCGCCGTTTCGGTTTCCTGCCGGCCGACCAGATCCGGCTGCAGGTCAGCGAAGGCCGCCGCGCGCAATTGCCGGTCGGCGAGGCCGTCTCGGTCGGGCGGCTGCTCACGGAATTCGTCGAGCTGCAGCAGGTGGCAACGCGCAAGCAGCTCCAGATCATGTCGGAGCATACGCGCTGTCCCGTCACCAAGCCGAAACTATCGGCCTATGTCGGCGACGACGATTCGTCCGCCGAGCGCTATCGCAGCGAAATTCTCGGCCGGCGCAAATCGGTGTTCGACCTGCTGGAGGAGTTTCCGGCCTGCGAGCTGCCGTTCCACGTCTATCTGGAAATGCTGTCGCTCTTGGCGCCGCGGTATTATTCGATCTCGTCCTCGCCATCGGTCGAGCCTTCGCGCTGCAGCGTCACCGTCGGTGTCGTCGAGAGCGCAGCACACTCCGGCCGCGGCATCTACAGGGGTGTGTGCTCGAACTATCTCGCCGGTCGCCGCCCCAGTGAGACCATCCACGCCACCATCCGCGAAACCAAGGCCGGCTTCCGTCTGCCGGACGATACCTCGGTGCCAATCATTATGATCGGCCCGGGCACGGGGCTCGCGCCGTTCCGCGGCTTCCTGCAGGAGCGCGCGGCGCGGAAAGCGCACGGCGCGACGCTCGGACCCGCGATGCTGTTCTTCGGCTGCCGCCGTCCCGATCAGGATTTTCTCTATGCCGATGAACTCGCGGCCTTCGCGGCCGACGGCATTTGCGAGCTTCATACGGCCTTCTCGCGTGCCGACGGCACCAAGACCTATGTACAGCATCAGGTCGCGGCCGAGAAGGACAAGGTCTGGCAGCTGATCGAGCAGGGCGCCGTGGTCTTCGTCTGCGGCGACGGCAGCAAGATGGAGCCCGACGTCAAGGCAGCGCTGGTTACGATCCATCGCGAACGCACCGGCGCGGACGCCGCGGCCGGTGCGCGCTGGATCGAGGACATGGGCGCGAACAACCGCTACGTACTGGACGTCTGGGCGGGCGGCTGACACCAAGGGGCAGGACATGGCCGCCAGCTCGCGCTATGAGTAGCGAAGGATTTCGGCCATGAATACGCTATTGCATCGCATCACCATCGACCCCCAAGTTTGCGGCGGCAAGCCTTGTGTCAAAGGCACGCGGATTTGGGTGTCGCTCATCCTTGACTTCCTGGCCGACGGCATGACCGAAGCGGATCTGCTGGCTGAGTATCCCCAGCTTGTGCATAAAGACGTGCTTGCCGCAATCGCGTATGGGGCGGAAGCTGCACGCGAGCGCATTATACCGGTTCCTGCCGACCGGATCGCGTGAGGATCAAACTTGACGAGAACATCGGGCGCCGTGGCCGGAGCTTCTCAAAGCGTCCGGACATGACGTGATGACCGTGTGGGAGCGACTTCACGGTGTCGATGACGAAAAACTGTTTGAGGTTTGCTCGGCTGAAGGGCGAGCGCTTGTTACCCTCGATCGGGATTTCAGCCAAGTCACCCGATTTTCCTCCAGAGAGGAGCGCCGGAATAATCGTGTTGGACACCGGGCCGAGAATAACTCTTCGGGGGATCATCGAGCGAATGCAGGATTTCCTGGCGATCCTGGAGACGCAATCCGTCGCAGGTACACTTTGGATCGTTGAACCCGGACGCGTTCGGGTCCACCTGCGTGAAGATGAGCCGTGATGATCGCAAACAGCATCTCATGGCTGTCGAGAAAGATAAGGTCTGGCGGCTGATCGGTGAGGGCGCGGTTATCTTCGTCTGCGGCGATGGCGGCAAGATGGAGCCCGACTTCAAGGCGGCGCTGGTTTCGATCCATCGCGAGCGCACCGGCACCGACGCCGGGGCCGGCGCGCGCTGGAGCGAGGACATGGGCGCGAAGAATCGCTACGTGCTGGATGTATGGGCGGGGGAATAGTTTCGGACTGTAGGGTGGGAAAGCGACTACATCGGCCGCAGCTCAGTAACGTCCGCTTGCCCCGAAATCGGACAGCAGGACCAGGGCATATCTGCTATGGGCAAGATTCGGACATCGCGGTCGACGGATTACCACGTTGACCTGGCTCAAGGTTCTCCCAACCTATTTCCATAGTACTTAAATTTATGCGCACAAAGAAGCGTATGGGCGCGAGGCTGGTGTGGCGAAAGCGTTGAAAACGTTGCCGGATGCACCACAGGCGCTGCCGGCGGATAGGGTACTGGCATGCCTTGGCGTGTCGGCGGGCAAAGGGCTTGCCGACGAGGAAGCCCGACACCGCCTGAAGGAGTTTGGTCCCAACACCGTCGTGTCGACGCGCAAAGCCAGTGGACTGATCATCTTTTTTCATCAGTTCCGGAGTCCGGTGATCTACCTGCTCAGCGCCGCCGCCGCATTGGCATTTTATTTTGGTGAACTGGAAGAAGGGGCGGCCATTGCCGCCGTGCTCGCGGTCAATGCGCTGATCGGCTTTCTTACGGAGTTGAAAGCCGCACGTTCGATCGAGGCACTGCGTGCGCTTGGGTCGCATTCGGTGCGCGTGCGCCGCGACGGCCATGCCCGCATCATACCGGCCGAGCAGATGGTGCCCGGCGACATCGTCGTACTGGAGGCGGGCGATGTCGTCTCCGCCGACCTGCGGCTGGTGGAGGCTTCCAATGTAGCCGCCGACGAGTCGACGCTGACCGGCGAATCCGTTGCGGTCAACAAACACGTCGGACCAGTGGCGGCGGACGCGCGCCTCGCCGATCGCACCTCCATGCTCTTCAAGGGCACGGCGCTCACACGCGGCAGCGGCATCGGTGTCGTGACGGCGACAGGCCTTGCGACCGAGCTCGGCCGGGTATCGCAGCTTGTCGAGGAAGCCGAGCCCGGCTCTTCGCCGCTCGAGAAGAAGCTGGCCCGTTTGTCGGCGCAGCTGGTCTGGGCAGTGGTACTTCTGACCGCAGTCATTGCCGGCGTCGGCTTCACCACCGGCGAGGACCCGTTTCTGATGATCGAGGCTGCAATTGCCTTGGCAGTCGCGGCAATTCCGGAGGGTCTGCCTATTGTGGCGACGCTCGCGCTAGCACGCGGCATGTGGCGCATGGCGCGACAGAACGCGCTCGTCGAGCGGCTGTCCGCGGTGGAGACGCTGGGCGCCACCACCATCATCCTCACCGACAAGACCGGCACGCTGACCGAAAACCGAATGACCGTCCGTCGAGTCCGGGTGCCGAACGGCGAGATCGAGCTTAATGTCAATGGGGACGCCAAGCAGCCGTCGCTCGGCGACGACACGCAGCTCTCGCTTCTGTTAGAGATCGCGGTGCTATGCAACGACGCTTCCCTCGACAGCGCCCACGAGAAGGGGAGCGGCGATCCTATGGAGCTGGCATTGTTGCGGGCAGGCTTCCGCGCCGGGATCACGCGTTCGGCGCTGCTGCAGCACAGCCCGGTTGCGCACAAGCACTCCTTCGACGCAGCCAGCAAAATGATGGCGACCGTTCATCGCCGCGATGACAAGTTCCTGTTCGCGATCAAGGGCGCGCCGGAAGCGGTGCTGGCGGCTTCCGAAGATATCCTCGCGGAATACGGCAAAGTGCGCCTCGATGCCGAGGCGCGCGCCAAGTGGCACGCGCATATTGATTATTTTGGCCATCACGGCTTGCGCGTGCTGGCCTGCGCCATGAAGACGGACACCCAGGCTGACGCACCGCCTTACGAAAGATTGACCTTTGTCGGCCTCATCGGCTTGGAGGATCCGGCGCGCGCCGATGTACCGGACGCGATCAAAGATTGCCGGGCCGCGGGCATTCGCGTCGTCATGGTGACCGGCGATCACGCCGTGACCGCGCGCAGTATCGGACGCGCGGTCGGACTCGGCCATACCGCCGCTCATGTGGTCGAAGGCAAGCAAGTTGAACGGCTGGTTAACAGCAAGAGCGATGAACTAGGCCAGATCGGCATTTTCGCGCGCGTAAGCCCGGCCGAGAAACTTGCGCTGGTACGCGCCTATCAGGACGCCGGCGCCATCGTTGCGATGACCGGCGACGGCGTCAACGATGCGCCGGCGCTGCGCCAAGCCGATATCGGCGTGGCCATGGGCCTGCGCGGCACCGATGTGGCCCGCGAGGCTGCCGCCATGATCCTGCTTGACGATGCTTTCCCCACTATCGTCAAGGCGATCCGCGAGGGCCGCGTCATCTTCGGCAATATCCGTCGCTTCGCGGCCTATCTGCTGTCATGTAACCTGAGTGAGGTGCTGGTGGTCGGGCTCGCGGTGCTCTCGACGCTCCCTCTGCCGGTACTGCCTTTGCAGATCCTCTATCTCAATCTGGTCACCGACGTGTTCCCGGCTTTCGCGCTCGCTATGGGCGAGGGCGAGCCCGGCATCCTCAAACGGCCGCCACGCGATCCGCGCGAGCCGATCCTCGGCCGCCGGCAATGGACCGCCATCGTGTTGCAGAGTCTTGGGCTTACCGCCGGTACCTTCGGCGCGCTGGCGGTGGCGCGGCTTGGACTCCATCTCGACACGCCCTCGGTGGTGACCGTCACGTTCTTGACGCTTGCCTTTGCGCAGCTCTGGCACGTCTTCAACATGCGGCATCCGCAATCGGGAGTGCTGCGCAACGAAGTCACGGCCAATCCATGGACCTGGGGCGCGTTGCTGTTATGCACGGCGCTGCTAGCGGTGCCGCCTTATCTGCCACCTGTGGCTGAAGTCCTGCAATTGGCCCCGCCAACAGCGGCCATGTGGGCGATCATTTCCGGCATGAGCGTCGCGCCGCTTATCATGACGCAAATCATTGCGCGCATGGTAGTGGTGCTGCGCCCGAAGCATAAGCCATGACGGCGGTCCTGTTATCCTTGGCCGAAATTCGCGTGAAGGAACCGGCAAAGTAAGCGCGTTCTGGCTGAGGAGGATATCGACACCCGAATCTATGAATATGCATGGCCTTGTCAGGCCGCACCAAGGCGAAATCTCACGCCAGTTCAACAGCTTGGACCAAGTGATTTGCCCGTCGTGGCTGGGCAAGTATTCAGAACGGCAGTCAACCTGTAGAAAGTCATTCTGTGCGTTGCTCACACGAGCACAGCAATAGAAATTTTCTACGTGCCATAGCGTCGGACTGCGAATGGATTTCTAGCGCGTCGAGAGCTGATCGAGTTCTTGCCCAGCCTCGTCGGCTGATTTTCCGAATTCGCGTCAAGCCCCTGCGCGAAAAATATTCCTCTTCCGTTTTTCAGAAATATGTGCTCTTGTCGCGCCGTCCCGCCTCGGCAAGAGGGGCGTACGCGTCGTCACGAACGTGGGTGCGGGATGCGATGGACGCGGCCACATCGGTTCGACGAATGATGTTGGCCGCGGACGGCAAAGGCGTGTGGTCCTGATCCCCCGATGCTGGGATCAAGCTTGTCGAAGATAATCGGCAGGCGACGGAGGCTATCAAGCCCGGACTCCGGGGAGAGCGCGTTATAAGCCGCAAAACCATTGCGCAGGGAAGGCCGGCATGTTTCGGCGTACCTGTGGTTAACTCGTGTGCTTTTTGCGCTTTCTACTTCGCACACGAGGCTGCGGGTGCGGCTGGCATCCGGTCTTCCCTGCGCCCTCTGTTTTGATGAGGGACACTTCGATGCAAGACTCGGGCTTTTCATGCCGCGAGAACGAGAGAGTGTGTCTCGTGTCGTCATCGCGAGCGCAGCAACGCAACACAGAGCCGATCGTGCTAGAAGGCCCGCATGATTCCATGGGTAAAAATCGACAGCGCACGTGTTCCCGACACTGACGGGGAGTTGCGGCTGATGCGGCGCGGCGCCGAGTTTTCCATCATGCTCGGCACCAACGAGCTGATGAACAGCCGTCTTTCGGGCTCCGAAGCGGCGCTTGCCACGCTTGCGGCGAAGAAGATCGAAGCGGTCAAGAGTCCGCGTGTGCTCATCGGTGGATTGGGCATGGGCTTCACACTGCGTGCGGCGCTCGGTGTATTCGGAAGTAACGCGCAGATCGTGGTGGCTGAGCTGGTGCCGGCGGTCGTCGCCTGGGCGCATGGCCCGATGGCAGAAATTTTTGGCGACAGCCTGAAGGATCCCCGCGTCGATATTCGCGAGGTGGACGTTGCGCATGTGATCGAAAGACATCCGCTTACATTCGATGCGATCCTGCTCGACGTCGATAACGGCCCGGAAGGTCTCACCCGCAAGGCCAATGACGCGTTGTACGATGTCGCCGGGCTGAAGAGGGTCCACACCGCGCTGCGGCGAGGCGGGGTGCTCGCCGTCTGGTCGTCCGGGCCGAATTCGAAATTCTCGAGGCGGCTTCGCCAGGCCGGGTTCGCCGTGAACGAGGTTGCTATCCGCGCCACCGGCAAAGGTAGCGGTGCACGTCACGTGATCTGGATCGCGACGAACGAACCTACGCCGCCTTCGCGCTGGCCCCATGCGCATGCCTGTCGATCGCGTCGATGATCTGCGGCCACATCGGCACGGGAATCGCGTGGCCCATGCCTTCGATCATCATCAGCTTTGCGCCTGGGATCGACGCCGCGGTATCGCGGCCGCCCATCGGATGCACCAGCGGATCGACGGTGCCGTGAATCACCAGCGTCGGCGCCGTGACCTTGTGCAGCCGCGGCTTGCGGCTGCCGGAGGCGAGGATGGCGCGGAGCTGGCGGCCGACGCCGGCCGGATTGAGCCCGCGGGCGAAGATGCGTTCGGCGCGCGAGCGGTCGAGCGCCTCGTCCTCGGGGAACCTCCCGACCCGCAACACTTTCCAGTTCTGGGCAAAGCGGACGATATATTCGTCGCGCGTGGTCGGTGGCGGCGCCATCAGCATGGCCGCGGCCGCTCGGCTCGGCGGCGGCACCTTGGGATTGCCCGTCGTCGACATGATCGAGGTCAGCGAGCGCAGTCGTTCGGGGAAGGTGATCGCGATCTCTTGCGCAATCATGCCGCCCATGGAGGCGCCAACCAGATGCGCCGAGCGGATGCGCAAGCTGTCCATCAGCGCGATCGTGTCCTCGGCCATGTCGCGCAGCTTGTAGGGCGCGGCGACCGGGATCTTCAGGAACCGCAGTTTCAAGAGTTCCAGCGGCGTCAGCCGCTTGCCGCCGGAGAGTTTCGAGGACTGGCCGATGTCGCGGTTATCGAAACGGATGACGCGAAAGCCGCGCGCGGCGAGGCGTTCGCAAAATTCGTCGTCCCACAGCACCATCTGGGCGCCGAGGCCCATGATCAGCAGCATCGGCTCCGCCGTGGCGTCGCCGAAAATCTCGTAACAAATGTCGATGCCATTGGCGCGGGCGATCTGCGGCGGCTGGTGGGCGACTGTCACGGTCGATTTTCCTTGGAACATCCTTGGAGTTTCTTTGGGCGGGCTGGGAACTCTATGACACGATTTGCGCTGCCGCAGAAGAGTTTTGGCGCTAGCCGTGTCCGCTCGCCTATTGCAGTAGGTTGACCGTGGTGTCGCAACGGTGTGGTATGGTGGAAAAGAAGGGCGCTTCAGTCCTGCTGCGTCAAAGACCCTCATGGTGAGGAGGCGCGTTAGCGCCGTCTCGAACCATGAGGCCCAGACGGTGGCCTCATCCTTCGAGACGCTTGCTGGCGCAAGCTCCTCAGGATGAGGGGATAGCGCCGCTTGTGACGCAGTGGGATCAGCCCTCACGTGAATGGAGGAGAATGCCGATGGCTGACAAGGGCAACGATCCCGTCGCGTTGTGGCAAAAAATGATCGGCGAGATGGAGAAGGGATTTAATGCCTTCGCCAACCAGGCGATGTCGTCGCCGGAATTCTCCAAAGCCATGAACCAGGCCGGCGGCGTGACGGCGGGCGCGCAAAGGCAGTTCGGCGAACTCATGGAGAAGTATCTTCTCAACATGAACCTGCCGAGCCGCGCGCAGATGGTCGGCATGGCCGAGCGGCTGCAGAACATCGAGGGCCAGCTCAACGAGATCAAGGCGCTGCTGCAGCAGATGAATGCCGTGTCGGGCATGACGCAGGACAGCATTGCCGCAGCCCCGAGGCCGCCCCGCACCAGGCGCCCGCCGGCGCCAGCGGCTCCAGCAGCCGCGCCGCCGCCTTCGGGAGAGCAAAAATGAACGCGCCCGCGGGCCTCGATCTGGCTGACATCCCGCAGCGGATCCAGTCCGAGGTCCAGCGCGCGATCCAGCGCAGCATCAAGGGCGTCGAATATTTCTCGACCTCGGGGCCGACGCTCGGCTCGACGCCGAAGGACATTTTGCATGCGCGCGGCACCATGAACCTCTATCACTACCGGCCGCTCGCGGACGAAGTGTACCGCGTGCCGGTCCTGATCGTGATGGCGACCACCAATCGCGGCTATATCCTCGACATGGTGCCCGGCCAGAGCTTTATCGAGTTCCTGCTCAAACGCGGCTACGACGTCTACATGCTCGACTGGACCGCGCCGCGGCCGGAAGAGAAGTCGCTGCGGATGGAGGACTATGTTCTCGACTTCATCCCGGATTGCGTCCGCCGGGTGCAGCAGGATTCGGGCGAGCAGGACGTTTCGATCATCGGCTATTGCTTCGGCGGCGTGCTGTCGCTGCTCTATGGCTCGATCTTCAACGACGGGCCGATGAAGAACCTGATCTGCTTCACCACGCCGATCGATTTCCGCGAGATGAAGCTGTTCTCGAATTTCTCGGACCGCCGCTATTTCGATGTCGACGGTCTCGTCGACAGCGTCGGCAATGTGCCGCCGGAGATGATCCTGTCCTCGTTCGAGATGCTGCGGCCGGCCTCGCGCACCGTGAGCCAGATCCAGCTCTGGGAAAACATCTGGAACGATGAATTCGTGAAATCCTACCGGATGTTCGACCGCTGGGCGACCGACACGCTGCCGCTCGCCGGCGAATATTTCCGCGCCATCACCAAGGACCTGATGTGGGACAACAAGCTCTTCAACGACACCATGACGGTCGGCGGCCGCAAGGCCGACATTGCCAATATCAAGGTGCCGATCCTGCATGCGGTCGCCGAGCACGACCACATCGTGCCCTATGAGGCGGCGAAACATTTGATCCCCAAGGTCGGCTCGCAGGATAAGGAAGAGGTGATGCTCAAAGGCGGTCACGTCTCGCTTGTCGCCGGCGCCAACGCGATCAAGCGGCTGTGGCCGAAACTGGACTCCTGGCTAGGTGGAAGATCGATATGAGTGAAGCCCGTTCCTATCCGCGCCACGTCAAGACGGACGTCGGCGAGATCGAATTTCGGCTGATGTCGCGCGCGGACGAAGCCGCCGTGCTCGACTTCGCGCGAAAGCTGCCGACGCATGATCTGTTGTTCCTGCCGCGCAACATCAGCGAGCCGAAGGTGCTGTCGGCCTGGATCAACGAGATCGAGCGCGGCGCGATCACGAGCCTGCTCGCGGTGAAGGACGGCAAGGTCGTGGGCAGCGGCACGCTGGTGCGCGACCCGCATTCCTGGTCGCCGCATGTCGGCGAAATCCGGATGGTGGTCTCATCGGACGTGCGCGGGCAGGGGGTCGGCCGGGCGCTGTCGCAGGAGACTTTTGCGTTGGCGTTGGGCGCTGGCCTCGAGAAGCTCTCGGTACAGATGACGGTTGATCAGCGGGCGGCGATCGCCCTGTTCGAGAGCCTCGGCTTCAAGGCCGAGGCGCTGCTCCGCGACCATGTCCGGGATGTCGACGGCAAAACGCACGATATCGTCGTGCTCGGGCACAATATCGCGCAATTTGCAGCCCAATTGGAGGCTTTTGGCCTGCCAGAGGCGGTCCGGCATTGAGCCTGTCCGGCGGGCAAACCTCCCAAAATTCAAGCCGATCACGAATTCGTGATATCGCGCTGCAGCATCATTGTTGCAGCGCACCATTAACTATGGCACAAGACCTTTGCCCCGGGCCAAATCCGGACGGGGTGAGCCCATAGCTCAAACCCTGAGGATGGAGAGACCCATGACCACCGAAACCAATCCTGTGCTCGACAGCGTCAAGCAAGCCTTCGCGCCTGTCACCGAGGCGTTCACCAAGCTCCAGAACATGGAAGTTCCGGAAGCCGCGCGTGAGTTCGTGAAGAAGCAGGCCGAGACCGCCAAGGTTCGCGCCGCCGACGTTTACGCCGGCTCGGAGAAGGTGACCGCTGCGATCGAGACCGCCGTTGCTGATTCCGTCAGCGAGGCCGCCAAGATCAGCCGCAATATCCAGCAGGCGATGTATCAGGACACCGAAGCGTTCTTCGCCGGTATCGACAAGCTCGCTTCGGCCAAGTCGATCAACGAAGCGGTTCAGATCCAGTCCGATCTCGCCCGCGCGCATGGTGAAGTGTTCGTCTCGCGGGCCAAGTCGACCGCCGAATATCTCGGCAAGCTCGTTGCCAACGGTGCGAAGACCGCCCAGGACAACCTCGCCAAGGCCTACAACAAGACTGCCTGATCCAAAGTCGATCGGCGGATCAATCTTTCAAGGCCCGCTTCACGCGGGCCTTATTTTTTGGCCCCTCCGTCATTGCTGGTATTCTGCAGCCATGGCCACTACGAGCACCTTCTCCTTCGATACCCCCGGCGACGCCTCGCGCGCCGCCGAGCTCAAGCGCGTCAAGCTGCAGGCGACCCTGGTGCTGGCCGGCACGCTCGCGCTGTTCGTGGTCGCGAAATTTTTCCTCAACGTGCACCCGGTGTTCGGTTTCGTCGCAGCTTTCGCGGAGGCCGCCACCATCGGCGGGCTCGCCGACTGGTATGCGGTGGTGGCGCTGTTCAAGCGGCCGCTGGGCCTGCCGATCCCGCACACCGCGATCATCCAGAGCAACCAGCACCGCATCGCCGACAAGCTCGGCGAGTTCATCGAGGTGCATTTCCTGGAAGCCGCGCCCGTCGAAGCCAAGCTGCGCCAGATCGATTTCGGCTCCTTCGTCGCCGACTGGCTGCGCGACCGCAAGAAGAGCGACGATCTCGCGCGCTTTGCCCTGCGGCTGTTGCCGGAGGCGTTTGCGGCGACCGAAAGCTCGGGCTTGATGACCTTCATCACCCGCCGCATCACCGCGCAGTTGCTCTCGGTCGACCTCGCGCCGCTTGCCGCCGGCACGCTGCGCGCCTTTGTCGAGGAGGGGCGGCATCAGGCCCTGCTCGACGATCTCCTGCGCGTCGTGCACGACACCATCACCACGCCCGATACCATGGCGATGATCCGCGCCAAAATCCGCGACGAATTGCCGACGCTGTTGAAACTCTATCGCGCCGACAAGTTTCTCCTGAACAAGATCGTGGCGTCGGCCGGGTCCTTTTTCGAGGAAATCCGCGGCGATCCCAAACATCCCTTCCGTGGCGAATTCGATCGCATGGTGCTGACCTTTGTCGACCGGCTTGCGACTGATCCGAGCTATGCCGAGCGCATCGAAGGCCTGAAGCGCGACCTGTTGGCGCGGCCCGAGCTCAACGATCTCGCGCGCAACATCTGGTCGAACGCCAAGAGCTTCATCGAGCAGAGCGCTTCCGGCGAGACGCAGGTGCTGCAGCGTCATCTCGCCGGCATGCTCGTCGCCGCCGGCGAGGCGCTCGCCGGCGATGCGGAGCTGCGCGCGGAGATCAACCAGGGTCTCGTCGCAGTGGTGCGCAGCTTCGTCGCCGACCAGAAGAGCGGCGTGTCGACCTTCATTTCCGACCAGGTGAAGTCCTGGGACATGGCGCAGCTGATTTCGCTGATCGAAATCAACATCGGAAAAGACCTGCAATATATTCGCTTCAACGGCTCGCTGATCGGCGGGCTAGCGGGACTGGCGCTCTACACCGCCGAAGTCCTGCTTCGGCTGCTGTGACTAATTAATCACGTCCGCCTTTTTACTTGTGGCGAGTGTGATCTGCTTCGCTTGAAAGGCCCAGGACAGCTCCCTAGCTTTTCAGATGGGTTTGTTGCGTTGCGAAACGATTCTACGCGTTTTGCGTTCCCTTCATTGGTTCTTGGCCGGCTGCCGCAACTTCAGGGGCCGGCTCGCAAAGGAGATACGATGTCCGTTGCTGCGCAGACGCTTCGCCCGCCGTCCCGGACCCTGATGTTCCTGGAAGGGCGCGCCCTCAATGAATTTGGTGCCTTCCTCGGCGCGCTCCCGCTGCTGTCGCTCGCGCCGCGCGGCGACGGCCATCCGGTGCTGGTGCTGCCCGGGCTGATCGCCTCCGACGTCTCGACACGGCCGCTGCGCGCCTTCCTCCGCAACCGCGGCTATGCCGCGAGCGGCTGGCGCCAGGGCCGCAACCTCGGGCTTCGTGCCGGCGTGCAGCACGCGATGATCGATCTCCTCGAAGAGATGAACGACACCCATGGCCGAAAGGTCTCGCTGGTTGGCTGGAGCCTCGGCGGTCTCTATGCACGGCAACTCGCCAAGATGATGCCGGAGCGCGTGCGCAGCGTGATCACGCTCGGTAGCCCGTTCGCCGGCCCGCCGCGCTCGACCAACGCCTGGCGCGTCTATGAACTCGCGAGCGGCCGTCGCGCCGACGAGGAAGAAGACCAGCGCTTCGGCGGCGCACTGTCCGAGCCGCCCCCGGTCCCGACCACCGCGATCTTCAGCCGCACCGACGGCATCTGCGCCTGGCAGGGCTGCATGGAGAAGACTTCCACGAAGTCGGAGAGCATCGAGGTCGAAAGCAGCCATTGCGGCATGGGCCATCACCCCGCCGTGGTCTACGCAGTCGCCGAGCGACTGGCGCAGCCGGAGGGGCAGTGGGAGCCGTTCGACCGCTCCGGCTGGCGCGCGCTCGTCTACCCCGATCCGAACCGCTAAGCCGTCCGGATTGTTCGCAGGCTGCGAACTGCGCTATGCGTGAGCGCATGCCGCATCCGCTCGCCCGCATCATCGACCAGCTCAAGCGCGAACCCTCGCGCACCGGCTCGATCGTCATTACCGTGTTCGGCGACGCCATCGTGCCGCGCGGCGGCTCGGTGTGGCTCGGCACGCTGCTCGAGTTCTTCGAAACCCTCGACATCGACGCCAGCGTCGTGCGTACCGCGATGTCGCGGCTCACCGCCGACGGCTGGTTCGAGCGCGAGAAGGTCGGCCGCAACAGCTTCTATCGCCTCGTGAAGAAAGGCCGGCTGACCTTCGATATCGCGACCAAACACATCTACGATCCGCCGCCATCCGACTGGACCGGCCGCTTTGAACTGCTGCTGATCGGCAATGGCGAAGATCGTGACGCCGCGCGCGAGGCGCTGAAGAACGCCGGTTTCGGCAGTCCGCTGCCGGGCGTATGGGTCGCGCCGTCAGGCGTGCCAATTCCGGAAGAGGCGGCGAATGCGATCCGGCTCGAAGTATCGGCCGAAAACGACAGCGGCCGGAGGCTGCTCAGCGCAAGCTGGCCGCTCGACCGCACCGCCGACGCCTATCTGAAATTCATGAAGACCTTTGAGCCGCTGCGCGCCTTCATCGATCGCCGCGAAGCACTCTCTGACGCCGACGCCTTCACCGCGCGCATCCTGCTGATCCATCATTATCGCCGGGTGGTGCTGCGCGACCCGCTGTTGCCGGTGGCGCTGCTGCCGAAGGAGTGGCCAGGCAGGGCTGCGCGAACGCTCTGCGGCGAAATCTATCGCGCGCTGCTTCCTGCGTCCGAACAATGGCTTGACCGGCATGGAACAAACGAGAGCGGGCCGCTGCCGAAGGCCGTTCCGGAGCTCGGGCGGCGTTTCGACGTGTTACAAAAATGACTTGCATTCGCAATTTTATGTAATATATTTCCTCCCATAAAGCCAAGGGAGGTTGGCATGTACACGCAGGCGCTGAACACGTCTGACGCTGATACCAGTGGACTCGAGGACGCCACGCGTGCCCAAGCCTTTCAGGCGCGCATCGACGCTGACGAGCGCATCGAGCCCAACGACTGGATGCCGGCCGCCTACCGCAAGACGCTGACGCGGCAGATTTCCCAGCACGCCCATTCCGAAATCGTCGGCATGCTCCCCGAAGGCAACTGGATCACCCGCGCGCCGTCGCTGCGCCGCAAGGCCGCGCTACTCGCAAAGGTGCAGGACGAATGCGGGCACGGGCTTTATCTCTATGCCGCCGCCGAGACGCTCGGCTCTTCGCGCGAGGAACTGGTCGACGCGATGCTGGCCGGCAAGGCGAAGTACTCCTCGATCTTCAATTATCCGACCCTGACCTGGGCCGACATCGGCGCGATCGGCTGGCTGGTCGACGGCGCGGCGATCATGAACCAGATTCCGCTGTGCCGCTGCTCCTATGGTCCCTACGCGCGCGCGATGATCCGCGTCTGCAAGGAGGAGTCGTTCCACCAGCGCCAGGGCTTTGAGATCATGCTGACGCTGTGCCGCGGCAGCGAGGAGCAGAAGGCGATGGCGCAGAACGCGCTCGATCGCTGGTGGTGGCCGGTATTGATGATGTTCGGCCCGCCCGACAAGATCAGCCAGCACAGCGACACTTCGACGAAATGGAAAATCAAGCGCTTCTCCAATGACGAGCTGCGCCAGAAATTCGTCGATGCCACCGTGCCGCAGGCGCAATTCCTCGGCCTCACCATTCCCGATTGCGGCATGAAGCAGGATGCGGAAGGGCACTGGCGCTACAGCGAGATCGACTGGACCGAATTCAACCAGGTGCTCGCGGGCAATGGTCCGTGCAATCGGGACCGGATGGCGGCACGGCGCAAGGCGCATGAAGAGGGCGCTTGGGTGCGCGAGGCGGCTGCCGCCTACGCCGAGAAGCGGGCGCATCGCCAGCTCGCGCAAGCCGCGGAATAGGAGATCACGATGGCCACGCCGAACACGCTTTTGTGGGAAGTCTTCATTCGCAGCCGCAACGGGCTCGCCCACAAGCATTGCGGCTCGCTGCATGCGAGCGATGCCACTATGGCGCTGCAGGCCGCGCGCGATATCTACACCCGCCGCGGCGAGGGGCTCTCGATCTGGGTGGTGCCGTCGAACGCGATCACCGCGTCCGACCCCTCCGAGAAGGGCATGATGTTCGAGCCGGCGGAATCGAAGATTTACCGGCATCCGACCTTCTACGACGTGCCCGAAGAAGTCGGGCATATGTGAATTTTCATCCCTCATGGCGAGGTGGCGCGAAGCGCCGTCTCAAACCATGAGGCCCGATCGTGGCCTCATCCTTCGAGACGCGCGTTCCGCGCTCCTCAGGATGAGGATCAACAAGCAGGTTGTTGATATGGCCGCTCCATCAATCCAGGTCTCCGAAACTCCGCTGGTGCTCTACGTCCTGCGCCGCGCCGACGACGCGCTGATCCTCGGCCATCGGCTGTCCGAATGGTGCGGTCATGCGCCGATGCTGGAAGAGGACATGGCGCTCTCCAATATCGCCCTCGATTTGCTCGGCCAGGCGCGCGAGCTCTACACCTACGCCGCAAAGGTCGAAGGCAAGGGCAACGACGAAGATAAATTCGCGTATCTGCGCGACGTCAGGCAGTATCGCAACCTGCTGCTGACCGAGCAGCCGAACGGCGATTTCGCGCGCACCATGGTGCGCCAGTTCTTCTATTCCGCTCTTGCCGATCTCTACTGGCGGGCGATGATGAAATCCTCCGACGCGACGCTGGCCGCGATCGCCGCCAAATCGGAAAAGGAAAGCGCCTATCATCTGCGCCATTCTTCCGAATGGATCGTCCGGCTCGGCGACGGCACGGAAGAGAGCCACCGCCGCGCGCAAGCCGCGATCGACGACCTCTGGGCCTTTACCGGCGAGATGTTCGCGGTCGATGACGCCGAGCGAGCGCTGATCGATGCTGGCGTGGCGATCGATCCCGCCGCACTGAAGTCGCAATGGCTGAAGTCCATTACCGGCGTCGTCAGCGAAGCGACGCTGACCTTGCCGAAGAACGACTGGATGCAGCAGGGCGGCCGCGTCGGCCGCCACAGCGAGCATCTCGGTCATCTCCTTTCCGAATTGCAGTCGCTGCAGCGCTCCTTCCCGGGGGCGACATGGTAACAGCCACCCTCAGCGACGCTGATCTGCGCCAGCGCGCCTGGGATGCGGCCTCGCGCGTGGTCGATCCCGAAATCCCCGTGTTGACCATCGCCGATCTCGGCGTGCTGCGCGAGGTCACCGTGACCGACGATGGCGTCGAGGTCGCGATCACGCCGACCTATTCCGGCTGTCCCGCCATGAACATGATCGCGCTGGAGATCGAACTCGCGCTGGAGCGCGAGGGATTTTCGAAGCCCAAAATCCGCACCGTGCTGTCGCCGGCCTGGACCACCGACTGGATGAGCGAGGACGGCCGCCGCAAGCTCAGAGAATACGGCATTGCGCCGCCGATGCCGGCAAGCTCACGCCGCGCGCTGTTCGGCGTGCAGGAAGTGGCCTGCCCACAATGCGGCTCGACCAATACCGAGCTGCTGTCCGAGTTCGGCTCAACCTCGTGCAAGGCGTTGTGGCGCTGCAAGGCCTGCCGCGAACCTTTCGATTATTTCAAATGTCACTAGCCATGTCAGCAACCGCACCGCGCTTTCATCGCCTTGCCGTCAACGATCTGCGCCGCGAGACCACGGACGCGGTGTCGTTGACCTTTGCGATCCCGAAGGAATTGGCCGACGACTACGCCTTCGCCCCCGGCCAGTACCTGACGCTTCGCACTACCATGGACGGCGAGGAAGTGCGCCGTTCCTATTCGATCTGCTCCGGCCCCGATGACGGTGAGCTGCGCATCGGCGTGAAGAAGGTCGATGGCGGCGCGTTCTCGTCCTGGGCGGCGGACGAGCTGAAAGCGGGCGACGAACTGGACGTGATGACGCCGACCGGCCGCTTCGGCGTGACGCCGGCGCCGGCGGAAGCGCGGGTTTATGTCGGCTTTGCCGCCGGCAGCGGCATCACGCCGATCCTCTCGCTCGTGAAGGGCGTGCTCGCGCGCGAGCCCAAGAGCCGCTTCTTTTTGTTCTATGGCAACCGCTCGACCGAAGGCGTGATGTTCCGCGAGGCTCTGGAAGAGCTGAAGGACCGTTTCCTGCAGCGCTTCTCGCTGTTCCATGTGATCTCCGGCGAGGAGCAGGACATTCCGATCCTGCATGGCCGGCTCGATGGCGAGAAGGTGAGGGTGCTGCTGCGTTCGCTGGTGCCGGCTTCGAGCGTCGACCATGTCTTCATCTGCGGCCCGACCGGGATGAGCGACGAGATCGAGGCCACCTGCCGCGACATCGGCATTGCCGAGGATCGCGTTCATGTCGAGCGTTTTGTATCCGGCCTCGGCGGCAAGCCACGGCCGAAGGCTGTGATCGCGCCATCAGCGCCGCCAAAGGCGTTTGCCTCGCTGATCATCGATGGCAAGCGGCGCGAGGTACCGGTCGCCGAAGGAGAGGCGGTCCTCGATGCCGCACTCCGCGCCGGTGTAGACCTGCCGTTTGCCTGCAAGGGCGGCATGTGCTCGACCTGCCGCGCTAAGCTCGTCGAGGGCAAGGCCGAGATGGAGGTGAACTACGCGCTGGAGCCGTGGGAACTGAAGGCCGGCTTTATCCTGACTTGCCAGGCGAAACCGGTTTCGGAAAAGATCGTGGTCGATTACGATCACGTCTAACCGTCATTCCGGGGCGCGTCGTAGACGCGAACTATGGTGCGCAATTGCGCACCTGAGAATCTCGAGATTCCGGGTCTGGTCCTTCGGACTATCCCGGAATGACGAAGGTGAATGGGCCCGATGACAAGGAAAATGCAGTGAACATCAAGGCCGCGCTATCGCCCGATGACCTCGCTCGCGCCTGCGCCGACGCGATGTGGAAGGAGGACGATGCCTCGAGCGGGCTCGGCATGAAGATCGTCGAGGTTGGGCCGGGCCGCGCCACGCTGACCATGAAGGTGCAGCCGCAAATGGTGAACGGCCAGCGCATCGCGCATGGCGGCTTCATCTTCACGCTGGCCGATTCCGCTTTTGCTTTTGCTTGCAACAGCCACAATGAAAGGGCGGTCGCGGCGCAGGGCAACATCACCTTCATCAAGCCGGGCAAGCTCGGCGATGAGCTGGTTGCCACCGCGCGCGAGATTTCGCGCAACGGACGCTCGGGCATCTACGATGTGCAGGTCAAGGCAGGCGACGAGGTTATCGCCGAATTTCGCGGCCATTCCCGCACCATCGGCGGTACATGGCTTCCGCCAAACGAGATTGACAGCAAACAAAAATAACACATTCGAGGAAACGCAGGATGGCTTCGACAAGTCTGAAGACCAAGGCAAGCAGCTATACGCCGGAACTCGATGACGCCGAACGCGCCTCGCGCGACGAGATCATGGCGCTGCAGAACAAGCGCCTCGCCTGGTCGCTGAAACATGCCTATGACAATGTCGCGCATTACAGGAAGGCGTTCGATGCGGCGGGCGTGCATCCCTCCGATTTCAAGGGATTGTCCGATCTCGCCAAATTTCCGTTCACGGTGAAGACGGACCTTCGCGACAATTATCCCTTCAACATGTTCGCGGTCCCGCGCGAAAAGCTGGTGCGCGTGCATGCGTCCTCCGGTACGACGGGCAAGCCGATCGTGGTCGGCTACACCAGGGCCGATATCGACGTGTGGTCGTCGGTGATGGCGCGCTCGATCCGCGCCGCCGGCGGCCGGGCCGGCATGATCATCCACAACGCCTATGGCTATGGCCTGTTCACCGGCGGCCTTGGCGTGCATTACGGCGCCGAGCAGCTCGGTTGCACCGTGGTGCCGATCTCCGGCGGCATGACCGAGCGGCAGGTGCAGCTTATCAACGATTTCCGCCCCGACATCATCACGGTGACGCCGAGCTACATGCTCGCGATCCTGGACGAGTTCAAGCGCCGCGGACTCGACCCGCGCAAGTCCTCGCTGAAATTCGGCATTTTCGGCGCCGAGCCCTGGACCAACGCGATGCGCGCCGAGATCGAGGGTGCCTTCGACATGGACGCGACCGACATCTACGGCCTCTCCGAGGTGATCGGCCCCGGCGTAGCCCAGGAATGCGTGGAGACCAAGGACGGCCTGCACATCTGGGAAGATCATTTCTATCCCGAAGTGATCGACCCCGAGACCGGCAAGGTGCTTCCCGATGGCGAGAAGGGCGAGCTGGTCTTCACCTCGCTCACCAAGGAAGGGTTTCCGGTCATCCGCTATCGCACCCGCGACCTGACGCGGCTGTTGCCGGGCACGGCGCGGCCCGGCATGCGGCGGATGGAGAAGGTCACGGGCCGCTCCGACGACATGATCATCCTGCGCGGCGTCAATGTGTTCCCGACCCAGATCGAGGAGGTGCTGCTCGCGACCGATTGGTGCGGCGGCCACTTCATCATCGAGCTGACCCGCGAGGGCCGGATGGACGAAATGGCTGTTCACGCCGAGGCGCGGCCCGAACATTGGGACGGCAGCGGGCTCGAGGAACATGCCGAGAGGGTCGTGGCCTTCATCAAGAACACCATCGGCATCACGGCGGTGGTCCGGATCGTCGCCCCGGACACGCTGGAACGTTCGCTCGGCAAGGCCAAGCGTGTTTACGACAAGCGGCCGAAAGGGTAACTCCTGTCCCCTGCGAAGCAGGGAAACCAGGAAGACCCGGATATGACGGCTCCCCCCAAACCGGTCGCGGTCGAAGCCCGCTGCGTTCGGCTGAATGTGAACGCGGAAAACGCCGCCTCGCTTGCGCCCGTGGTCGAGCGCCACACGCTGTCGCGCGCCGCAAATGAAGTGCTGATCGAGGTCAAGGCTGCCGCCGTCAATCCTTCCGACGTCAAGGCCGCGACCGGGCTGATGCCCTATGCGGTATTCCCGCGCACGCCGGGGCGCGACTATGCAGGCATCGTGATCGACGGCCCGCCCGGCACGATCGGGCGCGAGGTGTTCGGTTCCTCCGGCGATCTCGGCATTCGGCGCGACGGCACCCATGCGAACTCATCTCACCGTGGAAGCCGAGGCGACCGTCGAGAAGCCGAAGAGCATTTCCTGGGAGGAGGCCGCCGGCATCGGCGTTCCCTTTGTCACGGCGATGGAAGGTTTTCGCCGCGCCGGCATCCCCAAATCCGGCGAGACTGCGCTGGTGATGGGAGTCACCGGCAAGGTCGGGCAGGCCGCGGTGCAGATCGCGACCTGGCACGGCGCGCGCGCGATCGGTGTGACGCGCAAGAAAGAGGCCTATGAAGGCCACACCAACTCGCCGGTGGAAGTCATCGACGCCTCCGCGACCGACGTCGCAGCCAGCGTGCGCGAGCTGACCGGTGGCAAGGGCGCCGACATCGTCTTCAACACCGTCGGCGATCCCTATTTCCAGGCGGCGCACAAATCGCTCGGCTTGCGCGGCCGCCAGATCCTGATTGCCGCGATCGACCACATCGTTCAGTTCAATATCCTCGAATTCTATCGCGGCCAGCACACCTACGTCGGCATCGATACGCTCGGCCTGTCGTCGGTCGCGACCGGCGATGTGCTGCGCGAGCTCGCACCGGGCTTTGCCGGCGGGAAGTTGAAACCGTTCCCGATCAATCCGGCCGCGATCTATCCTCTTGAAGAGGCCAGGCGCGCCTTTGTCGCGGTCGCGGGCTCGGCGCGCGACCGGGTTATCCTGAAACCATAACCTCCACGTCATTGCGAGCGCAGCGAAGCAATCCAGAGTGTTGCCGAGGAGACTGGATTGCTTCGTCGCTACCGCTCCTCGCAATGACGGGGCTGCAATTAGAGAGCACCCATGGACCCCAACACCATCGCCGTCCTGTCCGGCCTTGTCATCGGCCTGCTCTATGGCTCGATCGGGCTGCTCAGCGGCTTCTGCATGATGAGCAGCCTGCGCGGCTGGTGGGCGGAGGGCGACGGAAGGCTGGTGCGCACTTATGCGCTGGCGATGGGGGTGGCGATCGCGGCTGCCCAGCTGCTTGCCGCGCGCGGCTCGGTCGATCTCGGCAAATCGATCTATCTGCAGCCGTCGTTTTCGGCGCCGGTGATGCTCCTCGGCGGCCTGCTGTTCGGCTATGGCCAGGTGCTGTCGAACGGCTGCGGCTCGCGCGCTCTGGTGCTGCTCGGAAGAGGCAACCTGCGCTCTTTCGTCGTCGTCATCGTGCTCGGCATTTTTGCCGAGATGACTCTCAAGGGCCTGATCGCGCCGGCGCGCATCGCCGCGGTGCGGGTGACGCAGTTCACCGCCAAGATCAATTCGCTGCCGGGGCTGCTGTCGAGCTTCGGCCTCAACGAGGTCTATGGGCGAATGTTTGCCACTTCGCTGGTCAGCGCCGCGCTGATCATCTTTGCCTTCTCGCATCCGCCATTCCGCCGCTCGATCGGCCAGATGGCGGCCGGCATCGCGGTTGGGCTTCTGGTCGCGGCCGGCTGGTACGCGACCGGCCATCTCGGCGCCGATGATTTCAACCCGGTGCCGGTGACTTCGCTGACCTTCATCGCGCCGATCGCGGACGGCCTGCAATATGTCATGCTGTCGACGGGATCGACGCTCAATTTCGGGATCGCCACCGTCGGCGGCGTGTTCGCCGGCAGCCTGGTGACGGCGCTACTCACGGGGCGCTTCGAGCTGGAAGGCTACCGCTCGCCGCAGCACATGCTGCGCTCGGCCGGTGGCGGCGCGTTGATGGGCATCGGCGGCGTGATGGCGTTCGGCTGCTCGATCGGGCAGGGGCTGACGGGAATCTCGACGCTGGCGCTGGCGTCCTTCATCGCCGTCGCAGGGATTCTGGTCGGCTCTGCACTAGGCCTTCGTGGCGCACTCAGGGTGCGGCCGCTGCCGGCGCTCTAGGCTTATTTATTGCGCATGATCTCCGCGCAAACGCTTCGCGTTTGTCGCGAGGGAAAACCGGTTCCCACTTTTACGGATCATGCGCGCGACGTCGCGAGCTTCATCACATCGAGATAGCCGGGCCGGACCTCCATCCGCTTGATCAGGCCCTTCTCGACCAGCAGCCGATGCGCCTCGGGGAGCCGGTAGCACGGCAGATACATAAAGAGATGGTGCTCGGCGTGATAGTTGACCCAATAGGGCGCGATCAGCGCCCGCTCGATTCCGTTGGCGAGCGTGGTGCGGGCATGGCTGAACGGGTCTTCGCCCGTGGACGTGCAGGCGTGCTCGGCGATGTTGCGGATGCGCGTGACCAGCGAGAGCCACGTCGCCATCGCGACCAGCCAGACGCCGAAATACCAGATGCCCGCGCCGCAAAGCCAGAACAGCACGAACAGCAGCGCGTTGACGCCAAGGAAGCGCACCATCTTCTCGCGACCGGTCGCGACAAAGCTCTCGTGCTCGACCGGCTCATCCTTGGCGGCCGGTTTGAACAACGACAGCAACAGCGGCAGCCGCTGCTTCACAAAGGTCTGTCCGGTGAGGTCGCGGATCGCCTTGCGCCGATAGCTTTCCTTCGAGATCGGGAACGGCGCCGACAGCGAAAGGTCGGGGTCCTCCGGCTGCTGCGTGAATTTGTGGTGCTGCAGATGATAGGAGCGGTAGCTCGCGAGATCGGCGCCGACCGGCACCGCGCACAGCCATTGCCCGACGAATTCGTTGATCGCCTTGTTGGTGTGCAGTCCGCCGTGGGCGGCCTCGTGCATGAGGATCGCAAGGCCGAGCTGGCGCGTGCCGACGATCATCACCGCGATCAGCCAGGTCAGCGGATTCGGCCAGATCGTCACCAGCGCGACGCTGGCGATGATGGTGCCCCAGGCGTGGGCGACCAGCCACATCCCGCGCCAGGAGCTGCGCGAGGTCAGGCGGCGCCATTCCTCCGGCGTGAAGACGGTCTTGGGATCGATGCGAGCCACGGCCGGCATGCGTGCTTCCTCCGACAGCGATAATACGTCAATCAGCCGCCCGGGTCACGATGCGAATTTCCGAGGTGAGGGTGCGGTGCACCGGGCATTTGTCGGCGATTTCGAGGATGCGCTTGCGCTGATCGGCGTCGAGCGGCCCCTCGAGGCCGATCGCAACCTCGATCTGGTCGAGCATGCCCTCTTTGGTCTCGCACTCCTCGCAATCCTTCGCATAGATCTTGTTGTGGTTGAGCGTCACGGTGGCGCGCTCGAGCGGAAAGGACTTCCGGTCCGCATAAAGCCGCATGGTCATGGACTTGCAGGCGCCCAGGCCCGCCAATACGAAATCGTAGGGGCTCGGGCCGGTATCGTCGCCGCCGGCCGATTGCGGCTCGTCGGCCAACAGATGATGCGGGCCGATCGAGACCGTGTTCTGGAATTTGCTGGCGCGGGTTTCCCGCACCGTGACCTGGCGCGGCTTGTCTGCTGCCTCGACAACGCGCTCGGTCGCCGCGAGATCGACATAGCGCGTCGCCCAAACCGCGATCATTTCGGCGACATAGGCGGAATCGCGCCGGTCGCTCAGCAGATGATCGGCGCCGGAAAGCGACACAAAACTCTTCGGATGTTTCGCGGTGACGAAGATGCGCGTCGCATTGTCGATGCCGACGGTGTCGTCGGTCGGGGAGTGCATCACCAAGAGCGCCTTGCGCAGATGGCCGATCTTCTCCATCAGCGGGTTTTCGGCAACGTCGTCGAGGAACTCGCGCTTGATGGTGAAGGGCCGGCCGGCGAGCGAGACGTGCGCCTCGCCGTGCTCGCGAATCTTGTCGACATGATCCTTGAACAGGCCGGTGACATGCGCGGGATCAGAGGGTGCGGCGATCGTCACCACGGCCTTGGCTTCCGGCAGCTGGCTGGCGGCAGCGAGGATCGCCGCCCCGCCGAGGCTGTGGCCGATCAGGATCGTCGGCGCTTTTTTCGTCTCGCGCAAATGATTGGCGGCGCGGACGAGATCGGCGACATTGGAGGAGAAGGTCGAATTGGCGAAATCGCCTTCGCTGGAGCCGAGCCCGGTGAAGTCGAAGCGTAGCGTGGCGATGCCCTTGGCCGTGAGTGCGACCGCAATGCGCTTCGCCGCCAGCACATCCTTGCCGCAGGTGAAGCAATGCGCGAACAGCGCATAGGCCGTGGGCTCGCCATCGGGCAGGTCAAGGGCGGCGGCCAACTGATGGCCGCCTTCGCCTTCGAATTGGAAACGTTCGGTCGGCACGGTCAGTCCCCTCCGATCAATTGAAACTTCAGTCGCCGGAATAGCGTTGCTCGAGCCAGGAATCACCGCGGTTGTGATAGCCGCGCACTTCCCAATAGCCTGGCGCATCCTTTTCCAGGAACTCGATGGCCTGCAGCCATTTCGCGCTCTTCCAGAAATATAGATGCGGCACCACCAGCCGCACCGGTCCGCCATGGTCTGCCGTCAGTGGCTGGCCTGACCAGCTGTGGGCGAGCAGGGCGTCTTCGGCGGCGAAATCCTCCAGCGAAAGGTTGGTGGTGTAGCCGTCATAGGAATGCAGCACGACAAAGTGAGCGTTCTCGCGCGGCCGGCAGGCCTCGAGGAGTTCGCGGGTCGGCAGGCCGATCCACTGATTGTCGTAGCGTGACCAGGTGGTGACGCAATGGATATCGGACGTGACCGGTGTCCGGGCGCGTGCGGAAAATTCCGCAAAACTCCAGAACAGCGGATTTTCGATCGCGCCGTAGACGTCGAGATGCCAGCGCTCGTGCGAGATTTCGGGCGTCAGCCCGAGGTCGAGCGTCGGCCAGTCGCGGGTCAGATGCTGGCCCGGCGGCAACCGCTGCTGCTCGGGCCGCGCCGTCCTGCCGGTGAGGAAGCGGCCTTCCTGCGCCCAGCGCTGCTTGCTGCGCGTCAGTTTCGAGTCCGGAGGCGGCTCAGTGTCGTCAGCCATGTCGCTTGCTTCTTATTCGTGCCGGTGCATCGCCAATTCATGCTTGGTGTCGCGCATGGTGGAATAGATCAGGAGTGACAGAAAGATCATGCCGCTGAGATAATAATAGAACCATTCCTCATGCCCCTGCGTCTTGAAATAGAGCGCGACCGCCGGTGCCGTACCGCCGAATAGGGACACCGTGATGGCATAGGGCAGTCCCACGCCGAGAGCGCGGACATTGGTCGGAAACAATTCCGCCTTCACGATGGCGTTGATCGAGGTGTAGCCCGCGACGAAGGTCCAGGCGGCGCAGATCAGCAGGAAGGCGATCAGGGGTGACTTGGTCTCCTTCAGCGTCATCAGGATCGGCACGGTCGCGAGCGTTCCAGCCACGCCGAAGAAGATGAGCAGGGGTTTGCGGCCGATGCGGTCGGAGATCGCGCCATAGACGGGCTGCAGGATGGTCGCGAACACCAGCGTGCCGAAAATCACGGTCGTGGTCTGCTCCGCGGTCAGCCCGGCCGACTGTCTCACAAACGTCTGCATGTAGGTGGTAAAGGTATAGAACGCCGCGGTGCCGCCCGCCGTGAGCCCGACCACCAGCAGCAATTCTCGGGGATATCGCAGCAGCGTTGCGAGCGAACCGGTTGGCTTCACCGCCTTCTTGGCTTCGATGAAGGCCTCGGTCTCATGCAGGCCGCGCCGCATCACCGCGGCGAAGATCGCAAGGCCCGCGCCGATCACGAACGGAATGCGCCAGCCCCAGGCTTTCAACTCCTCCGGCGTCAGGAACACCTTCTGCAGCAGCAGGAGCACGATGATCGCGGTGAGCTGGCCGCCGATCAGGGTGACATACTGGAAGCTGGAATAGAAGCCGCGATGGTTGGCGTCCGCGACCTCGCTGAGATAGGTGGCGCTGGCGCCATATTCGCCGCCGAGGCTCAGGCCCTCGATGACTCGGGCGAGCGCGAGAATCGCGGGCGCGGCAAAGCCGATCGAGTCATAGGTCGGCGTGACCGCGATGATCAGCGAGCCGAAGCACATGCAGATCACCGACAGGGTCAGCGACAGCCGCCGCCCGAAATGATCGGCGAGGTAGCCGAACAGCCAGCCGCCGAGCGGACGCATCAGGAAGGTCGCGGCAAACAGCACGGCAGCGTTGAACTGCTGTACTACGGGATCCTTGTCCGGAAAGAAGGCCGGCGCGAAATAGAGCGCGAACGCCGTATAGGCGTAGAAATCGTACCATTCGACGAGATTGCCGATCGAGCCGATGAAGATCGCCTTCAGCCGCCGTTCGACATCGGCGATGTCGAGGTGATCGCTTGCCGGTTTGAGCGCCGAATCGGTCATGGCAGGCCTCCTTGGTAAGGCGGCCTGCATTTTCTATGCGTTCGGTATCAGGCCGTCTTTCCGAATAGCACTGGCAGTTGCCGCGGTCCACGCACGGTCCCTTCCGACCAGGTGACCGTGCCGGCCGGATCGAGCCGGAACTCGGGAATGCGCTTCAGCCATTCCTCCAGCGCCACCGTCATTTCCATCCGCGCGAGGTTGGAGCCGACGCAGCGGTGGATGCCGAGGCCGAAGGCGGCATGGCGGTTCTCCTTGCGGTCGAGCACAACCTTGTCGGCATCGGGGAACATGGCAGGGTCGCGGTTGGCGGCGGGGAAAGAGAGCAGCACCATGTTGCCCGGCTTGACCGGGCAGCCGGAGATCGTGGTCTCCTTCATCACCTCGCGCGCCATGGTCACCGGCGAATAGGCACGCAGCAGCTCTTCGACGGCCAAGGGCATCAGCGAGGGCTCGCGTACCAGCCGCTCGCGGTCGGCCGGGGTCTTCGCGAGATGCCACAGCGCCGCGCCGATTGCACTCCAGGTGGTGTCGATGCCGGCGATCAGGAGCAGCCGCAGCGAGCCCAGCACATGGGCATCATCCAGCGGCTTGCCGTCCTTGCCCTTCGCATTCATCATGGTCGAGATCAGGTCGTCGCTCGGATGCGTCTTGCGGTGCTCGACATGACCGGCGAAGTAGACATCCATCTCCTCGGCCGCCTTCGCCATGATGGCCTGGTCCTTGATACCGAGCTCGAGGATCTCGTGAATCCACTGGATGAACCGGTCGCCGTCGTGCTCGGGAATTCCCAGCATATGCGCGATGGCGCGGACGGGGATGTGCTTGGTGTAGCGTGCCGCCGCGTCGCAGTGTCCGTCGGCGATGAACCCGTCGATCAGCTCGTTGCAGATCGCGCGCACCCGCGGCTCCAGCTTCTTCATCGCGTCCGGCGTGAAGGGCGGCAGCAGCAGCTGCTTCGCGGGCTTGTGTGCCGGCGGGTCGGAGGTGATCGGCGGCGCGTTGGCGGTCTGCTCGGGGCGCACGTCACGCACGATCACGCGGCGGGAGGAGAAATGCTCGGTGTCGTTGGCGATCGCCCGCACCGCTTCATAGGTGGTCGGCATGTAGCAGCCGAGGAAGCGGTCGGTGTGGACCACAGGCGAGGCGGATCGCAGCTCGTCCCAGATCGGATACGGATTTTCGGTCCAGCGCGGATCGGTGTGGTCGAAATCGTTGACCCAGTCGGTGACCGGCGGATGTTTGGGCAGGTAGCTCACATCGGACATCGGGGTGGTTCCTTGTGTTCTGTTCGCTTGATGATCTTCAAACGCAGGACGGAGGGATCATTCCTCCGTCACCTCGATCGCGATTTCCGGGCAGTTGGTTTGCGCGAGCCACGCCTTGTCCTCGAGACCCGCAGGCACCGTGCCGTCGCCGATCTCGTGGGCGTTGCCGTATTCGTCGAGCTCGAACAGTTCGGGCGCCAGCGACTTGCAGCGGGCATGGCCCTGGCACTTGTCCTGGTCGACGTGAATCTTCAGCTTTGCCATGGCAAGCGTTTCCTCCTCTGGCGCGCGAGCTTTCGCGTGTCGTGCGCGTCCCCCGGTTTTTGGCAATGCGCGGCTTCTTGTCGTCCGCGCTCGCAAGTTATAGTGTATTACATTCGCGTCTGCCTTATTCGTCAAGTGAAAAAAATCGTCAGATGTCACGCCAGCTCGCCCGCAAGCCGCATAATACCTATCACCATGGCGATCTCCGCGACGCGCTGGTGCAGGCGGCGTTGCGCGAAGCTGAGCAGGGCGGCCCCGAGGCGATCAGCCTCAAGGCGCTGGCAAAGGAGCTCGGCGTGTCGCAGCCCGCGCCGTACCGGCATTTTGCCGATCGCGAGGCGCTGCTGCAGGCGGTGACCGCCGAAGCCTTCCGGCAATTCACTGCCATCCTGCGCGCGGCGATCGAAAAGCCCTCGAAGCGCTCGAAACTTTCGCGCTTCGCGCAGGCTGCGCTCGAGTTCGGTCTCACTCGGAACGGTATCTACCGGCTGATGTTCGCCTCGCGCACCATGGCCTGCTCCGAGAAGGACAGCGAGCTCCATCTGGCCTCGCGGGAAACGTTGCGGCTGTTGATCGAATCGCTGGAAGCGCCGGCGGTCGGCCTGCTGCGCGAGCGCCACGCGCTGCAGATCTGGGCGGCGCTGCACGGGATCATCAGCCTGGCGGAACAGGGCCTGCTGACGGGAGAGGTCGCGCGGGTGACGCGCGAGGAACTGATCGAGGACATCGTGCAGCAGACCAAGATGGCGCTGTCGCTGGCGATCGAGAAGGCTGGCCAGGTTGGCGCCGCGCGGACGACCTCATCCTGAGGAGCATCGCGAAGCGATGCGTCTCGAAGGATGGGCCACGGGCCTCATGGTTCGAGATGCGCGTTCCGCGCTCCTCACCATGAGGAGTTAGGATTTCGCCGCCCTCGGGTCGATCGGCGTGGTATCGCGCACGCCCAGAATATCCTCCAGCACCTTCGCGCCCGCGAGCAGATCGGCTTCGGCGCGCGGCTTCGCCACCATCTGCAACCCGATCGGCAGGCCCGATGCCGTGAAGCCGCAAGGCAGGGACAGCGCCGGGCAGCAGGCCAGCGTGATCGCGTAGACGATGCCCAGCCATTCGACATAATTGTCGAACTTCTTGCCGGCGCATTCGGCGACATAGCGGTTCTTAATCGGGAACGGCGGTACGATGGTTGCGGGCGACAGCAAGAGATCGTAGGTCTCGAAGAATTTCAGCGTGCGCGCGGCCATCGCGACCCGCTGCGCCTCGGCGCGCGCGAGCTGCTCGACCGTGAGGCTCAAACCTTGCTCGATATTCCAGATCACTTCGGGCTTGAGCTGGTCGCGCCTGGTGCGCAAGAGCTGCGCCTTGGTGATGGCGAAGTCGAAGGCGCGCAGCACGTGGAAACATTCATGGGCTTCGCTGAGATCCGGATGCGCTTCCTCGATGATGGCGCCCGCTTCCGCAAAGCGCTGCGCGGCCTTGCGCGTGACATCAGCGACTTCCGGATCGACCGGCGTGATGCCGAAATCGGGTGAATAGGCGATCCGCTTCGGCTTCTTGCCCGCGCGCACCGCCGACAGGAATGAAGTGGGCAATACCGGCAGCGACTTCGGATCGGCCGGATGCTCGCCGCTCATGGCATCCATCAAGAGCGCAAGGTCCTCGACATTGCGCGCCATCGGCCCGTGCACGGTGAGATTGCGGTCGATCTTGAATTCGGGCGTATAGGCGACCCGGCCGATGCTCGGGCGCATGCCGACGACGCCGCAGAAGCTGGCGGGATTGCGCAACGAGCCGCCCATGTCGGTGCCGTGCGCGAGCCAGGCCATGCCGGTTGCGAGCGCGACCGCGGCACCACCGGATGAGCCTGCGGCGCTCTTCGAAACATCCCAGGGATTGAGGGTAGCGCCGAACACCTCGTTGAAGGTGTTGGCGCCGGCGCCGAATTCCGGCGTGTTCGACTTGGCGTAGACCACCGCGCCATTGTCCTCGAGGCGCTCGACAAAGATGTCCGAGCGCGGCGCGACGGCGTCCTTGAAGATCGGCGAGCCCTGCGTGGTCCGCACCCCCTCGACATCGTTGAGGTCCTTGATCGGGATCGGGAGCCCTGCAAGCATGCCGCGCTCGGAAGGCTTCCTCTGCATCAGCGCCCTGGCATGGGTGCGGGCGCGATCGAAGCAGAGGATCGGCAGCGCATTGACCTTGCCATCGACCTCGGCGATACGCTTTTCCAACACGTCGAGCAGGTCGAGCGGCGTGATGTCGCCATTTTTGAGTTTGTCGACGACCTTGACCGCCGTCTCCCGCACCAGCCCCTGTTCAGCCACACCAGTTACTCCCGATCATTCCGCATCTTGATGCCTTAGAACATTTTGCGGCAAGCTGGCAACGCACGCGAAGGGAATTTGAAATGACGACACCGTCCGACGCACCCGACTGGCGCAAGCTCAGCCGGGAGGAGCTTGACCGCGGCCTCAACAATGGCGAGGCGGTTGCCGGCAGCGGCGAGATTATCGCCGGCTGGGACGCGCGCTCGGCCGAGCTGCGCCAGCGCCACCCCAATCACCTCGATCTCCGCTATGGTCCGCGCGAGCGCAACCGCATCGACTTTCTGAAAGCGCGTGACGGCGCGCCGACGCTGCTGTTCATCCACGGCGGCTACTGGCAGAACCGCGCCAAGGAGACATTCGCGCTGTTCGCCGAGGGCGTGATGGCCCATGGCATCAATGTCGCGCTGATCGGCTATACGCTGGCCCCCGACGCGGCGCTCGACCGGATCGTCATGGAGATCCATGCCGGCGTCGATTTCCTTGGCACTCAATTGCCTGCGCTCGGCGGCGACAGCAGGGGCATCGTCGTCTCCGGCTGGTCGGCCGGCGGACATCTCACCGCCATGGCGCTGTCGCACCCGAAGGTGAGGGCGGGCATGGCGATATCAGGCATCTACGATCTCGAGCCGATCCGTCACTCCTATCTCAACGTCAAGCTGGGGCTGGATGAGGCCGCCTCGCGCAAGAATTCGCCGATGATGCAGGCGGGCGGGCCCGCCAAGCCGCTATCGCTGGTGGTCGGCTCGGCTGAATTGCCGCTGCTCCGCAAGCAAACCGCCGACTTCGCCGGCCATCGCGCGCGTTACGGATTGCCGGTCACGTATGAAGAGATCCCAGGTGCCGACCATTTCACCATCATGAAGGAGATGGCCGCACCGAGCGGCCGCATCACCACGCTGATCCGGCAGTTGTTCGAGCGGACATGAGCCAGCCCCTCATCCTGAGGAGCGGCGTCTTCGCCGCGTCTCGAAGGATGAGGCCACTGTCGGGGCCTCATGGTTCTCCCGGCGATGCGAAGCATCGTCCGGAGACGGCGCAAGCGCGCCTCCTCACCATGAGAGTGAAGCGATGGGGGAGCCTGGGCTAACCCCAGCCCGCGGCGATGCCGCCATCGACGGTGAAGATCACGCCCGAGGTGTAGCCGGAGCGGTCGGAGGCGAGGAACGCCATGAGGTCGCCGATCTCGCGCGCGTGCGCAGGACGGCTGAGCGGCAGGCCCTTCTGGAATTCCCTGTAGCGGTTCTCGTCGCCAAACTGATGCTTGGCGCGGGTCTTGAGCAGCGTGACGTGGCGGTCGGTGCCGACCGGGCCCGGATTGATGCCGACCACGCGGATATTGTCGGCGAGACTTTTGCCGCCGAGGGCGCGGGTCAACGCCATCAGCGCGGCATTGCCGGCGCTGCCGCAGACATAGTTGGCGTCGAATTTTTCGCCGGCTGCGCCAATGTCGTTGATGATTACGCCGCCGCCGCGCGCCTTCATCTGCGCGTAGATCGCCCGCGTCAGATTGATATAGCCGAACACCTTCAGTTCCCAGGCATGGCGCCAGGTCGCCTCGTCGATTTTGTCGATCGAGCCGCCGGGGATGTCGCCGGCATTGTTGACGAGGATGTCGATGTCGGAGGCGTCCTTCACCAGCCGCTGGATGTCCTCCGGCTTGCGGAGATCTACCGGGTGGGCAGACGCGTCGATCTGGTGTTGCGAGCGCAGCCGCTCTGCCAGCGCCTTCAACTGGTCGCCGCTGCGGGCGGCAAGCCGCAGATGGCAGCCTTCCTCGGCAAAGGCTTCGGCCGCGGCCGCGCCGATACCCTTCGAGGCGCCGGTGATGAGAACGCGCTTGCCGCGCAGATGCAGGTCCATGGGGATACTCGCTTGCTGGAAAGAGACGGGGCGGGAATTGTTAGGCGGGAGGGTTCGCGGCGGTCAACATTGCACTGCAGCGTTGATCTCGAGTGCAGTTTGGTCCATTGCAGGGCCATTCCACAAGCGTGTAAAGCGCAGGTCAGATCACAAGGAAGTTCTCGATGAGCAGCGCCAAGAAAACATACCGGATCGCGGTCATTCCCGGCGACGGGATCGGCAAGGAAGTGATGCCGGAGGGCCTGCGCGTCATCGAGGCGGCGGCGAAGAAGCATGGCGTCGCCGTGCACTTCGACCATTTCGATTTCGCCTCCTACGACTATTATGAGAAGCACGGCCAGATGATGCCGGACGACTGGAAGGCGAAGATCGGCAAGCACGATGCGATCTATTTCGGCGCGGTCGGCTGGCCCGCGAAGATCCCGGATCACATCTCCCTGTGGGGCTCGCTCATAAAATTCCGGCGCGAGTTCGACCAGTATGTGAACCTGCGCCCGGTGCGGCTGATGCCCGGCGTGCCGTCGCCGCTTGCTGGCCGCAAACCCGGTGACATCGATTTCTGGGTGGTGCGCGAGAACACCGAGGGCGAATATTCCTCCGTAGGCGGCCGCATGTTCCCGGACACCGACCGCGAATTCGTGACGCAGCAGACGGTGATGACCCGGATCGGCGTCGACCGCATCCTCAAATTTGCGTTCGACCTGGCCGCTTCACGGCCGAAGAAGCATTTGACCTCGGCGACGAAGTCGAACGGCATCTCCATCACCATGCCCTATTGGGACGAGCGCGTGGAGGCGATGGCGAAGAAATTCCCAAAGGTGAAGTGGGACAAATACCACATCGATATTCTCACCGCGAACTTCGTGCTGCATCCGGACTGGTTCGACGTCGTGGTCGGCTCGAACCTGTTCGGGGATATTTTGTCCGATCTCGGCCCGGCCTGCACCGGCACCATCGGCATTGCGCCGTCGGGCAACATCAATCCGGAAGGCAACTTCCCGAGCGTGTTCGAGCCGGTGCACGGCTCGGCGCCCGATATCGCAGGGCAGGGCATCGCCAACCCGATCGGCATGATCTGGTCGGGCGCGATGATGTTCGAGCATCTCGGCGAGAGGCAGGCGGCGGACGCGATCGTCGGCGCGATCGAGCGCACGCTCGCCGAACGCACGCTCCGCACCCGCGACCTGGGCGGCAATGCGGATACCACGGCCTGCGGCAAGGCGGTCGCGGAGATGGTGGATTAGGCCGTTTTCGTCATGGCCGGGCTTGACCCGGCCATCCATCCCAAATCAACGATTCTATCGAAGAGCGATGGATGCCCGGGTCAAGCCCGGGCATGACGAGGGAGAGGGCCGCGTCAGCCCCTCACAATCCTGCGACAATGCTCCCACGCGGCATGGATCAGATTCTCGCTTGCCTCGGGCGTGCGGAAGGCCGAGTGCGCCGACAGTGTGACATTGGATATCTTGGTCAGCGGATGATCCTTCGGCATCGGCTCGACGTTGAAGACGTCGAGTCCGGCGTGCCGGATATGGCCGGACTTCAGCGCCTCGATCATCGCGGCTTCATCGATGATCGCACCGCGCGCGGTGTTGATCAGGATCACGCCCGGTTTCATCGAAGCGATACGTTGGCGCGAGAGGAAGCCGCGGGTCTCATCGTTGAGCAGCAGATGGATCGAGACGACCTGGCTTTGCGCCAGAAGCGCGTCGAGATCGACGAAATCGACGTTCGCGTGTTTCTTCGGCGATCGGTTCCAGGCGATCACCTTCATGCCGCTGCCGAGCGCAATGCGGGCCACTTCGGCGGCGATGCCGCCGAAGCCGATCAGGCCGAGCGTCTTGCCGGTGAGCTGCATCGCATCCTCGCGCAGCCAGTTGCCGACACGCATCTCGCGGTCCATCTGCGCCAGCACGCGCGCCGAGGCCCACATCAGCGCGATCGCGGATTCCGCGACCGCGGTGTCGCCGTAGCCCTTGATCAGGTGTACCTCGATGCCGAGCTCACCAAGCTCTTCCGGGTTCATGTAGCTGCGCGCGCCGGTGCCGAGGAACACCACGTGCTTCAGGCCCCTGCATTGCTTTGCAATATCGGTCGGCAGCGCGGTATGATCGACGATGGCGATCTCGGCGCCGTCGAGGATCTTGGGATATTGATCCGGCGTGATGTCGGCATTGCGGTTGATCCGCACCTTGGGATCGCCGGGCTTCTCCAGCCGCTCGCAGATCACCGCCAGCGATTCATTGGCGTCGACAAAAACTCCGCGCACAAAAACCTCCCTTGATCTTCTTGTTCAGGACGCGACGCCGGCGAGCGCCAGCACGGTATGCATCAGCACATTGGCGCCGGCGGCGCAGTCGAGTTGCGTGGCATCTTCCAGCTCGTTGTGGCTGACGCCGTCCTTGCACGGCACGAACACCATGGCCGCCGGCACGACGGTGGCGAGATTGCAGGCGTCATGGCCGGCGCCGGAGGTGATGCGGCGGTGGCTGTAGCCCAGCATTTGTGCGGAGCTCTCGACCGCGTCGACCAGCCTTGGATTGAACACGGTCGGCTCCTTGCGCCAGATCGCCGCGAGCTCGATCGTGGCCTTGCGGCGCGGCGCGATCTCCGCGATGGCCTCGCGCAATTCCTTGTCGATGGCATCGAGCGTCTTCGATTCGGGGCTGCGCACATCGACCGTGAAGGCGATCTCGCCGGGAATGACGTTGCGCGAGGGCGCCGCGATCACGGCCTCGCCGACGGTGCCGACCGCGTTCGGGCCGTGCTTTTTCGCAATGCGCTCGACCGCGAGCACGATCTCCGACAGCGTCGCCAGCGCGTCGCGCCGCAGTGGCATCGGCGTGGTGCCGGCATGGCTCTCGAAGCCGACAATCTTGCCGTCATACCAGATGATGCCCTGGCCGCGATCGACCACGCCGATGGTCTTGTTCTCGGCTTCGAGCAGCGGACCCTGCTCGATATGCAGCTCGACAAAGGCGCTGAACTTGCGTTGCCCGACCTGTTCGCTGCCGCGATAGCCGATGCCGTCGAGCGCCTCGCCGACGGTGACGCCGGTCGCGTCCTTGCGCGCCAGGATGTTGTCGGTGGTGTATTCGCCGGCATAGGCCGCGGAAGCCATGGTCGCCGGCGCAAAGCGCGAGCCTTCCTCGTTGGTCCAGTTGCAGATGCAGAGCGGGACTTCGGTCTCGATTCCGGCGTCGTTCAGCGTGCGCACCACTTCGAGCGCCGCCAGCGTGCCGAGCACGCCGTCATATTTGCCGCCGGTCGGCTGCGTATCGAGATGCGAGCCCAAGCCCACCGGCGGCTTCGACATGTCGCGTCCCTTGCGCACTCCGAACATCGAGCCGAGCGCGTCGACATGCACTTCGAGCCCCGCCGCCTCGCAAGCCTTGCGGAACCAGTCGCGCACCTGTTTGTCCTCAGGCCCGAGCGTCAGCCGGCGGACACCGCCCTTCGGCGTGGCGCCGAATTTCGCGGTTTCGTGGATGGTGCCCCAGAGGCGGGCGGAATCGATCTGCAGGTTGGATGCGATTTTGGTCATTCAGGCTTCCGGAATTGCGTAGGCTGCTGGCGGGAGCGCATGGTAGAATTATTAGATATTGCCTGTCGAGGCACGGAGCGCATTTGATGAATATCGGTTTGACGCGAAAAGAGCAGGGCGGTCTCTCCGAGACGCCGATCCTGCCGAGCCATCAGGCGCGGCTCGATTGCCGCAACGGCATGGCGGACACGACCGCCGGTATTGCCAACGGCTATGTGCAGGGCAATCTCGCCATCCTGCCGGAAAAATCCGCCTCCGCGTTTCACCGTTTCTGCCAGCTCAACCCAAAACCGTGCCCGATCATCGGCATGTCCGATGTCGGCAATCCCAAGATCCCGGCGCTCGGGATCGACCTCGACGTCCGCACCGATTTGCCGCGCTACCGCGTCTGGCGCGACGGCGAGGTGGCCGACGAGCCGACCGACATATCGGCGCATTGGCGCGACGATCTCGTCGCCTTCGTGCTTGGCTGCTCGTTTTCGTTCGAGGAAGCCCTGATGGCGGACGGCCTGCCGATCCGCCACATCGAGCACAAGGTGCGCGTACCGATGTACCGCACCAACATCCAGTGCCAGCCGGCGGGTTCGTTCGCGGGGCCGATGGTGGTGTCGATGCGGCCGTTCAAGCCGGCGGATGCGATCCGCGCGGTGCAGATCACCTCGCGCTTTCCGAGCGTGCACGGCGCGCCGGTGCACCTCGGCCTGCCGCAGTCGATCGGGATCGCGGATATCGCCAAGCCAGACTATGGCGATCCCGTGCCGGTTGAGGCCGACGAAATCCCGGTGTTCTGGGCCTGTGGCGTGACGCCGCAATCGGTCATATCAGCGGCAAAAATCCCGTTCGCGATCACGCATGCGCCGGGAATGATGCTGATCACGGACCTGCAGAACAAGCAGCTGGCGGTGCTTTAGCACTCCGTCATTGCGAGGAGCATAGCGACGAAGCAATCCATACTTCAGCAAGCGGAGAGATGGATTGCTTCGCTCCGCTCGCAATGACGACTGGGGCGGTCAGTCGTGCCCGTGTTCCGGCAGCGTCAAGCCAAACGTCTTCACCAGATCCGCAATCTGCTCCGGCGAGAGATAGCGCGGGTTGAGCCCGCGCAGGAGCAGATAGAGTTTTGCGGTCTCCTCCAGCTCTTCCGTGGCAAACACTGCGGCTTCCAGCGTGTCGCCCGACACCACCGGCCCGTGGTTGGCGAGCAGCACCGAGGAATATTGGCCCGCCAGTCCCTTGATCGCATCCGCCACGGCCGGATCGCCCGGCCGGTAATAGGGCACAAGCGCGGTCGCGCCGCATTTCATCAAATAATAGGCCGTCATCGGCGGCAGGGCGGCGCGCGGATCGATCTCGGGCAGCATCGAGAGTGCGACCGAATGGGTGGAATGCAGATGCACCACAGCACGCGCTGCTACCCTCGTCTGGTAGAGCGCCGAATGCAGTGGCACTTCCTTGGTGGGCGCGTCGCCCGAGACGAGCTTGCCGTCGGAGGACAAGCGCGACAGCCCGGCAGGATCAAGGAAACCGAGCGAGGCGTTGGTCGGCGTCGCCAAATAGCCGCCATCCTCGAGCCGGACGCTGATATTGCCCGACGAGCCCGGAGTCAGCCCGCGCTCGAACAGCGAGCGGCCGAAGCGACAGATGTCCTCGCGGAGCCTTGTTTCGCTCATATCAACCCCCCGTTTTTCGCCTTGTCTCACGCTTTGGCAGCGCGGCCAAGCCGTGATAGGCAAGGGCCAAAGCCGCCAGAAACACAAAAGGGAACGCCAGCATGGCCGAAACAGCAAAACCGCCCGTCGCCGTGATCGGGCTGGGTTCAATGGGCTTTGGCATGGCGACCTCGCTCAAGCGCGCCGGCTTCGACGTCACCGGCTGCGATGTGTTGGCCGATAGCGTGGCGCGTTTCGTGAAAGACGGCGGCAAGGGCGCCAAGACGCCGGCCGAAGCCGCCAAGGGTGCCGGCATTGTCATCAGCGTCGTCCTCAATGCGGCGCAGACCGAGACCATCCTGTTCGGCAAGGACGGCGTCGCCGAGACGCTTGCCAGGGACGCGGTCTTCGTCTCCTCGGCAACAATGGACCCGGACGTCGCTCGAAGGCTAGCCAAAGAACTGGAAGCGACAGGCCGTCATTATCTAGATGCGCCGATTTCCGGCGGCGCGCAGCGCGCGGCGCAAGGCGAGCTGACGATCCTCGCCTCCGGCAGCGCCGCTGCCTTCGCCAAGGCGCGGCCGGCGCTCGATGCGATGGCGGCAAAGCTCTACGAGCTCGGCGATGCGCCAGGCGTCGGCGCCGCGTTCAAGATGGTCAACCAGCTGCTCGCAGGCGTCCACATCGTTGCGGCTTCCGAGGCCATGGCCTTTGCCGCGCGGCAAGGCCTCGATCTCAGGAAAGTCTATGACGTGATCACTGCGTCTGCCGGCAATTCCTGGATGTTCGAGAACCGCATGAAGCAGGTGCTCGAGGGCGACTACAAGCCGCGCAGCGCGGTCGAGATTTTCGTGAAAGACCTCGGCATCGTCCAGGACATGGCGCGCTCGGCGCGTTTTCCGACCCCTGTCGCGGCTGCGGCGCTGCAGATGTTCCTGGCGGCTGCGGGCTCCGGGATGGGCCGCGACGACGATGCGTCGGTGGCGCGGCTGTACGCGAAGATCAGCGGCACGCAGCTCCCGGGCGAGCCCAAGTAAAGTAAAGAGGACCGTGATGCCCCGTTTCGCCGCCAATCTCTCGATGATGTTCACCGAGGTGCCGTTCCTCGACCGCTTTGACGCCGCGGCCAAGGCCGGCTTCACCGCGGTGGAATTCCTGTTTCCCTACGAATTTCCGGCAAAGGAAGTCGGCGACCGCCTGCACAAAAACGACCTGACCCAGGCCCTGTTCAACCTGCCGCCCGGCGACTGGGCCGCCGGCGAAACGGGCTTTGCGGCGCTGCCGGCGCGCTTTGCCGATCTGCAGCAGAGCCTCGTCACCGCGCTGCCATACGCGGAGGCCACCGGCGTCAAGCGGCTGCATCTGATGGCGGGCCTTGCCGAGCGCAGCGACCACAAGGCCGTCGAGGCGTTCTACAAATCGGTCGCCTGGGCCGCGGAGTTCTTCGCGCCGCATGGCCTCGACGTCGTGATCGAGCCGATCAACCCGCGCAACGTGCCCGGCTACTTCCTCAACAATTTCAACTTCGCCTACGATCTGATCAACGAGCTGAAAATCCCGAACCTGAAGCTGCAGTTCGACATCTACCATTGCCAGATCATCCATGGCGACGTCACCATGCATCTGCGCGAGATGATGCCCGTGATCGGCCACATCCAGATCGCCAGCATTCCCTCGCGCAACGAGCCAGACGGCGAGGAGCTGAACTACCCGTTCCTGTTCGCCGAGCTCGACCGGCTCGGTTACAAGGGCTTTGTCGGCTGCGAATACAATCCGCGCGGCAAGACCACCGACGGCCTTGGCTGGTTCAAGCAATATGCCGGAGTGAAGCCGTGACGCTGAAACTCGGCTGCATCGCCGATGACTATACCGGTGCTTCCGACCTCGCCAACACGCTCACGCGCGCGGGGCTGCGCACGGTGCAGACCATCGGGGTGCCTGCCGATGATCTCGCTTTGCCCGAGGTCGATGCTGTGGTGGTGTCGCTGAAAAGCCGCTCGATCGAAGCTTCGCTGGCGGTGACGCGCTCGCGCGCGGCGGAGAAATGGCTGCGCGGCCGCGGCGCCGACCACGTCCTGTTCAAGATCTGCTCGACCTTCGATTCCACCGACAAGGGCAATATCGGCCCGGTCATGGACGCGCTGCGCCAGGATTCCGGCGACAAGATCGTTCTGGTGACGCCGGCTTTCCCGGAAACCGGCCGCACGGTCTATCAGGGCAATCTCTTTGTCGGCTCTGTGCCGCTCAACGAGAGCCCCCTGAAGGACCACCCGCTCAACCCAATGCATGATTCCAATCTGGTGCGGGTGCTGGCGCGCCAGAGCCAGACCAAGATCGGCCTGGTCGACCTCGCCACCGTGACGCGCGGGCCGGCCGCCGTCCGCGCACGGCTCGCCGATCTCGCAGGTAAGGGCGTCGGCGCCGCCATCATCGACGCGGTGTTCGACCAGGACCTGGAGACCATCGGCGCGGTGGCGCGCCAGCACAAGGTCTCGGTCGGCGCCTCCGGCATCGGGCTCGGGCTGGCGCGGGCGCTCGCCTCCGCAAGCGGTGGCACGGCCGTCACCTCGGACGCCCCGGTAGGTGGGCCGGCTGCGTGCCTCGCCGGCAGCTGCTCGCAGGCGACGCTCGGGCAAATCGCGAGCGCCGAGAAGGTCATGCCGGTGCTTCATCTCGATCCGGATCAAGTCGTTGGCGGCAAGGACGAAGCCCGCCGCGCGCTGGCCTGGGCGCGCGAACGGCTCGGCAGCACGGCGGTGCTGATCGCTTCCAGTGCGACCCCGGACGAGGTCGCCGCCCTCCAGGCGCGTCACGGCCGCGACGCCGCGGGCCACGCCATCGAGCAGGCGATGGCCGACATCGCCGAGGGCCTTGTGAAATCCGGCGTGCACAGGCTCGTGGTTGCCGGCGGCGAGACCTCCGGCGCGGTGGTCGATCGCCTGAAGATTCCGGGCTTTCTCGTTGGAGTGGAAATCGCAGCCGGCGTTCCGGTGCTGCGCGCTGTCGGCGCCAAGGAAGGCGCGATGCTGCTTGCCCTGAAATCAGGCAATTTCGGCGGGCCTGAATTCTTCTCCGACGCGCTCGGACTCATGCGCTGAGGTGGTCGCCTCCGAAGTGAAGGCGCTCGCCGAGCAGACCGCGAAGGCGACCGGCGAGATCGGCACGCAGATCAACGGCATCCAGGCCGCGACCCAGGACTCCGTCAACGCCATCAAGGAAATCTCGGGCACGATCGAGAAACTGTCCGAAATCTCCTCGACCATTGCGGCAGCCGTGGAGGAGCAGGGTGCAGCGACGCAGGAAATCTCCCGCAACGTCCAGCAGGCGGCGCAAGGTACCCAGCAGGTCTCCGCCAACATCACCGACGTGCAGCGCGGCGCGTCCGAAACCGGTTCGGCTTCCTCCCAGGTGTTGTCGGCAGCACAGACCCTGTCGGGCGACTCCGGTCGTCTCAAGACCGAGGTGTCGAGGTTCCTCACCAACGTGCGGGCTGCCTGAGGCACACGTCCGGAGGTGAACCGGCCGTGGCGGCGAAGCCATCGCGGCCACAAGCTATTGCGGAAGTGGAGGAGGGCCTTGCGCTTCGATGTTAGCTCGAAGCCTGAGGTTCAGGTAAACAGCAGACTTGCCTGATTGGGAATGAGTTCCTTGCGGCGAGTTCCCTGTCGTTAGGCATTACGGGGGAATGCGCCTTCCATGATCGCACTGGTCCGCATCGCGCTGAGCCGGCCCTATACTTTCGTCGTGCTCGCGCTATTGCTGCTGCTGCTCGGACCGCTTGCCGCGCTGCGCACGCCGACGGACATCTTCCCCGACATCCGCATCCCCGTGATCGGCGTGGTCTGGCAGTACACCGGCCTGCCGCCGGACCAGATGGCCGGACGTATCACGACACCGTTCGAGCGGGCGCTGACGACCACCGTCAACGACATCGAGCATATCGTCGCCAACTCCTATAACGGGTTCGGCATCGTCAAGATCTTCTTCCAGCCGAATGTCGACATCCGCACCGCGAACGCACAGGTCACGGCGATCTCGCAGACGATGATAAAACAGTTGCCGCCGGGGGCGACGCCGCCGCTGATTCTCAACTACAGCGCCTCCACCGTTCCGATCATCCAGGTGGCGCTGTCGGGCGAGGGGCTCACCGAGCAGAATCTGGCCGACCTCGGCATCAACCAGCTGCGCACGCCTTTGATCACCGTGCCGGGCGCTGCGATCCCATATCCCTATGGCGGCAAGCAGCGTCAGATCCTGATCGACCTCAATTCCACCGCGCTGCAGGCCCGCGGGCTGTCCGGGCAGGACGTCGCCAATACGCTCGCGTCCCAGAACCTGATCACGCCGGTCGGTACCCAGAAGATCGGCCAGTTCGAATACAACATCCAGCTCAACAACTCGCCGCTTCGGATCGAAGACCTCGGCAACCTGCCGATCAAGGTCGTCAACGGCGCGATGGTCTATATCCGCGACGTCGCCAGCGTGCGCGACGGCAACCCGCCGCAGACCAACATCGTCCATGTCGACGGCAACCGTTCGGTCTTGATGATGGTGCTGAAGGCCGGCGCGACCTCGACCCTCGACATCATCGCCGGCATCAAGCAGAAGGTGGTCGACGTCAAGTCGCAGATGCCCGATGCGCTGAAGATCAATTTCGTCGGCGACCAGTCGGTGTTCGTGCGCGGCGCGATCAGCGGCGTCGCCAATGAAGGCGTGATCGCGGCCTGCCTTACCAGCCTGATGATCCTGTTGTTCCTCGGAAGCTGGCGCTCGACCGCAATCATCGCGGTCTCGATCCCGCTGTCGATCCTGGGTGCCATCATCATGCTGTCGGCGATCGGCGAGACGCTCAACATCATGACGCTGGGCGGTCTCGCGCTTGCCGTCGGCATCCTCGTCGACGACGCCACGGTGACCATCGAGAACATCAACTACCATCTCGAGCAGGGCAAGCCGGTCACGCAATCGATCCTCGACGGCGCCCAGCAGATCGTGACGCCGGCCTTCGTCTCGCTGCTGTGCATCTGCATCGTGTTCGTGCCGATGTTCTTCCTCAGCGGCGTCGCGCGCTTCCTGTTCGTGCCGATGGCGGAAGCCGTGATGTTCGCGATGATGTGGTCGTTCATCCTGTCGCGCACGCTGGTGCCGACCATGGCGAACTATCTCCTGAAGCCGCACACCCATCATGAGGGCGACGAACGGCCGCCCACGCGCAATCCGCTTGTCAAGTTCCAGCGCGGCTTCGAGGCGCGGTTCGAGCGTTTCCGCCGGGGTTATCGCGATCTCTTGTCACTTGCGCTCGGCCACCGCGCGGTGTTCGTCACCGGCTTCCTCGGTTTCGTCGCGGTATCGTTCCTGCTGGTGCCGTTCCTCGGCCGCAACTTCTTCCCCTCGGTCGATGCCGGCAACATCCTCCTGCATGTCCGCACCCAGGTCGGGACCCGCGTCGAGGAAAGCGCCAACCAGTTCGCCGACGTGCAGAAGGTGATCCGCAAGATCATCCCGCCCGCCGAGATCGAGACGCTGACCGACAACATCGGCATGCCGATCTCCGGCATCAATATGACCTACAACAACACCGGCGTGATCGGGCCGGCGGACGGCGACATCCAGATCAAGCTGCGCGAAGGCCACCGGCCGACCGCCGACTATGTCAAGCTGATGCGCGAGCAGCTGCCGCAGGCGTTTCCGGGCATGACCTTCGCCTTCCTGCCCGCCGACATCGTCAGCCAGATCCTGAATTTCGGCGCGCCGGCGCCGATCGACCTGCAGGTCCGCGGCGCCAATCTGGATGCGAATTTCGCTTACGCCAGCAAGCTGCTCGGCCGCATCCGCCGCATCCCCGGCATCGCGGACGCACGCATCCAGCAGTCGCCGAGCAACCCGACCTTCAACATCGATGTCGACCGCACCCGCGCGCAATATGTCGGGCTCACCGAGCGCGACGTCACCAACAGCCTGGTCGTCAACCTCGCCGGCAGCTCGCAGGTCGCGCCGACCTATTATCTCAATCCCGATAACGGCGTGTCCTATTCGATCGTGATGCAGACGCCGCAATACCAGATCGATTCCTTGAGCGCGCTGCAGGCTCTGCCGCTGACCGCGACCGGCAATCCGCAATCGCCGATCCTCGGCGGCATCGCCAACATCACGCGCGCGACCTCGAGCGCGGTGGTGTCGCAATACGACATCCAGTCGATGGTGCAGATTTTCGCGACCCCGCAGGGCCGCGATCTCGGCGCGGTCGCCGCCGACGTCCACGCGCTGCTTGCCGAGACCGCCAGGGATGTGCCGAAGGGTTCTGCCGTGGTCCTGCTCGGGCAGGTGCAGACCATGAACGCGGCGTTCTCCGGCCTTCTGTTCGGACTGCTGGCGGCGGCGATTCTGATCTACCTCCTGATCGTCGTGAACTTCCAGTCCTGGTCCGATCCGTTCGTGATCATCACCGCGTTGCCGGCAGCACTCGCCGGCATCGTCTGGATGCTGTTCACGACGGAGACGACGCTGTCGGTGCCGGCGCTGACCGGGGCCATCATGTGCATGGGGGTTGCCACCGCCAACAGCGTGCTGGTGATCAGCTTCGCGCGCGAGCGCTATGAAGAACTCGGCGATCCCGTGATGGCTGCGCTCGATGCCGGCTTCGTGCGCTTCCGCCCCGTTCTGATGACGGCGCTCGCCATGATCATCGGCATGGCGCCGATGGCGCTGGGGCTGGGCGAGGGCGGCGAGCAGAACGCGCCGCTCGGCCGCGCCGTGATCGGCGGTCTGATTTTTGCGACCATCGCGACGCTGATGTTTGTTCCCGTTGTTTTCAGTATGGTACACAAGAAACAAGGCGCCGGCGCCGCCGCCCGATTGGAGATGCAGCATGCCGACTGAACAAAGCCCCCCGGTTTCGCGCCGGAAACTGGGCATATTCGGGGTGCTGGTTTGCGTCGTGCTGGTTGTGGTGGTGGTTACCGGTATTCGCGCGCGCGAGCAGGCCGGCGAGAAGCTGCGCGAATGGACCGACGATCAGGCGGTTCCCACGGTGGCCGTGACCCAGCCCGACGCCAAGGTCGTCAACCCCACCATCGACCTGCCGGGGCGGCTGGAAGCCTATTCCCGCGCGCCGATCTTCGCGCGCGTGCAGGGCTATCTGAAGAGCTGGAGCGCCGACATCGGCGCGCGCGTCAAGGCCGGCCAGGTGATCGCCGAAATCGAGGCCCCCGATCTCGACCAGCGGCTGATGCAGGCGAGGGCCGACCTCGCCAGCGCGCAGGCCAGCGCCAAGCTCTCTGAAGCAACGCTGACGCGGCGCAAGTCGCTGCTCGCCTCGAACTTCGTGTCGATGCAGGAGATCGATGAGCGCACCGCCGACCTCTCCAACAAGAACGGGTCGGTGAAGTCGGGACAGGCCAATGTCGAGCGGCTGGAAGCGCTCGCGGGTTACAAGAAGATCACCGTGCCGTTCGACGGCATCGTCACCGCGCGCGATACCGACGTCGGCGCGCTGATCAATGCCGGCGGCGGCTCGGGCCCGCCGATGTTCGTGGTCTCGGATATCTCCAAGCTCCGCGTCTATGTCAACGTGCCGCAGAACTACGTGCCGTCGATCAAGATCGGCGCCAAGGCCGTGATCGCCGTGCCGGAATATCCGAACCGCACCTTCCTGGCGACGATGGAAGCGTCCGCGCAGGCGGTCGATGTCCCCTCGGGCACCACGCGGATGCAGCTCGGCCTCGACAACACTTCCGGCGAGCTGATGCCGGGCGGCTACGCCAATGTGCGCCTCAATCTGCAGCGTGACTCGGTGCCGCTCTCTATTCCCGCGAGCGCGCTGATCTTCAACCAGAACGGCCTGCGGGTCGCGACGGTGGGTCCCGGCGACAAGATCCAGTTCAAGCAAGTGACGATCTCACGCGACCTCGGCCGCACCATCGAGCTGGCGTCGGGCCTTTCGCCGGAAGACCGCGTCGTCGTCACCCCGCCGGACGGCATCTCCGACGGCGACCAGGTCCGCATTGCCGGCGACAAGGCCAAACCGCAAAAGGTGTCCGAAAAGCAGGACGTGAAGGGCTAGACTAGCCTTCTCTCTTCACCTCGCCCCGCTTGCGGGGAGAGGTCGCATCGCATCGAAGATGCGATGCGGGTGAGGGGAACTCACCACGAATCTGTCTCTTACCGTATTCTCGGAAGCAGCCCCCTCACCCCAGCCCTCTCCCCGTAAGAACGGGGAGAGGGAGAACAGGCAGACCCGCAGAACTCTGATGCACAAAGCCCCTTCACAATCGCGCAGCTTTCAGCCGGCGGGTTGGCCGACGGTGATCCCGCGCATCATCACCGACGATGTCGACGGTCTGGTCGGCTTTCTCAAAAATGCGTTCGATGCGGAGGGCGCACGGCGCAGCGAGGGACCAGCCGAGATAAGGATCGGCAACTCCATGCTCATGGTCAGCGACGGCGGCGGCCTGCGCGGTGCCAATCCGGCGTTCCTCTACGTCTATGTCGCGGACACCGACGAAACCTATCGCCGCGCGATCAAGGCCGGCGCCCACACCGTCGAGGAGCCCGCCGACATGCCCTATGGCGACCGTCGCGCGATGGTGCGCGACCCTTGGGGCAATCTCTGGCAGATTGCGACACACCGGGCGGGGTGAAGCGAGTTCTTTACCCCACCCGCCACTGCGGCGCGCCGTCTTCGGCCATGGTGATGTCGCCGGTCGAGCCGACCGGCGTCCGATCCATGTTGCGCAGATGCGCGAGCGTCGCCTCGTCGCTGGCGGGAATGCGACCGAGCGTGCGCCGGCCGTCTTCCGTGCGCAGCATGACGACGCCGTGCTCGACCTCGCCATTGTTGCGATAGATCACCGTGAAAGCCTCGACCTTGCCCTTGCCATTGGCCTCGGTCACAAACTCCGGCACCGCGCGCTTGTTGCGGTCGGCTTCCGCCTGGACGGAGGTCGCCTGCTGCATCGCCTCGTACGGCGCTTGCCGCGACAGCACCAGCCCATGATGCTTGGTGACAAAGCCGCCCTGGCCATACAGCAGGCCGAGCTTCGCGCCATCGCGCATTTTCCGCACCATCGCGCAGGCGGCATGCGTCATGTAGGTGTTGAGCGGCGCGCCGAAGAAGGTGAGCCCGCCTGTCACCGTCGGCTGCACGTCCGCGCCCAGGCCCAACGTACGCCGCGCCATCTTGGGCACGCAGGGGAAACAGCTATAGAGCTCGATTGCGTCGAACTTCCTGCCGTCGCCGCCGACCAGCTCCATCACGGCTTTCAGCACCGCATTCTGCGGATGGCTTTCGTAGAACTGGTCGCGGGTCAGGTAGTCGCGCGGCTCTTCCGCCGACGCGCCGCCGAGCGGATAGACCAGGTTGTCCTCCGGCACGCCGGCCGCGCGCGCCTTCGCAAGGCTCGTCAGCAGTACCGCGCCGCCCATGTTCACCGTAGGATTAGCCACCATCAGCTTGGTGTAGGGCCAGGCGATCAGCCGGTTCTCCGGCGTCGGCGTCGTGATGTCGTTGGAGCTAAAGCGCTTCTTCAGCCAGGAATTGGGATTTTCGGACGCGACGCCCGCATAGGTCGACCAGAGCGCGCCGGATTCGGCGAGCGCCTCGCGCGGGGTCTGGCCCCAATGCGCCGAGGTGGCGAACTCATACAGTGGGTAGACCGTGATCGGGCGAAAAACGCCGAGCTTCACCGCGAGCGGTTTCTGGAACGCCGCGCCGCGCTTGGGCTCCTCCACATCATGCGCAAAGGGCGTCCAGGGCGGGGTAACACCGGCGCGCTCGGCCTTGGTCGCGGTCGACTGCGCTTCGGCGCCGCAGACGGCTGCCACCTCGCATTCGCCGCGCGCGATGCGCTGGGCCGCCTCGTGCAGATAGCGGATCGGGCTCTCGCCGCCAACCGGGCCGTAATAGCAATGCGCTGGGCTGACGCCGAGCCTCTTGGCGAGCTGCTTCTCGGGATCGCGGTAGCGCCAGCTCAGGAAATTGACCACGTCGAGCGAGCCGATCTCATGCAGCAGCTTGGCGCCGCTGTCGGCCTCGGCGCGCCAGAGTGCCTGCTCGAGGAGCGTGAGCGGCTCGAGGCCCTCTGTGATTTCCTTCGGCCGGTCGACGATCTCGCCGACGCCGACGATGACGGGAATGCGGTCTTCGGATAGCGTTGCCATTGTTCTTCTTGCTGCTTGCTTAAACGTTTGACCTCATCCTGAGGAGCCGCGAAGCGGCGGCTCGAAGGATGAGGCCACAGTCGGGCCTCATGGTTCGAGACGGCGCCGTGCGCCTCCTCACCACGAGGGTCTGTTAGTCTGCCACGAGCGCATTCATGTGCTCGATTGCCTCGACGAAATCTTCCTTGAACTCCTGCACCACGGCGCTGGCCGATTTCACGCTGTCGATCAGGCCGACGCCCTGGCCTACGAAATAACTCACGAGGTCGCGCGCCCTGGCGTTGCCGGCGGCGGCCGAGCGGTCGATCGAATTGAAGGCGTCGCGGCTGATGATGCTCTGCAGCGGCATCGGCAGCGCGCCGGGGCTGTCGGGCCCGCGGTCCCAGGCATCCGTCCAGACTGAGCGCAATTGCCGCGCCGGTTTGCCGGTGCGGCCCTTGGAGCGCACCGCATCGCGCGAGGACGCCGCAATCATCTTCTCGCGGAAGATCTCGCTCGTTTCGGATTCCACCGTTGCCAGCCACACCGATCCGGTCCACGCGCCGGCCGCGCCCATCGCCATGCAGGCCGCCATCTGCTTACCCGTCATGATGCCGCCTGCGGCCAGCACCGGCACGTCGCGGATGGGCTTGATCGCCTTGATCACCTCGGGCACCAGCACCATGGTCGAGACCTCGCCGCAATGGCCGCCGGCTTCGGTGCCCTGCACCACGAGAATGTCGACACCGGCCGCGACCTGCCGCAGCGCGTGCTCCTTGGCGCCAACCAGGGCTGCCACCGGCACCCCATGCTTGCGGCCGCGGTCGATCATCTCCTTTGGCGGCACACCGAGCGCATTGGCGATCAGCTTGATCGGATGCCGAAAGGAGACGTCGAGCAGCTCCAGCGCGGTTGCGGCATCGAAGGGCTGCGGCTGGTTGTCCGCGACATTGGTCGTGGTCAGCTCGATGTCGTACTTTTTGAGCAGGTTGCGGGTGAAGTCGCGATGCTCCTGCGAGACGCGTGCCTCCAGGCTCTTCCAGGTGACGTTCTTCTCGCCCGCGGTAGAGATGTTTTCCGGGATCAGCACGTCGACACCATAGAGCTTGCCGTCAATGTGATCGTCGATCCATTTCAATTCCCGCTCCAGCGTCTCCGGCGAATGCGCGGTCGCGCCGAGCACGCCAAAGCCGCCGGCGCGGCTGACGGCCGCCACCACGTCGCGGCAATGGCTGAAGGCGAGCAGGGGAAACTCGATGCCCAGCATGTCGCAGATCGGCGATTTCATGGTCGTCTCTCCCGGCGGCGGTTTTGTTATCTTGTTTGAAACGTCAAAACGCTCGACGACGCTAGCCCATCGCAGGCCGCCGCGCCAAGCCGCTTTCGTTACCTCCGCAACTTGCGTGCAGACGCTATGGAAAAGGCGTGCTTGTGGCGCGGTTTGGCATGCCAAACGGACCTCTTGCGCTTTCGCGCTGCGAAGAGAATGCTGGCGGACAAATCAGAGAATCTCCCGGGAGTTTTCGTCCATGTCCGCCCAATCCTCAGCCGTCAGCAAAGCAGCCGAGACCTACGACGTCGTCGTGGTCGGTGCGGGCTTTGGCGGCATGTACATGCTGCACCGGTTGCGCGGACAGGGCTTTTCGGTGCGGGTCTACGAGCAGGGCGGGGGTGTCGGCGGCACCTGGTACTGGAACCGCTATCCCGGCGCGCGCTGCGACGTCGAGAGCATGCAATATTCCTATTCGTTCTCGGACGAGTTGCAGCAGGAATGGGACTGGAGCGAGCGCTACGCGCCGCAGCCGGAAATCCTGCGCTACGCCAACCATGTCGCGGACCGCTTCAACCTGCGGCCGGACATCCAGTTCAACACGGCCGTGGAGGCCTGCGCCTTCGACGAGCGCGAGAACATCTGGTCGGTCACGACTTCGGATGGCAAGACGGTCAACGCGAAATTCGTGGTGCTTGCGACCGGCTGTCTCTCCAACGCCCGCAAGCCCGACATCAAGGGGCTCGATAGCTTCAAGGGTCCGATCTATCACACCGGCAACTGGCCGCACGAGGTCGTCGATTTCACCGGCCTTCGCGTCGGCATTATCGGCACGGGTTCGTCGGGCATCCAGTCGGTACCTGTGATCGCCGAGCAGGCGAAGCATCTCACGGTATTTCAGCGCACGCCGAATTACTCCATCCCCGCACGCAATGCGCCGCTCACTGCGGCCGAACGAAAGAAATTCCGCGACAATTATCCGGAGATCCGGCGCTTCGCCCGCGAGGTGGCGCGGAACGGCATCTATACTGAGCTGCCCGACCGTGGTGCGCTCGACGACGGCGACAATGAGCGACGTTCCAAATACGAGGCCCGGTGGCAGCGCGGCGGGCTCACCTTCATGACGGTCTACAACAATCTTGCGCTCGACAAGACCGCCAACGACACCGCCGCCCAGTTCGTGCGCGAGAAGATCGGCGAGGCGGTGCACGACAAGGCCACCGCAAAGCTGCTGCAGCCGACCACCTATCCGATCGGCACCAAGCGCATCTGCATCGACACCGATTATTTCGAGACCTTCAACCGGACGAATGTGACCCTGGTCGACATCAAGACCAACCCCATCGAGGAAATCCTGCCGAACGCCGTGCGTACCGGCGGCAAGGATTACGAGGTAGACGCGCTGGTGCTGGCGACCGGCTTCGACGCCATGACGGGCTCGGTCGCCAGGATCGACATTCGCGGCCGGGACGGGCAGACGCTGAACCAGAAGTGGGCTGAGGGACCGAAGACCTATCTCGGCCTGATGAGCGCGGGCTTCCCGAACCTCTTCCTCATCACCGGTCCCGGCAGCCCGTCGGTGCTCTCGAACATGATCGTCTCGATCGAACAGCATGTCGACTGGATCACCGATTGCCTCGGTTACATGCGCGACCGCGGCCTTGCGGCCATGGAGGCCGAGCCCGCGGCGGAAGAGAGGTGGGTGGCCCATGTCAACGACGTCGCCTTCACCACGCTCTATCCGCAGGCCAATTCCTGGTACATGGGCGCCAACATCCCCGGCAAGCCGCGCATTTTCATGCCCTACATCGGCGGCGTCGGGCCCTACCGGCAGATCTGCAACGAGGTCGCCGCCAAGGGCTATGAGGGGTTTGTGATGCAGCGGGCGACGCAACCGCGCAAGGCGGCGGCGTCATAGTGACGGCCAGGAGTTGGCTGGAACGCTAGACCTCCAGCCACTCCTTGCGTACCGCGGCGTTAGCGGCGAGTTCGGCGGGCGTGCCCTCGAACACGATGCGACCGTGGCCCATGACGTAGAGGCGACGGGAAATTTTTAGCGCGATGGTGAGTTTCTGCTCTACCAGCAGGATGGCGGTGCCGCGCTTGGCGATTTCGTCGAGCAACTTGCCGACTTGCTCGACCAGTTTGGGTGCAAGGCCCTCGGTCGGCTCGTCGATGATGACGAGATCTGGATCTCCCATCAATGTGCGGCACATCGTCAGCATCTGCTGCTCGCCGCCCGACAGCACGCCCGCGGGATTGTCCTGGCGTTCGGCAAGATTGGGAAACAGGGCGAAGACATCCTCGAATTTCCAGCGCCCGACCACACCGGCGCGCTTTAGCCCGAGTTCGAGGTTCTGCTTCACGGTCAGGCCGGGAAATACCTGGCGATCTTCCGGCACATAGCCGATGCCCAGATGGGCGATCTGGTCGGGCCGGAGCCCCGCGATCGCGCGGCCCTTGAAGCCGATCTGCCCGACCGGCGGCACCAGCCCCATGATGGTCTTGCAGGCGGTCGAGCGGCCGACGCCGTTGCGGCCGAGCAGGCTCACGATTTCGCCCTGGTCAACGCTGAGGTCGACGCCCTGGAGAATGTGGCTCTTGCCGTAGTAGGCATGGAGGTCGCGGACCTGGAGCATCATGCCGCCACCGTCCCGAGATAGGCTTCCTGCACGGCGGCGTTGCTGCGGATCGCGGCGGGCGCGTCGGATGCGATCACTTCACCGTAAACCAATACGGTGATGCGGTCGGCGAGGCCGAACACCACACTCATGTCGTGCTCGACCATGATCAGCGTCTTGCCTTCCGAAACGCTGCGGATCAGCGCGACCGCGCTCTCGGTCTCGCTGTGGCTCATGCCGGCGGTCGGCTCATCGAGCAGGATGATCTCGGCGCCGCCGGCGATGGTGATGCCGATTTCCAGGGCGCGCTGCTCGGCGTAGGACAACAAACCGGCCTGAAGGTCGCGCCGGTCCGATAGTTTCAACCGTTCGAGCAATTGATCGGCGGCATCGTTCAGCGCGGTCTGTCTGCCCAGCAGATTCCAGAACGAATAACGGTAGCCGTGCGACCACAACAGGCCGCAGCGGATGTTCTCGAACACGGTCATGCGCGGGAAGATCGAGGTGATCTGAAAACTGCGCGACAGGCCGATCCGGTTGATCTCCTGCGGCGCCAGATTGGCAGTTGATTGGCCGTTGACCGTGATCGAGCCCGCGCTGATCGGAAAGCGTCCCGAGATCAGGTTGAACAGCGTGGTCTTGCCGGCGCCATTGGGGCCGATGATGGCGTGACGCTCGCCGCGGGGGATCGCGAGGTCGACGCCACGGATGATTTCGGTGGCGCCGAAACTCTTGCGCACGTCGCGTAGCTCAACGGCGGGCGGGCTTGCGACGTCCGCACTCACGACATCGCCTCCTGCACCTTTACGCCCTGTACCTTTGCGTCACCTTGTATTTTGGCGCCTTCTATCAACGCGTCCCAGTGCTCGCGGAAGCTGCGCGCCTCGTGGCGAAGCCACAGCGCGCCCAGCACCAGCGCGGCGAGCGCGATTACCCACGGCAGGGGCGCCGTAGTGTCGATGACGTGACCGCCGATCGAGAATGTCTTGCCCTGCGCGGCGCCAATGGTGGTGAAAGATGCCAGTTCGACCATCAGCACGAAACCGAGCATGACCAGAAGCGCAGGTGGAAACGCCCGCGCGTAGGGGAGGGCGAGTTCGCGCATGCGCCCGGCGCGCCAGATCGGCATATGCATGAAGATCAGTCCGATCAATCCGCCCGGCGCGTACATGACCATGACGATGAAGAGCACGCCGACATAAAGCAGCCAGGCATTGCTGAGCAGGCTGACCCCGCTTTGCAGCAGCACCACCACGATGGTGCCGAGGATCGGTCCGAAGAATCCGCCCGCGCCACCGATATAGACCGCGAGCAGCGCATTCGCCGACTTGGCCGCGGACACCGTGTCGAAGGTGACGATCTCATAGATCAGCACATACAGCCCGCCGGCGATGCCGGCGAAGAAACCAGACAGTGCGAATTGGTAAAGCCGCACCACGCGCGGATCGTAGCCGACAAACTGGGCGCGCTCGAAATTGTCACGGGTGGCGTTGGCGATGCTGCCGAGAGGGGTCTGGGTCTGCAGCTTCATGAGCGCTGCGGCGATGAAAGCCCAGACCAACACCAGGCAATAGACCTGCCATGGCGAGCTGTAACGGACACCGATCAGGCTGGTATCCATCACGCGGTCGATGGGGATGCCACCTTCGCCGCCGAAGAAGCCCATGAACATCAGCGCAGCCGCCGAAACCAGTTCGCCGAGCCCCATCGTGATCATGGCAAACGCCGTAGCGCGCTGCTTGGTCACCAGCCAGCCGAAGACATACCCGAAGAACAGCCCGCCGAGCCCACCCGCCAGCGGCACCAGCTCGGTCGGCAGCCAGAATGTGCCGGCCTTCACGAGATTGACCACATGCGCGGCGCAATAGGCGCCCATCCCGAGCAGCACGGCATGTCCGAACGAGAGCAGACCGGCCTGGCCCATCAGCATGTTGTAGGACAGCGCAAAGATCGCCATCACGCCGATCTCGCTCATCAGGGTCAGCACAAAGCCGGAATGGCGGGCCTTGCTCCAGTCGTAGAACAGGAACGGGAACGCAAGCAGGATGACGAGGGCCAGCAACCAGGGCCAATGGCGGCGCAGCATGCTCATGTATCGCGTGTCCCCATCAGCCCGCGCGGCCGGAATACCAGGATCAGAACCAGCATCAGGAACGGTAGAAGCGCACCGACGCGAGGCAGCGTCACGTTGAGGAGTTCGGCGAACGGCGTACTCGACGTCACTGTGAAGCCGAACTTTGCCAAGAGGTCAGCCAGCGAAACGTCGAACACCACGGCAAATGTCTGGATCAATCCCATGAGGATCGAGGCGACAAAGCAGCCGGTCAGCGAGCCGAGCCCGCCGAACACGACGACGACGAACACGATCGGGCCCATGGTGAAGGCCATCGCAGGCTCGGTGACCTGGTAATTGCCGCCGATCACGCCGGCGAGGCCCGCCAGCGCCGTGCCGGCGGCGAACACCAGCGTGAAGATGCGTGGCACGTTATGGCCGAGCGCAGAGACCATATCGGGATGGGTCAGCGCCGCCTGAATGACCAATCCGACGCGGGTGCGTGTCAGGCCGAGCCAGATCGCGCCAAACATCAGCGCAGAGATCGCCAACATGAAGGCGCGATAGGCGGGGAATTGCGTGCCGTAGATGCGGAACAGGGGGAAATCGAGCAACTCCGGTACCCGGTAGGGAACCGGCAGCAGGCCCCAACTCATCTGCACGACCTTCTCGATGATCAGGGCGAGGCCGAATGTAAACAGCAGCTCGGCGATGTGGCCGTTACGGTGGACGCGCCGCAGCCCCCACATCTCGATGGCGGCGCCGATCAGCCCGCAGAGCAGGGGAGCAATGATCAGCGCCGGCCAGAAGCCGATGTAGAGGCTGATCGTGTAGGCGAAATAGGCGCCCAGCATGTAGGCGCTGGCATGGGCGAAGTTTAGCACGCCCATCATGCTGAGGATGAGTGTCAGCCCGCTCGCCAGCATGAACAGCAGCATGCCGTAGACGAGGCCGTTGAGAAGAGAGACGACAAAGACTTCCATTGCACCGACCACCGCAGGGCGCGACGCCTGCTTCCCCTTTCCGGGAAGCAGGCGACTGTTGTGTTGGTCAGGCGCCGCTCGGACGCTTCATCTTGCAGGTGTTGGGTTGGTCGACATCCTTGGCGAGGATGGTCGCGGACGTTGCCCAGCCAAGCCCGGTGCCTTCCGCGTCATACTTCACGCCTTTCTTGAAGGTGCCGACGAAGTACTCGCTGATGATCTGGTGGTCATCCTTGCGCATCTTGGTGTCAAAGCCGAGGAAGTCTTTCACGCTCAGATCTTCCATCGCGAACGCGATCTTGGTCGGGTCGACCGAGCCCGCCTTGTTCACGGCGGCCTGCAGATATTCGAAGATGGTGCGGAAGCCGGCCGCGGAGAAGTCGAACTTGTGCTTGTCGCGGAAGCCCTGCGTGAACGCCTCGGCCTCCTTGTTGCCGATCTCAGGTGCTACGTTTTCGCCGAACGACATCACCGCCAACACGCGGTTGTCGCCGCCGACGCCGATCGCCGTCGGGCCACCGGCGAGATGGGCATAGAAGGTGTAGTAGCGCAGATCAGCGCCGGCATCGACGCCGGCCTTGATCAGCAGGTTCATGTCCGGGCCCCAATTGCCGGTCAGCAGTGCCTGTGCGCCCGAGGCCTTGATCTTGGTGAGATAGGGCGAGAAGTCCTTGATCTTGCCGAGCGGAATCAACTCGTCGCCGACGACCTGGACGTCAGGCCGCAACTTGGCGAGATAGGTTTTGACCTCGCGCTGCACCGACTGGCCGAACAGATAGTCCTGGTTGATCAGATAGACCTTGCTCACGTCCTTCGGGAGTGCGCGAACCATCACCTCGGCCTTCATGCCGACATGGAGGTCGAAGCGGAAATGCCAGAAGCTGCATTGCTCGTTGGTCAATTCCGTCGCCACCGCGCCGCAGTTCAGATAGATGATGCGGTTGTCCGGGTTGCGCTCGTTGTGCTTGTTGACGCCGTCGATCAGGGCCGCGGCAATGTTGGAGCCGCTGCACTGCATGATGAAGGGCATGTTCTGGTCGGTCGCGCTCTTGAGCGCGATCAGCGCGTCCGACGGCTGCGACTTGTTGTCGAACGGCACCAGCTCGAACTTCTTGCCGAGCGCGCCGCCCTTCGAGTTGATGTAATCAATGATGTACTGCATCTGCTTCAGGTTGGCGTCGCCAACTTGCGCGAACGGACCTGAAAGCGGATCGGTGTAGGCCACCTTGATGGTGTCGTCGGCCATTGAACGGCCGCCAAAGGCGATCGCAAGCACGATCCCAAAGAACGCGGTCAACCATTTGCCTCGCTGCATGGTGCATTCCTCCCCTGATGAGCCGGCTCTTTTGTTTGTCTTGCGGTGCCGGTGCGAAACCGTAACATGGACCCTGCGCCGGCCGCCACAGGGAATTGTCCGGTCGTGGCCGGCTGCGCCATACACCGGAATTTAATTCCGCGGAGCGGCTGATCGCTATTTTGACATGGCCGAAAAGAAGCCTGGAGCTAAAGAAATGACCGATGCCCCCGTGACCGACGTGCCCGCCTACGAACCCCCCAAAGTCTGGACCTGGAACAAGGAGAGCGGCGGCCGCTTCGCCGCCATCAACCGTCCGATCGCGGGGTCGACCCACGAGAAGGAGCTGCCGGTCGGCAAGCATCCGTTCCAGCTCTACTCGCTGGCCACGCCCAACGGCGTCAAGGTTACGGTCATGTTCGAAGAGCTGCTCGCGGCCGGCCACAAGGGCGCGGAATATGACGCCTGGCTGATCCGGATCGACGGCAACCAGTTCGGCAGCGGCTTCGTCGCGGTCAATCCCAATTCGAAGATCCCGGCGCTGATGGACCGCAGTGGACCGACGCCGATCCGGCTATTCGAGTCGGGCGCGATATTGATGCATCTCGCGGAGAAGTTCGGGGCGTTCCTGCCGAACGGCGGGCAGGCCCGGGCCGAATGCCTGTCCTGGCTGTTCTGGCAGATGGGCAGCGCGCCGTTTCTCGGCGGCGGCTTCGGCCACTTCTATGCCTATGCGCCGACCAAGATCGAATATGCCATCGATCGCTATGCCATGGAGGTGAAGCGCCAGCTCGACGTGCTCGACCGGCGGCTTGCCGACAACGAATATCTCGCCGGCAGCGATTATACGATCGCGGATATGGCGACCTGGCCCTGGTATGGCGCGCTGGCCAAGGGCCTGATCTACGGCGCGGGCGAATTCCTCTCCGTGCAGGACTACAAGAACGTGCAGCGCTGGACCGACCAGATCGCCAAGCGCCCGGCCGTCAAGCGCGGCCGCATGGTCAACCGCGTCTCCGGCGACCCCGCAAGTCAGTTGCACGAGCGTCACGACGCCAGCGATTTCGACACGAAGACGCAGGACAAGATCGGCGAACCGGCCAAGGCGTGACACGCGGGGAGGGAATACCGGCATGGGCTTTTTCGAAAAGGGCGCCGTTCGCATCCATTACCAGGAAGCCGGCTCCGGCTTTCCCTTGTTGCTGATCGCGGGCGGCGGATTGAACTCGAACATTTCGGGTATCACTGGCGACTATCCGCCCTTCAACGCGATGAAGGAATTCGGCGACGAGTACCGCTGCATCGCTTACGACCTGCGTAATGCCCCACCCGGCCAGTCCTCCGGCCCGCTCGAGATCGATCGGCCCTGGGATTCTCACACCGACGATCAGCTTGCGCTGATCGATCACCTCGGCATCGACCGGTTCATGGTGCTCGGCTTCTGCATCGGCGGTCCCCTGATCTGGAATCTGATCAAGCGCGCGCCGGATCGCGTCGCCGCCGCCGTGCTCGCGATGCCCTCGGGCTCACGCCCGGAGATGCGCGACCTGTTCTACGACAACAACATAAAGGGCTGGGCTCCGCAGCTTCTCGAACGCCGACCCGACCTCACAACGGAGCAGGTAGAGAGATTTCTGACGAAGATGTACCGAACCGATCCGGATTTCGTCTTCACGGTAACGCGCGACTTCGTGCGGGGGTGCCAGACGCCGGTCTTGATCCTGCCCGACGATATTCCGGCACACCCTTATGTCGTCGCCATGGAAAGCGCGATGCTGGCGCCGAACGCCGAAGTCAGCCTGTTTCCGTGGAAGGAGCCGAAGGAGCGGGTGCCGCTCGCGGTGCGCCAGATCCGCTCCTTCCTCCGCGCGCACCGGCCGGCGACGGCGTAGGCGCGTGCCTCGATTTTTTCCGTCGTCATTCCGGGATGCGTGCGCAGCACGCAGGCCCGGAATCCATAAACCCCCGATCTGTGGTTATGGATTCCGGGCTCGCGCCTTCGTCGCGCCCCGGAATGACGAGGGATCGTGAGAAAGTCCGCTCACTGCTTCTTCCTCGTCGCGTCGACATTGATGCCGAGCACCTTCCAGATCTTGTTGTTCTGGATGAAGCGCAGCCGGTATTTCACTTGCATGTCGTCGGTCTTGAACACGCCGGCCAGCACCAGCGCGCCGTCATTGTCGAGCTTGGCCTTCTCGTAGGAATCGTAATCCGCGGTGACCACGTCCTCGAAATACAGCTCGTTCTTGCGGAAGGGCTCGAACGCCGTCTGCATCTTCTCGATCGTGATCTGCGACTGGAATTCCTTCGACGCCTTGGCGAAAAAGACCGCATAATTGTTGGTCATGTTCGCGTCGTTGAAGGTCATCAGGGTGGTGCGGATCAGGATGTCCTGGTCATCGTCGTTTGGAATTTCGGCCGCCGCCCAGGCCGGCGCAAAGGACGCGGTGACGAGAGCGAACAACGCGACAATACAAACAGCCACAGAGGCTCGAATCGATTTCATGATGATCCCCCAATATCCCTATGCCAGCCGAACGGGATGGCCGTTCGTTCCCGCAAATCCCGTAGTTGCGGGGTGGGCAAAGCGCAAGCGTGCCCACCAGTTTTCACCCGCCGAATGCCATGGTGACCACGGCGCATTCGCGCCTTTGCCCACCCTGCAGTTCTAGCGCGCCCCCTCGGCCTCCGGAAACACCACGCGGTCGTCGGTGCGGCAATAGCGGTCCGCGAACATGCGGCCCATCGGGTGGTAGCGCTCCATGCGCACGCGCATGGCCTCGTGATCCCACAGTTCGTCGCGGATGTAGAAGTTGATGCCTTCGCCCATGATCAGGACGCGGTCGCCGTTGACGTCGATCTCCTTCCAGGTCTTGCACTCCATCGCCCAGGGCGTGTCGGCGAGCCGCGGCGTGGCGATCTTGGAGGAGGGCGCAAGCCTCAGCCCGAGATAGCCGGGCTCGCCGACCTCGGGCGGAAAGTCGCCGCTTGTCTCGTGCATGGCGCGCGCCAACGGCTCATCGGGGATATTGACCACGAACTCGCCAGTGCGCTGGATGTTGGCCAGGGTGTCCTTGGTCCGGCCGTCGGGCCGCCGGTTGACCGCGAACATGCAGAGCGGCGGGTCTTCGCAGAACACGTTGAAGAAGGAGAACGGCGCCGCATTGACCACGCCGGTCGGCCCCACGCTCGTCACCCAGGCGATCGGCCGTGGCAGGACGAAGGAGGTCAGAACCTTGTAGCGTTCGCGGCGGTTCAACTTCTCCGGATCGTATTCCATGGTGTTTCTCCCTCCAGCCCGCAGGGCAGATTGGCGGCCCTTCGGCCGCAGGCGCCGCGCCTTGCCAGTCATCGGCACACATTCGCGCCACCCGTTGGCGCGGAGCCATGGGGCTAACTCGCACCAAAGGGTCAAACTTCGCAAGGTCGAAGCTGAGGTCCGTCAGCAATTCCGTCATGCAAATCTGTTTCAATAGCCAGCCTCGAACATACTGTTGCGGGTAGAGTTGTCCTTGGTGCCGGCGAGGTGATTCAATGAAGCCAGCTATCCTGCCGAACCAGTCCGCCGAACTGTGGCGCTGGATCCGACACTTCGGCGATTTCGTCACCCTTCCGCTGGCGATCCTGACCTTCGCAGGGCTGGCCGGCATCTATCGCTTCCCTCTCGTCGTGGCGGGCATGGCTGCCTGGACGCTGGTGGAATATCTGGTGCACAGATTTGCCTTCCACCACCGTTTCCTTCCCTTGGGGCGACGCCTTCATCAGCTTCATCATGACCATCCGAGCGACCCGGACGCGGAGAGATCGAGCCTCAGCACGCCGCTCCTGGCATCACCATTTGGATTCGTGCTCCTTGGCACCGCGGGTATTGAAGACGGGTCGGCGATTTTCGCCGGACTGCTATCCGGCTATCTGGTCTTCATCGCCGTCCACTATGCCGTGCACCGCTGGACGATCGAGCCGGGCTGTTGGCTCTATTCCACGAAGATTCGGCACCTCACGCATCACCGCTTCGAGGACTGCAATTTTGGCGTGACGACAATGTTTTGGGATATCGCCTTTGGCACCAGCGCAAGACTGTCGGATCGCGTTCAGGAGGCCGACGGCAGCCGAAGCAACGAGACCTCGGGACGCGACACGCCCGTTACGGGTTCCGTGCCCCGGTAATCAGTCCTTCGGGAACAGCTTGTCCCTGATATATCGGGAAGTCGGCGTCAGCCGGATACCCCGCGGCTTGCGCCACGTGGCGCGGTCGATTTCCTTCTTGTCACCGATCGCCAGATGCCCCGAGGCCTTCTTGGCGATAAAGATGGCGTCGCTCATCTTGCGGCCCGAATGGCGGTTCTTGGCCTTGACCTCTTTCCAGAGGCGGAGACGCCCGAGCTTCAGTTTCGGCAGTTCTTCCCTGATTTCGCGTTTGATGCAGTCCCTGTCATTCTCATTTTGCCGCTTGCGGCCGCCCGGAAACATCCAGCGGCCGTCACGCCGTCGCCTGACCAGCAGAACTCGGCCGCGCTTGGCCGCCACGAGCTTGGATGACTTCGCCATTTTCCTTTCAGCACCGCCTTTGACAAGGAATCGCAAGCAATTCTAATACTGCCGCGCGCGAATGCTAGACCTGTCGCGACAATTGCTTGGAAACATGCGGGTTTTCGACTGTTTTAATGAAAGCCGAACACGTAGAAATGCGGAAGTCCGTTGCCGGACGGATTGCCGGGCGTCCGGGTCACCTCGCCCCGCTTGCGGGGAGAGGGCGAAGAAATCAGAACGCCGTGTAGCCGCCGTCGATTACGAAGCAATCCGCCGTGTGATACGACGACGCCTTGCTCATGAGGTAAACCGCGATCCCCCCGAAATCACTCGGCTCGCCAAAACGTCGCATCGGAATGCGCGGCATCACGGCATTGACGAACTTGTCGTCGGCCAGCGCCCGCGCCGTCATGTCGCTCCTGATCCAGCCGGGCAGGATCGCATTCGCGGTGACGCCGTAGCGTGCCAGCTCGACCGCGAGCGCGCGGCACAGCGCGTTGATCGCGGCCTTGGTGCCGGCATAATGCTCGTTGCGCGCGGTGCCGAACAGCGAGGCGAGGGAAGAGGTCGCGACCAGCCGGCCGAACGCGTCGCCTTCCTGTGCGCGCTCGGTCATGTGGCGAGCTGCGGCCTGGAACACGTGGAAGACGCCGTCGAGATTGGTCGCGAACATCTTGCGCCACTCTTCCTCGCTGCGCTCGATGAACGGCTTGCGTCCGCCACCGCCGATGCCGGCATTGGCAAAGCAGCCGTCGACCCGGCCGAAGGCATCGAGCACAGCCTTCATCGCATCCCTGACGGAGGCGGGATCGCTGACGTCGCAGATCTGGGTGTCGACCTCGCCGGGGCCCTTGGCCATGGTCGCAGCCGCCGCCTTGTTCTTCTCGGCGTTGCGACCCCAGATCGAGACGCTGCAGCCACTCAACGCAAGTGCCTGCGCGATTCCAAGGCCAATACCGCCGTTACCGCCGGTGATGACGGCCACGCGGCCGGAAAGGTCGAAAAAGCTCATGTGGCGTTTCCATATTTGTATGACGCACGTCAGGTCGCGCTTCCAAGCATGGACAAGCCGCCTGCAAAAATCAAATATGCCGCCAGGATCAATCTGATTTACCGCGACACGGACAACGCGGGTGCACACGAAAAGAGGAAACGATGCAATTCAAGCACTGCACGCTCGAACTCGACGGACCGGTCGCGATCCTCAGAACTCGATCACCAGGAGGTCATGAACGCGGTGTCCATGGACATGCTCGGCGGGCTTGCCGAGGCGCTGGATGCGATCGAGGAGAAGAAGGACGAGGTGCGCTGCGTGGTCTTGACCGGCGCGGGCCGCGCCTTCTGCACCGGCGCCAATCTGCAGGGCCGCAACCAGCAGCAGAAGCCCGGTCGCAGCAATGCGGGCGCGGCGCTGGAGACCGGTTTCCATCCGTTCCTGCGCCGCGTGCGCAACCTGCATTGCCCGCTGGTGACCGCAGTGAATGGCCCGGCGGCCGGCGCCGGCATGAGCTTCGCGCTGCTCGGCGACATGATCCTCGCCGCGCGCTCGGCCTATTTCCTGCAGGCTTTCCGCCGCATCGGCCTGGTGCCGGATTGCGGCTCGACCTGGCTGTTGCCGCGCCTGGTCGGCAAGGCGCGCTCGATCGAACTGTCGCTGATGGGCGATCGGCTGCCAGCCGAGAAGGCGCTGGAATGGGGCCTCATCAACCGGGTCTATGACGATGCCGAGCTGATGAAGGAAGCGATGAAACTCGCGCATGATCTCGCCAATGGTCCGACGGTAGCGCTGTCGCTGATCCGGCAGCTTTACTGGGACAGCCCGGAAAACTCGTTCGAGGACCAGCTCAACCTCGAATTCAAGTCGCAACGCGTCGCGGGGACGACCGAAGACTTCAAGGAAGGCGTCGCCGCATTCCTCGAGAAACGGCCCGCCAAGTTCAAAGGCAAATGATCGAAGCAGAACTCACCCGCTGCGTCGCCTCCTTCTATCCCGGCGCGACCGGCGTCGCTGGCGCCGCAAAACTCTCCGGCGGCGCCAGCCAGGAGACCTGGTCGTTCGATATCGTGCATGCCACAGGCCGGCACGGCGCGATCCTGCGCCGCTCCCCAAAGGGCTATGGCGCAGCGCCGACGCGTGCGGCGGGGCTCGATGCCGAAGCGCGGCTGATGCAACTCGCCCATGACGCCGGCCTGCCCTCGCCGAAGGTGATGCATGTCTTGAGGCCGGAAGACGATCTCGGCACCGGCTTCATCATGGCCCGCGTCGAGGGCGAGACCATCGCGCGCAAGATCTTGCGCGACGAGCAATTTGCCAAGGCGCGGCCGATCCTGGCGCGCCAGCTCGGCAAGGTCGCGGCCGGCATTCACGGCCTGCCGCGCGATCAATTACCCGCGCTCCGTGAAATGTCGCCGACCAAAGAGATTGCCGAAATGGGACGCGAATATCGCAGCTTCGACTGGCCGCGGCCGGTGTTCGAACTGGCGTTGCGCTGGCTCGCCGAACATGACCCCGGTCCCTCGCAGGAGGTGACGCTGGTGCATGGCGATTTCCGCCACGGCAATCTCATCATCGGCCCCGACGGCGTGCGTGCGGTGCTGGACTGGGAGCTCGCGCATCTCGGCGACCCCATGGAGGATCTGGGCTGGATCTGCGTCAACTCCTGGCGCTTCGGCGAGATCGACAAGCCGGTCGGCGGCTTCGGCTCGCGCGAGGAATTGTTCGCCGGCTATGAGCAGGGTGGCCGCGAGGTCGATCGGAGCCGCGTGAAATTCTGGGAAGTGATGGGCACGCTGCGCTGGGGCGTGATGTGCTGCGGCATGATGCAGCGTTTCCGCATCGGCCCCGATCATTCGATGGAACGCGCCATGATCGGCCGCCGCGCGTCGGAAACGGAGATCGATTTGCTGAGGCTACTCGCACCTCGGGGAGACTGAAATGCAGGACGAACCGACACCGATCGAGCTGACCAGGGCCGTCGCAGACTTCCTGCGCAACGACATCACGCCAATGATCTCGGGCCACAATGCGTTCAAGCTGCGCGTTGCCATCAACATCCTCGATCTCGTGACGCGGCAATTGACGCTGGAAGGGGGGAGTGACGCCGCAGAAGTGGATCGGCTTGCGAAGCTGCTGGGAATGCAGGGCTCGCTGATCGAGCAGAACCGCGCACTGGCGGAAAAGATCGCCAAAGGTGAAGTCGATCTGGCGACGCCGGGCCTGTCAGAACATCTCTGGCAGGCCACGCTCGCCAAGCTCGCCGTCGATCAGCCGAACTATGCGTCGTACAAACGGGAGCTGGGACGGAAGTGAGAGCCTTCTCCACCGTCATTCCGGGACGGTGCGCAAGCACCGGACCCGGAATCTCGAGGTTCCCAGGTGCGCAATTGCGCACCATAGTTCATCGCTGCGCGATGCCCCGGAACGTCGGCGCGTCACCTTCCCAGCCATTTCGGCGCGCGCTTCTCCGAAAACGCCTTCGGCCCCTCGATGTAGTCCTGCGAGGCCGCCATCGCCTTCACCGCCGGATACTCCCGCTGGTCGGTCATCGCCTTCTCCAGCGAAACCTCCATGCCCATTCGGATCGCCTGCTTGGAGGCGCGGATCGACATCGGCGAGTTCTTGGCTATCGTTTCCGCCCAGCGCTCGGCAGCGGCGAGCGCTTCGCCTGCGGGCACGACCTCGTTGACGAAGCCGAGCTCAAAGCCCTCCCTGGCGGAGACGTGGCGCGCGGTCATGATCATGCCCATCGCACGCTTCAAGCCGATCTGCCGCGGCAGGCGCTGCAGGCCGCCGGCGAGTGCGGCGAGGCCCACGCGCGGCTCGGGCAGGGCGAAGGTCGCATTTTCGGAGGCGATGATGAGGTCGCAGGCGAGCGCGATCTCGAACCCGCCGCCCATGGCGACGCCGTTGACTGCGGCGATGATCGGCTTGTCGCAGTCAAAGCGCGAGGTGAGCCCGGCAAAGCCGCCCTTGTCCCAGCCGCGTTTTCCCCCCGCCGCCTGCCATTTCAGATCGTTGCCGGCGCAAAACGCCTTGTCGCCGGCGCCGGTGACGATCGCGACCCACTGTTCGGGATCGGCGCAGAAATCGTCAAAGACCTTGTTGAGCTCGAAATGCGCGTCGATGTGCAGCGCGTTGTACACCTCGGGCCGCTGCAGCGTCACGATCGTGATCGGTCCCTTGCGCGTGACCTTGGAAAATTTCAACTCCATCGTTCCTCCCATGTTTTTTTCTGCGACGCGAAATACCCGATCCTGGCCTCGCGCACGATGTCCGATACCTCCAATTACGCAAACGAGGGCTGCGCCACAAGCCGTCCTCACCTCATCGACCGCCGCAACGACAAGCAAAAGCACAGGGAGTAGCGCCTTGGATTTCAACCTTCCGTCCGACCTCGTCGCCTATCTCGACGAACTCGACCGCTTCATCGCGCGCGAGATCAAACCGCTGGAAGAGGCCGACGACAACATCCGCTTCTTCGATCACCGCCGCGAATGGGCGCGCACCGATTTCGAGAATGATGGCCTGCCACGACATGAATGGGAGGCGCTGCTGCGCAAGGCCAAAGACCGCGCCGACGCCGCGGGCCATTTGCGCTTTGCGATCCCGAAACGCTATGGCGGCAAGGATGGCTCCAACCTCTGGATGGCCGTCATCCGCGAGCATTTTGCCTCGAAGGGACTCGGCCTGCACAACGATCTGCAGAACGAGCATTCGATCGTCGGCAATCTGCCTATCGTCACGATGCTCGATCGCTACGGCAGCGACGAGCAGAAGGCGATGATCGACGGTTCGATCACGGGCAAATATCGCATCACCTTTGGCTTGACGGAGCCCGAGCACGGCTCGGACGCGACCCACATGGAAACAAAAGCGCTGCCGGCCACCCGCGACAACGTCAAGGGCTGGCTGATCAACGGCGAGAAGATGTGGACCACCGGCATGCACGTCGCCACCCACTGCGCGCTGTTTGCGCGCACATCGGGCAATGACGGCGACGCGCGCGGCATCACCTGCTTTCTCGTGCCGGCGAAAAGTGCGGGCGTGAAGGTCGAGCAATATATGTGGACCTTCAACATGCCGACCGACCATCCGCGCGTCAGCTTCACCGACGTGTTCGTGCCGGAAGATGCGCTGTTCGGCGAGGTTGGAAAGGGTCTTTCGCTGGCGCAATGCTTCGTGCATGAGAACCGCATCCGCCAGGCCGCAAGCTCGCTGGGTGCTGCCGTCTATTGCATCAATGAGAGCGTGAAGTACGCGCGGGCGCGAAAGCCGTTCGGCAAGGCGCTGGCGGAAAACCAGGCGATCCAGTGGCCGCTGGTGGAACTGGCGACGCAAGCCGAGATGCTGCGGCTTCTGATCCGCAAGACGGCGTGGGAAATGGACCAGCTTACGCAGGCACAGGTCGAGCACACGCTCTCCGACAAGGTCTCGATGTGTAACTTCTGGGCCAACCGGCTCTGCTGCGAGGCCGCCGACCGCGCCATGCAGGTGCATGGCGGCATGGGTTATTCGCGCCACAAGCCGTTCGAGCACATCTATCGCCATCACCGCCGGTACCGCATCACCGAGGGCAGCGAGGAGATCCAGAAGCGGAAGGTCGCAGGCTTCCTGTTCGGCTATATGGGAGCGGGCAAGCATTGAGGAGAAGGTGATGGAAGGCGGCTGCGCCTGCGGACACATTCGCTATCGCCTGAACGGCAGGCCGCTGATCGTGCACGCCTGTCACTGCACCTGGTGCCAGCGCGAGACCGGCACCGCGCACGCACTCAATGCGATGTATGAGGCGGACCGGGTCGTGCACCTCAGGGCCGAGCCGGAGATCGTCGACACGCCATCGGCGAGCGGCAAGGGCCAGCGCATAGCGCGCTGTCCGAACTGCAAGATCGCCGTCTGGAGTAACTATGCGGGAGCCGGAGCGGCCGTCCGCTTCGTCCGCGTCGGCACGATGGATGATCCTGCGCAGTGTCCGCCGGACATCCACATTTTCACGTCGTCGAAGCAGCCGTGGTTCACCTTCCCGCCTGGCGCGAAGGTCGTTCCCGAATTCTACAAGCTGGACGAGGTCTGGTCGGACGAGGCCAAGGAGCGCCGCCGCCTCATGCGAGAGCGCGCAAAGAAGTGATCGAAGCCGTTGTTTGCAAAAAAAAAGGGTGAGCCGCATCACCGTCGCGGGTTACACGACGGTGATGCGAACTCTTGGTGCGCTGATCCGCCGTCAGGCGTGATGCCCCATCAATTCGAAATGATGGTGGCCACCGTTCTGGCTATGCTGGTCTCGGCAGAGTTCCAAAAGCTCGGAACCGGCTGGCCGCCGTGATTGCCGTGTTCGCCGGAATTGCCGTGTCCGCCCTGGCCGCCACTATTGCCGCGACCCGAGGCAATTGGGCCGCCACCTTGCGTGCCATGGCCAACCAAACGAGTCGAATCGTTGAACACGGCGCCCGCTTGCGCGAGATCGGTCGAGGTCGTAAGCGCATCGTCGCGGACGGTTGTTACTGCCATTGACTCTCCTCCAACTGAATAGTGTACCGCGCGCGTGTGCCGAATCTTAGCTCCCGAGGTTGACGCAACTGTGTCTGCACTTTGACTCGAGGCTTAACGAATGCGGCAACTCTCGGGTACAGCGGTGGCGTTCACTGCTCAACAAAGGCGCGGCGCATCTGGTCGACGATGGGCTTGAGCAGATAGCTCATCATGGTGCGGCTGCCGGTCTGCATGAAGACTTCGGCCGGCATGCCCGGCACCAGCTGCTGGCCGGCAAGGCGGCGACGTTCGTCGTCGGGCAGGGTGACGCGGACGGTAAAATAGGACGCGTTGGTCTGCTGATCGCGGCTGGTATCAGCCGACACATAGGAGACGTTGCCGGTGAGTTGCGGCGTGGTGCGCTGGTTGAAGGCCGAGAAGCGCACGAACGCCTGTTGTCCGGAGCGAACGTGATCGATGTCCTGCGGCTGAACCCGCGCCTCGACCTGCAGATCTTCCGTGTCGGGAACGATCTCCATGATCGCATCTCCGGCCTTGACGACGCCGCCGATGGTGTGTGCGGCCAATTGATGGATCACGCCGGAGGTCGGCGCACGAATCTCGATGCGGTCGAGTTGGTCGCGCGCGGCGACGCCGCGCTCGACGAGTTCGGCTTCCTTGCCCAGGGCTTCGCCGAGTTCCTTGACGACATCGGTGCGAAAATCCTGATCGAGCCGCACGATCTGAAGCTGGGCCTCGCCGATCTTGGATTTGGTTTCGGCGATGGAGGAGATCAGCTGCCCACGCTCGCCGTCGAGCCGCGCGGCCTCGCGCTGCAGCGAGGTGAGGCGGGTGATCGGCACCAGGCGCTTGTCATAGAGGTCCTGCACGCCGGCCAATTCGCCCTGGATCAGTTCCAGTTGTTTAGCCCTGGAATTGACCTGGGTATCGAGTCCGGAAATCTCCTCAGTGAGCTGCGCGACCTTGCTCTGCAGCAGGTCCTTCTGGCTTTGCCGTGCGGTAAAGCGGGCCTTGAACAGCGACTGTTCCGAGACAAGCAGCGCTTTCACGGTCTGATCGGCCGTGCGGGCCGCAAGTTCCGCCGGAATTTCGAGCTGCGGAAGACCATCGCGTTCGGCGGTGAGGCGCGCGATCTTCGCGCGCATTTCGTCAAGCTGCTTGCTCACCATCTGCTGGCTCGCCTGCGCCTGCGTCGCATCAAGCCGCACCAGGAGATCGCCGGCAGCGACGCGGCTGCCGTTCTGCACCTTGATCTCGGCGACGACGCCGCCGGTTGGATGCTGGATCGTCTTCACGTTGGATTGAACGACGAGGTTGCCCGGCACGACGACGGCGCCCGCGAGCGGCATGAAGATCGCCCAGCCGCCGCCGAGCACGCCGGCGATCAGGAGAATGCGAAGGCCGGCACGAAGCTCGCGGTCGAACGACCAGCTCGTCTTGAGCGTGAGGCTGCCGTCGGCGGGAGGCGCGGCTTCGTCGCCATGGATGACGAAGTTGACGCCCGTCATCAAGCTGGTTCGGTAGGTCGCCACCAGCCTGCCGGCCTTCGTTTCGGGTTTGGCCGGTGGCGGCGGCGCCGGATCGGGACTCTCGGGGCTTATCGATGGACTGACGTCAACGGGCTTCGCCATTTCGGGCGCGAGCTTTGCCAAATCCATCGTCAGCGGATCGCGCGGCGCAAGCGTCGGGCTCGGCTCGCGCGGCGCAAGGGTCGGGCTTGGTTCGCGCGGCGGCGGAACGTCGAGATCGTGCGACGGCCTGGGGCGGCGCTCGATCTCGGGTGGCGCCTTGAGTCCGATCTGCTGAAGACAGGCATCGACCACCTTGCCCATCCGGCTCTTGCCCTTGCGCGGACGCTTTGGCGGACGCGGGCGATGGCGCGGGTCCGGCTTGGTGGCACGGCGAGGCGCGCCGCGGGGCTTGCGTTGGCTGCGGTTTTCTTCGTCGAAAGCGTGGCGCAACCGCTGCAGCTCGAGAATCAGCGCCGCACCCTGCGGCCCGAAATCCTGGGAGCTTGGATCGTCGTTCCAGCGCGGGGCGCCGTCATCGATCGGATCGGTGAATTTCATGGCTGGACGGGCTCCGCGGTCACGGCACGACGCGCCGCTTTGTTGTTGTTGTTTGGCACCGCAGTCTGCGGCGCTGCCGGCGGCGCCGATCCGCGCACGCGCGCAAAGACTTCCTGGCTCGGACCGAAGGCGATCGCCTTGCCGTCGTAGAGCACCAGCGCCATGTTCAACGCCGCGAGCGCGTTCGGCCGATGCGAAATGACAATGACGATGCTGCCCATCTGGCGCAGGATCTGGATGGCGCGGCCGAGCGCATTCTCGCCTTCGGCATCGAGATTGGCGTTGGGCTCGTCGAGCACGATGAGGAACGGATCGCCGAACACGGCGCGCGCCAGTCCAATGCGCTGGCGCTGGCCGGCGGAGAGCGACATGCCGGCCTGGCCGATCCGCGTCGAATATCCTTCCGGCAGCCGCAGGATGATGTCGTGTACCCCCGCGATCTGGGCCGCCTTGAGGATCGCATCGGATGTTGCACTGGCATCGAAGCGGCAGATGTTTTCCGCGACGGTGCCGTCGAACAGCGCGACGTCCTGCGGCAGATAGCCGATATGGCGCCCGATATCCTCATTGCGCCATTGATCGAGCGCCGCGCCGTCGAGCCGGACGACGCCGTGCTGCGCCGGCCAGATGCCGACCAGCGCCTTGGAGAGGGATGTTTTTCCGGACGCGCTCGCGCCGAGCAGGGCAAGGCCCATGCCCGCCTTCAGCGCGAAGGAGATGTTTTGCACGATCGGCTTGTCGGTGCCGGGAGCCGCGACGGAAAGTTCCTGCACGATGAGCTCGCGGCAGGGACGCGGCAGCATCACCGGTGGCGCGGGCGGTTTTGCCGTCGACTTGCAGACATCGCGCAGCCGCGTGATGCCCTGGCGCGCGGCGACGAGCTGCTTCCAGGTGCCGAGCGCGACTTCGACCGGCGCGAGCGCGCGGCCCATCATGATCGAGGAGGCGATCATGATGCCGCCCGAGGCCTTGTCGGCCACGACGAGATAGGCGCCGATGCCGAGCATGCCGGACTGCAGCACATAGCGAAGCACCTTCGCGCCGGAGCCGAGATTGGCGTACACGTCGGTGGCGCGGATGTTTTCGCGCAAATAGCGTTCATTCACTCGCGCCCACAGCGCGCCGAAGCGATCGACCATGCCGAGCGCGCGGATTACTTCGGCATTGCGCTGGGTCGTGTCGGCGAGCACCTGCCGCTGCGCGCTCGAGTCCATCGCGGCCTTTGCCGCGCCGCGCGACAGGCGTTCGGTGATCAGGGTCATCGCGACGATCGCAAGGGTGCCGAGCAGGGCGGTCATGCCGATTGCGGGATGAAACAGAAACAGTGCGATCAGGAAGATCGGAATCCAGGGCATGTCGAGAAACGCCGTCGGCCCCATGCTCGACATGAAGGCGCGGATCTGGTCGAGGTCGCGCAGCGGCTGCTGCATCACCATCGGCCTCGCGCCGCGAAGCGGCAGTGTTGCGAGTGCGGTATGGATGGAATCCTGCAGCCCGACGTCGAAAAGCGTAGCGACCCGGCACAGCATCCTTGCGCGCAGCGCGTCGAAATAGCCCTGCATCAGATAGGCAAACAGCACCATCAGCGAGAGACCGAACAGGGTCGCGATGTTGCGGCTCGGAATGACGCGGTCATAGACCTGCAACATATAGAGCGAGCCCGACAGCATCAGCAGGTTGATCACGCCGCTGAACAGCGCGATGCCGACCATCTTCCGCGCGCTACCATGCAGCCCGCGCGAGACGGGATCATCCGCCACGTTTGCCGTGAAAGGATTGAGCGAGGCAAACGGCGAGGCTGCTTGCAGACGCTCCTGTGCGATTCCCATCCCGTGCATTTCCCCGTTGAGTTGAGTTCGCTGGCTGCGCGGAAACTGGCAGCCGATGCTGGCAGGAATGGGACAGAGAGGAATTCTATTATAAGGCGCCGGAATAAAATCGTTGTCATAGAATCGTCCAGCTATGACCTTGCTTCGGTACGGATTGAGCGCCGTCCCGGCGGAATGACGCCATGAAGCTAAATGAATCTTCACCACACTTGGTCGACAGCGCGGAACAATCTCTGGGCAGAAGCAGGGGAAAGAAAAATGAATAACCACGCTAACGACTTAGACCGCGGGTTCGTTCCATCGATCAGCCCATAAGATCAATCACACGAGCAGGTCGGCGATCGTTCAATCGGCTGGGCGGTGCTGGTTGGAGCGTTGGTGCGGACATGAGCGCGCTCATCAAAAGGAGACCTGTGCTCGCCGATCCCGGCGGGCCGATATCTTGGGGACCGGTAGTTTGGGTAAGAGTAACAGTTCTTCGCAGGGCGTCGCACGGCCTGAACCAGCTTCATGCTGGACGCACCTGCCTGCACACAAAGATGCGCGCCTCTCTGAGAAGGGGAGGCGCAAGTGAAGCCGCGCAGGACCGACTACGGCACTATCATCCTGCACTGGCTGCTTGTGAGCGCGATCGGCGTCGCCTTCTTCACGGGCTTGCGCATCGCCACCGAAGCGCCGGACAGAGACTGGATCAATGCACTGGATTCCATCCTGCCGCGCGTCCACGTCTGGACCTGGCACATCGAGGCCGCGATGGTGCTCGTTGCCGTATCGATCGCGCATGCGATCTATCTGATTCGGTCGGGGCTAAGCCGGCGCGTGCAGCTCGACAAGGTTCGGCTGCGAGGTCTCGCCGGTCCGAAGCAGGTGCGGCTCGGCAGCATCAGCGCCATTCTGACCTGGATCTTTTTCGGCTCGATGGTGACGCTGATCGTTAGCGGCGGCTTGCTCTATTTCGGCATATTCGCCGGCTACAACGTGCTCATGCTGCATTGGTATGCGGCATGGGTGGTGCCGGGTTTTGCGCTGCTTCACATTCTGATTCACTTCCGGATCGGCGGAGCGTCGCAACTGCTCAGAATTTTCCGCCCCGAGCGGCTGCCGCCGCCGCCACCGCGGCTCGATGCAGTGGAGCTGCTGACGCTGCTGGCCGAGAAGATTTCGCCGGCGCCGGAATTGGCGGATGCTCCCAGGGCGCCCCTGCAGCCGGAGCAGCCGTTCCAAGAGGACCGGCGGCAACGGCAGGACATGCACAAGACCAGGCGCGACGCGCCACGACGGAAAAACGTGACACTGCAGGCCAATCCGTTTGTCGTCGCGGCCGCGATCGCGATCACCGGCGCGTCGGCGGTCGTGGCGGCCGACTGGCTCGCCGTCGACAGTATCCAGGTTCACCGTATCGCTCCCGCTGACGCGCCCATTCTCGACGGCGATACCTCCGATCCGGTGTGGCGCGGCATCCGGCCGTCCTCGCTGATGACCAACCAGGGCGGAAACCTCGATGGCAGGGGAGAATCGCGCGTGAACATTCGCGCCGTGCACGACGGCACCTGGGCGTACTTCCTGTTCACCTGGGAAGACCCGACCCGCTCGCTGAAGCAATTGCCGCTGATCAAGCAGATCGACGGCTGGCATCTGCTTCATGACGGTTATGAACGTGGCGACGAGCAGGCATTCAACGAGGACAAGTTTGCCGTGCTGCTGACGACGATGGACGTCGATCTCGCCGGCGACCGCACGTTCCATGCGAGTCCGCAGCCGATACCGGGCGCGCCTGCCACGATGACCGGACGCGGTCTGCACTTCACGACAACAGCAGGCGCCTATGCCGATGTGTGGCAGTGGAAGGCGACGAGCGGCGGTTCCACCGGGTGGATGGATGATGATAATTTCGGGCCGCCGCTCGAGCCGACGCCGACGCAGATCAATAATGCCGTTCCCTACAGAGGCGGCTTCGCGCCGGATCCGGGCACGGCCAATTATAGCAACAACTTTGAGAGGCCGACCGAGGGAGCCGACAACAATGCGATCGTCAGGCCACATCGACTGCCGCGCGACCTCGCGGCAACGCTGGCCCGGATGGGGCAGCTGTCGCTCGATCCCAATGTCGGCGAGAGCGACGGCGCGCGATGGTTCATGACGGAAGCCGAGACGGTTCCCTATGCGGAGGAAATCGACCGGCTCATTCCGATCGGCACGGTCATTCCCGGCGTGATCATCTCAGGCGACTTCTCCGGCGATCGCGCCGACGTGCGCTGCGCGGCGCGCTGGGCCTCAGGGCATTGGGCGCTGGAAGTGGCGCGCCGGCTCGACACAAAAAGCCAGTATGACGTGCCGATCAAGACCGGCGTCTTCATGCGGGTCGCGGCCTTCGACCACAACCAGATCCAGCATACGCGGCATGTCCGCCCCATACGTCTCGAGGTGGAATAATGCGGAAAATTTGCAAGGTGACCGTCAACAACGAGACCTTTCTCGCGAACTGCGGTGACTTGCTGCTGGACAGCGCGCTTATGCAAGGGGTCGAGCTGCAGCACGATTGCCGAAGCGGAGTTTGCGGCGCCTGCCGCGTGCGTCTGGTCGACGGCCATGTGTTCGGAGGCACCGAAGAGGGCAGCGACATGATCCACGCCTGCCAGGCACGGATCATCTCGGATCTCCAGCTCGTGAGCGAGCCCGTGCCGGACACGGTGTCGATGCCGGCGCGGGTCGCCGATCTGACGTGGCTCGCGGCCGACGTGATCGGCGTGACGCTCGAGCTGCCGCGGCCGCTGAACTATCTGCCGGGGCAATTCTGCAGGCTGCAATTCCGCGGCTTTCCGGAGCGCTGCTATAGCCCGAGCTATCCGCTCGAAGGCGCGCCCGATCGCCGCTTGCTGCAGTTTCACATCCGCCGCTTTCCCGATGGTGCGGTATCCTCCGCACTTGGGCAGGACATCCGCGTCGGTCACCGCGTGCGCGTGACGGGACCGTTCGGCACCGCTTTCTTCCGGCCGGACCATCATGGCCGCATCGTGCTGGTTGCGAGCGGCACCGGCTTTGCGCCGATGTGGTCGATCGCAGCGGCGGCGATCACCGAGCAGCCGCGGCGCGAGCTGATGTTCCTCGTCGGAGCAAGAAAGATTCAATCGTTCTACATGCACGCGGCATTGTGCCGGCTGGCACTGTTTCCCAACGTCACCATCATTCCCATGGTGTCGGAGCCGCAAGACATCTCGCCCGCCATCCGCATCGGTCGGCCGCTGGACTACCTGCCGGCCCTGTTGCCACACGATGTGGTCTACACATCGGGCGCACCAGCCATGACCAACGATGTGGCTCGGCTCGCCAGGATCGCGGGCGCGGTCTGCTACACCGATCCCTTCACTCCGAACGCGAAGGCGGACGAACCTGCAGGACTGATGTCGCGCCTGTTCGGCGCGCAAGACGGCCCGCGAAAAGGCTCGAAGATGCTCGAAGTCGCCTGAGGCCTCTCAATTCACCTGCCGGTCCTTGCCTGCCCAATAGGGATCGCGCAGGTGCCGGCGCAGGATTTTTCCCGAGGGGTTGCGCGGCAGCGCCTCGATGAAGTCGACCGATTTCGGCGTCTTGTAGCCCGCGATGCGCTCGCGGGTGAAGCTGATGATGTCGCTTGCGTTTGAACTCTTGCCGGGCTTCATGACCACGATCGCCTTCACCGCTTCGCCCCATTTGTCGTCGGGGATGCCGATCACGGCGGCTTCGGCGACATCGGGGTGATCGCACAGCGCGCTCTCGACTTCGGCCGGATAGATGTTCTCGCCGCCGGAGATGATCATGTCCTTGATGCGGTCGTGGATATAGAGGTAGCCGTCCTCGTCCATGTAGCCGGCATCGCCGGTGCGCAGCCAGCCGTCCTTGCCTTGCGTCCTGGCGGTCGCTTCCGGCAGATTCCAGTAGCCGTCCATGTTCGAGCCGGAGCGGGTAGCGATCTCGCCGACCTGGCGCGGCGGCAGCCTGTTGCCGTCGGCATCGAGGATCGCGAGCTCAATGCCGGGCAGTGCCTTGCCGGCCGAGCGCATCCGCTCCAGCCCCTCGATATGATCTTCCGGCGGCAGCGCGACGATCGTGCCTGTCGTTTCCGTCATGCCGTACATCTGCACGAAGCCGCATTTGAAAACGTCGATGCATTCCTTCAGCAGCGCGGCCGGAATTGGCGAGGCGCCATAGAGCATGTATTTCAGGCGCGAGAAATCGACGTGTTTCGCGCGCGGCTGCCGCACCACGAACTGCATCGCGGCCGGCACCATGAAGAGTTTTGTGATGTCGGACTGCTCGAAGAAATCGAGCACCTTGGTTGGATCGAACTCGCGGGCGATCACGCCGCGGGCGCCATGATAGAGCCCCATCACGCCCCAGCCGGAGCCGCCGATATGGAAGATCGGCATCGCCACCAGGGAGACGTCGTCGGTGGTCCATCTGTTCCATTCGGGTTTCTCGGCCTCGTTGCCGGTCTGGACGAGGTTGAAGAAATTGGCGTGCGACAGCATCGCGCCCTTGGGCTTGCCTGTCGTGCCCGAGGTATAGAGCTGGATCGCGATGTCCTTCGGGCTGATCTCGACCTTGGGCGCGTCAGTCTTCTGCGCATCGCGCCAGGCCGCAAAATCCTGCCACTCCGGCGCGCCGCCTTCTGACGTGATGACACTGCGGACGCTTGGCAGCTTGTCCCTGATGTTGCGGACCTGCGTGATGAATTCGGGGCCGACGAACAGCACCGGTGCCTTGCAGTCCTCGACAATGAACGCGACCTCGGGGCCGGCGAGGCGCCAGTTCACCGGCGCCATCACCACATTGGCCTTGATCGCGCCAAACAGCAGCTCGAAATAGATGTCGCTGTTCTTGCCGAGATAGGCGATGCGCTCGCGCGGCTTCACGCCCGATGCGATCAGCGCGTTCGCGACCTGGTTGGTGTTGCGGTCGAACTCGGCAAAGGTGGTCTGGCGTCCTTCGAACTCATAGGCGACCGCGTTGCCGCGGGTCTTCGCCCGCATGCGGACCATGTCGGCAAGGTTTTGCGGCTGCTCGGATGCGGACATGTTTCTCCCGGAAAAATTGCTTTCGTTGCACGGAGTTTGGCGTCACCCGCGCACAAAAACAATACGCCGAGGGGACGACGCCGTTTCAGCAGAGCCACGGTTACCCGCGCGCTGCGCGGTCCTTCTCGTTCTGCGCCTTGATGGATTCTCGCGCCTGGTTCCAGTCGTCGTCGCTCCAGTCGCGCAGCTGATAGAAATTGCCGCCCATTGCGAGCCCCTGCGCGCCGTCCATCGCAATGGTCTCGCCATTGATCCAGTCGCAGCCGCCGGAGATCAGGAACACCGCGAGGTTCTGCAGTTCCTCCATCGTGCCGACACGGCCCATCGGGTTCATCGCTTTCGTGCGCGCGCCGGCTTCGTCGCCGGGCTTGATGCGCTTGCTCATGCCTTCGGTCGGGATTTCGCCGGGCGCGATGGTGTTGAGGCGAATGCCGTAGCGGCCCCATTCGGTCGCAAGCGACATGGTCATGGCATGCACGGCCGATTTGCTCATCGCCGATGGCACCACGTAAGGCGAGCCGTTGCGCACCCAGGTCACCGTGATCGACACCACGTTGCCGGGGAGCTTGCCCGCGATCCAACGCCGCCCCACCGCATGCGTCACATAGAACGTGCCGTGCATGACGATGTTGGCGACCGCATCGAAACCGCGCGGGGAGAGTTCTTCGGTGCGCGAGATGAAATTGCCGGCCGCGTTGTTGATGAGGTCGGTCAGCGCACCGCCGGTCCAGATCTGCTCGATCATCTCGTCGACTGCAAGCGCGTTGCGGATGTCGACGCCGTGGCTGACCACGCGGCCGCCATATTGGTCCATCAATTCGGTCGCGGTCTCGTCGCACACGATCTTGCGGCGTCCGCAGATGTGTACTTCGGCGCCCAGTTCGAGAAAGCGCGCGGCCATGGATTTGCCGAGCCCGGTGCCGCCTCCGGTCACGAGGATGCGGCGGCCCGCGAGAAGTTGGTCCTGGAACATCGTTTCCACCCCGGCGGATGTCTGTTAATTGGTCGATTGACTAAATCCGGCCCGCGCCGTTCTGTAAAGCCGCAACAAGAAATAAGGCCCTAGGAGGATTTTAAATGGAGCAACGCGTCTCGATCTCGATCACGGATGGCGTCGCCGACGTCCGCCTGGTGCGGGGCGACAAGATGAATGCGCTCGATGCCGCGATGTTCGACGCGCTGGTCGGCACCACCGATCGGCTCGGCAAGGAGAAGGGCCTGCGAGCGGTAGTATTGTCCGGTGAGGGCCGAGCGTTCTGCGCCGGCCTCGACATGGGCCGCTTTGCCGCCATGAAGGAGAGCGGGGGCAATGGCGTACCAGGCGGCGAGAGCCGCGATCTGACCAAACGCACCCACGGGCTCGCCAATTTTGCGCAGCAGGCGGTGTGGGGCTGGCGCCAGCTGCCGGTGCCGGTCATTGCCGCGATCCAGGGCGTCGCTTTTGGCGGCGGTTTTCAGCTCGCGCTCGGCGCCGACATGCGGTTCCTGACGCCGGACGCGCGGATGTCCATCATGGAGATCAAATGGGGCCTGGTTCCCGACATGGCGGGCACGCCGATCCTGGCGACGCTGATGCGCGACGACATCTTGCGCGAGCTGACCTATACGGGCCGGATTTTTTCCGCCCAGGAAGCGCTGTCCTACGGGCTTGCCACCCGGATTTGCGACGACCCGCGGGCGGCGGCCTTCGAGGTCGCGCGCGAGATCGCCGGCAGGAGCCCGGATGCGATCCGCGCGGCCAAGCGGATGCTCAACAAGCTCTCTGTCGATCCGGGGCCTGCGTTGCTGGCCGAATCCGTCGAACAGCAGAAGCTGATAGGCAGTGCGAACCAGACCGAGGCGGTCCGCGGCAATATCGACAAGCGCGCCCCGCGCTTTGCGGATGCGGGATAAGCGAAGCCCTCATCCCGAGGAGCCGCGCAAGCGGCGTCACGAGGGATGGGCCACGGCCTCATGGTTCGAGATGGCGCTTCGCGCCTCCTCACCATGAGGGACCAGCGACAACGAAAAGAAAAACAATGGAAACGTCCTCCCTCTATCTCGGCATCATCTCCGGCAATCGGCGGCGCGATCACGCCGAGGTCGCCGACCGCGCCGCGCGCATCGCCGGCGGTCTGCACAAGCTCGGCGTGAAGCAGGGCGACAGCGTCTGCATCCTGATGCGCAACGACATCGCCTTCATCGAGACCGCCTATGCGGCCATGCGGCTCGGGGCCTATGGCGTACCGGTGAACTGGCATTTCAAGCCGGAGGAGATCAATTACATCCTGAAGGACTCCAGCACCTCAGTGCTGGTCGGTCACGCCGACATGCTGCATCAGCTCCGCGACGCCATCCCGCCCGGCGTCACCGTGCTCAGCGTTCCGACGCCGCCGGAAATCCTCAAGACCTACAAGATCGATCCCGATCATTTGGCAAAGCCCGATTTCGCCGTCGATTTCGAATCCTGGCTTGCGCAACAGAAGCCTTACGACGGGCCCGCTGTGCCGCAGCCACAGAACATGATCTATACCTCGGGCACCACGGGCCATCCCAAGGGCGTGCGCCGTAATGCGCCGACGCCGGAACAGACCGCGGCCGCGGAAGGGATGCGCGCGATGATCTACGGCCTGAAGCCGGGCGCGCGGGCGATCCTGCCTGGGCCGCTCTACCATTCCGCGCCGAATTCCTTCGGCATCCGCTCGGGCCGGCTCGGAGGCGTGCTCGTGCTGATGCCGCGTTTCGATCCCGAGGAGTTCCTGCGGCTGGTCGAGGAACAGCGCATCGACACCATCTTCATGGTGCCGACCATGTTCATCCGCCTGATGAAGCTGCCGGAGGAAGTGCGCAGGAAATATGACGTTTCCTCGCTGCGCCACATCATCCATGCCGCCGCGCCGTGTCCCTCCGACGTCAAGCGCGCCATGATCGAATGGTGGGGGCCGGTGATCTATGAATTTTACGGCTCGACCGAATTGGGTGCGGTGACTTTCGCCAATTCCGAGGACGCGCTGAGGAAGCCAGGCACCGTCGGCAAGATCTCGCCGGGCGCGGAATTGCGCTTCGTCGGCGACGATGGTCGCGTGCTGCCGCAGGGCGAGATCGGCGAAATCTATTCGCGGATCGCGGCCAATCCGGATTTCACCTATCACAACAAGCCGGAGAAGCGCGCCGAGATCGAGCGCGACGGATTCATTACTTCCGGCGATGTCGGCTATATCGACGCCGACGGCTATGTCTTCATCTGCGATCGCAAGCGCGACATGGTGATCTCCGGCGGCGTCAACATCTATCCGGCCGAGATCGAGTTGGTACTGCATGCGGTGCCGGGCGTGCACGACTGTGCGGTGTTCGGCATTCCCGACGAAGAGTTCGGCGAGGCGCTGATGGCGGTGGTGGAACCGCAGCCGGGTGTGTCGCTCGATGTCGCCGATATCCGCAAGCGGCTGAAGGCGTCGCTGGCGGACTACAAGGTGCCGAAGCACGTCGAAATCCAGCAAAACCTGCCGCGCGAGGATTCCGGCAAGATCTTCAAGCGCCGCTTGCGCGATCCCTATTGGGAGCGGGCGGGGCGGAGGATTTAGGTCGAGGCGGCTCCCAACCACCGTCGTCATTCCGGGACGCGCCACTTGGCTCGGGCCCGGAATGACAGAATCTAACGCAGCCTCTATCTTCATCTTGCGCTGCGGCAAAAAAATTGCACACTCCAAGGCTGCCGGGCAGCTTCTGGAGTAGCGCCATGTCCCTTCAGACCATGCCTTCCGACGCGGAACTGCGGTCCAACCGGGCCGATGACGTGCAAGCGCTGGAAGAGGACACCCGGCTGCGCAACGACATCCGGCTGCTGGGCCGCATCCTTGGCGATACCGTGCGCGACCAGGAGGGCGCCGACGTGTTCGACCTGGTCGAGCGCATCCGGCAGACCTCGATCCGCTTCCACCGCGACGAGGACCGTGCCGCCCGACGCGAGCTGGAAGCGATCCTCGACAGCCTGTCGATCTCCGAGACGGTGCGCATCGTGCGCGCCTTCAGCTATTTCTCCCATCTCGCCAACATCGCCGAGGACCAGAACACCATCCGCCAGATGCGTACGCGCAGCGCCGCCAAGGGCGCGCCTCGCGCTGGCGCTTTGGCCGACACGGTGGCCATGGCGCAAACCAACGGAATTTCAAATGCCGAGCTGAAGAAGTTCTTCAAGACGGCACTCGTCAGTCCCGTTCTGACGGCGCATCCGACCGAAGTCCGCCGCAAGAGCACCATGGACCGCGAGATGGAGATCGCACATCTGCTCGACCGCCGCGAGCGGGTGCAACTGACGCCGGAGGAGGCCGAGGCGAGCGACGAGCAGCTGCGGCGCGCGGTGCTGACGCTGTGGCAGACCAATTTGTTGCGCCGGACCAAACTCACGGTGCTCGACGAGGTCGCCAATGGTCTGTCGTTCTACGACTACACTTTTCTCAGCGAAGTGCCGCGGTTGATCTGTGCGCTGGAAGACCGGCTCAACGTCGGCGAGGCGGAGGCTGGCGAGATCGCCTCTTTCTTGCGGATGGGAAGCTGGATCGGCGGCGACCGTGACGGCAATCCCTTCGTCACCGCGGAGGTGATGCGCGGCACGCTGAAACTGCAATCGAGCCGCGTGCTGCAGTTCTATCTGCAAGAGCTGCACGCGCTCGGCGCGGAACTCTCGATCGCGGCGCATCTCGCCGACATCTCCGAAGAGCTGCGCAGGCTGGCGGAGCACTCGCCCGACACCTCGCCGCACCGGAGCGGCGAACCGTATCGCCTGGCGGTGTCCGGAATCTATGCGCGGCTGACAGCAACCGCGGAGCGGCTGGAGGTCGAGATCATCCGGCGGCCGGTAGGCAAGGGGGAGCCTTATGCAAGCGTAAAGGAGCTGCAGGCCGATCTCGACGTGCTCGACCGCTCGCTGATCTCGAACAATGCGCGGGTGATCGCGCGTGGAAGGCTGAGGATGCTGCGGCGGGCCGTCGACTGCTTCGGCTTCCATCTGGCGCGGCTCGACATCAGGCAGAACTCCGCCGTGCACGAGCGCACAGTCGCCGAATTGCTCGATGCCGCGATGCCCGGCATGTCCTATCTGGCACTGAGCGAGGATGCGCGTGTGGCGCTGCTCTCCAACGAGCTGCGTAACGCGCGGCCGCTGGTCTCGAGCTTTGTTAAATACAGCGAAGAGACGGTCGGCGAGCTGGCAGTGTTCCACGCCGCCGCCGAGGCGCATGCCAAGTTCGGCAGCGATGTGATCCCCCAATGCATCATCTCGATGTGCCAGGGCATGTCCGACATGCTCGAGGTCGCGCTGCTCCTGAAAGAGGTCGGCCTGATCAATCCGTCCGGCCGCAGCGCGATCAACATCGTGCCGCTGTTCGAGACGATCGAAGATTTGCAGGCCTGCGCCGGCATCATGGACCGCATGCTGGCGCTGCACGATTACCGCAAATTCGTCGACAGCCGCGGCTCCGTGCAGGAGGTCATGCTCGGCTATTCCGACAGCAACAAGGATGGCGGCTTCGTCACCTCCGGCTGGGAACTCTACAAGGCCGAGATCGAGCTGGTCGAGGTGTTCGAACGTCACCACGTACGACTGCGCCTGTTCCACGGCCGCGGCGGTTCGGTCGGCCGCGGCGGCGGTCCCAGCCATGACGCCATCATCGCGCAGCCGGGTGGGGCGGTAAACGGCCAGATCCGCATCACCGAGCAGGGCGAGATCATCTCGTCGAAATATTCCAATGCCGAGGTCGGCCGCAGCAATCTGGAGATCCTCGCGGCCGCCACGCTGGAAGCGAGCCTCCTCCATCCGCGCCAGCCCGCGCCGAAGCGCGAATATCTGACCGCGATGGACCGCTTGTCGGAACTGGCGTTTAGGGCATATCGCGGCCTCGTCTACGAGACCGACGGCTTTGTCGACTATTTCTGGAACTCCACCGTCATCAACGAGATCGCAACCCTCAACATCGGCAGCCGTCCGGCCTCGCGCAAGAAGACCCGGGCGATCGAGGACCTGCGCGCGATCCCCTGGGTGTTTTCCTGGGCGCAATGCCGGCTGATGCTGCCGGGCTGGTACGGCTTTGGCAGCGCGGTCGAGACCTGGATTTCGGAACATCCCGACCAGGGCATGCCGTTCCTGAAGGAGCTGTACCGGGAGTGGCCATTCTTCCGGATGCTGCTCTCGAACATGGACATGGTGCTGGCCAAGAGCTCGATCGCGATCGCCTCGCGCTATGCGGAGCTGGTGCCGGACGAGGCGCTGCGTGAACGCATTTTCGGCCGCATCCGCCGCGAATGGCATCTGGTGATCGAGACGCTGCTCGACATCATGGGCCAGGACCGGCTGCTGCAGGGCAACCCGCTGCTCGAGCGTTCCGTGCGCAACCGTTTCCCCTATCTCGATCCGCTCAACCATGTGCAGGTCGAGCTGTTGAAGGAGCACCGTGCGCAGAACCCGGACGAACAGGTGCTGCGCGGCATCCAGATCACCATCAATGGCATTTCGGCGGGGTTGCGGAATACGGGGTAGGGGCGCAAATGGCGAATGGATTTTTTCCCATTCGCCACTCGCCATTTCCTATTCGCTCGTTACGGCTTCAACGCACCCTGCACACCGGTATAGACCGCATAGAGCGACGTCGAGCCGCAGATATATAGTCTGTTCCGCTGCTGGCCGCCGAAGCACAAATTGGCGACCGTTTCCGGAATGTGGATCTTGCCGAGAAGTTCGCCTTCCGCCGTGTAGCAGCGCACGCCGTCCTCGTTCGGATCGCCCCAACCCACGGAGCACCAGACGCGGCCGTCGCGGTCGCAGCGCGCCCCGTCGGTAATGCTGGGTTTTGGCATTTCCGCAAAGACCTTGCCGTTCGACAGCTTTCCAGCTCCAAGGTCGACGTCGAATACGCGGATATGCGACGGGTTATCCGGCCCGTCCGTGAAGCCGGTGTCGAGCACATAGAGCTTCTTCTCGTCGGGTGAGAAGGTGAGGCCGTTAGGCTCGACGAAGTCATCGACGACGACCTTGATGTCTCCCGATTTGGGATCGACCCGATACACGTTGTGCTTGGCCTGTTCTTGCTCGGCCTTGATGCCCTCATAATATCCGCCAATGCCGTAGGCCGGATCCGTGAACCAGATCGAACCGTCGGCTGCGACGACCGCGTCATTCGGCGAGTTCAGTTTCTTGCCGTTGTACTTGTCGGCGATGATCGTGATCGAGCCGTCGAGCTCGGTCCGGGTGACCCGTCGGCCGCTATGTTCGCAGGTGATCAGGCGTCCTTCCCGATCGATCGTGTTGCCGTTCGAGTTCATCGACGGTTGGCGATAGACGCTGAGGTGGCCGTCATCCTCCGAAAAGCGCATGATGCGGTTGTTCGGAATGTCGCTGAACAGCACGTAGCGGCCCGCCGGGAAATAGACCGGTCCCTCGGCCCAGCGCATTCCGGTTGCGACGCGCTCAACCGCCATGGTGCCGGCGAAGGCCGGGAAACCGTTCGGCCCGAAGGTAGGTTTGGATGGTTTCTTGCCAGGCTCAAGGTGAGAGTCCGGATAACGGCTGCCGGGCAGCGGCCCCAGGGGCAGTCCATCGCCTTGTATGGTCGGAGCGCCGGTTTGACCAAATGGCGTCACGGTTTCCGCACGCGCCGCGCTTGCCGTCACGGCCGTTGCCGCCAACGCGGCTGCACCCTTGATCAGTTTGCGGCGGTTGAGTGATTGATGGTCGGGAAAGGTCAATGGCGTTGTCATGATATCCTCCCTTTGGATTTTTGTTGGGAGGAAATCCTGTGCCCGCAATCCGGCATAAACCGGGCGACAACCTGAGATAGCGCGAATTTCGTCCCGGCTTTCGCCGGGACGAATGAAATCAGATCGCGTCCCAGCTAAAAATGTCGGCGGAACGGTCGAGCTTGTAGAACGACGGTTTCAGCGCCGGCATCGCATGTTCTGCGACAGTCTGCGGCGTCCAGCCTTCGCTGCGCTGCACCGAACGCAGCGGACGGTTCTGGCTGAACAGGAAGATCTCGTTCATGCGCACGCCGAAGATCTGGCCGGTGACGTCTTTGGAGGCATCGCCGAGCAGATAGGCAGCCACGGGCGCGATCTTCTCCGGCCCCATCTGCTTGATCTTCTCGACCCGCGCCTTTTCGGCCTCGGTCTCGGTCGGGATGGTTCCGATCAGGCGGCTCCAGGCGAACGGCGAAATGCAGTTCGAGCGCACGTTGAAGCGCGCCATGTCGAGCGCGATCGATTTCGAGAGCCCGACGATGCCAAGTTTGGCGGCGGCATAGTTGGCCTGGCCGAAGTTACCGACGAGGCCGGACGTCGAGGTGAAGTGCACGAAGGAGCCGCTCTCCTGCTCGCGGAACAGCCGTGCTGCGGCATGCGCGACATAGAACGAACCCATCAGGTGTACCTTGATCACGGATTCGAAGGCTTCCACGCTCATGCGGTGGAAGATCATATCGCGCAGGATGCCGGCGTTATTCACGACGCCATCGAGCTTGCCGAAATGATCGGTCGCCGTCTTGACGATGCGGCTCGCCGGGATCGCTTCGGCAACCGTCTCGAAATTGGCGACCGCAATGCCGCCACGCTTCTTGATCTCTTCGACCACTTCCTCGGCCGGCGCGGCGTTATTGCCTGAACCGTCCGCCGCGCCGCCGGGATCGTTGACCACGACCTTGGCGCCCTCGGCGGCGCAGAGCAGTGCGATCTCGCGGCCGATGCCGCGGCCCGCGCCGGTGACGATGATGGATTTGCCTTCGAGTGACTTGGCCAAGTGTACCTCCCGTTTGTCTTGTCGTTCCGTGCCGGCGCTGCGCGCCATGCTCGTCATGCGCGGGCTTGACCCGCGCATCCATCCTTCTTCATGAGATGATGGATTGCCCGGTCAAGCCCGGCAATAACAGATTGAATGTGACATGCGCTTGCCTCAATTTTCGTTCGTAAAGATGATCGTACCACTTGCGGCGAACATGCCGCCGACGCCGTGGCACACCGAAATCTTCGCGCCCTTGACCTGCGCCGGTGCAATGCCGCGCATTTGCCGCACGCTCTCCTGCAGCGCGTACATCCCGTACATGCCTGAATGCATGTAGCTCAAGCCGCCGCCATTGGTGTTGAGCGGCAGCTTGCCGCCGGGACGCGTGTTGCCGTCGGCGATGAATTTGCCGGTCTCTTCATGCGGCATGAAGCCGAGATCGCCGAGGCCGAACAACGGCAGATGCGCAAAGGCGTCGTAGATCATGAGGTGATCGACGTCCTTGTGCGTGATGCCGGCCTCCTTGAAGGCGAGGGGCCCCGCGACCTTGAAGGCGCGGGAGGAGTTGAACGTCTCCATCTGGCTGACCATTGGCGTTTCCACGCTTTCGCCGGTGCCGAGGATGTAGACCGGCTTGGTCGGAAAATCCTTGGCGCGGTCGGCCGAGGTGAGGATCAGCGCGCCGCCGCCGTCGGTGACGAGGCAGCATTGCAGGAGACGGAACGGATAGGCGATCATCCGCGAGTTCAGGACATCCGCAACCGTGATCGGATCCTTCATGCTGGCGCGCGGATTCTTCGCCGCCCATTCCCGCTGTACCACCGCGACCATCGCGATCTGCTCATGGGTGATGCCGTGGGTCTTCATGTAGCGAAGCACCGGGATCGGGAACATGCTTGGCGGGCCGTACACGCCGAACGGCTGCTCGAACTGGCCATTGAGGCTGTCCGGCGCGGTCGAGCGCGGTGGCTTGCCGATCATCGACTTGCCGCTCTCGGCGTGCGTGATCAGCACGGTCTTGCAGAGCCCGGCTTCGATCGCAGCCGCCGCATGGCGGACATGCAACATGAAGGAGCAGCCGCCGACGGAGGTGCCGTCGACCCAGGTCGGCTTGATGCCGAGATAGTGGCAGACCTGCTGCGGTGTCTCCACCGCGGTGGCGAAGCCATCGATGTCGGAGAGTTTCAGTCCGGCGTCAGCCAAGGCATTCAGTGCCGCGTCCGCATGCAGCTGGATCTGCGACACGTTCGGGATGACGCCGAGTTCGGTGGTTTCGGCAGCGCCGACGACGGTAACCTGGTTCCTGCGCATGATGTTACCCTTTCGCCGGACGGAACAGGGGAAGGGTGATCTTGTCGTCGAGTTTTTCGAATTTCACCTCGACCTTCATATCCAGCTCGAGTGCTTCAGGCGTCTGCGGACAATCGACGATATTGGTCATCATCCGCGGGCCTTCATCGAGCTCGACGACGGCAATGGAGTAGGGTGGCGTGAAGCCGGGCGCGGCGGGGCGGTGGTTGATGACGTAGCTGTAGAGCTTGCCCTTGCCGCTCGCCTTGAAGACCGAGACCTTGCGCGAGGCGCAGGACGGGCAGAACGGCCGCGGCGGGAAGTAGACATGCGAGCAGGCGTCGCAGCGCTGCAGGCGCAGCTCGCCGGCCTGCGTGCCGTCCCAGAAATGCTGGGTTTCCGGTGTCGGTTTTGGTTTCGCGCGCGCGGGCTCGGCCATATCGTTTCTTTCCTCCCGATATCGTTGCAATCTTGATGCGACATTTGACCAATACCCGTCAACGGTCCATCCGCGCCTTACGCATGCCGCGTATTCCGGCACGCGCACAATGGATGAGATGGCGGCGCTTGTGTCCCCCTTTTCCCACGCGTAGAAGGACCCCCAGCGATGCGCGAGGTTGCGTTCTTCGCACCGCGCCTATTTCGGGCTGAAGTGATGCGGACGATCAGGATCGGGTCCGGCGCAGGCTATTCGGGCGATCGTATCGAGCCCGCGGTCGAGCTCGCCGAGAAGGGCGAGATCGATTATCTCGTGTTCGAATGCCTCGGCGAGCGCACGGTCGCGCTGGCGCAGCAGGCGCGGATGAGGAATCCCGAAAGCGGCTACGATCCGCTCTTGGAGGAGCGCATGCGCGCGGTGCTGCCGCTTTGCGCCTCAAAAGGGATCAAGATCGTCACCAATATGGGCGCGGCCAATCCGGAAGCCGCTGCGAAAAAGACGGCCGAGATCGCGCGATCGCTGGGCTTGTCGAAACTGAAGATTGCCGCTGTCGTCGGCGACGATGTGCTGGACGCCTGCAAGGCCGGCGATTTTCCGATCATGGAATTCGACGGCACCATAAAACAGCTCGGCAACAAGCTGCTCTCGGCGAATGCCTATCTCGGCGCCGAGCCGATGGCGGAAGCGTTGAAGGCGGGCGCAGATGTCGTGATCACCGGCCGTGCCTCCGACCCCGCGCTGTTCCTGGCGCCAATGATCCATGCCTTCGGCTGGGCGATGGACGACTGGAATCTCTTGGGGCAGGGCACCGTCGCCGGTCACTTGCTCGAATGCGCCGGCCAGATCACCGGCGGCTATTTTGCCGACCCCGGATATAAGGACATTCCCGATCTCGCCCGGCTCGGATTTCCGATCGGCGAGGTCGGCGAGGACGGCTCGCTGGTCGTCACCAAGGTGCCGGGCTCGGGCGGGGCGGTCACCGCGCAGACCTGCAAGGAGCAATTGCTCTACGAGGTGCACGATCCCAAACAATATTTCCAGCCCGATGTGGTCGCGGATTTTTCGCAGGTGTCCGTCGAGGAGATCGCGCCGGATCGCGTGCGCGTCAGCGGCGGCCGCGGCGCGAGGCGGACGGACACGCTGAAAGTCTCGGTCGGCTATGTCGACAGTTTTATCGGCGAGGGCCAGATTTCCTATGCCGGTCCCGGCGCGCTCGCACGCGGAAAACTCGCGCTCGACATCGTCCGGGAACGGCTGAAGCTGACGGGCGTCGCGACCAATGAATTGCGCTTCGACCTGATCGGCGTGGACTCCCTGCACGGCCCACAGGTCTCCGCGCATGCCAACGAGCCCTATGAGGTCCGCGTGCGTGTCACCGGGCGCACCGAGAACCTGCGTGAGGCCGTCCGCATCGGCAACGAGGTCGAGACGCTCTACACCAACGGCCCGGCCGGCGGTGGCGGTGCCTGGAAGTCGGCGCGCGATGTCGTTGCGGTCGCGTCCGTGCTGTTGCCGCGTGAGCTCGCCAAGCCTCACGTGCGCTTTGTCGAGGCGTGACGCATGAAACTGCGCGAAATCGCCCATTCCCGCACCGGCGACAAGGGCAACACGTCCAACATCTCCGTGATCGCCTATGACGCGAAAAACTATCCGATTTTGCTGGAGCAGGTCACCGCTGAACGCGTAAGAGCGCATTTCGCCGGCGTTGTCGAAGGCGAGGTGGTGCGTTATGAGTTGCCCAACATCTCCGCGCTGAACTTCGTGATGGACCAGACGCTCGGCGGCGGCGTGACCCGCTCGCTCGCACTCGACGCCCATGGTAAATCGCTTAGTTCCGCGCTGCTCGATCTCGAAATCGCCACCCCCGCAGACAACAAATAATCAGGGCATAACAACATGCCGAACCCAACCCTTGCGCTACTTGCCGACGACCTTGAAGCCGGCCGTACCACCTCCCGCAAACTGGTTGAAGAATGCATCGCCAGGATCGCCGATCCCGCCGGCGAGGGGCAGCGCACTTTCATCCATGTCGACAAGGGTGCGGCGCTCGAAGCGGCCGACGCGATGGATCATCTGCGCAAGGCCAACGCCGCGCCGACGCGCTTTGCCGGCATTCCCGTCTCGATCAAGGATCTCTTCGACATCAGGGGGCAGGTGACCCGCGCCGGCTCGCGCGCGCTGGAAGATTCCGCGCCGGCGGAGAAGGACGCGCCCGCTGTGGCGCGGCTGCGGCGCGCCGGCTTCATCGTGATCGGCCGCACCAACATGACCGAGTTCGCTTATTCTGGCATCGGCATCAACCCGCATTACGGCACGCCGAAGAGCGCCTGGCAGCGCCATGTCGGGCATGTGCCCGGTGGCTCGTCCTCGGGTGCGGCAGTATCGATCGCCGACCGCATGGCCTATGGCGCGCTCGGCACCGACACCGGCGGTTCCTGCCGCATTCCGGCCGCCTATAACGGCATCGTCGGCTACAAGCCGACCCAGCGCCGCGTGCCGCTCGACGGCGGCGTGCCGCTCTCGTTCACGCTCGACAGTTTTGGGCCGCTTGCGAACACCGTACAGTGCTGCGCGACGCTCGACGCGGTGCTGGCCGACGAACCGCTGCCGGCACTGCGGTCGCGGCCGATCAAGGGCATGCGGCTTGCGGTGCCCGTGACGGTCGCGCTCGACGAGCTTGATGATGCGGTGGCGCAAACCTTCGAACGCGCGCTCGCAACGTTGTCGCGCGCCGGCGCGCTGATCGAGCATATCGAGGTGCCGGAATTTCTCGATATTGGCGTGATGAACGCCAAGGGCGGCTTTGCGGCATCTGAAAGCTATGCCTGGCATCGTTATCTCCTGACCAGCAAGGGGGACGTCTACGATCCCCGCGTGTCGTTGCGGATCCTGCGGGGCGAAGGCTTGAGCGCGGCCGACTACATCGACCTCCTCAATGCGCGGCGCTCGCTGATCGCGCGCATCGCGCTCCGGCTCGCGCCCTATGACGCGCTGGTGATGCCAACCACCGCGAACACGCCGCCGAAGATCGCCGACCTCGCCGACGACAAGGCGTTCACGGTCGCGAACGTGCGGTCCCTGCGCAATTGCACACTGATCAACACGATCGACGGCTGTGCCATTTCGCTGCCGGCACATCGCGAGGGCGAGGTACCGGTGGGCCTGATGCTGGCGTCGACAGGCGGCTCGGACCGCCGCATCTTCGAACTGGCCGCCGGAATGGAGGGCGCGATCCGTGTTTGACCTGACCTTCACCGTCATCGATCGCGAAGGTGGCAGCGTCCCGCTGACGCTCGCGATCGACCAGGCCGTGATCGCCGGCTGGACCGGCCGCGACCCCATCGCGCGCGACAAGCACATCGCCGAGCTCGAAGCGCTCGGCATCGCGCGGCCGGCAACGACGCCGATCTATTACCGCTGCTCGGCGCGGCGGCTCACGCAAGAGGATTCGATCGAAGCCTGCGGCACTGATTCCTCCGGCGAGGTCGAGTTCATCCTGATCGGCTGGCAGGGCCGCACCTTCGTCGGCCTCGGCTCCGATCATACCGACCGCAAGGTCGAAAGCTACAGCGTCACCGTGTCCAAGCAGATGTGCGACAAGCCGATCGCCTCCACGCTGTGGGAGCTCGAAGACGTCATCGGTCACTGGGACAGGATGATCCTGCGCTCCTGGGCCTGGATCAGCGGCAAGCGCGAACTGTATCAGGAGGGCACGCTGGACGCGATGCTGCCGGTCAGGGAATTGCTCGCCAGGGGTTTTGACGGCGGCAAGCTGCCCGACGGTTGCGCGATGTTTGGCGGCACTTTCGCCGCCAAGGGCGGCATCCGCCCCGCCGACCGCTTCGAATACGAGCTGGAGGATCCCGTGCTCAAGCGCACCATCCGCCACGCCTATGACGTGATCACGCTGCCGGTGCGGGGCTAAACCGTCATTGCGAGGAGCGCAGCGACGAAGCAATCCATATCTCCGCTTGCGGCGCGATGGATTGCTTCGCTTCGCTCGCAATGACGGCCAAATTGTCGGGAATCGGGTGGCTTAAGGGCTCCGGTTCCTCCAAAATGTGGTGATGAAAGCCACAGCCAAAACCATCCGCCCGGTTCCTTCCTCCGGCGCCGCCGAGCGCGTCGACGCGCTTGACTGGACGCGGGCCGAAGCCGATCTCGATGCGCAGGGCTGTGCGGTCCTGAAAAGCCTGCTGACGCCGGAGGAGTGCACCGCGATCTCGGCGCTTTACCCCGAAGACGCGCATTTCCGCAGCCGTGTCGTGATGGGCCGCCACGGCTTCGGCCGCGGCGAGTACAAGTATTTTTCCTATCCGCTTCCCCAGCTCATCGCCTCGCTCCGGCCGGCGCTCTATGCGCGGCTGCAAGGCGTCGCCAATCGATGGAATGAGGCGATGGGGATCGACACCCGCTATCCCGACCGCCACGACGCCTTCCTGAAGCGCTGCCATGACGCGGGCCAGACCCGCCCGACGCCGCTGCTGTTGCAATACGAGGCCGGCGACTACAACTGCCTGCATCAGGACCTCTATGGCGAGCACGTCTTTCCGCTGCAGGTCGCGATCCTGCTGTCGGAGCCGGGCCGCGATTTCGAGGGCGGCGAGTTCGTGCTGACCGAGCAGCGCCCGCGCATGCAGTCGCGTGCGGAAGTGGTGGCGCTGAAACAGGGCGATGCCGTTGCCTTTGCCGTGCATCACCGCCCGGTGGAGGGCATGCGCGGCACTTACCGTGTTAATCTGCGCCATGGCGTCAGCCGGCTGCGTTCCGGCCGGCGCCATACGGTTGGTGTAATTTTTCATGATGCGAAATGACCGCAGACCTATTTGACAGCGCCGATGTGCTTCCGGCGCGCGAGCAGATCGCCGACGGCGCGATGCTCTTGCGCGGCTTCTGCCGTCCGATCCAGCACGAACTGCTCAGCGCCATCGAAGGCATCACCGAACAGTCGCCATTCCGCCACATGGTGACGCCCGGCGGCTACCAGATGTCGGTGGCGATGACGAATTGCGGCAGCGTTGGCTGGGTCACCGATCGCACCGGCTATCGTTACGACACGATCGATCCGCAGTCCGGCAAACCCTGGCCCGAGATGCCCGCGATCTTTCGCGAGCTGGCAGGGCAGGCCGCCGCGCAGGCGGGTTTTGCCGGCTTCCGGCCGGAAGCTTGCCTCGTCAACCGCTACGAGCCCGGCGCGCGGCTGTCGCTGCACCAGGACCGCGACGAGAAGAATTATGACGAGCCGATCGTCTCGGTGTCGCTGGGCTTACCCGCAATCTTTCTTTGGGGCGGGTTGAAACGGTCCGACAAGAACGCGCGCTACCGGCTGGAGCATGGCGATGTCGTGGTCTGGGGCGGACCGTCGCGGCTGGTGTTTCATGGCGTGGCGCCGCTCGCCGCCGGCGAGCATGCGCTGCTCGGCCGCTGGCGCATCAACCTGACCTTCCGCAAGGCAATCTAAAGCGCCATTGTCGCATTTGCGCCCGCGTCCATCTGCTTTATGCTGGCCATATGGCCTCGACCGAACTCACCGCAGACACCAGCGCCAGCGGCAATCGCGCCGGCATGTATCTTGCGTTCCTGCAACTCGTGTTCACGCTCGGCTGGACCACCTATGTCATCTACCTGCCGAAGCTCGCCAAGGAGGTCGGCATCGCTCCGACCGCGGTGATCCTGCTCCTGATGTTGGATCAGGCGATCTTCACCATCACCGATACCGCGATGGGCATTGCCGCCGACCGCATTGCTTCGCTGGTCGGCCGGCTCGGCATGATCGTCGGCGCGCTGACCGCGCTTTCCTGTGCCGCCTTTGTGGCATTGCCTTTCGTCGCCAGCGCGGGCGCGGGCGCACAAATCATCTTCATCGCGCTGATCGTGATCTGGTCGATTACGTCCTCGGCGCTGCGGGCGCCGCCGCTGCTCCTGCTTGGAAAATACAGCGCGCGGCCCAACATTCCGTTCCTCTCGGCGCTCGCCATGCTCGGCTACGGCCTTGCGGGTGCAGTATCGCCCTATCTCGGCGTGGTGCTGACCGGCGTCGATGCGCGGATTCCGTTCGTGATCTCCAGCGCGGTGCTGCTGATCACAACGCTGGCGCTGTCGCGGGTCGAGCGCGATCTGGCGGACGACGCCGTGCCGTCCACCCAGGCAACACCGGCAAAACCCTTCGGCACTGTGCCGATCATCTTCATCGCGGCGATGATTGTGTTGGCGCTGGGCTATCAGCTGCATTTTGCCATCAACAGCGGGCCGTTCTACCTGCGCTTCGCCAAGCCCGGCGATTTGCAATGGCTGATGCCGGTGTTCTGGATCGGCTTCAACATCGCGATGTTCCCGGCGTGCCTGATCGTGAAGCATCGTGGCGGGCTGATCGTGATGGGCGTGGCGGGACTGCTCGGCGCGGTCGCCGTGCTGATGGCGGAAATCGCCGGCGGCCTGAACACGCTCGTGGTGGCGCAGTTCATCGCCGGTGCGGCCTGGGGCTGTATGCTGATGAGCGCGGTGTCGGCGGCGCTGGCGATCGGTCATACCGGCGCGGAGGGCAAGGTGACGGGCCTGGTGTTCTCCGCGCTGGCGCTGGCGACCTTCGCGCGCATGGCCGCGGTCGCAGGCGGCCTGCAGAAGCTGCCGGAATATGCGCCGCTCTTGCACTGGGCGCCCGTCGCCTGCTGGTCGGTCGCCGGCGCCGGATTGCTGGTGATCGCCGCTGCCAGGCTGCAGCAGGGCGCTGAGTCTTAGACCCTCATCCCGAGGAGCCGCGAAGCCGCGTCTCGAGGGACGAGGCCACGGTGCGGCCTCATGGTTCGAGACGCGCGAAGACGCGCTCCTCACCATGAGGGTCGACCTAATTCCGCGCCGGATGGATGAACGTCCAAGGCGTCACCTCGGAATCGCGCGGCACCTCGACGGCGATCAGATACGGCCCGCCATGGGCCAGCGCCTTCTCCAGCGCCGGCCGGAAATGATCCGGCGAGGTGACGCGGCTCGCCGCGACGCCAAAGGATTCCGCCAGCTTGACGAAATCCGGATTGACGAGATCGGCCGCGACCACGCGGCCGTCGAAGCGGGCGCGCTGGTCGCGCCGCACATTTCCATACGAATTGTTGTTGAACACGAGCGTCACCACGCCGATGTTGAACTGCACGGCGGTGGACAGCTCCTGGACGCCGAACATGAAGCCGCCGTCGCCGGTGATGGCGACCACGGGCTTGTCGGGATTGGCGACCTTGGCGCCGAGCGCGGTCGGGAAGCCCGATCCCAGCGTGCCCTGATACCCTGATGTGATGAAGGTGCGCGGCTCAAAGATCGGAAAGCCGTACCAGGAGGCAAAGCCGACCTGCGAGAGTTCGTCGGTGACGATGGCGTTGTCCGGCAGCACCTCGCGCAGGATGTTGAGATACGCCATCTGCGGCTGCACCTTCTGGATTTCTTCCCTCGCGCCCGCGGTCGCCTCGCGGATGGTGGCGCGGCGGCCAGAGGTCTTGCGGTAGCCGGCCTTGCGCACCGCGGCAGCCAGTTCGCGCGTGCCGCTTTTGGCGTCCGAGATCACGGCGACATCGGGCGTGTAGCGGCGCATCTCGACGGGATCGATATCGATGCGGATGCATTTCAGTCCGTCGGGACGGTAGGGCCAGCGCGACATGGTCGGCAGTTCCAGTCGGGTGCCGATCCCGATCATCAGGTCGGTCTTGGGCCAGAGCCGATAGGCCGCCGCCATGGTGAGGCCCAGCTCATGCGCATTGGAAACGATGCCGCGGCCGCTGCGGAACGCCACCACGGGCGCGTCGATCATTTCCGCCAGTTCAAGGATCTCCTCGCGTGCATCGATCGCGCCTGAGCCGACAAAGATCATCGGCGTCTTGCTGGCGGCGATCAATGCCGCGGCGTCCTTGATGCGGTCAGCATCCGGCAGCGGCATGGGGAAGGGATCGAAGACTTTCGATGTACCGACATCGGCGCGCTGCGTGAAGACGTCCCACGGCATTTCCAGCGAGGCCGGACCGCGGCGGCCCGACATCATCTCCTGGAATGCGCGCGAAACCATCGTTGGCGCCACGTCGGGATATTCGATCCGATCGGCCCATTTCACGAAGGTGCGCAAGGTCGCAAGCTGATCCGGCATCTCATGCAAATGGCCGCGGCCCTTGCCCAGAAATTGCGTCGGCACCTGACCGGTGAGGCACAGCACCGGCTCGTTTGAGCCGAACGCCGTCAGCATCGCGGCACTCGCATTGAGAACGCCGGGGCCGGGCACCACGCTGAACACGCCGGGCTGGCCGGAGGAGCGCGCATAGCCATAGGCCATGTAGCCGCAGGCCTGCTCATGCCGCGCGCCGATCACTTTCAGCTGCGCCTGATGGAAGGCGTCGAACAGGCCATAAATCTGCGCGCCGGGCAGGCCGAACACCGTATTGACGCCGTGGGCGACAAGGGAGCTTACGATCGCTTCGCCGCCGGTCATGGAAGTCATGAGATCAATCCTTGGGATCAGTCCTTACAAGGTTTCGTCGGCGACGCCATTGCGAAGCACGCCGATGCCGTCGGCTTCGACCTCGACGACATCGCCGGGCTTGAGATAGCGCGGCGGATCGAACCGCGCGCCGGCGCCCGTGGGCGTGCCCGTGACGATGATGTCGCCGGGCACGAGCGTGGTGAAGGTCGAGATGTAGTTGATGAGATAGCGAAAGCCGAAGATCAGCCGCGAGGTGCGGTCGTCCTGCCGCGTCTCGCCATTGACACGGGTGGTGAGGCGGATGTCGGCGATCTGCGTCTCGCTGGCATAGGGCACGATCCACGGGCCGAGGCTGCCGGTCGAGTTCAAAGTTCTTGCCTTGCGTGACGTTGAACTTCGCGTGTCGCACCCAGTCGCGGATGGTGCCTTCATTGCAGAGCGTGATCGCGGCGATATGGTCGAGCGCGTCGCTCTCCCTGATGTGCCGACCCGCCTTGCCGATCACGAGCGTGACCTCGCCCTCGTAATCGAGCTGTTGCGAGGCGCGCGGGCGCACCAGCGGCGTATTGTGGCCGACAAAGGAGCGCGGCGTGCGCATGAACATGCTCGGAAATTTCGGCGCGTCCGAACCGTCCTTGTATTCGGCGTTGCGGTCGGGATAGTTGACGCCGATGCAGATGATCTTTTCGGGAGCCGGGATCGGCGGCTGCCAGATGATGCCGTCGAGCGCCACATCCGGTGAGCGCCGCTCGGCGTCCTCGGCGAGCTTCATCAGTGCGCCCGCGGCGATCGCTTCGCGCAGCGTCGGATAATCCTTGCCGAAATGCGCGGAGAGATCGATGACGCCGCGCTCGGTGACGGCGCCGTAAGCCGTCTTGCCCCCGGCTGAGTAAGTTGCAATACGATGATTGGCCATGAGATGTCCCGTTAGCCCGGCGTCATGCCCGCGGCCTTGATCGTGGCAACGGCGGCAGGTGTTTGCAGAAAATCGATCAGCGCCTTTGCACCGGCGGCCTCTTTCGCGTCGGTCGCAACGGCCGCCGGGAACACCAGCTCCTGCTGCAGACCGGCCGGGAAGGGGCCGGCAAGCTCGATACCCGGCGCGTTGAACACATTGGCCAGGAAGATGCCAAGCTCGGCTTCGCCGCTGGCGACGGCCGGCGCGATGGCGGTCGGCGCCGCCTGCGCCTTTGTCTTGGCTTTCATCTCCTCCGCGATGCCCAGGCGCTCATAGACCTTGGCGATATAGGCACCGGCCGCGCTGGCCGGCACGGAAGCGATCGAACCTGCCTTGAGCAGCGCCGCCTTGAAGGCCTCCGGCGTAGAGAGGTCGGGCTTCGGCGCACCTGCGCGGACGATCACGCCATAGCCGACGCGGGCGATGTTGACGGCGGGATTGGCGAGATGGCCTTTCGCGGCCGCATCCTTGAAGACATCGGCCGGCACGATCACGACATCGAACGGCGTGCCGGCGTTGATACGGCTGATGATGTTCGGCGTGGAGTCGAAATGGATAGCGAGCGTGTGCCCGCTCGCCTTCTCGAATTGCGGGCCGACCTCCTTGAACAGGCCGGCTAGCGAGCCGCCGGCGATGAGCTTGAGTTCGGATGCTTGAGCATTCATCATTGTTGCCATCACCAATCCGAATACGATCGCGATCCTTTTCATGACCGCCATCCCTAATCCGCAACCGTGACCTGGGCGACGAAAGCGGGTTCGCGTACCCTGCTGCCTGAGAAGGGCGAGCCCTCCTCGAACCAGGAGCGCGGCGCGGGCGCGCCCCACAGCGTCTGCCGCCTTGGATCGCTGAGCGACCAGCGCAGCGGCTCGTGATCGTGGTCCATCGTAAGATAGTCGCTGGTATAGAGCTCGAGGCGATGGCCGTCGGGGTCGCGGACATAAAGGAAGAACGCATTTGAAATGCCGTGCCGGCCTGGACCGCGCTCGAGGTTTTTCAGATAGCCGCTCGCGGCCATCACGTCGCAGAGATGCAGCACGTTCATCGCCGTCGGCACCCAGTAGCAGAAATGGTGCAGGCGAGGGCCCTTGCCGTTGGTGATGGCGAGGTCGTGCACATTGCCCTTGCGGTGCAGCCAGGCGGCGGCGATGCGCCCGTTCGGGCCATCCTCCTCGGCATATTCGGTCAGCCGGAAGCCGAGCCGGGCATAGAAATCCATGGTGTCCTGCACCTCGGCGGCAAAGATGTTGAAATGATCGAGCCGTTGCGGGTGGCAGCCCTTGTAGAGATCATAGCGGCGCAAGAGATGCGGCCGCTTGTCCATCGTGGCGTAGAGCTCGATCTGGAAGCCGAAGGGATCGGTGAATTGCAGCGTGCGGCCCTGAAACGGCGGCTCGGCGAACTTGTATTGAATGCCGTTCTCGGAGAAGAAGCTGGCCGCCTTGTCGAGGTCGCCCTCGTTGCCGACCTTGAAGCCGAGCCGGTGGCAGGCGGCGGTTTGCGCCTTCCTCAGCACCAGCGAGTGATGCTGGTGCTCCTCGCTGCCGCGCAGGTAAACAACGTCGTTGTCGGCGTCCTCGACATGGAGGCCGACGGTCGTTTCATAGAAGGCGCGGCTGGTCTTCAGGTCTTTCACGTCGAGCACGACATGGCTCGAGCGGATGATGTTGAAGGGCGGATCGAAGACGTGTGTCGGAACGGGCATGTTTTCCCCCTGTCATTCCGGGATGGTCCGAAGGACCAGACCCGGAATCCCGAGATTCCCAGGTGCGCAATTGCGCACCATAGTTCGATGCTGCGCATCGCCCCGGAATGACGGCTGTGTTTAAATTCCCAGTTTCTGAATCTTGTGCGTGCCCCGCGCCAGCGAGACATGCTTGGTTTCCATGTAGAAGTCGAAGGAATAATCGCCGCCGTCGCGGCCGATGCCGGACGCCTTCATGCCGCCGAACGGCGTCGGCAGATGGCGGACGTTTTCCGAATTGAGCCAGATCATGCCGGCCTCCAGCGCGTCGGCGACGCGCAGCGCGCGGCCCATGTCGCCGGTCCAGACATAGCCGGTCAGGCCGTAATTGACGTCGTTGGCGATCTCGATCGCACTCTTCTCGTCGCGGAAGGGAATCACCGTCAGGAACGGCCCGAACACTTCTTCCTGCGCCACGCGCATTTTGGCGTGCGCGCCGGTCACCAGCGTCGGCTGGATATAATGCCCGCCGCCGGGGCCGTCATGAGTTCTTGCCGCCGACCGCAATCACCGCGCCATCCTTCCGCGCCACGTCGAAATAGGCGCAGACTTTTGCGAGATGCCGCTCGTGGATCAAGGGCCCGATCTCGGTCGCGGGATCGAGGGGATGGCCGACCCTGAGCGCCTTCACCCGCGCGGTCAGCTTCTCGATGAATTTTTCCGAAATGCTGTCCTGCACCAGCAGGCGACTGGAAGAGGTGCAGCGCTCGCCGTTGAGCGAATAGATCATGAACACGACCGCATCGAGCGCGCGGTCGAGATCGGCATCGTCGAACACGATCACCGGATTCTTGCCGCCGAGCTCGAAATGCACGCGCTTCAAGGTCTTGGCGCCTTGCGCCATGATCGCCGAACCCGTCGCGCTCTCGCCAACAAAACCGATCGCCCTGATGGCGGGATGCTCGGTCAAGGCTTTGCCGGCTTCCTCGCCGATGCCGTGCACGGTGTTGAGCACGCCGTCCGGCACGCCCGCTTCCTTCACGAGTTTTGCCAGCATATCCGCCGTGACCGGCGACCATTCCGCGGGCTTGTGCACGACGGTGCAGCCGGCGGCAAGCGCTGGCGCAATCTTCCAGGTCGAGAGCATGAACGGCGTGTTCCACGGCGTGATCACGCCGACCGGGCCGATCGGCACGCGCGTGGAAATGTTCCAGTGCTCCTCGCTCGGCGTGTTGAGGCCGTCGCGCGCCTCCGCGCATTTGTCGGCGAAGAAGCGGAAATTCTCGGCTGCCCGGACCGCGGCCTTGGCCATGAAGCGATACGCCTGGCCCGTATCGAGGCATTCGAGCACGGCGATGTCGTCGGCGCGGTCCTCGATCGCATCGGCTACCCGATGCAGCAGTTTCCGGCGCATAGAGGCCGACATGTCGCGCCAGGACTTGAAGGCGAGAGAAGCCGCAGTCGCCGCGCGGTCGATATCCTCGGCATTGCCGCGCGCCACCGACGCCAGCACCGATCCATCGACAGGCGATTTCGTCTCAAAGGCCTCGCCCGAGATCGACGGCACGATCCTGCCGTCGATCATGTGGCCGATGCCGTCGGCGCGAAGCTGTTTCAACAGTGGCGCGACGCGATCCTTGTTGGCTTGGAACAGATCGGATTTCGGCGTGACCTTATCCATGGACGGCCTCCGCTTTCAGGGCTTCGTGAATATTGTTGCGTTTCCAGCTCGTGTCCTTGTCGTTGATCTGCATGTCGAACGACAGCGCGAACTTGCTTTGTGCGAACACGGGGTCAAGATGCGCGGAGAGCGCCTTGAAGATGTGCTCGCCGGCCTTTTGTCGCGTCGCGAGATCGCGGCCCTCGCCGAGCCGCAGCACCATGTCGAGGAACGAAAAGTTCGGATTGCCGTCGGCGATCGCATAATGCTCGCATCTGATGGCGCGGACACGGATGCCGCCGAGCGGGAAGATGCCGGTTTCGACGGCGGCCTTGCGGACGACCTCGACGATCTTGCTCATGTCGACGCGGTGATCGAGATTGGCGGAATATTCGATCGTGAAATGCGGCATGGCGGTTTCACTCCCAATTGTAGTTTGGCCTCAGGCGAAATAGCAGCTGACCGAGCCGTAAGCGCCATAATCGGCCTGGATTGTGTCGCCCTTGCGGGTCTCGATCGGTCGGATGAAGGACCCTGCCAGCACGACCTGGCCGGGTTCCAGCGCCAGCCCATGCGGCGCGATCTTGTTGGCGAGCCAGGCGACAGCGGTCGCGGGATGATTGAGCACGCCGGCGGCAAGCCCGGTTTCCTCCAACTGACCGTTCTTGAAACACAGCGCGCCGATCCAGCGAAGATCTGCGTCGAGCGGCTTGATCGGTCGCCCGCCGAGCACGATGCCGGCGTTCGCCGCGTTGTCGGCGATGGTATCAAAAATCTTGCGCGTCGCCTTGGTCTTGGGGTCGACGCGCTCGATCCGCGTGTCGAGGATTTCCAGTGCCGGTACGACGAAGTCGGTCGCGTTCAGCACGTCGAACATGGTGCAATCGGGCCCGGCGAGCCGTTTGCTCATGATAAAGGCGAGTTCGGCCTCGATCCGCGTGGCGATGAAGCGCTCGGTCGGCACCAGCCCGCCATCGGCAAAGAACATGTCGTCGAGCAGCACGCCGGAATCCGGCTCGTCGATATTGAGCGCGCTCTGCATCGCCTTCGACGTCAGGCCGATCTTGTGGCCTTTGACGACGCGGCCGGCGGCTGTCTTGATCTCGATCCAGACCTTCTGGATCGCATAGGCGTCATCGAGGGTGATCGCGGGAAATTCCTGCGACAGCTGGCGGATTTGCGTGCGCGTCTTCTCGGCGCGATCCAGGCGCTCGGCGGCGGCGCGGATGTCTTCTTTGGAAAGGGCCATGCGGGGCTACGCAAAAACAGGGTGCGGCGAGATGCTTAACATGTTAAGTGTCGCGGATCAAACCCCTTGTTTCTTGCTGCATTGCAAACCCGAGCGCATTGAAGGAGCGGATGGCGCGGAAGAAATCAGCCAACGGATCGGCTATCGGCAAAGGGCCGGGGCGTCGCGTGCCGATGCGCGAGTTCTCGCGCTCGCTGCCGATGTCGCTCTTGCGCGCGCGCGAAGCGGTGATGCGGCAGTTCCGGCCTTCGCTGCGCCGTCATGATCTGACCGAGCAGCAATGGCGCATCCTGCGCGCGCTCGCCGCGATCGACGCCATCGAGGTCACGGAACTCGCACGCACCGCCTTTCTCCTCGGACCAAGTCTCTCGCGGATTTTGCGCGATCTCGACGCGCGCGGTCTGATCGAGCGCAAGACCGCAAAGACGGATCTGCGCCGTGGCGTGATCTCGATTTCCGAAAAGGGTCTCAGATTGATGGAGATCGTGGCGCCTTCGTCGGAAGCAATCTATGCCGCGATCACCAAACGCTACGGCGCCAGGAAACTCGTGGAGCTGCAGGACATGCTGAGCGCGCTGGAAGCGAGCCTCACAGGCCTGGGATTCGCGGACGAGGCCGGCGAGTAAATGCAAATTTGCATGATGAGGTGGATGGGACGCATAGCTATATGCGCTGCCCGGTCTTTGAGCATGAAATGCGTTGTGCGTCGATTTCATCCGGGCGACCAAGCCGGTCGCCGGCGTCGATGAGGTACTGATCCCCGGCGACCCCGAACGCAGGACCCGTGCCGAACGGACGAAGAACGGCGTGCCCTTGCCTGATGATACCTGGGCAGCGATAGTGAATACCGCGCGCGAAGTGGGCGTCAGCGAAGTCGGTATCCAGCGGGCGACGAGCTAGGGTCTCGATCCAAGAAACAACAAGAGGAAACGCGATCAATGCCAAATAAAGTCAAGCAAATCTGGGCCTCGGGCAAAGCGGTGGTGAACGCCTGGCTTGCGATCCCCTCCGGCTTTTCCGCCGAAATGATCGCGCAATGCGGCTTCGACAGCGTCACCGTGGACATGCAGCACGGCGTGCAGGATTACCTCTCGATGGTGCAGTGCTTCCAGTCGATGCACGGCCACCCGGTGACGCCGATGGTGCGCGTGCCCTGGAACGAGCCTGGCATCGTCGGCAAGGTGCTCGACGGCGGCGCCTATGGCGTGATCTGCCCGATGATCAACACCCCGCAAGAGGCGAAAAACCTCGTCGCCTATTCCAAATATCCGCCGATGGGCGTGCGCTCCAACGGACCGATCCGCGCCGGCATGTATGGCACCGCGGGCTCCTACCAGAAGACCGCGAACGAAGACATCGTGCTGTTGCCGATGATGGAGACCAAGACCGCGGTCGAGAACATGGAAGCGATCCTCGACGTCCAGGGCATCGACGGCGTCTATATCGGCCCGTCCGATCTCGGCTTCTCCTACGGGCTCGAGCCGAAGCTCGACCGCACCGAGCCGGAGATCCTGAAGATCTACGAGAAGATCGTCAAAGAGTGCGAGAAGCGCAAGCTCAACCCCGGCATCCACTGCAGCGGCGCCGAGGGTGCGGTGCGCGCCATCAACATGGGCTTCAAGCTGGTGACATTGTCGAACGAGGTCGGGTTGATGTCGACCTACGCCAAGATGCAGGTGAACGCGACCCGCAAGGATTCCGGCGGCAAGGCGTAACTCTACCCTCTCCCTCTCCCCGCTCTTGCGGGGAGAGGGTTGGGGTGAGGGGCCTCCATCCGGCGAGCACTTTGCACGTAGTTGAGCGCGTGCCTTGCCCCTGACCCGGATCGCTACGCGATCCGACCTCTCCCCGTAAAGAACGGGGAGAGGCGAAGCGAAGCAAAGGAGACATCCCATGGCCCCAGCACCCGTCATCCGCCTGCATCCTGACGACGGCGTGCTGATCGCGCGCTCGAGCCTGCCGCCGGGCATGGTGGTGGCCGAAGGCGTCACCACGGCGGAGCGGATTCCGGCGGGCCACAAGGTGGCGATCAAGCCGATCGCGCAAGGAGAGCCGATCATCCGCTACGGCCAGATCATCGGCTTTGCCACGCAGCCGATCTCGCCCGGCCAGCACGTGCACACGCAGAACTGCGGCATGGGCGATTTCGACAAGGACTATGCCTATGGCGTCGACGTCAAGCCGGTGCCGAATTTCGACTGGCCTGCGACCTTCGACGGCATCCGCCGCTCCGACGGCCGCGTCGCCACGCGCAATTACATCGGCATCCTCACCTCGGTGAATTGCAGCGCCCATGTCGCGGGCCTCGTCGCCGACGTGTTCAAGAAGAACCCGTTCACTGGCGACAATCCGCTGGCCGACTTCCCCAATGTCGACGGGGTGGTCGCGCTGACCCACAAGACCGGCTGCGGCATGACCCAGGACGAGCCGCTGGCGTTGCTTCGCCGCACCCTCGGCGGTTTCGCAAGGCACGTGAATTTCTCCGCGGTCGTCGTGCTCGGCCTCGGCTGTGAGGTCAACCAGATCGGCGGCCTGATGCAGGAGCAGAAGCTCGCCGGCCGCCTGCGCGCCATGGATATCCAGGAAGTCGGCGGCACCCGCAAGACGGTCGAGGCCGGAATCGCCTTCGTCAAGGAAGCGCTGACCGACGCCAACAAGGTGAAGCGCGAACCGGTGCCGGCGAGCGAATTGACAGTGGCGCTCCAATGCGGCGGTTCCGACGGCTATTCCGGCGTCTCCGCCAATCCCGCGCTGGGCGCGGCGAGCGATCTGTTGGTGCGGCACGGCGGCACCGTGATCCTGTCGGAAACACCGGAGACCTATGGCGCCGAGCATCTGCTCACCCGCCGCGCCGTCAGCCGCGAGGTCGGCGAGAAACTCGTCGGCCTGATGCGCTGGTGGGAGGAATACACCCGGCGCGAGGGCGCCGAGATGAACGCCAATCCGAGCCCCGGCAACAAGGCCGGCGGGCTCACGACCATTCTGGAAAAATCGCTCGGCGCGATGGCCAAGGCCGGCAGCACCAATCTGGTCGATGTGCTGCACTACGCCGAGCCGGTGACGAAGAAGGGTTTCGTGTTCATGGACACGCCCGGCTACGATCCCGTCGCGGCGACCGGGCAGGTGGCCGGCGGCGCCAACATGGTGTGCTTCACCACCGGTCGTGGCAGCGTGTTCGGCTGCAAGCCCGCGCCCTCGATCAAGCTCGCCACCAACACGCCCATGTACAAGCGCATGGAAGACGACATGGACGTCAATTGCGGCACCATCCTCGACGGCGAGGAGAGCGTGCAGGAATGCGGCCAGCGCATCTTCGACCTCATGCTCAAGACCGCCTCGGGCCAGCCGACCAAGAGCGAGAGCTTTGACTTCGGCGGCGCCGAGTTCGCGCCCTGGGTGCTCGGGGCGACGATGTAGGGCCGCCCCAGCCGTCTCCGCATCGTCATTGCGAGCGCAGCGAAGCAATCCATATTGCCGCTTGTGTAAGCATGGATTGCTTCGTCGCTGGCGCTCCTAGGAATGACGGCCCAAATTGGGTCGTTCCGCCCGCCTGCTAGGCACCGCATGCCCGTTGTTAGTGCTTGATCCATGCAGGCTCCGGTGTTCTGCTTAAAAAAGCTGCTGGAGTAGCCCGTCCGTGTCGATCTACGTCGCACTGCATCACGTCACACATTACAAGTACGACCGCCCGATCGACCTCGGCCCTCAGACCATTCGCCTGCGTCCCGCGCCGCATACGCGCACGCCGATTCTGAGCTATTCGCTCAAGGTTAGCCCAGCGAACCACTTCGTGAACTGGCAGCAGGACCCGCAGGGCAACTGGCTCGCGCGCTACGTCTTTCCGGAGAAGGCGACCGAGCTGAAAATCGAGGTCGACTTCACGGCGCAGATGACCGTGGTCAATCCGTTCGACTTCTTTGTCGAGCCCTACGCCTTCGCCTTTCCGTTCCAGTATCCGGATGGCCTGAAGACCGAGCTCGCGCCGTATCTCGAGACCTTCGAGCCCGGTCCGCTGTTCGCCGCCTACCTGAAGGAGATTCCACGCGAGGCGGATTCGACCGTCAACTTCCTGGTCGATATCAACGCGAAACTGCAGCAAAAGATTCGCTACATCATCCGGATGGAGCCGGGCGTTCAGACGCCGGAACAGACGCTGGCCGCCAGCGCCGGCTCTTGCCGCGACTCTGCCTGGCTGCTCATTCACATCTTCAGACATCTCGGGCTGGCTGCCCGTTTCGTCTCCGGCTATCTCATCCAGCTTCGCCCGGATATCGACCCCGTCGAAGGCCCGCGCGAGGTCGAGAACGATTTCACCGACCTGCATGCCTGGGCCGAGGTCTATCTGCCGGGCGCAGGCTGGATCGGTTTCGACGTCACCTCGGGCATGCTGACCGGGGAGGGGCACATCCCCGTCGCCGCCACGCCGCATTATCGCTCCGCCGCGCCGATCTCGGGCACGGCAGGTAGCGCCAATGTCGACTTCGCCTTCGAGATGAATGTCAGGCGCATCCGCGAAGCGCCTCGGATCACACGGCCCTTCTCGGACGAGGCGTGGGCGAAGCTCGATGCGCTCGGCGAGCAGGTCGATGCCGACCTGAAAGCCCACGACGTGCGGCTTACCATGGGTGGCGAGCCGACCTTCGTCTCCATCGACGACATGGAATCGCCGGAGTGGAATGTCGCCGCCGTCGGCCCGACCAAGCGCGGCCTCGCCGATGAACTGATCCGGCGGCTGCGCGCGCGCTTCGCGCCCGGCGGCCTGCTGCATTACGGCCAGGGCAAATGGTATCCGGGCGAAAGCCTGCCGCGCTGGGCCTTTGGCCTCTATTGGCGCAAGGACGGCGTGCCGGTCTGGAAGAACTCCGACCTGATCGCGAAGATCGAGAACCCGAAGAAGGCCGAGATCGCCGACGCCGAGCGTTTTGCCGATGCCACCGCCGAGAAGCTCGGCATCAGCCCCGACTATGTCCTGCCGGCCTTCGAGGACCCCGGCCACTGGCTGCAAAAGGAAGCATCGCTGCCGGCGAATGTCGACCCCGGCGATTCCAAGCTCGCCGACCCCGAGGAGCGCGCACGCATGGCGCGGGTGTTCGACCAGGGGCTCAACACGCCGAAGGGCTTTGTGCTGCCAATCCAGCGCTGGAACGCGGCAGCACCCCGCTGGCGCAGCGAACGCTGGCAGCTTCGGCGCGGCAATCTGTTCCTGATGCCGGGCGACTCGCCGCTGGGGCTGCGGCTGCCGATCGCCTCGCTGCCCTACATCCCCCCGGACGAATATCCCTACATCGTCGAGCAGGATCCGCTGGCGCCGCGCGAGGATCTGCCGGTGTTCGATCAGGCCGCGGCCGCACCCGGCGCGCCGGCACAAACGGTGCAGGAGCAGAGCACGCGCGGCAGCGGCGGCGTGCGCACGGCGATGTCGATCGAGATTCGCGACGGCGTGCTTTGCGCCTTCATGCCCCCGGTCGAAAAACTCGAGGATTACCTGGAACTGGTCACCGCCGTCGAAGCGACCGCCGAAGAAATGCAGATGCAGGTTCATATCGAAGGCTACACGCCGCCCCATGATCCCCGCATCGAGGTGATCAAGGTGACGCCCGACCCCGGCGTGATCGAGATCAACGTGCAGCCGGCCAAAAGCTGGCGCGAGGCCGTCGACATCACCTTTGGCCTTTACGAGGACGCCGCCAAGACCCGGCTCGGCGCCAACAAATTCCTGATCGACGGCCGCCACACCGGCACCGGCGGCGGCAATCACGTCGTGGTCGGCGGTGACACGCCCAAGGACTCGCCGTTCCTGCGCCGGCCGGACCTGCTGAAGAGTCTTGTGCTGTACTGGCAGCGGCACCCGTCGCTGTCCTATTTCTTCTCCGGCATGTTCATCGGCCCGACCAGCCAGGCGCCGCGCATCGACGAAGCGCGGCATGACGGCCTCTACGAGCTGGAGATCGCGCTCTCCCATGTGCCGCCGCCGGGCGGCGAGATTCCGCTGTGGCTGGTCGACCGGCTGTTCCGGCATATCCTCGTCGACATCACCGGCAACACCCACCGCGCCGAAATCTGCATCGACAAGATGTTCTCGCCGGACAGCCCGACCGGCCGGCTCGGCCTGGTCGAATTCCGCGCGCTCGAAATGCCGCCGGACCCGCGGATGTCGCTGGCGCAGCAGCTGCTCGTCCGCGCGCTGATTGCAAAACTCTGGCGCGAGCCGCAGGACGGCAAATTCGTGCGCTGGGGCACGGCGCTGCACGACCGTTTCATGTTGCCGCACTTCATCTGGGAGGATTTTCTTGATGTGCTGGATGAGCTGAAGCACTCCGGCTACGATTTCTCGCCGGAATGGTATCTGGCCCAGCTCGAATTCCGCTTTCCCGCTTTCGGCCGCGTCCATCATGGCGGCGTGACGCTTGAACTCAGGCAGGCGCTCGAGCCCTGGCATGTGCTGGGAGAGGAGGGCTCGGCCGGGGGCACCGTGCGCTATGTCGATTCTTCCGTCGAGCGGCTGCAGATCAAGGCCGACGGCTTTGTCGAGGGGCGCCACGTCGTCACCTGCAACGGCAGGCGGCTGCCGATGACCGCGACCGGCCGTTCGGCCGAGGCGGTCGCAGGCGTCCGCTTCAAGGCCTGGCAGCCGGCCTCGGGCCTGCACCCGACCATCCCCGTCCACGCGCCGCTCACCTTCGATCTCATCGACACCTGGAACGGGCGCTCGCTGGGCGGCTGCGTCTATCACGTCGTTCACCCGGGCGGTCGTAATTATGAAACAAAACCGGTCAATTCTTACGAGGCGGAAGCGCGCCGTCTCGCCCGGTTCCAGGATCATGGCCACACACCCGGCAGGATCGAGCCGCCGCGCGAGGAACGCTCTCTGGAATTTCCTCTCACTCTCGACTTGAGGACTCCGCTCCCGCATTGAACAATAGCGTTTTGGTGGAGAGAGTCGGGGATGGCGGATGGCCAGGAGACGAGCCCGGGAGGCGGGCCGGCGAGTAAACCTCGCCCGGGGCAGCGCCGGGTGGCGCAATGGGTGCGCGATTACGCCCGCCTGCCGGGCATTCCCGACGAATATATCGGCGAAGACGGCCCGCGCGCGGTCTGGACCCGCTTTTTCGAGGCCTTCGGCTCGCTGGCGCCCGCCGACATCGAGCGCCGCTTCGGCGCTGCCGACCGGCATCTGAAGGAAGCCGGCGTCACCTATCGCGCGCCCGGCGAAAGTGCCGACCGGCACTGGTCGCTCGCCCATCTGCCGCTTCTGATCGGCGAGACCGACTGGCAGCAGCTTTCCTCCGGCATCGCCCAGCGCGCGCAACTTCTGGAGATGGTGCTGCGCGACCTCTATGGCGACGGCAAGCTGGTCGCGGACGGTGCGATCCCGGCGGCGGCGATCGCCGGCAGCACCGAATATCTGCGCCAGGTCTGCGGCATCAAGCCGCCGGGCGGGCGCTATCTCAGTATCTATGCCGCCGATGTCGGCCGCGGGCCGGACGGGCGCTGGTGGGTGCTCGGCGACCGCACGCAGGCGCCCTCCGGTGCCGGCTATGCGCTGGAAAACCGCCTGGTGCTGTCGCGCGCCTTCGCCAACCTCTACAAGTCGATGAATGTCGAGCGCGTGGCGCCGTTCTTCGAGGCGTTTCGTGATGCGCTTCGCTCTAGCGCGGAGCGCGACGAGCCCAGGATCGGCGTGCTGACGCCGGGAAGCTTCAGCGAGACCTATTTCGAGCATGCGACCTTGGCGCGCTATCTCGGCTTCCTGCTGGTCGAGGGTGACGACCTCGCCGTCTCCGGCGACCGCGTCCACATCCGCACCGTTGCAGGGTTGAAGCGGCTCGACGTGCTGCTCCGCCGCGTCGATTCCAACTTCCTCGACCCGCTCGAGCTCGATGCCTCCTCGCATCTCGGCGTGCCCGGCTTGATCGACGTGCTGCGCAAGGACGGCGTCGTCGTCGCCAACATGCCGGGCTCCGGCGTGCTCGAAGCCCGCGCGCTGCTGGGTTTCCTGCCGAGCCTTTGCCGGCGGCTCCTCGGCGAAACCCTGATGATGCCGCACATCGCGACCTGGTGGTGCGGCCAGAAGGCGGCGCGCGAGGAGGTACTGTCGCGGCTCGACGAGGTCGCGATCGAGGGCGCCTATGGCCGCGGCGTGCCCGGCTTCGAGAGCAGCGGCCCGGTGCTTGCGAGCGAGCTTTCCACGCCCGAGCGCGAGCGGCTGGTCGCCGCCATCAACGAGCGCGGCATCGATTTTGTCGGCCAGGAGCTGGTGCGCCTCTCCACCACGCCGGTATGGGACCAGGGCCGCATCGTGCCGCGACCCTTTGTTCTCCGGGTATTCGCCGCCGCCACGCCGCATGGCTGGACCATCATGCCCGGCGGCTTCTGCCGGATCGCCGATCAGCTCGACGCCCGCGCGGTCTCGATGGGCGACGGCGCCCGCGCCGCCGACGTCTGGGTGGTCTCCGACAAGGCGGTCTCGAGCCGCACCTTGCTGCCGGGCTCCGACGCCGTGCGCATCCGCCGCATTGCGGGTGTGCTGCCGAGCCGGGCCGCCGACAATCTGTTCTGGCTCGGCCGCTATCTCGAACGGGCGGAAGCGACGTCGCGGCTGGTGCGCGCGCTCGGCATCCAGCAGCGCGACACCGGCAAGGGAGCGACCGGCCTGCAGCACGCGGCCGAGCGCATCCAGCGCATGCTGGTGACCTGGGGGGCGGTCACGCAGGTCTCGCGCTCGCAGCCGGCACGAGTTGCGGCCGAAGCGCTGCAGTCCGAGGAGCGCTTCGGCTCCTGCCTCTCGCTGGTCCGCTCCGCGCAGCGCACCGCGACTTCCCTTCGTGAACGGCTGTCGCCGGACGCCTGGCAGGTGATCACCGAGATGACCGCGCGGCTCGCCGAAGAGGTCGACGACGACGACGGCATCATCAGCGGGGCGGAATTGACCCTGCAGGAGCTCGCAAGCTTCGCCGGCCTCGCGCAGGAGAACATGAATTGCGCCGCCGGCTGGCGCTTCCTCGAAATGGGCCGCCGCGTCGAGCGCGCCATCAACACCACGCGCTTTGCGCGCCAGTTCGGCTATGACGAGGCGACCGACGAGGACCTCGACGTGCTGCTGACGCTGGTGGACTGCCAGATCACCTACCGCTCGCGCTATCTGGTGGCGCCCTCGCTGGCGCCGGTGCGCGACCTCGCGGTGCTCGATCCCTATAATCCGCGCTCGGTCGCGTTCCAGGTGCAGGCACTGAACGAGCATATCGCAAGCCTGCCGGCGCTGCGCGAGAGCGGGCTGATCGAGCGGCCGCAGCGGCTCGCGGTCGCCGTGCAGTCGATGCTGACGACGGCGGAGGCGACCGCGCTCGACACCAAGACGCTGTTTGCGCTGGAGCAGGACCTGCTCAGTCTCTCCGACGCTATCGGCCTGCATTATTTCCCGCATGGACCCAATGCGAGCCGGCCCGAGAAGCTCACAGGCCTCGCGTGATCTACGACATCCGTCACGTCACGACCTATGCTTACGAAAGCCCGGTCAGTTTCGCCCGCTGCGCGCTGCGGCTGGAGCCGCGGAGCGGCGACGGGCAGGAGCTCATCTCGCATCATGTCGAGATCCGGCCGCGGCCGGCCGAGCGCACCTCGCGGCGCGATTTCTTCGGCACCTTCACCGAGAGCGTGGTGATCGAGGCGCCGCACAGGAACCTTCGTATCGCTTCCCGCTCTCGCGTGACAGTGTCGCGCCGCGCGCCGGGCCGCACCGCGCCAAGCCCGGCCTGGGAGAGCATCCGCGATGTCGCCTTTGCCGGCACCAGCCTCGGGCCGGCCTCGCCGGTGAACTACATGTTCGCCAGCGCGCTGGTGCCGGTGCTCTCTCCGGTCACGGCCTATGCGGCGGCGAGCTTTCCTGCCGGCATGGGCGTGCTGGTCGGCGCCGTCGACCTGATGCACCGCATCCGCAGCGAGTTCAAATACGATCCCAAGGCGACCGTGATCTCGACGCCGCTCAACGAGGTGTTCGAGAAGCGCCACGGCGTCTGCCAGGACTTTGCCCATGTGATGATCGCAGGGCTCCGCGGCCTCGGCCTGCCGGCCGCTTACGTCAGCGGCTATCTCCGCACCATCCCGCCGCCCGGCAAGGAGCGCCTGCAGGGCGCCGACGCGACGCATGCCTGGGTCTCGCTCTGGTGCGGCGCGGAGCAGGGGTGGATCGGCTTCGATCCCACCAACGACCTCCTGGTCGAGAACGATCACATCATCCTCGGTGTCGGGCGCGACTTCGCCGATGTCTCGCCGGTCGACGGCATCATCGTCGGCTCGCGCAAGCAGAAGCTCGGCGTCGCCGTGGATGTGGTGGTCGTGGAGTAGGGGGCTGCGTCGTCATTGCGAGCGCAGCGAAGCAATCCAGAATCTTTCCGCAGCAACAGTCTGGATTGCTTCGTCGCTTGCGCTCCTCGCAATGACGGACGGCCGATCAGATTCGAATGTCAAACAGCCAGTTCGATGTCATCGCCCGCCTTGTGCGCAATTGCGCACAGGAGCGGGCGATCCAGTATTCCAGAGACGACAGTGCTTGAATCGAGAAGTCTCTGGAATACTGGATGCCCCGCTTGCCGCCTTCGCTAAAGCTTCGGCGCGCCCCGAGACCGCAAGCCTCGTCGAAGCCTTGGCGGAGACGGGAAGCGGGGCATGACAGCGGAGGGGATGTGAGTCAGCATTCTCGCGGCACGAAATGCCCGAGCTTTGCGTCATCTTTGCCCCTCCGAAAACAAGAGGGCGCAGGGAATGCCGGGTGATGGCCTCACCCATGGCCCGCCTGCAACAAAAAAAGCAGGCGGCAGTCACCACAGGTTCAGCCGGATCAACCGGCATTCCCTGCGCAATGGTTTTAACGGCCTATAACGCGCTCTCCCGGTGTCCGGGCTTGATAGCCACCGTCCCCCCGGGCTCTTCACCCGGGGGTTGATCCCAGCGTCGGGTCAGCGTCGGGGGATCAGGACCACACGATTTGGCCGTCCGCATCAGTGTGCTTCGTCGCCGCACGCCAACGCGTCCATCGCTCCCCGCACCCAACACTCGTGACGATCCGGAGCGTCCCTCTTGATGAGGCGCGGGATGGCGCACAATAAGCACGATTTGCGTTTCTGAAAAAGAGAAATATTTTTCGCGTGAGGGCTTGACATGAATTCGGAAAATCAGCCCGTCGAGGCTGGGCAAGAACTCGATCGGCTCTCGACGCGCTAGAAATCCATTCGCAGTCCGACGCTATGGCACGTAGAAAATTTCTATTGCTGTGCTCGTGTGAGCAACGCAGAGAATGACTTTCTACAGGTTGACTGCCGTTCTGAATACTTGCCCAGCCACGTCGGGCAAATCAGTCTTCAAAAAATTGTAAAAAGCTGATGCTGGCGGCGCCGAAAGGCGACCGCCGGACGCTGCGAAAGAGGCCGCCAACTCAGGCGGCCCCATTTTGGCATTTATCGCGGCGCTCGCAGACCGGGGGATGAAAGCCATTCGTTGATGTGTGCGGCGACATCAAGCTGACGAAGCTTTTCCAAAAGCTTGTTCCGTATCAACCCGGGTCCGAGCAGAGCTGCCGCAGCTTCAATGCGCTTCTTCTCATCCGTCAGGCGTTCGTACAGTGTCGGGGATTTGTTGATAAGCCAGGTCATGTTTGCTCCTTCCAATGCTGGGCGGGAGCGTTACCGAACTCTCAGTCACCGATATGAGCCAGAAGGCAGTGCGGCGATGTCAGGACTAGGCGCTTTCTGTGTGCCGAAGTCTATCTAATTCGTATTTCGCTCGGCGAAACACTTCGTGAATTGGAAGGCCCGAAGATTTAAATCAGGACACCGGGGGCCAAATGCGGACGGCACCCCCTGCGCGCAAGGGAACACAAAGAGAACATATTCCCGCACGCGTCGCGCCTTCGCGGATGGCGCAAGGCCAAGCCACCTTCTGCCCCGCAGCGGTCCGCGCCGCAGATTGTGGAAGAACTTCTCCACCTCGCGCGACAGCGTCTCCGCCGTGGTCGCCAGATCGTCCGATGTCGCGACCACCGCAAAGCCGCGGCCGGCATCGCCGGCGCGCGCGGCCTCGATGGTCGCGTTGAGCGCCAGCAGACTGGTCTGCTCGGCGATCGCCTGGATCAAAGTGAGCACGCCGTCGATCCGCTGCGTCGCCGCGGCGAGGCTCTCGATCTTGGTGATGGATTTTTCGGTGCGCTGGCCGGTCTGCTCGACCGCGTCAGCGGAATGCCGCACCTGCCGGCCGATCTCCTGCACCGAGGCCGACAGCTCTTCGGCCGCGCCCGCGACCGCCGAGACGTTGCCGGAAGCCTGCGCGGTCGCGCCGGACGCGGCGACCGCGCGCTCCTTGGCATCCCCAGGGAGGGTCAATTGGGAGGCAATGCCATCCGGGGCCGGGCGTCATCGGCCAATGTTGACGTGCTGCTGGTAGAATAGCACCCAAATCCGGGCCCTTTGCCTCGCGAACCGGCATTTTAACGGATGTTTCGCTTTTTTTGACCATCATGACGTGTAGGGGCCTCAGCGCTCCACTGAACCAACCGATCCGGAGATCAGATCGTGAAAATTTCATCAATGAAGCTATTCGCCTCTGGCTTGGCGGTCATGCTTGTTTCGGGGGTCGCGATGGCGGCCGATGGTGCGAGCAAGGATGACGCCGTCGCAATGGTCAAGAGGGCCGTCACGTTCATCAAGGACCAGGGTGCTGACAAGGCCTACGCGGCCTTTACCGGCAAGGACACCAAGTTCATCGATCGCGACCTTTACGTCGTGGTCTATCAGCTTGACGGCAAGGTGCTGGCCCATGGCTCGAACCCGAAATTCGTCGGCAAGGACATGAGCGATGCGCAGGACGTCGATGGCAAGCTCTTCGTCAAGGAGCGGGTCGAGATGGCCGCCAAGCAGGCGTCGTTCTGGCAGGATTACAAGTTCGTCAACCCGGTGACGAAGAAGGTCGAGCCGAAGGAAATGTACTGCCAACGAGTGGATAACACCGCGGTGTGTGCGGGCATCTACAAATCCTGACACGCGGCAGACCGTATTGCGCGGCCATGGTCGCATCGAAGGATCGATATGCTCGGCTGGATCAAGAAAATCGGGCTGTCCTGGAAGGTTCAGCTCGCGCCGGCCTTCCTGATCCTGTTTTTGATCGGGGTCGGCGCCTACGCGTTGCAGGCTTTGCGGTCAAACCAGGCTTCGGTTGACACGCTGGTCTCGGGGCCGATCCGGCAATCAGAGCTTGCCAACGACCTGACCGCCGCGGCGTGGACGGCGCATGCCAAGCTCTATCGTTTGGCGGCGACGGCGGCCAACGAAAAGGACGAGAAGAAGGTGGAGGCGATGGCCAGGGAAGCCACCGCCGCCACCGCCAGGATTTCGCTCGCCGCCAAAGCGATCGAAAGCGCCTCCGGAGGGTTCAAGCCGGAGATGCAGGAAAAGCTGAAAGCCGCGGTAACCAGCTATCTGAAAAAATCGAAAAACGCGATCGAGATGGCTGATGGCGACGCCGGGTCGGCGCTGATGTTCATCAAAGGGGCAGAACAGAGTTTTGCCGATATCGAGAAACTGACCGACGATCTGATCACGAGCAGCACCGACAGCAAGGATCGCGAGATCGCGCGGGCCGGGATGAAGCTGGAGCAGCAGCAGTCGACGCTGATGGCCGTGCTGTTGGCCGTGGCATTCGCCGGCATCGTCGTTTCGTTTTTCATCGGCCGCAATATTTCGCGTCCGGTGGTCGCGATGTCGAGGGCAATGCGCGAACTTGCTGCCGGGAATTTCGAGGTTCAGCTTCCGGGCCTGGAGCGCCGCGACGAGGTAGGCCAGATGGCCCACGCGGTTCAGGAATTCAAGCTGCAGGCGGTCGCCAAGGCCGAACGCGAGACCGCGGAACGCGAGGAAAAGAATCGCGAGCAGCAGATGGCTCGCCGCGCCGAGCTGCATAACCTGGCCGAGAGTTTCGAGACCACGGTCGGCGATATCATCGAGAAGGTCGGCTCCGCCTCGAGCGAACTGGAAAATTCCGCCGTAATTCTCAATAGGAGCACCGCGGCAACCCAGCAACTCTCAACCGTTGTCGCGACAGCTTCGGAAGAAACCTCCACCAACGTGCAGTCGGTCGCATCGGCAACCGAGGAAATGGCCAGCTCCGTCAATGAAATCGGGCGTCAGGTGGCAGATTTCGACCAGGATCGCCAACGAGGCGGTGGATCAGGCGCAAAAGACCGACGAGCGGATCGCGCAATTGTCGCTTGCGGCAAACCGCATCGGTGACGTCACCCAATTGATCACTACAATCGCGGAGCAGACCAATCTGCTGGCGCTCAACGCCACCATCGAAGCCGCGCGCGCCGGCGACGCCGGCCGTGGCTTTGCGGTGGTCGCGCAAGAGGTCAAGGCGCTAGCCTCGCAGACCGCCAAGGCCACCAGCGAGATCTCTGCGCAGATCGCCGGAATGCAGGCGGCGACACAGGATTCGGTGGCCGCAATCAAGGAGATCAGCGGCACGATCGGGCGGGTTTCCGAAATCGCCGCGGCGATCGCCGCCGCCGTCGAGGAGCAGGGCGCCGCCACTCAGGAAATCGCCCGCAACGTGCAGCAGGCGGCCGTGGGTTCCACGCAGGTTGCGACCAACATCGCGGACGTCAATCGTGGCGCCGCCGAAACCGGCTCGGCGTCCTCTCACGTGCTTTCATCCGCGCAAATGCTTTCGAACGAGAACAAGCGGTTGAAGGCCGAGGTTGCCAAATTCCTCGCCACCGTGCGGGCTGCGTAAGGCCCCTTGAAGTGATAGTATTTGCGGTCACCGTCGACGCATTGGTGCGTTGCCGGGCTCGGAGCCGCCATGGTCTATCGTCACAGCATCGATCAAACTTCCTACGTGTTCGACGATCTGCGCGACCTGCTCGCCAAGGCGACCCCGCCGCGCTCGGGCGACCGCCTGGCCGGGATCGCGGCCGGCAGCGCCGAGGAGATGGTGGCGGCACGGATGGCGCTCGCCGACGTGCCGCTGACGCAGTTCCTGCAGGAGACCGTGATCCCCTACGAGGAGGACGAGGTCACCCGCCTGATCCTCGACAGCCACGACGCGGCGGCGTTTGCGCCGGTGGCTTCGCTTAACGTCGGGTCGTTCCGCGACTTCCTGCTGTCGGATCAGGCCACGCCCGACCTGCTCAGGAAACTGGCGCGCGGCATCACGCCGGAGATGGCGGCCGCCGTCTCCAAGCTGATGCGCAACCAGGATCTGATCCTCGCCGCGAAGAAATGCGAGGTGACAACGAGCTTCCGCAACACCATCGGCCTCTCCGGCCGGATGAGCACGCGGCTGCAGCCGAACCACCCCTTCGACGACGCCAAGGGCATCACGGCTTCCATCCTCGATGGCCTGCTGCTTGGATCGGGCGATGCCTGCATCGGCATCAATCCGGCGAGCGATGATCCCGCCGTCATCGGCTCTCTTTTGCGGCTGCTCGACGAGATCATCGCGCGGCTGGAAATTCCAACCCAAGGCTGCGTGCTGACCCATGTCACGTCAACGCTGAAACTGATCGGCGAGGGCTTTCCCGTCGACCTGGTGTTCCAGTCGATCGCGGGCACGGAGGCCGCCAACCGCAGCTTTGGCGTCGACCTCGCCCTGCTGCGCGAGGCGCATGACGCGGGCCGGTCGCTGTCGCGCGGCACGGTCGGCGACAACGTGATGTATTTCGAGACCGGGCAGGGCTCGGCGCTGTCGGCCAATGCCCATCACGGGGTCGACCAGCAGACGCTGGAAGCGCGCGCCTATGGCGTGGCCCGCGCCTACCGCCCGCTGCTCGTCAACAGCGTGGTCGGCTTCATCGGCCCGGAATATCTTTATGACGGCAAGGAAATCATCCGCGCTGGGCTGGAGGATCATTTCTGCGGCAAGCTGCTCGGCCTGCCGCTCGGCGTCGACGTCTGCTACACCAACCATGCCGAGGCCGACCAGGACGACGTGGACAATCTCCTGACCCTGCTGGCGGCCGCCGGCGTCACCTTCATCATGGGGGTGCCCGGCGCCGACGACGTCATGCTGAACTACCAGTCGACCTCGTTCCACGACGCGCTCTATGTCCGCGATCTCTTCGGGCTGCGGCGGGCGCCGGAGTTCGACAACTGGCTGGTACATGCGGGCCTCGCCGATGCCAGCTTCCGCCTTGCCGGCGATGCGGGGCAGCTGCCCGATTTTGCTTCACGACTGATTGATCAAAACACTTCTAATCTTCGAACCGGAGCAACCAATGCGGCGTCCTAAGCGTTAGCCGGACTGCCACAATGTTGAGGAATTTCTGGCTCAACGAACCGCCCTATGCTTAAATCTGGTGCCCGACATATCTTTTGCCTGATTTGATGATCGCAAGAGGAAATTTGATGAGAGTTGAGGGCATCGAGACGTCGCGCCGTATTCTGCTGGTGTTTCCGCGCTACACGTCGTCTTTCGGCACGTGGGAATATGCCTATCCCCTGACCGACGGCATCAAGGCCTTCATGCCGCCGCAGGGCCTGCTCGTGATCGCCTCCTATCTGCCGGAAAACTGGCAGGTCCGCTTCGTCGACGAGAACCTGCGTCCCGCAACGGAGGCGGATTTCGAATGGGCCGAGGCGGTGTTCGTCAGCGGCATGCACATCCAGCGCCAGCAGATGAACGACATCTGCCGCCGCGCGCATGCCTTCGATTTGCCGGTCGCGATCGGCGGACCCTCGGTCAGCGCCTGCCCGGACTACTACCCGTCCTTCGACTATCTGCATGTCGGCGAGCTCGGCGACGCCACCGACGAGCTGATCGCGCGGCTCGCCCGTGACCCTTCACGCCCGGCGGAGCAGGTCGTGCTCACGACCAAAGACCGCCTCGCCATGAGCGACTTTCCGGTGCCCGCCTATGAGCTGGCGGAGACGAAGAAATATCTGCTCAGCAGCGTGCAATATTCTAGCGGCTGTCCCTATCAGTGCGAGTTCTGCGACATTCCCGGGCTCTACGGCCGCAACCCGCGGCTGAAGACGCCCGAGCAGATCATCGCCGAGCTCGACAAGATGCGCGAATGCGGCATCGGCGACACCGTCTATTTCGTCGACGACAATTTCATCGGCAACCGCAAGGCCGCACTCGATCTGCTGCCGCATCTGATCGAATGGCAGAAGAAACATGGCTATGTCACCAAGCTCGCCTGCGAGGCGACGCTCAACATCGCCAAGCGCCCCGAGATCCTGGAGAAGATGCGCGAGGCCGCCTTCGTCACCATCTTCTGCGGCATCGAGACGCCCGATCCCGAGGCGCTGAAGGCGATGCAGAAGGACCACAACATGATGGTCGGCATCCTGGAAGGGGTGCGGATCATCAACTCCTACGGCATGGAAGTGGTCTCCGGCATCATCCTGGGGCTCGATACCGACAAGCCCGGCACCGTCGGCGCGCTCTTGAACTTCATCGACGAGTCCAGGATTCCGCTGCTCACCATCAATCTGCTGCAGGCGCTGCCGAAGACCCCGCTGTGGGACCGCCTGCAGCGCGAAGGCCGGCTGGTCCACGACGACACCCGCGATTCCAACGTCAAATTCCTGATGCCCTATGACGAGGTCGTCAGCTCCTGGAAGCGGTGCATGGAGCTCGCCTACGAGCCATCCAGGCTGATGGCGCGGTATCTGCACCAGTGCGAATACACCCACAAGAACCGCCTGAAGGTGCCGGTCTCGCCGGAGATGAGGAGCTGGAAGAACATCCGCCGCGGCCTCATCATGCTGCGCAACATCTTCTGGAAGGTCGGCGTGCTCGGGTCCTACAAGCGCGTATTCTGGAAATTCGCGCTGGGCCGGCTCTGGCATGGCGACCTCGAAGGCCTGATCGGATCGGTGATGGTTGGCCACCATCTGATCATGTTCGCGCGCGCGGCTTCCAGCGGCCGCCAGAACGCCTCGAACTACTCGCTCCGCTTGCGCGAAGCGCAGGTCCCGGCCGAGTGATCATTTGAAGCCGCCGGCGCCGCCGCGATCGATCGGAGACCTCAGGGAGCTCACTCCGGCGCGCGTGGCGCTCGGCCGCTCCGGCGCGAGCCTGCCGACCTCCGCCTTGCTCGACTTCACCCTCGATCACGCGCGCGCCCGCGATGCCGTGCATGCCGCGTTCGATGCCGCTGCGCTGGTCACGGGCCTCCGTGAATTCGGGCTGCGCGCGATCGAGGTCAAGAGCCGCGCCGGCAGCCGCCGGCTTTATCTCGGGCGTCCCGATCTCGGGCGCAGGCTGGATCAAGACTCCGCGCAGCATCTCAAAGGCCTCGGCGAGGCTGCGCGCGGCCGCGTGGTGATCGCGATCGGCGACGGCCTGTCGCCGACCGCGGTCCATGCGCATGCGCTCGGACTGACGCGCCATCTGCTGCCGCAACTCGCCGCCGCGAAAATCGAGGTCGGCCCGATCGTGGTCGCCACGGCAGCGCGGGTCGCGCTCGGCGACGAAATCGGCGAGCTATTGGGAGCGAGCCTGGTTCTGATGCTGATCGGCGAGCGCCCGGGCCTGTCCGCGCCCGACAGCCTCGGCGCCTATCTCACCTTTGCACCAAAGCTCGGCCGCACCGACGCCGACCGCAATTGCGTCTCCAACATCCATCGCGCGGGGCTCGCCTACGAGGAAGCCGCGTTCAAGGTTGCGTGGCTGATTCGGGAGGGAATTTCCCGGAAAGTCACGGGGGTTGCGCTGAAAGATGAAAGCGGCGACGGAACGCCGCAGCGGCTCGCTGATAATTCCGATCCGGCGTGACAAATCGGCCACTTGTCGGCCACTTCGGGCCCCGAAAAAGGCCGAATACGCCGCAATTTCGTGCACAGGCGCTCGCTTGCGAGAGAAGGGGCTAACCTGCTAAACACGCCCCCGCAATTTTCCGTATGTTTTCAAGGGCTAGCGCTCCGTCAATCAACGGCCTTTGCAGGTCATCCGCGCATCCCGAACTTAAGCTATAACCCCGAGCCGATGTGAGAACTGGACAGAGCATGCTCGAAAAAACTCGCGACAATGAAATCCATGTCGAGATGGTCGAGGAGCCGCCTGCCAAGAGCATCGCGTTCGGGATCGAACGGCTCGGCCTGATCCCGATGAAGGCGCCGATCCTGTCCTGCATCGTCCTCGTCATTTTGATGGTCGGCGCCGTGTTCGGCATCGATCGCATCAAGATCGACGATTCCCTGAGCGCGCTGTTTCGTTCCAACTCCAAGGAATTTCACCAGTACGAAGAGGTGACGAAAAAATTCCCGGCCGAGGAGTTCGACGTCCTGGTCGTGGTCGAGGGCAAGACGCTGCTCAAGCGCGAGAATCTCGAGAAGCTGCGCGACTTCGTCACCGATCTGCAACTGGTCGACGGCACCCGCGGCCTGGTCTCGCTGTTCTCGGCGCGCCAGGCGCCGGCGCCGGGTAAATTGCCGGCCGCGCTGTTCCCGGCCGAACTGCCCGAAGGCGCCGACTACGACAAGTTCATCGAGACGGTCAAAGCCAACGAGATCATCCGCGGCAAGCTGCTGTCGGAGGACGGCACGCTGGCGCTGATCGTGCTGTCGCTCGAGCCGGAGGTGGTCGCCTCCAACAAGCTCAACAAGACGGTCGCCGAGATCCGCAAGCTGATGAAGGAAGATCTCGGCGACACCGGGCTCAACGTGCAGCTATCCGGCGTGCCGGTGATGCAGCTCGAAATCCGCAACGCGGTCGAGCGCGACGGGCTGACCTACAACATCCTCGGCATCCTCGCCGGCTGCATCATCGCCATCATCTTCTTCCGGAAAGTCTCCTTCATGATCGCGGCGGCGTTCCCGCCGATGATCGCGATCATGCTGGCGCTTGGCGGGCTCGGTTGGGCCAATTTCAACCTCAACATGTTCCTGAACGTGATGACGCCGCTGATCATGGTGATCAGCTTCTCCGACTCGATGCAGCTGACCTTTGCCGCGCGCGACCGGCTGATCGCGGGCCAGGACAAGTTCACCGCGTTCAAGAACGCCGTGCTGGTGGTGGGACCGGCCTGCGTGCTGACCCACGGCACGGCAGGCATTTCGTTCATCGCGCTGCAATTCTCCAATTCCGACCTGATCCGCAAGTTCGGCGAGGCCGGGCTTGCCGCCACCATCATCGCACTCATCGCGGTGCTGTCGCTGGTGCCGGTGTTCGGCGTGCTGTTCGTGCGCAATGAGAAGGTCTTCGCGGTCAAGTTCCAGAGCGCGGACGTCGGCGTGCAGACGCTGCGCAATTTCTGCTACTGGATCGCGGTGCGCATGGTGAGCCGGCCAGGCCTGTTCAGCCTGATCGCGCTGTTGTTCGTGGGCTCGCTCGGCGTCGTCTACGCCAATCTCGAACCGCGTTATCGCCTCGCCGACCAGGTGCCCGACAAGCGCCAGGCGGTGGCCGCCAGCAACCGGCTCGACGCCAAGCTCACCGGCGCCAATCCCGTCAACGTGCTGATCCAGTTCCCCAAGGGTGAAACGCTCTATTCGCCGGAGACGCTGCAGACCATTGCGGACGTGCACACCACCGTCGAAAAGGCGGCCGGCGTCGGCAATGTCTGGTCGATCGAGACCTTGCGCCGCTGGCTTGCCGAGAAGGCGGGCAGCGACGACGTCGCGACGCTCAGGGAATATGTGAACATGATCCCCGAGCATCTGGTGCGGCGTTTCGTCGACGCCCAGCAGGATGCGGTGGTGGTCGCGGGCCGGGTGCCGGACCTTGATTCCAGCCAGCTTCTGCCGGTCGTCGACAAGCTCGATCATGAGCTCGACGCCATACGTCAGAAACACCCGGGCTACGAGATCGCCGTCACCGGCCTTGCCGCCATCGCCGCGCGCAACTCGGCCGGCATGATCGAGAAGCTCAACCGCGGGCTTACGGTCGAGTTCGCGCTGGTCGCGATCTTCATCGGGCTCGCATTCCGCTCCTGGGTCGTGACGTTCGCCTGCATCCTGCCCGGCATCTTCCCGGTGGTGATGTCGGGAACGCTGCTCTATCTGCTGGGGGAGGGACTGCAATTCGCGAGCGTAGTCGCACTCACGGTGTCGTTCGGCCTGGGGCTCAGCGCCACCATCCACTTCCTCAACCGCCTCAGGCTGGAGAGCAAGCCCGGCGTCGGCTCCGACGTCGCGGTCGAACGCGCGACCGTGCTGGTCGGACCTGCGCTGATCCTGACCACGCTGGTGCTGGCCTGCGGTCTTGTGGTGACGGTGTTCTCCGACCTGCCGTCGCTGCGGCTATTCGGCTGGCTCAGCGCCTTCTCGATGGTGGCGGCACTGGTCGCCGACCTCTTCATCCTGCGGCCGACCGTGATGTGGCTGATCAATCTCAACGACCGCATCCGCGGCGGCCGCCACGGCAATGCGCTGGGCTGAAGCCAAATCTGCGCAAGCAAAAGCCCCGGTCCTGATCGCAGGGCCGGGGCTTTCGACTTTTCCGCCGATCGACGCGGGAGGGCTCAGCCCTTCACCATCGTGATGTTGACGCCGCGGATCTCGCCCTTCGACGAGATCTGCACGGTCTGTTTGGTGCCGTTGGTGCGCAGCGTCAGGTTGGCGGCAAAGCCGTTGGCCTCGACGAACACCTCGATCTGGCCGCCGCCGGCGGTGCCCTGCAGGTTGCCGAAGATGTTGCGGCTCTTTTCTGCCCAGTTGCCGGAGATGCGATCGCCGTTCGAGGTCACTTCGCTGGTCAGATCGAACTTGTAGCTGTCGCTCGCGCAGTCCAGCTTCTGCTTGAGGCCCAAGCCGTTCGGATTGACCTTGTAGTCCGCCTTGCAGCGGATGTGCTCGGTCGAACCATCGGACAGCGCAACCGTCCCGGTACCCGACCAATTGCCGTCGAAGCCAGCGAATGGGCCCGACGACTGGGCCTGGCCAGCCGACACCGACAACAACAGCGCGGCGCCGACACCGGCAGCCGTGATCGCCTGTCCAAACAGACTGGAGCCAAACAGTTTCATATTGAGTTTTCCCATTCAAAATGACGTTCTTGGATAAGATACGTCTCGCCGCATCGATGGTTTAGTGTCGCCGTTCTCTGTTAGGTTCAAATGACAGGGCTGTTCCGCCTTGTGAAACCAGCAAAACTTGCGCCATTGGCCTGCGCTTTCACGCAGGGATGTAAGGGATTGCCGTGCAGGCTTGCAACAGCTGATCGCAAAAATCAATTGTGGCAAATTACGACCTAGTATCAAAAGCTTGTATGTGGCAATGAAAGCTTTCCTGGAGCGCCAAAGCGGGTTGCTCCGGTCGTCGTAAATTTGGCCGCATTTACCGGCGCTTGTGCACTTTCGGCCGCTCGCGGTTCGCGGCTGCTCACCATCCAAACACGCCTTCTCGGTGATGCCATTCGCGATCCGGGGCGGGGTGACCCTGCTGTCAGAATTGAAGGAACACGATGCGTAAAACTCTCCTGGCTCTCACCCTGCTGTCGCTCGCCGTTTCCACCGGAGCCATCGCTCAGCAGCGCGGCGGCACGCCCGAGGAACAGAAGGCCTGTACGCGCGACGTGCAGCGCCACTGCCGTGCCGTGATCGATCAGGGTGATCTCGTCATCCTCGCTTGTCTGCAGCAAAACCGCTCCAAGATCAGCCCGGCCTGCGACCAGGTGCTCAAGGGTCACGGCCAGTAAAACGCGCGCCCTGCCGGGTCGCGAGGGGGCCAGATAGCATTGGTTTTGGCGGCGTATTCCCCTATATGGAACACGCCCAGAAACTCGTAAGTCCAGTTCCCGATGACCACCGCAGCCGAATTGCGATCCGGCAAGAGCCACCGTGACGAGAATTTTCCGGTGGCGTCGTGGATCATCCATCCGCGGCACCGGGCGCTGATCCTTGCCTTCTACAATTTCGTCCGCACCGCCGACGACATCGCCGATCATGCGACGCTGCCGGCGGACGAGAAGCTGCGCTATCTCGACCTGTTCGAGGCCGAGCTGCTCGGCAAGGGCGACAGCCAGAAGGAAGCGGTCAATCTTCGCCAAGCGCTGGCAGAACGCTCGATGCCGCCGCGCCATGCGCAGGACGTGCTGATCGCGTTCCGGATGGATGTCAGCAAGCTGCGCTACGAGAACTGGGACGAGGTCATTCACTACTGCCGCTATTCGGCGATGCCGGTCGGCCGCTTCATGCTCGACGTCCACGGCGAGAGCACCTCGACCTGGACCGCATCCGACGCGCTCTGTGCCGGCTTGCAGATCAACAACCACCTGCAGGACTGCGCCAAGGACTACCGGAATCTCAACCGCGTCTATCTGCCGCGCGATGCGCTGGCGGCAACAGGGGCCACCGTCGAGATGCTGGGGGAGGCGAAGTCGCCGCCCGCGCTGCTGCAATGCCTGCAGGCGCTCGCGGTGCGCACGGAAAGCCTGCTGGGCGAGAGCAAACGTTTAAGCGCCGAAGTGAAGGACCTTCGCCTCGGCGTCGAAATCTCCGTGATCCAGGCCTTTGCCGACAAGATCGTGCGCATGCTCAAGGTGCGCGATCCCTTGAGCGAACGCGTGCATCTGTCCCCGATCGAACTGCTCGGCCAAAGCCTTGCCGGCGTTTCCGCCGAGATGATGCGCCGCGCGGTGGGCCGGCGTGGCGTCTCCAAACCGGCAGCCGGCGCATGACCCTGGAAGCGACAGCCGATACCAGCTACGGCAGCACCGCGTCCGGCAGCTCGTTCTACGCGGCGATGCGTATTTTGCCGGCGGACCAGCGCGAGGCGATGTTCCAGATCTACAGCTTCTGCCGCAAGGTCGACGACATCGCCGATTCCGACGGACCACGCGAGGTGCGGCTGGCGGCGCTGCAAGAGTGGCGCGACGACATCGACGCGCTCTATCGGGGCGATCCGCCGCCGCGGCTGCGCGACTATGTTGCCTCCGTGAAGAAATTCGACCTGCAGCGCGAGGACTTTCTCGCCATCATCGATGGCATGGAAATGGACGTGCCGCAGGACATTCGCGCGCCCGACATGGCAACGCTTGATCTCTATTGCGATCGCGTCGCGAGCGCGGTGGGGCGGCTGTCGGTGAACGTGTTCGGAATGCCGCGTGAGGATGGCGTCCTGCTGGCGCATCATCTCGGCCGCGCGCTGCAGCTCACCAACATCCTGCGCGACATCGACGAGGACGCCGCCCTTGGCCGGCTCTATCTGCCGCGCGAGGCCCTGTTTCACGCCGGCATCACCAGCAACGATCCGGCCAAGGTGGTCGCCGACCGCGCCCTGCCGCGCGCCTGCCTGCCGCTCGCCGAACGGGCGAAGAAGCATTTCGCCGAGGCCGACATGATCATGAAGCGCAACCGGCGCCGCGCGGTGCGCGCGCCGCGGATCATGGGCAAGTATTATCGCGCGATCCTGGAGCTGCTGCTGGCCCGCGGATTCGCGGCGCCGCGCGAGCCGGTTCGCGTGAGCAAGATCACGAAGCTCGGTATCGTCCTGCGTTACGCTCTCATCTGATGCAAAAGACAGTTCATATCATTGGCGCCGGAATCTCGGGCCTGTCCGCCGCCGTGCGGCTCGCGAATGCGGGCCACAAGGTGCAGGTGCATGAAGCCACGCAACAGGCGGGCGGACGCTGCCGTTCCTATTTCGACGCGGCGACCAACCTCACCATCGACAACGGCAACCATTTGCTGCTGTCGGGCAACCGTCATGCGCTCGCCTATGCGCGTTCGATCGGCACCGAAGCAGGGCTGGTCGGCCCGAAGCTTGCGCAGTTCGCGTTTGTCGACATCGCGACCGGCCAGCGCTGGCTGCTCGATCTCGGCGACAGCAAGCTGCCGCTCTGGGTCTTCGACGACGACCGCCGCGTGCCCGACACCGGCGTGCTCGATTATCTCGCTCTCGCCCCGCTGGTTTGGGCATCGACCCGCAAGAAGGTCGGCGATGCCATCCGCTGCGAGGGCACGCTGTATCAGCGGCTAGTGCAGCCCTTGCTGCTCGCGGCGCTCAATGTCGACCCGCCCGAGGGCTCGGCGGGGCTTGCCGGCGCGATCGTGCGGGAAACGCTGCTGGCGGGCGGGCAGGCCTGCCGGCCGCTGATCGCCCGCGACGGCCTTTCCTCGGTCCTGATCGAGCCCGCGGTCAAGCTGTTGCAGGAGAGGGGCGCCGAAATCCGCATGGGCCACGAGCTGCGCGAGTTCGAGACGACGGGCGAGCGGGTCACGGGGTTGAAGTTCGGCGCCGACGACAGCATCGCGATCGGCACCGAGGCTGCCGTCGTCATGGCCGTGCCGCCGCGCGCGGCAGCTTCGCTGCTGCCCGGCGTGAAGGCGCCGACCAAATTCCGCGCCATCGTGAACGCGCATTTCCGCTTCGACCCGCCTGCGAATGCGCCGCCGATCCTCGGCGTGGTCGGGGGCCTCGTGGAATGGTTGTTCGCGTTCCCGCAGCGGCTTTCCGTCACCATCAGCAATGGCGATCGGCTGGTCGACATGCCGCGCGAGGAGCTTGCGAACGCGATCTGGCGGGACGTCTGCAAGGCTGCGGGCGTCACCGGCGAACTGCCGCCCTGGCAGATCGTGCGCGAGCGCCGTGCCACATTCGAGGCAACGCCCGAGCAGAACGAGCTGCGGCCGGGGCCGGTGACATCCTTCAAAAACCTGTTCCTCGCCGGCGACTGGACTGATACCGGATTGCCGGCGACTATCGAGGGATCGGTGCGGTCGGGCGACCGCGCCGCCGATCTGGTCCTCGCCATGCGCTAATGCAGGGCGGTCATCGTGAGGTCTAATCCGATGCAGATGCATTCCGCCAACCAGGTAAGCGAGACGGCGCGCGACGCTTTGGAAAAGAGCATCGCCTCGGCGTCGAGCGCGTTGCGCGATCTCCAGCAGCCCGACGGGCACTGGGTGTTCGAGCTCGAGGCCGATGACACCATCCCGTCGGAATATATCCTCCTGCGCCATCATCTCGGCGAGCCGGTCGATGCCGTGCTCGAAGCCAGGATCGCCAACTATCTGCGCCGCAGGCAAGGCACGCATGGCGGCTGGGCGCTGGTGCAGGACGGCGATTTCGACATGAGCGCCAGCGTGAAAACCTATTTCGCGCTGAAGATGATCGGCGATTCCATCGACAGCCCGCACATGGTCCGCGCGCGCGAGGCGATCCGCTCGCGCGGCGGGGCGAGCCACAGCAACGTGTTCACGCGCTTCACGCTTGCGATGTACGGTGTCGTGACCTGGCGTGCGGTGCCGCTGTTGCCCGTCGAGATCATGCTGCTGCCGATGTGGTCGCCGTTCCACCTCAACAAGATCTCCTACTGGGCGCGCACCACCATCGTGCCGCTGATGGTGCTGGCGGCAAAGAGGCCGCGCTCGCGAAATCCGAAGGGCGTCGGCATCGACGAATTGTTCCTGGAGGATCCGCGCGGAATTGGGCTTTCGGCGAAGGCGCCGCATCAGAGCTGGGGCTGGTTCCTGCTGTTCCGCGCGCTCGATAATATCCTGCGCGTGATCGAGCCGCTGTTCCCCAAGAGCCTGCGCCAGCGCGCGATCGACGCCGCGCTCGCCTTCACCGAGGAGCGGTTCAACGGCGAAGACGGCATGGGCGCGATCTATCCGCCGATGGCCAACATCGTGATGATGTATGACGTGCTCGGCAAGGGCGAGGATTTCCCGCCGCGCGCGATCACGCGCCGCGGCATCGACAAGCTCTTGGTGATCGGCGAGCACGAGGCCTATTGCCAACCCTGCGTCTCACCGATCTGGGACACGACGCTGACTGCGCATGCGATGATGGAAGCGGGCGGCGAAGCCGCTGTCGCCTCAGCCAAACGGGGACTGGACTGGCTGGTGCCGAAGCAGGTGCTGGACGTCAAGGGCGACTGGGCGGTGAAGCGGCCGAACGCGCGGCCCGGTGGCTGGGCCTTCCAGTACAACAATGCGCATTATCCCGATCTCGACGACACCGCGGTGGTGGTGATGTCGATGGACCGCATGCAGCGCGCAACCGGCGGCCACGAATATGATGCCGCGATCGCGCGCGGCCGCGAATGGATCGAGGGCATGCAGAGCGACGACGGCGGCTGGGCCGCCTTCGACGTCAACAACCTCGAATATTATCTCAACAACATCCCGTTCTCCGACCACGGCGCCTTGCTGGATCCGCCCACGGAAGACGTCACCGCGCGCTGCATCTCGATGCTGACGCAGCTCGGCGAGACCACGGAAAACCCGCAGGTCGCGGCCGCCATCCAATATCTGCGCAGGACGCAGCATCCCGAGGGGTCTTGGTACGGCCGCTGGGGCATGAACTACATCTACGGCACCTGGTCGGTCTTGTGCGCGCTCAACGCCGTGGGCGTCAGCCATCAGGACCCGATGATCCGCAGGGCGGTGGACTGGCTGGTCTCGCTCCAGAATCAGGACGGCGGCTGGGGCGAGGACGCCATCAGCTACCGCCTCGACTACCGCGGATGGGAGCCCGCGCCCTCCACCGCCTCGCAAACGGCATGGGCTTTGCTTGGTCTGATGGCGGCGGGCGAGGTCGGGAATCCCGTGGTTGCCCGCGGTGTCGAGTACTTAATTGCAACACAGACCGAAAAAGGGCTGTGGGACGAGCAACGCTATACGGCAACGGGCTTTCCTCGGGTGTTTTACCTGCGCTACCATGGCTATCCGAAGTTCTTTCCGCTTTGGGCGCTGGCGCGGTATCGCAACCTGAGGAACACCAACAACAGGGTGGTAGGGGTCGGAATGTGAAATTGGGGGCGGGGGACTACTCGTCCGCGGGTTGGGTGGATCCGCGGCCGATCTTGATTGTTACCGGTCTGGTTCAGGAGGCCCGCATCGCAGCCGGGCCCGGAATGGCCGTCATTTGCTCATCCAGCGATCCGCGGCAATTGCGCGCGCTGCTCACCGTCTTCGATCCCACGACAATCCGCGGCGTAATCTCCTTCGGCGTCGCCGGCGGCCTCGATCCATCGCTGAAGTCCGGCGACATCGTGGTGGCGACCGAGGTCATGGCCGGCGACACGCGCTGGCTGGCTGGACTTTCGCTCAATGAACAGCAGATTGCCGGCATCGCGCTCGGCCGCCGCCGCGTCGTCCGGGGCGGACTCGCCGGCGTGGAGGAGGTGGTGGTGGCGCAGTCCAGCAAGGCCGCGCTGCGCTCGGAGACGGGGGCCGCCGCCGTCGATATGGAAAGCCATATCGCCGCCGCCTATGCGGCAGAAAATGAGCTGCCCTTTGCCGCTTTGCGCGTCATCAGCGATCCCGCCAGCCGCACGCTGCCGGCGCTGGCGCGGAGCGCGATCAAGCCGAATGGCGAAATCGACCTGCGCAAGATCCTGGGCGGCCTGGCGCGCAATCCGAAGTCGCTGCGCGCGCTGGTCTCGACCGGCATCGAATTCAATCGCGCGCTGAAGAGCCTGCGTGGCTGCCGCGGCTTTCTGCTCGGCGGAGAAGTCGTCGTAACCGCGCAAATCTGAAGCATCTAAGCCATGATGAGATTAGGTCGCATTGCGACCGCGCGGGGACTGCGCTCCCTCTCCCGCTTGCGGAGGAGGGCTGGGGTGGGGGTGTCTCCGCGAGTCGCACTGCTCGTGTGGAGAGAGTTCCCCCATCCGCATCGCATCTTTCGATGCGACATAGCCGAAGCTTCGCTTCGGCGTCTCTTAAGAACGGCCGCCGGAGGCGGCCTATGCTCCCCCCGCAAGCGGGAGAGGTGAGGCGAGATCTTGCTTTTGCCCAAAAATAAAGCGGCCCGATCGCATGACGACCGGGCCGCTGTTGTCTGCAGGTTCGTTGCGTGTCTAGAGCATGATCCGGAAAAGTGTGCAGCGGTTTTCCGAAAAGATCATGCTCAAACAATAAGCTAGAGCGCGATGATGCTTCATCCTGAACTAATCGCGCTCTAGGCGGCCGTCGAGGTGGCCTTTGGCTGCGCGGCCTTCTGCTGGGCGGCCAGCGCCTCGTCGCGGCGAATATCCGAGAGCTTCCTCTGCACCTGCTCCGAGAAGATGTACTGCGCCGGACGCTGCCTGGAAAGATCGATCTCCGGCGCCATCGGCCCCGTGGTCTTGACGCCGCGCAGCGCCACCCACATCGCCTTCAGCGGATTGTTGAGCGCAGCGGTGGCAGCCGTCGGCTCGTAGCCGCAATGCGCCATGCAGTCGGCGCACTTCTCATACTTGCCGGTGCCGTAGGAGTCCCAATCGGTGGTCTCCATCAGCTCCTTGAAGGTCTTCGCATAGCCTTCACCGAGGAGGTAGCAGGGCTTCTGCCAGCCGAAGATATTGCGCGCCGGCATGCCCCACGGCGTGCACTCGTATTCCTGGTTGCCGGCGAGGAAGTCGAGGAACAGGCCGGAATGCATGAAATTCCACTTCTTGCCGTTGCCGAGCGCAAAGACGTCGCGGAACAGTTTCTTGGTCTTGGTGCGGTTGAGGAAGTGCTCCTGGTCGGGCGCACGCTCATAGGCATAGCCCGGTGACATCGACACACCGACGCCGAGCTCGGTGGTGAAGTCGAGGAACTTTGCGATCTCTTCCGCCGGATGGCCGTCGAAGATCGTGGCATTGACGTTGACGGTGAAGCCGCGCGCCTTCGCGGCCTTGATCGCGGACACGGCGCGGTCGAACACGCCCTTCTGCGATACCGCCTTGTCGTGGTGATCCTTCAACCCGTCGAGATGCACCGAGAAGAACAGGTAGGGCGAGGGCTCGAACAGATCGAGCTTCTTCTCGAGCAGCAGTGCGTTGGTGCAGAGCGAGACGAACTTCTTGCGCGCGACCAGCCCGCGCACGATTTCGCCGATCTCCTTGTGGATCAGCGGCTCGCCGCCGGGGATCGCCACCATCGGCGCGCCGCATTCATCCGCCGCGTCCCAGCACTCCTGCGCCGTCATGCGACGGTTGAGGATCGCATCGGGATAGTCGATCTTGCCGCAGCCGACGCAGGCGAGATTGCAGCGGAACAAGGGCTCCAGCATCAGCACCAGCGGATAGCGTTTGCGGCCCAGCAGCTTCTGCTTGATCAGATAGCCGCCGATCCGCAGTTCCTTGAAGAAGGGTATAGCCATTACGAACTTTCTTGTTGGTCCCCGAAACACACGTACGTTTCAGACTGCCGCGAGCGCCGCGGGCAGCCTGAATTCGATATTTTCCTCGCGCCCCGGCAGCACCGAGACCGAGACCGGTCCGATCCGCCGTAGCGCCGCGATGACGTCATCGACCAGAACCTCGGGCGCCGAAGCGCCGGCCGTGATGCCGACGGTCCTGGCATCCTTCAGCCAATCCGGGTTCAACTCGCTGCCGTCAGCGACGAGATAGCTTGCGACGCCGGCCTCGGTGCCGATTTCGCGAAGCCTGTTGGAGTTGGAACTGTTGGCGGCGCCCACCACCAGGATAACGTCCACGAGCTTGCTCAGGTCCCTTACCGCAGATTGACGGTTCTGAGTTGCATAACAGATATCCCGGATGTCCGGTCCTTGAATATCTGTAAAACGCGCGTGAAGAGCCGCGATAATGTCCTTGGTGTCGTCAACACTGAGTGTAGTTTGCGTGATGTACGCAACTGGGGTGTCGGCCGGCAGCGTCAAGGCCGCGACCTCAGCAACATCCTGTACGAGCAGCACGGGGCCCGGAACCTGGCCCATCGTGCCCTCGACCTCAGGGTGGCCGGCATGGCCGATCAGGATCAGCGCGCGTCCCTTGGACATGTAGCGCTTGCCCTGATTGTGAACTTTCGTGACCAGCGGGCAGGTGGCATTGAGCACCGAAAGCCCGCGATCGGCAGCTTCCTCTTCCACCGTGCGCGCCACGCCATGGGCGGAGAACACGGTGACGGATTGCGGCGGAACCTCGGAGAGATCCTCGACAAAGATCGCGCCCTTGTTCTTCAGGCTCTCGACCACGTATTTATTGTGCACGATCTCGTGGCGCACGTAGACCGGAGGGCCATACTTCTCGAGCGCGCGCTCGACGATTTCGATCGCGCGCACCACGCCGGCGCAAAAGCCGCGCGGCTGGGCCAAAAACACTTCCATGGGACGTCCGTTACTCAAGTTGCCTCGCTTTCAGTCCCCGGTTACCGCCCGGCACCACGATATCTGCAATATCCGCACCAGCATTGTGATCCCCAGCACGGAAATGCATGGAGACACAGGGCTTTGTGTCAAAAATCTGCCGGCTAGAAAAGCGGGCCGCGCCAAGACCCCTTGGGCCCGCCACACGAGGTATGCAGATGGTATTTGGATACTCGAAGATTAGTCCAGGAAGATGAAGCCGTTACCCTCTCACTCGTTCGTCACTTTACCGCCCGACAATCCCGGTTATATCAGCCACCCAACCGGAACCACCCCCTTGTGGGCTATGTGCCTGTGTCTCCTCGGAAAAATTCTTCGGAAACAAGGTTAGCCCCGCTCATGGAACTCCGCTAGACAGCGGGCGTTTCCGGCAGGCTGTTAACATTAGAAAGAAAAGATGTGCTGACAAGTATCGTCGTCTCGATCGTCAGGGCGTGTACCCGTTTTGCCACGCTGACGCTGCTCGCCGGGCTCATCCTCGCGGTCGCGGCGGGCTACTACACCGCCCGGCATTTCGTCATCAACACCGACATCAACACCCTGATTTCCGACAAGATGGACTGGCGCCAGCGCGACATCCAGTTCGACAAGGCGTTCGACCGCGACGCCACCATCCTGGCCGTGGTGGAGGCGCCGACGCCTGAGCTGACGGGCGCCGCGGCCGCCGCGCTGGAAGCGAAGCTGAAGGCCGACAAGAAGAACTTCGTGTCGATGCAGCCGCTCGGCTCCGGCGAGTTCTTCGAGAAGAACGGGCTGTTGTTCCTGCCGACCGAGGAGGTCGCCAAGATCACCAGCCAGTTCGAGAGCGCCGCCCCCCTGATCGAGATCATGGCGGGCGATCCCTCGATCCGCGGCCTGACCGGGGCGCTCGAGACCGGGCTTGCCGGCGTCAAGCGCGGCGAGGTCAAGCTCGACAACACGGCGCGGCCCTTCAATCTGATCGCACAGACGGTCGAGGACGTCCTCAACAAGGGCAACGCCAATTTCTCCTGGCACGAGCTCGTCAGCGACAAGCCGCTCGCCGATTCCGAGAAGCGCGCCTTCATCGAGTTCAAGCCTGTGATCGATTACAGCGCGCTGGAGCCCGGCAAGGACGCCACCGACGCGATCCGCAAAGCAGCCGCCGAGCTCGACTTCCGCGGCAAGTATCAGGCGCGGGTACGGCTGACCGGACCGGTCCCGATCGCAAACGAGGAATACGCCACCGTCCAGGAGGGCGCGATCGTCAACGGCATCGGCACCGTGATCGTGGTGCTGATCATCCTCTGGCTCGCGCTGCATTCGGCAAAGATCATCTTCGCGGTATTCGTCAACCTGTTCGTTGGCCTGTCGCTCACGACCGCGGTGGGCTTGCTGCTGGTGGGCTCGCTGAACCTGCTGTCGGTCGCCTTCGCGGTGCTGTTCGTCGGCCTCGGCGTCGATTTCGGTATCCAGTTCAGCGTCCGCTACCGCTCCGAGCGCTTCAAGAACGACAACCTGGTCGAAGCGCTGGAGGAGGCCGCGCGTCGCGTCGCGGTGCCGCTATCGCTCGCGGCGATGGCGACCGCGGCCGGCTTCCTGTGCTTCCTGCCGACCGACTACAAGGGCATCTCCGAGCTCGGCGAGATTGCCGGCGCAGGCATGCTGATCGCGTTCTTCTCCTCGATCACGGTGCTGCCGGCGATCCTGAAGCTGATCAATCCGCCCGGCGAGTCGGAGCCGGTCGGTTACGCGTTTCTCGCCCCGGTCGACCGCTTCCTGGAAAATCATCGCGTCGTCATCGTCGCCGGCACCCTGGCCATTGTGGTCGCCGGCCTGCCGCTGCTGTATTTCATGAAGTTCGACTTCAACCCGATGAACCTGCGCAATCCCAAGGCGGAGTTGATTGCGACCTTCCTCGACCTGCGCAAGGATCCCAACACCGGCGCCAACGCCATCAACGTGCTGACCCATTCGGATGCCGACGCGAAGAAGATCCAGGCGAAGCTCGAGAAGCTGCCGGAGGTGCTGGAGGTGCGCTCGCTCGACAGTTTCGTGCCCGAGGATCAGCCGGCCAAGCTGAAGCTGATCGCGCAGGGCGCGAAGGTGCTCAACCCCGCGCTCAATCCGGACTCGATCGACGCGGCGCCCTCCGACGATGAGAATGTCGAGTCGCTGAAGAGCTCGGTCGACAATCTGCGCCGGACCGCCGGCGACGGCAACGGGCCGGGCGCGGTCGCCTCGAAGCGGCTCGCGGACGCGCTGGAGAAGCTTGCCAATTCCAGTGAGGCCACGCGCAACAAGGCGCAGGCGGTGTTCGTCGATCCCCTCAAAATCGTGCTGGAGCAGCTCAGGAATGCCATGCAGGCCCAGCCCATCACGCTGCAGACGCTGCCGCCGGAGATCGTCAGCGGCTGGAAGGCCAAGGACGGGTTGATGCGGGTCGAGGCGCTGCCGAAGGGCGATCCCAATGACAATGACAATCTGCGCAAATTCGCCAGCGCCGTGCTAGCGGCCGAGCCGACCGCGATCGGCGGGCCGGTGTCGATCCTCAAATCCGGCGACACCGTCGTGCAAGCCTTCGTCCACGCCGGCATCTACGCGCTGCTCGTGATCGGCATCCTGCTCTGGATTACGCTGAAGCGGTTCACCGACGTGCTGATGACGCTGGTGCCGCTCTTGGTCGCAGGCGCGGTGACGATGGAAATCTGCGTCCTGATCGGCCTGCCGCTCAACTTCGCCAACATCGTAGCCCTGCCGCTGTTGCTCGGCATCGGCGTCGCCTTCAAGATCTATTACATCGTGGCCTGGCGCTCGGGCCGCACCAACCTGCTGCAGTCGTCACTGACGCGCGCGATCTTCTTCAGCGCACTGACCACGGCGACCGCGTTCGGAAGCCTGTGGCTGTCCTCTCATCCCGGCACGTCGAGCATGGGCAAGCTGCTCGCGCTCTCGCTTCTCACCACGCTCGCCGCCGTGCTGTTGTTCCAGCCCGCGCTAATGGGCAAACCCCGCGATGTCGGGGAGTAGACAGATGTCGCCGACGGGATCGGCGGACTGAGCGGATGCGCTCTTCTTGCCGGCCGGCTTGATTGTGTTGGCAGTCGTCGCAGCACCGGTCGTCGCGGATGCAGCCGTCGTGGGTGCAGCCATCGTGGGTGCAGCCTTGGGCGTGCTGGCCGCCTTCGGCGGACCCTTGACCATGCCCTTGGCCATGCTGTTGACGGGGCTCGAGGGGATCGGCGGGGCAACGCGCGTCCAGGTCTCGCCGCCGCAGAGGAAGCCGAGCACGCAGCCTTTGATCTCGAGATGGTCTGCGTCGGTCGGCGTGATCGAGGAAGAGTAGGTCTGGCCGTCCTTGGCGTTGTAGACTTGGCCCTCCCAGGAATCGGCGCCGGGCTTCTTCTTCATGTCGAGCAGGATCGGCATGCCGAGCGTCGGCCTGTTCTTTTTTGACGCATCGGGATTGTTGGCGTCGCGGCCGCCGGGCTCTTTTTCCCAGGCCACCACGCCCCACATGCTGCCGTTGCATTGTGCGACCCGGATGTTGGCGACGCCGTCGGCGACCCGCCAGTCGCCCGTGGGATCGGCGGCAAGGGCCGAGGTGATGTCAGCTCCCAGTAAGACTAAGGATGAAAGAAGGGCCGATTTCACGATGTTTCGTGGGCAGTGCAACATGATTCAAACCTGTGCTTGCTTTGCTGGTGCGAATGAGGGCAAAACGCCACATTGGGCGTTTTCAGTTGACGAAATGCCCATCATCCGAAGTATGTAGCCGATGTTAAGTTCCAATCTAGACGCTTCCGAGCTGTTTGCGCAACGTCAGGCGCAGCGCAGTTCCATGCATGCCCGCTACTTGAACGAGCAACTGGTGCGCGTTCTCAAGACCATCGGGTATGACGTCGGTTTCAAGAAGGGGCAAGGCCAGTATCTCTTCGATCGCGATGACGTCCGCTATCTCGACCTACTGAGCGGATTTGGCGTTTTTGCGATTGGCCGGAACCACCCTGCGCTGCGCGCCGCGCTGAAAAGCGTGCTTGACGCGGATTTTCCCAATCTCGTGCAGCTCGACGTCTCGACACTCGCGGGCGTGCTCGCGGAACGCCTTTTGAAATATGTGCCGTATCTGGACAAGGTGTTTTTCGCCAATTCCGGCGCGGAGACAGTGGAGGCCGCGATCAAGTTCGCGCGCGGCGCGACCGGCCGGCCCGGCGTCGTGCATTGCGCGCATTCCTTCCACGGCCTGTCCTATGGCGCGTTGTCGCTCACCGATGACGTGAATTTCCGCTCCGGGTTTGAACCGCTGTTGCCGGGATGCACCGCGATCCCTTTTAACGATCTCACAGCGCTGGAGAAGGCGCTGTCGTCGCGCGAGGTCGCCGCCTTCATCGTCGAGCCGATCCAGGGCAAGGGCGTCAACATGCCGACCGATGAATTCCTGCCGGGCGCCGCCGCGCTGTGCAGGAAATACGGCACGCTGTTCATCGCCGACGAGATCCAGACCGGCCTGGGACGCACCGGCCGCTTCCTCGCGATCGAGCACTGGAATGTCGAGCCCGACATGGTGCTGCTCGCCAAGGCTCTCTCCGGCGGCCATGTGCCGGTCGGCGCGCTGCTGACGCGCAAGAGCATCTTCGACAAGATCTTCAACCAGATGGACCGCGCGGTCGTGCACGGCTCGACCTTTGCGAAGAACGATCTGGCGATGGCGGCCGGCATCGCTACGCTGGAGGTGATCGAGGCCGAGAAGCTGGTCGAGCAGGCGGCCAAGCGCGGCGCCGAGCTGCGGCTTGCGCTGACGCGCATGGTGCCGGGCTATGAGCTGATGAAGGAAGTGCGCGGCAAGGGGCTGATGATCGGCGTCGAGTTCGGCCCGCCGAAATCGCTGCGGCTGAAGGCGTCGTGGAACGTGCTGGAGACGGCGAACAAGGGCCTGTTCTGCCAGCTCATCACCGTGCCGCTGTTCAAGGACCACAAGATCCTGACGCAAGTCGCCGGCCACGGCAGCCATACCATCAAGCTCCTGCCGCCGCTCACCATCACCGACGAAGACTGCAAATGGATCGAGACGGCGTTCGATGCCGTCATCGCCGGCAGTCACAAGGTCCCCGGCGCGATCTGGTCGCTCGGCAAGACGCTGGTGGACAACGCGGTGCGGAAGTCGGCGTAGGACTCACGCCAGTCAAGCCGCCTTCGGCTTGTTCACGGTCTCGATGCGCTCGAGAATCTTGCCAAGGTCGCGCTTGGCGATCTGAATATCATAGTCGTTCTGCAGATTGAGCCAAAGCTGCGCCGTTGTGCCGAGCGCCTTGGCAAGCCGAAGCGCAGTATCAGCTGTAATGCCGGTCTGTTCGCCGGCGATCCTCTCGATTCGGGTGCGTGGCAAACCGCAAGTCTTGGCAAGGGCGCCCGCCGACATCTCAAGCGGAACCAGGAACTCCTCCCGCAGAACCTCCCCGGGATGCATCGGTTTTAGCTTCTTGGCCATTTTCGCGCTCTTGCTAGTGATAATCCACGATCTCAACCTCGACCGGACCTTCGGCCGTCCAAATAAAGCACACCCGAAATTGATCGTTGATCCTGATCGAGTGCTGCCCTTTGCGATCGCCCGTCAACGCCTCAAGGCGATTGCCCGGTGGTGACCTCAGGTCGCCGAGGGTCTCTGCGGGCATGGAGATAGCGCAGTTTCCGGCGAGCTACCTTCACGAGATCGGCCGGAAACCCTTTCGGAGTCTTCTCCATCGAACACGGCTTCTGTGGTCTTGTCCCGAAAGGTCTTGATCACGGAAATTTTGTATCATTGAATGATACAAAAAGTCAAGATGAGTATCAGAAAATGATACAAAGGGTAGGGCGCATTAGTCGTACTGAGTCAGACGGTCGCAGTCATTAAGGCTGAGAATCAAGTAATTGAGGAGGTTCAATATTTGGCGCGCGGAGGGCCAGATGAATCTCGATCAGGGTGGAGATAGCGAAACGCGGTTTGCGGAGTATGTAGCCGGTCTTGGAAGCGTGATCGGTCACGTGGAGCGGACGAGACCGCTGCGCGACTATTGCACGGGCCTGATGCTGCCTGGGGAACGCAAGAGCGTTGAGCCGATGGCGGCGCGGACGGCTCCAGCGCGGACGGCGGCACAGCACCAGTCGTTGCTGCATTTTGTCGCCAACGCGGCCTGGTCGGACGAGGACGTGCTGGCCAAGGTGCGCGAGATGGTGCTGCCGGCGATCGAGAAGAGCGGACCGGTCGAGGCGTGGATCATCGACGACACCTCGTTCCCCAAGCAAGGCAAGCATTCGGTCGGCGTGCACCACCAATATTGCGGTCAGCTCGGCAAGCAGGCCAATTGCCAGGTGGCGGTGTCGCTGTCGGTTGCCAATCATGCCGCCAGCCTTCCGGTGGCCTATCGGCTGTACCTGCCGGAAGCCTGGACGAAGGATCGTGCCCGGCGGAAGAAGGCAGGCGTGCCGAAGCAGATCAAGTTCAAGACCAAGCCGCAGATCGCGCTGGAGCAAATCCGCCGGGCCTGCGAGAGCGGTCTGCCACGCGGCGTCGGGTTGATGGATGCGGCCTACGGCAGGGACGCGCGGCTGCGTGCAGGCATGACGGAATTGGGCGTGCCTTACGCGGTCGGCATCGTGCCGACCATCTTGATGTGGGCCCCTGGCAGCGGCCCACGGCGGATGGACAAGCCGATGAACAACACCGGCCGCCGCGACGAGCCCGAACTGGTCTCGGCCAAAAAAGTGGCACTCGGTCTACCGAAACAGGCTTGGCGCACGGTGACGTGGCGGGAAGGCTCGGCCGACCAGCTATCCTCGCGCTTCGCGCGTATGCGTGTCCGCGTCGGGTACAACAAACTGATCCCCGAGAAGCTGTCGCCTGAATGGCTGTTGATCGAATGGCCGGAGGGCGAAGCAGAGCCGACCAAATACTGGCTCTCCACGCTGCCGGAGAACGTCAGCTTCACGCAGCTCGTCGATCTGGCCAAGCTGCGCTGGCGCATCGAGCGCGACTATCAGGAGCTCAAGCAGGAGGTCGGGCTCGGTCACTACGAAGGGCGCGGCTGGCGTGGCTTCCATCATCACGCAACCCTGTGCATCGCGGCCTACGGCTTCCTCATCGCCGAACAGGCGACGATTCCCCCCTCAGGACCTCGTTCCGCCGCGCCAGTCCAGGCTCCTCACTTACCCGACAATTATCGACCCAGAGGATCTACCCTTGCGGCCTGAACGTCACGTGCCGAACTCGATCGCAACCATGCGCGTGCGGCTGAGCCGGGCCCTCAGCAAAACGATCATACGATGCCCTTGTTGCGGCGCCGTCGCAGCATCACCCACGCGCAGAAAAATCATGACGCAGTAAGATTAGCGAAGCGTATTGCGCTATGGCGGATTACGCTATCGCTGCTCTGCAGCGTTACCCCTCCTTGTTCGCCTGCGCCGCCGCCTCGAATTTCTCGCCGAATTCGGCGAGCTCGTCGGCGCCGATGTCGCTGACCGCCCAGTAGTTCAGGCCGCGGTCGCTCCAGCGGCGGATGTTGAAGCCCTGGACGGTCTCGATCTTGGCCGGGCGATGCGCGGTGCTGGAGGTCTGCGCCACGAACAAATTGATGACATGGGCGCGGCGTTTGTAGACGACGGCGCCGATGGCGCGCGCATCGACATAGTCGAGCCGGCCGCCGATCAGGGTAAAGCCCTGCGCGGTGAGGTCGATCACCGGCGGCGACACGTCGAGCTTGCCGTTGAACCAGGGTTTCACCGTGTGCTGGTCGCTCGAGACCACGTCGATCAGGTGGCCGGGCTGCAGCGAGCGCAGATGCGAGGAGACGATCTCGGATTCGATCATCTGCTGGTCGTCGTTGCGGACCACGACCGCGACGAGCAGGGTGGCGGCCAGCGCCGACACCGCCGAGCCCATCGCAAAGCCGCGCAACAGCGATCGCCGGCTCGGCAGCGGCGTCACGTTCGACGGCGCCGGCGCAGGCTTCGGCAGCGCGGCGTCGATGCGCTGGCGCAGGCTCGCCGGCGCGGTGTAGCGCAAGTCCGCTTTCGCGATCGCCTCGCGCATCCGCCGATAGTCGGCCGCTTCCGCGGCACAGGACGCGCAGCCCGCGATATGGGCCTCGACCTCGCGCGCGTGGCCGGCATCGAGCTCGCCATCGATCAGCGCATGAAGAAGGATCTTTGCCTCGTCGCAGGTCATTTCGGTTGCTCCTGTTCCGCGAGCCATGCCGAACGCAGCATGGCGCGAGCGCGCGCGAGACGGCTCATCACAGTTCCGACCGGCGCCCCGACCGCGTCGGCGATCTCGCGGTACGAAAGATTATTGATTTCGCGCAATACGAACGTCTCCTTGAATGGTTCGGCAAGCGTGTCGATGATCCGCCGGATCGCGGAGGCGTCGCGCTCGCGCAGCATGTCGGCTTCCGGCGTCTGCTGCTCCTCGTGCCAGAGCGGCGTCTGCTCGGCCGCCTCCGCCGTGTCGTCGATCGTGGTAGCCGGCGCGCTGGCACGCCTTGCATATTCCGCGCGGCAGACGTTGCGCAGGATCGCAAACAGCCAGGGCTTCATCGCCGGCCCGCGATAGGTGTCGAAATGTTTCAGCGCGCGCAGGTAACATTCCTGCACCGCGTCCTCGGCATCCGAGGCGTCGCGCAGCAGATAGCGCGCAAGCGTGTAGACGTCGTCCAGGTGCGGCAGCGCCGCCTCGCGAAAACGCCGCGCCCGTTCCGGGTCGTCTTGGGTCGTCTCTTGGCTGGTATTGACCGGCATCGCTGCTCGCCCGACCTTTGCTTGTCCGACCTTCGCAGAAGGTGCAGGCGCCCGGCCGGCGGGAAGCCACTGGCCGGGCGCTATGGTGATGCCTTGGATTTGGCCGTTACTCAACCTTGATCATCCCGGTCATGTGCGGGTGCAGCGAGCAAAAATATTTGTAGTCTCCCGCGGAGGTGAAGGTGAACGAGAAGGCGTCGTCCGTATCCATGGTTTTCGAGCGGAATTTGCCCGCCGAGACCACGGTGTGCGGAATGTCGTCGTGATTGGTCCAGGTGACGGTGTCGCCGACCTTCACCTTGAGCTCGACCGGAGAGAAGGTGAAGTTGTCGATGGTCACCTTGATCTCCTGGGCCTGTGCGCTGACGCCAAGGGGCAGGAGGAGCGGCAGGAGGAGAGCCGCGGCCAGGATGAGGCCGCGGAGCATGGTTCTGGTCATTATCAGGATTCCCTTAGCCAGCCAGCGGCGTGTCGATGATCGCGAGACGCTGATCGCCTTGCTTGAAGTTGACGCTGGCGATGCCGAGCACGCTGCGCAGCTTGGCGTCCTCGACCTTCATCGGGCCGGGCGACGGAGCGGTGCCGGGCGCGGGCTGCGGGAAGGCGGTCGAGCGGGCGGTGTGGAAGGTGACGTTGCCTTCGACCTTCTGCATGACCTGGTGGATGTGGCCGTTGAGCACGGTCACCGAGCCGAAGCCCTTCAGCAGTTCAAGCGCGCGCGCGCCATCCTCGGTGCCCCAGCCCCATTCCGGATAGACCGTCCAGAGCGGGATATGGGCGAACGCCACGACCGGCGTCGACTTCGACTTGCCCTTCAGGTCGTCCGCGAGCCAGGCAAGCTGTTCGGCGCCGAGATTGCCGAGTCCGCCGGCCTTGAGGTCGACCACGTTGACGAGGCCGATGAAGTGCACGCCGTTGGCGTCGAAGGAGTAGTAGCCCGGACCCTTGGTGCCCTTGCCATAGCGCTCCTTGTAGAACTTGATCTCCTCGTCGAGGAAGTCGTGCTCGCCGGGCACATAGTGCACGTCGAGTTTGGCCTGCGAGATGATGCGGTCGGCATTGTCGAACTCGGCGGCCTTCGACAGATGGGTGATGTCGCCGGTGTGGATCATGAAGGACGGCTTCTTCGGCATCGCGTTGACCTTGTTGATCGCCTCCTCCAGTGTGCCGAGCGCGTTCGGGTTGGCCGGCTTGTCGAAGCCGACATGGCTGTCTGAAATCTGCAGGAAGGTCATGCCGGTCGGCTCCGCCGCATTGGCGGCATCGATAATGCCCAGCGAGTGGGGCACGCCGGCGGTAACGGTCCAGAGGACCCCGGTGCCGGCCCAGGTCATGCATTCCAAGACCTTGCGGCGGCTTGGGCCGCGTTCTTCGTCGTGGTGGTTGTGGTCGTGGTCGCTCATCGCGCTCTCTCCTTGGACCCGTAATTGGGTTCCGCGGACTTGATCGGGCGCGGGCGGGATTTATTCCCGGGAATGTCGGGGCTAACCGCCACGGAGCACGGGCCAGGGTTAATGACAATTGCGTGAGCAGGTGGAGGGGCCCCGATTTAGCCCGCGCCCAGCGCTATCCTGCGGCGATTTCTCTCAATCAGGGCCGGAACGTGACGGACCCGCGCGCATTTCAATTTAAGTGTGTCGTTGCGGAGTTTGGTGATGTCGTTGCATCTGCGCCGCGCAGCGATGGCTGCGGTTTCCGTCCTGTCCCTTTCAACCACCGCTGCGGTGGCCCAACTCGGCCATGGCGGCGGGGGCGGGCGAGGTGGCGCTCCCGCCATCGCCGCGCGACCGGCCCCGGCGATGCCGCATGCGGTACCGGCGATGCCCCATGCCGCGCCGGCCATGCCTCATATGGCCGCTCCGCCCCGAATGGCCGCGCCGCACATGGCTGCGCCGTCACCCCGTATCGCCGCGCCACCTATGGCAGCGCCGCATATCGCGGCGCCAGCGCGAAACATGGCGATCCCGCATGGCGGTGGGCCACGCTTCTCCGCTGGCCACGCCGTGCCTCATCCCGCCATTCCAGAGATTGCCGGCCGGGGCGGTAGGGCAGAGCCCGGCAGATTTGCGTCCGGCGGCCCTCGGCATGGTGGCGACACCAACGCCGGAGCGCGCGAGCTCAACCGGCGCGCCGCGGGATCGCCCGCGGCGCTGGAATCCCGCCGTCACGCGCTGGAGAGCGCGAAGCCATTGCCCAACGCCAACACCGCCGAACGGCAAGGGCCTGCATCATCGGCCGGCCACGAAACGGTCGGCAGGGTTGGTCCGCAAGCCCATGAAAGCGGTCTTGAGCAAAGCCGCGCCGCGCAACGACGCGCGCCGATCATCCGCAATCCGGTATTCGCAAGTCAGGGTCCGGCGAGAGCGTCGTCGGCGCCTTCGCAATGGACATTCCGTGGCCGCTTCATGCAGTCGGCGCTGCACGATCGTCGTCACCATCGTCACGCCGGCATCGTGCTGGGTTTCGTCGGCCCGTTGTTCTGGCCCTATGCCTACAACGATTTTGTCGACTACACCTTCTCGCCTTATGCGTATGACACCTTCTGGCCCTATGCCTATGACGATGTGTTCGCCGGCATCTATGGCGGCTACGCGCCGGAATATTATGCGGCGAAAGATGCCTACGCCTATGCCGGCTCTCCGGCTTCGCAGCGCGCCTATGACCGCGCGATGAACCCGGGCGGCAACGCCTCGCGGTCTGCGAGCGCCAATCGCATTTGTACGGGCGAGGCCAAGGGCGTGACGGATTTCGCGATCCAGAAGATCGCGCAGCAGGTCAGTCCCGATCAGAAGCAGCAGGACTTGCTCGATGCCCTGAAAGCGGCGTCGGTGAAGGCCGTCGACATCATGCAGAAGGCATGTCCGACCGAACTGCCGAGCACGCCGACCGGCCGGCTTGCCGCCATGCGGGTGCGCGTGGATGCGATGCTGAAGGCGGTTGAAATCATGCGTCCTGCGCTCGACAGGTTCTATCAATCGTTGAGTGACGAGCAACGCGAGCGCTTCATCGCGATCGATCAGGGCGAGCAGGCGGCGCGTCCGCAACGCGGCGCCGATCTCGCGCAGCTCTGCAAGGGCCAGGAAGGGACCAAAAGCAGCCTGCCGATCGACAGGATCCAGCGCACGCTGCATCTGAGCCGCGAGCAGGATGCAGAGCTGAAGGCGCTGGATGAGGCGACCGCGGAGTCCGCCAGGATCCTGCAGGCGAAATGTCAGCCTGACGAAAGCCTGACGCCGACGGGCCGCCTCGCGGCCATGGAAGATCGCCTGCAGGCGATGTTGAAAGCACTGGACACGACGCAGGCCGCGCTTTCGAAGTTCTATGGCTCGCTGAGCGATGAACAGAAGGCCAAGTTCGACCGCATCAGCGTCCGCGCGTCCTAAACATCCGCGGTGCGGAGCCATTCCGCATCGCTGAACACACTGCAATGGCAGGAAACCTTGTGCGGGAGCGCCATAAGCCCGGTCACGCGCTCAATAATCTCAGGCGTGCGCAGGGCACTTTGCGGCTTGAGCAACTGGTTGACCTCGAACATCAGTCGATGGACAGACGGGTCCTGTGCTCCCAAGTGAGCCAGCGCGAAGTTGAACTTCAGCCGTTGCTCGAAGTCGGCGGGGCGCGCTCCCCGTGTCTTCGGGTAGATGAAATCATTGTTGGCGATTCCCCAGGGGGTTTCGAGCACGGCCTGGACCGCGGCGAAGAAAGCCGGCGCCAGCGCATCGAGCGGGTCGATTTCCCCGGCTCTTTCGTCGAGCAGTCGATCAAGGATGACGGCCTCCTGGGCGGCCACGCTCATACCTTGCGCATAGACCGGGTTGAAGCGGCAGAGCGCGTCACCGACAACAAGCAGGCCGCGCGGAAAGCGCGAAAGCTTCTCGAAGTGCCTACGCGTGCTGCAAGGCAGTTGATACCGGAAGATTTCACCGACCGGCTTCGCATCTCGTATTGCTTCATAGGCCGTTGTTGTGCGCAAGGTTTTGACGAAGGCAAGAAATCCCTCCAAATCGCCGGGCGGGACATCGCCGTGATTGCCACCGACGCCGACAATCCACTGGTCGCTCTCGATCTGAGCCATCACCGCGCCACGGCTAGCGCCGGGAGCAGAAGGATGGACTATTGCGGTCTTCCAGGCAGGCCGCGCGTCCCGCGGCAGCTCAAAGATGGTCGTGGAATAGGCGAAGTCGACCCCGATCTCGGTCTCTTCCGGCTTCGGAAAGCCCATGCCGTCGAGTGCGGCAAGTGTCGGCGTGCCGCGACCGGAGGCGTCCACGACCAGATCGGCTGAAAGACTTCTCGACGCCGTGATCCCTCCTTGCGCAGCGGACGCCGGTAACCGCCGAACCCCCCGCGTCGAACATGAGTTCGATCACGCGGCAATCTCCGCGCAATTCAATTTTCCCGCAACGGCTGACGGCCTGCCGCGTGACGAATTCGAGCAGGGGACGCGAAGCGGATAGCCAGCTTACGCCGAATTCGCGTTGCGGATATGGATCGAAGCCCGGTCGTTCCATCCGTACGCTTGCGTTTGTCAGCCGGACCGCTCCGGCCTGTTCGAGATCGGCTTCGATGCCTGGCACAAGCTCCTTGAGTGCGCCGAGACCGCCGGCGAGGAGGGCATGGACATGCCGGCCCTGGGGAATGCCCGGCCGCGCTGCGGCATCCGACGGCAAGGCGTCGCGTTCGAGAATAGTGACCTTTGCAAAATGCGACGCGAGCGCCCTGGCCGCCGCCAAGCCACCGATACCCGCACCGACGACGACCGCGTGCTGCCCAATCAACCCTGACATCTCAAGCCCTCCCATCTTGCTGCTGCGACCAACGGTCGCGATGCGCGGCGATCTCCTCGCGACGTCGTTTCGATGCAAACGCTACCAAGGTCCCGACGAGCGCGCTTTACCTGCGGCTTACATTTGCGTCATCGGCCGCTTATTCTTGGTTTCGGAGCCGGCCGACGCCCGACGGCCGAGGCCGCTCAAGGGATTGGCAGCGTGCGTTACCTCTTTGAGAACTGCGTGCTTGACACCGACCGACGAGAACTGAGCCGCGGAGGCGAAGCGGTTTCTATTGCGCCGCAGGTGTTCGACCTTCTCGTCTACCTGATTGGCAATCGAGAGCGCGTCGTCAGCAAGGACGATCTCATCGACGCCGTCTGGGAAGGGCGCATCGTCTCCGACTCCGCGCTGACCACGCGCATGAATGTGGTCCGCAGCGCGATCGGCGACAGCGGTGAGGAACAGCGACTGATCAAGACCCTGCTGCGCAAGGGTTTTCGTTTCGTGGGTACGGTGCGGGAGCAGCCGGAGGCCGGCATTGCAATGGACGAAAGCTCAGGCGGAGGCGCGCGCGGGGCCCCCGCACTTCCCGACCGGCCTTCGGTTGCGGTTCTCGCATTCTCAAATCTGAGTGGCGATGCCGAGCAAGAGTTTTTTGCCGACGGCCTGGTCGAAGACATCATCACCGCACTGTCGCGGTTCAGGGGGCTGTTTGTCATCGCGCGCCAGTCATCCTTTGCCTACAAGGGCAAGAGCGTCGACATCAAGCAGGTCGGTCGCGAACTCGGCGTGCGCTATGTGCTCGAAGGCAGTGTGCGCAAGGCTGGTCAGAGGTTGAGGATCACCGGGCAGCTCATTGATGCCGCGACCGCAGCGCACCTCTGGGCGGATCGATATGAAGGTGCGCTCGAAGATATTTTCGATTTGCAGGACAAGGTCACGCAGCAGGTGATCGGTGCGATCGCGCCGGAACTCGACCGCGCCGAGATCGAGCGGGCGACACGAAGGACCACGGGCAACATCGATGCTGTGACAGCCTTCTACCGTGGCCTGCCCCATGTCGATTTTCCCACCAGCCCGGAGAACAACGAAGCCGCCTTGGGGGATTTCAAGCGCGCGATTGCGCTTGATCCGGGTTTCGCGCCTGCTTATGGCGGCGTCGCGAGTTGTCTTGCATGGCGACGCGCCAACACGTGGCCCGCAGACAGAGTGAAGGACAATGCCGAGCTTTTGCGCCTTGCCGATCGCGTCAAGGAACTGGGCACGGACGACGCACGCACCCTAAGCGTGCTGGGATTTAATCTTTTCTGGATGTTATTGGACTTTGATCGCGGGCTTGAAATGGTGGAGCAAGCGATCCAGTCGAACCCCAATTACGCACGCGGCTATAATTTCAGGGGACTTCTGCGAGCCTGGCATGGCTTGTCCGACGCCGCGGCCGCCGACTTCGAGCAGGCGATGCGGCTTAGTCCGCGCGACCCTTTCAACTACAATGCGACGATGGGGCTTGCTCTTGCGCATCATAACGCCGGCAGGCATGCGGAAGCGGCCGAGTGGGCAGACAAATCTCTCCGAGCGTTTCCTCCGTTCTTTTTTGTGGGAACGGCACAGGCTATCCCGTGTTACGTGGGAGCAGGAAGACTGGAAGACGCGCAAAGACTGATGGCGGAAAGCCTGCGCCACGTTCCCCAATGGAGTTGTTCGAGGTACGTCGAGCCGCTCTGGATACGATCGCCCAAACTCAGAGCGGAATTTCTGGACGCATTCATCAAGGCGGGACTGCCCGAATAGGGTGACATCGGAGCGGCCGGATCCGGACGCCGAAAGGCGTCACGGTTCGACGGTTATGCACAGGCTGCGCGCGGCCTGCCCTCGATTTAACCGATCGTTAACCAAAGTTAACCGAAGCTGCATTCGGGCACTGGGGGCGTGTAGGCCGGCGTTTTGCCGGCTCAAGGCGATGGTGTTCATATGTCGTTAGACCCCGAAGAGTTGGTTATCCTGGCCGATCACGGTCCGATGAAGCTGCAGTCCGCCGTGGCAAGGGCAATGATTTTGCCGCCTGAGGAGCGCAATCACGCTTCGATCCTCCGAAAGGAAGAGCCGTGGATGTTGAATTTCGATCTGATCAAGCATCTTGCGGCTCGATGGGAGCCGAGCCCATACCGTCTGACTGATACGGAATTGACGGCTGGCGCGTTTTCCTTGTGGCAGGCGGGCAGGTAGCCGCCTACACCACCACGGCGGTGCGGACCCGGCCCGCATCGCCGAACACGCGAAGATAGCGCTCGATCTCGGACGGATTGCCAGTCGCCTTTTCCGGATTGTCGGAGAGCTTCACCGCGGGACGACCGTCAACCGACGTCACCTTGCAGACGAGCGAGATCGGATCGAGGCTGACGGAGCCGTCCGGCCGGCAGCCGATGAAATCATTGGTGAGGTTGGTGCCCCAGCCGAAGGAGAGCCGCACGCGGCCTGAGAAGCGGTGATAGGTCTCCTCGATCGAGCCGACATCCATGGCGTCGGAAAAGACCAGCAGCTTCTCCTTGGGGTTGCGGCCTTTCTGCTTCCACCAGCGGATGATCTCTTCGCCGGCCTCGATCGGCGGTGCGCTGTCGGGACGGAAGCCGGTCCAGTCGGCGACCCAATCCGGCGCGTCGCGCAGGAACGCCTTGGTGCCGAAGGCGTCGGGCAGCGCGATCAGGAGGTTGCCGCCATAGGTGTGGCGCCATTGATCGAGGATGCGGTACGGCGCCCAGCGCAATTCCTCGTCGTCATTGGCGAGTGCGGCGGCGACCATCGGCAATTCATGCGCGTTGGTGCCGATCGCCTCGAGGTCATTGTCCATCGCAAGCAGCACGTTCGAGGTGCCGGTGAAGGACGGGCCGAGCCCTTCCTTCACCGCCTCGACGCACCAGCGCTGCCACAGGAAGCCGTGGCGCCGCCGCGTGCCGAAATCCGAGAGCCGCAGGCCGGGCAGCTTGCGCAGCCGCTCGACCTTGCTCCACAGCTTGGCCTTGGCGCGGGCATAGAGCACGTCGAGCGCAAAGCGTCCCTGGCCCTTCATCGCAGCACGCGAGCGCAGCTCGTTCAGGATCGCGAGCGCCGGGATTTCCCACATCGTAGTGTGAGTCCACGGTCCGTGGAAATGCAGCTCATATTGCCCGTCGACCTTGTTCAGCTCGTATTCGGGGAGCTGGAACGTGGCGAGCCAGTTGATGAAGTCAGGCGAAAACATATGCGTCTTGCCGTAGAAGGTATTGCCGGCGAGCCAGATCAGCTCCTTCTTGGCGAAGCGGATGGTGCGGGCGTGATCGAGCTGAGCGCGCAGTTCGGCCTCGTCGATGATCTCCGCAAGCCGGACATGGCGCGAGCGGTTGATGACTGAAAAGGTAACGTGCTGGCTCGGGTAGGATTCCCGAATCATCTGCACCATCAACAGCTTGTAGAAATCGGTGTCGAGCAGGCTGCGCACGATCGGATCGAGCCGCCAGCTGTGGTTGTAGGTTCTGCTCGCAATGTCGGTAACGGTCATGGTGGAAGCCTAGCGCATGATCCGGAAAAGTGGGAACCGGTTTTCCGAAAAGATCATGCGCCAACAATAGGCCAACGGGGGAGGGTCAACCAGTGGCTTTGGCGGGGGGCCACCGCGCATCTTCGAGGATCATCCCGGCCCCCTTTTCCGCGATCATGGCGGTCGGCGTGTTGGTATTGCCGGACGTGATGGTCGGCATGACCGAGGCGTCGACGACGCGCAGGCCCGTCAGCCCGTAGAAGCGCAACCTCTCGTCGACGACGGCGCCGGCATCGCTCGGCTTGCCCATTTTCGCGGTGCCGACGGGATGGAAGATGGTGGTGCCGATGTCGCCGGCGGCTTTGGCCAGCGAGGCGTCATCGTCGCCGACGGAGGGGCCGGGCAGGAATTCGCTCGGGTGGTATTTCTCCAGCGCCTTCTGCTTCATCAGCCGCCGCGTCGCGCGGATCGCATCGGCTGCGACCTCGCGGTCCTCGTCGGTCGAAAGATAATTCGGCGCGATCATCGGCTTCTCGTCCGGATTGCTCGAACGCAGACGAACCGTGCCGCGCGAGGTTGGCTGCAAATTGCAGGCGCTCACCGTGATCGCGGGGAAGCGGTGCAGGGGATCGCCGAACTTGTCAAGCGACAGCGGCTGCACATGGAACTGGATGTTGGCCCGCTCGCGATGTGCATCCGAACGTGTGAAGATGCCGAGCTGCGACGGCGCCATGGTCAGCGGCCCGCGACGGCGGAACGCGTAATCGAGCCCCATCATGCCGCGCCGGAACAGCGACCAGTAGGTCTCGTTCAGCGTGCGCACGCCGCTCACCTTGTAGATCGCGCGTTGCTGCAGATGGTCCTGCAGATTGCGCCCGACGCCGGGACGATCCAGCACGACGTCGATGCCGAGCGGGGAGAGCCATTGGGAAGGCCCGATGCCGGAGCGGTGCAGCACCTGCACCGAACCGATCGCGCCGGCGCACAGGATGACTTCGCCCCTGGCGCGGGCCTCGACGGTTTCGCCGTTCTGGATGAAGCGGATGCCGACGGCGCGGCCGTGCTCGACGATCAGGCGATCGACCAGCACGTTGGTTTCGAGCCGCAAATTGGGCCGGCTCAAGGCGGGCTTGAGGAATCCGCGCGCGGACGACCAGCGCCGCCCGCGCTTCTGGTTGACATGGAAGTAGCTCACGCCTTCGTTGTCGCCGGTGTTGAAGTCGGGGATCTTTTTGATCCCCATTTCCTGTGCGGCTTCGCCGACTGCATCGAGAATGGTCCAGGACAGCCGCGGCGCCTCGATACGCCAGCCGCCGCCTGCGCCGTGATGCGCGCTTTCGCCGAGGAAATGATCTTCGAGGCGACGGAATGCCGGCAGCACGTCGTCATAGCCCCAGCCGGAGAGGCCAAGCTGGCGCCAGTGGTCGTAATCGGCGGCCTGTCCGCGCATCGAGATCATGGCGTTGATGGCGGAGCAGCCGCCGATCACCTTGCCTCTGGGATAAGCGAGCGCGCGGCCGTTGAGCCCGGGCTCGGCCTCGGTCTTGAACATCCAGTCGGAGCGGGGATTGCCGATCGCGAAGAGATACCCGACGGGGATGTGGAACCAGATCCAGTTGTCATTGCCGCCGGCTTCCAGGATCAGCACGCGCTTGTTCGGATCGGCCGAGAGGCGGTTGGCGACGATGCAGCCGGCCGTGCCGGCGCCGACGACGATATAGTCGAAATCACCTTCAAGCCTTTTCATAAGTCCCCACCCGGCGCCGCTTTTTCCCAAGGCCATAGCCTCAAGGCTGCGCCCTGTACAGCACTTCGCGGGAGGGTTGGGTGGAACGCATTTTGCGTGCTAGACAGGCAGATCAACCAGAAACGGACACCGATACCCATGCCCATCGTCAATCGCGTCGCCGATCTGCAACCCGATATCCAGGCGTGGCGCCGAGATATTCATGAGCATCCGGAACTGCTCTACGACGTGCATCGCACTGCAGCATTCGTCGCCGACCGGTTGCGGGAGTTCGGCTGCGATGAGGTCGCAACCGGCTTGGGCAAGACCGGGGTCGTTGGCGTCATCAAGGGCAGGAAGCAGGGCGGCGATAGCGATATCAGGGTGATTGGGCTCCGCGCCGACATGGACGCGCTGCCGATCCAGGAGGCGACCCATCTGCCCTATGCTTCGAAGACGCCCGGCAAGATGCATGCCTGCGGCCATGACGGCCATACCGCGATGCTGCTCGGTGCCGCGCGCTATCTCGCCGAGACGCGGAACTTTGCCGGCCGGGCGGTCGTGATCTTCCAGCCGGCCGAAGAGGGGGGCGCCGGCGCCAGGGCCATGATCAAGGACGGGCTGATGGACCGTTTCGGGATCGAGCAGGTCTACGGCATGCACAACGGCCCGGGTATCCCGGTCGGCTCGTTCGCGATCCGGCAAGGACCGATCATGGCGGCGACCGCTAACATCGACATCAAGATCACGGGCCATGGCGGCCACGCCGCGCGGCCGCATAAATGCATCGACTCCGTGATGGTCGGCACGCAGGTGATCACGGCGTTGCAGCAGATCGTCTCGCGCAATGTCGATCCGTTGGAATTGGCGGTCATCTCGATCTGCGAATTCCACGCCGGCGATACCCGCAACGTGATCCCGCAGACCGCGGTGCTGCGCGGCACGGTGCGGACCTTGACGCGGGAAGTGAAGGAGCTGGTCGAAAAGCGCGTGCGCGAGGTCTGCGCGGGCGTGGCGCAGATCACCGGCGCCAGGATCGATCTCGTTTACGACCATGGCTATCCCGTCACGGTCAACCATGCCGCGCAGACCGAGTTCGCGACGCGGATCGCGCGGGAAGTGGCGGGCGAGGCCAATGTGCATGAGACGCCGCCGATGATGGGCGCGGAGGATTTCGCCTATATGCTGGAGGCGCGGCCGGGCGCGTTCATCTTCTGCGGCAATGGCGACAGCGCGGGCCTGCATCACCCCGCCTATAATTTCAACGACGAGGCGATCGTCTACGGCACCTCCTACTGGATCAAGCTGGTGGAGAACACGCTCGCGGCGTGAGCTTCTGCGCGAGGTGAAAAAGAAAAAGGCCCGCGCTGGTGGCGCGGGCCTTTGCCTTTGAAGGGGCTTCGCTACTCAGAACACGTTGGCGAAGCAGAAATACAGGAAGCCCGAGAGCATCATCGCGATCGGGAGCGTCAGCACCCAGGCCATCGCGATGTTGCGCACCGTCGACCATTGCAGGCCCGAGCCGTTGGCTGCCATGGTGCCGGCGATGCCGGAGGACAGCACGTGGGTGGTCGAGACCGGCAGGCCGTAGCCGTCGGCCGCCGCGATCGTCGCCGCCGCCGTGATCTCGGCCGCCGCCCCTTGCGCGTAGGTCAGGTGGGTCTTGCCGATCTTCTCGCCGACGGTGACGACGATGCGCTTCCAGCCGACCATGGTGCCGAGCCCAAGCGCGATAGCGACCGCGATCTTCATCCAGGTCGGGATGAACTTGGTGGCGTTGTCGAGCGAGCCCTTGTAGGCGTTCAGCGTTTTGACCTCATCGGCATTGAGCTCGGACTCCTTGTCCTTCGCCAGGAAGCGAAGGGCTTCGGAAACCAGATACATGTCGTTGCGGGTGTTGCCGACGGCTTCTGCCGGAACCTTGGCAAGCGAGCCGTACTCGTTGACCTGCTTGGCGATGTCGCTCACCAGAACCGCCAGCGAAGGATAGGTGCCTTCGCTGATCTGGTGGGCGGCGACATACTGGGTCACCGCGGGGCGCGGATTGCCGATGATCTGGTGTCCGCCGGCCTTGGATGCGATGACCTTGCTTGCGGCATCCGAGTTCTTGGTGAAGGCCTCGATCTGGCTGTTCGGCATCGAGCGGTTCAGCGCATAGGCGGTCGGCACGGTACCGATCAGGATCAGCATGATCAGGCCCATGCCCTTCTGGCCGTCGTTCGAGCCGTGGAAGAAGCTGACCAGCGTGCAGGTGATGACCAGGATGCTCCGGATCCACAGCGGCGGCGGCTGGTTGCCGACCGGCTCGGCGAACAGCGCCGGCGTGGCGCGCACCAGCACGGTTTTCAGCACGAACAGGAGCACTGCCGCCAGCGCGAAACCGAACAGCGGCGACAAGAGCAGCGCCTTGCCGATATTGGCGGCCTGCGACCAGTCCACGCCCGAAGTGCCGTCGCGGCCGCGCATCAGCGCGTTGGCGATGCCGACGCCAATGATCGAGCCGATCAGGGTGTGGGAGGAGGAGGCCGGCAGGCCGAACCACCAGGTGCCGAGGTTCCAGATGATGGCCGCGATCAACAGCGCGAACACCATGGCGAAACCGGCGCTGGAGCCGACTTGCAGGATCAACTCCACCGGCAACAGCGAGACGATGCCGAAGGCGACCGCGCCGGACGAGAGCAGCACGCCGGTCAGGTTGCACAGGCCCGACCAGACCACGGCGATGTTCGCCGGCAGCGAGCGGGTGTAGATCACGGTCGCCACCGCGTTGGCGGTGTCGTGGAAGCCGTTGACGAACTCGAAGCCGAGCGCGATCAAGAGCGCAACGAAGAGCAGGATGTAGGGCAGATAGGTGGTGACGCGAGTGCCCGTCGCGTCGATGTCAATATAAATGCTGTAGGCGACGAACAGCAGTGCGGCTGCCACCACCCCCAAATAGATAACCCCCGTCAGTGGATGAAAGCCCTTGTCGAGATCGGGCCCTTGGGCCCTTTGCGCAGGGCAGGCTCGATCGAGCCTGGTAACGCTACGTCGCTCATTGGAATTTCTCCTAGTCCCCAATGAGCTCGATTTTGATCGATGCATGTGACATGCGGGTGAAGGGAGCGACGAGGAACATGCGTTCCCGCGCATCGCGGGAAAGCGGTGACTTTGTGGTGCAGCGTTGGTGAAATCACGCGGCGCGGGCGGATTTTCGATAGTGTTCCGCGGCGATTTTCAGATCGTCGACAAAGCGTTCATATTCGCGCGCCCTGGCGGCTTCATCGGGCAGCCGCAACAGGTAGGATGGATGTACCGTCACCAGCGCAGCAGGGCCATCTTCGAGATGGATCAAGCGGCCGCGGTTCTTGTTGATCGGCGTAGTCTTGCCGAACACGCATTGGGCCGCGGTCGCACCGAGCGCTACCACCAGTTCCGGTTTGATCGTGGCGAGCTCGCGCTCGTACCATTGACGGCACGCCTTGATCTCAGGTGTGGTCGGCTTCTGGTGCAGGCGGAATTTTCCGCGCGGGAAAAATTTGAAATGTTTGACTGCGTTGGTGACGTAGATTTTCTTGCGGTCGATGCCGGCTTCTTCCAATGCGCGATCGAGCATCTGCCCCGCCGGTCCCACGAACGGCTGACCGGCGAGGTCTTCCTTGTCGCCGGGCTGCTCGCCGACCAGCATGACCTTCGCATGCGGCGGGCCTTCGCCGAACACGGTTTGGGTGGCGTCCTTCCAGAGCGGGCAGGCGCGGCAGTGGCTTGCCTGCTCACGCAGGCTGTCGATTGTGGTGCGGGCGGTCATGAGGTTTCTCCGCCGGCTTAAGTAGTCTCCTGAAGTCATTGGGATTGCTGGTGAAAAACATGGGTTGCGGATCCCGATTGACTCTTTCGGCGATGTTGGCTTTACTAGAACGTATCATGAACAAATGAGCCGGTCCATGGTTCTCTAACCAGGGACGGCCACATCAGGTTTCGAAGGACGCGGCGCATGACGAGCGCACGCACAAGCACGCTTGCGACTTTGCGCGGGCGCATCGAGCGGATCGAGGCGTCCACCGGCGCAGTCGCGCCCAACCGCGTCGCGCTCGGCCATGCCGAGGCGGACGCAGCGTTGTGCGGCGGGCTGGCGGCTGCGGCCGTGCATGAAGTGTTTGCAGAGGGACATCAGAGCGCGGCGGCGACCGGTTTTGTCGCGGGGCTCTCAGCGCGCGTCTCGGCGCGGCGGCCCCTGGTGTGGGTGCGGCAGGATTTTTGCGACCTCGAAGCGGGCGCGCTGTCGATGAGCGGGCTTTCCGAACTCGGCCTCGATCCGCGTTGTCTCGTCACGGTGCGCGCCGCCGATGTCGAGAGCGCGCTGCGGGCCGCGGCCGACGCGCTCGCCTGCGATGCGCTGGGTGCCGTGGTGCTGGAAGTCTGGGGCGAGACGCGACAGCTCGATCTGGTCGCGAGCCGCAAATTGACGCTGACCGCGCAGGCCTCCGGGGTCACCGGATTGCTGCTGCGGATCGCGGCTTCACCTTTGCCCTCGACCGCGGAGACGAGATGGATCGTGCGCGCGGCGCATTCGCCGCCGCAAACGCCATGGAGCGGATGGGGCGCCCCTCATTTTGATGCAGAGCTTGTCCGCAATCGTCATGGCCCGACCGGGCGATGGATCATGGAATGGAAATGTGATGAGTGCCTTTTCAGCGAAGCGGCGGATCCTCAGCCTGTGGCTGCCACGCCTGCCCATCGACCGCATCAAGCGGCAGCTCACGCAGGCGAACGGCGGCGGGCAGGTTAATTCTAACGACACGGGTAGTGAGCTCTCTCCCCCCTTGCGGGGGAGAGCTGGAGAGGGGGGTAGCCACGAGCGCCGGAGTTCGTGGCTACCCCCCTCCCTAACCCTCCCCCGCAAGGGGGGAGGGAATTCGAGTGAAGTGCCGAGCGTCGTCGTGGCCAAAGAGCACAACGCGCTTGTGATCTATGCACTGGACGATGCGGCGGCGCGCTATGGCCTCACCGTCGGCCTGCCGCTCGCCAATGCCCGCGCCATCTGTCCGCATCTGCAGGTGTACGATGCGGATGTGGCGGCGGACGAGAAAACCCTCGGCGATATCGCCGACTGGTGCGACCGTTTCACGCCGCTGGTCGCGCTCGATGCGCCACACGGCCTGTTCCTCGACATCACCGGCTGCGCCCATCTGTTCGGCGGCGAGGCCGCGATCCTGCGCCGGCTGTGCGACGCGCTGACCGCGCAGGGGTTTGCCGTCAGCGCGGCGATCGCCTCGACGTCCATTTGCGCGCGGACCATGAACCGCCATGTCCATGGCTGCATCATTGCCGATAGCGAGGAAGCCGACGCCGTCGGCCCGCTGCCGGTGTTCACGCTCGGCGTGGAGGAGGCGATCGCGGGCGGCCTGCGCCGCGCCGGCCTGAAAACCATCGGCGATGTGGCTTCCCGCGCGCGCCACGAGATCACCGCGCGCTTCGGTGCGGCCTTTACGACGCGGCTGGAGCAGGCGCTGGGCGAGGGCGATGCGCCGATCAGCCCGCGGAAACCCTTGCCGGATTACATCGTCGAGCAGCGCTTTGCCGAGCCGGTCTCGACCGAAACCGTAATCGCGACGACGCTGTCGCGGCTCGCCACCACGCTGGTCGCCTCGATGGACAAGCAGGGCAAGGGCGCGCGGCGGCTGGAAGCGAGCTTCTTCCGCACCGACGGGGTGGTGCGCACGCTCCTCGTCGACACCGGACAGGCGGTGACGCGCGCCGCCATTATCGACCGCCTGTTCAAGGAGCGGCTGGATAGCTTAAGCGATCCCCTCGATCCCGGCTTCGGCTTCGATCTCATTCGCCTCTCCGCGAGCCGTACCGAGATCGTGGTGCAGCAGCAGCGCGATCTCGATCATCACGTGCATGACAATGACGAGCTGGCCGCGCTGATCGACCGCATCGCCGCGCGGATCGGGGGAAAGCGCGTGGTCGTGCACCTGCCGCAGGACACGCATATTCCGGAACGCGCGGCGCTCGCCGCGCCCGCGCAGCATCATCTCACTGCTGCCACATCAGCCGATTGGCCGGCGCGTGCACCCGGCGAGCCGCCGCTCCGGCCGCTTCGGCTGTTCGACAAGCCGGAGCCCATCAAAGTGCCGCTCGCAACCGTCCCCGACGGCCCGCCGCATCAGTTCACCTGGCGCCGTGCTCTGCATGCGGTGGTGCGGGTCGAGGGGCCGGAGCGCATCGCCATGGAATGGTGGAAGCAGGACGGCAAGACGCTGACCCGCGATTATTTCCGCATCGAGGATGCCGAGGGCTTGCGCTTCTGGATCTTCCGCGACGGGCTCTATGAGAGCGAGCTCAGGGATGAGGAGGATAGGCCAGTGCCCGCCAACTGGTTCGTGCATGGGCTGTTCGCATGAGCATCCCCGGCGTTAAGCCAACGCCTGACTATGCCGAGATCGGCCTCACCACCAATTTCTCCTTCCTGCGCGGCGGTTCGCACCCGCAGGACTATGTGCATCAGGCGAGCGAGCTTCAGCTTGCCGCGATCGGGATCGCCGACCACAACACGCTCGCCGGCATCGTGCGCGCCTATAGCGAGCTCGAAAATCCGGAAGTCAAGCACAAGCCAAAACTCCTGGTCGGGGCGCGCATCGTCTTCATCGACGGCACGCCGGATATCCTGGTCTATCCGCGCGACCGCGCCGCCTATGGCCGGCTCTGCCAATTGCTCACCCGCGGCAAGCGCGGCAGCGATGCCGAGAAAGTCGAGAAGGGCGAGTGCTGCCTTAAATTCGAGGACCTGCTGGAATTTGCCGACGGCCAGCTTCTGGTGCTGACGCTGCCGCATCGCTTTGACGCGACGGCCGCGGCAAAAATCCTCGCGCGGTTGAAGCAGACCGCCGCCGACGGCGTCTGGTTAGCTGCAAGCCTGCTCTATCGCGGCGATGACCGGCGGCGCCTCGCGCAGCTGCATCGCCTGGCGCTGGCAGCCCATGTGCCGCTGCTTGCGACCAACGAGGTGCTGTATCACCATCCCGCGCGCCGTCCGCTGCAGGATGTGCTGACCTGCATCCGCGAGAAGACCACGATCGAGGCCATCGGCACCAGGCTGCAGGCCAATGCCGAACGCCACATGAAACCTGCAGAGGAAATGGCGCGGCTGTTCCGCGATTTTCCGGAAGCGATCGCGGAAACCCTGCGCTTCGCCAATCGCATCCATTTCTCGCTGGACCAGCTCAAATACCAATATCCGGATGAGCCGGTCCCTCCCGGCAAGACCGCGCAGCAGCATCTGGAAGACCTGACCTGGGCCGGCGTCGCCAAATATTTTCCTGACGGCATCAGCGAGACATTGCGCGCCACGCTGCGCAAGGAGCTCGATCTCATCGCCGAACTGAAATACGCGCATTATTTCCTGACCGTGAACGACATCGTTCATTACGCGCGCAGTCAGAACATTCTGTGCCAGGGCCGGGGCTCGGCGGCGAATTCCGCCGTCTGCTACGTGCTCGGCGTCACCTCGGTCGATCCGACCAAGGTCGATCTGTTGTTCGAGCGCTTCATCTCCAAGGAGCGGCTGGAGCCGCCCGACATCGACGTCGATTTCGAGCATTCGCGGCGCGAGGAGGTGATGCAATATGTCTACCGCCGCTACGGCCGCCACCGTGCGGCGATCATCGCCACCGTCATCCACTATAGGCCACGCAGCGCCATCCGCGATGTCGGCAAGGCGCTGGGGCTGACCGAGGACGTCACCGCAGCCCTCGCCGATACCGTGTGGGGGAGCTGGGGCGATGGCCTCTCCGAGATGCAGGTGAAACAGGCCGGCTTCGATCCCAGAAACGCGATGGTGGTGCGCGCCGTCGAGCTTGCGACCGAGCTGATCGAATTCCCACGGCATCTGTCACAGCATGTCGGCGGCTATGTGCTGACCCAGGACCGGCTCGACACTTACGTTCCGATCGGCAATGCCGCGATGGAGGACCGCACCTTCATCGAATGGGACAAGGACGACGTCGATGCCTTGCACATGATGAAGGTCGACGTGCTGGCGCTGGGCATGCTGACCTGCATCCGCAAATGTTTCGATTTGATCGATGAGCACAAGGGCGAGCGCTGGAAGCTTGAGACCATCCCGCAGGATGATCCTGATGTTTACGACATGCTGTGCAAGGGTGAATCGCTCGGCGTGTTCCAGGTCGAGAGCCGGGCGCAGATGAACATGCTGCCGCGGCTGAAACCGCGGGAATTCTATGACCTCGTCATCGAAGTCGCGATCGTGCGCCCCGGACCGATCCAGGGCGACATGGTGCATCCTTATCTGAGGCGAAGAAACAAGCTGGAGAAGGTCAGCTATCCATCGCCATCGCCGGAGCAGGGCGATGCGGACGAGCTCTACAAGGTGCTGCACAAGACGCTCGGCGTGCCGCTGTTCCAGGAACAGGCGATGCGGATCGCGATCGAGGCCGCGAAATTCACGCCCGAAGAAGCCAACGGGCTGCGCCGCGCGATGGCAACCTTCCGCAATGTCGGCACCATCGGCAAGTTCGAAGACAAGATGATCGGCAACATGATCGCGCGGGGCTACGATCCGGCCTTCGCCAAAAGCTGCTTCGACCAGATCAAGGGGTTCGGTTCCTACGGCTTTCCGGAAAGCCATGCCGCAAGCTTCGCGCAGCTCGTCTATGTCTCGTCCTGGCTGAAGCATTATCACCCCGACGCGTTCTGCTGCGGGCTGCTCAACTCGCAGCCGATGGGCTTCTACGCCCCGGCGCAGATCGTCGGAGATGCCCGCAAGAACGGCGTCGAGGTGCGCGAGGTCGATGTGTCCCATAGCTTTGCGCAGAATACGCTGGAGGAAGGGGACGGAAATTATTGCGCGGTGCGATTAGGCTTCCGCCAGATCGACGGCTTTTCGTGGAAGGATGCGGATGAGGAGCGATTGAAACAAATTCAGTCGTCATTCCGGGATAATCCATCCTCATCGTCATTCCGGGGCGGCCCGGAGGGCCGAGCTCGGAATCCATATCCGCCAGCTGTGGTTATGGATTCCGGGCTCGCGCCAAGTGGCGCGCCCCGGAATGACAACGCGGAGAAAGTGGACGACTGGGCCGAACGCATCGTCGCCGCACGCAACCGACAGCCCTTCACCTCGCTCGAAGACTTCGCCCGCGACACGGGCCTGCCCAAGCGCGCGCTGATCCTGCTTGCGGATGCCGACGCGTTCCGCTCGCTCGGGCTCGACCGCCGCGAGGCGCTGTGGGCGGTGCGGCGGCTGCCCGACGACGTGCCGCTGCCGCTGTTCGAGACAGCAGCCGCGCGGGAGCAGCCGGACGAGCAGGCAAAGCCGCTGCCGCTGATGCCGCTGCCGGAGCAGGTGGTCGCCGACTACCAGACCATCCGCCTGTCGCTGAAGGGCCATCCGATGCAATTCTTGCGCGGAATGTTTTCACTCGAACGCGTGATGGCGTGCCGCGACGTCTGCCACCGCAACGACAAGCTCGCGGTCCGCTGCGCCGGCGTGGTGCTGGTGCGGCAGCGGCCGGGCAGCGCCAAGGGCGTGGTGTTCATGACGCTGGAGGACGAGACCGGTATCGCCAACATCGTGGTGTGGCCGAAGGTGATGGAGAAATACCGCAAAGAAGTGATGGGCGCGCGGCTGATCCTGGTCGAGGGCTATATCCAGTCGAGCCCCGAGGAGGTCACCCATCTGGTGGCGCAGCGGTTGTTCGACCGCTCGCACGATTTGATCGGCCTCTCCAATGACGCGCTCCGCCAGGAGGGCGTGCCGACAGGGCCTGCGCTGATCGAGCCGCTCAACGACGACCGCCGCGACCACCCGGACAGTCCCGCGCAGAAAATCCGCCACCCCCGCAATGTGCGCATCCTGCCGCGCTCGCGGGATTTTCATTAGGCTGCGTGTTACCGATCACCGCGCCCTGGGTTGCGTGGGTCTATACTGCTGGACGGGAGCCGCCGGCTGACCCAAGGTGGCTGCGGACGCAGGCGTGAACGATATCTTCTGTCTGACGTCCGCCTCAATCGCCAGCAGTGCGGCAAGGCTCTGGGCCATTTGCTCCTGCCTGGCGGCGAGTTGTTCGACATTGCGACGCACGGCGTCGAGACTGGATGCCGCAGGCAGAGGCTGCTGCGCCGGATTGGGCGATGCAGAGAGAACCGGCAACCTGGTCGGCGGTAACAACCAGGCGAGCGTTGGAGCCTGGGCCACCACCATTTCCTTTGCCACGTCGCCATAGGACTGCCAGGCGAGCGTACCGCCGATGCCGATGAGAAGCGTCACAACAAAGCGGGTGAGGGCACGGAATATTCGTCCGCCGATCGACGGTCGGGCGCTCGCCACCTGATCGCCCTTGCGGCCGAAGGAATGAAGGGTATGGACCGACGCCGTCGTGGACCGCGTGCCGCCGCGCTGCTCGAGTTTGACGTCCGGAGGCCGAGCAGACCTGCCAGACGAAGCTTGCCCGGCTGCCGGCCGTTCGTTCTCGGCGCGGGGGCTTTGTGGGTAATTCATGGATACCTCTGTGGCGGTTCTTCTTGATTATCAACGCAAGCCGCCATCCCGCTTGACCGATGGGAGACAGCAGACTCGGGTGATCGCCTTGATGATTCCCTTGGGTGATCCCGAGATCATCGCATTCGTGACGAAACCCGACCGGGGTCGTCAGGCCGCCATGGTGACGGTCGTGTCCATCAGCGCCGCCCGGGCAAGTACGTCCGGGTCTCGCTCACCGGCGCGGGCACAGTCCAGGATGTTTCTCGCGATGGCAGCCCGATTGTAGGGCGTCCGAAGATTAGGCGGCAACGACTGCACCACCTGATCCAGCACTTTTCCGAGAAGTGAGAGTTCTTCGGGATCGTAGACAGCGCCTTCCTTGGACAACATTGGCGTTGTTTTCCTCTGTTTGGTTCGTCGCGCTGTCCCTTAATGTTTGTTCAGCCGTTTGTTCCTGTTAGGGCGGAAAAAAGACCGTCCGCGCGTCGCCCGTGGGCGGAAGCTGGGCAGGGCAACGCCCGCTCGCCACAAGCGCAACGTGCGGATCCTGCCGCGCTCGCGGGATTTTCACCAGCGCAAGCCGCATGCGACACGCGCGGAAACACATCCGGTCGCCGCGCAACTCTTGCGGCGCCGGCATCGTGACAGAGATCGTGGAGTGACGGATGGAGGCCGGGCTTGCCTGGCCCCCATTCACTTTGGAATGCTTGCTGCCTTACGAAGACTTTGCGGTTCTCACGCGCTTCGGCACACTGCGCTCGGCCCGCGCGGCGACCCGCTTGCGCTTCTCCGAGCTCGACGTCGCCTCTTTGGATTTCGTCCCGCGGTGAGACGTCGCCTCTTTTGAATTCGTCCCGCGGTGAGAGGCATATTCCTTGCCGTCGACCGGCGCCACATGCGGCGGATCTCGATCCAGATACGGCCGGCCGATTCCAAACTCCTGCCCATGCGCATCGACCCATTTCCAGAAGGCTTCGCTGGAAGCCTGTCGCTGCGCGCGCGTCGCGCCTTTGACGCTCACGATATCGGCCGCAAGCCCGTGGCCGTAACCCCCACGGAAGCTGCCGCCGTGGTACGACCTGTCGGTCGCCGCCTTGAGGCCGCTCGCAATCGATTGGCGATAATCGTCGCGGAAGGCGCTGGTGATCCCGGGTGTCAGGCCGGCTTGCTCGGCTGCGCGAAGCACGTTGAAGAGCTTCAGCTTGAAGCTCCGGTCCATGCCTCCGATCACGTAGTCCATCATCGTCATGCTGACCTTGTCGGCCGCCTTCGGGTCCTTCCAGCCAAAATCCTCATCGACAAGCCTGGTCGATGTTCGGGTGACGGTCACCATCTTGCCCTTCCGCTTGACCTTCACCCTGGTCTGCTCCTCCACCTTGATGGTGTCCTCCTTGGGCGTGCGCTGATAGAGCGCCCACAAATAGCGGTCGATGCAGCTGTCGGCCACGAAGCACTCATCGAAAATCTCGACCGAGTTCAAAGTCCGCGCGTCCCGGTCCGGCGCGCCCGCTGTTGCCGCCGGCACGGTCGGCATTTCGGAGGGCAGCTTCTCCGTCGGATCGGTGAGGGCGGCTACGACGATCGGTTCGTCCTCATGCGTTGCCACCGGCACGGGCGGCGTTTCGGATGGTGGCTTCTGCGCCTGGTCGGTGACAGCGGTTTCGACGATCGATTGCGGCTCAAGCGCTGCCAGGCGCACCGGCGGTGTTTCGGATGGCTGCTTCTGCTCGGGATCAGTGACGGTGGCTTCAACGATCGGTTCGGCCGCGCGCGACGCCAATGTCGGCTCGATGGGCACGCTCGTCGATCCGCTGACTGTCACCACTTCCGGCCTGCTCGCGGCGGCGTTTTCAATGGCCCTTGCTTCAATGGCCCTTGCCAGCGGTGCCGTTACGACCTCTGCATTGGCAGCGAGAGAAGGCGCGACGCGGGCCATGATCGGCGAAGCGCCGCGGGTCTCGATGACGACCGAGCCCCACGCAGCAAGGAAGCCAACAGCGCAGGCGGGCAGAACGTCAGTCGCAAATCGCCGGGGGGTCATGATGCCAACCTCCAACCGCTCTAACCGGGCCAGCCTCGCAGCCAAGCACCCGAAGTCGCTTGAGTTTTTCGGATCACTTTGTGGGCGCGCAATGGCGAAAACCGTCGCGCGCGACCTTTCCCACAGGAGTGTTGCCTGAATGCAACGGGCTGCGGCCGGGAACTCGGCGCACCAAAATGGGACTTGGGCCGTGCCAACGCCGCATCGATCCAATCTTGATTTCCGGAGGACGGATTGCTTCGCTGCGCTCGCAACGACGGACTTCTCCCCATGGCATCCCCCAGCGAAATCCTGGCCGACCTCTGGAAACTCGGAAGCGGCGCGCCGGACGCGCTCTCCGCCGTCACACTGACCGGCGAAGAGCCGATCCTGCCGTCGTCTTTTCGGCTGGCGGCCGCTGCGCAGGCGTCGATTGCGGCGAGCGGGCTTGCCGCCGCCGAAATCTGGAAACTGCGCAGCGGCGAGACGCAGGGCGTCACGCTCGACATGCTTCACGCCATCGTCGAATGCCGTTCGGAGCGTTACCTGCGCGTCGATGGCAAGCCGCCGCCGCCAAGCTGGGACCCGACCGCCGGCATTTATACGACCCGCGATGCGCGCTATGTGCGGCTGCACACCAACTTCAAGCATCATCGCGCGGCCGTGTGCAACGTGCTGCAATGCGAGCCCGAGCGCGACAAGATCCAGGCGGCGCTGAACGAATGGGACGGTGAGGCGTTCGAGACCGCGGCCTATGCCGGCGGCGCCGTGGTCTCGCTGATGCGTTCGCACGAGGAGTGGTCGGCAACGCCGCATGCGAAAGCCCTGGCCGCGCTGCCGCCGCTCACCATCGAGAAGATCGGCGAGGCTCCGCCAAAAGCATGGCCCGAAGGCGAGCGTCCGCTTGCGGGGTTGCGCGTGCTCGATCTGTCGCGGGTGATCGCGGCGCCCGTCGCGGGGCGCACGCTCGCCGCGCATGGCGCCGACGTGCTGTTGATCTACGGCCCCGACGTGCCGGCGATCCCCTGGCTCACCATCGACACCGGGCGCGGCAAGCTCTCGGCCTTTGTCGAGCTCAAGAGCCGGGAGGGGCGGGCGCAGCTGCGCGATCTGCTGGCGCAGGCGGATATCTTCTCGCAGGGCTATCGGCCGCAGGCGATCGCCGCGCTCGGCTTCGCGCCGGAAGAAGCCGCCAGGATCAATCCGGGCATCGTCTATGTGACGCTGTCGGCCTACGGCCATGCCGGTCCCTGGGCGGAGCGCCGCGGCTTTGACTTGCTGGTGCAGACCTCGACCGGCTTCAACCACGCCGAAGGCCTGGCCGCCGGCATCGAGGGACCGAAGGAATTGCCGGCGCAGATGATCGACCATGCCACCGGCTATCTGATGGCGTTCGGCGCCATGATGGCGAAAGCGCGCCAGGCGCGCGAGGGCGGCAGCTGGCATGTCCGGGTGTCGCTCGCGCAGACCGGACGCTGGCTGTGGAATCTCGGCCGCCTCAAGGATGGATTCAAGCAGGCGGATGTTGCGGACGCCGCCGTCGCGCCGTTCATGGAAGACGCGCCGTCCGGCTTCGGCCCGCTCCGCGCTGTGAAGCATTCCGCGATCCTGTCGAAGACGCCGGCGTACTGGGCGCGCCCCGCGGTGCGGCTCGGCAGCGACAAGGCGGAATGGCCGGCGCGGTAGCGCCGCTCGCGTCATACGGCCATACGCAGCACGGCGATCCTGCCGACCTTCACGACTTGAGCGGGTTGGCGAAAGAATGCAGACTGGCTTCTCGGTCCTTGCATTCACCGGCCCTCTCAGTCCCTGCAATTCGTTGTTCAGCGCCATGCGCGAGAGTATCGAGACGATTGTCATCGGCGGCGGCCAGGCCGGCCTCGCGATGAGCTATCACCTCACGCGGCGCGAACAACCGCATGTCGTGCTCGAACGTGGCCGGGTCGCCGAGCGCTGGCATAGCGAACGCTGGGACTCTGCTCGCTTTTCAGTTCACCAACTCGATGCTTCGTCTACCCGGCCATGTCTATTCGGGGGATGCGCCGGACGATTTCATGGCGCGAGCAGGTGTCGCACATTTCATCACGGACTATGCCCTGAGGATCGCTGCTCCTCTGCGCTGCGGGGTTGCGGTGACGTCGGTGCGCCCGACGGATCAGGGACGATTTGTCGTGCGGGCGGGGCAGCACACGATGGAAGCGGCGAATGTGGTGGTTGCGACCGGGCCCTATCAGCTTCCGTCAGTTCCGCCATGCAGCGGATCGTTTCCCCGTGCGATTCATCAGGTCACGGCGAACCGCTACACCCGGCCCTCCGACCTTCCTCCTGGCCGCGTGCTCGTGGTCGGATCGGGCGGCTCCGGGTGTCAAATCGTGGAGGATCTTCGCGACTGTGGACGGGAGGTGTTCTACGCCGTTCGCCGACATCGGCGATGGCCACGCCGCTACAGGGGCCGCGACGTCGGCTGGTGGATCGAAGAGAGCGGCATGACCGATCTGACCGGCGATCGCATGCCGCCGGAGTGGCGTAATTTCAAGGCGCCCATGATCACGGGTGTGCGGGGCGGTTACACCATCGATCTCCGTCAGTTCGCTGCCGAGGGGGTCACGTTGCTCGGTAGCCTGCTTGATGTCAGTGACGGCCGGCTTCGCATGGCCGGCGACCTGAATGCAAACCTCACGATGGGCGACGAGACGTTCGTGCAGTTTGTTCGAACCGTCGATGACTTCATCGACGGGAAGGGAATTGATGCGCCGGCCGAAGCCGGTTTTGATCCGTATTTGCGCCAAACACCAAAGGCATTGCCTGAGGCGGAGACTCTCGACCTGCGCGACGCCGGGATTACGACCGTGATTTGGGCAACAGGGTATCGCTACGATTTCGGGTGGATCGAGTGCCCTGTGTTCGACGAGGAGGGGAGACCTGAGCAGCAGCGCGGCGTGACGGGGGTGCCCGGCCTTTACTTCCTTGGTTTGCCGCGCATGCACAAGGTGAAGTCGTCATTCCTCTGGGGCGTAGGCGAGGATGCCGAGTATCTCGCAAATCACATTGCGGCCAGAGCGGCCAATCTCGGCTGACATCTCCGACTGCCGGGGCCGCTAACGGTTCCCACGTTTATGGGCACGCGCCCATGAATTCTGCCCACTCTGTTTGTGGTTGACGCTTCCAAACACTTGTTCCTTGATTGCCCCTCAGGGACGGAAACCGCGGGGAGCAAAGAGCCATGCGGATGGAAGAACACCAGGGCTCGCGGGCCGGCGGGACCTCGGAAGAGATCCTCGGCGAGATCAGGGAATTCTGCCGCGCGACGCAGACCGCGGAATCCACCTTCGGCCGCCTCGTGGTCAATGACGGCAAGCTGGTGTCTCGCCTGCGCGACGGCGCCAAGATCACGACCGGCACGCTCGACAAGGTGCGCGCGTATTTGAGCGAGCATCGCCCCCAGCCTGCGAACGGCAATGGCGCCGCCGCCGCCGCAGCCAGGCCCGCGAACGGCACGGCGGCGGCCAGCGCCGACATCGCGCCGCCCGGTTTCCGCTTCTTCGACAACCGGCAGAAATACCTGCTGTTCGTTTCGACTTGCAGCGAGAAGACCGAGATCGCCAACCGCGTCTCGCTCGAGCTTGCGAGCCTGCAGCCTTCGCCGCCGGCGCTGCGCCTGTTCGATGCCGGCGTCGGCGACGGCACCGTGCTGTCGCGGGTGATGCGGGCGCTGCACGCGCGCTTTCCGACCATGCCGCTCTATGTCGTCGCCAAGGAAATCTCCTACGAAGACGTGCGCATGATGCTGGAGAAGATGGCCGACCGCCTGTTCGAGCATCCCGCGACCGTGCTCGTCGTCACCAACCTCTATTATGCCGAGGCGCCGTGGCTGACGCCGCGCTCGGTGACCTCGGCGCAGGGCCTGATCTGGAAGGACGTCGCGCTTTCCGGCAACACCGCACACGGCTTTGCCGAGCAGATCGGCGAACTCGAGGGTTTTCTCGCCGAGAACTGGCGCGCCGGCATCAGCGCCAGGACCGGCAATCCCGTCTACCAGCGGCCGATCGTGCTCACCTTGCGGCGCGAGGACCATTCCTTCCTGCTCGATCCGATCATGCCGCGGCCCGGCCGCGTCATGGCCGACTACGATCTCGTCATCGCCTCGCAACCCTATCGCGCGCGCATCGGCGTCGAGTTCAAGGCTTCCAAGGTCGTGACGCCGCTGGTGCGGGCGCTGCGGCCAGGCGGCCGGCTGATCGGCATCCATTCGCACGGCCACGATCCCGGCATGGAGATCATCGATCAGGTCTGGCCGGGCGAGGATCCGTTCAAGACCGACCGCTATGCGCTGCTTCGCCAGGTCAAGCAGGAGCTCGGATCTGCCGCGCGCCACTATAATTTCAACGCGTCCTCCGATGCGCGTTCGATCTTCCGCTATCACATGCACACGCTGCCGGACGAAGTGAGTGGCCCGATCGGCACCTCGACGCTGTTTGCGGCCTGGAACGCCGCGATCTATGTCGCGCAGATCGAGGATATTCGCCTCTCCGAAGTGGTGCGCGACGCCCGCTATCTCGAAGCCACCGACCGCGTGCTGAAGAAGCATGGCGGGCTGTGGTTCAACGACGAGACCTATGTGATCTCGCGCCGCCGCGCGCCGGCTTGACGGAAGGAGAGGGCCGTGACGGCGTCATGCGAACTCCTCCCGCTGCTTGCTTCCGCCTCGGTGGAGGTCTCCTCCCATGGCCATCAGCTGGCAGAGCTGCGCGACAATTTCGCTGCCGGCATCGAGGTCACCATCACCTTCCTGCCCGGCGACAATTTCCGCGCCAATGTCGAGACGGCAGTGGCGTTGCGCCGCGCTGGGTTCAATCCTGTTCCGCACATCGCCGCTCGCGAAATCCCCTCGCGCGAGGCGCTCAATGGTTTTGTCGCCCGCCTGCGCGGCGAGGCCGACGTGCGGCGCGTGCTGCTCGTCGCCGGCGACGTCGCCGCCGCCAAGGGGCCGTTCAAATCGAGCCGCGATGTCGCCGCCACGGGCTTGCTGGAGACGCACGGTATCACTCATGTCAGCGTCGCCGGCCATCCCGAAGGCCATCCCTTTCTCGACGAGGCCGCCACTTTCGCTGGATTCGAGGCGTGGCGCGACTGGTCGCGCGAGACAACGATCCGCGTCGATGTCGTCACCCAGTTCTGCTTCGAGGCGGCACCGATCCTCAACCTCCTCGGCGCGCTGCAGGCGCGCGATATCGAGCTCCCTGTCATCATCGGTCTCGCCGGGCCGGCCACGCCGGCGACGCTGACAAAATTCGCGCTCCGCTGCGGCATCGGCAATTCCATGCGCGCACTGCGCGGCCAGATCGGCCGCTACGGCCGGCTCCTGGTCGACAACGGCCCCGACGATGTCATGCGCGCCCTTGAAACTGCGCCGCGGGAAATGACCACGTCGATATCGGGTTTCCACATCTTCCCGTTCGGCGGATTGCGCAAGACGCGCAACTGGTTGCGCGATTATCCGCAACAGGCGCATCAGCCGCCGCACGCCCTTGCTTCACCCGTTCATCCAAACCCGTGAAGCCCGTCGACACGGGGCGATTGTCGGCCATAAAATGCGCTATAGCGGAAACACCCCTACCCAAATCCGGGTGCGGGCCTGCCTCATTCCGCGCGAGCTTCCCTGAATGCCGAAACTCTTTTCCGATCCCGAGCAAATCGCGGAAGACATCATCCGCGATGTCGGCAAGAAGCTCGTGGTGGGACTGCCGCTTGGTCTCGGCAAGGCCAACCACATTGCCAACGCGCTCTATGCCCGCGCCAGTGCCGACCGCGCAATCGACCTCACTTTCTTCACCGCGCTGACGCTGGAGAAGCCGAAGCCGAAGAATCTCGTGCAGTGGCGCTTCATTGCGCCGGTGATCGACCGCCTGTTCGGCGATTATCCCGATCTCGCCTATGCCGAGGCGCAGCGGCGCGGCGCGCTGCCGCCCAACATCCGCGTGGTCGAGTTCTTCTTTCTCGCCGGACGATGGCTGCACGTGCCGATGGCGCAGCAGAATTATATTTCCGCGAACTACACCCACGCCGCCTCCTATCTGCTTGCGTCCGGGCTCAACGTGGTGACGCAGCTCGTGGCAAGGCGCGTGGTCGACGGCGTGCCGCGCTACAGCCTTTCCTGCAACACCGACACCACGCTCGACGTGTTGGCAGCGCGAGCCGAGGGCCGCGCCTCATTCAAGCTGGTCGGGCAGGTCAATTCGGAACTGCCGTTCATGCCGGGACCCGGCGACCTCTCTGGCGACGAATTCAGCGCGGTGCTCGCCGGTCCGGCCACCGAATTCTCGCTGTTCGCGCCGCCGGCGGAGCCGATCAGCGATGTCAGATATGCGATCGGCCTGCACGCCGCGGGTCTGGTGCGCGACGGCGGCACGTTGCAGATCGGCATCGGGCAGATCGGGGATGCGGTGGCGCAGGCGCTGATCCTTCGCCACCGGGACAATGCGCAATTCGGCCAACTGATCGGCCAGCTTGCCCCCGCGGCCGTGCCGGAGACCGCGCCGTTCGACAAGGGCCTCTACGGCGTCAGCGAGATGATCACGCAAGGATTCGTCGGCTTGATCGAGGCCGGCATCCTCAAGCGCGCCGTCGACGGCGTCGTGCTGCACGGCGCCTTCTTTCTCGGGCCGAAAGCGTTTTACCGCGCCTTCCGCGAGATGAGGGCGGAGCAGATCGCGCGCATCCGCATGATGCCGGTCTCCTTCACCAACGAGCTCTATGGCGATGAGGAGGGAAAACGCAGAGCCCGCGTCGACGCCCGCTTCATCAACAATGCGATGATGGTGACGCTGATGGGGGCGGTGGTCTCCGACGGGCTGGAAAACGGCCAGGTCGTGAGCGGCGTCGGCGGCCAGTACAATTTCGTGGCGCAGGCGTTTGCGCTTGCCGGCGCCCGTTCGGTGCTGGCGCTGGAGGCGACCCGGCAGGGGGCTGCGAAACTGCAGTCGAACATCCGCTGGAGCTACGGCCACGAAACCATCCCGCGGCATCTGCGCGACGTCATCGTGACCGAATACGGCGTTGCCGATATCAGGGGAAAGTCGGATGCCGACGTGATCGCGGCGCTGCTTGCCATCGCCGACTCGCGCTTCCAAGACGAGCTTGCGCGCGCCGCCAAGGAGGCCGGCAAGCTGCCGAAGGGTTTTGAGATTCCAGCGCATGCGCGCGAGAACGTTCCGGAGCGCATCACGGCCGCGCTGAAGGGGGCGCGTGCCGCGGGCCTGCTGCCGTCCTATCCGTTCGGCAGCGATTTCACCGAAGTGGAGCAGCGGCTGATACCGGCGCTGGAGATTTTGCAGGAGGCACAGCAAAAGCCGCTGCGTCTCGCCGGGCTGCTATGGAGCGGACTTACGCGCACACCCAGCGCGGCCGAGCAGGCATGCCTGGCGCGGTTAGGACTCGACAAGCCTGCGACGCTTGCGGAGCGGATGTATCGCGCGCTGGTGAGTGCGGCGCTGGCGGAGAGTGCGGCGGGCTAGGGTTGCATCTCGCACACACTCGTCATGGCCGGGCTTGACCCGGCCATCCATCTTCTTCGGGAAAAGCTTGTTTGGTTTGATGGACCCGCGGGTCAAGCCCGCGGGTGACGATCGAATATTTGGCGAGCATCGTGGGCGACGACCTACCTGTTCTTGTTCACCGGCTTGCGCTTCTCGATGAACGCCGCCATGCCTTCGGAGCGGTCTTCCAGCGCAAACGTCGAGTGGAACAGGTTGCGCTCGACATTCAGCCCGTCGGTCAGCGTCGTCTCGAAGGCGCGGTTGATGGCTTCCTTTGCCATTGCCGCCGCTGGCCGCGACATCGCTGCGATCTTCTCCGCCGCCGCCAGCGTCTCTTCCATCAGTCTGTCTGCCGGCACCACGCGGCTCACCAGCCCGGAGCGCTCGGCTTCCGCGGCGTCCATCATACGGCCGGTCAAACACAGATCCATCGCCTTCGACTTGCCGACCGCGCGAGTCAGCCGCTGCGTGCCGCCGATGCCGGGGATGGTGCCGAGCGTGATCTCGGGCTGGCCGAATTTCGCGGTGTCGGCGGCGATGATGATGTCGCACATCATCGCTAGCTCGCAGCCGCCGCCGAGCGCATAGCCCGAAACCGCGGCAATGGTCGGCTTGCGGCACTTCGCGACGCGGTCGCCGCCAACAGCGGCGAAGTCGCTTGCGAACATGTCGATGAAGCCTTTCGGCTGCATCTCCTTGATGTCGGCGCCGGCGGCAAAGGCCTTTTCGCTGCCGGTCACGACAATGCACCCGATCTTGTCGTCCGCCTCGAGATCGTCGACGGCCGCCGCGATCTCTCGGAACACGCCGAACGACAGCGCATTCAGCATTTTTGGGCGGTTGAGCTTGATGATGCCGACCGCGCCCTGGCTTTCGACAATGATGTGCTCGAACGTACTCATGACCCACCCCGCTGGCTGAAACTTGCGGGCAATGTGCCTGCTGGCGAAGTGGGCTTCAAGTAGGTGAGCGCATGATCCGGAAAAAGCCTGCCCCGCACTTGATGCGGGGTGTGCAGCGGTTTTCCGAAACGATCATGCGCAGAAAAAGCAACGGGTCTAAGGTGCCCGATTACGCCATGAACATGCGCGCAGCCGAGGCGACCGTCAGCAGCGCGCCAAAGCCGATGAAGATCTTGCCGATCAGCGAGGTCTCGTCCCAAGTCCCGTTCTGGCTGCCGGCGACGACCGGATTGGCGCGCGCTGCCGGCGCCGGCGCCTCGGTCTGCGGCTGCGCCTGCGTCACCACGACCGGTGTGCGCACGTCGTCCTGGCGCGCGGCGCGATCGGCGTCGCTGAGCTGCTGCTGGTCGGCTCCCACCGCCTGGCTGGCGGGTGCGGCCTGCGCGTCGGCCGGATTGGCTGGCGCCGTCACGGCTGCCGCATCGGTCTGCGGATCGGCGGCCCGCGATGGGCCCGCGAAGCCTAATCCGAGCCCGATGGCGAGGATGAATGCGGCGCGCCCGCTTGCTTTGTGGATCATTTGGCAATCTCCCCAATGGTCCCTGTCCCAAACGGGAGAAAGAGACCCCGCGACATGACGGCAGCGGGGCGGAAAAAGGGAATCTTCGGCCCACACCGGGCAAAAGCTGGGCGGCGTCCGCGCGGGCTTCAAAGGAACATCGTTTAAAATCAATGCGGCGATGCGAGGCGCGGGGATCGATGTTATGAGCCTGGGGCAAGGTAGCGATACGGGAGCAGCACATCGCTCGGCCAGGTCGGGCGGGCAGGCTGATCACGACTTCGTGATTAGAACTTTGCGGCGTAACAAATTGAAACATCGACCGAAATGAATTTTGGGAGCGTGCGTGCGCGAACGTGAAGACGAATGGACCGGCCTGATGCGGTCGGCCATCTCCGGTGACAGCGCGGCGTATCATCGGCTGCTCAAAGCCATCACGCCGGTCCTGCGGGCGGCCGCGCGCCGCGGTCTTTCGCGCGCCGGTCAGCCGGCCGATCAGTCCGAGGATATCGTGCAGGACATTTTGTTGGCGGTGCATCTGAAGCGGCATACCTGGGACGCGAACGCGCCGTTCGCGCCCTGGCTGTTCGCGATCGCGCGCAACAAGCTGATCGACGCGCTGCGCCGCCGCGGCAGGCGCGTCTTCGTCAACGTCGACGATTTCGCCGAGACGCTCGCCGACCAGCCGGCGGCGGAAACGGCGTCGCCGACCGAGGTCGCCGCGCAACTGCAATCGCTGCCGGCGCGCCAGCGCGATGTCCTGCAATCGATCGCAGTCGAGAGCGCCTCGATCAAGGATACGGCGAAGAAATTTGCGATGAGCGAGGGCGCGGTGCGGGTGGCGCTCCATCGGGGCCTTTCGAGTCTCACCGCGAAGCTGAGGGAACAATGAGAATGGACACCGATCAGCTCATCAACACCCTTGCCGCCGACAATGCGCATCGCGCCCGGCCCGTCAGCATCGTGCTGGCGCTGGCGCTGCTCGCGGCCGCGCCCGTGTCGATCCTGGGGTTCGTGGCCGAGCTCGGCGTGCGGCCCGACGTGATGACCGCGATGCATAATCCGTTCTTCGATCTGAAATTCGCGGTCACGCTGGCGCTGGCGGCCGCCGCGATCACCATCAGCCTGCATCTCGCGCGCCCCGAAGCGTCGCTGCGCGGCTTTGTCTGGCTGCTGGCGATCCCGGCGGGGCTGCTGGTCGCCGGCATCTCCGGCGAGATGATGATGCCGCAGCGGCTGCCGATGATGACGCGTCTCGTCGGCAGCAATTCGAAGGTGTGCATGACCGCGGTGCCCCTGATGTCGCTGCCGTTGCTCGCGGCCTCGCTGATCGGGCTCCGCCACGGTGCGCCGACACGGCCCGCGCTGGAAGGCGCGATGGCCGGCCTGTTGTCCGCGGGTCTGGCGGCCACGCTCTACGCCTCGCACTGCACCGACGACTCGCCGCTGTTTGTGGCGACCTGGTACACGATCTCCACCGCGCTCGTCACCGCGATCGGCGCGCTGGTGGGATCGCGGGTGCTGCGGTTCTGAGAGACGTACAGGGCGGATTAGCGTCAGCGTAATCCGCCATGGTTCGGCGCAATACCCTGTCGCTATTGCGCCCTACGAAATTTGCCGTTACGTCGCTACCTGCGCGTGACCCGCTTCGTGGCGATACTCTGCCCACGCCTGCTTCAGGATCTGCACCGACGACGTCAGGAATATTCCCGCCATCACGGCTGCGACGGCGAGGTCCGGCCACGCCGTCGCGGTGCCCCACACGCCCAGCGCTGCGATCATCACGACGATGTTTCCGATGGCGTCGTTGCGGGAGCAGAGCCAGACCGAACGGACATTGGCGTCGCCGTCCTTGTAGGGCAGCAGGAGCAGGACGGATGAGAGATTGGCCGCCAGCGCTAATACAGCGATGAGACCCATGACCTCGGCTTTGGGCAGCCCGAGCACCAGCGTCTGGTAGACGGTAGAGCCGAACACCCAGAGCGCCATGGCGCTCAACGAAGCGCCCTTGAACAGCGCCGCCGAGGCGCGCCGGCGCAGGCTTGCACCGATGACGGCGAGGCTGAGGCCATAGGTGACGGTATCGGCCAGAAAATCCAGCGCGTCGGCTTTCAGCGCCTGGGAGCCGGCCAACTGGCCGGCAATCATTTCGGTCAGAAACATCAGTCCGTTGATGCCGATCACGGTCCACAGGATGCGCTTGTAGCGCGGGTTCATGCCGTCGAAGACGGGCACGCCACCGGAACAGCACGACGCGGATGGCGTGTGCGTGGAATGACCGGGAAGGGCCGCTTCCCCGCGCTTGCGAAGCGGCAATACCAGAGCGGGGGGCTCGCAGCAGTGCGATTGCTCATGTTCGCAGCACGGATCGGCCATCGGATGCTTCCTTCCAGTCTCCTATAAAGCCGCCAGACGGGAGATGTTCAAGGCCTTATGCGCCGATTGCCGGCGGCAAGGTTTCCTTCTGCCACAACCAGACCCTCAGACCGCCCTTTGCTGAAGTCCGATGCGCTCTGGCTCGGTGGGCAGGACGAAAGTGATCGCCCAGCAAAGGACGAGCATGGCGGCGGAGCCGATCAGACAGCCTTCGATACCGGCGAGCTGATAAAGCAGGCCCGAGAGGATGATTCCAAGCAGGCGCCCCGCGGCATTCGCCGCGTAATAGAAGCCGACATCCTCGGCCGCCTTTTCCGAGCCTGCATAGGCCAGGATCAAATAGGAATGCAAGGATGAGTTCACCGCAAAGGGCAGACCGAACAGCGCCAATCCCGTCACGAGCACGAGGTCCGGGCGAGCGAGATCTGCCGTCTGCATCAAGACAGCCAGGACGATCGGAACTGCAGCCAGAATCGCCGCCCACAGCCGCGCGGCGGGAATCTCGCGGCTCAAGCCGTCCGGGCTGCGCGTAACGAGGGATGGTGCCACCGCTTGAATGCCACCATAGACAACAGTCCACGCCGCCAGGAAGCCGCCGACCTGCAAGAACCACCAGCCGTGCGCGTAGAGGAAAACCGGGAGGCCGACCACAAACCAGACGTCGCGCGCACCAAACATGAAAACGCGCGCGGCGGCCAAGAGATTGACGCCGCGCGATTTGCTGAACAGCTCGCGCATGGTCTTTGACGATTTGGCCTTGCCGAGCTCGCGCGGCAGCAGCAACACCCCCGCAACAAAAATGACGGCGATCAAGGCGGCCATCAGCCAGAGCGCCGGGCGGAAGCCGACAACATCAAGCAACAGGCCGCCAAGGAAGAAGCCGAGTCCCTTCATCGCGTTCTTGGAGCCGGTGAACCAGGCGACCCATTTGAAAAGCTGGCCGCTGCCTTCGGCGGACGTCGCCTTGATCGCGGACTTCGATGCCGTCTTGGTGATATCCTTGGCGACGCCGGCAATCCCCTGAGCCACAACGACCCAGGCAACCGACAACGCTGCGCCCCAGCCGGGGCTCAGCAACGACAGCATCATGAGTCCCGAGATCTGCAAGAGCTGGCCAGTCGCCAGCATACGCGGGATTCCAAAACGTGAAGCGAAATAACCGCCGGCCAAATTCGCGCCGATACCCGCCGCTTCATACAGCAGGAACATGAAGGCAAGCGTGAAGGGCGTGTAGCCGAGGCGGAAGAAGTGAAACAGCACCAACATGCGCAAGGCGCCGTCGGTGAGCGTGAAGCCCCAATAGGAGGCCGTGACGATCAGGTAGTTGCGCGCCATCGCTGTCATAGCCCGCGCTCCTCGACGATATTGGCCAGGTCCACCATCCGGCAGGCATAGCCGACTTCGTTGTCATACCAGGCATAAACCTTCAGCAGCGTCTCGTCTGTGACCATGGTGCTGGCCGCGTCAACGATCGAGCTGCGCGAGTCATTGTTGAAATCGGCCGAAACCAAGGGACGCGTCTCAAAGCCAAGGATGCCGGCCAACTCGCCTTCGGCTGCCGCCCTGAAGAGAGCGTTGACTTCTTCCGCCGTCGTTTTGCGCGCAACCTCGAACACGCAATCGGTGAGGCTGGCGTTCAGCACCGGTGCGCGCACGGCATGACCATTGAGCTTGCCCTTGAGCTCCGGATAAATCAGCGCGATCGCGGTCGCGCTGCCGGTGGTTGTCGGCTGCAACGAGAGGAGGGCCGAGCGGGCCCGGCGAAGATCCTTGTGAGGCGCATCAACCACGACATTGGTGTTGGTCGGGTCGTGGATGGTCGTGATCTGGCCGTGCTTTATGCCGATCGCCTCGTGAATCACTTTTACCACCGGCGCGAGGCAGTTGGTGGTGCAGGACGCCGCCGTGAGCAGCTTGTGCTTTGGCGGGTCGTAGAGCTTGTCGTTGACTCCGACCACGATATTGAGCGCGCTGCCATCCTTCACAGGGGCGGCGACGATCACGCGCTTGGCGCCGCGGTCGAAATAACCCTGCAGTTGCTCCTGCTTGAGAAATTTGCCGGTACATTCGAGCACGACATCGCAACCAAGATCGCCCCAGGGAATATCGGCGGGAGACGCGGCTTCCGTGAAGCCGAGCCGCTTGTTCGCAATCGTGATGGCCTTGCCACTATCAATACCGATCGGCGTATTCCAGCGACCGTGCATACTGTCGAATTCCAGCAGATGCGCCGTCGCCGCGATGCCGCCCTTCAGCTCATTGACATGAACCACATCAAGGCGGTTGCCGGCGCGCGGATCGCTCTCCGGGCGATAGATGCCGCCTAGCGCCGCTCGCAGAGCCAGACGGCCGATCCGACCCATTCCGTTGATACCGACTTTCATGCAGGCGATCCTGTTACGGTGAGACGCGATTGGTATCGCCGATCTCGTCCAGACGTGCCCTCAGCGCCAAGCGGTCGAGCGAGGCGAATGGAAGGCTGATAAAGATTTCAATTCGTCGCCGTATCATCGCATACAGCTCGTTCAGCAATGTCGTCCGCTCGGAAGCCGACCCGCCAAACTGAGCCGGGTCAGGGAGCGGCCACGCGCCAGTCACGAATTTTGTCCCGAGGTCCGGACAAAACTGCCCCTGCGGCGTGTCGCAAAGTGCGATGACGAAATCCATGCGCGGCGCATCGGGGCCCGTGAACTCGTTCCACGACTTGCAACGCAGATGGGCGACATCGTGCCCGAGGTGCTTGAGACGGTCGAGGACTTCGGGAAGCGGAGCCTCGGCAGGGTCGGATCCGGCGGAGTAGGCGTGAAATCGTCCGCGCCCGAGCTTCTCGAGGAGTGCTTCGGCAATGATCGAGCGCGCAGAATTGTGGGTGCACAGGAACAGGACGTTGAAAGCTGGCGCAACCTTGTCAGGCGAGGGCTCTGGGATGGGCGAGATTGCCGACATCGGGAGAAGGCCGCAGAGCTCGCGTTTACCGCCACAGCAATCGTGAGCAAGAAAGTCGATCAACGCACGAAAGCCGGTAACGTCGGCTCGATAGTTGACCGTCCGGCCGTCCTTCTCCGCAACGATCAGGCCGGCGCGCGCGAGTATGGAAAGATGGTTCGACATCGTGTTGTGCGGAACCTCGCAAAGTCGCGCGATTTCGCCCGCGAGCAGGCTCTCCGGATAGATCGACAGCAGATGCCGCAGGGCTTGGAGCCGGGTGGCCTGTGCCAGGGAGCCAAATCCCTCGATGGCAGTCTCGGTGAAGCTTGTCTGATCCATGACCTTCTCTTGATGAATCGTGTCGATATTCATCGACAAATCTCGCGACGCGGCGATGACAGCGGGGCCTGCGAGCCGAAAATCATTGTCATGCTTTGGTCATCTGATTAAGATATGTCGAGACAAGCCGACATATAACCGTGAGGAGGCCCATGATCAAGCGCATAATGGGTATCGTTCTGGCATCGCTGTCGTTGTCGGCCACGGTGGCCCAGGCGGCCGAGACGACCGGCGCCGGCTCGACCTTCGTATTCCCCATCCTTGAAAAATGGGCCGCGGAGTATGAAGCCAAAACCGGCGACAAGATCAGCTATCAGTCGAACGGCTCCGGCGCGGGCATTAGTCAGATCAAGGCGGCAAGCGTCGACTTCGGCGCCTCGGACATGCCGTTGCGGCCGGAAGAGCTGGAAAAGCGCGGCCTGGGCCAATTCCCGCTGGTGATCGGCGGCGTGGTGCCCATCGTCAACATTGACGGCATCGGACCGGGTATCATGCACTTCACGGGCGCGGTACTCGCGGACATTTTTCTCGGCAAAATCAAGAATTGGGATGATCCGGCGATCCGCGCCCTCAATGCGGATGTCAATCTGCCTGCCGCCCCGATCTCGGTCATCCACCGTTCGGACGGTTCGGGGACCACGTTCAACTGGGCAAATTACCTTTCGAAGGTCAGCCCCGAATGGAAGGAAAAGGTGGGCGAAGGCACGACCGTTGACTGGCCGACCGGCGCGGGCGGCAAGGGCAACGAAGGAGTTGCGGCCTTTGTCGCGCTGACGAAGAACTCGATCAGCTATGTTGAGTATGCCTACGCCGTGAAGAACAAGCTGGCTCACGGATTGGTGCAGAACAAGGCCGGGCGGTTCGTTCAGCCGGGCGCGGAGACTTTCCAGGCGGCCGCCAAGAACGCCGATTGGAGCGGAACGAAAGACTTCTTCCTGATCATGACCGACGCTCCCGGGGAGAACGCTTATCCCATCACCGCGACGGCCTTCATCATCATGTACAAGCAACCAAAGAATCTGGGGCGGGCAAAAATCGCCAGGGACTTCTTCAGGTGGTCGCTGGAAAACGGACAGGCGCAGGCGGACGCGCTGAACTACGTTCCGCTCCCACCCCCTCTCGTCCGGCAGATCGAGAACTACTGGAATTCGGAGTTCGGAGGATAGTCCTGGAAAATGCGAGTTGCTGAACCCGGCTATCGGGAGCGCTTGGCTCGCCGTGCAGCGGATTTCGGTTTCCTGGCAGAGGGTGCCTTGGCGGGGCCGCAGCCGCAACCCGCAGCCAAGAAATTGCACAATTCGGGATGCCCGTCGCAGCAGTCATTGACGAGGAAGGATACCAGCGTTCGCATGCCGTCTACGTTTGAACGGTAAATGATTGTACGCCCCTCGCGTGAGCTGCGCAGCAGGCCAGCCCTTACCAGAATAGCCAAATGGGTCGATAGCGTATTGTGCGGTGCACCGATCGTATCGGCAATCACGCCCGCGGTAATCCCAACGGGCTCGTGCTTGATCAGCAAACGAAAGATTGCCAGCCGCGTCGGCTGCGCGAGGGAGGAAAGCGCAGAAATCGCGTGCTCCTCGGTAAGCTGATTGTCGATCGAGATCGGTCCGGCGTGGCTTGCGACCGCGAGTGTCGTTTTTGGCATAGTCCAGAGTCCAAGATTTCGAGTTCCGTTTCGTTTTAACTGACACCCAGGTGACAAGCTACTGTCTTTCTAATATGTCATATGTCGAGACATCTCGACGGTTCGACGGCTTTTGAGCCGTTCGACAACTATTGAGCGAGACGCTCGGCCGGTAGGCGTACCGGCCAATCCTCGAGGAAACTTCGCCGGTAGGCGTACCGGTGTGTCCAGGGAGAACGTGAATGAGCCATTGTGACAGGATGGTCGATGCCGGCCGCCGCCGATTTTTGGGCGGTGCGGGCTTTGCCGCGGCAGGAGCAGCGGTCGCGACCATGGTACCAGCACAATCCAAAGCCGCGCCGGCGGCGGCGCGCGTAGATTACCCGTCAAACCGGCTCGGCAATGTGAGCGATTTGAAGGTCAATCAGCCGGTCAATGTCTCCTATCCCGACGCTGACGCGCCGGGCGTGTTGCTCAAGCTTGGCAAGAAGGTACCGGGCGGGGTCGGCGCCGACGGCGACATCGTCGGCTTCACCACCACCTGTCCGCACAAGGGTTTTCCGCTGACCTACAGCGCAGCGGACAAGACCATGAACTGCCCCGGCCATTACTCGCGTTTCGACTGCGAAGCCGGCGGCCAGCAGGTCTGGGGCCAGGCCACGCAAAATCTCCCGCAATACGTTCTGCGCGTCGACGACAAAGGCGACATCTACGCCGAAGGCGTGGATGAATTGCTCTACGGACGCCTTTCCAACGTGCTCTAAGGGGAGAAGACAGTCATGGCTTACAAGCGTCAGATCGACCGGCTGCCGATCATCCCGGCGGATGCCAAGGAATTCAACGTCACCTGCCACTACTGCATCGTCGGTTGCGGCTACAAGGCTTACACGTGGGCCGCCAACAAGCAGGGCGGCACCGCGGCCGCCGACAACAAGTTCAATACCGATCTTTCAAAACAACAGCCGGCGGAAACCGCCGCCTGGTACTCGCCTTCGATGTACAACATCGTCCGCCAGAACGGGCAGGACGTGCACATCGTCATCAAGCCGGACAAGGGTTGCGTCGTCAATTCCGGACTCGGCTCCGTCCGTGGCGCTCGCATGGCAGAGATGAGCTATTCGCAGCAACGCAACACCGAGCTGCAACGCCTGACCGATCCGATGGTCTGGCGCTATGGCCAGATGCAGCCGACCAGTTGGGACGATGCACTCGATCTCGTCGCGCGCGTCACCGTCGCCGTCATCAATGACATGGGCGAGGATGGGCTGTTCGTCTCGGCCTTCGACCATGGTGGCGCGGGCGGCGGTTACGAGAATACGTGGGGCACCGGGAAGCTCTATTTCGGGGCGATGAAGATCAAGAATATCCGTATCCACAATCGCCCCGCCTACAATTCCGAAGTCCACGCCACCCGCGACATGGGCGTCGGCGAACTCAACAATTGCTACGAGGACGCCGAACTCGCCGATACCATCGTGGCGGTCGGCACCAATGCGCTCGAGACCCAGACCAACTATTTCCTCAATCACTGGGTCCCGAACCTGCGTGGGACTTCGGTCGACAAGAAGAAGACCGAGTTTGGTTCCGAGCCGGTCGAAAAAGGGCGCATCATCATTGTCGACCCGCGCCGGACGGTGACTGTCAATGCCTGCGAAGTCGAAGCCGGCAAAGACAATGTGATGCATCTGGCGATCAATTCCGGCACTGACCTTGCCCTCTTCAATGCCTGGATGACCTACATCGCCGACAAGGGCTGGGTCGATAAAGCCTTTATCGACGCCTCGACCGCGGATTTCGACAAGATGAAGGCCGCCAACAAGACCAGCCTGGAGGATGCGGCCAAAATCACTGGCCTCTCGGTCGATGAAATTCGCAAATCGGCCGAATGGATTGCGCAGCCGAAAGCCGGCAGCGCGCGTCGTCGCACCATGTTCGCGTACGAGAAAGGCCTGATCTGGGGCAACGACAATTACCGCACCAACGGTGCGTTGGTGAACGTGGCGCTGGCAACCGGAAATATCGGCCGGCCCGGTGGCGGTTGCGTGCGCATGGGCGGCCATCAGGAAGGCTACTCGCGGCCTTCGGATGCCCATGTCGGCCGTCCAGCGGCTTACGTCGACAAGCTCTTGATGGAAGGCAAGGGCGGCGTGCATCACATCTGGGCGTGTGACCACTACAAGACCACGCTCAACGCCTTCAAGTTCAAGCAGAACTACAAGAAGCGCACCGACTTGGTAAAGGACGCCATGATGACGGTGCCCTATGGTGACCGCACGGCGATGGTGAATGCCATCGTCGGCGCCATCAAGAAAGGCGGTCTGTTCGCGGTCGATGTTGACATCGTGCCGACGAAAATTGGCGAGGCCTGCCACATCTGGCTGCCGGCGGCTACGTCGGGCGAAGCCAACCTCACATCCATGAACGGTGAGCGCCGCATGCGGCTTACCGAGAAATACATGGATCCGCCGGGGCAGGCGATGCCCGACTCGTTGATCGCGGCGCGCATCGCGAACCATATGGAGCGTGTGCTGCGCCAGCAGGGCAAGAACGACGTCGCCGACAAGTTCAAGGGCTTCGATTGGAAGACCGAGGAAGATGCCTTCATGGATGGCTATCACAACCATGAGAAAGGCGGACAGTTCGTCACCTACGAGCGTTTGCGCGCGATGGGTACCAACGGCTTTCAGGAGCCGGCTACCGACTTCAAGGACGGCAAGATAGTCGGCACCAAGCGCCTGTTTACCGACGGCAAGTTCGGGACCAAGGACGGCAAGGCAAAGTTCATGGAAACGCAGTGGCGCGGGCTGCAGGCGCCGGGCAAGGAAGACGAGCGCAAGAAGTTCCCGTTCCTCGTCAATAACGGGCGTGCGAACGTCATCTGGCAGAATGCGTATCTCGACCAGGACAATGAGTTTGTCATGGACAGACTGCCATATCCCTACATTCAGATGAATCCAAAGGATATGGACGATCTCAAGCTGAAGGCCGGCGATCTGGTCGAGGTCTACAACGACAACGGCTCAACCCAGGCGATGGCCTATCCGACGCCGACCGCCAAGCCCAAGCAAACCTTCATGCTGTTCGCCTATCCGACCGGCGTGCAGGGCAATGTGGTGTCGGCAGGGGTGAACGAGTTCGTCATTCCGAACTACAAGCAGACCTGGGGCAATATCCGCAAACTCGCGGATGCGCCGGAAGGCGTGAAGCATCTTACCTTCAAATCCTTCGACTACACGGCCTGAGACGGCCGCGTTTCTCCCCTAACGGAAAGCCCGGGCGCGCAAGTGCCCGGGCTTTGTTTTGGAGAACGGTCATGCTGCAAGTCGCGCGCGCTGATCCCCATGGCCCTGATCAACCCGGTGGCCTTGATCAACTCAAGTACTCTCGCGTGTCGGCGATGTCTTGAGACACTCGATGATCTCAGGCCCGACGCCGCTCTGCCGGATCCTTACCCGCGGTCGGCACATTCAAAAGCCAGGTCATCAAACCCAGCGAAACAACAGCCCCCAACAGCTCGGCGATGATAAAGCCCGGCAGATCAATCGGGCGAATGCCTGAAAACGTGTTGGTCAGCGAGCGAGCGATGGCGACGGCCGGATTGGCAAAGGATGTGGAAGCGGTGAACCAATAGGCGGCCGTGATATAAAGACCGACCAGCCATGGAACTGCTGCTTTTTGAAAGCGGAGGCCGCCGAGAATGGTTGCGATCAGACCGAAGGCGGCTATCGCTTCGGCGAGCCATTGAGGGCCGCCAGTCCTTGCCTTGAGAGACAGGTCGATCAGCGGCATCCCGAACATCGCGTGTGCCAGTACCGTTCCGAGAATGCCGCCGACAATTTGGGCGACAACATAGAACATCGCATCACGCATGGTGATGTCACGCTTGATTGCAAAGATCAGCGTGACGGCCGGGTTGAAATGCGCCCCCGAAACGGGGCCGAGAACAGTGATGAGGACTACCAAAATCGCGCCCGTCGGCAGCGTGTTGCCAAGCAGGGCGAGCGCGAGATCCCTTGTAAGGCTCTCCGCCATGATGCCAGAGCCGACCACGGTCGCCACAAGAATGGCCGTGCCCAACGCTTCGGCCACCACGCGCCTTCCCAGATCGTAACTGTCCATGCCCGCTCTCTGATGCAGGTCTAAGTGTCGAGACTTATCGAAATATTTCGTCCGGAGTCAAATTGAGTGTCCGTGAGCCCCCGGCATCGCTCCGAGATGAGGGACGCCACTATTTCGAATGTTCTAGAAATACGGTTGACCTTACGCCGGACCATGTTATCCTCGAACTCATGAAAATCGATGACGCAGCCGCCCGCCTTGAAGCCCTTGGCAACCCGACCCGCCTGAAGATCTATCGCGCGCTAGTGCGTGCGGGCGATGCGGGGATGAATGTCGGCAAGCTGCAGACCAGGCTGGAACTCGCCGCTTCGACGCTTTCCCATCATCTGAAGGCGCTCGTGACCGTCGGCCTGATCAGCCAGGAACGGCAGGCGACGACGCTGATCTGCCGCGCCAATTATGAGGTGATGCGGGGTATCGTGGATTTCCTGGTCGCCGAATGCTGCGCCGACGCCGCATGTGTGGAGATCGGAAGGCCTACGAAAGTTGCCTGAGTTTTGCGATGTATTTCCATGCTTCTAGAAATAGCGTGCACGTGTCAGGTTGGATCGAAATCTTGTCGCCGAGGAGGTCGCAATGACAGATATCAAGGAAGCCGTTCGCGAGAAGTACAGCCAGGCCGCGTTGCGCGCGGGTTCCTGTTGCGGGCCGGCATCGACAAGCCCGATTACCTCGAAACTCTATTCTGACCAGGAAGCCGGCGAACTGCCCGAAGCCGCCGTTCTCGCTTCGCTCGGCTGCGGCAATCCGACCGCACTGGCCGAGCTGAAGCAAGGCGAGACAGTGCTCGATCTCGGATCGGGCGGCGGGATTGACGTCCTGTTGTCGGCACGCCGCGTTGGCCTGACGGGCAAGGCCTATGGGCTCGACATGACCGACGAGATGCTGGCCCTTGCCCGCGAGAACCAGAAGAAAGCCGGCGCGCAAAACGTCGAATTCCTCAAGGGTGAAATCGAGCACATTCCCTTGCCGGACAACTCCGTGGACGTGATCATTTCAAATTGTGTGATCAATCTTTCGGCCGACAAGGATCAAGTCATCCGTGAGGCGTTTCGCGTGTTGAAGCCTGGCGGACGATTTGCGGTATCCGATGTGGTGACGCGCGGACAGGTGCCCGAACAATTGCGCCGCGACATGCTGCTGTGGGTCGGCTGCATCGCCGGCGCGCTGGAAGAGAATGAATACAAATCCAAGCTCAGGGCTGCCGGCTTCGAGCAGGCCAGCATCGAGCCGACGCGCATCTATCGTGTGGCCGATGCACGGGAATTCCTGGCGGGCAAGGGCATCGACGTGGATGCAATGGCAAAGGAGGTCGACGGCAAGTTCATGGGCGCCTTCATCCGCGCTGTGAAACCCGCGGTGAACACGTCCTGCTGCGCGCCGTCATGCTGCGCTTGAGGGAGCGCTGAGAGGCTGCCGGCGTGGACGGAAGACGGCTGAGAACTCATCGCGGCGCTGGGCACAGCGCAGACGCTGGCATGGGGATCGAGCTACTATCTGCCGGCCATTCTCGCCGATCCGATCGCGCGCGACCTCGGCATTTCCAGCAACTGGTTCTTTGCGGCGTTCTCGGCCTCGCTCGTGATCTCGGGACTGTTGGGGCCGCGCGTCGGCCGGCAGATCGATCGCGTCGGCGGCCGGCAGGTCCTGTGTGTTTCAAATCTTGTTCTTGCGGGCGGACTTGCGCTGCTCGGTGCATCGACCTCGTTGTGGATGATGTCGGCAGCGTGGCTGCTGCTCGGCATCGGAATGGGGCTCGGCCTCTACGACTCCGCTTTCGGGACGCTCGGCCGCATCTACGGTCGCGACGCCCGGAGCGCGATCACCGGCATCACGCTGATCGCGGGCTTTGCCAGCACGATCGCGTGGCCGCTGAGTTCGCTCGGCCTCGAGACCATCGGATGGCGTGAGACATGCTATGCTTGGGCACTGGCGCATATCGTGATCGGCCTGCCGCTCAATCTCTCGCTGCCGCGCGCGGAGGCGGTGCATGTCGCCGAGGGGCCCGTCCTGAAACCTCACATTCCGATTGACCGGACGATGGTGCTGCTGTCGTTCGCCTTCGCTGCGGCCTGGACGGTGACCTCGGCGATGGCGGCGCATCTGCCACGCATCGTCGAGGCTTTCGGGGCGACGCCGGCGCAGGCCGTGTTCGCCGGCATGATGATCGGCCCCGCCCAGGTCGGCGCCCGCGTAATCGAGGCGAGCCTCCTCAACCGTTTTCATCCGATCGTCTCCACGCGGCTTGCCTGCATCACCCATCCAATCGGCGCATGCGTCATCGGCATCTTCGGCGGTGGGGCCGCGGCGGCTTTCGCGTTGCTGCATGGTGCGGGCAACGGCATCCTGACGATTGCGCGGGGCACGCTGCCGCTTGCGATCTTCGGACCCGAAAACTATGCCTATCGGCTCGGGCTGATCGGCGCGCCGTCCCGCATTTGCCAGGCGCTGGCACCCCTGGCATTCGGCCTGTTGATCGAACCGATGGGGCGGTTGGTGGTCGTGGTATCGGCGGGACTCAGCCTCGCGGCGCTGATTGCCTTGCTGCCTTTGAGGGTGCGGGCCAAGCCGCGGAAGGCGGCGGAGGCGGCGGAATAATTCGCGTTATTTCAATAACATCGACAACCTGATTTGCCCGACGAGGCTGGGCAAGAACTCGATCGGCTCTCGACGCGCTAGAAATCCATTCGCAGTCCGACGCTATGGCACGTAGAAAATTTCTATTGCTGTGCTCGTGTGAGCAACGCAGAGAATGACTTTCTACAGGTTGACTGCCGTTCTGAATACTTGCCCAGCCACGACGGGTCAACTTCGCGAATTCCTGTCAAGCTGCCGCGCCAAAAATATTTCGCTTTTTCAGAAGCGCAAATCAGTGGTATCACGTGCGCCATCCCGCCCCGATCAAGAGGGGCGCTTCGCGATCGTCACGAGTGTTGGGCGCGGGATGCGATGGACGTATTGGCGCAGTTGACGAACGCGCCCAATGCGGACGGCAAAATCGTGTGGTCCTGATCCCCCGACGCTGGGGTCAAGTCTTGGGTGATGAGCCCAATGCGATGGTGGCTAAAAAGCCCGGTACACCAGGGAGAGCGCGTATAAGCCGTACACCATTGCGCAGGGAAGGCCGGGTCGCTCCGGTTGAACCTGTGGTGCCTAACCCGTGTGCTTTCTACCTTGCGCACGGGGCCGCGGGTGCAACCAGCATCCGGTCTTCCCTGCGCCCTCTGTATTTTGAGGGACAAACTTTCATGCACAACTCGGGCAAATCATGCCGCGGGAACGCTGTCTTATGTCCCTCCGCTGTCATGCCCCGCGAAAGCGGGGCATCCAGTATTCCAGAGGCGTCTCGATTGAGTACTGCCGTCTCTGGAATACTGGGTCGCCCGGTCAAGCCGGGCGACGACATCGAATTAGCTGTTTTGAGGATTGAATCAGGAATTGACAAAACCACTCACGCCGCCGGCGCGGTCGGCGGCGACGAGGTCTGCTGCATGCGGTGGAAGCGCAGCACCTGCTGGGCGGTGGAGGGCCGCAGGCGTTCGTAGGTGTCGCGGCAGGCATTCAGATCGGTCGGCTCGCCGCCGGAGAGATCGTCGCGCAGATTGATGATCGTCTTCACCGTCGACCACGACATCCCGGAGACCTTGCACAGGATCATCACGCCCTCGGCGCGGGTTTCCACCATCATGTTCTCGGCGATCGTCAGCGGCACGTTGGCGAGCGCGGCGATCGCCGCATTGACCTCGTCGAATTTTCCGCCCTCGGCGAATTGCGACACCTGGCGCTCGTCGAGCCGGCCGTCCTCGAACAGCGATTTGACCAGCGCGTGGGCAATCGCGGTCTGCTCGGTGACTGCCGATTTGGCCGAGCGCGCGCGGCGCGTCGCCTCGCGCACGGCCATCGGAATCTCGGCGGCCTGTTTCGGGTGGGCGGCCTCGAGGCGCTGGCGCACCGTGTCGGACGCCTTCGCCAAAAGCTTCAGGTACAGATGCCGCGGCAGGTTCGGTCGCAACCCGAGGCAGGTGGCAAGTTCATCGTCGCCCTCGGCGCGGCTGACCAGCCGGCTGAAGCAGCGCTCGGAAAATTCGGCGCCGGAATTGTTGACAGTGCTCTGCACCACCTCGTCATTGCCGCGCTGGACCAGCGCGTCGGTCACGGCGTCGGAGAGCACCTTGCGTTTCGAGATCGCCATCAGATGCGCCTGGCTCTTGCTGCGGGCGGTCTCGATCAGGGTTTCGTCGTCGAGGCGCATCGACAGCGACAGCACGGGGCCCGCAACTTCGATCAGATCGTCGAGCGCCAGCGTGCGGACGGTCTGCGGCGGCGCGGTGTCGATCGGCGCGAGGCGGTTGGAGAGCAGGGCCTTGGCCGAAACCTCGATATGCTGGATCAGGCACTGGAACACGTCGTCGAACAGGCCGATCTGCTCGTCGGAATAATCCACCGAGCCGTTGATGAAGAGATCGGTCACCCGGCGCAGCGTCTCGACGCGGCGCGCCACGGTGCCGTGCGCGAGCGTCGACTGCAGCTCATCGAGCAGGTTTTCGGGGGCGAGGGCAGCTTTCGAATTCATTGTCTCTATCCTGGAGCGTTGGGCCGGCGGCTCGTTCTCGACCGCCGAAATTCAAAATGGCTTTTGGTGTCAGGCACTGGTGATACGATTGCGTCCTCTCGCCTTGGCGGCGTAGAGCGCGCTGTCGGCGCGCGCGAGAAAATTGTCGGAGGTTTCGTTGGGACGGAGCGTCGCAAGGCCGGCGGAGATCGTGACCCGCATGCCCTGCGAGAACGCGCTCCAGTCGAGATCGGCGATGATGGCGCGCAGCCGGTCCAGCATCCGCGCCGCGCTCTGCTCGGTGGTGTCGGGCAGCACCAGCAGGAATTCCTCGCCGCCATAGCGGCCGAAGCGGTCGACGGTGCGGATATTGGCGAAACTGGTGATGGCGAAGGTGCGCAGCACCTCGTCGCCGGTCGGATGGCCATAGGCGTCGTTGATGCGCTTGAAATGATCGAGGTCGATCAGCGCGATGGAGCAGGGCGCGTTGCGGCGCGCAGCTCGCGAAATCTCCTCTTCCAGCATGCGCATGATGCAGCGGCGGTTGAACGCGCCGGTCAGCTCGTCGAGCTCGGCGAGCTCCTCGATGCGGCGATAGGCCTCCTTCAGCTTCTGCCCGCTCTGGTACAGCGAGTGCCGCATGGAGGAGGAAAAGATGCCGAGGAACATGCAGCGTCCGATGGTCAGCGTGAACATCAGCGCGGTCGCAAACCGCTCCAGCATGGTGCCGTTGGGCATGCCGATCGGCTTGTCGGTGAGGAGGAACAGGAAGGCGAGGCCTGCGGCCATCGCCGCCCACAGCGTGGCGGATTGCCGCGGGTTCGAACGCAGCGAGCCGAAGTTGAAGACCAAAAACAGCGTGCAGAGGAACATCACGCCGACTTCCGGCGCGATGTAGGTGAAGACCAGCATGATCGCGAGGCTCGCGAACAGCTGCGGCACCACGAAATAATGGTCCTTGAAGCGCTCGGTGATGCCGGTTTCGGACAGCATCAGGTAGACGGCCACGCTCAGGAGGCCCGAGGCGGCAAAGGCCGGCCCAATGGTTTGTGGGATGGTGCCCGCATAGGCGTAGAGCGAGAGGACGCCGCCATCGATCAGGTAGCTGGCGGCGATCATCCCCTGGATCTGGCGCCGCTGCCTCGCCCGGCGCGACAGCACCTTGGCGGTCGGTGTGGGACCGACGCCTTCCAGCTCTGCCGCGATCGGATTGAGGAACGGCGACGCCGTCGTGCCCATGTCTCGCCACCGGGTGCAAATCAGCGGCAAAAATCTACGTGGTAAAGCCTTTAGGTTTGGTATCTTTTGGAACCCGAATCCGGCATCCGGCCAGGGTGACCCTAGTCTTTGATTGGAAACAGGAATTGGCCGGAGGTAAAGGGCGGCCGGTGGTGCGGAATAAGCGCGATCCCGCGTGGTCCGTACAAATACTGCCGGGTGGGAAGCGCCTCGAAGATGTTGCGCGAAGATGCCGACGCTGAATGAAAGTAATAATGCATTATGATACCGTTTTCGCCGTATCTTCCGCCACCATGCTACCAATTTTTCACGAAATTCGCGTCTTTGTGCGGTAAGTCACATATGCTGCTAGGGCATAGGGATAACCTAAAGAATCTTGCCTTTACTATCGAACCGCTAGCCAATCCCATCCGACCAACTCTGCGAGACGGCCATTGAGCGCTACTGCCGCTACGGACGAAGTCCTGATCGCCAGGATCGCTCAAGGCGACCGGCTCGCCATGCAGGTGCTGTACGGACGGCACCATGTCAGGGTGTTTCGTTTCGGGCTTCGGCTCGTTCGGGACGAACAGATTGCGGAAGACATCATCAGCGAAGTCTTCCTCGATGTGTGGCGTCAGGCTGGCAAGTTCGAAGGCCGCTCCGCCGTCTCAACCTGGCTCTTGGCGATTACACGGTTCAAGGCCCTCTCGGCGCTCCGGCGCCGGAAGGACGCCGAGCTGGACGACGAAGCCGCCAACGCGATCGAGGATTCGTCCGACGATCCCGAAGTGGCGGTGACGAAGAAGGATACGGGTGCGGCCTTGCGTAAGTGCCTTTCGGCACTATCGGCGGAACACCGGGAGATTATCGATCTTGTCTACTACCACGAGAAGTCCGTGGAGGAGGTGGCCAAGATCGTCGAGATCCCCGAGAACACGGTGAAGACGCGCCTGTTTTACGCGCGCAAAAAATTGGCCGAGCTGCTGAAAGCGGCCGGCGTCGAACGAGGCTGGCCATGATGGCATTGAGCAAGAAAATGCTGGAACAAGATCCCAGTGAGATCGAGATGCTGCTGCCCTGGCATGCGGCCGGCACGCTGAACGCACGCGATGCGCGTCGCGTCGAGGAGGCTCTCGCCCGCGATCCCGAGCTCGCGCGGCAGTATGCGGTGATCCGCGAGGAATATGCCGGGACCATCAGCCTGAACGAGACGCTCGGCGCGCCCTCGGCGCGCGCGATGCAAAAACTGTTCGCGGCGATCGATGCCGAGCCGGCGCGCGAGCCCTCGGCTTTCTCGGGCCTGTCGGCCCGGATTTCCGGTTTTTTCGCTAGCCTCTCGCCGCGCACGCTCGCGTGGTCGGCGAGTCTTGGCGCGCTGGCGCTGGTGTTGCAGGCGGGCGTGATCGGCGCGGTGCTGATCAAGAACCAGTCCTCGACCTTCCAGACCGCCTCGCTCAGCATGAACGAGCCGGCGACGCGATCGCTCACCGCCGACGCCGCTCCGCCGCGCGCGCTGGTGCGTTTCGTGCCGGATGCCAAGATCGCCGACATCACGGCACTGCTCGACCACTACCAGGCCTCGATCGTCGACGCCAAGGGCGGCATGTTCCGCCTGCAGTTCGGTGACAAGGCGATCAGCAAGGACGAAGTCGCGGGCCTGATCAATAGGCTGCAGGGCGAGAAGATCGTCAATCTCGCGGTGGCGGCGCAGTAAGGTTTTTGCCGCGCCTTTTGAAGTGCGAGGTCCCATGCTGCATCATCATGCAAACTGGCGGATGAAGATGCGCCGCGCCGCGTGGGCAGCGACCGCTCTTGCTCTGCCGGTGGCGATGGCCGCGGCTTCCGCCGTTCACGCGCAAGCGATCATGCGCGGACCCAACATCAACGTCGGGGCCCGTGCGCCGGCGATCAATCCGCGTGTCGACATCGGCCACAACGTCGTCATCAATCCCGCCCGTGTGCCGTCGCCCGCGCTGACCGGGCGGCTCGCGGTGCGTCCGCAATTTCCTAACTTGCGCACCTCGCCGAACCTCTATCCCGCCTGCGGCGGGGCCAGCCGCAGCGCCGACAATGAGTGTGTCGATCCAGTTGCCACGGGCGACGGCAACGGCACTCCGCCCGGCAAGGGCAAATCCAAGAGCAGCGGTCCGCGCCGCGACGCGACGCAGGCAGCCGTCAATCTCCTCACCATCCCCAACGAAATCGTGGCCGAAATCGAGGGCACGGAGGCGCAGGCCGACGAGATCGCCCGTCGCCACGGGCTAAGGCGCATTGAATCCCAGAACTTTCCGCTGATCGGCGCGACCGTCGGGCTGTTCCGCATCACCGACCGCCGCCCGGCGGACGTGGTGCGCCGCGAGTTCGCCGCCGAGACCGGCGTACGCTCGGTGCAGCTCAACTACCGCTACATCCTGCAGCAGCAGAAGGCGGCGTTGAGCGAAAAGGATTCCGTGCAATATGCGCTGGAGAAGCTGCATTTGCCCGAGGCGCATGCGCTCTCCCACGGCGCGGGCATCAGGGTTGCCGTGATCAATTCCGCAATCGACATCCGCCACCCCGAGCTCGCCAACTCGATCGTGGAAAGTTTTGACGCGCTCGGCAGCAGCGAGGGGCCACATGTTCACGGCACCGGCATTGCGGGTGCGATCGTCGCTCATGCGCGGCTGACGGGAAGCGCCCCGGCGGCGCAGATTCTGGCGGTCCGTGCCTTCGGGGCGGGGACGGGCGGCGCGCAGAGCAATTCCTACGTCATCCTGAAGGCGCTCAATTACGCCGTGGTCAAGGGCGCGCGCGTCATCAACATGAGCTTTGCCGGGCCGAAGGATCCGATCATCGAACGCGGGATCACGGCGGTCGCCATGAACAATGTCGTGATGGTCGCCGCTGCCGGTAACGCCGGCGCGAAGTCGCCGCCGCTGTATCCCGCCGCCAATCCCAACGTGATCGCCGTCAGCGCCACCGATGCGCAGGACCATCTGTTCAGGGCCTCGAATTGCGGCGGCCACATCGCGGTCGCAGCGCCCGGCGTCGATGTCTTCCTGCCGGCGCCGGATGATAAATACCAGGTGACGTCAGGTACCTCGTTTTCAGCGGCTTATGTCAGCGGTCTCGCCGCACTGATGCTGGAGCGCAATCCGGCGTTGAAGCCCGACGATTTGCGCGCGACGCTGATGAGAACGGCGCGCGATTTGGGTTCACCAGGTCGTGATGATCTGTTTGGCGCCGGCGAGGCGGATGCGCTTGCCGCGGTCCAGGCGGTCGTTGCCGAGCCGGCGCCGGTCGCGAACACCTCAGCCCCGCAAAACGCGTCAGAACGGCAGGAAAACCCGCCACTTCGCGCGTTGGTCCCGCAGGTCTCCACCATGGCGGCGGAAAAATCGACCACGAGCGCGCCCCATCAGCCCGCCGCGCGGTAGCGTTTTGGGTCGAAAAGTTCCTTACCCAAAAGTTAAAAAAATCGACCGCCGCTTTGAACGAAGGGAGTGCCTTCAGCGACCAATGCCTGTGGGAGCGGAAATCCTCCCCGTAGCTGTATCAGGCGCGAGCGCCCATCCACCCCAAGCGCCCATATGGCTTGACCCGTCCGGTTGTCCCCCCGGACGGGTCTTTTATTTTTGGCCGGTGAACAGCCGGGAAAAGCCGGAGAACTACGGGCCTCTCGTGCAAATTGCACAAGCCCGCTGGACAACGAAAAACTTTTCCACAAAATATTGCTGTCACAAGCCGTTGATTCGTTGCGTTGCTGTTGCGTCCGTTTTTTCTCATACGGGCAGATTTATGACACATCGCAGGGACGCAACGGGCGACGTGCTCGATCGCTGGCGCATGCTCGCAGAGCAGCGCCTGGAGCACCTCACCGAACTGTTCGAGAGCGGCCGCTGGCGCCGCTATCACAACGAACGAACCTTTCTCGAGAACATCAAGGAAGCAAAGGACGCGGTGGAAACCTGGCGCAGCCTCGCCACGCCGAAGCCGCTCGCGCCGCGCGCCGTCTCGCGGCCAGCGCCCGCACCGACGATCCAGCTGCGCAAGATCGAGCAGGCAGCAGCGATCGTGCCCAGGCCGATCGAATTGCCTGTCGTCGCGGAAACCGAGGTCGCGCCGATGGACGTGCCGACCGCGCCGGTGATCGACCTGCTCGCGCTGGAGCGGGCGCTGGAGGTTCCCGCGCTGGACCTTGCCGCGATCGAGCGGCGCTATCCGCTGCTCCGCAACGCGCTCTAGCGCGGCACCGCGTTGCTGCCGATCACGATTTGGGCGTAGCGCTGCGCGCCTTCGGTGGACAGGTCGGCCGTGACCGCGCGGCCATGATCGTGGCCCACCACCGCGCCGCGCGGCGTCTCGGAGATCATGTTGTTGTTGACGAGCGCGGTGCCCGCACCCGCCGCCACCGACACCCCGATGCCGGCAAAGGCCTTGCGGATCACATTGCCGGTGATCGCGACGTCGCGCAGATATTTACCCCAGCCGGCGACGATGCCGAAGGAGGGGGCGTTCTCGATGACGTTGCCGGTGACGGACGTATCGGCCTCGACATAGATGCCGATGCCGGCGTCGTCATCAGGTGCGGTCCCGATCGGGCGCTTCGCAATGAGATTGCGGATGATGTTGCCCTGCACGACCGCAATATGGCCGCCCTCGTTGAAATTGCAAACGGACACACCAAACGCCGCACCATCGACGGTGTTGTTGGCGATAACAGCACCCTCAAAGGAAAATTCCGAATAAAGCGCGACCTCGCGCACGTCGCTGACGCTGTTGCCGGTGATCTGGATGTTGGAGGCCGAATTGCCGCGCACCGCGGAATAATCGCAATTTTTGATGCGGTTGTTGCGCACGATCACATTGCCGGCGCGAAACGCGTTGATGGCGTTGCCGTATTGCCCGGAGCCGCCGGGGCCGGCCTTGATGTCCTCGATGCGGTTGTCGGCGACCAGCGTGCCGTCATCGCCGATCTGGTAGCGCAGGATCTCGATGCCGTTGTCGTTGGTTCCGGCGATGGTGTTGCGCGAGACGATAAGGCCCTGCGCGTCGAACGACACGATCGCGGTCCCGGCAATACCACTGATGATGTTGTTGGAGATGTCGCCGGAGACCTGTTCGATCCAGATGCCGTTACCGCCGCTGTTCAATATCTGGCAGTCGGTGATGCGGATGTCGCGACCGCCGAGGCAATGGATCAGCCCGTGCCGCTGCGGCAGGGGAATGTTGCCGCCGTCGAGCGTGATGCCGCTGAGACCAATGTGGCCGGCACCTTCGCCCAGAAACATCGAGCCGCCGCCGCTGAACACAAATTTGGTCGCGCCGCGGATGCCGACCAGCTGCGCGCCTTCGGCGAGGCGCAGCATGCCGGTGCGATAGATGCCTGATGGTAGCGCCAGCGGCACGCCGGCGCGGGTGGCTTCGTCGATCGCGCGTTGCAGGGCGCGGGTCTGGTCGTCCGGGCTGCCGGGCCGCACGCCATATTGCGTGGCGTCGCGCCCGAGCGCGGAGGTGAGCTGCGCCGCGCGCGCGGCTTCGGGCGAGGCCGCGAGTGCGCCCGCGACGCCCGCGGCGGAGGCTGCGATGAGGTGGCGGCGATTGAGGTCCATGACCGTCTTCCCGCGAAAATATAACGATGGGTGGAGTATCCCAGAAATGACGACGCACGCGGCCGAAGCCAGCCGAGGCCGGCGCGATTGTTGGGGGTAGGGTTAACGGGCCCTCAGGAAGAGGCGGCTTCGCGCACCGCGCTTCGCGTGAGCTTTGCGAGTTCCGCGAGCATGGCCTCTCCGGCATCGACCAGCTCTTCGAGCCTGATGCGGCCCGGCTTTGCCGCGCCATCGCGCGCGAGCAGGGGAATGTGGACGAACGCGGCGAGGCGAGGGCCGCCATCCTTTTTCGTCGCCTCGATCGCGCGCCAGCTCAGATAATTGCAGAGATAGGCCCCGGCGTCGCGCGAGGTCCGCGCGTCGATCCCGGTCGAAAGCGCCGCGCGCAGGAGCTTCGCCGTGTGCGGTCCGAACATCTGGGCGCAAGAGTCGCCAACGATCGATCCCTTGCCCACGCGCGTGCCGTCGGCGTCGGGAAAGATGGTTGTGACCGCGTTGCGGGCACGCGTCTCGACGCGCAGATGCGCGGTCCGATCGGCAAGGCCGAACATCAAGAGCGCATGGGGCCGCCGCCTGGCCAGGAGTTGCGGCAGCTCGCGATCGACCGTGGCATAGGTGACGTGAAAAATGTGGCTGGACAATTCGACATCATCGAAGGCGGGGCGGCGCAGCCGCAACAGCCGCTCGACCAGCGGCATGGTCGGGTTATAGGGCGCGCCGGGAAACGGACCAAAACCCGTGACGAGGATGCGCAGCCTGTCGCCCATCAGAGCAGCTCCATGATTTGCTCGGCGGCTACCGCCGGCGTGAGGCGGCCGTCGGCGACGTCGCTCTCGATCTTCTTCACTTTTGAGCGGGTGGAAGCGTCGGCCCGCAGCCGCGCCAGCATCCGCTGCTCCAGCATCGACCACATCCACTTGACCTGCTGCTCGCGCCGCCGTGCCGCGAAATCGCCGGAGGCGTTCATCGCGGTGCGATGGTCGAGGATCTTCTGCCACAATCTTGCGATGCCGTTGCCGGTCAGCGCCGAATAGGTTTCCACTGGCGGGTCCCAATGCTCCGAGCGGGGCGAGAGGATATGCAGCGCGCTGCGATACTCGGCGGCCGCGTGTTGCGCGCGCTTGAGATTGTCACCGTCGGCCTTGTTGATCGCGATCATGTCGGCGAGCTCGACCAGGCCCTTCTTGATGCCCTGCAGCTCGTCGCCGGCGCCCGGCAGCATCAGCGCCAGGAAGAAATCGGTCATGTCGCAGACCGCGGTCTCGGACTGGCCGATGCCGACGGTCTCGACCAGAATCACGTCGAAGCCTGCCGCCTCGCATAGCAGCATCGCCTCGCGGGTCTTCGCCGCGACGCCGCCGAGCGTGCCGGACGACGGCGAGGGGCGGATATAGGCGTGATCGGAAGCCGCGAGCCGTGCCATCCGCGTCTTGTCGCCCAGGATCGAGCCGCCGGTGCGGGCCGAGGAGGGGTCGACCGCCAGCACCGCGACCTTGTGGCCCTGCTCGATCAGGTACATGCCGAGCGCGTCGACGGTAGTGGACTTGCCGACCCCGGGCGAACCGGTAATGCCCACGCGGATCGCCTTGCCGGTCGCCGGCAACAGCGCCTGCACCAGATCGCGCGTGGAGGCCTGATGATCGGCGCGCCGGCTCTCGATCAGCGTGATGGCGCGCGCAAGCGCTGCGCGGCTGCCGGCGCGGAGTTCCTTGGCAAGGGCTTTGGTGTCGGGAGCCTTAGAGGGGGGCATAGCTTGATGTACACCGGGCGCGCCGCGCATGCGAGGGCCTCCGCACCCAGCTATCCCCGTCATTTGGAATTCGAAAGACCCCTTAAATTATTACTGGTCCTCCGCGTCGCCCTTCGGACGCGCGCCGGCGAAGATGCGCTGGCCCTCGGGCGTCAGGTAGGATTTCAGCGTCTCCCAGGGCACGAAGGCGACATACTGGCCCTCGGCATAGGGGCCGACCGCATAGGGCGGATAGTGGAAGGTCAGGCCTGAACTCTTGCCGGCTTCGGTCGAGGGCGCCAGCGTCACCGCGCCGATCTTGAGCAGCTTTGGCTCGACACTCTTGAACCATTCCGCGGTCGCGGTCTCGCTGGAATCGCGCTTCTTCTTCTCGATCCTGAGGGAAGCGATGATGGCCTTCTGCATCGCCGTCATGGTCGGCCCGTTATCCGCGGTCTCGGTGAGGAACGGGCGGATGCTGATGCGCTTGTTCTCGGCCTTGTCCCACAGGATGGTGTTGACGTCGGTGTTGGGATGCGCGCCGTGGGTGTCCATGTAGTCGTCGCGGACGACGCTGACATAGCGGTCGGCGACCACGGAACGGACGCTGTATTTGCGCTCGAGCGACCAGCCGCCGTCCTTGAAGAATTGCGGGTCCTGCTTCATCTCCTTGGCGGCATCGGCGGCATTCCTGTCGAGCCACTTCCTGCCTTCGGCCAGGCAATCCGCCGCCAGCGCCGGGTCGGCCTTGATCTTGCCGTCGAGGAAGACATTGACCTCGATCAACTTGTTCTTGAGCGTGGCGTCGGGCTTGGGATCGGCGGCCTCAGATGGCGACCACAGGATTGTCGCCGCAAGAAGTCCGATGGCGATGGCGGCACCCCGCATCAATCCCGGCTGCTGCATGTTCACGTGGTCCTGCTTTTCCGTCACTTCATCCGCGCGGTGGATTCAGCATTCATTGGCTGAACCTTCGCTAAATGTTCAATCCGGCGTGTGCAGGTCCTCGAAGGATTATTCAGCCGCCTCGCTGTGGCCGAGCCGGGCGTTGAGCTTGTGGATCAGCTCCTCGGCGGCATCCGAGATCACGGTGCCGGGCGGGTAGATCGCCTCTGCGCCGGCCTTGTAGAGCGCGTCGTAATCCTGCGGCGGCACCACGCCGCCGACAATGATCATAATGTCCTCGCGGCCCTGTTTCTTCAGCGCGGCCTTCAGTTCCGGCACGGCGGTGAGGTGCGCGGCGGCGAGCGAGGAGACGCCCAGAATATGCACGTCGTTTTCGACCGCCTGGCGCGCGGCCTCCTCGGCGGTTGCAAACAGCGGTCCGATATCGACGTCGAAGCCGACATCGGCAAAGGCCGAAGCGATCACCTTCTGGCCGCGGTCGTGGCCGTCCTGGCCGATCTTGGCGACGAGGATGCGCGGCCGGCGTCCCTCCGCCTCTTCGAAGGCGTCGATCAGCGCCTGCACCTTCTCAACCTTGCTCGACATCGCGGACGCCTCCCGCTTGTAGACGCCGGTGATGGACTTGATCTCGGCGCGGTGGCGGCCGAACACCTTCTCCATCGCGTCGGAAATCTCGCCGACGGTTGCCTTGGCGCGCGCCGCGTCGATCGCGAGCGCCAGCAAATTGCCTTCGCCTCCGGCCGCGCGGGTCAGCGCCGCCAGCGCCGCGTCGACCTCCTTCTGGCTACGCTCGGAGCGCAAGCGCTTGAGCTTGTCGATCTGCAGCCGGCGCACGGTGGAGTTTTCCACCTTCAGAATCTCGATCGCCGCCTCGTCTGACGGCTTGTACTTGTTGACGCCGATCACGGCCTGCCGGCCCGCGTCGATACGGGCCTGCGTCTTGGCGGAAGCTTCTTCGATGCGCAGCTTCGGCACGCCGGCCTCGATCGCCTTCGCCATGCCGCCGAGCTCCTCGACTTCCTGGATATGACCCCAGGCCTTCGCGGCGAGGTCGCGGGTCAGCCGCTCGACATAATAGGAGCCGCCCCAGGGATCGATGATGCGCGTGGTGCCGCTCTCCTGCTGCAGGAACAGCTGCGTGTTGCGGGCGATGCGCGCGGAGAAATCGGTCGGCAGCGCCAGCGCCTCGTCGAGCGCATTGGTGTGCAGCGACTGGGTGTGGCCTTGCGTCGCCGCCATCGCCTCGATCGTGGTGCGCACGACGTTGTTGAAGACGTCCTGCGCGGTCAGCGACCAGCCTGACGTCTGGCAGTGCGTGCGCAGCGACAGCGAGCGCGGGTCCTTCGGGTTGAACGGCTTCAACAGCTTCGCCCAGAGCAGCCGCGCCGCGCGCATCTTGGCGACTTCCATGAAAAAATTCATGCCGATCGCCCAGAAGAATGACAACCTTGGTGCGAAGCGGTCGACATCGAGGCCGGCGGCAAGCCCGGCGCGCAGATACTCGACGCCGTCGGCCAGCGTATAGGCGAGTTCGAGGTCCTGCGTCGCTCCAGCCTCCTGCATGTGATAGCCGGAAATCGAGATCGAATTGAATTTCGGCATCCGCTGCGAGGTGTAGGCGAAGATGTCGGAGATGATCCGCATCGAGGGCGACGGTGGATAGATATAGGTGTTGCGCACCATGAACTCTTTCAGAATGTCGTTCTGAATGGTGCCCGACAGTTTTTCCGGCGGCACGCCCTGTTCCTCGGCGGCGACGACGAACAGCGCCAGGATCGGCAGCACTGCGCCGTTCATGGTCATCGACACGCTCATCTGGTCGAGCGGAATGCCGGCGAACAGCGTGCGCATGTCGTAGATCGAGTCGATCGCCACGCCGGCCATGCCGACGTCGCCGGAGACACGCGGATGATCGGAATCATAGCCGCGGTGGGTGGCGAGGTCGAAGGCGACCGACAGGCCCTTCTGGCCCGCGGCCAGGTTGCGGCGGTAGAAGGCGTTGGAATCTTCCGCCGTGGAGAAGCCGGCATACTGCCGGACGGTCCAGGGCTGGTTGACGTACATGGTCGGGTAGGGGCCGCGCAGATAGGGCGCAATGCCGGGCCAGGTCTCGAGGAAGTCGACGGCAGCGAGATCGGCCTCGCCATAGGCGGGCTTGACCAGAATGCCTTCGGGCGTAAGCCAGGGCTCGCCGCCGCCGGTGGGCGCCGCGGCGGCGGTTTTCTCGAATGCTATATTGGCGAAGTTGGGAATGCGGCTCATGATGTTCATCTTATCATATTCGGGAGCAGCGCTACCCCGTTAATCATGATCCGGATGCTGGTGGCTGACGATGGTCGCCATCTTCTCCGGGCCGTAATTCTGCATCGTGGTGTGGCTCGGCAAATTGGAGATGCCCACGACCCAGCCGAGCCGGGATTCGGTGCCATATTGCCGCGTCGGGATCACCCGGTCGGGCCGGTCGAAGGCGCCGGTCATGATCTCGATGCGCGGGCCGTCGATGCGGCGGAAGCTCAAGGGGGTGCCGCAGTCGGCGCAGAAGTCGCGCTCGGCGATCGAGGACGAGCGGAACGCGGCCGGCTTGCCCTTGGTCCAGGTGAAATCCGCGTGCTCGATATCGGCAAAGGAGGCGAACGGCGCGCCGGCCGCCTTCTGGCACATCCGGCAATGGCAGATGCTGACCCGGACGGGAACCGCTTTCAGGGCAAAGCGGATGGCGCCGCATTGGCAACCACCAGTCAGAACGGGTTTGGTCTCCTCATTCATGTCCGCTCCATCAGCTCATAGGCCTTCTTCAGCAGGGGAAGCACGTCGCCGCCGGCGAAGATGAAATCGGCCACGCCGGCCTCCCGCAGCGCCGGCTCCTGTTCGCCCGGCCTGCCGGCGAGATAGATATGTTTGGCACCGGCGGTTGTCAGTGCCTTCGCCGCTTCGATCGCCTGCTGGGCATAGACCTTGTCGGAGGAGCAGAGGCAGACGAGCGCGCTACCTGAGGCCTTGCAGGCCGCGGCGAGCGCGGCGGAATCTGAAAAGCCTTCGCTGTCGATGGCCGCGATGCCGCCGGCTTCGAAGAAGCTCTTGGCAAAGGTCGCGCGCGCGGTGAAGTCGGCGGCGGTGCCGAGATTGGCGAGGAACACGCTCGGCCGTTTGCCAGTGCCTTTCAAAACTTGATCCGAGCGGTCGCGCAGCCGCTCGAACGGTGCGGCCAGCCGCAGCGGCGCAAGTGGTTCGAACTTGATCGGTTCGCTCGGAGCGGTGAAGGGAGTGGGCTTCACGTCCTCCACCGCGACCTGGGCTTCCTGCAGATTGGGAAATTCGCTGGCGCCGGTCAGCACCTCCTTGCGCTTTGAAACATTCGCCTCGCGGGCCTTGCGCGTCGCGGCGACCTTGGCCTGGATCAAGCCCTGCTGGAGCGCGGAAAACGCGCCGCCGGCCTTCTCGATTTCCTGGAATAGCGACCAGGCGGCTGCGCACAGCTCTTGTGTCAGGCTTTCGATGCTGCCTGAGCCCGCCGCGGGATCGCTGACTTTGGCGAGATTGGATTCTTCGAGCAACACGAGTTGCGTGTTGCGCGCCACGCGCCGCGCAAAGCTGTCCGGCAATCCCAGCGCGAGCGTGTGCGGCAGCACGGTGATCGCGTTGGCGCCGGCAAGGCCCGCGGAAAAGGTCGCCATGGTCGCGCGCAGCATGTTCACATAGGGGTCGCGCTGCGTCAGCATGCGCCAGGCGGTTTCGGCGGCGATGAATACAGGCTTTGGCGCGAGCCCGCTGGCCTGTTCGACCCGCGCCCACAAGCGCCGCAGCGCGCGGAATTTTGCCATGGTCAGGAACTGGTCGGCATCGGCGATCAGGCGGAACGCGATCGTGGCGCGCGCCGCATCGAGCGCGATGCCGCCGGCTTCGAGCAGGCGCAGGTAAGCGACCGCGAGCGATAGCGCGAAAGCCAACTCCTGCGCTTCCGAACCGCCGGCATCATGCACCGGGCGGCCGCAGGCCAGCACGAACGGCCCCTTGAAGCCGCGGCCCATCAATCCGCCCACCACCTTGGCGAACGGCTTTTCCATCTCGCGCCACTCGGCTGCCGCACTGCCGCGCACCGCCATGGTGGAGAGGGCCTGGTAGTTGAAGCGCGCCTCGACCTTGGCGGGATCGACGCGCCTCGATTCAACGAAATCGGCAAAACTCTCGCCGGCATTGCCGCGTCCAAGCACGGGATGCAGAGCGATCGAAATCCCGGCATCGAGGATCACGCCGTCGAACAGCCGCTTGATGGTTTCCGCCGCCGCATCGGCCACACCAAAGCCGCGTGCGCCCGGTCCGCCCGCAAACTCGATCTCGAGCCCGGTGGCGCCGTTCTCGAGTTCATGCAGAGCGATCGCATTGGCTTTGGCCGCATCGGGATGATCGACCCGCTGCATGATCTGCCAGGGTGCGGCCGCGGCACGGCCGGCGACAAGCTCGGCGCCGCGGGCGCGGGTATAGATCGGTTCGATCTTCAGCCCGTCATAGGTCTTGGCCGTCAACTTTTCGAACGGCGCGCCCTTCAGCACGCCATCGACCAGCTTGCGCCAGTCGTCACGGGTCGCCTGGGGAAAGTCGGCGGCAAGCCGCAGATCGTCGGTCACGGTAGTCATTTAACGAAGGGTCTCCCGGCGCACCATTCTGATTGTCGGCCGGAAATTGCCACGCCGGAGCGGCCAAGCCAAACGCTGTTTTCGGCCCTAATCCATATCCGGCAACCGCTCGATGCCCTCGGTCGAGAGATCCTTGAGCGCGTCGTCGACGCGGCGGCCGCGGATCACGCGATTCCGCGCGATCTCGGCGAGCGGTACCAGCACAAAGGCACGCTCGAACAGGCGAGGGTGCGGCAGTGTCAGTTCCGGCTTGTCGATCGCGACGCTGTCATAGGCGATCAGGTCGAGATCGATGGTGCGCGGGCCCCAGCGCCGCTCCCTGGCGCGGTCGCGGCCGAATTTCTGCTCGACCTTGTGCAGGACGAACAGGAGCGCATGCGGATCGAGGCTGGTGTCGATCTCGATGCAGGCATTGATGAAGCGCGCCTGGTCCTCTTCGCCCCAGGGCGGGGTCGCGTAATCGGAGGAGCGGGCCACCAGCGCCGCCTGCGCCATGCCGCAGATGTTCGCAATCGCCTTCTTGAACGTCGCGCGGACGTCGCCGACATTGCCGCCGAGCGCGATGAGTGCGCTAGCCATGCGCAGGAGGGTGCCGGTTGCGCGTCAGCACGACGCCGACATCCTCGAAGATGGCGGCAATCGGCGCATGCGGCTTGTGCACGGTGACCTTGACGGCGCGGATGCGGGGAAAGGCGGCCAGGATGGCATCCGCCACCGCGCCGGCCGCGCGCTCCAACAGCTTGTAGTTGGTGCCCCTGAAGGCCTCGGTCGCGGTCGCGACCACATTGGAATAGGACACGGTATCGGCAAGCCGGTCGGTGCGCGAGGATTCGGACAGATCGGTGAACAGTTCGAGATCGATGACAAAGCGCTGGCCGACCTCGGTCTCGTGCTCCATCACGCCATGGCGGGCGTGGATCACGACGCCGGTGATGAAGATGGTATCGGTCATCGCTCGGCCTCGATCGCGACCGCGACGCGCAGCGCCTGCACGGTTTCGGCCACGTCATGGGTGCGGATGATCCGCGCGCCGCGCTGGGCCGCGATCACATGCGCCGCAACGGAGCCTGCGAGCCTTTGATGCGGCTCCGACGGCGAAACCGAGGCGATGAAGAGTTTTCGCGAAGCGCCGACCAGGAGCGGAAGGCCGAAGGAACGCAGTTCATCCAGCCGCGCCAGCGCTGTCAGGCTCTGCTCCTGCGTCTTGCCGAAGCCGATGCCGGGATCGAGCACGATGTTCTCGCGGGCAATGCCTGCGCGGGCGGCGATGTCGAGCGAGCGGGCGAAGAAGGCGGCGATCTCCTGCATGATGTCGATGGTGGGATCGGCGCGCTCGCGGTTGTGCATCACGATCACGGGCGCGCGGCGTGCCGCGACGAGGCCGGCCATGCCGCTGTCGCGTTGCAGGCCCCAGACGTCGTTGGCGATCACAGCGCCCTGGTCCAGCGCCCAGGCGACGACCTCGGGCTTCATGCTGTCGATGGAGACGGGAACGCCGAGCGCGACGATGTCGGCAAATACCGGCTGCAGGCGGCGCAATTCCATCTCGGCGGAAACGGGCTGCGCGCCGCCATAGGGGCGGGTGGATTCCGCGCCGATATCGATGATGTCGGCGCCTTCCGCGACCAGGCGCTGGGCCTGCGCCAAAGCGCGGTCGGGCGACAGGAACTTGCCGCCATCAGAGAACGAGTTCGGCGTTACGTTGAGGACGCCCATCACGGCAGGCAGCGGCCGCGACAACAGCTTGCCCAGCACCGTGTGAAGCAAGGGTGCGGCCGCGACGGCTTGTCTGGACGTAGCTTTGACCATGCGGTCGATTTGCGCGGTCCCCGCATGGGAGTCAAGATCGGCCTTGAGCCGCGCTAAAGCGCGATGATTTCAGGATGAATCATCATCGCGCCCTAGCCTTTTGTTTGCGCATGATCTTTTCGGAAAACCGCTACACGCTTTTCCGGATCATGCGCTAATAAGTGATTTTCGGCTGCAGCTTGCGGGCCTGCGCGATCAGCTGCTCGACCGACTTCTCCGACGGCAGGACGCGGACCAGTTTCCGCCGGGTGTTCACTTCTTTCATGTTCTGCGCGAGCCGCGCCGGGTTGCGTAACGCGAGTTCGCGAACCGTGGTGACGCCGGCCGCGCGCACCAGCCCGACCTTGGCCCTGCCCATGCCGGGAATCCGCATGTAGTCGGACACATTCGCCCATTCCAGCAGCAACTGCTCGCCGATGCCGGTCTTCGTCGCGAGCGCCTTGCGTCCCTTCACCGTACGGGCGGCCTCGAGCAGCGCATCGGTGGTGCGGATGCCAAGCGATTTGAGCTTGGAAGCGGAAAAGGCAGTCATGCCTTCAATCTCGGAGATTGGATATGTCATGATACTCGGTATGGAAAAAGAAGGTGCTTTAAGCGAACTGGCTGAGCCCCGGTGTCCCCGCGATGATCTCGCCCATCTGATCCGCTCCGATCTTGTCTCGTCCGAACCTGAAAAGTTCACGGGCGATGCTTCGAATCTCACCCATGCCAAGTCCAAGACCCATCAGCCTGGTGCCGACCGCCATCAGGCCGCCACCCATCAATCTGGCGAGACCGCTGCTGTTGTTCGAAGCCGCAATCGCGGCTTCAGCACCGGGTATCATGTCAATCAGCGCCTGAACTTTGTCGGAAGGCCCCTCGTTGCGAAGGAAATTCAGGATAATGCCGACGGTCTTTTCAGCGACAGCACTATCGATGCCGGCCTTTGGGGCCAGCCGCCCAATCAACTCGTCCATCTTTTCCCCGCCATCAACCGGTTAATTTACCGGGTCTTACTCAGCCAAAATCATCTTGAGCTTCCAAAAAACGAAATACAAGCGATCCCCACACATGAGAGCGCGATTCATCTTCAATCGATTGCGAGTGTTGCACCAATGCAAGAGCGGCGGTGAAAACGATAGCGATTGGTCATCCATCAAGCGATCGCTTCGACTTTCGGCGCAAAAAGGACATGATGCTTTTTCTGCTGCACGGCAATGAACCGCCTGTTAGAGGGGGCGTTGGCCGGTTCAATCGTATTGCGAGATGAAGTATAAGTAGGTTCTCAACTGTCAGGTTGAGAACGGACGGAGCAGGATGGTAACGTCGAACAACAGCGTGGCGGATACCGCCGACAAGATCTTCGTCGGCAAGGGCGATGAGACGGCCTGGCTGACGCTTGCGCATGCAAATCGCCATGGGCTGGTGACCGGCGCGACCGGAACCGGCAAGACGGTCACTCTGCAAGTCATGGCGGAAGGCTTTGCGCGGGCCGGTGTTCCTGTCTTTGCCGCAGATATCAAGGGAGACTTGTCGGGCATCTCGGAGGTCGGCGAGGCCAAGGATTTTATCCTCAAGCGCGCGGCTGAGATGGGCCTGACCTTTCAGCCGGATCAGTTCTCGACGGTATTTTGGGATGTGTTTGGCGAGCAGGGCCATCCCGTGCGCGCCACGGTCACCGAGATGGGGCCGCTGTTGCTGGCGCGCATGCTGGATCTCAACGACGTGCAGGAGGGCGTGCTCAACGTCGCCTTCCGCGTCGCCGACGACAATGGGCTCGCGCTGATCGACATGAAGGATCTGCGCGCGCTGCTCGATGCGATCGTGCCCGAGGCGGGCAAGAAAGCGGCCGATGCCGAAGACGATGCGCTGGCGCCGATCCGGAAAGCCGCGCAGGGTTTTGGCAACGTCACCCGCGCCACCGTCGGTACCATCCAGCGCCAGCTCCTGGTGCTGGAGAACCAGGGCGGCACCAAATTCTTCGGCGAGCCGGCGCTGTCGCTGAAGGATTTCATGCGCAACGACCCCGACGGCCGCGGCATGGTCAACATTCTGGTGGCCGACAAGCTCATGCAGAACCCGCGGCTCTATGCCACCTTCCTGCTCTGGCTGCTGTCGGAGCTGTTCGAGGAACTGCCGGAGGCCGGCGACCTGCCGAAGCCGAAGCTGGTGTTCTTCTTCGACGAGGCGCACCTGTTGTTCAACGACGCGCCGAAGGCGCTGATGGACAAGATCGAGCAGGTGGTGCGGCTGATCCGCTCCAAGGGCGTCGGCGTCTATTTCGTCACGCAGAACCCGATCGACGTGCCCGACCGCGTGCTTGGCCAGCTCGGCAACCGCGTGCAGCATGCGCTGCGCGCCTTCACCCCGCGCGACCAGAAGGCGGTCGCGGCCGCCGCGCAGACGTTCCGGCCCAATCCGAAGCTCGATACCACCAAAGTCATCATGGAATTGGGGAAGGGCGAGGCGCTGGTCTCCTTCCTCGAAGGCAACGGCACGCCGGCGATGGTCGAACGCGTGATGGTGCGCCCGCCCTCGGCGCGGATCGGGCCGATCACGCCGGAGGAGCGCAAGGCGATCATGGATGCGAGCCCGGTGAAGGGCAAATACGATACCGCGATCGATGCAGAGTCCGCCTATGAGATCCTGCAGAAGCGCATCGCTGGCACGGCGGCGACGGCGGAGGGTGGAGCGTCCGACGGCGGAATCTGGGGGCATGTCGGTGCGATCGTCAGCACGATCTTCGGCACCAATGTGAAGCGTGGCCGGCTGTCGACCGGTCAGTTGATCACGCGCAATATCACGCGCTCCGTCACCGACAAGGTGGTCGGCGGGATGGTCGCCGACGTCGGCAAGTCGATCGGCGGACAGCTCGGCGGCTCGATCGGCCGTTCGCTGGTGCGCGGCGCGCTCGGCGGCCTGTTGCGGCGATGAGCGCTATCGCTGGACTCATCGTCGCGTGACTTCAAAACAAACGACCGTGATGAGATGGCCGTCGCTGCGAGCGCCGCTCGAAGTGCTGTTCCTGTTCTGCTGTATCGTGCTGACGGCCTTCGTGCTGGTCCCGGAGATTTTTGGCAGCGGCAAGACCAAGGACTATCCGCTCTGGTACTGGGCCGGCCAGCAGGTGCTGCACGGTCAGCGCCTCTATCCCGTCGATAGCCGCTATTTCGAGTTCATCTATCCGCCGCTGTCGGCGGTGCTGCTCGCGATCCCCGCCTGGTTCGGCAAGGTCCCGCTCTATCTGTGCCTTTGTCTTTTGAATGTGGTGGCGTGGTGGGCGACCATCCTCTACGTCAACGCCATGACCGGGTCGGGCCGCACGCCCGGCATGTGGCTGTTTGCGCTACCGGGCTTCGCCACGGTCACCTTCGTGTTCGACATGTTCGATCTCGGCCAGCCGAACCTGGTGCTGCTTGCCCTGATGCTCTACGGCTTCTGGTCGATGCAGCACCAGAAGCCGTGGATGGCGGGCTGCATGTTTGCGCTTGCCACCGCCATCAAGGTGTTTCCGGTTGCGGTGTTGCCGTATCTGGTCTGGCGCCGGCAGTGGGTGGCGCTTGCGAGCATGCTGGTCTTCCTCGGCGTGTTCCTGTTCGTCGTGCCTGCGCCGGTTCGCGGCTTCCAGAACAACATCGCGGAGCTGAAGACCTGGTATCAGGGCATGGTCGCCTCGAGCTCGGAAAAGGGGTTTGGCCAGCGCGACGAGCAGAACTGGTCCTGGGTCAACCAGTCCATCATCGCCATGACCCATCGCCTGACCCGGCCGATCAACTACAACCAGGACGACCCGAGCCGGCCGGCGCGGACGATGAATGTCGCCGATATCCCATTCAAGGCGGCGAACTGGCTGGTGGCACTCATCTCGCTTGCGATCGGGCTCGGCTATCTCGCAGTCATGCCGCCGGCCTCGCGACGCACGGAGCGTTCGGACGCCGAAGAGCTCGGCCTGTTGTTCTGCCTGATGACGGTGGCGTCTCCGCTCGCGCGACAATACTACTTCATGTGGCTGATCTTCCCGATGACCGTGCTGATGCATCGCGGCGCCTACGACCTGCGGCCGAGAGTACGGCTCTGGACCTGGCTCGCGCTCGGCGCCGCAGGCCTTCTGATGGCGCTGTCGTTCCCGGTGTTCCCGCGGGACCTGCAGGCCTGGGGCAACAATTTCGCCGCCACCGTGATCATCGCCGGCACTTTGGCCTGGCACCTTCTGCATCCGCTTCCGCCGGATGCGGCTAGCTCGCCGCCTCCGGCAGAGCTAAAATCAACATCATAGAAACCCGTCAGGGAAACGAGAAAAAATGCCCAACGCCCAGACCCAGAAAGTCCTCGACCGCATCGACGCCGATTTCGACAACAGCCTCGAGCGGCTGTTCACGCTGTTGCGGATCAAGTCGATCTCGGCCGATCCTGCCTTTGCGCAGGACTGCAAGGCCGCGGCCGAGCATCTGGCCAAGGACTTCACCTCGCTCGGTTTCGAAGCCGCGGTGCGGACGACCGCAGGCCACCCCGCGGTCGTCGCAAAAAGCAATGGCAAGGGCAACGGCAAGACACAGCCGCATGTGCTGTTCTACGGGCACTACGATGTGCAGCCGGTCGATCCGCTCAATCTCTGGCATCGCCCGCCCTTCGAGCCCGCCGTCACAGACCATGCCGACGGCCGCAAGATCATCGTCGCGCGCGGCGCCGAGGACGACAAGGGCCAGCTCATGACCTTTGTCGAGGCTTGCCGCGCCTGGAAGTCCGTCACGGGCTCGCTGCCACTTGACGTCACCATGCTGATCGAGGGCGAAGAGGAGGTCGGCTCGAAGAATTTCGTGCCGTTCCTCGAGGCCAACAAGGAGGAGCTGAGGGCCGATTACGCGCTGGTCTGCGACACCGGCATGTGGGACCAGGACACGCCGGCGATCACCACCTCGCTGCGCGGGCTCGTCTATGACGAGGTCAAGATCAAGGCCGCGAACCGCGACCTGCATTCCGGCCTGTTCGGCGGCGGCGCCCGCAATCCGATCCGCGTGCTGACCTATATTCTCGGCGGCCTGTTCGACGAGAACGGCCACGTCACCATTCCCGGCTTCTATGACGGCGTGAAGGATCTGCCGCCGGATATCCTGGCGCAGCGGAAGAAGCTTAATCTCACCCCGGAGACGTTCTTGAAGCCGATCGGGCTTTCGATTCCCGCCGGCGAGAAAGATCGCCTCTTAATCGAGCAAGTCTCCTCGCGGCCGACCTGCGACATCAACGGCATTATCGGCGGCTACACCGGGGAGGGCTCCAAGACGGTAATTGCGGCAGAAGCTTCGGCAAAAATTTCGTTCCGCCTGGTTGAGGGCCAAGACCCGGCAAAAATCCGCAAGGCCTTCCGCGATTATGTGACCGCGCGCATCCCCGGCGATTGCAAGGTCGAGTTCGGCGACCATTCGTCCGCACCCGCGGTCGCGCTGCCCTGGGACATGAAGGCGCTCGCCGCGGCGAGGAAGGCGCTGACGGAAGAGTGGGGCAGGGAAGCGCTGCTGATCGGCTCCGGCGGCTCGATTCCGATCGTCGCCGACTTCAAGAAGACGCTCGGCCTCGACTTGCTCCTGGTCGGCTTCGGTCTCGACGACGACAACATCCATTCGCCGAACGAGAAGTACGACCTCAAGAGCTTCCACAAGGGCATCCGCTCCTGGGCGCGCATCCTGGCGGAGCTCGCCGAATTGCCGCGGTAGGCGGATGCCAATGCAGGCCGTTGAAGTCCTCACTCGTCATGCGCGGGCTTGACCCGCGCATCCATCGACTTGATTTTCAAGCTGGATGGATTGCCGGGTCAAGCCCGGCAATGACGATCCATGTAACGCAAAAACGCCGCCCGGGATTGGGCGGCGTTTGATTCGAAGTGCAGAGGTAGTTCGAGGCGATACTACCCCGAAACCGCGAAATTTCAATTGCGATAGCCCGGATCGATGCGATCGAGCTTGCGGAGCAGCGGCGGCCAGACCAGTTGCGTGGAGCGGATTTCCATGCGCTCGGCGTTGTGGAACAGCTCCTCGTTCTTGTCGATCACGCTTCTCTCGACCGGAAAGGCCGGGCCCATCATCATGGTGCGCACCTGCATCGAGCAGGCCCGCTCCAGGTGATACATGCGCTCGAAGGCGGAGGCGACCGAGCGGCCGACCGTGAGTGTGCCGTGGTTGCGCAGGATCAGATGGTTCTTGTCGCCGAGATCCTTCTGCAGCCGCGGCCGCTCGTCGTGGTCCAGCGCCACACCCTCATAGTCGTGATAGGCGAGGTCGTGGGTGACGAAATGCGCGGTCTGGTTCAGCGGCAGCAGGCCCTGCGGGCAGCTTGACACCGCGGTGCCGTCGAGCGTGTGCAGGTGAAGCACGCAGCCGGCATCCTCGCGCACTTCGTGGATCGCCGAGTGGATGGTGAAGCCGGCCGGGTTGATGCTGTAGTCGCTCTTGGTGAGCTGGTTGCCGTCGAGATCGACCTTCACCAGGCTGGAGGCCGTGATCTCGTCGAACATCAGCCCGTAAGGATTGATCAGGAAGTGATGCTCGGGCCCGGGCACGCGGGCGGAGATGTGGGTATCGACCAGATCGTCCCAGCCGTACAGCGCGACAAGCCGATAGCAGGCCGCAAGATTGATCCGCTGTTCCCATTCCGCCGCAGACATGTCCGACGGCACTTCCTTCAGGCGCGCTTCCGCTGGCGACATGGCCGGTCTCCCGTGAACTGATGCTTTCTGCAAACCTAAACCGGCGCCTTGCGGGCAGCAAGACGCCGGTCAAGGCATGGCCGATATACTTTCTGAACCCTACGGCGCCGGGATCGAGAGCAGGCTCGAAATGCTGCGGCCACGGATGTCGTAGACGCGCGCGAACACCACGTCGTCGCGCTTGATCTCGACCATGACGGGCGCGGTGAGGCCCTTGCAGTAGAACTCGCCCAGCGTCATCGCAAAGTCGGCGGCATGGCTGTCCCAGCCGATGGTGAAGTCGGGACCGAGCGCCACCTGCGCCGGGCGCTGCGGGCCGCACACCGCCACCTTCCATTTGCGGCCGTGCGGCGGGATTTCCTGCCGCTCGTCGAGCTGCTCGCGCAGGCCATCGGAAGCCTGCTTCAGCGCAAGCCCCCAATAGTCCAGCATGAAGCGGGCGTCGGCGCCGCGCACGGTGCCGGCGATGTGGTTGAAATGCGTGTACTGATAGGGATGCAGCCGGATCATCTCGCCGAGCGGCAGCAGCAGGCCGAAGACGAAGACCGCGAGCACCGCGGGCTGCCAGCTCCGGCGGTTGTTGCCGAGCCAGTTCATGATCCAGGCGAAGCTGACGCCGGCAAGGACGGCCATCGGCGGGATCACGAAGATGAAATGGCGGATGCCGTTGTAGAGCGCCGGGCGTTTCACGATCGCGATCGCGATCGGCAGCGTCGCGGCGAGCGTCAGCATCAACAGGATGGTCTTGCGGCGCGCCGCGACATCCTTGCGCGGCAACACCACGAGCGTGCCGCCAATGCCGGTGATCAACAGCGCCAGCAGCACTTCCGGCAGTTGCAGCGCGAACAGCGTCGGCAGATAGGACCATGGCATGTCCGGCACCGACACCAGCGCACCGTCGAACATCTCCTTCCACGGCTTCTCGAAGAAGTGCGAGAAGTAGGTGAGTGCACGGAAAGGGTTATCGAACTCCATAATCGACCACGGCCAGATCAGCCCCATGATGAGGTAGCCGAGCACGAGGCCGGGCAGGAGCACATAGACCACATGGGCGAAGCGATGCAGCGCCTCGCGAGGCCCCTCGACGTGCACTTCCTCGAGCAACAGCGGCACGAAGCCGACCAGCGCATAGATCAGCGCGAGACCACCGAGGATGCGCGAGCCGATCGACAGGCCCGCGCCGATGCCGACGATCAGCACGGTGCGCGGCGAGGGCCGCGGATATTCTTCGGCGAGGCGCACGAGGCCCATCATCAGGACCATCATCGCGACCGCGAACGGCGCATCCTTCGGGTTCATGAACATGTGGCCGTAGAAGATCGGACACAGCGCCAGCAGCAACAGCGCCGCAAGTCCGGCAATGGGGCCGCCGATGCGCCGGCCGAGCCGCCACGTCACGGCAAGCCCGATCACGCCGACGACGGCGCCGAGCAGACGCCGCGTCTCGAACAGTTCGAGCGGAATGATCCTGTGCAGCAGGGCCGCCGCCATGTCGAAGCCGCCGCCATACATGTAGAGATTGGCGAACGACAGCGCTCCGGTGTCCTTGAAGCCGGACCCGTACATGCGCAGCAACAGATCCGCGTATTCAGCGTGGGTGTAATCGTCCCAGCCGAGCCCGTAGTCGCGGAAGGTCAAACCTGCGATCAACGCGACAATCCCCAGCACCAGAAGGGCGAGGTCGTCGCATGTCCGTTCCACCGAGCGCCGCGCTGGCGTTTCGATGGCCGAAGTCGTGATGGATGACATGGCTATTGGTAACCCGGTGTCCCCTGGTGGCCCAGCTTTTGGCGCTTTTGGGGCCTCGTTCCCCGGCATCCATATAGCGCAGTTCGGTTTCCAAGTAATTGGCAATTGTGGCGTAATTTGCCTTGTTTGCCATAATGCGATGCAGCATCCCCAAGCTGCCAAGCCAACGCCTAGCGGGCGGTGTCCGGTCACCGCGATTAACTTAAGTTACGGATTGTATTCCTTTTCCGGAGCTGCGCGGCAAATGGCGGTTGGCCATGCGTACAATATGACGGTATCGTGGCAAGGCGAGGGGCGCTGTTACGCGCTAGGTGGATTGGATGATCATCGTCTTGCAAGTCGCAGGGGTCGTCGCCGTTCTGGTCGGCCTGGTGACAATCGGCGTCGGGATACCGGTCAAGGAATTCAGCTTCGGCAACACCCTGATTCTGTCGGGCACTGTCGGGCTGTGCACCGGGCTCATTCTGCTCGGCCTGTCAGTCGTGGCGTGGGAGCTGCGATTGGTGGCGCGCCGGCTCGCCGCCGCGCCTCGTCCGGCCACTGACCCGCGTGCCAAGGCAGCGCTCCCGCCGTTCCCGGCGCAGCCCGGTGAAGGCCCGGTATTTTCGCGCGAGCCGTCGATGGCAGCGCCCAACGCCGGTCAAGCAAAGTCCCCGGTCTCACCGCCGGTTGCGCCTCCGCTCGATGCCGAAGCGGCCGCGTCCGCGCCGCCACAGCCCCCCAAGCAGCGGCGCAACCTCATGTTCGCTTCGAGCGTACGCAAGGATCGCGAACGGCCGCCGGCCCGTCCCGGCGATCCCACAGCCCCTGATCTCCGTGCGCCGCCGGCTGCCGAGCCGGATGAAGCGCCGCCGGCAAGCTTCGAGGATGCCTGGCCAAGACCGGACCGCGCCAGATCGGCGGAGGTGCCGCCGCAGCGCCGCGCGAGCCGACTGGCTCCGGCCGAAATCAACCGCCAGCGCCGCGGCGGAGCGACCGGCTCCGTCTGGACCGCCTCCTGCGCCCGACGAGCTGCCGCCGACAGTGACGGTGCTGAAATCCGGCGTCGTCGACGGCATGGCCTATTCGCTCTATTCCGACGGTTCCATCGAGGCGCAGATGCCGGAAGGCATGATGCGGTTTGCCTCGATCGATGAGCTCAGGGCGCATCTCGACCAGCGCCCATGATACCAGACGATCAAAATATAGTGCTGATGTTCTTTCGCATCGACAGTCGTCCCGCGATATCGGATGAGTTGCAGAAGTCTTCGCCGATGTATTGGCGTCTTCGGATACTGTACGATCCAGAATAACGCGCCGCGATCGCGCGATTCCGAAAGGTTCCGTCCATGACCGATGCCGCAGGCAAAAGCTTCATCGACCTGACCGCGAATATCGTGTCGGCCTATCTTTCCAACAATCCGACGCCGGCGTCCGAAATCCCGAATCTGATCAGCCAGATCCATGCGGCGTTGATGCGGGTCTCCAGCGGCCGCTCAGAGGCGCCGGCCGAGCCGGCAAAGCCTGCGGTGTCGCTGAAGAAGTCGATCAATCCCGACTATCTCGTGTGTCTGGAGGACGGCAAACGCTTCAAGTCGCTGAAGCGCCATCTGCGCACGCAGTACAACATGACCCCGGAGCAATACCGCGACAAATGGGGCCTGCCGGCCGACTATCCGATGGTGGCACCGAACTATGCGGTGGCCCGTTCGCAGCTCGCCAAGAAGATGGGACTGGGCCAGCAGCGGCCGCGGAAGAAGTAGTTCGCGTCATTGCGAGCGAAGCGAAGCAATCCATCGCTCCGCATGCACAAGTGGAAGCATGGATTGCTTCGTCGCGGAGCCTGTCACCGGGCCGCGCGTCCGCGCGGACCCGTTGGCTCCTCGCAATGACGGCGTCGGCGCCTTAAGAAGCTTCCGCCAGCGCCGCACGCGCATCGGTGCGGATGCGCTCGACCATTGCGCGCAGGCCGTTGGAGCGTTGCGGCGTCAGGTGATCGCGAAAACCGAATTCGTCGAACACGGCCGTCGCATCGGTGGAAAGAATTTCCCTTGGGGTGTGGCCGGAATAGAGCGTGAGCAGGATTGCGATCAGGCCGCGCACGATATGCGCGTCGCTGTCGCCGATATATTTCAGCACGGGACCGTTGCCGCCGCTGCGGTCCAGCTGCTTCGACAGCCAGACCTGACTGACGCAGCCCTGCACCTTGTTATCCGGGGAATGCTCGGCTTCCGGCATCGGCTCCAGCGTGCGGCCGAGCTCGATGACGTAGCGGTAGCGGTCGTCCCACTCCTCCAGCAGCGCGAAATTGTCCCTGATTTCGTCGATCGTCGTCATGATGGCCCGCGTTGATCCCATCCGCCTATATAGGATCGCACGCGGCCGAAAGCGATATCTGGATGTAAGGAAGTTCCCCCTGAAGGCTCACGGCGCCGGCGGCAGCCGCCAATTCGCCGCCAGATCGTCCGGCGTCAGCGTGTCGCGCGGCGCCAAGTTGGAAACCGCGTCGGAAACCGCGTCATCGTCATTGTCGGCGACGCTGATCGAGCCGGTATGATCGGGTGACTTCTTGTCGACCGCCGACTTCTTGTCGTCGGGCTTCTTGTCGTCGGATTTCTTTTCGTCGGGCTTCTTGTCGGTGATCGATCGATAAATCTTGCGCGCGCCGTCCTCGGCGCGCACGCCGATCACGGTCGCGGCCTGGCCGCCGACCTCGCAGGCCTGCGGCTGGCGCTTGCAGAACTGGCCCATGTCGGAGACGGCGGCGGTCGCAGCCTGCACGGCATCGCCGACGCTGATCTGCGGCAGCTTCTCCGATTCATGTGTCTTCTCTCTCGGCAACAGCACGAGCACCAGCCCGAGCCAGAATGCCATGCGCAGCAGAAAAAACATCTTGCGATCCCGGTCGTCTTTTCGAGGCGTGTTGCGGCGGGTCCCGCCATCGGGTTTCAGCTAAGCATCCTCGATAAATCGCAAGTCATTGCATTGGGCTTAATTCGGCGAAAAATCGCCAAAAATCCGGCTGATTTGATTCGGCGTAAATTTTCGATTGACGCGCGATTCTGGCGCGGCCGGAGCCAGGTTCCATGTCCACCAATTCGAAACCATAAAAGCGGCCCCTGGAAACCTGCAATTCACCATTTGCGCGCGCGAGGTGCGCAAATGGGCGATGAAACCACGGTGTTCGGCCGCGCTTTGCGCCGCCTTAGCGTTCGTTTAATTTCGCTCTGACACGGTGCACAACGACAAGGGGGCGTTCCGGCGCGTCTTTCTTCGACGTACAAGCCGAGGCGCGAGAGCCGTGACTGTGTTGAGTATCATCCGCGATTGTCTCGATGCGCTGCTGCATCCGTCGGCACATTACGACGCGCTGACCCGCGCGCGGCACCGCGCCTTCATGGCGCCGCGGCTGATCGGCAGCCTGGCGGCGTTTGCGGTGTTCCCGGTCTATCTCGCCATGCGCGGCGCGCCCGGCGCGCTCGAAGTCTCGGCGCTGGCCTGGCTGATCGCTCCGATCCTGTTGTCATGGTTCCTGTCGCGCACCGGCCGCTACGAAGGCGCGCATGTGCTGTCGTCGATCGCGCTGGCGGGCCTCGTCATGGCGGTCTCGATCACCACCGGCGGCATCGAATCCTTTGCGGCGATCTGGCTTGTCGTCATCCCGATCGAATCGGCGCTGTCGGCCTCGCGTCGCGTGGTCTGCTTTGCTTCGGCCCTGGCGCTCTGCTGTGCCGCGATCCTGATCGCGTTTGGACATCTCGGTCTGCTGCCGCCGCCTGAAATCAACCCCGCGCTGCGCTCGCTCTGCACGGCGTTCGGCGTCGCGTCCGCCGCCCTTTATGCCGCGGGTCTCGCCTTCGGCGCCGAGTCGCTGGCGCGTACCAGCGTGACGCTGCTCTCCGCCGAAGAGGAACGCTATCGCCTGCTGGCGCGCAACATGAGCGACGTGATCTCGCGCCATCGGCGCAACGGCGCGGTCGAATTCATCTCGCCCGCGGCCGAAACCATGCTGGGAACGCCGGCCGCGCTGTTGCATGGCCATGGCCTGTTCGACCGCGTCCACGTCGCCGATCGCCCGGCCTATCTTACCGCGCTGTCGGACGCTGCCCGCGGCGGCGAAGCGGGCAGCGTCGAGTTCCGCCTGAGGCGCGACGTGCCGCGCGCCGAGCGCGCGATGAACGGCCCGGTCGATTTCATCTGGGTCGAGATGCGCTGCCGCCCGCTCGATCAGACCTCGCACGCAAGCTCATCCGAGTCCGAAGTCGTCGCCGTCATGCGCGATGTCACCGACCGCAAGCTGCAGGAGCAGGCGCTTGACCTCGCGCGCAGTGCTGCCGAGGCCGCGGACGCCGCCAAGACGCGCTTCCTCGCCACCATGAGCCATGAGCTGCGCACTCCCTTGAATGCAATCATCGGTTTCTCCGAGATGATCGTGCAGGAACAGTCGCTGATGCTAGATGCCGCGCGCCGCGGGGAATATGCGCAGCTGATCAATGATTCCGGCCAGCATCTGTTGTCGGTCGTCAACGGCATCCTCGACATGTCGAAGATGGAGACCGGCAATTTCGAAATCTCGCCGGAGCCCTTTGCGCCGCGCCCGGCGCTGGTCAACTGCTGCAATCTCCTGGCGCTGAAGGCGCGCGAAGACGGCATCGATCTCGTCACCGATGCGCCGCACGACCTGCCGCTGATCACGGGCGATCCGCGCGCATTCAAGCAGATCGTGCTCAACCTCGTCGCCAACGCGATCAAGTTCACCGAGCGCGGCGGCAAGGTCACGGCCTCCGCGGAAGTCGAGGGCTCGCACCTGGTGCTGCGCATCGCCGATACCGGCGTCGGCATCGCGGCCGACGATCTGAAGCGGATCGGCGATCCCTTCTTCCAGGCCGGCACAACCTATCAGCGCCGCCACGAAGGCACCGGGCTCGGCCTTTCCATCGTCAAGAGCCTGGTCGGCCTTCATGCCGGCGAAATGACCGTGCAAAGCAGGATCGACGAGGGGACGACTGTCACCGTGGCGCTGCCGCTCGCCTTCACGAAGCCGGAAGTGCCGCAACCCCAGAGCAAGATCACGACGCTGACGCCGGCGTCGCGGCCGACACCCGAGATCCAGCCAATCCAGGTGAAGAAAAGTGCCTAGAAGAGCCGTTGCAGACGACGATGACGAGATGCCGCCGCCGCGCCGCCGCCGTGGCGCCGCCGCAGCCGCGATCGAGGCGGACGACGAGCGGGGTCTCGTGATGCGCATCCTGCTGCACAGCCCGAAGGACACGGTTGCGGGATTGCTCGCTTTTGCCGCCGCTTCAGCCATCATCGCCAACGCGGTGTTCCTTCAGCGCGGCCCGCACCCGGCGCCGATGTTCGGTTCGGTGGTCCATATTCCGCCCGCGAATCCTCAGATGGGTAGCCTGCTGCCGAAGCCGCGTCCGGTTGAGGCCGATGTGGCAGCATCGGAGTCGCGATTGCTCGAGCCACACGCGAATGAAGTTCGCGCACCTGGCCCCAGGGTTGCCGATCAGAGGTCAATCGATCCGCTCGGCAATCTGGTGAAGACGACGACGACCGCGTCATTGCCGCCGGCGGTGCCCATGCCGCCCGCGTCGAACGTGTTGCGGCCGCCGGCGCCGATTCCGGTCGTGCAGGTCACCGGCTCGCGCCGCGTGGCCGCGGTGCAGCGCGCGCTGACCGAATATGGCTACGGCCAGTTGAAGGCGACCGGCACCATCGGCGCGGACACCCAGGCCGCCATCCAGAAATTCGAGCGCGATCGCAAGCTGCCGGTGACGGGCCAGGTATCCGACCGCCTGGTGCGCGAACTCACCGCGATGATCGGCCATCCGATCGATTGACGTGACTGGCGTCGGCTCGAACGCTGTCCTATCGTCTCGTTCATGCGATTGAAATCCAGTATCTGGGTCGCGGCCTATCTGCGCCGCTGTCAGACCGCGGGCGTGTTCGGCGCGGTGCGGCGGCGCGGCGCGGAAGAGGCGGGCGCAGTCTTTGTCAAGGTTGCGACCATGGACGGCAGCGCGATGCTGTATGTGCCGGCGCCGCAGACGGTCTATGACGACAGCCGGCCGCTGGAGCGGCTGTTCACGCCGGTCTCGCCGGCTCCGATTCCGGAGCCGTCGGTGGAAGAGCGCCTCGCCAAGGAAATCCGCTTCGATCCCGACGCCTGGATCGTCGAGACCGAGGACAAGGAAGGGCGGCACTTTCTCGATCTGGCGAAAGCCTGATTAGCGTCCGGAGCCGCTGGTGCTTGCGCGCACGGTGGGCGCGGTACCGGGCTGCACGGTCGGACGCGCCGGCGCGCTGCGTGGACGCTGCCGTTCGTCGTCGTGCAGCGTGGGGCGATATTTCGCGCGCGTCACCGCCATCGTCGAGCCGCGCCAGGCGGCGAGCATCACCAGCGCGGAGCGTTCGCTGAGACGGTCATACAGACGCGACAGCCGGTAGACGGTGTTCACCGACGAGCCGATCTCGGACTTGAGAAACAACAGCACGTGCTCGAAGGTGGGGCCCGGCATCCCCAACGCCTTCATGGCGCAGGCCAGCGGCTCGCCGTTCGCATCATTCACCACCTGCACCGCGACGCGCGCCGGCAGGATCAAGGTTTCGCCGACTTCCAGCGTGAAGCTCTCGACGTCGGCGACCCAGGCCGCCATCTGCAGCGCTTCGATGGCGCGCGCGGCGCGTCCTTGCGGAATGCGCGGCGACGCCTTCAGCGGTGTTTCGGCAAGGCTGTGCAGGATCGAGGCGCGCTCGCTGGCGCTGGCGCGGAAGAATATGTCGCAGACTTGGGCGGCGTCCTGCGGCTGCATCGCGAGATGCGAACTCATCCGCATCTGCGCTTCGGTCAAAGGCCGCGTCGGCGCCGGCAGAGGTTCGGGTGCAGGCGAGGGGATTTCGGCGGCGAGCGGAACCACCTGATCGGCCTGCGCCGGCTTCAGACCGAGCTTGCGCATGATCTCGACCGGGGTCGCCGGATAGATCGCGAGCCGCGCGCGCACGGCGGCACGCGTGGCATCATCGACCTCATCGATCAGGCGCGAGGTGAGCTCGACGAACTGACGGGCCTCGTCGGCGGAATGCTTGCTCGCCTGCACATAGAGGTCGGTCAGCACGCGCAACAGAGTAGGTCTGATATCGACGCCCTCGCGACGGGAGAGCGTCATCAAGCCATCGAAGCCCGGAAACAGCGGAGGTGTGGTCATGTCAGATACGCGACGCCATCGAAATCTCGACGAGAGCCTATGCCGGATTGCTTTAATGGCTCGTTAAGGAAAACAATTTGTGAAGAAAACCAGCAAAAACACGGGTGACCGGGTTGCCACGCAAGACGTAATTGCGGCGTCAAAGCGGCATCGCCGGCTTCGATTAAGACCCCGTTAACCACGTGCTGATCTTAATTGAGGTGTCGCGGGACAAATCGGTCGCCGCGACGACCAGAGAGAATGGGCATGGGGACCATCATTGAATTTCCGGCGGATGCGGCTTCGCGGCGGCTGGGCTCAACCTTCGATGGCGCTTCGCATGCCGGCAAGGCCACTGTTCTGATCCTGCCGGTCATTCGCATCGAGCGCGACAACGACGGAACCAGCGGGGGCCGCGGGCCCGAAGAGGGCACGGCTCCGGGTCGTCGTCGTCGCTGAAACACAAGGACATCGCGTCATGCCGGAGACGAGATTTCCGATCCGGTATTTTGCGCCGGTCCTGCTGCTGCTTGTTGGCGGCCTGCTCGGGGCGTGCAGCGGCGGTGATTTCGGCCGCACCCGCGAAGATATGCGCAACGACGACATGCATCGGTGGATCGGCCTTGAGGCCACCTCGAGCGTCGGCCTGCGTCCCTCCCAATTCCAGCTCACCGACAACGAGCGCCAGTTTCGCGATCTTGCCTATCCCCTGATCGAGCCGCCGCATTCACGGCCCGCATGGAAGAGCGTGTGGGGCGACTACACGCCGATCGCCTCGCCCTGGCGGCAGGCGCCGGTGTTCGACCGCACGGCTTACGGCCGCGCGCTGATCGACGAGCCGCATCGCTCGCATTCCTCGCGCTATGCGCAGCTGATCGAGGACGTGCGCGACGATACCACCCGCTTCGAGCTGTTCTATGCCAGCGCCATCAAGGTGCTCGACCTCGATCGCCGCCGTCACGCCAGCATGGCCCGCATGACCGAATTGTCGCCGCGTGAGAGTGCCGACGCGGTGGCGCGGATGCAGGAGAATTCGCTGATCGTGCAATGGGTGCAGCAATGCCTGGAGCAGCGTGTGGCGTCCTATCGCTGGGCGCTGGAGCGCCTCGTGCTGCAGGCGCCCGACACCATCGCCGCCGACGCCGATCGCCTGATCGGCGAGCTCGCCGCGCAGACCGCCAACCCGCCGGTTGCGGCGCGGCCCGTGATCGAGCGTCCGGTCACGACCAAGGGTTAGCGCCTGCCACGCGGGGCTGGAGCTGGGGTTGGCGCTTCGGCCTGCTTGGCCGGCGGCTGATCGAGCTGTATCTGGCAGCTCGAGGCGGCGAGTGAAGCCTGGGCCTGCGGCATCAGGCCGGGCTCCGGCGCCAGCGCCTTCAGCACGATCAGGCCTGTGACGGAAGGGGAGTCGATGATCAGCCGGTCGGCCGAGGTGATTTCCTCGTCCTCGGGCAAATCCTCGTGTTGTGCCTCGGTCATCAGGTTGAGCTCGATCACCTTCTTGCCGGCGGAGCGATCGTTGATCGCGTAGTAGGCGAGCTCGTTGCGGGTATAGAACGACACCGAAGTATAGGCCTGGCTGACGGGGACGGTCAGCTTGATCGGGCCGGTCGAGAGATCATAGCGGCAGATCGCGACCGCGAAGGCCGGGTCGAGATAGGGCATGACGTTGTTGCCGGGCTCGGCGGCCGGCAGCTGCGTCACCGCGTTGAGCTTGGTCATCGGCGTCAGGCGCGAATAGGCGTCCTGGGTCGCGATCTTCGGCAGCGCCAGCACGCTGACGAGATGCACCACGCCGCCGAGCAGCACGCCTGCGATGATGGTGAACACGAGGCGGATCACGGGCACCCCACTGTGGCGATTTGGGGCATCGGGGCGTCGCGCTGGGTCCGCGTGGCAACGCCAACCGGCGTGTCGTAGAGGCGGAGCATCAGCGCATAGCGCTCGATGCCGCCGGTCGGCAGCCAGTTGCCCGAGCGCGAGCGCGAGGCGATGCGGATTTCGAAGCCGCCGTCGGCGCCGCGCACGATCTCCTGGCTGGTGAAGCCGTAGCGCTGCAGCGAATTGGCGACGAGGCGGCCCTTGTTGTCGTAGAGCGTCAGCGTCCAGAACCGCGCCGGCGGCGTGACGCCGGAGACGACGACGTCACAGCGGCCGTCGAGGGGCTTCTTCCTGTCGTCGGCGCTTGCGGTGAAGGCGATGCCGTCGCCGGTGCCGATCGGCAATTCGCCGTTGCGCGTGATGGTGGCCCGCGAATAGGGGTCGATATCGACGGTGCCGGTACGGGGGCGGGCGGTCCATGCGCCGATGGTCAGCGTGCCCAGTTCGGTGCCGCGCGTGGTCGCCATCCAGGTCGAGCCGAGGCCAACGGCCGCGGCCAGCCCCAACGCAACAATAGCTACGAGCAACAATCTCACGGTCAGTTCTTGCGCGGCGCGGCCGCGTCGCTCGGCGTCGCCGCCGCAAGGCTGTCGGGGAAAGCAAGCGCGCTTGAGGACACCGGCTTGCCCGGCTTCGGCGGCTCGGTCGTCGACGTCGTCTTGTCGGCGGTCCTGGCCGCATCATCCAGCATCTTCTCGACCTGGACCAGGATGTCCGCGCCGCGCTTGGTCAGCACCGGCGGCGGTCCCGGCTTGATCTCGAGTATTTTGGGCGGAACGACGGCGCCGTTGGCGGCAATGGTCTGCTGGACCGGCTGCTGCGGCAGCTTCACGCCCATGCCGACGCCCGCGAGCTCGCGGACCTCGATGCCCTGATGCGCCACCGTCATGATGTCGTGCCAGGTCTGCGCCGGCAACGAGCCGCCGGTCATGCGGTTGGTCGGCGAGTAGTCGTCATTGCCGTACCATACCGCGCAGGTGAAGTTGCCAGTGTAGCCGACGAACCAGGCGTCGCGATAGGAATTGGTGGTGCCGGTCTTGCCGGCGGTCGGAATGCCGTCGAGCGCCGCGCGCCGCGCGGTGCCTTCGCTCACCACATGGCTCATCATGCCCGCCATGTCGGCGGCAATATTCGCCGGAATGGCCTGACGCGGCTTCGGTCCGTCGCGGTCCCAGCGCCAGACCAGGTCGCCGGCGCCGGTGCGCACTTCCAGCACTGCATGAGGAGTGACCGCTTTGCCCCTGTTCGGGAAGGTCGCATAGGCCACCGCGTGCTCGATGACGGTGACTTCGTCGGCGCCGATCGGCAGCGACGGCGTGTCCGGCAGCGGCGCCTTGATGCCGAACTTGCGTGCCGTTTCGACGATTTTCGCGCGACCCTTCTTCGCCGAATCCCAGACGTTCTTCGGGTTGCCGCCGATCGCAATCGACAGCTTGACGGGAACGACATTGATCGAGCGGGTGATGGCCTGCGTCAGAGTCACCCGGCCGGAATAGGAGTGGCCGTAGTTCTGCGGGCACCAATTGCCAATGCAGACCGGGCCGTCCTCCACGATCGAGTTCGGTGTGAAGCCATTGAGCAGCGCGGTGGTGTAGACATAGGGTTTGAACGACGAGCCGGGCTGGCGATAGGCGTCGGTGGCGCGGTTGAACTGGCTCGCGCCGTAGTCGCGGCCGCCGACCATGGCGCGGATGCCGCCGTCGAGATCGGCAACCACGGTCGCGGCTTGGGTTGCGTGATAATCGCGGCCGAACTGGCGGAGCTGGTTCTCGATCGCCTCATCGGCGGTGTGCTGCACGTTCATGTCGATCGAGGTGCGCACCACGAACACGCGCTCGGTATAGGATTTCGGGAAGGTGTCGACGAGCTTGCGCATCTCGTCGAAGGCATAGTCGAGGAAGTAGTTCGGCGAGCTTTCGTCGCGGCGGTCGACCGCAAACGCCGGATTGCGGCGGGCGCCGAACACCTGGCCCTCGGTCATGAAGCCGGCATCGACGAGGTTGTCGAGCACGACATTGGCGCGGGCGCGCGCCGCGGGAAGGTTGATGTGCGGGGCGAACTTGGTCGGCGCCTTGAACAGGCCGGCGAGCATCGCAGCTTCCGCAAGATTGATGTCGCGCACCGACTTGTTGAAGTAGAAATGCGCCGCGCCGTCGACGCCGAAAGTGCCGCCGCCCATATAGGCGCGGTCGAGATAGAGCTTCAGGATCTCGTTCTTGGTGAGCCGCGTTTCCAGCCAGATCGCAAGGAAGGCTTCGTTGACCTTGCGCTCGATGGTGCGCTCGTTGGAGAGGAACAGGTTCTTGGCGAGCTGCTGGGTGATCGACGAACCGCCCTGGCGCACGCCGCCGGCCTGGGCGTTGGTGACCAGAGCGCGCGCGGTGCCGGCGATGTCGATGCCGAAATGATCATAGAAGCGGCGGTCTTCGGTCGCGAGCGTCGCCTTGATCAGATTGTCCGGAAAGTCTTCCAGCGGGATCGAATCGTTGTGCTTGATGCCGCGGCTGCCGATCGGATTGCCGTAGCGGTCGAGGAAGCTCACCGCGAGGTCGGACTTCTTCAGCCAATCCTCGTCCGCGGTTTCGCGGAACGCCGGCACGGCCAGCGCAAGCAGGAGGATCAGGCCGCCGAGCCCGATGGTCGCGGCTTCCGACAGCGGCTCGATGAAGACCCAGCGCTTCCAGCGGCCGACATAGAAGCGGTCCATGAAGGTCGAGTAGCGTTCAAAGAGCTCGCGCGCGCCCTTGCCCGAGGAGAACAGGCTGGAGTCGATGCGGGCGTCGAGATCCAGGAAGAAATGCCGAATCCTGGTCTTCCACCGGTCTGGGATGATCTGGCGCGCCACTGGGACTCTTCGTCGGTTCGAAGGCGTTCGAGCACCCGGCCGGGGCGCCGTCGAGACGTCTTGCGCTGATGTTGCGGCAAACCCAAGGCGCCTGTTGCGCTCCTCGGGGACTCGGCGTTTGTTCTAGCCGAGCAGGGGGCATAAACCAATGGTCCCGCCGCGACTTTTGATTGCCAGGATGAACAGGGCGGCACCGAAAAAGTCCCTATCTGCGCCCACTTGCACCGCGCCCGGCACACCTCTTAGAAGGGCTTTCCGTCAAGCCCCTCCGGAACCACAGGGATTTATGACCGCGCCGCCCAAAACGCCCTCACCCCAAGAGGGATTTTTCTGGAAAACCAAGACGTTGGAGGAAATGTCCAACGCCGAATGGGAAAGCCTGTGCGACGGCTGCGCGCGCTGCTGCCTGGAAAAGCTGGAGGACGAGGATACCGGGGCGATCTATTTCACCCACATCTCCTGCAAGCTGCTCGATGCCGGCCTGTGCGCCTGCAAGGACTATCCGAATCGCTCCGACAAGGTTCCCGACTGCGTCCGGCTGACGCCCGAGAACGTCCGCACCCTCAACTGGCTGCCGCCGAGCTGCGGCTACCGGCTGGTGGCCGAGGGGCGCGACCTCTATTGGTGGCATCCCCTGATCTCGGGCGATCCAAACACCGTCCATGAAGCGGGCGTTTCCGTGCGCGGCCGGGTGCAGGGAACCGAGGACGAGATCGCTGACGCCGATCTCGAGGACCACATCGTGCGCTGGCCGGTGCTGCTGCCGAAGCAGGCGCGGCTGAAGAAGCGGCCCAAAGCTTGAAGCTCAAAGGCCTGAATTCGTCCGTGCCGCCATCACGACATCGGGATGGTTGCGCCGCGGGATGCTCCCATGCGCTGGCGGTGCTGTCTGAAGGTGCATTTGCTGCCTAAATTCAGCCCACCCAGGGAATCTGCGCTGCCAGGGCGGCGCCACGGATAAATATTTTCTCATGAACAAGTTCGAACGGCAGAGCCGTCATCCTGCCGGGCCCCACACTTTGGCCGAAGACATCGAAGCCGAGCTTTCGGAACTGCCGACCCAGGTGATCGCGATTTCCGACGCGCCGCCGATTGCGCCGCGCGCGCCGCTGACCCCTGACGAGGTCCGCGCCATCCTCATGAGCCTGATGCTGGCGATGTTCCTGGCGGCGCTCGACCAGACCATCGTCGCGACCGCGCTGCCGACCATCGGTCGGCAATTCCAGGACGTCTCCAGCCTGTCCTGGGTCATCACCGCTTATCTCCTGGCTTCGACCGCGGTCGCGCCGTTGTTCGGCACGCTCAGCGACATCTATGGAAGGCGCGCGATGATCATCGCGGCGTTGAGCCTGTTCATTGCGGGATCGGTGCTCTGCGCGGTGGCGCCCATCATGCCCGTGCTGATCCTCGGGCGCGGCCTGCAGGGCCTGGGCGGCGGCGGCATCCTGCCGATCGTGCAGACCATCATCTCCGACGTGGTCAGCCCGCGCGAGCGCGGCCAGTACCAGGCCTATTTCAGCGGCGTCTGGGTCGCCGCCGGCATCGGCGGTCCGGTGCTCGGCGGCGTATTCGCCGAACATCTGCATTGGGCGATGATCTTCTGGATCAACGTGCCGCTGGCGCTCGCCGCGCTTGCGGTGCTGTTGCCGAAGATGGGCAAGATCCCGGTATATCACCGCCGCCGCGAGGTCGACTGGCTCGGCGGCATCCTTTTGATGGCCTCCGCCGTCGTGTTCATGCTGGTGCTGACCTGGGGCGGCAATCGCTATCTCTGGCTGTCGCCCGTCATCCTCGCGATGATCGGCGCCTCGTTCGCGCTCGCGGTCAGTTTCGTCTGGCATGCCGGACGTGCGGACGAACCGTTCCTTCCGCTGCGGTTGCTGAGCGGCAGCGTCGTGCCTTTCGCCATCCTGGCCGGGAGCTGTGCGCTCGGCGCAATGACAGGGCTAACGGTTCAGCTGCCGCTCTATTACGAGGTTGTCTATCATTTGACCGCAAGCGAGGCGGGACTGGCGCTGATCCCGCTTGCCGCCATTTCGACCGTTGGGGCGGCGATCGCCGGCCGCACCATGGCGCGCGCCAGGCACTACAAGCGCGTGGCGATCATTGGAGACCTCATCGCCGCGATCTCCGGCGCTGCGCTCGCGCTTATCACCTTGCCGCTCTGGGGCATGCTGCTGCTGCTGTCGGTCTTTTCACTCGGGCTCGGAACCACATTCCCGATCACCGTGGTCTCGATCCAGAACGCGGTGGCGCGGCCCCAGGTCGGCACCGTCACGGGCGCGATGAACTTCTTCCGCGCGCTCGCGTCGTCGTTCACCGTGGCAGCCATGAGCGCCATCCTGCTGATGGCGCTGGGTGCCGACATCTCGCTCACCGGCGAGCATCGCGGTCCGGTGAGCTCGATTCCCGTCGCCGACATGATCGCGGCGTTCCGCTATGTCTTCGGTGCTGCGGCCGCGCTGATGACCTGCGCGTTGCTTTGCATGATCGTCATGGAGGAACGGCCGCTCGCCGGCCCGTCCTCACGGCAGGTCGAGATGGCGGAGTAGGGCGCCACGCCTAAGTTGCGTAGTTGCGTAGATTCCATGGGGTGGTGAGCGTGGCCTTTCCGGTAGGTTTGGGTTTCCACACTCGAACCATCGGAGAGTCAGATGCAAGCATTGACTGTAGTCACGCCCACCACCGGCCATTGTGGCACGATTTTCATTGCAGTCGAACTGAGTCAGAAGACCTGGCTGGTGACGCTGCACAGCCCGGACCGGGACCGGATTTCACGTTATAAGCTCGAGGGCGGCGATCATGCCGGGCTGTTGGCATTGATCGAGCGCCTCCAGGCGCGCGCGGCCGGCAAGCTGGGGGCGGCACCAACGGTCGTGAGTTGTTACGAAGCCGGCTATGACGGCTTCTGGCTGCATCGGCTGCTGACGGCGGCGGGGATCACCAACTTCGTATTCGATCCCGCGAGCATTGCGGTGGAGCAGCGGTCGCGGCGGGCCAAGACAGATCGGATCGATGGCGAGCTGCTGCTGCGCACGTTGATGGCCTATCTGCGCGGCGAGCCGCGGGTGGTTCGGATCGTTCGGGTGCCGAGCGTGGAGCAGGAGGACGCCCGGCGCGCCAGCCGGGAACGCGATCGGCTGGTCAAGGAGCAGACTGGGCATACCAACCGGATCAAGGCGCTGCTGCGGCTGGTCGGAATGGCGGTGGGGAACCCGCGGCGAACTGACTGGCTGGGCTGGCTGGAGCGGCAGCGCGACCGGCAAGGCCATCCGATGCCGCCGCATCTTCTGGCCGAAGTCAAACGCGAACACGCGCGGCTGATGCTGGTGCGCGAACAGCTCGCGACGCTGGAGCAGGCTTCCGCCACTTCAGCGGCTTGCGTTCCGGCACAAATGACCGAACGCCGGGATCTGTTGCTGCGGCTCAAGGCGCTCGGTCCGGTATTCGCCGCGACGCTGACCAACGAGGTGCTCTACAAGGACTTCCGCAATCGGCGCGAGGTCGCCAGCTATTGCGGGTTGACCCCCAGTCCATGGCAAAGCGGCGGAATTGATCGTGAGCAGGGCATCAGCAAGGCAGGCAATCCGCGCGCCCGCCTCAAGGCGGTCGAACTGGCCTGGCTGTGGCGGCGCCATCAGCCGGACAGCAAGCTCAGCCAGTGGTTCGCCGCACGCACCGCCAACGCCGGCAAGCGGGCCAGGCGCATCGCCATCATCGCCTTGGCCCGCAAGCTGATCGTGGCGCTGTGGCGCTATCTCACCACTGGCCTCGTTCCGGAGGGCGCCGTGATGAAAGCATGACAACGTAACAACTGACGCGCCGGCAGCTCGCGGCCTCGCCGCGGCCAGTGCGGGATGGATGATGACCGTGCCACCCATGGGCCGAAACAAAACAGCCGTTTCGTAGATGGGTCTCATCCTCATGGCTTCCTCGCCGCAAGCATGCGGAATGTGGGTACGGATCAACCATCCGACCGGATATGAGGTGATGCAGTGAGAAGCTGCAGCAGTCTTCGGAAGCCAGTCCTCGCCCGGAACACGGTCGGCGCGCTTCGCTTCGCATGGCTGCGCGCGCCGCCCTCGCACCATGCCAAACCTACCCCGGACCTACCAAAGGTCTTGACTCGCAAATCCCCATATGAGGGTGGGCAAAGCGAAGCCGTGCCCACCCCCTCCCCAGCGGATTGCTTGATGGTGGGCACGGCGCAAGAGCGCCTTTGCCCACCCTACGATTCTGTTCCATTTCAAACAACGTCGCTCGCAATGACGGGAGACATGGTTCCGCGTTCCCGCGGCAGGATTTGCCCGAGTGATGCATCGTCGTTGTCCCTCCGAAATCGAGAGGGAGCAGGGAATGCCGGGTGAAGGCCTCACCCATGGCCCGCCTGCAACAAAAAACGCAGGCGGCAGTCACCACAGGTTCAGCCGGATCAACCGGCATTCCCTGCGCAATGGTTGACGGCTTATGACGTGCTCTCCCCGGTGTCCAGGCTTGATAGCCACCGTCGCGCGTGAAAAGAGTCCACGCGCTTGATCCCAGCGTCGGGCCAGCGTCGGGGGATCAGGACCACACGTTTTTGCCGCACGCGAGCTGCGCGCGTCGTCTTGCGTGCTGCCGCGTCCATCGCATCCCGCCCCGCGTTTCGTGACGATCGGCCGAAGCGCCCCTCTTGCCGGAGCAGGATGGCGCGGTGCTAGCATGATTTCGGAAAAAAAGAAATAGAAATATTTTTTCGGAGGGGGCTGGACAGGTTTTTGCGCGGCAGCCCGTCGAGGCTGGGCAAGAACTCGATCGGCTCTCGACGCGCGAGAAATCCATTCGCAGTCCGACGCTATGGCACGTAGAAAATTTCTATTGCTGTGCTCGTGTGAGCAACGCAGAGAATGACTTTCTACAGGTTGACTGCCGTTCTGAATACTTGCCCAGCCACGTCGGGCAAATCACTTCGTCGGAAATTATTGCTTCGCAAGACTTTTTGCTCCGGATGGCATCGGCGCACATTGGGCCTCGCGATGCCCGACGGCGTAAATACGGAATGGTTTCTGGCAGGGCAGCGTCTGCTTCACCCTCGAGGGCGGACATTTGAAGCGCGCACGACAAGTCCCCCAAGTGCCGGAACTCATGCACCGCAGCAAACGTCATCCCTATTCGATCACCTCGTCGGCGACCGCAAGAAGGCTCGGCGGCAATTCCAGATTGAGCGCGCGGGCGGTTTTCAAGTTCACCAGCATCTGGAATCCGACCGGCTGCTCGACCGGCAGCACCGCGGGACTGGCGCCCTTCAGGATCTTGTCGACGTAGTCGGCTGCGCGGAGGAAGTGCACATTGAAATTGATGCTGTAGGAGATCAGGCCGCCATCCAGCACAAAGCCCGCTAACGTGTACAGCGCCGGCAACCGCCGTCGCGCCGCAAAGACAATCACGGCCTCTCGGTTATCGAAGATCAGGGGATCGCCCCCAACCAGCAGCGCTTCTGCCTGCGATTGCTCGATGCGGGCGAATGCCGGTCCGAAGTCTTGCCGCGCGACAACATCAACCCTCACCAACTCAAGCCCGAGCAACTGGGCGGCATCGGCAGCGCTTCGCAACCACGGCGGAGTTCCGGCATTGCTAGGGTTCGACAGGAATGCGATGCGGCGCGCCGACGGCACCACCTGATGCAGCAGTTCGATCTGCTTGCCACCAAGGTCTTGCAACATGGAAGTCGTGCCAGTGACGTTGCCACCCGGCTGGGACAGGCTCTTGATTAATCCAGCCCCGATGGGATTGCCGGCATGGACCATGACAATGGGGATCTTGGCCGTGGCCTCGTGCGCCGCCGTGCTGGCGGCAACGGCCATCGCGACGATCACGTCCACCTTGAGCGCCACCGGTTCGCGCGCAAGTCCCGGCAGGCGATCCAATACGCCCCCGGCGTAACGCCAGTGTATTTGAATGGTCTTGCCGTCGATGTAGCCCAGCTCACGCAGGCGATCCAGAAACGCCGCCCGCAACTTCAGAATGCGGGGGTCCTGTTCCTGGCCGGGCCAGAGCATTCCGACTAGCCGCACCCCATCCTTCTGCGCGCGCGCCGCGAGCGGCCATGCAGCCGCCGCGCCGCCGAGAAGCGTGATGAACTCGCGCCGTCTCATTGGGCCCCCAATGGAAAACGCCTCGTCGGTATCGAAGTCTAGCACTTCAAGACGGGACGGCGAGTGAGAAAGGTAAACAATCGGCCCGGTCGCTGCGTCCAAATGTCCGAGATGGGGGTCACTTCCAGTCTTCCCCGATAACCGGAAATTCTTAGTGTCCGCAAGTGAGGCACTGAGGGGCAGCGAGGGAGTGCGTTGATTAACATCCTTCCGGAGGACGACGAATGAAGCGGGTAGTTACTGCCATCGTCGCCTTTAGTGCTGCGGTAATGTTCGCAGCCGCGCAGCCAGCAAGAGAATCCTACGAACCAGGCCTTGGCGAGTTTATGACCGCGACGCAACTTCGCCACGCGAAGCTATGGTTTGCCGGTAAACAAAATAACTGGGACCTCGCTGCCTATGAGATTGACGAGATCAAGGAAGGCTTGGAGGACGCCGCAAGGCTGCATCCAACCTTTGACGGCGTTCCGGTCGCTGAGATGATCAAGACCATCATCGATCCACGGATAGAGAAACTTGAAAAAGCGATTAGAGCAAAGAGCAGCGCTAAATTTGTGGTCGCCTTCGACGAGCTTACCAGCGGCTGCAACAGCTGCCACGCGGGTGCGAACAAGCCCTTTATACGAATTCAACGTCCAACCGAATCTCCATTCACCAATCAGAATTTCGAGCCAGAAAAATAGCGGCAGTTGCGCGCATCGGCTACATGACTTCCGAAATGGAAGTCCAATTCACGCCATCCCGAGTCCTGTCTGGGCCCGAAATCGGACAGACGCGCCTGGCTTGCCGGCTGCGAGTTGATTTCCTCACGCAGCAGGGAAAAGTCGACCGGCCTGGTCAAAAGGTCTGGACGCTTTTGCGTATTCAAACGCGATCGACCTCTTGACCTGTCCCCTGCGGCCGCCTCGATAAGGTTTGGCGATCAGCGAATTGCGAGGTGTGTCGTGAGCTCTTCCGTCCGATATCTCAGCCCGTCCGAAGCGGCCAGGCGGCTCGGCGTCTCCGCCAAGGCGCTGCGACTCTACGAGCAGCGCGGCCTGGTCGCTCCAAGCCGCACCGCGGCCGGATGGCGAGCCTACGGTCCCGATCAGATGGCGCGGGCCGCCGAGGTCGTGGCCCTTCGCGCGCTTGGTCTTAGCCTCGCACAGGTCGCGCAGGCGCTGGGCGGCGAGCGCGAGGCTCTGCAAACGGCGCTCGCCGCGCACCAGGCGACACTCCAAGATCGAATCCACGAGCTTGGCAAAGCGGTTGAGAAAGTCAGGGGACTTCAGGCCGGTCTCGCTCGCGGCGAAGCGCCGGCGAGCGGAGAGGTGGCGCGCCTACTGAAGGCGACCGCCGGGCCCAATGTCACCCTTGAGCTTCCTTCTATTGAACTTCCCTGGCCGTGGGGCGGCGAACCATTCGAGCTCGATATTCAACCGCTGAATTACATCATCGGCCCGCTGGGCAGCGGCAAAACCCGGCTGGCTCTGCGTTTGGCGGAGACGCTGCCCAATGCCGCCTTCCTCGATCTGGAGCGCCTGGCGGATGGCGGCGCCGCGGCTCGGGCCCGGCTCGATGCCGACTCCGCCCTCAAATCGCGGGTTGATCAGACCCTGACCTGGCTGGTCGATGAAGGAGCCGCGGTGTCGGATGCCCTTGTCGCGCTGATCGCAGGCCTCGAATGCGAAGGCCCGGCCATCCTGCTGGTCGACATGGTGGAACAAGGCCTGGATGAAGCCACGCAGGAAGCCGTGAGCGTCTACCTGCGCCAGCTTGGCGGGCGCGGCCGACGCCCGCTCTTCGTGCTGACGCGGTCAACCGCGATTTTGGACCTGTCTTCCGTGGGTCCTGACGAGGCGATTATCCTTTGCCCCGCCAATCACAGCTCGCCGAGGCGCGTCGTGCCGTATCCCGGCGCGCCCGGCTACGAGGCGGTTGCGACCTGTCTCGCCTCGCCGCAGGTGCGAGCGCGCACCGAAGGCATGATCGCGTGGCGACCTTCGGCGGCGTGAACGCGCAAGGTCTTCAAGACTTGGCTCATGACGGCAGCTCCTTCCCGGTCTGCTCGCGGACTGGTCGGGCGGAGGGCAGGTCACCCACGCAGGCAGCGAGCCGAGTTCGGGCGGACGGATGTTGACGTGAGTTCAAACGATTTGCGCCCGATTTCCGGGAAACTTGTTCATGGCAGCTTCCGGAGCGAAACGTACCGGCGCTTGATCCGGAGCAATCCTGGCGGGTGCCCAACGGCTTAGATGGCAGCATTGTCGATAGCAGGGAAATGCAGATGGACGACGAGCCGTCGATACGGAAGCAGGCGCCCTTAATGGTGGGCCTCGCCCTCGCCGGGATGGGTTTGCTGTTTGCACAGTGGCTTCTGGCCGCCCACAACTCCGTCGAGACAATCCCTTATAGCAAGTTCGAGGAGCTGGTGGGGCAGGGTGCCGTGTCCGATGTCATCGTTGGCAAGGACACGATCGAAGGCAAGCTGAAGGACAAGCTTCCCAGCGGAAAATCGGCTTTTGTCACGACGCGCGTGGACATGGCGTTGGCGGAAAAGCTCGAGTCCAAGGGCGTCGCGGTAACCGGAACGGCGTCGGAGGGCTTCCTGGGCAGTCTTCTCGCATGGGTGCTGCCTTTGGTGCTTATCTACGGCTTCTGGTATTTCATGGCCGGCCGCCTCGGCAATCGCCAGGGCCTGGGCGGCTTGATGTCGATCGGAAAATCCCGCGCCAAGGTCTATGTCGAAAAGGATACGAAGGTCACCTTTGCGGATGTCGCCGGGGTCGACGAAGCCAAGTTCGAATTGCAGGAGGTCGTATCGTTCCTGAAAGATCCCAAGAGTTACGGCCGATTGGGCGCCCATGTCCCGAAGGGGATCCTGCTGGTCGGACCGCCGGGAACCGGCAAGACGTTGCTGGCGCGGGCAGTCGCCGGCGAAGCGGGCGTTTCCTTCTTTTCGATATCGGGATCGGAATTTGTCGAGATGTTTGTCGGCGTCGGCGCGGCGCGGGTCCGGGATTTGTTCGAGCAGGCGAGAAAGGCGGCGCCTTGCATCATCTTCATCGACGAACTCGATGCTCTCGGCCGTAGCAGGGTAGCCAATGCGTTCGGCGGCTATGATGAGAAGGAGCAGACCCTTAACCAGCTTCTGGCCGAGTTGGACGGATTTGATCCGCGCGCCGGCGTTATTCTTCTGGCCGCCACCAATCGGCCGGAGATTCTGGACCCTGCCTTGCTTCGTGCCGGCCGCTTTGACCGGCAAGTGCTGGTCGACCGTCCCGACAAATCGGGACGGCTGGCCATCCTCAAGGTTCACATTCAGAAGATCACGACCGGTCCCGATGTGGACCTTGAAAAGGTCGCGGGCCTTACGGCCGGCTTCACCGGCGCCGACCTTGCCAACCTGATCAATGAGGCGGCGATCGCCGCGACGAGGCGCAATGCCAGCCGAGTGACCTTCGATGACTTCACGACCGCGATCGAGCGGATCGTCGCCGGTATCGAAAAGAAGAGCAGGACCCTGAGCAAGGGCGAACGCAGGCGTACTGCCTATCACGAGATGGGGCACGCTCTGGTCGCCGCAAGCCTGCCCGGCGTCGATCCCGTACAAAAGGTCTCCATCATTCCGCGGGGTGTCGGCGCGCTTGGCTACACCATGCAGCGGCCCACGGAAGATCGATTCCTGCTCACGGTGAGCGAGCTCAAGAACCGGATCGCGGTCTTGATGGGCGGGCGTGCCGCCGAACGCCTGATATTCGATGGCGATGTCTCAACCGGCGCTGCGGACGACCTGCAGCGGGCCACCGAGATCGCGATCGAAATGGTGACCAAATACGGCATGGATGCGAACGTAGGACAAAGGACCTACGCGCCGAAGCCGCAGGCCTTCATGCCCGCGATGCAGGATGCGATCGCAAGTGCCGCCGAGGCGACGGGCCGGGAGATCGATCTTGCCGTTCGGCAATTGATCGAGGCGGGCGATGCCTGCGCGCGCGAGATCCTCGAGAGAAGGCGGAAGGAGCTGGAAGACGGCGTCCAACTTCTCATCGAGCAGGAGACGTTGACGGCCGAGCAGTTCGCGCCACTTCGCTCGGCAGGCCTTGGTGATGACGTCCAGGTGGTCACACCTCGATCTCATTCAGACGGACGCGTTGCTCGGTCGCGGTAGATCCATCGCTGGGCTTCAGATGGCGAAGTGTCTGCGCCGGGCTATCGCGAGGCGGTATCCTGCTGGAAATAGACGTCGACCTTCATGCCGACGACCAGCGCGCCCGGCTCACTCAGCGCGATCAGCACCTCCACGATATCAACGTCCGTCATGTTGCGCTGCCCCAGCGCGCTATAGCGTCCGGCCTCCACCAGCGGGGCAATGAAGGAGACCGTGCCGGCGACTTCGCGCCCGCGAAGCGCGGCGGGACGCACCAGCACAGCCTGCCCGGGCTTGATCTTCTCAATGTCGCGCTCGTCCACTTCGGCACGGACACGCAGCGCCGTGATGTCGCCGAGCAGCACTGGCGGCGTCGCCGCCGAAGGAGAGATCAGTTCCCCGGGCCTGGCATTGACCTGCAACACGGAGCCGTCGATTGGCGCCCGCAGTGTCAGCTTTTCCAGGGCTGCCCGGGATGCCGACAATTCGCTCCGCGCGACATTGAGCTGGCCTTCGGCCACGGTTGGCAGCGGCGCATCGGCGGCGATCCTGCGAAGTTCGCCGGTCTGCTGCGCCAGGTACTCCTGCGCACGCTTCAATCCCGAGCGCGCCGCCTCCACATCCGAATTCGAGCTGCGCCCGGCCCGCCGGTCGGCAACTGACTTGTCAACCAGGGACTGGACCTCCGATACGGCCGTCTCGGCGTCTGCCACCGCGTCCTCGGCCTTGCGTCGCGCCGCGGCGCCCGATGCCGCGGACTCCTTGTTGCGTATGCGCTTGCGCATGGCGACCTGGGCTGCTGCCGAGGCAAGTTGCGCCCGGGCCTCCTGATCGCGAAGACGGATCAGCGGCTGGCCGGCAAACACCGTCTCATTGGCCTTGACCAGCACCTGGTCAACAACGCCCACGACCGGGCCGGCGATCTTGATGAGGCCGGACACCGGCTCGACGCGGCCTGGAGCCACCGCCGCCCAGCGCTTGTCTGCGGCAGAATCCGAGCCCTGCGCATGCGTCTTCATGAGCGGCGCAGTTGCCAGAACGGCAAGAATGCTCAGGCAAAGGGAGGCAAGGAAAGCCTGCTCGAATTTGCGCATGATCATGACATCGACACCTTCTTCGCTTCGCTGCCGGTCTCTTCCCTGACGATGCGGCCATCCTCGATATGCACGACGCGAGTGGCGAACGGCAGGATTCGCGGATCGTGCGTCACGACCAGCACTCCGCGTGATTGATCCTTCGCGATGTCGGCGAGCAGGGTCATGATGGCTTGACCGTTCTGGGTATCCAGCGCACCGGTAGGTTCGTCCGCAAGTATGGCCGATGCCTTGCCGACAATGGCCCGAGCGATTGCGACGCGCTGTTGTTCGCCGCCGCTGAGTTCGCTGGGAAAGGCTTTTGTCTTGTGGGCGAGGCCGACCATGCCCAGCACGTCTCTTGCCGCCTTGCGTTGCGATCGCTCCCCGCGCACATCCAGCGCCAGGCGCACATTATCTTCGGCGGTCAAAGTCGGAAACAGATGGTAGGACTGGAAGATGAATCCGATGTGCTCGCGCCTGATCTTCGCGAGGGCCTCGGGATCGAGGTTTGCGACCCCTTGGCCGCGAAGGCGGACCATCCCGCTGGTCGGCGTCATCAGGCATCCCAGGATCGACAGCAACGTCGTCTTGCCGCTTCCGGACGGGCCCATCAGAAGCACCAACTCACCGCCCCTGAGCGACAGGTTCACGCCTTTAAGGGCTTGCACCCGGCCCGCTCCGTGGCCAAGGAGTTTCACGACGTCAACGGCCTCGATCACGGGCTCGCTCATCGTGCAAGCACCGTCGCGGGATCGATACGCATGACCTGCACGATGGCAGCAATGGCCGATGCGATGCACATCACTACAGTCAACAGAAACAGCGCAAACGACATCGCGGGCGTCAATACGATGGGTAACGCGGAATTTGCCGTCATCTTGACGACGATGGCGCCAATGCCTGCAGCACCGCAAAATCCAATGGTCGCATTCAGCAGCGCCTGCCAGATGATGACCATATAGATGTATGCGCCGGACGAGCCCATGGCGCGCAACGTCGCGAACTCGCTCAGGTGATCCTTCGTGCTCGAATATAATGTCTGCGCGACGATAACGGTGCCCACGATGAAGCCGAGAAGGGCACCCCCGAACAGCGCGGCGCCGGCGCCGGTCCCGAACAGCCAGAAGCTTTGGCTGCGGCTGCGAAACTCCGCCGCTGTCAGAATCTCGACGTCGGGAAGACTTTCCCGCAATTGCCGGCGAACCAGGCCTACGTCCGAACCGGGGGAGACCCGCACGAGGAAATAGGAGGCCTTATTGGGCAATATCCCGGTATAGGATCGCGCGCGATCGACACCGGCGAATACGTAAGGCGTCGTGGTGAACGAGCGGATGCCCTTGGTCACCGCCGCGACCTGGACCTTTTGATCGCGAATTTCCGCGTTGGCGCCGGCCGCGCCGACGCCGAGCCGCTCGAAATAGGACTGGTCGACCGCTACCGCGCCGGGAATCGACAAATCGTCGAAGCGGCCCTCAACCAGGCTCCAGGGACGCAATCCGAATCCCTGCAGTTCAGAGCCGACGATGAAGACCGGCGTGGTGGTGCCGCCCGGCAACCGCCACTGCGCATAGCCGATCACGAGAGGAGCGGCTTCGGCGACCCCGTCAACCGCCAGGGCGCGAAACCGCTGACGGTCATCCAGTAGCGAGGGATCCTCGAAGCATTTGGTGCCGGCCGGCATGATCCAGAGATCGGCAGGCGAATGATCGATCATGGTCGTGACCATCCGCCTGAAACCGACATAGAGGCCCATCTGCACCGTTACCAGCACGATGGAGAATATGATTCCGATGATCGTTGCGATGAATCGGAGCCGGTCATGAAACAGGTTTCGGTACGCGAGCCTGAACTTCAGCGGCATCATGTGCGGGCCATTCCGAATTTCACCCTATTTCATCTGCTCCAATGGCGTATGTCTACGCCGGTGCTAGCCCTGAACAATCTGCGGATCGTGGTCATCGTCATCGTGGTGGCGGTGCATGCGGTCATGGCCTATCTGGGTTCATCGCCGGCTTCCTCGTTCAAATTCGACGATCCTCCCTACCGATGGCGAAGCATACCCATCGTCGACCCCGAGCGCTGGTTCGGGTTCGACTTGTTCTGCGGATTCCAGGACATCTACCTCATCTCACTCCTGTTCTTCCTGTCCGGGCTTTTTGTGTGGCCGAGCCTGGCGCGAAGCGGAAGCCGCTTCTTGCGTGAACGCGTCTTGCGGATCGGTATGCCGTTTGCGTTGACCGTCGGCTTGCTGATGCCTGTCGCGTATTATCCGGTCTATCGCGTGACCGCGGTCGATCCGGGTTTGGCAGCCTTCTGGCAGCATTGGCTCGCCTTGCCGTTCTGGCCGTCCGGCCCGCCGTGGTTTCTGTGGCTGTTGCTGGTGTTCGATCTGATTGCGGCGGGATTATACAAGTTCGGTCACATATCGGGCGACCTGCTCGGGCGAGCCATCGGCCAGCCGGCTGCCCGCCCGAAGCCGTTTGTCGTCGGGCTCCTGTTGGCTTCCGCGCTTGCCTACGTTCCGCCAGCTCTCGTGTTCGGTCCCTGGGACTGGTTCCAGATCGGGCCGTTTTCCTTCCAGTTCTGCAGGCCGTTGCACTATTTCGTCTACTTTCTCGCCGGCGCCGGCGTCGGAGCCTATGGGATCGATCGTGGCTTGCTCGCATTGGACGGATGGCTGGCGAAACGCTGGGCGTTGGCCGGGGGCGCCGCGCTGATCTCGTTTGGGCTGTGGCTCGGCATGGTCGGTCTGGCGATGGCGGGCGATGGTCCTTCGCTCGCGGTGCAATTGCTCCAGGCGGTCAGCTTTGTCTTGTGTTGCGCCGCCGGTGTCTTGTTCATGCTGGCGCTGTTCCTGCGTTTCGCCCACCGGCGCCTGCCGTGGCTCGACCCGTTCAACGACAAGACCTATGGCATCTACCTGGTCCACTATGTTTTTTCGATCTGGCTGCAATACGCGCTGCTGGGGATTGCGATGACTGCGGTGGTGAAAGCCACGACCGTCTTCGCCGGCACGCTGGCGATGAGCTTTCTCTCAGTCGTCGTATTGCGCCGCATCCCGCTGGCTGGCTGGATCAGCCGCTCGCGGCGGCGCTTGACGACATAGGCAACCAATCGCCTTCGGAACTGAACCACCGATCGACCGACGAGGTGCGGGGGCAGCCTGGCAACGCTGTGGCTGAGCCAGTTAGCGCGTATTGCTGACCGCTTCAGCCAGCATGGCGTAAAGCTGCCGCTTGCTGAGTTCCTTCTCTTGCCGCGCAACTGGCTTGCGCGAAGACACCACCTTTGCCACAGGACGCGTACAAGCCGCCAACGACGTTGTCCTTCGCTTTGGCACCGGCATAATCCTGGGCTTTGCCGTGGGCGGCTTGCGACCGCGCTTCAGCCCCAAACGGGTCAGCTTGGCGCAGACCGCGTTACGGCTATGCCCGAGACGGCCTGCGATCTGCGCGGCGCTTTGTCCCAAGGCCCAGAGTTCTTTGAGTAGTGCCAGGTCTTCCTCACCCCACGTCATAGGGATATTTGTACCTCGACCGTCGCCTATTGGCTAGTGGAGTTGGTTGAGCGCAATCATCGCACTCGACGATCTAATCGCTTGTACCGAAAGTCGCAGTGACTTGCACCTTGCATGATGGTTTGCGTGCGCGTGAAGCCGACGTCGGCTCCGAATCCCTTTGCCATGTCGAAGTCCGTGCTGCAGACGAGCAGGAAACCGAGCTCAGGCTCCCCCAATTCTCTGTAGAACTCGGCATAACGGCATGCCGTGACGTCGAAGGCAAAGGCGTCCTGTGATTGCTCGATCACCCGGTATTCAACAGCGTTATCGGCCGCGAACGTTGCGAGTGCAGGGCCCATGGCCTTGCCGAGGTTCGCCTCATTCTTCGTCCGCCAGAACTCTTCACCGTAACGACGGTAGATCGCGCCAAGCGCGCTTCGCACCAGCGCGTTCGCCCGTTCCTCACCCAACTCCGCCCGCAAGGCCTTCACCAGAGGAATCAGAACCTGCGCCTGGAGCTTGACCCGTTGGATGATGGAAATATCCATGCGCAATCCTCGCACTTGCTGCTGGCGCCATTACCGCCGCCGGTGCCAAGCCAGGATTCACCGGTCAGTCCGGGCCTCAGGAACCGATCAGGTCGCCGCCTGCGCGAGCCGCTGGTCGATTTCCTCGCGCAGCAGCGAGAAGTCGATCGGCTTGGTCAGCAATCCCGTCGCGCCGCTTTCCAGCGCCTTGCGCCGGGTCGCGGGATCGCCATAGGCGGTGATCATGATCACGGGGACCTCGGGGCGGATCTCCTTGACCTTGGGCAGCATCTCGAGCCCGGTCATCCCGGGCATGTTGATGTCGGACAGGATCAGGATCAGCGATTGCCCGATGGTGGAGGTGATGCACGCCAGGGCGTCGGCGGCCGAACTGGCAAAATCCATCACGAAACGCTGCGCGCGCAGATCGCGGCGGAATTGCTGGCGGAACAACGCCTCGACATCGGGCTCGTCATCCACCACAAGAACCAGAACGCTCACGTCTAACCTCTGGATTTATTTGAAAAATTGCTTGTTCTCGGCAAAACGATCGTGAACTCGGTAAATTCACCCTGGAGAGTATCGACGTCAATCGTGCCACCATGTTGTTTCACAATGATGTCGTAACTCATGGACAGCCCGAGCCCGGTGCCTTCGCCGGCCGGCTTGGTCGTGAAAAACGGATTGAACATCTTTTCTTTTACATCCGGCGGAATTCCCGTGCCGTTATCTCGAATACATATCTCGACATGATCGGTGCGACCTTTTGTCGTCGCTGTGATAACAGGTTCGAAATATTCCGCGCCGCAGTCCGCCTTGCGCTTGCTCACGGCGTAGAAGCCGTTCGAGATCAAGTTCAGGAAGACGCGGGTGATTTCCTGCGGAAATGCTTCGATCATGCCGGCCTCGGGATCGAAATTGCGCTGCAGCGTGACATTGAAATGCGGCTTTTCGGCGCGGGCGCCGTGATAGGCGAGATTGAGGCTTTCGTCCACCAACGCGTTGATGTCGGCGGGCCGGTGCTCGCCGCTTCCCTCGCGTGAATGCAGCAGCATGTTTCTGACGATCGAGTCGGCGCGCTTGCCATGCTGGACCACCTTGCCGAGATTGTCCTTCAAAAGCCCCGTCAATTCATCAACTTCCGCACGGATCTTGCCGGAAAGCACGGTCTGTTTCAGCAAATCGTTGAGTTCGTCGATGAGCTCGACTGAAAGCGCCGAGAAGTTATTGACGAAATTGAGCGGGTTCTTGATTTCGTGCGCAATGCCGGCCGTGAGCTGGCCGAGCGAGGCCAGCTTTTCGGTCTGGATCAGGCGGTCCTGCGCCGTGCGCAGATCGTGCAGCGACTGCGTGAGTTCGCGGGTGCGCGCCTGCACCTCGTCGAACAGGCGGACGTTCTCGATGGCGATCACCGCCTGGTCGGCAAAGGTCTGAACAAGTTCGATCTGCTTGTCGCTGAAGGGGCGCGTTTGGCGGCGTGCCAGCACGAACACGCCGATCGGCGCCCCCTCGCGCAGCAAAGGGACACCTAGCCTGGTGCGCACCGGTTCCGGATCCGACAATCGGTAGTTCGGATCCGTTTGGCTGTCTTCAATGTGAATTGTTGTGCCTTTGAGCAACACGCGGCCAGTCGTGGTTTCTTCACCCGGCCTGAACGAATAATTCTCGAAAAATTCTCTCCTCTTGGGCGAAACGCCGCAAATTGCGGCGAGGCGATAAGCGCCGTCCCTCGGCTGAAAGATCGTTCCCTCATCCGCCTCGCACAAACGAGTTGCCGACACGACCAGCGTGTCGAGCACCGTCTGCAGGTCGAAGGCCGAGCGGCTGATGACCTTGAGCACGTCAGCGGTTGCGGTCTGCTGCTGCAGGGATTCCTGCAGGTCCCGGGTGCGCGCCTGCACCTCGTCGAACAGGCGGACGTTCTCGATGGCGATGACGGCCTGGTCGGAAAAAGCTTCGACGAGTTCGATCTGGCGCTGCGTGAACGGTTTCGGCTCGTGACGCGAGACGACGAACACGCCCTCGACCATGCCGTTGCGCAGGAGCGGTACGCCGAGGATGGAGCGAACCGGTCTTCCCAGCGCGTCTTCGTGCCCCTGAAACTGAAAGTCCGGATCAAGCGCCACGTCGGGAATGTGAACGACGGCGCCGGCGCGCGCGACGCGGGGGACCATCGACTTGTCGTCGCGGCGCCGCGGACGGGCCTTGAGGAATTCAAGGAATTCGGGTCGCGCGCCGGCCGTCGCCTGGGCGCGGAACAGATCGCCGTCGCGCAGGAAGATGATCCCGGTATTGGCTTCGCAGAGTTCGGTTGCCGACGCGGCCAGGGTATCGAACACGGTCTGGAGGTTGAAGGCGGAACGGCTGATGACCTTCAGGACTTCGGCGGTCGCGGTCTGCTGCTGCAGCGATTCCTGCAAGTCCCTGGTGCGCGCCTGCACCTCGTCGAACAGATGAACATTGCCGATGGCGATCACGGCCTGAGCGGCGAAGGTCTGCAGCAGCGCGATCTGCTTGTCGCTGAAGGGATGCACCTCGGTGCGGCGCAGCACGATGGCGCCGATGCTCTCCTTCTCGCGCAGCAGCGGCACGCTGAGGATCGAGCGATGGCCCATCCGCAACGAAAGCTCGCGACCGTCGGAGAAATCTTCGTGGATTTCGTCACGGAGGTCGGCGATGTGCACCGGCTTCTGGTCGATGAAGGCGCGCCCGGCGGTCCAGCGGCGGTTGATGGGCCACTTTTCGAGCCCGATGGGAATCGGCCCGTGATGGGCGCTAAAGCGCAGATCGTTGCCGTCCCTGAGCACCACGGCCGCGTCATAGGCCTCGCAGAGCTCGCACGCGCTTTCGACGATGGCCTTGAGCACCGGCGTCACGTCGGTCGGCGAGGAGGCGATCACGTTCAAAATGTTGGCGCTGCCGGTCTGGTAGGTGAGGGCCTCGGTCAGGTCGCGGGTCTTGGCCTGCACCTCGTCGAACAGCCGCGCGTTCTCGATCGCGATCACGGCCTGGTCGGCGAAGGTTGAAACCAGCTCGATTTGTCTGTCGGTGAAGGCTTCGACCGTCCTGCGGCCGAGGAACAGGACGCCGATCGCATCTCCCTGCCGCATCAATGGAACGCCGAGCAGCGTGCGATAGCCCGCAGCCTGCTGCATGTCGGGGTAGATGTATTCCGGGTCCTCAAGGACATCGATGATCTGGACAGCTTTTTTCGCGAGCAGCGCGCGCCCGACCACGCTGCCCCGGCCGGGCTGCAGCCGGAGGGGATCCGTCACCCTGACCCAGTCGACGGCAAATCTGTAGGCGGTGGCGTGATAGTAGCCGCGCTCGTCCCTGCGCGCGATCGATCCCATGTCGGCATTGCCGAGCCGCGCCGCCGATTCCGTCAGCGTGTCCAGCACGGCTTGCAGATCGAACGCCGAGCGGCTGATGAGCTTGAGCACGTCCGCGGTCGCGGTCTGCTCAACGCGCGCCTCTGCTAGCTCGGCCGTGCGCGCCGCAAGCTCGCGCCGCAGCTCGTCGACGGTCTTTTGCAGGTCGGCCTCGGTCAGCATCGCCCTCGCCATCAGTTGCCCGCCGCTTTGCCGGACAGACTGGTCCGCGGCAGCACCAGGCGGAACTCGGTGAACGCACCGGGCTCGGTTTCGACCTCGATGGTGCCGCCATGCTGCTTCACGATGATGTCGTGGCTCATCGACAGCCCAAGGCCGGTACCTTCGCCGGCCGGCTTGGTCGTGAAGAACGGGTTGAACATCTTCTCCTTTACTTCGGGCGGGATGCCGGTGCCGTTGTCGCGGATGCGGATTTCGACATGGTCGACGCCGCCCCGGGTGGTCGCGATCACCAGCGGTTCGAAGTCCGCGCCGCCATTGGCCGCCTTGCGCTTGGACACGGCGTAAAACCCGTTCGAGATCAGGTTCAACAGCACGCGGGTGATTTCCTGCGGAAACACTTCCACGGTGCCCGCATTGGGATCGAAGTCGCGCTGGAGCGTGACGTTGAACTGCGGCTTTTCCGCGCGCGCGCCGTGATAGGCAAGGTTGAGGCTTTCGTCGACCAGCGCGTTAATATCTGCGGGCCGATGCTCGCCCGAGCCTTCGCGCGAATGCAACAGCATGCTCTTGACGATGGAATCGGCGCGCTTGCCGTGCTGGACCACCTTGTCGAGATTGTTCTTCAGCGTGCCGGTGAGCTCGTCGACCTCGGCGCGGATGGTCTCGTCCAGCGCGGCGGGCCTCAGCGCGTCCCTCAGTTCGTCGGTCAATTCGGCCGAGAGCGCGGCAAAATTGTTGACGAAGTTAAGCGGGTTCTTGATCTCGTGGGCGATGCCGGCGGTGAGCTGGCCGAGCGAGGCGAGCTTCTCGGTCTGGATCAGGCGATCCTGCGCGGTGCGCAGGTCGTCAAGGGATTTTGACAGCTCGCGGGTGCGTTGCTGCACTTCATCGAACAGCCGGACATTGCCGATCGCGATCACCGCCTGATCGGCAAAGGTCTGAAGCAACGCGATCTGCTTGTCGCTGAACGGATGAACCTCGGTGCGACGAAGCACGATGGCGCCGATGCTTTCGGTCTCGCGCAACAGCGGAACGCTTACAATGGAGCGATGGCCCATCTGTGCGGCGAGTTCCTGCCCATCCGGAAATTCCTCATGCTCCGCCTGCAGGTCGTGCACATGCACCGGCTTTTTGTCGACGAACGCGCGCCCTGCCGTCCATTTTCGATTGATTGGCCACGTCGAGAAACTGATGGGTATTGGCCCATTATGTGCAGAGAACCGCAGATCGTCGCCATCCTTCAACAGAACAACCGCGTCATAGGCCTCGCAAAGCTCGCAGGCGCTTTCGACGATCGCCTTGAGCACCGGTCCGACGTCGGTCGGCGAGGACGCGATGACCTTGAGGATGTTGGCGCTGCCGGTCTGGTAGGTGAGGGCTTCCGACAGGTCGTCCGTGCGCTGGCGCAGCTCCCGGAGCAGCCGCGCATTCTCGATGGCGATCACCGCTTGGCTCGCGAAATTGGTCAACAGGTCGATCTGCTTGTCGCCGAAGGGCCGCACCTCCTGGCGATAGACCGTGATCAGGCCGATCACTTCGTCCTCCCGCAGCATGGGCACGACGACGATGGTCCGCGCGCCGCCAAGTTCCACCAGCTGGACCGACATCGGATTGCGCGCGCGGTAGGCGGGACTGTCGCGCACATCTTCGATCTGGACCACCTGCTTGCTTCGGATGGCCTCGGCCATCGTGCTTAGTGGATTAACCTGCCAGACTTCGTCGGTCCGCATCGCCGCGAACGCCGGCGGCGCATTGTGAAGTGCTGCCCGCCGCACCATATCGCCGTCCACCAGCACCATCGATCCGAACTCGGCGCCGCAAACCCGCGTCGCGTTTTCCAGCATCTTGTCGAACACAGGCGCAAGGTCGCTCGGCGACGAGCTGATGATCTGCAGCACTTCGGACGTCGCGGTCTGTTGCTGCAGGGACTCGCCGAGGTCGTCGGTGCGCTGGCGCAGTTCATCGAACAGGCGCACGTTCTCGATCGCGATCACCGCCTGGTCGGCAAACGTGGTGACGAGATCGATCTGCTTTTGCGTGAACGGCTCGATGCGCTGGCGCGCAAGGACGATCACCCCGATCGGCTCGTTCTGGCGCAGCAGCGGCACGCCGAGCGCGGTGTGCTGGTTGGCCAAAGTCGTCGATTCCCGCATGGTGTATTCGGGATCGGTTTCGACATCGAGGATATGCACGGCGCGGCGCTCCAGCACGGCGCGGCCCGTCACCGTGCCTCGACTGGGGGCGATCGGATTGCTTTTCAAAAACTCGATATATTCGGTGGCAAAGCCGACGGCGGCGCCGGCCCGGTAGACGTCGCCGTCGCGCCGCAGAATGAACGCCATGTCGGCGTCGCACAGCTGCGCCGCCGTCGCCACCAGCGTGTCGAGCACCGGCTGCAGGTCGAAGGTCGAGCGGCTGATGGTCTTGAGCACGTCGCCGACCGCGGTCTGCTGCTGCAGCAATTCGCTCAAATCCTCGGTGCTCTGGCGCAGCTCGCGGAGCAGCCGCGTATTCTCGATGGCGATCACGGCCTGCGCGGCAAATTGCTGGAGCAGCGCGATCTGCTTCTCCGAGAATGGCCGGTTCTCCTGCCGGAAGATCATCACATTGCCGACGACGCGATCGTCCCTGAGCAGGGGCACGGCGAGGAGACAGCGTGCGCCGCCGATGTCGACCAGGGCCCGACGGTTGGCATCGCCGCTGCGATAGGCCTCCAACTCCGGGAGATCGTCGATTTCGACAAACGGTTCGCCCTGGAGGAGGCGCGCCGGCGCGGTGCCCGGGCCATATTCAAGCGGCTGCCTGCGCCGGTATTCCTCATAGGCCGGAGGCAGCCCGTAGGTGGCCGCCGTAGTGAACAGCTTGCCGTCATAAGTGTTGAGCACGCCGAAATTGGCGCTGCAAAGCTGCATGGCCTTGGCGAGCATGGCGTCGAACACCGGGGCGAGATCGCCGGCCGAACTCGAGATCACGCTCAGGACTTCGGAGGTCGCGGTCTGCTGCTCGAGCGCTTCGGAGAGCTCGTGCGTCCTCGCCTGCACCTCGTTGAACAGTCGGGTGTTCTCGATTGCGATCACCGCCTGGGCGGCGAAGGTCTGCAACAGCTCCACGTGGTGATCGACAAAGCGGCTCGGCTCTTTGCGCGTGACGCTGATCAGGCCGATCGGGCCCTTGTCGCCGCGGAGCTCTGTCAGCAGCACGCTGCGAAAGCCCCTCGCGCGCGCGATGTCGCGGACGCCGGCCGTCGCTTCGTAGTCGTAGATTTGCAGGGTCGTCTGACCACCCCGTATCAGTTCGAAGCTCGGATATTGCGCAATCGGTCCCGGAAACGCCGATTTCAGCACGGCGTCGGCTTCAGGATTGATGGATGTGAACGCGGCCAGCTCAACCGTTTCATCGACAAAGCGGTAGACCGCCGTCGAGTGACCGCCGATCAGCTGATTCGAGCGTTCCGCGATGGCCTCGAAGACGGGCTGCACGTCGGAAGGCGAGCTCGCGATCACACGCAGGATGTCGGCGGTCGCCGTCTGTCGCTCCAGCGCCTCCTGGGTTTCGTTGAACAGGCGCGTGTTCTCGATGGCGATCACGGCCTGGTCGGCGAAGGTCCGCAGCAGCTGGACGTGATGGTCGGCGAAGGCGCCGGGATGGACGCGCGTCACCCCGATCGTCCCGATCGCCTCGCCCTTGTTCACCAAGGGGGCGAACAGCATGCTGCGGAAGCCACGCGCTCGCGAAATTTCCAGAATCCTGCCCGTCATGGCTTCGGTATCGGGGACTTGCGTGACTTCGCCGGCCTGCGCCATCTGGAACGGTGCAAATACGGCAACGGGTTGCGGGAAGCTCGCTTGCAGGATTTCGTCGGCATCCGGCGTCGTCGGCGTGAACGCCTTCAGATACGCCGTGCCATCGACAAAGCGGACGACGGTGCAGGAGAAGCCCCCGATCAGCCGGTTGGCGCTGGCCGCGATCGCATCGAACACCGGCTGCACGTCCGACGGCGAGCTCGCGATCACCTTGAGGATGTCGGCGGTCGCGGTCTGCCGCTCGAGCGCCTCCTGGGTCTCGTTGAACAGCCGCGTGTTCTCGATCGCGATGACTGCCTGGTCGGCGAAGGTCTGCAATAGCTGGAGATGATGGTCAGAGAACAGCCCGGTCTCGCGCCGCGTCACGCTGATCATGCCGATGGGCTTTCGATCGCGCAGCAGCGGGACGAGCGTTGCGCTGCGCCAGCCACGCGCCCGCGCTACCTCTCGTACGGCGGCCGGCGTGGCCGCTTCGTCTTCGCTGTCCGGGATTCGGATGATTTCGCCCCGGCGAACCGTTTCGCCCCAGGCGAATGTGGACAGCGGTTGAGGGTAGTATGCCTTGAGGGCGGCATCGGCGGCCGGACTGACCTTTGTGTAGGCCACCATGTGCAGCGCATCGTCCACCAGACTGAGCACCGAAGTCGACAAGCCATTGACCAGCTGGTTCGAGCGTTCGGCGATCGCATCGAACACCGGCTGCACATCCGACGGCGAACTCGCGATCACCTTGAGGATGTCCGCGGTCGCGGTCTGCCGCTCCAGCGCCTCCTGGGTCTCGTTGAACAGCCGCGCGTTCTCGATCGCGATCACGGCCTGGTCGGCGAAGGTCTGCAGCAACTGGACGTGATGCGCTGAAAACGAGCCGGGGTTCCTGCGGCTGACGACGATAACGCCAATCGCCGTTCCCTTGCTCATCAGGGGCGAATACAGCAGGCTTCGAAAGCCGCGCGCCCGCGCTATTTCCCTCAACGGCAGGTCGCCGGTCGGGGTTTCGGTGTCGGTGATCTCCACGGTCTCGCCGGCCTGCGCCAGTTCAAAATGCCTTATGCCGGCCACGGGGCGCGGGAACCGATTTTTCAACATTTCGTCGGCAGCCGGGTTGACCGGCGTAAATGCCTCAAGGTGACAAATGCCGCCGACAAACCGGTACACCCCGGTCGAGAAGCCGCCGATAAGCCGGTCGGCGTTGGCCACAATGGCCTCGAACACCGGTTGCACGTCGGAGGGCGAGCTTGCGATCACCTTGAGGATGTCGGCAGTCGCGGTCTGCCGCTCCAGCGCTTCCTGGGTTTCGTTGAACAGCCGCGTGTTCTCGATCGCGATCACCGCCTGGTCGGCGAAGCTCTGCTGTAGCGCGAGCTCACCGTCCGTGAATGGCGCGAGCCGGTCGCGGTGAATGATCATCGCTCCGATCGCCTCGCTGCCGCGCCGCAACGGCGTGCCGGATAAGGTCCGGGTGCCGCCAGCCCGCGCGGGTGCGAAACCGGGAAAGTCGGTGATCGCGGGTTCGAGATTGTCGAGGTCGGGAATGTGGATCTGCCGGTTTTCCCGGTACACAAAGCCAGCCACGTTCTTGCCGGCGATCCCGAGTTGGTCGGACGGAACAGCCGCGACGATTTGCTCGGAGGCCTGGCCCACACGGATCGTCCGGCTCCATTGCTGGCCGTCAGAAATGCGTATCGTGACGCTCGATGCATTGAAGAAGCGCGCCGTCGTCTCCGCGATCCGCTGCAGCGATTGTTCGGCGTCGATCGGCGCCGAGGCAATGGTGCGCAGGATTTCGGCGGCCGCGTTCTGGCGTTCGGTCGTCGCCCGTAATTCGCTCTGCAGCCGGAAATTGACCAGCGCGCTCGCGGTCTGCCGCTCGATCGCGGCATCGCGCTCGATCAAGGCCAGTTCCATCCGCTGCTCGAGCTCGGCAATCCTGCGATTGAGATCGGCCGTCGCGTCCTCGGAAACCGCCGTCATCTTTTGAAAAATCCAGCAGCCCACGCCCCGGCCAACGCCGGGCTAACTACCAGTCGGGCAGCCCATTATTTCACCCCGGGACCGCATGTTCCAGCGGTCCCGGGGCGATTTTGCTCCTCCCGTCAATGACGGGGAGGCGACGGCGGCAAAAGTTAACGGCAAATGGCCGGGAGTTCAGGTCCCCGGCCGCGAAACCTCGGTCTCCTTGGAGGTGATGAATTCGAGCAGCACGGGAACGCCTTCCTGGGTCTTCTGGATGCCGCGCTTGATCGCGCCTACGATGTCCTCCGGCCTGGTCACCCGTTCGCCGTAGCCGCCGAAGGCGCGGGCCATCGCGGCGTAATCGCCGGAAATGTCGGTCGAGCGATATTTCTCGGTCGAGATCGGCATCACCTTCAGCTCGATCGCCATCGAGAAATTGTTGAGCAGGATCGACATGATCGGAATCCGCTCGCGCACCGCAGTCTCGAAATCCATCCCCGTGAAGCCGATCGCGGCATCGCCCCAGACATTGATGCAGAGCTTGTCGGGCTTCGCGAGCTTGGCGCCCATCGCAAGCCCGAGACCGTAGCCGAGCTGCGTCGTCTTGCCCCAGCCGAGATAGGTGAGGGGCTCGACCGGCTTCCAGAACGGCGACAGCTGGTCTCGGGGGCTGCCGGCATCATGGGTGATGATGGTGTTGTTGATGTCGACGGTGTGCTGCAGGTCCCAGAGCACGCGGTAGGGATTGAGCGGGGCGTCGTTCGAGGTGAGTTTCGGCATCCATTTCGCCAGCCACTCCTTGTGCGAAGCGGCGATCTCGGCCGCGACCGCGCTCGGATCGCGGTCGGAGGTGACATGCTTGCCGATCTCTTCCAGCAGCGCGTCGAGCACCAGCCCTGCATCGCCGACCAGACCAATCCTGCACTCGACGTCCTTGTTGAGGTGGTTCGGATCGAGCGTCGAATGGATGATGGTTTTGCCCGAGGGCATCTTGATGCCGAAATTGGTTTCGGTGAAGGAACAGCCGATGCCGAAGATCACGTCGGCCTCAGCGAGGAATTTCGGCACCGCGCGCGGCACCGCCAATCCGCCCGAGCCGAGCGAGAGCGGATGCGTCTCGGGGAAGGATGATTTGCCGCCGAGGCTGGTGGTGACGGGAATGGCGAGCCGCTCGGCCAGCCGCTTCAGCTGCGGCCAGGCCCGGGCGTAATGCACGCCCTGGCCGGCATAGAGCACCGGCCGCCTGGCGTTGACGAGCAACTGAGCGGCCTCCTTGATATGCACGGGGTCGGCGCCGTAACGCGTGCGCAGCACCGGCGTGTAGTTGAGCGGCTCCGGCACTTCCTCGTTCCACATGTCCGAGGGGATCTCGACGATCACCGGGCCGCCGCGGCCGTTCTTCAATTTGGTGAAGGCGCGGCGGAAGATGTTGGCGACTTCGGCTGCGATGATGATCGGCTCGGAGGATTTCGAGAAGGCCTTCATCGCCTGGCTGGAATTGAAGTTCGGCTCGATGTTGGAAATCCGCCGCGCATAGCCCATCGGCAGCACCAGCACGGGCACGGATTCGCCGTAGCATTGCGCGACGCCGCCCATGGCGTTTTCCGCGCCGGGGCCGTGCTGCATGCAGAAGGCGCCGATGGACCGGCCCGAGGTGATGCGGGAGATCGCGTCCGCCATGTGGATGCCGATGCGCTCCTGCCGCACCATGATCGGGCGGATATTGGCGTTCGCCGCATGTTCGATCAGGTGGTTGACCGGATAGCCGCAGAGGATCTCGATCCCCTCGCGCTTCATGATTTCCGCAATGGCAGTGCCAAGCTTCATGGCCGTCTCTCCCCGGGGTACGGGCCGGTTGATCCGGCCGAATTGGCCGACAGTTGGATCAGGAATTTGCGAGACGGTAAAGCGCCGGCCACCGCGTGCAGCGGTAGGTCAGCTATGCAGGGACCCGGCGGGACTAGCCGTCGTCCTGTAGGGCCCGCCGCAGCCGACGGATGATGACGCCGCGGGCGCGGTCGTCGGCGGCGGCTGCGATCCTGTCGCCGATGTCCAGCACCAGTTCCGACATCTCGTTGTGCCAATCGAGATGCGTGACGGCTTCCGGCGCAAGCCGCCGCCGATGATCGACGTCGAGGACGCGAGGCTCGGCCGTCGAAAGCTCGTAGATGTCATCCAGCACCGGCTGATAGATCTTCGCCGCCGGGATGATGCGCTCGGCAACGCGCTCCGCCAGTCCGGTGATCGCCTCTTCTTCCCCGTGCACCAGGAAGAGTCCCCGTTCGATCGGACGGCGTGCGGCGATCCAGCGGGCGATGCCGGCGCCATCGGCATGTCCCGAATATTCGTCGATCATGCGGATGCGCGCGGCGACCTTGATCTCCTCGCCCTGGATCCGCACCGCCTTGGCGCCTTCCTGGAGAAAGCGGCCGAGTGTGCCGCGGGCCTGATAGCCGGCCAGGAGGACGGTGGCGTGCCTGTTCCACAGCCAGTGCTTCAGATGATGGCGGATGCGGCCGGCGTCGCACATGCCGCTCGCAGCAATGATGATGTGGAAGCCCGACAGCCGCATGATCGATTTGCTCTCGTCGACCGTCTCGGTGAATTTGAGGTGCGGCGAATTGAGCAGTCGGTCGACGTCGACCTCGGGGTCGAGGCTGGAGGCGTGCTTGCGGAACACCTCGGTCGCGTGAATGGCGAGCGGAGAGTCGAGGAAGATCGGCGCGGCCGGCACTTGCCCGCGCTCCATCAGGTCGACGAGATCGACGATCAGCTCCTGGGTACGCTCGACGGCGAAGGCCGGAATCAGCAGGGCGCCCCTGGCGGCCGCAGCATCGCGAACCTCGATGGCGAGATGCTGCCGGCGTTGCTCCGGCGTCGCGACGCCGCGGATACGGTCGCCATAGGTCGCTTCCGAAATGACATAGTCAAGGCCGGTCGGCGCCTTCGGATCAGGCTCGAGCAGCTTGGACTCGGGGCCCACGTCGCCGGACATCAGCACGCGCAGCGGCGGCGGCTCTGAGCCATGATCGCCGAATTCGAGCTCGATCGAGGCCGAGCCGAGCAGGTGACCGGCATTCCAGTAGCGCGCGCGGACGCCGGGGATCGCATCGATCCAGCTTTCGTACTCGACCGCACGGAACGACTGCAGGCAAGCGATCGCGTCGTGCTGCGTATAGATCGGCTCGACTTCCGCGCGCCCGCGGGCCGCGTTACGCCGGTTCAGCGCGGCGACTTCGGACTCCTGAATGTTGCCGGCATCGGGCAGCATGTAGGAGCAGAGATCGATCGTGCCGCGCGTCGCCAGGATCGGCCCACGAAATCCCTCGCGCACCAGTTTCGGCAACAGGCCACTGTGGTCGATGTGGGCGTGCGTCAGCAGCACCGCGTCGATATCGGCGGGACGGAAGGGAAAGGCGCCGTAGTTTAGCTCCTTCAACGTCTTCTGCCCCTGGAACAGGCCGCAATCGACAAGAAAGCGGCCGGAGGGCGTCTGGAACAGATAGCTCGAACCGGTCACGGTGCGGGCGGCGCCGCAAAATCGAACGGTCACGCTCATGTCGTCTTCTCCGGCGAAAGTGCGGCGTTCAATTCGCGCCGCAGGGCGGCTGCGAGAATCTCGTCGAGCGCGATCGCATTGATCGGGTGCGGCACGCTATCGCTCGAGCGAATGGAGCGGATGCCGGCTTCCGTGAACGCCGCGACCATCTCCGGCGGAAACAGCGCATGCGTCACGATGGCGTCGATGCAGGTGGCGCCCGCGGCCCGCAACGCCTTTGCGGCAACCATCAGCGTTCCGCCCGAGGAAACGATGTCGTCGATCATGAGCGCGGGGCGGCCGGATATCAGAGCTCGATCGGCAAACTCGATTTCGACCGAACGATCGCCATGGCGTGTCTTGCGCGCCACCGTGTGCTGCAATCCGAGCCGGCGGGAGAGATCGCCGACCCAGGGTTCGGATTCCGCGTCGGGTCCGATTACGACCGTGGCCGGATCGACACCGGTCTTGAGGAGGGCGCCTGCGATAGCCGGAGCGGCGGAGAGATTCTGCGCCTCGATGCCGGGGAACACGGCGGCGATTTCGGGCGTCCGATGCAGGTGAGCATCGACGGTGACGGCGAGATCCACGATGGTGGCGAGCAGCCGCCCGACCGCGCGCTGGCTGATGGCTTCGCCCGGTTGAAAGGCAGCGTCCTGGCGCATGTAGCAGAGATAGGGCGCGACCAGGACCAGCCGCTTCGCGCCGCCGCGCCGCAACGCCTCGGCAGCAAGGAGCAGGGCGATCAGCTTGTCGTTCGGCTGGTCGAGCGAGGCATGGAGGATCGTGGTGGTTGCGGCCGGGCCCACGGTCACCCGCAATTCGCCATCGGGAAAACGGTGGAGATGAATCTCCTCGCAGGCGAGACCAAGCCGCGCCGCCAGCCGCTGTGCGGCACCGCCGGCGGATGGCAGGTTCTGGATCGCAACCGCACTCACGAGACCGTCTGGCTCTGGAGCGCATCATGGCCGTTGACGGCATAGCCCGCATCGGCAGCAGCTGCGCTCGCTGCGAGGTCATGTTCCGGCCGGCCGAAGGTGTAGACGCGGTAAAGCGGCTCGCCCTGTTCGACCCGGTCTCCGATCTTCTTGAACAGCTTGATGCCGGCCCCTTTGTCGAGCGGCGCGCCGGCGGTGCGCGCCAGCCGGTTCAGCCGCAGGCAATCGATTGCGGAAACGACGCCGTCATGGGTGGCCTTGACGTCGAAACCAAGATTTCCGAGCTCGGTGCTGCATCCGGACGGGCCCTGCGCATCGATGATCTTATGCATCTGCTTTGACGCCGCGCCGCTTTCGAGCAGCTCGCGAGCCCTCGCATAGCCGCTGCCCCCGCGCAACTTCGGGTCATATTCCAGCAAGTGAGCGGCGAGCCGCAGCGACTTTTCGCGCAGGTCGCGCGGCGCATCGGGATCGTTGCCGAGAACCGCCATCACGTCGCCCGCCTCCAGCACCGGCCCGATGCCGTTGCCGATCGGCTGGCGGCCGTCGGTGGTGATAACCTCGACCGAGCGGCCGAAGCGGTCGCCGACGAATTCGAACAGCTTTCGCAGCCGCATCGCTTCGGTGGCGTTGGTGATCTTGGCGGTCGGCCCGACCGGAATGTCGATCAGAAGATGGGTAGAGCCTGCCGCGATCTTCTTGGACATGATGGAGGCGACCATCTGCTCGCGGGTATCGAGGCTGAGCGGCCGCTCGACCGAGATCAGGATATCGTCGGCCGGCGACAGGTTCACGTGACCGCCCCAGATCAGGCAGCCATTGCAGGCCGAAACGATTGTCTTCATCTCATCGACATCGACATTGACGCGGGCCAGGACCTCCATCGTGTCTGCGGTGCCGGCCGGCGAGGTGATGGCGCGGGAGGAGGTCTTCGGAATGGGCAGGCCGTGCGCAGCCACGATCGGCACCACGACCATCGAGGTGCGATTGCCCGGGATACCGCCGATGCAATGCTTGTCGACCACGATCTGGTCAGGCCACACCAGTTGCGTGCCGGCCTCCGCCATCGCTCTCGTGAGGGCCAGCAGCTCGTCACTGGTCATGAAACTGGCGGACCCGATCAGGAAGGCTGCGATCTCCATGTCGGAATAGCGGTAATGCGCGAGGTCGTTGATGACGGCGCCGATCTCGGCGTTGGTCAGCGTCTGCCCGCGGATCTTGGCGCGAACCGCCTCCAGGCTTTCGGGCGGCGCGGCGGACCGTCACCAGGCTGGCGATCGGCTCGGCGAAACGGCGGAACGCGGGCTCGGAGAGGCCGATCTCGTCCGGCGCCACCAGCGCATCATCGTCGGTGATGAGCAACGTCGCCAGCAGCACCTTTGAGTTGCGCCTGAGCTCGACGCGGCTGAAGCCGCGAAAAATCTCGGCGCGAAGCGCCTTGGACCGGCTGGAGATGACGATGACGTTTTCGCGTCCGGTATCGAGGTGGACGCGTCGTATCTTCAATTGTGGGCGGGAGGGATCGATCATCATCGGGCGGGTCGGCGGAAAGGTGGTTGATGATAGCCACCGAGGTGCAAATCCCCTTGACGCAGATCATATCCGCCCTGACGGGCGTCGGCGGACTTGGACGGCCTTCTTAACGGATTTTTCAGCCTGTTCCTCAATCTGCGGGAAACCATTCCGATCTTAGATTGCGCGTGCCCGCGCGGAAGCAGCTAGAATGCCGCCTGGAGGGCAGGAGTTCTATATGCACAAGCTGATTGCGAAATTCCTGGCCGATCAGTCCGGCGCCACCGCAATCGAATATTGCCTGATCGCGGTCGGCATCTCGATCGTCATCGTCACCGTCGTCCAGGGCATCGGCACCGGGCTCAACACCCAGTTCACGTCGATCAGCACGTCGCTGAAATAGCCGTGAGCTAGCCGGCCTTCTTCGCACGGGCAGGGGCTCGCGCCGGCTTGGCGGCCTTTTTCGGCTCTTCCTTGGCGGCGGGCTTGCCGCTTCCGCTGCCCGCGATCGGCAGCAGCATCTCGCGCTGGCCCTCGATCCGTTTGGACTTCTTGCCCTTGGCCTTTCCTTGGGCCTTGGCGGGTGGCGCGGCCTGCTTCTCGTTGGCAAGGCTCTTCTTCAGCGCATCCATCAGGTTGATGACGTTGCCACCCGTCTTCGGCGCAGCCTTCGGCGCGATCTTCACGCCGTTGCGCTTCTTGTTGATGAGATCGATCAGCGCCGTCTCATAGTGATCCTCGAACTCCTCGGGATCGAACTCCCCCGACTTCTGCTCGACGATGTGCCTGGCGAGGTCGAGCATGTCCTTGGTGATCTTGACGTCCTGAATGTCGTCGAAATATTCCTTCTCGCTGCGCACTTCATAGGGGTAGCGCAGCAGCGTGCCCATCAGGCCCTTCTCGAGCGGCACCAGCGCAATGATGTGCTCGCGATTGGTCAGCACCACGCGGCCGATCGCGACCTTGTCCATGGTGCGGATGGTTTCGCGGATCACCGCGAAGGCGTCATGGCCGACCTTGCCGTCGGGCACGAGATAATAGGGGCGGATCAGATAGCGCGAGTCGATGTCGGCCTTCGGCACGAACTCGTCGATCTCGATCGTGTGCGTCGACTCCAGCGCGATGTCGTCGAGCTCTTCCTTGCTGACCTCGATATAGGTGTCGGTGTCGACCTTGTAGCCCTTGACGATGTCCTCGTTGGCGACTTCCTCGCCGGTGTCGGCATCGACCTTGGAGTATTTGATGCGATGGCCGGTCTTGCGGTTGATCTGGTTGAACGAGACCTTCTCGGTGTCGGAGGTGGCCGGATACAGTGCGACCGGGCAGGTCACGAGCGACAACCGCAGAAAGCCTTTCCAGTTGGCGCGGGGGGCCATGGCAGAACTCCGAAACGCAACAGGGGACAAAGGACAAGGATAACACCGGGGAACTCAATCACAAAGCCATCCTCAAGCTGAATCTGCCAACGGCGTTAACCGTTGGCGGTTTCACCCCTGCGGCACGGCAGGGCCTGCGGCCGCTGCGCGCAGGGGCGGAAGGGGAACATCGCCCCGGACGCGGCGTTGCCCTTCCATCGAGGCCGCGAGGGCTCGCGGAAATCAAGTGACAGTGAACGAGGTCACGATGGCAACGAGAGAACACGATCGCATTGTCGAGACGCCGACCGAGGCACGTCAGGTCGAGCCCGGTCCTTCGGTGCTTGCGCTGCTGACCGCCTCGACCGGGCTCGCCATCCTGATCCTGGGCGTGATCTGGTTTGTCTTCTTCCGCACCTGAGCGCGCAAGAGAAAGGAGCCGGATCAGCGTCCGCACCGCAGCTGCATCCGCAAACACCCGGTGCTTCGGGCCGCTTGTCTGTGAGACAGGGCACAGTTCCCGACAGCTCCTTGGGGCTTCCACAGCAACGCCTTAGTCGGCTATATCGGCCTCATCTTGAACGGGCTGCCGGAGTTGCGCGTCAAAGCGGGATCGAAGCACCGAAAAGCCATTGTGAAGAAAAAGTAACATAGCGTTGTTTGTTCTGTTCATGGGCGGTTCACGCCAGCCGGGTTCATCATGATGGCGCAATTGGTGCAGTTCAGCTCTGGAGGCAGCCGTGCGCTTGCTTGTCGTTGAGGACGATCCGGATCTCAACCGTCAGCTCACCACCGCATTGAGCGACGCCGGCTATGTGGTCGACCGCGCCTTCGACGGTGAAGAGGGCCATTTCCTCGGCGACAGCGAACCGTATGACGCGGTGGTGCTCGACATCGGCCTGCCGAAGATGGACGGCATTTCGGTGCTCGAAGCCTGGCGCCGCAACAAGCGTGCGATGCCGGTGTTGATCCTCACCGCGCGCGACCGCTGGAGCGACAAGGTGCAGGGTTTTGACGCCGGTGCCGACGACTATGTCGCAAAGCCGTTTCATCTCGAGGAAGTGCTGGCACGGATCCGCGCGCTGTTGCGCCGTTCCGCCGGCCACGCCCAGTCCGAACTGACCTGCGGCCCGGTCTCGCTCGATACCCGCACCGGCAAGGTCAGCGTGTCCGGCAATCCCGTGAAGATGACCTCGCACGAGTACCGGCTGCTTGCCTATCTCATGCACCATTCGGGCCGCGTGGTGTCGCGCACCGAACTGGTCGAGCATCTCTACGACCAGGATTTCGACCGCGACTCCAACACCATCGAAGTCTTCGTCGGCCGCATCCGCAAGAAGCTTAACATCGACATCATCCAGACCGTCCGTGGACTTGGATATTTGCTGACGCCGCCGCCCGCAGGTGCTTAATTAAGGCGCATGCGCCGCAACTCGCTTGCCACCCGGCTTTTCTTCTCCGCGACCGCCTGGGTGGTGGTGATCCTCGCCATCACCGGCGTCGTGCTCTCGTCGGTTTATAAAGACGCGACCGAGCGGGCCTTCGACCGCCGGCTCAATCTCTATCTGCGCACTTTGATCGCCGAGGTCGCGACCCCCGACGAGCCGCCCGACCGCCAGTTCCAGTCGCTCGGCGAGCCGCTGTTCGAACTGCCGCTGTCGGGCTGGTACTGGCAGATCACCCGCACCGATTCCGAGAAGCCCGAGGTGCGCGCCTCCCGCTCGCTGTGGGACAAGAAGCTGCCGAAGCTCGAGGAGCGCGGCATCGAGCTCTCGGCGGCCGGCATCCGCATCGGCTATGTCGATGGTCCGGAAGGCCAGAGCCTGCGCATGGTCGAACGCCCGGTCGATCTCGGCGCCGACGGCAAATTCCTGGTCAGCGTCGCCGGCGACGCCTCGGAGATTTTCGACGAGACGCGCAGTTTCGACTATTATCTTGGCGGCACCTTCACCGCGCTCGGGATCGTGCTGCTGCTCACCACCATCTTCCAGGTCCGCTTCGGCCTTGCACCGTTAAAGCGCATCTCGGAATCGATCGCCGACATCCGCTCCGGCCGCGCCGAGCGGCTGGAAGGCGAATTTCCCGTCGAGATCGATCCTCTCGCCCGCGAGACCAACGCGCTGATCGACGCCAACCGCGAGATCGTCGAGCGCGCGCGCACCCATGTCGGCAATCTCGCGCATGCGATCAAGACGCCGCTATCGGTCATCGTCAACGAGGCGAGCGCGCACGGCGCCGATCCCTTCGCGCACAAGGTGCTGGAGCAGGCCGACGTGATGCGCGACCAGGTGGCGCATCATCTGGAGCGCGCCCGCATCGCCGCGCGCCTCACCATCATCGGCACGGTGACGGAGGTGGCGCCGGCGATCGAGGCGCTGCAGCGGACCATGGAGAAGATCCACCGCGACCGCGGCATCGTCATCGAGGTCAGGGCCGACCCGAAGGCGAAATTCCGCGGCGAACGGCAGGATCTGGAAGAGATGGCCGGCAACCTCGTCGACAACGCCTGCAAATGGGCGTCTTCGCGCGTGCTCATCGAGGTGCTGGTGGAACGTCCGGTTGTATCGGGTGTGGGGCCGATGCTCCGGATCATCGTCGACGACGACGGCAGGGGCCTGTCGGCGGCCGAACGCGCCAAAGTGTCGCGCCGCGGCCAGCGGCTGGACGAATCCAAGCCCGGATCGGGGCTTGGGCTGTCGATTGTGGTCGATCTGGCCGCGCTTTACGGCGGCAGCCTGTCGCTCGGGGATGCGCCGATCGGCGGTTTACGGGCCGAATTGCTGCTACCCGGGATTTAACGGTCCTCATTCACGTTCTGGAAGTCACAATTGCTCAACGACTTCTTAATCCCGGGGCCCTTAAGGTATCCGGCGGAGGCATGTTGCCGTCCCCTGCATAGAATCCAAATCAACGCGCATGGGCCAGGAATCGATCGAGCGGCTGAGAATGTATCTCGGGCAGCTCCCGCCGCAGTCGCAGGCGCTGCTGATGCGGGAGTTCGAACGCGCCATCGAGCGCGGCCAGGATGTTGCTGTCGCCACTTTGGTGCTGGATCAATTGCGCAAGGTCGCGCGCGTCACCGAGGAGGAGGAGACGGGGGCGCCGCCGCCGCCGCGCACCGAAGATGTCGCGCGCATCCTGTTCCAGGCGCTCGAGCCGTTCCTGGTCGACGCCAATGTTCCGATGCGGCCCGGTCAAATCCGGCGCAGCTCGCTCACCCCGGTCTGGCAATGGCTGATGCGCGATGGTGCGCCCGACCAGATCCGCGAGTTCGAGAAGGTTTTGTCGGGCCTTCCGGCAGACGCCGCGCCGCCTGATGCGGCGACCCGCAAGCTGCAACTCGCGGTGGCTGACGCCATCTTCCAGATCACCTCGCCTTCCGGCGGCGACAACCAGCGTGCGCTGGCCCGGATCGGCGCGCCCAACGTGATCGAGGATTTGCTGCCGATCGGATCGGTGCTGCAGGCGCGCGAAGCGCTGGATTCGCTGGGAGGCCGGCTGCCGCTGTCGATCCGCAGTTTTGCCGACTCCCAGATCGAATCGGCCTGCGAGGCGATGAACATCCCGACGCTGCAGACGCCGCAATTATTGCCATTCGCCATTTCGCTGCTGGTGCAGCGCCTGACCGCGCCCTGGCAGATCATCCGCATCGCCATCCGCATGGCGGCGTCCGACGACGAAGTGCGCGTGGCGACGACGCCCTACGGCATGGCCGTCACCATCGCTCTTCACGACCTGTTTTGCCTTGCCGTCATGCTGCGCACCGACATCCGGCGCGGCCAGCTCGGCAAGGTCCCTGACAATCTCAAGGCGCTGCATGACGGGGTGCGGGGCCTGCGCACCGAGCTCGACCTGCGCCAGGATTCGACCTGGGGCCGGCAGCTCGCTTCGATCCGCGCCGAAATCTCCAGCACCCTGCAGTCGGAAATCGACACCGTGCCCGGGCGGGTGCGGCGCATCCTGCGCCAGCGCTCCGACAAGGACATCCTGGCCGGCGCCAGGATCGACACGTCAGAGGTCGACGATACCGCGGCGCTGATCGACTTCGTCGCGGTCTGCCGCACCTATGCCAGCGAACTCGCGATCAACGAAGTCACTTTGAGGACCTATTCCGACCTGCAGCAATACGTCGAGAAGGCCACCGAGGCGCTGGTGCAGTCGCTGCGCGCCGGCGATCTCAGGGCGCGCGCCTATCGGCAGATGCAGGCCGACGCTGCGGTCCGCTTCTGCGAGGCCCTGTTCGGCCGCGAATACGCTTCCCTGATGAGCCGGGCGGTCGAAAACGCGCTCACGGCCGAGCGCAAATCCTCGTCCTCGCGCGCGGGCTAGAATAGTCCAAAACCGCCTTTGCAATTTGCGGTTGACGGGCCTGTGGCAGGCACGTACCGTCATGTGGAACTCGTTTTGCCAATTATTTTCCGCATCTTTTCTCCACATGCATTCAGCCATCAATTTCGTCGAACTCGAGAACAGTGTCATCTCAGCGACATATCGGAACCTGGTGATCAGGGCGAAGGTCCTGCTGGTTGAAAAGGCCAGCGGCTAGCCGCTCACCGAGCCGGTCACGACCATCACGTCGCCGCTGCCGATCAACAGCCTCAGGATCCGCCTTCCGGATGGAATCAGGACTGGAATTTATTTCCTGCTGGCGCGCAACGCGCATGGGGAGGAAGTCGCCCGCAGCGCCGAATTCAGTATCGGCTAACCGATTATTATCGTTGAATTTTATGTCCATTTCCGACATGCCGCAGAATTGACTATTGTCAATTGCCGCGGCTTGCGGCTGTGGTGTAAAGCGGCGCATCGACCAAGGGCGCCCGCGGGAACTTGCCGAATGAATTTGTGGTTCGTGTTCGCGCTGATGACGGCGGGGGCGATCTTCGCCGTGCTGCTGCCGCTCGGGCTTTCCGGACGCGCGCAGACGGGCGGCAACGAAGCCACGGTCTACAAAGATCAGCTCGCCGAAATCGACCGCGATGCGGCCGCGGGCCTCATCGGCGCTTCGGAGGCGGAAGCCGCGCGCGTGGAAATCGGCCGCCGGCTGCTGGCAGCCGCCGATCGGCCCGTTCCGCCGCCTATGCCATGGAGCATCTCCTTTCGCCGTGTCGCGGCCATGATCGCGCTGGCGGGCCTGCCGGCGATTGCGCTGGCCGTCTACCTGCCGCTCGGCTCGCCAAGGCTTCCCGATTTTCCGCTGGCCGAGCGCACGCGCGCGCCCGATGCCACCCAGCCCCTGGAAAATCTGGTGGCGCAGGTCGAGCAGCACCTGGAGCAGAGCCCGAATGACGGGCGCGGCTGGAGCGTGCTGGCGCCGGTGCTGATGCGGCTCGGCCGCTACGACGACGCGGTTCGCGCCGTCCGCAATTCGATCACCTATAACGGCGACAGCGCGCCGCGCCGCGCCGATCTCGGGGAAGCCATCGCAGCCGCCGCCGGCGGCGTGGTTACCTCGGAGGCTAAGGGCGAGTTCGAGCGCGCGCTCGCGCTCGATGCGGGCGACGTGAAGGCGGGCTATTTCATGGGGCTCGTGGCCGCGCAGGACGGCCGCAAGGATGACGCCGCCGCGATCTGGCGCGCCATGCTGGAGAAGGCGCCGCCGAATGCGCCGTGGCGTCCGTTGCTGCAGGAATCCCTGGTCGGTGTCGGCGCACCCGCAGCTCCTGCCCTTTCCGATCAGACCATGGCGGCGGCCAGGGATATGAGCGCGCCCGACCGCGACGCCATGATCCGCGGCATGGTCGAGCGGCTGGCGACGCGGTTGAAGCAGAACGGCGACGATGTCGATGGTTGGCTGCGGCTGGTGCGGGCCTATCTGGTGATGGGCGATCGCGAGAAGGCAAGGAGCGCCCAGACCGACGCGCGGCAGGCGGTCGGCGGCGACGCCGAGCGGCTCAAGCAACTGAACCAGGGCCTCAAAGATCTCGGGCTCGACGGATGAGAGAGGATTTATGACGCGCAAGCAGCGTCGCCTGACCATGATCGGATGCGCGCTCGCGGTGCTCGCTTTCGCCGCGGGACTGGTGCTGTATGCGCTGAAGGACTCGATCGTGTTCTTCTCGACGCCCACGATGGCGGCCGAGCAGCATATCGCACCGGGCAAGCGGTTCCGGCTGGGCGGCCTGGTGCAGCCGGGCTCGCTGGTCTGCGGCGGCAGTCAGATCAGTTTCGAGGTCGCCGATGGCGGCGCGAAATTGCCGGTGACGTACAAGGGAATTTTGCCGGACCTGTTCCGCGAAGGGCAGGGCGTGGTCGCCGAAGGCGCGCTCGATGCCTCAGGCACCTTCCGCGCCGATACCGTGCTCGCCAAGCACGACGAGAATTACATGCCCAAGGACGTCGCCGATGCCCTGAAGAAGCAGGGGCACTGGAAGGACGACTACGGCAAGAAGCTCGCCGAGAACATCAAGGGCGCAAGCTGCGCCCACGGAGGCTAGTCAGTGATCGCGGAAGCCGGACATTATGCGCTGGTGCTGGCGCTGGGACTTGCCCTGATCCAGTCCTTCGTGCCGATATTGGGCGCGCGCTGGGGCGATCCCGCACTGATGAATGTCGCGCGCTCGACCGCGCTCGCGCAATTGCTGTTCGTGGCGGCGTCCTTCACGGCGCTGGTCACGCTGCACGTGACCTCGGATTTCTCCGTGGTCAACGTGTTCGAGAACTCGCACTCGCTGAAACCCTTGATCTACAAGATCACTGGCGTCTGGGGCAATCACGAGGGCTCGATGCTGCTGTGGGTCCTGATCCTGGCGCTGTTCGGCGGCCTCGTCGCCGCCTTCGGCAATAATTTGCCGCTGTCGTTGCGGGCGCATGTGCTCGCGGTGCAGGCCTGGATCGCCGCCGCCTTTTACCTGTTCATCCTGATCACCTCGAATCCGTTCCTGCGCATTCCAAATCCGCCGATCGAGGGCCGCGACCTCAATCCGGTGCTGCAGGATATTGGCCTCGCCGTGCATCCGCCGATGCTCTATCTCGGCTATGTCGGCTTCTCGATCTCGTTCTCCTTTGCGATCGCAGCCCTGATCGAGGGCCGCATTGATGCGGCCTGGGCACGCTGGGTGCGGCCCTGGACGCTGATGGCCTGGATCTCTCTCACGCTCGGCATCGCCATGGGCTCGTACTGGGCCTATTACGAACTAGGCTGGGGCGGCTGGTGGTTCTGGGATCCCGTCGAGAACGCCTCGCTGATGCCGTGGCTCGCCGGCACGGCGCTGCTGCACTCCGCGCTGGTGATGGAAAAGCGCAATGCGCTGAAGGTCTGGACCGTCCTCTTGTCGATCCTGACCTTCTCGCTGTCGCTGCTTGGCACCTTCCTGGTGCGCTCGGGCGTTCTCACCTCGGTCCATGCGTTCGCCAGCGATCCCACGCGCGGCGTGTTCATTCTGCTGATCCTCTGTGTCTTCATCGGCGGCAGCCTGATGATCTTTGCAGGCCGTGCCTCATCGCTGAAGCAGGGCGGGCTGTTCGCGCCGATCTCGCGCGAGGGCGCGCTGGTGCTCAACAATCTCTTCCTCACCACGGCCTGCGCGACAGTCTTTATCGGCACGCTCTATCCGCTGGCGCTGGAAGTCCTGACCGGCGACAAGATTTCCGTCGGAGCGCCCTTCTTCAATCTCACCTTCGGGCCGCTGTTCGTGCCCCTGATGATCGCGGTGCCCTTCGGACCGATGCTGGCCTGGAAGCGCGGCGATCTGCTCGCCGCCGCGCAGCGCCTGCTCGCCGCCGGCGTTGCGGCATTGATCGCGCTTGCCGTCGCCTGGGCCTGGGCGAGCGGCGGCAGCGCGCTGGCGCCACTCGCGATTGGCTTGGCGGTCTTCGTCATCGCCGGCGCGATCAGCGATCTGGTCGAGCGCACCGCCTTGTTCCGCAATCCGCTCGCGATCTCGTTCCGCCGTGCGCGCGGCCTGCCGCGCTCGGCCTGGGGCACGGCCTTTGCCCATGCTGGCATCGGCGTGGCACTGATCGGGATCGTCTGCGAGACCACCTGGAACACGGAATTCATCGGGAGGATGAAGCCGAACGACGTCATCCCGTTCGCCGGCTATCAATTGAAGCTTGATGATCTCTCGCAGCGGCAGGGACCGAACTATCGCGAGATGGTCGCCGCCTTCACCGTCAGCCTCGACGGCGAGAAGCTTGCCGTGATGACGCCGTCCAAACGCAATTTCACCACCCGCGGCGCGTCGACCACCGAAGCCGCTTTGCTCACGCGCGGCGTCAGCCAGCTCTACATCTCGCTCGGCGATGCCGCCACTGATGGCGGCATAGCCGTGCGCATCTATCACAAGCCGCTGGTGCTGCTGATCTGGCTCGGCCCGGTGCTGATGGCGTTCGGCGGCGTGCTGTCGCTATCTGATCGCCGCTTGCGCGTCGGCGCGCCGAAACCCGCGCGGGCGCTGCGCGGCCTGCAGGCGGCGGAGTAGGGGATGAAGCGAATTCTTGCGGCCGCGTGCCTGCTTGCCATGGTCGGGTTAGCGCCAGCGCGCGCGGTGCAGCCCGACGAGGTGATGGCAGACCCGGTCAAGGAAACGCGCGCCCGCGACCTGTCGCGCGAGCTGCGCTGCATGGTCTGCCAGAACCAATCGATCGACGATTTCGAGGCACCATTGGCGCGCGATCTTCGCCTCTTGGTGCGCGAACGCATCGCGGCGGGCGACAGCGATGCCCAGGTGATCGATTTCCTGGTCGCGCGCTACGGCGAATTCGTTCTGCTGAAACCGCGCTTTGAGCGCCAGACCCTGTTGCTGTGGCTGGTTCCGCCGCTGGTGTTGATCGGTGGCGCCCTCGGGCTCTGGCTGCACATCAGGCGGCGTTCGAAGAGCGAATCCGACCCGGCGAGCCGGCCTCTCACCGCCGACGAAGAGGCGCGGCTGGCGGCGCTCATGTCGGGCGAAGCGCCGCCGGAAAAGCCCTAGGTCTTTTCTTGTCATGATTTCCTGGGCCAGGTTGACGCCCGCTGAGGGGTCCGAATTGGCGCGGGAACCCCTTTAAGCGCAATGGCTTAGTCTGCTGCGCTAAACTGCCGCATTTAAACCCGGCTTCATTACCAAAGTTTAATTCCGCCGCCAGCGCGCCGTAAGGCGGCAGGCCCCATGTTCAGCCACGAACGGGTGCTTCGCGCCGCATCCCCGCCCAATAAATTTCAGGCTTTTGGAGATAGCTTAATGACCGAACGTCCCACCGACCTCTCGACCTTCTCGTCCGATCGGCAGCCGCGCGGTTCGCTGTTGTCCGCCCGCAAATTCGCGCTGATGGCGTCCGTCGTTGCGGGCCTTGGCGTCGCCGTCTATGGCTTCAGCCCGTCGACCGGCCCGGTGAACGCGTTCAGTACGCCTGCCCAGGCGCAGGTCGCCAATGAAGTGCGCAAGGTCGAAAAGCCGGTCGGATTTGCCGACATTGTCGAGCGCGTGAAGCCGTCGGTGATCTCGGTCAAGGTCAACATCAACGAGAAGGTCGCCAAGGGCGACGACAACAACGACGATGATGCACAGCCGTTCCAGCCGGGCTCTCCAATGGAGCGCTTTTTTCGCCGCTTCGGCGGTCCGGATGGGATGCCGCCCGGCATGCGCGGCGGTCCCCGTGGCAACCGTGTGATCATGGGCCAGGGCTCCGGCTTCTTTATCTCGGCTGATGGCTATGCCGTCACCAACAACCACGTCGTCGACGGCGCCAGCAAGGTCGAAGTCACGACCGATGACGGCAAGACCTACACCGCCAAGGTGATCGGCACCGACGCGCGTACCGACCTCGCGCTGATCAAGGTGGAAGGCAGTTCGAACTTCCCGTTCGCCAAGCTTTCGGACGGCAAGCCGCGCATCGGCGACTGGGTGCTTGCGGTCGGCAATCCGTTCGGCCTCGGCGGCACCGTCACCGCCGGCATCGTCTCGGCCATGGGCCGCGACATCGGCAACGGTCCCTATGACGACTTCATCCAGATCGACGCGCCCGTGAACAAGGGCAATTCGGGTGGTCCGGCGTTCAACACCGAGGGCGACGTCCTCGGCGTCAACACCGCGATCTATTCGCCGTCGGGCGGCAGCGTCGGTATCGCGTTCTCGATCCCCGCGTCGACCGTCAAGAGTATCGTCGCGCAGCTCAAGGACAAGGGCACGGTCAGCCGCGGCTGGATCGGAGTCCAGATCCAGCCGGTGACGCCTGATATCGCCGACAGCCTCGGCCTGAAGAAGGCGGAAGGTGCGCTGGTTGCCGAGCCGCAGGCCAACGGTCCGGCCGCCAAGGCCGGCATCGAATCCGGCGACGTGATCACCTCGGTCAACGGCGAGACCGTCAAGGATGCGCGCGAACTCGCCCGCACCATCGGGGGTTTCGCGCCAGGCACCGCGGTCAAGCTCAATGTGATGCACAAGGGCCAGGACAAGACCATCAACCTGACGCTCGGGACCTTGCCGAACACGGTCGAAGCCAAGGCCGATACCGGCAACGGCGACAGTGGCAAGGCCACGCGCGGCACTGACGTGCCGAAGCTGGGACTTACCGTTGCGCCCGCCAACAGCGTGGCCGGCGCCGGCAAGGACGGCGTCGTCGTCACCGAAGTTGACCCGAAGAGCGCGGCCGCCGAGCGCGGCTTCAAGGAAGGCGACGTCATTCTTGAAGTTGCCGGCAAGACGGTCGCGAGCGCCAGCGACGTGCGCGACGCCATCACCGCGGCCAAGAGCGACAACAAGAACGTCGTTCTGATGCGCGTGAAGAGCGGCGGCCAGTCGCGCTTCGTCGCGGTGCCGCTCGCCAAGGGCTGAGCGCAAAGGGTTCACGAGATGGAGGGTGTCGCCGGCATCAGTCGCCCCCGCCGACGGCTCTTTCCGGGGAGCGGGCTAAAAGTCCGCTCCCTCAGGCTACCTTCCGGTGGATATCGCCCCCCTCCGTCGGAAGGTTCTAAGGGCGGTGAAGTCCCCCAGCTTCACCGCCCACTTTTTCGATTAACCGAATGGTGTTCGGTCGCCTTGCATGAAAGCGCCGGCCGCGCCATGTTGAAGGAAAGTCGACGACCGTGACCGCAACAGCTCCTGTCCTTGCTCCGCAAATGCGCATCCTGATCATCGAAGACGACCGCGAGTCCGCCGATTATCTGGTGAAGGCTTTCCGCGAAGTCGGCTATGTCGCCGATCTCGCCGCCGACGGCGAGGAGGGTCTCGCCATGGCCGAAAGCGGCGACTACGACGTGCTCGTCGTCGACCGCATGCTGCCGAAACGCGACGGCCTGTCCTTGATCGGCGCGCTGCGCGACAAGGGCAACCGCACGCCGGTCTTGATTCTCTCCGCGCTCGGACAGGTCGACGACCGCATCAAGGGCCTGCGCGCCGGCGGCGACGACTATCTGCCAAAGCCCTATTCATTCGCCGAGCTGCTGGCGCGCGTCGAAGTGCTGTCGCGCCGCAATGTCGGTCCTGCCGAGGAGACCACCTATCGCGTCGGCGATCTCGAGCTCGACCGTCTCTCGCATCGTGTCGCCCGCGGCAAGGATGAGCTGACCCTGCAGCCGCGCGAGTTCCGCCTGCTCGAATATCTCATGAAGCATGCGGGCCAGGTGGTGACGCGCACCATGCTGCTGGAGAATGTCTGGGACTATCACTTCGATCCGCAGACCAACGTGATCGACGTGCATATTTCGCGGCTGCGCTCCAAGATCGACAAGGGTTTCGAGCGGCCGCTGCTGCACACCATCCGCGGCGCGGGGTACATGATCCGTGACGGGATCAGATAAAAAGACAAAATTTCAATCACTTGTCAGTTTAGCGCGAGATTCACCTACCAGTTTATTGCCAATTTGCGGGCGCGACTTGAGCCGCTAACGACAAGCACCGGCCACGGCGAAGTGCTAGCAGGCTGCTGAAAAAGTCGTTTTGCGATCCGGTTCGAGTGTGATTTTGTGCATAGGCTTGATTCCTTTGATTTGAGGAACGCGATGCGCGGTGAAGATCAGCGATCGGAAGGCTTTTTCAGCTACGTCCGTTTGGACACACGCATCCCGGCCGATCATCCGCTGCGCGCAATCCGGGCGCTGGCCGACGAGGCGCTGAGCGGACTGTCGCGCAAGTTCGACAGGCTCTACTCGCGCGACGGCCGACCGTCGATCCCGCCGGAGCGGCTGTTGCGGGCGCTGCTGCTGCAGGCGTTCTACACGGTGCGCTCGGAGCGGCAGTTGATGGAGCAACTCGACTACAATCTGTTGTTCCGCTGGTTCGTCGGGCTCTCGGCGGATGATCAGGTGTGGGATGCGACGGTATTCTGCAAGAACCGGGATCGGCTGCTCGGCGGCGACATCGCGGCCAAGTTCTTTGACAGCGTGCCTGCCTCAGGTCCGCACATTGCTCTCCAGTGAGCACTTCTCGGTCGACGGCACCCTGATCGAGGCCTGGGCCAGCATGAAGAGCTTCGAGCCGAAGGACGATCCGCCGTCGGGGAAAGATCAGGGCGGCGGCGGACGCAACGCAGAGCGCGACTTCCATGGCGAGAAGCGCAAGAATGACACGCATTCTTCGACCACCGACCCTGACGCCCGCTTGTTCCGCAAAGGCGCCGGCAAGGAGGCCAGGCTCTGCCACATGGGGCATCTGATGACCGAGAACCGCAACGGTCTCATCGTCGATGCACGGTTGACCGAGGCCAACGGCACGGCGGAGCGCGCAACCGCGCTCGCCATGATCAAGGACAATGCCAAACCCGGCAGCACCGTGGGCGGCGACAAGAACTACGATACCGCCGACTTTGTCGCCGGCTGCCGCAAACGCGGCTGCACGCCGCACGTCTCGCAGAACAATGCCAACCGCCGCTCCGCGATCGACGCGCGCACGACCCGCCATCCCGGCTATCGCATCAGCACCATCAAGCGTAAGCGGATCGAAGAACCCTTCGGCTGGATGAAGACCGTCGGCGGTCTGCGCAAGACCCGGCATCGTGGCCGCGGCCTGGTGGAGTGGTTCTTCGTCCTGACTGCTGCCGCCTACAATCTCGTTCGCATCCCCAAGCTCCTGGCAGCAACGGGATGAGTTTGCCTGGAGTGTCGCAAATGCGACAAAACCGCAACCAATGCCGCCCCTGCAGCGCGCATCGCACCCATCACTCCGCCCGTTCGCCGCGCAAACATCAAAAAATCGCTCTCAGAACCCGGTTTTTCCGCAGCCTGCTAGACCAAACGTCATGATCCTGACCGTATGTCTCGACGAAAGCGGGACACACGCCGACTCGCCCACCAGTGTGATGGCAGGCTATGTGGGGCACAGCGGCGCAATGGAAGCATGTCGAGGCGGATTGGGGCTGCACTGGTCGCTAAGGCTGGTGGGCCGGCACATTCACGCGGTCGATCTATTTAGGCGCACGAAGCAGTTCAGGGGGTGGAAACCCGAAGATGTGAATGCGCTCGCTCTCTCGTTGGACGGCGTGATCGCCAGATACCTGCAACTCGGCTTTTCCGTTATCGTCAGGGACGATGACTACAAAAACATCTACGGCGCCGGGCCGCACCCGAAGCGCCCAGCGAAGGATACGAAGTACGGCGTCTGTTTCCGCGCATGCTTGGCCCTCGTGCCCTCGTTCATCGCCTCGGAACTCAAGCTAGTGGATCGAATTGAACAGTTGGTGCCCTCGTTTGACGGCGGCGACGATTTTGTCTGGGTCTGCAGTCCATGTGAAGGGTTTTGGGTCACTATTGGTTTCGTCGAGGAAGCGGTTAATGGCGGCCTTGAGTTCGCGGACCGATCGGAAGACCCCGCGTTTGAGGCGGCGTCTGGAGAGCTTGGCGAAGAATCCTTCGACGGCATTGAGCCACGAGGATGAGGTGGGCGTGAAGTGGAAGGTGAAACGCGGATGGCGATCGAGCCATTTGCCAACCTTCGGGTGCTTATGGGTGGCATAATTGTCGAGGACGACGTGGACGGCCTTTTTGGCAGGAACTTGAGCCTCGATCTGGTTGAGGAAGCGGATAAACTCCTGATGCCGATGCTTCTGCATGCAGCGTCCAATGACCTTGCCTTCGAGCACATCGAAGGCGGCAAACAGGGTGGTGGTGCCGTTGCGCTTATAGTCGTGGGTCATGGTGGCGGCGCGCCCCTTCTTCAAGGGCAGACCCGGCTGGGTGCGGTCGAGCGCCTGGATTTGGCTCTTCTCGTCGACCGAGAGCACGATGGCATGCTCGGGCGGATTGACATAGAGCCCGACCACATCATGCAGCTTGTCGACGAAGTTGGGATCATTCGAGAGCTTGAACTGCCGGACGCGATGCGGTTGCAGGCCGTGCGCCCGCCAGATGCGCTGCACCGAGCTTGCGCTGATGCCGGCCGCCTTCGCCATCATCGTCGCGGTCCAGTGCGTGGTCTCGGCTGGCGGATCGGTCTGCGTGAGAGCCACCACGCGTGCCGCAACTTCCGCTCCGAGCGGCGCAACGCGCGGAGGGCGTGTCTTGTCGCGCAATAGGCCCTCGAAGCCCTCCCGCGTGAAGCGTTCCTGCCAGCGCCAGACGCAGGTCTTGGACTTGCCGGTCCGGCGCTTGATCTCGTTGGTGCCGACCCCGTCCGCACTCAACAATACGATCTCGGCTCGCCAAACCTGCTTCTGCGGCGCATTGCGATCCCGCACGAGCGCTTCCAGACGCAGACGATCGGAGGGTGTAACAATGATGGAAATACCGGTGCGCATGCGCCAAAGTCGCATGCAATCGGCGTCAACGGAATCCCTTCCGGGATTCAAATGTCAGATTTGATCCACTAGCGGGGCAAGGCGCGCTCGCCGAACCGACAAGGATCGATTTCGCGCTCGAAGGCGGCACGCGAACTTCGGTGACGCCCGGCGGCTCTTTGAGCTCTACAAGAAAGACGCGTTGCCGGAGTGGCAACATCTGATCGGAGAGTTTGATACATCAAACCAAAGACAGCGTTGGCGCGCAGGCCGCGGATTTTCTGGCCTACGCCGCGTATCGCGCGGAACTTCTCGAACACGGCCAGGCGGCGTCTGACATCGAAACATCATCCTACGTCGCCGCGCCGAGTGCGGACCGCGCCTTAAGCGTCGATCTGTGCCGAGTAGTATTGAATGTGTACGCCTCGCGAGTTGCTCAAAGGCCGCGGTCCGCGGCCCAACGCCGGTAGAGCGCGACGGCGGTCGGCGACGCCGCGAAGAAGCGTGCGTCGTCGCCGTAGGATGCCGGCACATCCCACAAGGCATGTTGCCAGATGTGCGTCCCGGCGGCCCCCCATTTCGAGATCACTGCAGCACCACCCCATCGGCCGGCATGCTCCGGCGCGCCGTCGCGAAGATAGATGACGATCGGACCCTCGCCCTCGACTTCGCGCAGGTCGCCGTTGGCCAGCAGGGACTCGACGAACTGGTTTTCGGGGAAAACCGGCCCAAGGCGCATGTCGCTGACGGCGTCCGCCTCGCAGGGCGAACATGAAGCAGTTCACCTCGTAGATTGGCGGCGAGAATCGCCTGTGCAGACGGACGTGAGGAATTCGCTCGTTCAGTGCCTCCATCTCGCGAACCTGCACGTCAAGCCAACCGAGGTCCGCGGCGGGAGCGTAAGGCGGTACAGCTCGGCTCGCAGTTCAGAATTGCGGTTTGCCATTTGCGGTATTCCAGGTGTTTCGCCGTGTCATGCTTCATTCGGGTGCGGCGTGCCAGCAGCGAAGCGCTTTTGTGCCGGGCTTCTTGGCCTTCGGTGCTAACAATACCAAAAGTCCCGCATCAAGCGGGGCTTGGTTCAATAGGCTTGCCGGCGTCTGGCAAGGCTTTGAGCCATATCCTCAGATCGTCAGGCAGGATGATGGTGCGCCTGCCATGCTTCTTGGCCTTAAGATCACCGCTGCTGATCGCCTCGCGAATTGAGGTCAGCCCGATGCCGGTGAGGGCGCTCGCCTCTTCAGGTGACACCGAGAGCCGTTCCGACAGCGGGACCTTTCCCTTCTGCCCGAACTCATTCATCACACAACCCCTTATCCTTCGCCACGGTTGATGCAACGAATGCGCGCTCCGTGTAAGGAAGAAAGCGCAGTTGTCGTACAAATGCTTGCCGCTGGATAAGGAAAGGAAGGTTTGCCTTCCACTTCTCTTGTGCCGTTTTACCACCAGACTACGAATTTGAGGGTCGGACGTTCGAATCGTTCCGGGCGCGCCATCTAACCTCCTTAAGAACAATCGATTTCCAGACTGGTCTGAAATGACCCCAGACTAAATTTTCTGTTTAGTCTGGGATTTAGTCTGGGGAAATTTTTCGCCGCGCGCTCCGCCGCACTGTTCAGAATTGGAAGTACGGCCTGATGCCGGTCCGGTTCGCTGTCGTCAGCAGCAAGCGATCACAGACCTCGTCAGACCGCATCTGACTCGCGTTTCGGACGCCACGAGACGGGATCGGCGATCCAGCGATTGATGTCGGATTCATGCCAGCCGGTGCCGTTGGCGCTGATTTTGAGTTGAGCCGGGAACGTGCCCTCGGCGATCTTGCGGTAGATGGTGGACCGGGACAGCCCGGTCCTGGCGAGAACGGTTTTCAAACGGACGATACGGTCTTCTGGTTCGCGCATAGCCGCGCTGCCTCTTGCTGGCTGTTTCTGACGGCTTCTGAGACCAGACAGGCCAAACAGTTGCAGGCGGACAAGAGGTTTTTATACGTCGCCGTATCTTGGCGAAGAGTTCGGCAGAAAATAGGATGGGTCAAATTTCGATGCCGCGGCCTCTGCCAAGGTCGATGCCGTGGGTGAAGGCGAGTTCGAGGCCGAGCCGGCGGCCCGATTCGAACGATATACCGAGCTCTCTCTTGCGGTTGGCGAGGATGGATTCCAGTTGCGGATCGCGTTCGAGGCTTCTCGCCATGCCGCCCATCGCCGAGCGCGTTGACCTGTAGCCGGACATGTCGCCGGACTGATACTGGCGTTGGCTGGTGTGGCCGAGCTCCTGCCAGCGTTCCACAAAACGGTCAGCGCGGCGGTTCGGATCGATGCGCAGTTCGGTTTCGAGTTGGAGGGCGCGGACGGCGCGGTTGAGGCGTCCGCCAGCGGCCTCGTGGGCAAGCTCCGGGCTCTTCTTGTAGGCGGCTTCGGCATCGTGCGAGCCGTAGGGCCGCACGTCCTCGAAGGCCCGCCGGGCCTCCTGTAGTTCTTTCACCTGCTCGGGACCTGCCTTGCCGCCCATCTCCTGCGCCTCGAATATCGCGTCCACGGCGCAGGCATGGCGCACCAGCGCCCGCGTGTGCAGGCGACGCGCTTCCGCGTCCGGGTCTGCCGCCGCCTTCCTTTCTGGCGCTTCAGTTCCGCCCCGCTCGGCTTCCGGACCGCTCCTTTTCCTTTCCGGCGTGTCTTGTTTGGGCATCTGTCTGCCATCGGGGCCAGGCACGTCTGCGCGCAGGTGCGATCCATCGAACATGCCGCGCAGTCTTTCCGGCACGACATTGCGCACGATTTCGACCACGCGCCCGCGGAAGGTGATCCCGCGCCGTTCGGCAAAACTCTGTGCCGGATCAGCCCGTTCATAGTCCAAGGCCATATCCTTCGCGCGATCGCGCGACAGGGTGCGGACAAGCCGGTCCTGATTGGCAAAATCGTCGCGGCCATAATGCAGGTCCACGCCGTCGCGGTGCCGCGACAGGGCGACATAGCTGCCGTGGGCGTCCATGCCCGGCGTCGCCAGCACATGGGTGCGGTCCACCGTCATGCCCTGCGCCTTGTGGATGGTCGCGGCATAGCCATGGTCGATCCGGTTGTAATCCCTGAGGTCGAAGCGAACGGATCGGCCATTGTCGGTCTGCACGGTCATGGATTGCGCGCTGACCTGCTCGACGGTGCCGAGCGTGCCGTTCCTTACGCCAAGGCCACGTTCGTTTTGCAGGAACATGACGCGATCCCCGCTGGCGAAGCTTCGCTCGCCGCGTTCGACCACAAGGCGCACGTCATCGCCCAAATCGCCCGCCGTCCGCATCCGCTCCCGTGCGGCCCCGTTGAGGGCGCGGACCCCGTCATTGGTGTGGGTGAGGATGATCCGGCTACGCTCCGGCTCGGACCGCCGCTCGCGATCCCAGCGGCCGATCAGATGGTCGCGCGCTTGCTCGCGGGTCTGGGCCTCATGCACCATGCCGTGGGAGCGGTAGGCTCCAAGCGCATTGGCGGCTCTGCCATTGGCGAGATCGCGCGTGGCGTCGCGCTGCCAGTCCTCCCGCTGACGGCGAACCTCGCCTATTTCGGCGCCGCCATGACGCTCATGGATCGAGCGGAACGCCGCGCCGGCTTCGATAGATTGCAACTGCTTGGGATCGCCGACTAACACCACCTTCGCGCCAGCCTCGGCGGCATGGGACAGCACGCGCTCCAACTGGCGCGTACCGATCATGCCCGCCTCGTCGATCACCAGGACATCGCGCGACGTGAGCAGGTCGCGTCCTTGTTCCCAGCCGTGTTCCATGCTGGCGATGGTGCGTGACGATATGCCCGATCCGCTTTCGAAGTTTTCGGCCGCGATGCCGGAGAGCGCAACGCCCCGGACCTCGTAGCCGGCCGCTTCCCAGGCCTCCCGCGCCACGCCCAGCATCGCGCTCTTGCCGGTCCCGGCATGGCCGACCACGACGCCTAAATCACGCGCGTCCGTGACATGCGCCAGCGCGTCGGCCTGCTCGCCCGACAGGACAAGACCGCGCCGTTCAGCAAGCGCCAGCGCCGCTTCGCGATCCGCGTCACGCACCTCATGGCGCTCCCGTTTCGCCATCAGTTTAGCGGCGCGGTGCAGGCGCTGTTCCGCCTCGATCATCTCGCGCGTGGTGAAGCGATCCTCGCCGCGAGCGTCCTGGCCGAGTTCGACCAGACCAGGTGCGCCGCGCATCGCTCCTATCACCGCGTTGAACTGGTCGATCCCGTCGCTGTGCCGGTGCGCAAACTTCGCCATGTCGCGCTGCGTGAAGGTCGACTGTTGCTGGGTGATCGCGTGCAGCCCAACGGAGGGATCGGCGATGATCCGCGCGCCATTGCCGCGCGCGATCTCGCGGTGCAGCTCGGCGCGGTCGGCTTCGAGTGCTTCGCCTTCGATGCTCCGAACTTCGATCCGTTTAGCGGGCGCGCCGATCTGGCTTTGCGGCTCCAGCGCGAGGCCCTGTGCTTCCAGGCTGCGATGGTCGATGCGCGCGTCAATGTCGAGTTCAGCCAACCGCTCGTTGGCGATCTCGGCCCAGCGTTCGCGCCAGCGCTCGACCATCTCCGTTCGGTTCCAGTCCCGCACCTTCGGGCCGAAACCGTTCTCGTCCACCGCGCGCATGGTCATCATGACGTGGGCATGGGGTTTGGGCATGCCGTCCTCGGCCATATCCCAATGCACATTGAGATCGGCGATCATGCCCCGATCGACGAATTCGCCCCGAACGAAGTCGCGGGCGAGTTCGATGCCCTGCGCCTCACTCATCTCGCGCGGGATGGCGAATTCGACCTCGCGGGCAAGCTGGGCGTCCTTGCGGACTTCGAACGCCTCGACATCGTTCCACAGCCGTTCGCGGTCGCTCCATGCTTCCGGCGCGTTCTCCGGCAGCATCACCTCGGAATGGACGACGCCGCGCTTGCCGGAAAAGTCGTGGCTGCGATCAAGCCGCTCGTCGCGCAGCCGCGAGCCCGAACGGTAGGCGGCCGACGCCACCGCGCTGGAGCCGGACTTACGGCCAATGACCTTGACGTGAAGATGATAGATCGCCATCGCGATCAGATCAGTGGCACGGTCAAGCGCACGTCGGAACGACGTATAAGCGCGCCCTCCCTCGAAAAATTCTCGGGCAGGACTACCGCGTCCCAGGCCGTCCTGACGACCTTACAGCATTATGCCCAGGGCTCAACTATCATCCGCTCATCAACATTGCTGGAGAACGTGGTGAAAGTAGAGATGAAGCGCTCCATCTCCTTGCGGAGACAAGTTTCTCCATCCCTCTTCCCGAACCGGACGTGCAGGTTTCCAAGCATCCGGCTCTCTATGCATGGGCGCTCGCGCGCCTATGGGTGGCCTCAGATATGTCTGAGACGTTGGAACGCATTCGAGAAGCCGCGCACGCTTTCGCGTTGCTGGCGCTCCTCGTCTGTGGTCCATCCGTTCGGCTTCGCAATACTCTGGTCCGGGTAATGCATGGTCCCTCCGTCACAGAGAAACCGCAGGCGTTTGGCCCCTTCGGTCCATTGCCGTCGTTGTTGTGAAGCGGCGCGGGGTCCCGACGCCGATCGGCACGTTAAGCTATTGATCCAATTTGCGGTGGAGGGGTCACTCTCGGGCGCTTATTCACACACTTCGCGTCGGTTAGCGCAGTGCAGCGACATGTCGGGAGTAATATAAGACGCACAACGCTCACGGCGGAAAAAGTTTCGCTTGCAGCACGACGAAATCGACTTGGCGCAAGTACCCGTCAGCAAGGCCCGTATTTGGAGTTGTCGAAAAAAATCCCGCGCACGGGTTCTAATGGGCGTTAATCACGTCCGGTCCACCGCAATAAGCAGAGGACTTCGGAGCCGCAACTGAGTTCGTGCCAGGGTCAAATGGAGACTTCAGCCGAATGGGCGCTCCTCGCGCAATGCGGAACTTCGGCAAATCTTCGCTGCGAGGTAGGTGCCAAACTCGGAAGTTGCCGGTTGGCTCCCGATCCCTCTAGCGTTTTCAGGGTCAGATAGCGACGGAGAACCGGCACGTAGACGATTACTCTTTCGAACTCATTTTGAAGGGCGCGCGCAAAAAAGTCGCGGACTATCGCATCCAAGGCTGCGGAGATCTGTTCGCTAGGCTCCCCGGTGGTGACATGTTCTCGTTCGAGTCTTTCGGCCTCGCGAATGTAGTTCACGGATAATTCGCGCAAGCGCTGGACTTCAGTGTCATCGGGTAAGGGTGCGATTTGAGCCAAAAGGTGTCGTGCCCGCGCGCGTGCGCGTTCGCTTCGAGAGCCATCCATGACAGCCTCCGAGGGATTTAGATTTGTGAGTTTCTGATCAGTTCCCTCTGCCGAACAATAACATTCGGTACGGAAAGGAAGGCCCTTGAGATCGGCTCGCTAGGATCAAGTAAGCCAAACGCCCGCCGCAATGTGGGGTTCCCTACATTGCGTCAATTCTTAAACGTCATACGCCCGATTCTTTGTTCCGAAATTTGAACCCAGCGCAAAAGATCTAGAGGACCGAGCATCGTGGTTGCCACCCAGTCCGGTGCGCGACGCCCTCCTACGCAGGGCTCGACAAATGAATATAGCCAATCACATGAACGAGTGGTTGTCGTCGCCGGGACTTCGGGCGCCGAGATAAGTCGTTCTTCCAGAAGCACTGCGCGATTATTGAAGCCCGCGATTACCGAGCTTTCGCGTTAGCGATCCCCACCGAACAGGCCCTGGTACTGCGACCTCACGGTTTCGTAGCATTCGCACGCCGCATCCTGCAGGCCCTCAAGGTTGGTGATCCGGATCTTGCCTCTGGTGTATTCGATGATTCCCGCCTGCTGAAGCGTGTGCGCCACGACCGTCACGCTTGTTCGATTGACACCCAGCATCTCCGCCAGGAATTCCTGCGTGAATAAGAGCGTATCGCTTTGCGACAAGTCTCTCGACCTGAGCAGCCAGCGACAAAGGCGGGCGTCCACATGATGCGCTGCCATACAGGCGGTGGATTGCTGCGCCTGAGCGTAAAGGGTCTGCTCGTGTCTGATCAGCAGTGAAAGAAGCGGTTGGCTTTGCATGGCCGCCCCCCTGAGCCCCGCCAGGCTGCAAACCATTGCCTCGCCGCTCAGCTGGATCACCGCCCGGCTTAGCGCCATCTTGCCATCAAGCGCGGCCGCCGCCCCAACTACGCCGTCTCGGCCGACCATCGCAGCCTCCACGACTTGGCCACTCGACAGCTTTACCACGATGGAAACAACGGCGCTGGTCGGAAAAGAGGTCGCGTCGATCGTATCGCCCGCCTCGAATAACACCTCGTCCTGTTCGAGATGCACGAGCTTCAGGTGGGGATGAAGGGCAGCCAGATCGCCCGGAGAAAGCGATGCGAGAAGTAAGTTGTCCTTGTGCGGCATATTGCGCTCCCACGGTTGTGGCGGGAGCGCAAAGATCTCTCAGTCAGCGGCGCCTGTGGTCTGCCGTTAATGGTCCGACAGTACGCTCAAGTGGAAAGAAAGCGAGGGTTATGTTGTCCTTGGCCAGCGTCCGGCCCAATACTCGCTTCAGGTCAAAAACGCCGATGGCGGAAGGTCCGGTTCTGGCGCAAAGGCGGCCATTTCAAATCGACCGCGTCTGGTGCGGAACGCGTTACGAGATCGCTACGATCTCAAGCTCTTGGCCGGATGCACCGACGACATCCCCAACAGCTTTACCCATCAGAAGCCTTGCTACTGGAGATACGAAGGAAATTGAACCGGCCTTAGGATCCGCTTCGTCCTCTCCCACGATACGATATTTCTGCACACGTCCATCGTCGCGCCTGAAGGTCACCGTGCTCCCAAAGGAAACAGCATCAGTTGAGGTAGGATCGGTTGATGACCTGGGCCGTCCGAACTCTCGCGGAAAAGTAGCGCATATCCCGTAACGGGATTGCCGCTTGCCGCCGGCGTTCATTGACGTCGTCAATCTTCTGCGCGGTCTCGTAAGCTTCGCGGGCCTGATGGAGTTGAAATTCAAGAGCCTTCAATCCCGCTTCCGTAACAAGGTTCGGTTGAGGCGATACTGGGCGGTCGGGCAGCAGTGTCTCCGCGATGCGGTTTCACCACTGTCTTCCTTGGTGAGGGCAACACTCAAGTTAAACTCCAAGTGAGACAGGCTAGGCCGCTTCGTTAGCGCCACTCCAGCGTCGGTGCAGGTCAGCATTGCTTCGCTCACATGCGCATTTGTAGGCAGTTTATCAGAGATCGCTCCCGGGCCCAGCAAGAACGATGACGCCTCCGCAGGTCCTTCAAAGTTGCGATAGGAACCTCACCTCGATTGCCGGGTTTTCCCGAATCCTATTGGGAGAGTTCGACATGCAAGGCGTCGTGGACAAGGTCATGCAAACCTACGGGATGATTAATTCTCTAACCGAGGAAGAGGTTGAGGAAACGCGTGAGGTGCTGTTGGATTTCCTCTCCAAGCACCCGGAAACAGAGGACCATAAGGCCACAGTGGAAGGGCTGAAATTCCTAAGAAATCTCAAAACCTGATATGGAAATCATTTTCATCATCGGAGCGGTGATACTGCTAAGTGCGTTGATCTACGGCGTTCTGAGCACGCACTATCGGGACAGGCGAAAGGATCGCGTCACCGACCAGATGGTGCGCGATAGGTTCGATCATAATCGAATATGACCCTGTGAAGCTGGCCTGCCCACGCAGTTCAGGAGATTGTTGCCTAGGCCTCTGACGGCGAGAGTCCGTCGGTACAGAGCCGGCAGAGCCGTTTGAGGCTGCCGGGGTAGAAACGCACGAATAGGATCGCCGGGGCTCACGCGGCCTCCAGCGCGCACGACCGCCAACACGCCGCATCTGTACGGCGGCCGGTCGTCCTTGTTGACCATGTGCTGTTTTAGCCCGGTCCGGAAGCGGTCGATCAGAACAGAGGGTGTCCGCAGACCAGTCAATTCGATGGTGGCTATCGCCCCCAGGTGCAACACGGTTCCGAGTGGCAAACGCTCCAGATCGAGCCCCACGGTCGTGACGTTCTCGCCCAGATCACCTGACGAAACGTCGTGGCCTAGTTTCCTCAGCAGACCCAGGAGTTCGCATGGGATCAGATGAACCTGACGGAGATTCGGAGCACTCTGTCAAACGCCATCCGGAACTGCCCCCTTTGCGTCATGCAGTACTGCCCCACCCTCGGGTTCATGATGTCGGTTGAAGGTTGGCTCCGCCGCTGACGGGACGGAGGGAGGCGGAGCCGACCGGAGGGCCGTCAGCGGCGGGCGCCTTGATGAGGCCGCTCTTTCGCTTGGCGCGGAGCCGGTAGCTGTCGCCGCGGATGGTCAGCACGTGGCTGTGGTGCAAGAGCCGGTCGAGGATCGCCGGATCGGCGAACACAGTGCCCCATTCGGCAACGCTGCGGTTCGACGTGATCAGCATGGCGCCGGTTTCGTAGCGGCGGCTGACGAGCTGGAAGAACATGTGCCGCGTCGGGCTCCGGCGGTAGGTAGCCGAGCTCGTCGACGATCAGGAGCTTTGGCTTCGCCAGCGCGAGCAGTTTCTCGTCCAGGCGCCGCTCGCCGTGCGCTTGGCGAGGCCAGCAACCAGCGGTCGACGGAATGAAGCCCCAATCGTACGGATAGGTGAGGCCGGCCATCAAAGGCTTGGCAAGTGTGAACACACGCAGCTTAGGATCGAAGTCCAGCTTGCAGGTGCTACCGCGAGGAGTTCTCGATGACGGCGTAGATGTACTCCTCGTCTGCCCAGGTCGGCATCTTCAGCAGGTTCGTCATGTCAGCCCCGGTGCCCGCTTGCAGGTCCAGCTATCGCGCCCTTCGCTATGCGACCGATCAACTCGCCTTCTTCTCGCGACGGACGCCCCTGAACTTCTTCCTTGCCGGCGCTTTCTTCTGATCCATGAACTTACCGGTGCTCTTGTTGCGCTTCGTCCAGGTGCTTTCGCCCATCGCCTTCGTGCGAAGCTGAGTGCGCTTGCGCACTGCGCCCTTGCGGGCGTTGTCGCCGGTCGGCTTATTGGTGGCCATCGTCGGAATTCCTCATGTAAGTAGCTGAAGACCAACGGCGGATGCCGGCGCAGGTTCCGACCCAACGCGCCGACCGCCGCGGGCTCGTGGCGATGGCAGATCCTTGCTGACGACTTCGACCTTTCTCTGAGCAGGAACCCAAAAAGCCAAATTGACCGCGGTTCAGCGGAAAGGAGATCAATTCGTACGCCTGATCGGCGACGGCACAAGGCGTGGGTGACATCGGAGGAAGTTGATCGGTCGCTGAGGTCATGGCCGCGCTGGGAAACAGGCGATGCTCGGCAATGCGCGAAAGACCCCGGGTGGGGCTGCAGCTAACGGGCGAGATCGGAGCTGCGCCGTCATGGCCTCAATTGCCCAAGGGCTGAGCGCATCGTTTCGCTCCTCTCGCCGCAGCTGGTTGCCGCCGAAGGACTCAATTCCGCCGTGCGCGTCGTGCTGCATCCAGCGTCCGACCAACCGCCGGGGCCATTTCGCCGGAATTTTGCCTATTGCTGCCTGCCGTTCAAAGTGATGCCTCAGCTTGGGCGTAGGAACGATTCAACAAAGCGCGAGTTCGTCCTGAAAGAAATCCAAGAGGTGAAGTCATGACACGATCCGTGGAGGAGCTGAGGCGTAGAGTCCGAGCGGAGCAGGGCAGAGCTGGCCGATACCGTCAATCAGTTGAGAGCGCGGATATCCGATACCGCCGAAGACCTACGCCATAAGGTTTCGCCGCAGCATATCAAATCGGAAGTCTCCGATTACATCAGCCACAAGACCCAGAGTTGGGGCGAGGCCCTGAAGCAGCAGGCCATCGAGAATCCGATGCAGGCGATCGCGGCGGGCACCGCGGTCGCGGTACCCCTGCTGCGCCTGGCACGTGGTTTTCCGCCGCCGCTCCTCATGATCGGCGCCGGCCTCGCCCTGACCTCGAAGACAGTGCGCGATCGCGTTGCCGAGGCGGCCGCTCCGGCGGTGGACAAAGCCCGTGAAACGCTGGATGACGCGGCGGAGCGCGCGCAGGCGCTCGGGGACGGTGTCGCCGAAGACCTTCGGAGCCGGGCGACGCAGGCCGCCAGCACGGTCGGCGATCAAGTCAGAAACGGCATGAATGCCGCAAGGGACGCGGCAGCCGCGGCCAAGGACGCGGCGGCGACGGCGCCTGCAAAGGCCCGTCTTCTCATCGGTGAAAACGCCGCGCTGATTGGTGGCCTCGGGATTGCGATCGGCGCGATCATCGCCGCGGCACTCCCCCAGACCAAGGCCGAAACCAAAGTAATGGGCCAGGCGAGAGATGGTGTGAAGCAGGCGGCGGAGAAGGCGGCGCAATCCGGATTTGAGACAGCTAGGGATGCGGCAATGTCGGCTGCCGACGCGGCGGCGAAAAGCGTCGCCGAGGCCGATCTCGGCGGGCACGCCGGCCGCATGACGCAGAACATCGCCGACAAGCTCAAAGAGGCCGCCGATGATGTCGTGACGGCGGCCTTCACTCCTTCCGGAAACCCGAACACCTGAAAAGAGACCGCTATGAGCGATTTGGACCTGACCAAGAACACGAATTTTAGACAGAACCCGAATACCGGCTCCTCTCAAAATCTGAAGGATCAGGTGGTTGAGGCCGGCGCTGAGATGAAGCAGCGCGCTGGTGACGCCTTGCGGGCATCGACCGATATTGCACGCGACAAGTTCAAGGAAGCGGCGGACGCCGCCAAGGACGTGGCCTCTGGGACGGTTGACCAATTCCAAGACCAAACGCGCGAGAAGCAGCGGTCGGGCGCCGATCTTATCGACCGATTTGCCGGCAACATCCGCGAAGCCGCGCGCGCCTTTGAGAACGACGCCCCCTTCGCTGCCCGCGGCATCAATTCCGCCGCTGAATACGTCGAGGATGCGGCCGAGAAAATCCGCAACGGAAGCTTCCGAGATCTCGTCGACAATGCGACCGATTTCGCAAAACGCCAGCCCGCCGCATTCCTGGGGATCTCCGTGCTCGTGGGCTTTGCGGCAGTGCGCTTCATCAGGGCATCGGGAGACAGCGCCTCGGCTTCATTGCGCAACGATACAAACCAGGCGTCATCTTCACAACGCACCGATGGGTGGAGCGGGACTTCATCCGCGGCGGGGAGTTAAGCGTATGAGCATTCAGAACGATATCAGAACAAGCCAAGACGATCTTCGAACTATATCCACGTTGCTCGGCGACGCGCTGTCGCAATTCGCCAAGCTCTTTCAGAACGAGATCGATCTCGCCAAGGCTGAATTCGGCAAGAAGGTTCAGAAGGTCGGAGGCGCGCTGGGCTTCATCGCGGGCGGCGCGGTCTTGGTGATTCCCGCGCTCGTGATGGCGCTGTTCGCATTATCGGCGGCAATGGTCGCGGCGGGATGGTCGCAGCCGGTCGCCTATTTGACTTCGGCGATTGTGGCCGCGGTGATCGCCGGCGTGCTGTTTGCGATCGGCATCAACCGGCTCGACGCACGTAATCTGGCGCCGCATGAAACCATACGGCAGCTCGAAAAGGACAAGGACACTGTGAAGGGAATGGTGCGATGAGCAGCACGCAAACAGGTTTCTTCGACAGTCTCGCATCGGCGGTGCAGGAAAATCCCCTTGCCGCAGCGCTTATAGGAGGCGGTGCCCTCTGGCTGTTGATCGGCAATGACAAGCTGAAGGGTGCGGCGAGTTCGGCGGCAGCTGCGGCTTCCCCGATGGTCGATATCGGTGCGCGCAATCTGCGGTCGGCCGCGTTCGGGCTGCAACGGACGGCTGCCCCGCCGACCGCACCCGAGATGGACCACGACGGTTCATTTCGCGTCGGCGGGACCATGCGAGAGGCGGGTCACACGGCTTCCGACGCCATGTCAGGAGCGGCCGACAAACTCAGAGATCGGTTTGATGGGGGTGTCGCCTATGCGCGAGAGCATCTCGGCAAGCTGGCTCCCGCAAGAGAGTCTCTCACGAAAGCGCAATCGTCGCTTGCCGACATGCTTGAACGGCAGCCCCTCATGCTCGGAGCGATCGGATTGGCAATCGGCGCAACAGTTGCGGGTGCGTTCCGGACGTCCGACCTGGAGAACGAATGGATCGGTGATCTCAGCGACGATATGAAAGCCGATCTGAACACGCGCGCCGAAGCGGTATCGCAGAGTCTACGCGAAGCCTCAGATACGCTGAAGGCGGAACTCAGCGACACGGCAGCCGAAGCCGTTGATCGGGTGAAGCAGGCCGGCATGGATGCCGCGGATGCGGCACGAGAAGGGTTGAGGTCGCCTTAACTGAGATCGGGCCGAGACGGAGAGGCTTCGATGTGGTGGACAGTCGCGAAAGAAACGGCGACCAGCTGGTCGGGCCACAAGGATGCCCGCCAAGGCGCGGCGCTCGCCTACTATTCCGTATTTTCACTCGGTCCTATCATCGTGATCGCCATCGCGATCGCAGGAACTCTTCTTCAACCACGAGGCGGTCACGACTCAAGTTTCGTCCTCTGTGAAGGAGATGCTGGGAGATACCGGAGCGAAGGCAATCGAAGCCATGTTGGCGGGAGCCAGCCGCCCTGCCGAAGGCGCCCTGGCCACTATCCTTGGGATCGTCGCCTTGCTGTTTGCCGCCATTGGCGTCGTCGTGCAGCTGAAGGATGCGCTCAACGTGGTTTGGGAGGTGGAGGACTCCAAGGAGTCCGGCCTTTGGCACTTCGCCCGCAATTACGTGCTGTCATTCGCCCTCGTCCTGGCCCTCGGCTTCCTTCTCCTCGTCTCGCTCCTGGTAACGACCGCACTGGCTGCGGCTGGCAAATTCGTGGCTCCCTACATGCCCGAAGGCATTCTGCACGTCGTGAGCATGCTGGTGTCGTTCGCCGTTGTGACAGTGTTGTTCGCGATGATGTTCAAGTGGCTGCCGGACGTCTCCGTCGCCTGGCAGGACGTATGGCTTGGTGCCGTCCTCACCGCCCTGTTCTTCGAGGTGGGAAAGGCGGCGATTGGCTTCTACATCGGTAAACAAGGCCTGGAGTCGACCTACGGTGCGGCCGCCTCCATCGTCGTCGTGCTGATCTGGGTCTACTACACGTCGCAGATCATCCTGATGGGTGCGGAGGTAACTCACGCCTATGCCAAGCACAAGGGTTCGACAAGGCAGCGCCAATCGCGCGATGGACGTGAAAACGTGCGGTCCCTGTCGCAGCCAGGCGGTCCTTCAAAAAGACGCACCAACCGGGCGTTCTAGAAGTTCGCTGGCTCAAGCGCTCCTACGACTGTGGACGCGCTGTTCAATCAACCTTCAAAGGAGGAGGTTCATGCCGATTCTTGAGGATCTGAAGGAGCGCGCCGAGCGCGCGACCGGCCTCAGGCGACCGGGCAGACGGAAGGCTTCGGATCTTGTCCATGTGCGAAAACCCCACGCTGTCCGCTTCAAGGACGACGGTCTTGTCCCCAATCATCCGCGATGGCCGCTGATCATCTATCGAGGTGCCGTCGATCTGGATGAACGCCACGACCCGGCTGCTGTGATCGAGGACCTGTTCGAAGTGAATGGGTGGGGAGACACCTGGCGCGACGGCATCTACGACTACGTGCACTATCACTCCAGGATCCATGAGGTGCTCGGCATCGCTCGCGGCAAGGGCCGCGTCCGCTTCGGTGGCAAGAAGGGTCGGGTTTTCACCTTGAAAGAGGGCGACGTCGCAGTCCTGCCCGCCGGCACGGGCCATCAGTGCCTGTCTGCGTCCGACGACTTCCTTGTCATCGGCGCATACCCGCCGGTCGGCACATACGACCAGTGCCCGGCCGTCGAAGACCGTCGGCACGCCCTCAAGACCATCCCGAAGGTGGCCTTGCCACGCAAGGATCCGGTCTACGGGAGGGACGGGCCGCTATCGAAACTCTGGAAGAAAGCGAAATGACCGAATACGTCGTGCGTCTTCTCGTAGGGGGCGTCGTTGTATCGACCTTCGCCATGCTCGGCGACATTCTGCGTCCCAAGAGCTTTGCCGGCCTTTTCGGAGCGGCGCCATCCGTCGCTCTCGTTACGCTTGGCATCGCCGTGTACCATCACGGAGCCGACTACGCAGCCCTGCAGAGCCATGCGATGATGGCAGGCGCGATTGCGCTCGCCGTCTACAGCGTCGTCGTCTGTCAGCTCCTCGTTCGCACGCGTCTGCGAGCGGCACCCGCCACCCTCGCGTCTCTCGTGGTCTGGGCGATCGTTGCATTCGGCCTGCTGACCCTTGCCGGAGGGCGGGCATGACTCCGATTCGCTTCTCGCTCTCCTCTCTCAGAGAAGGCCGCTGGTACGAATATCTGATTCGTTTTGCGCTCGGTGGCGGCGCTACCGTCTTCACCGGCCTCGTCAGCAGCGTTTGTGGGTCCTCCGTCGGCGGTCTATTCCTAGCGCTTCCCGCCATCTTCTGCGCCAGTGCCACGCTAATCGAGAGACACGAAATCCGCCGCAAGCGCGAGGCGGGCCTTGCCGGCGAAAGGCGTGGGCAGGGAGCGGCGGCGCTCGATGCCGCCGGTGCCGCGCTCGGCGCCCTCGGCATGTTGGCCTTCGCGATCGTGTTTTCATTGATGGTGGAAAGCAGCATCCTGGCCGCCTTCGTGGGAGCTTCGCTTGCCTGGCTGATCGTCTCGATGGTGGCCTGGTACGTGCGCCGCAAATGGCGGTCAGTCCGCAGGACCCGGACCCCAGACCAAATAAGCGGCCCCGGGGTTTTACGGAGCCCCTGAAGACCAAGCGAGCCCGTCAAGCCGCGGTCGAAGCCTTGGCGTTGACGCCCTTGCGCAGCGCCACCGTGTTAAGCTTGGTATTGGCGGCCTTCTCCCCGTTCAAGTTGGTCGTCAGGAAACGCACGATCTCGTCGTGACCGAGTTCTTCGGCCCATGCGATCAGCGTCCCATAACGGCACATTTCGTAGTGCTCGATGGCTTGAGCGTTGGCGACGATCGCGGCGTCCAGCACCGCTTTGTCTTCGACCTCGCCCGCGGTCTCGTCGGCCTCCTTGATGATGCCGTCGATCGCTTTACACTGTGTCCCACTGGGCTCCTTGCCGAGCTTCTCGAAGACCTTCTGAAGCCGCTCGACCTGCTTATTGGTCTATTCGAGATGGCTCTTTAGCCCGGCGACGAGGTCGCGGTTGGTCGCCTTTTCGATCATTTTCGGAAGCGATTTGATGATTTGCCGCTAAGCGTAATAGATGTCCTGCAGACCGTGGAGCAGCAGGTCCTCCATCGATTTTATGTCCTTGGTGAAGATTCCCATATTCGACGTCTCCTTTCGCAATGATGGCAATGGAACGCCGCTGGTCGGCCGCCGTTCCTCTCCCTATTTAGGCCATCGGAGTATCAGGATTGGACGGACAGGACCGCCTTGCCGGTTTGCTGGGAAGGGCTGCACTGGACGGGGCGATATGCCGTACGACATCCAGGAAGGATTATTCGAGACGGCGATGAGGGGCACGACGGCGGACCGCGAGGAACTCGTGCGCCTGCTGGCACGACCGTTATCCTCAAACTCTTCATCCTACCGAGCCGGCCTAAACGCGGCGACCGGCTCCTAGGAATGTTTCCGCGAGGTGCAGAGCGGCTGATTAAGCCGACCTCTCCCTCGCCATCTCTTTCGTACGCCTACGATGAAGACCGCCTTGTTCTGAGAGGCGGATTGAGCACTCATAAGCACGTGTTTAAGAGCGAGCTTAAGAGCGGTTGATGGGTCAGATTTCGGTGCTTACGGGGCCGGAACGCCGGCGGCGTTGGAGCGAGGATGAACGGTGCCGGATCGTTGCTGAGGCCTTTGCGCCGGGATCGTGTGTGGCGCAGGTTGCGCGGGATCACGATATTTCGACCGGTCTGATTTACACTTGGCGTCGCCGGCTTCGCCAGGACCTTGCTGAACAGGGCTTTGTGGAAGCGGCGATGAAAGCGGAGCCGATCAAGGAAGCGGCGCCGTCCGGTGAAGTGATCGTGGTGGAATTGACGGGGAGCGGGCGGATCAGGATTTGCGGGTCGGCGCCGCCCTTGCTGGTGTCGGCGGTGTTGAAGGCGCTGCGATGATTCCGATCCCCTCGGGCGTGCGGGTATGGCTGGCGACGGGCCATACCGATATGCGGCGCGGCTTTCCGAGCTTGGCTTTGCAGGTACAGGAGGTCTTGAAGCATGACCCGCTGGGGGGTCATTTGTTTTGCTTCAGGGGGCGCCGTTCAGATCTGATAAAAATCATTTGGCACGATTCTCAGGGAGCATGCCTGTTTACAAAAAGACTCGAAAGAGGAAGATTCATCTGGCCTTCGGCTGCCGGTGAAGCCGTGACGATCTCTCCGGCGCAACTTTCTTATCTGCTGTCTGGGATCGACTGGCGGAATCCTCAAGAAACTTTGCGTCCAACGCGGGTTGGATAGCATTCTGCAATTGAATCTACCGAGAAATCTGATTCACTGGCTTCATGAGTTTGAAGCCGGATGATCTTCCTTCGGATCTTGCCAGCGCCCAGGCGGCGCTATTGATCGAACGTGAGGCGTTGCGGGCTGAACGCGAAGCGCGGCTGAGGGTCGAGGTCGAGCGCGATGCGGCCGCGGCGAAGGTCACCCGGATACAGGCCGAAGCCATCAATTGGCAAGCCGAAGCGGCCAACGCGCGGGCGAAGCTGTCGGACAACGAGGCGCTGATCGCGCATCTCGAACTGCGGATCGAGAAGCTCAAACGCGAACTGTACGGGCCGCGCTCCGAGCGCACGGCGCGGCTGATCGAGCAGTTGGAATTGGAACTTGAAGAACTCGTCACCACGGCGAGCGAGGATGAGCTTGCCGCGCAGGCCGCGGCGGCGAAGGCGCAGACCGTGCGCGCCTTCACGCGCAAGCGGCCGGTTCGCAAGCCCTGGCCGGATGACATCGAACGCGAGCGCGTCGTCATCGAGGCTCCGACGAGCTGCGCCTGTTGCGGCGGATCGCGGCTGGCGAAGATCGGCGAGGATGTGACCAAGACGCTGGAGGAGATCCCACGCCGCTTCAAGTTAATCGAGACGGTGCGCGAGAAGTTCACCTGCCGCGATTGCGAGAAGATCACCCAGCCGCCGGCGCCGTTCCATGCCACGCCGCGCGGCTTCATCGGCCCCCGGCTACTGGCGACGATCCTGTTCGACAAGTTCGGCATGCATATCCCGCTCAACCGTCAGAGCGCGCGCTTCAAGTGCGAGGGGATCGACTTGCCGCTGTCGACGCTGGCCGATCAGGTCGGCCACGGGACCTTCGCCGTGATGCCGCTCTTCCACCTGATCGAGCGCCATGTGCTCGCTGCCGAGCGCCTTCATGGCGACGACACCACCATCCGCATCCTGGCCAAGAGCAAGTGCACAACCGGGCGGATCTGGAGCTATATACGCGATGACCGGCCCTTCGCCGGGCCTGCGCCGCCGGCGGCGGTCTATTACGCCTCGAGCGACCGGCGAGGTGAGCACCCGCAGAAGCATCTGGCCGCCTTCGCCGGCATCCTGCAAGCTGACTGCTACAATGGTTTTGAGCCGTTGTTCGACCCGCACAAGAAGGTACTGCCGATCACACCGGCGTTTTGTCTGGCCCATGCGCGGCGGGGCTTCTTCGAGCTGGCCGACATCGAGAAAAACGCCCGGGAAGGCCAGAAGGGCAAACCCATCTCCCCGATCGCGCTGGAGGCGGTCAGGCGCCTCGACGCGCTGTTCGAGATCGAACGCGCCATCAATGGCCGTAGCGCCGACGAGCGGCGTGCCGTGCGCCAGGAGAAGAGCAAACCACTTCTCGACGACATGCACGCCTGGTTGCTCCGCGAGCGCGAAACCCTCTCGCGCTCTGCCGAGGTTCTGAAGCCTATGAATTACATGCTCAGGCGCTGGGACGACTTCGCCCGCTTCCTCGACGATGGCAGGATCTGCTTGACCAACAATTGTGCTGAGCGCGCCTTGAGAGGCATAGCTCTTGGGCGCCGCGCGTGGACCTTTGCCGGCAGCCAGCGTGGCGCCGACCGTGCCGCCGTCGCGCTGACGATGATCACGACCTGCCGCCTCAACGACGTCGATCCCAAGGCCTGGCTCGCCGACGTTCTCGCCCGCATCGCCGATCTGCCCACCTCGCGTCTGCACGAACTGCTACCCTGGGAATGGAAACGCCTGCGCCAAGCCGACGAGCCCGCCGATCAGCAGGCCGCCTGACCTTCACGCAATGCCCCGCCATCATAGAACCCGCCGTGCCCACGCGCATGCTCCAATCTGGCGGTCTTCGTCGTATGCATACTCTCTTTCACGGCGTTCACGATCTGCTCGGGATGGTAGGACTTCTACAAGGACAGGCTGCCCGGCACGGGACGGGCCTGGACCGGCGAGAAGCCGGTCGCGTAGATCACCGGCAGTTCGGGATCATGTTCGCGACACTATCCCGACAAATGCATAAACCCATCGCGAAGGTCGAGGCCCATCCGAGCCAGTAGAGCCATCCCGTCACAGCAAATCTCCCATGACCTGAGGCCGTTGCACGAGCAGCATCAGCATGACCGTGACTGGCGCCGCAAGCGCGCTTTCTATGCCTGGATGTCGAGCAAACGCTAACGAGTTCCTGCCTAGCGATTAGGACGAAAAGAGAGACGACAAGCCAACCGAACCGTCCTTATTCTTGGGTTGGCAATCTCACCGGGCCGGCAACAAAACGATCGATTGGCACCCAAGCCGTGTTCCAAGTTTACATCGTCTGATTGCAGAGGGCGCACTCAAAGCTCGCGATCTCCCGCGACTTCGCCATATGCTCGGTACGGCTATAAATCGCACCGCAAGCGCATGTCCGATGATGCGTTGTCTCCATTTGCTGATCATGCACCGCGAATCAAAAATGCGGAAGTCCAAAGTTGAATTTAGGACAGGGGCCCCTACTCCGGAGGCCTGAGCCCGGGCGATGTGAGCCATTCGCTCATATGTGAGCCGCTTTCGGCCTGCAGCGCCTTGCGGATCAGGGCATCTCGTACCGCGCCCGGTGGAAGCAATTTGGCTTCAGCGCGCAGGCGCTTTGCTTCCTCGGAAAGTCGATCTTCAAGCGATTGAGTTTGTTTGAAACGGCGACGCTGCATGACACAACCTCGTGCTTACGGGTCCTAACCGCAGGATTTGCACTTCCGATCCTATATGCCGCAGCCCGTCCGTCAGTTCCCTAGTAGTGGACACAATTCAAATAGGCGGCTGGCTTGTTCAAACTGAATCATGGGGGCCGGAAACAGGCCAGTCCGGCGCATGGGAACCAATCGCGTCGCAATGGGGACGTCCGGTGTTGGCGCCAGCAGACGTTCGCGAATGCCGAGGCCGTTGAGTGCCAGATTTCCGCACATCAGAACAGTTATTCGATCACCGGCACAGTGGTGCTATCTAAAGTGCCACCCGGTGACCAACTAGTCATGACCGGTCAGACAGGTCTATCAACTTTCGCTCCAGACCTTGCTATTCACTCCGAGTGGTTACCGGCCCATTGAGCATTGTGGGTGTCATTTGTGAAGATTTCACCTCATCGGTTCTAACCGCTGCTTTTGGCGCGGACTCAGGATCTCCTGGCAGTGCAAGGCTCATCTCACAGATCAACCCCGTAGGCGCAAATTGGCTATGAATTGTTCCGCCGAATTGGTTCAACGCTCGCGACAAAAGCTTAGTCCCGAAGCCATGATGCGTCGGCGGACTCGGTGCTGGTCCATCAATTTCGCGCCAGCCGACGGTCAATCTACCATTGGAAAGAGACCAGCAGATATCGAGCTTGCCGACTTCACTCCCCAAGGCGCCGTATTTCGCGGAATTGGTGGCTAGTTCGTGAACAACGAGCGCGATCATCATCGCGACCTTCGGCGGCAAGAATACATTTGGCCCCTGCATTGATATCCGCGAGATATCGTAAGGTCCGCACTCTGTGTTAAGAATATCGCTGAAGCGTGCCCCTTTTCCCTGAGTCGCCATGATCAGATCATCGGTGGCGGACAACGAGTTCAGCAGGTTCAAAATTGCGTTGCGGCTTTCCGGATCATCACGAAGCTTTAAGCTGATGACCGATTGAATCGTGGCTATCTTGTTCTTTAATCGGTGCGCGAGTTCCCCCACGGCGAGATTACGAAGTCCCTCTTCGTCCTCAAGACGCTGCAAGAGCTTGCGATATCGTTCTGCCCCCCAGATAATCAGTGCGCACGCAGCCAGGAATGCAAGCAGCTTGCTGTCCACCCCGAGCGTGAACGACGTATACGCGAAGTGAGGAGGGATGAACGCCCACCAACCGATCAGTGCACTGAGAAGTGCAGCAAGGCTCCCGACCCTGGCGCCACCGATATAGGTAGCAAAAAGAACGGCAGGATAGTAGCTCGCAAAGACAAAACCATCTTCCGTGATAAACCCGATCGCCCAACGTACAAGGGTTGCGAGTGCTAAACAAAGAGCGGCGAACGCATATGCCTCGGTCGACCCCGGCTTGAATTGCAACTGCCACAAGTTCGAGCGCGAAAGGGGCACGTTACACCGTGAGCGCTGGACTATGTACCGCAGATCAAACCACGACCCTTAATCCCGTCAAGGAAAGTTTGTTCCCGGGGCGAGCGATCACGGGCGCCGAACACGACTGATCTCTCTGTGCTGCGCCGCAGCAGCATTCATAGCTTCACATCAAAATCGCTTGCGGTTAGATTTCTAAGGCCGGGGCAGAGGGATTTGCTTTTTGGATCGAGCGATTGATTTTGAGCCCGGAGGCCGCTGGTCATACTATCAGCGGCCTTTTCATTGAATCGCAATTGCCGGGGGGCCGGGCGCGGACTCCATGCGCTGGCGTGGTCGGCGGCACCGGCGTCTTTCCAATCCCGTCTAGTTTTGAAGATAGCGGGTGGCCTGTTTAGTATTATGTCGGGCACCGCACAGACGGAAACCGGGTTCGGTTTTAGATTTGTCGGAGTATGAACGAGTGGCTACATTCGCCGCCGAAGTGACTGAGCGGGACATTCGGCAATTGATCGACTGTCACCTCGTATTCCACGAATTCTGTTTCAAAATCGCTCTCGGACACATCATATGAGCCCAAGGCTGAGCTGTTTAGATCGCTTGATGTAGGTCTCCACGAAATCGCGAATGTGTTCTGGCACTCGGACGCCATCGATGTCACAGCGGGTCTGGATTTCCTTGGCGATGTCCGCCGACACATCCCTCGCCCAATGTTCTAGTGTATTGAAGGCAACCACTCGAACAGGGTTGCTGTATTGGCCGGTCATCATGTCGGAGATCACGGTTTCAGGGTCAGCCCGCTCGATCTCGGTCTCGCGATAGACGCTGCCAAGGGTTCCAAAGCTATCGACAACCAGATAAGTGGTCTCATCAGCTCCGTAGGGAACTATCCCCGGTGTCCAGCTCATACGTATCTCCAACGCAACCAAAGCCCGGCACAGATTTAAAATCCGGCTCTGGGTCGCGGTTCCTTAGAAGCCAAAATTTCGTCGCAACAAGTCCGGCAGACGTCCCAAAACAAACAGTGCGGCTTCTCGAGCCGACAGGGCGTAACATGGGGAAACGACGCTGGCACACCGCTCTATACGCTCTTGCGAAGATCCCAGCTCCGGGATCGCGCACCTTGCAAAGCCCCGGCCCCTTGAAATCACGGGCCGGGGCTTCCTTCTCGCCGCTGCAGTGAAAAAGCCGCTGGCGGTATGACCCAGCACCCTGGCGGGCTGAAAATAGGACTGCAGTGCCGTGGGAGCCGCCGGAGCCAAAAAGTCTGCAGCGAGACAGAGCGGTGAACCCCGCCGCCAGTGAAGCGTTGAGGCCCGGAACCTACTTTTTCGAGGCTTTTGCCGTGTTTATGGCAGTTGGGAGCCGAACTCATCGGACGCGCCGCCGCTCTGGCGACGCCATTCCGATCACCGTGAGGCCGGCGGCGGCGGACGTCACGATAGCAAACGCCATCGCGCGCAACACCGAGCGCGCACCGGAGGCGATCGCTCGTGCCCTGACGTGGGGTGCCGACGAGAAGGTGCTCCTGGCGCTTGCCGCAGTAGGTTGGCTGGCGTCCCGGGCGCGCGGCGAGCCACTGCGACGGGCAGGTAACCACGCTCTGCTTGTCACCGTGACGGCGTCGCTGCTGCCGCACGCCTTAAAGACCGTGTTCAATCAGACCCGGCCCGATCGCATGACAATTCTTGGGCACGTCCACGGAGTAGCTTTTTCAGGCAAGCGCGAAGACGCATTTCCGTCCGGCCATGCGCTGCACATGGGCGCGCTCGCCTCGGCCGCCGGCACATTGCCTCCGCGTTCTCGCCTGTCGATCCAGGCGCTCGCCGTCGGCCTCTCGCTGACGCGCATAGTGGTTCTTGCGCACTGGACGAGCGACGTTGTCGTGGGATTCGCGCTGGGTGCGGCCCTTGAGCGGTTGCTACGACTGTGGACGGGCTATCCGCTCAAAACTTCCAAGAAAGACGTTCGGTCGGCATCTGCCGAGTGATGGGAAAGCATTCCGGAGCTGCTAATCTGTTCCTATCAACCCCGGGGAGGTCAAAGTTGGCTACGCGCCAATCCGATTTGTGTTCACTTTGGAACGCACGGGCCGGCGACGACATGTTAAGGTTGGGATTGCGAACCCTACGGTTAGGACCCGTAAGCACGAGGTTGTGTCATGCAGCGTCGCCGCCGGATCAAACACACGCGCTCCCTGGAAGATCGTCTCGCCGAAGAAGCCAAGCGATTGCGGGAGGAAGCCAAGAAGCTACCGCCCGGCCCAACACAGGAAGGCTTGTTACGGAAGGCACTGGAAGATGAGATGGTGGCTCGCATGGCGGGATGGATCACATCTCCGGGTTTGCAGCCGCCCAAATAAGGCGAGTACGGCCGCCTCACTTGGCACCTCCGACTAACGGAATTTATAACACTTGTTGAGCGGTCTTCTTCGAATTCACCCCGGCTACTCGCGCGCGCCCGTAGTCGTTTGCCGGCCGTCATCGGAGCCGGGAGCCGTGATCATGATTTCGTGGCCTTCCCGAAGGGCCAGCGACGCGGCGGAAGCAGCTGCTTCAAAAGCGGATTCTTTGGTCACATAAGTGTTGGCCACTTTGCCATCGTGCTCAACGTGCCATTCGCCCGGACTTCCGAAGATTTTGTAATTTGCAAATCCCATCGCATCCTCCTGCAATCGTCCTGGTAACGCGGGCGCCGAAGACGCGTTCCTGGCGACCGAAGTTTTTGGTCGTGGCGGATCAATGCGTTTCGCTGCGGTGCCATATTTCGAGATCGTCTTTCTCGGCGTGGGAGCGTTGCTCCCTTTCAGGATTGCCCTTCCAGGGCGTGTCGGTCTGCTTGAGCGAGCCCTTGTCGGTGCGCTGGCGTGGATCGTCTTTAGGCGTCTCTTTACTCATGCCATAGTCCTCCCTTCGGAATTAAGGCCCGGGAATTAAGGCCTGCCTTTCACAAAGGTTCCTGATACGCCGCCAGACGTCCGCGGAAACTTAACTGTTGTCAAGACGCTTATGCCCCCACTGCGCAGGAGTGGCGACGCGGTGCGTCACAGCGTGTCATGCCAGAGTTCGAGGACCGCATCGAGCTTGAGCAGTTCGATCTGATCGGTGAAGCGCGTCCGATAAAGCAAGGCATCGTGTCCTTGATTGGACGAGCTGCAAAGCCCGTCTTCAACGACGATCACGCGAAAGCCGCGATCGACGGCATCCAAAACCGTCGCGAGCACGCAAACATCCGTCTCGGATCCCGAGATGATCAGAGTGCTGATGTTCTTTTCCGCGAGGAAGAATTGAAGGGAGCTTGCGAAAAAGGCGGAATAGCCCGGCTTGTCGATAACTGTCGCAGGCGGGATAAAGCGCGCAAGCGGCGAAATTATATTAAGAGCTCCCGGCGGCAATCGTGGCTGCGTCGCGCAATCCCAGCGCGCGAAGTACCGCTGCCAGCGACCGGGTCGGTCGGCGGCAGAAACGGGCGTGATGAAGCGGGTAAATATGGTGCGCGCCGTATCATACGCGACAAGACGAGCGATGCCGGGCGCCTACGACATTCCCCGCAAAAGCATTGCGGGTTAACTATCCGGAGTGCAACGGGCTCATTCCGCTGTGGCACTTTGCCGAGGGCAGCAAAGTTCCCGCGGCGAAATCTATTCCCGTTCGTATCTTCAAAGATGCGGTTCCCGAAAATCATCGAAGGTGGCGAGATCCCGATCTCCACATGATTGAATGAAAGCGCCGTCGACCTCTTGGACCGAGCGGCGCGTTCGCTCTTTTCATCACGCCAGGCGGCTCGCGGCGCTCGGGTGCTGTCCGCCCGGCCGCGAAATCTGGGACAATGCCTCAGCCGTTCCGTCACCGGACTCGACGCGCGCAATGTCTCCGAGCGCAATGATGCCGACGAGCCGCTTGTCTCGGCTAAGAACCGGCAAGCGTCTGACTTGGATGTCCCCCATGTTCTGGGTCACTTCTTCAAGATCCTGGTCTTCGACGCAGTATTTGACATCCTCCGTCATGACATCCCGCACGAGGGAATCCGGCCCGAGGCCCAGGGCCACCCCCGTATGGCAATGTCGCGATCCGATATCATGCCGACAAGGCGATCATTGTCGGTCACCGGCAACAGGCCGACATTCAGGGTCATCATCGCCTCGGCAGCATCCTTCAAAGTGTCTTGCGGCGTGCAGAGTTGAACTTCAGGGGTCATCGCGTCACAGACTTTCATGTGCCACCCCTTCATGTGCCACCTCGTTGGTTGGGGAATTGAGCAAACCGAAGATCGCCAAGCTCGTTCCTATTCTCGGCGCGATCGCTTGACCATTGGCCTCAGGAAGCCCGCATCAACCTGGTTCGTGCCCTGCGATCATGCTGAAACGCAGCAATGGCGCGGTTGGCCAGCAGCAGCCTGTTGCGCTGTCCTTGCGCGATCATGAACCCGACCTTGTTGACAAGGAATTGGCAGGCCTCGCTGAGATCGTCGATCTCGCCTGTCCGATCGAGAAAATCGACCGCAATCTTGACCGCATCCTCGAGAAGGTGCTGCGGCGCGTCTTTGAACCAGGCTGACATCACCGTACCTTTTGGCTGTGTTTCCTCTAGCGCCGAATCGGCGAACTCCCGGGAGTGGCGGGGGTTCCTAGGTTTCCATGGGCAGCGAGCAATGGGTCACATCTCGAGCTGCTTAACTGCCTTTACTTTTGCGGATCATCGCGCTCCTGCGCCATTCTGGTGTTGGCGTCGAGCCGACGCTCCTCGCGAGGGCTGAATCATCCGGCGCGGCGCACAGCATAGACCAATACGCTCAGCAGGATGAGGGTGGGGATTCCATAGGCGAGCCAACAAAGCACCACTCGTGTCCCTCGATTGTTGGCATATCGAGGCAAGGTGGAAGATGGGCATTCGTTCCTAGAGCTTGAATAAGGCCGCCAATGGAACCGCGAGCCGTGTCGGTGGTTGGCGGAGATCAGGCCAGACAACGGAACTTCCCAATGAAATCGAAATCCATCAACGACGGCGTGGTGCGAACCTTTGTTTTGATTCTCGATCAGGGCGAGGAGGCGTTCAAATCCATCACTGACTTTGCCGAAAATGAGAAGATTACTGGCGCATCGGTGTCGGCGATTGGCGCATTCTCAAAAGCCAAGGTTGGCTGGTTCGATCTCGCCGCAAAGAAGTACAAGCCGATTGAAGTAAGCGAGCAATGCGAGGTGCTGAGCCTGATCGGCGATGTTGCGCAAGGCGATGACGGCAAGGCGAGCCTTCATCTGCATGCGGTCCTTGGCCTCCAGGAGGGCACGCTTCGCGGCGGTCACTTTTTGTCCGGTTCGGTTCAGCCCACGCTCGAAGTGACGATCACGGAGAGTGTGGTGGATCTTCGCCGCGGGAAGCGCCCGGATCTGGGAATTGCCCTCATCAGCGTTTAGTGGCGCCCTTCTGACTAACTCGGGAGCGCGTAGGCAATGACCTCGTCGCCGACCGGTGTCTCCATGAAATGATGGCCGCCCGCCATGATGACCAAATATTGTCTGCCGTTCTCCTCGTATGTCATCGGCGTGGCCTGGCCTCCCGCGGGAAGCTTGGCCTGCCAAACCGTCTTTCCGCTTTCAATGTCGATCGCGCGAATCAGATTGTCCGTCGCGGCCGCGATGAAGATCAGACCGCCGGCGGTTACCACGGAGCCGCCGTTGTTGGGCGTCCCGATCGTTAGCGGCAGCATCGACGGAATGTTGAATGGACCATTGGTTCGTGCTTCCCCAAGTGGGCGATCCCACAACGTCTTGCCGGTTCGCAGGTCGATCGCGCGGATGCCGCCATAGGGAGGTTGCTTGCACAACAGGCCGGTTACAGGCAGGCGCCATCCGGCATTGACGTTGATCGCATAAGGCGCGCCGGCCTGAGGGTCGCCGGCGCCTTCGACGCCGCCGATCCGCCCGCGCGTCTGGTCGCGTGGAGTCCAGCCCAACCGATCGGCTTCCTCGCGCGGCACCAACCGATTGTAATTCGGCATGTCATTATAGTTGGCGATGATCACGCCGCGCGCCGGATCGACGGCAACGCCACCCCAATCCGACCCGCCGTTGTAGCCGGGATACTCGATGTAATGCGGGTTATCAGTTGGAGGGGTAAAGATGCCCTGATAGCTCGCCCGTTTGAACTCGATCCGGCAGATCATCTGGTCGATCGGAGACATGCCCCACATGTCGCGCTCGGTCAGGTTACGCTGGGCCAGCGTATGATACGACGAGAACGGCTGGGTCTTGGCCCGCTGCTCTGGCTCGACGCCACCTTGTGGTACGGCCCGTTCCTCAACGCCCACCAGTGGCTTGCCCGTCTTGCGGTCGAGCACGAAGATATCGCCGCGCTTGCTCGGCAACACTAATGCCGGCACGTTGCCGTGGTCGGTGGGGAAATCGACCAAGGTGGCCTGCGAGCCCAGGTCGTAGTCCCAGACGTCATTGTGCACGGTCTGGAAGTGCCAGGCCGGCTTCCCGGTCGCGACGTCGATTGCGACCAGCGAAGTCGCAAACTCCTTCTCGCGGTCCGAGCGCGTGCCGCTCCAGTAATCGACCGCAGAGATGCCAAGCGGCAGATAAACCAGGCCGAACTGCTCGTCGCCCGAGGCCGTGGTCCACATATTGGGAGTGCCGCGGGTATAGGTCTGGCCCAGCGGCGGCATCGCCGGCGCGTCGGGTTTGACCATGTCCCACGCCCATTTCAACTCGCCGGTCGACGCATCATACCCCAGGATGACCCCGGAAGGTGCATCTCGCTTCTGTCCATCAAGCACTTGATGACCGGTGACGATGATGCCCCGGACGATGGTCGGAGCGGATGTGATCGAGTACATCCCCGGATCGTGCTTGCCGACGCCAATGGCGGTGCTGACCTCACCGCCATGGCCGAATTGCTGGCAGCGCTTGCCCGTCTTGGCATCGATCTCGATGATACGGGCGTCCAGCGTGCCTTCGACGATGCGCGTGGCGCAATCTTGCGATCCATTTCCTTCTGCGTTGGGAAGGGCATAGTAAGCTAGGCCTCGGCATGCGGCGGTGTAGGGAATGTTCTCGTCCGGTACTTGGGGATCAAAACGCCAGCGCTGCTTCCCAGTTGCTGGATCCAGCGCTATGACGATGTCCTTAGGCGTGCAGACAAAAGAGAATCGCCTACCTTGAGCGGCGTATTCTCGGCGCCATAGGTGTTTTTGGTATTTCCCACCGGCAGGTCGCCGCTGTGAAAGTCCCAGACGCGCTTTAGCGAAGCCACGTTATCGCGATTGATCTCCTTCAATGGCGAATAACGTCGGGCGCTGTAGCTTCCGCCATACGCCGGCCAGTCTTGACCCGCATGCAGGGGCGCAGGGTCGTTCATGGCAAGGCTTGGCGGCGGAATGGGCGTGGTCGCTGCCTTGGCTGTTCCGAGATGCGGGGCTGCGAACATGACGACCGTGATTGCCAGCAGGCAAACCGACGCGGCGACGAAAGCCGGCGCGAACCGGCGCAGGCGAAGTGTCGGGCTCACGGCGATCGCGAGAACGAGCAGCGCTGCGGGACCCACCAGGCGAGGGACCAGCGCCCAGCCATTGGTCCCTACTTCCCACCAGGCCCAGATCAGCGTAGCGAGAAAGATCAACAGGTAAAGCAGCGCGCCTTCCATCCGTCTCTGAAAGATCAGGACGCCGGTGATGACCAAGCCGATGCCGACGGGCGAGTAATAGAAGGAGCCGCCCAGGGCAATCAGCCACCCGCCGCCGATTGCAAGCACGATCCCGATAATCAACATCACCGTTCCAAGGACCGGTGCCGACCAGGCTCTCACTTTCGAGCCTATGCGTGTCATCATTATGCGTGTCATCATGAAGCCTCGCTGCGTTTGTTGGCGAGCACCCCGAAGCTTTCTCGATGATGGGGATCAGGAGGTGGGGCGGGGTGCCAATGTTCTATCGATCGCTACGGGTGTGGTGGCTTCGCATGCGGTTGTGGGCGTTGCGGAAGATTTGCTGACTGATCTGGCGGTCACGTTTCAGTCCGCCGTGCTGGGTCTGCGACGCGGCTTCGCCCGCCGACTCGCGTTTCTGTATCTGCTTTTGCTGCTGCTTCGAGACCTGACTCAAGGCTGGTGAGGCGAACAGCGAGCATACAGCGATCGCGGTGAGAAGAATGCGGGGCATGCTTTCCTCCTGGAATTGTTTGTAGGCTAACGTCCGCCCCGAGAAGGCCGTTCCTACATGGATTGCTCGACTTAAGTTCAATCACGCGAGCCGAAGAGTATTCAGCGCCACCTGGAGCTTAAGTCCTCGTGAGGAAATCCATCAGCCCGAGCCAGAGCAGGATGCCGAGCCAGAACAACCCGGCGCCGGCGAAAATGAAGGTGCGTGGTCCGCGCTGCCGCAACTCCATGAAGAAGGCTCCTACGACTGCCGCCTTAACAGTCGCGATCGTGAGTGCGACGACGGCGTTGAACGTGCCGAGCGGTACGTAGGCAAGCCCCACGGTAAGTGCGAGCAGAGCGAGCAGCGCAAACCAGGCGATGACGAGCGGAAGTGGCGGACGCCATTCTGTCATGACGATCTCCCCGGCAGGTATATGAGCGCGAACAGAAAAACCCAGACCACGTCGACGAAATGCCAGTAGAGGGCGGCACTGTGCAGTGCGGCGCGATGGCGGGTGGTTGGTGATCGCCAGGTCAGCGACGCGAGAACGCCAAGCAGGCCAAGGCCGATCAGCATGTGCAGCGCGTGGATTGCCGTCGCGACAAAGTAGAATACGAAAAACAGTTGGGCACCGTTGGTTTGGGCGGCGTCGAAGCTGAAATCGATACCGGGCACGAGATGCTCGCGATATTCGTCTGAATACTCGATCCCCTTGAGAATGATGAACGCCAGTCCCAGCACGATGGCGCCTGACAGGAGGAGGACGCACATTTTGCGGGTCTTCACAGAGAAGGCATCAACGGCGCAAGCGACAAGGAAGCTTGAGGTGAGCAAGATCGTGGTATTTGCCTCGCCGATGACAATATCCGTGTGGCGGCTTGCAGCCGCGAAGGCTCCGGGGTAGGCGTACCGGTAAACGAAATAGCCAAGGATCAGGCCCCCGAACAACAGCACTTCGGTCGCAATGAAGACCCACATGCCAAGTTCGGCCGTTTCATCGCGATGCTTGGTAGAAATGAATTGCGGAGCGAAGGCTTTGGCCTCAGGCATTTTGCGGCTCCGCTTCGAAATCGGGCGAGTACTGGTAGGGAGGTCGCGTCACCACCGGCTGCTTATCAAAATTGTACTCGGGCGGTGGTGACGGCGTCTGCCACTCCAGCCCCGGCGCATTCCAGGGGTTGGCCGGCGCACGCCTACCGAAGAAAAGCGAGTAGCCGAGATAGAACATCGGCATCAGATAGGCGATGGCGAGGATCACGGCTCCGCCGGATGAAAGTACGTTCCAGACCTGAAATTCGGGCGGATAGACGTGATAGCGGCGCGGCATGCCCTCGGCGCCAAGGATAAACTGCGGAAAGAAGGTGAGATTGAAGCCGAAAAAGATCAGAACGGCCGCCGTTCTCGCCCAGTATTCCGAATAAAGGCGCCCCGTGATCTTCGGCCACCAATAATGCAGTCCACCGAAGAACGCAGTCACCATGCCGCCGACCATGATGTAATGAAAGTGAGCTACCACGAAATACGTGTCGGTCGCGTGCACGTCAAAGGCAAGGCAGGCCAGGAACAGCCCGGTCAGGCCGCCGATCGTGAAGAGGCCGATGAAGGCCAGTGCGTACAGCATTGGCGCATCGAAGTGGATCGAGCCCTTGTGCAGCGTCGCGGTCCAGTTGAAGACCTTGATCGCGGAAGGAACGGCAACGATGAAGCTCATGAAGGAGAAAACGAGGCTCGCCAGCAGCGATTGCCCGCTGACGAACATGTGGTGGCCCCAGACAAGAAAGCCGACGGCAGCAATCGCGAGGCTCGCCCACGCGACGAACTTGTAACCGAACACGGCCTTTCGCGAAAAGCAGGAGACGAGCTCGTTGATCACGCCCATGCCAGGCAGGATCATGATGTAGACGGCCGGGTGAGAGTAGAACCAGAAGAGATGCTGGAAGAGCAGGGGATCGCCGCCGATTTTGGGATCGAAGATGCCGACGCCGAGTAATCGCTCAACCGCGATCAACACGAGCGTCATCGCAAGAACAGGCGTTGCAAGCACCAGGATGACGGACGTCGCATAGAGCGACCAGATGAAGAGCGGCAGCCGGTACCAGGTTAGTCCAGGTGCGCGCAGGCGGTGGATCGTAACGATGAAGTTCAGTCCGGTCAGGATCGAAGAGAAGCCGGAGATGAACACACCGGTGACGGCGACGGCGACATAACTGTTGGAGTAGAGTGTCGAAAAGGGCGTGTAGAAGGTCCAGCCGGTATCGACTCCGCCGGCTAGGATGGCGAACAGCGTCACGCCGCCTCCCAGCATGAACAGATACCAGCTGAGTAGATTGAGCCGCGGAAACGCGAGGTCGCGCGCGCCAATCATCAGCGGCACAATGAAATTGCCGAGCGTGTTCGGAATGGACGGAATGAGAAAGAACCACACCATGATGATGCCATGCATGGTGAAGAGGCGGTTGTACATGTCGGAGCTGACCAGATCGGCCTGCGGAGTAGCCAACTCGATCCGGATCGCGGTCGCGGCCGCGCCGCCGATGAAAAAGAAGAAAATAAGGCTTGCGAAATAGAGGATTGCGATGCGTTTATGGTCCGTGGTGAAGAACCACGATCGCAAGCTGTAGCCGGCGTTCAGATAGTTTTCTTCGTTCATGAGCCGTGTCCACCGAGCGATCTGATGTAAGTGACGAGACGCAGCAGTTGATCCTCGCTCACCTTGGCTTCGAAGGAAGGCATGAGGGGTTCGTAACCCGCCGCAATTTGGCTCCGGGGCAGCAGGATGGAATCGCGAATGTATTTGTCGTCGGCGATCACGATGCTGCCGTCGGCGAGCGGGACCGGATTTCCATATAGTCCTTCGAGCAGCGGGGCTCGCACTTTGCTGCCGTTCCCGTGACAGCCGCTGCAACCGAGCTCTCGGAATAGCGCACCGCCTTCCTGGGCGAGCGGGCTCGACGGCGCCTGTTGTGACAGCCAGGCCGCATAGTCGGCGGCCTCCATCACGACGATCTCGCCAGTCATGCCCGAATGTTCGGTGCCGCAATATTCCGCGCAGAACAGATGATAATGCCCCGGAATTTGCGCCGTGATTTCGAGATCCTGATAGCGACCCGGCACCACATCGTGCTTCAGCCGTAGAGCCGGTATGAAGAAGCTGTGAATGACGTCCTGCGAGGCCATCACCAGCCGAATCGGGCGATTGACCGGGATATGCAGCGAATTGATTTCAGATTGGCCGCCAGTGTGCTGGACCTTCCACATCCACTGCTTGGCGACGACGAACACTGATAGTTCGTCGGGCAGCGTGCGATAGATCTCGAAGTAGATGCTGGCGCCCCAGACGAATAAAGCCAGGAAGCAGAGCAGTGAGGCGACGGTCCAGCTCACCTCCCAGTGCCAGCTCTTGCGGGTCTGATGTCCCCGGTCGACCGGATTGGAAGCGCGATAGCGGACGCAAAACAGAGCCATGAGGAAAAACAGCAATCCCAGCACCAGCGAGCTGGCGAGCAGCAAACCGGCAAACAGCAGATCAACGTCGCCGCCATGGGGCGAGACGCCGGGGTGCCAGAACGGGATCCATTCGTGCCACATCTGGCTGCCGCTAGATCATGGCGGGCGTCATGGTGACGGCCATCCCGGTAGCCCCTTTTGAACAAGTAGCTTCATCGCCTGCTTGACTGGAATGCGGACGATGCCCTGGCTGCGGTCGGTCCAGCCATAGCTGTTCACGAACTCAGTCTCGCTGCGATCGAGGCTTCGCAAATCTTCCCGGGGCGCGATTTCGAGGCGAGGCGCATCGGCCGATAGCGCCGGTGGTGCAGTTGGCGTCCGGTGCCGCATAGACTGGGAAAAGACGAACGGCATCAGCAAGGGAGTTGCGATTACAAACAGCGCGAGGCCGGCTGCAAGCCATGCGACGTCAGTGTTCTCGATGTCGGACCGCTCGTAGTCGAAGCGTACTTCATCACTCATATTTCGGCCCTCGAGCGCGTCTCATCAATTCGGTATGCCCCCGAGGGTTCCAAAGCAGGAACGATTCCTGTGTGGCCGGATTGATCGTCGCGAAGCGCTCATAAACGGGTCAGGCCGGATGGCCCAGATATTCTCTCCCGCCGCCGACACCTGGCTGCGACTGTTCCTGTTAGGAAGCCTTGCCATCGTGGCAGGCGGCACGGTTGGGATCGTTGGCTTTGCAAGATCCAGCTACGTCACCTCGACGAATTTTCGGCCCTCGCAGCCGGTTCCCTTCAGCCACCGGCATCATGCCGGAGAACTCGGCATTAATTGCCGCTATTGCCACATCAACGTGGAGACGGCCCCCCAGGCGGAGTTGCCGCCGACTGAGACCTGCATGACCTGCCATTCCCAGATCTGGTTGAACGCGTCGATGCTGGAGCCGGTCCGGCAAAGCCTTGCTGAAAACAGGCCGATCCAGTGGACTCGCGTCGCGAAACTTCCGGACTACGTCTTCTTTCGCCACGACGTCCACATCGCCAAGGGTGTCGGCTGCGAGACCTGTCACGGCCGCATCGATCAGATGGCGCTCACCTATCGCGCCAAGGCCTTCACCATGGACTTCTGTCTCGATTGCCATCGGGACCCCGCGCCAAACCTGCGGCCGAAGGATCACATCACGGATATGGCCTGGAAGCCGCCGGCCGAAGCGCGCGCAGCGGGCGAGGCAATTGCCGCGCATGAAGGAATCCGCTTTGGCGAACTCACCCACTGTTATGTGTGTCACCGATGAAGCGCTTTGGATCGCGACGACTTCAAATCAAAGAGAACGGCGGCGGACCTCGACTTTGGTCTGGCATCGACGAGCTCTCGGGCGATCCGGCCTTCCAGGCATGGGTCGATGCCGAATATCCCGCAGCCGCGGAATTCGCTCCGACCGCGCGCCGGCATTTCCTCAAGCTGATGGGCGCTTCCTTTGCGCTCGCGGGTCTCGCCGGATGCGAAAAGAGCCCATTCGTCGCGGCATTGCCTTATGTGGATCAGCCCGAGAATGAAGCCACTGGCGTACCCCGCTATTACGCGACTGCGGTGACCTTTGACGGCTATGCTCAGCCCGTCATCGCCACCACCTATTCCGGTCGGCCGACCAAGCTCGACGGCAATCCCGATCATCCGGTCACGAAGGGACGCAGCGACGTCTTCATGCAGGCCGCCGTCCTCAGCCTCTATGATCCCGATCGCGCGCAAGCTCCGTCACGGCGGGGCGAACCCGTAACGTGGAAGGACGTTACCGCCGCCATTGAAACCCATCGCAGCGATTGGGCAGCAGACCAGGGTGAGGGATTGAGGCTCCTGATCGGCCCGACCAGTTCTCCGACGCTGCTGCGTCAACTCGATGTCTTGGGCAAGCAATTCCCGAAAATGCGAGTTCATCTTCACGAGGTCGTAGGCCAGGCTGCGGGGAGAGGGCTGACATCGGCGGCCTATGGCCATCCCCTCGACCTCTATTATGTGCTGGATGAGTGCGATGTCGTCGTCAGCTTCGATGACGATTTCCTCGGTCCGGGACCGAACCAGGTTCGCAACGCGCGCGGCTGGGCGTCGTCAAGACGACGATCTTCGGATTCACCTGGCATCGCACTGTACGCGGCCGAGAGCGTGCCATCTGCGAGCGGGGCGATTGCTGGTAGCAGGTTGATCGCCGACGCTTCGCGCATGTCCATTCTCGTGGAGGCCCTTGCAAGCAAACTGGGTGTCGCAGGCTCGACAGCCGGTGATCTGACGCCAACCGAGCAAAGCTGGATTGAAAACATCGCGCAGGCCTGTAGCGCGGCCAAGGAGCGGGTGCTTGTCACCTCAGGTCCATTCGGAGATGCCGGCACCGCGATCTGGGTCGCTCGCATCAACGATGCGCTGAAGAGTGCCGGCCGCTCTCTCAAATTTTCTCGGCCGATCACCGGTCCGGGTGATGCGGGATCGCTCGAGGATTTGACGATCGAGATGCGCGCCGGCAGGGTGCAAACGCTTATCATCCTTGACTGCAATCCCGCCTTCACAGCGCCAGGCGGCCTCGGCTTTGCCGATGCACTAAGGCACGTACAGTCAACGCTACATCTCGGCTTGCAACGCGACGAAACCGGCGAACTCTGTGAGTGGCAACTCCCGCTGACCCATGAGCTGGAAAGCTGGAGCGACGCGCGTGCAGTTGATGGCACGGCCTCGATAATTCAGCCAACCGTTACGCCGTTCTACGATGTTCGCAGCATCCATCAGATCGTGGACATGCTTCTCGGCGAGATTAATCCGGCTGCCGATGTGGCCGTGCGTGAAACCTGGCAAGGGTCGTTTGCCGCCGACTTCGACGCACGCTGGAGACAGGCACTCCACGATGGCTTTGTCGAGGGCACTGCACCCGAAGTCAGTGCTACTGCGTCGAGCGCAGCGATCGCTCCTGCGAAAACTTCTGCCAAAGGTCTCGACATCGTCTTCCGACCCGACCCGACGGTTTGGGACGGGCGGTTTTCCAATGTAGGTTGGCTGCAGGAACTCCCGAAACCGCTGACGACTTTGACTTGGAGCAATGTCGTCACCATCAGTCCGGTTCTGGCCAAACGGCTGGAGATCGCAAACGGCGACCATATCGAAGTCATGATTAGCAAAGGCAGTGTCGTTGGGCCGGCCTGGGTCATGCCTGGCCAGGCCGAGAACACCGTTGCGCTCTTTCTGGGTTATGGCCGCAGGCGAGCAGGGCGTGTCGGCAATGACCTCGGCTACGACGCCTACGGCGTAAGGCCAGTCGATCAGCCGTGGTTCGCGAAAGGCAGCTTGCGCAAGACCGGCACGAGCGAGACGTTGGCCGTCACCCAATTGCACCACCGCATGGAGGGTTTTGACTTTATCCGGGAAGTCAGCGTGGAGCGCCCCACACTGCCCAAGCCGGAATCGCCGCCGAGCCTGTATCCGCCGTGGCCGTCGCCGAAGAACGCATGGGGCATGGTGATCGATCTCGATTCCTGCATCGGATGTAACGCCTGCGTCGCCGCCTGCACCGCCGAGAACAATGTACCGGTCGTGGGCAAGGATCAGGTCACCGTCGGCCGCGAAATGCATTGGCTACGAATTGCGCGCTACTACGAGGGCGAGATCGAGACGCCGCGCAGCTACTTCCAGCCGGTACCCTGCATGCATTGTGAGCAGGCACCCTGCGAGATGGGCTGTCCCGTGCATGCTACGACCCACAGCCCGGAAGGCGTCAACCAGATGGTTTATAACCGCTGCATCGGGACCCGAACCTGCTCCAGTTTTTGTCCGTACAAGGTGCGGCGCTTCAATTTCTATGATTATCGTGCCCCGCCGGAATCGCCGGAACATGCCACGCAGAATCCGGATGTCACCGTGCGTTCGCGCGGTGTGATGGAGAAATGCACCTATTGCACCCAGCGAATCGAGGCGGCGCACGCCGCGGCCGACAAGGAGAACCGGCCGCTCCGCGACGGCGACGTGGTGACGGCTTGCCAGAGTGCGTGCCCAACCAAGGCAATTGTCTTCGGCGACATCAACGATCCCGATTCTGAAGTTTCGCGCCTGCGGCGCGACGGGCGCCATTACGTGCTCTTGGAAGAGCTCGGAACGAGGCCACGCACCACTTACCTCGCGCGCTGGCGCGCCGGTGGAGGAGGCGAGGGATGACCGAGCGGTCGGCCGATATCCTGCCTGTCAATCAGAGCATGGGCGGCGTCTCCGACCAGCTTACAGGCATTCCGCTGCATTTTCCGGCCGAGCGGCGGTGGCTCATCGCAATGCTGTTCGCCTCGCTCCTGCTCCTGTTGTTCATGATCTCGGTGATTGTACTGTTCACCCGCGGCGTTGGCGTCTGGGGCATCAACATCCCCGTCAATTGGGCCTTTGCGATCCACAATTATGTCTGGTGGCTCGGCATCGGCCATGCGGGCACGCTGATATCTGCCCTGTTGTTACTGACGCAAAGCGAGTGGCGAAACTCGCTCAACCGGTTTGCCGAGACCATGACGCTGTTTGCAGTGATCTGCGCCGGAATTTATCCGGTGCTGCATCTTGGCCGGCCCTGGTATCTCTACTGGATGTTTCCTTATCCGGCGACCATGGACGTATGGCCGCAATTCCGCAGTCCCCTGGAGTGGGACATCTGGGCGGTCCTGACCTATCTCACGGTATCTCTGGCCTTCTGGTACACCGGACTTATTCCGGACCTGGCGGCAGCTCGCGACCGTGCTACCAAACGAGGTTGGCAGATATTCTTCGGCATTACGTCACTCGGCTGGCGCGGCTCGGCCGCGCATTGGCTGCGCTGGTCGCAAGCCTATCGGCTGACGGCCGGACTGGCCGTTCCGCTGGTTGTCTCCGTGCATAGCGAAGTCTCGTTGCTGTTCGCGGCAGGACAAATTCCCGGCTGGCATTCGACAATCTTCCCGTCCTATTTCGTGCTGGGGGCGGCATTCTCAGGCTTTGCGGTGGTATCGATCATCGCGATCTCGCTGCGCTCCTGGTTCGGTCTCAACAATCTCGTCACCGACGATCATCTCGACCTGCTTGGCATGGTGCTTCTCGCGACGGGCTTGATGACCGCCTATGGCTACCTCTTTGAAGTTTTCGATGCGCTTTACTCGGGCGACGCACACGAGTTGCAAACACTGGCCGATCGGTTGACAGGCGCCTATGCCTGGACCTATTGGGGCGCGATCGCCCTCAATTTCATTCCGCTGCAGGCGTTATGGTGGCGCAGTGTACGCCGGACTGGCTGGGCGTTGATGCTGATCTCGATCGCGGTCGCAATCGGCATGTGGCTGGAGCGCTACATGATCCTGGTAACCAGCCTTTATCGTGATTTCCTGGTGTCGTCGTGGAGCAAGTTCACGCCGACCTTCTGGGATTGGTCGACCTATTTCGGCACCATCGGGCTGTTCCTGGTGCCAGTCCTGATCGCCATTCGTGTCATTCCGTTGATCTCCATCTTCGAGACGAAGAAGCTCCTTCACGAGGAGAAGGAGGAACAGCATGGCTGACCATGGCGCTTATGGATTACTGGCGGAGTTCGACAGCCCGGAGACCTTGAAGATGGCGGTAAGAAAGGCGCGAGACGCCGGATACCGGCGGCTCGATGCCTTTACGCCATTCCCTGTCGAAGGATCGGAGCGCCTCCTTCGATTACCAAAACCCAATATTTCCTGGGTGGGTTTGATCGGCGGCCTTGCCGGCGGCAGCTTCGCGCTGCTCATGCAGTATTACGTCAATTACGACTTTCCGATCAATGTTGGCGGTAGGCCGCTCTATGCGATTTCCGCTTTTGCAGTCGTGATGTTCGAGCTCACGATCCTGTTCTCTGCTCTGTCGATGATCGGCGTGATGTTGTGGCAGAACGGCTTGCCGCGGCTGAACCATCCGTTGTTCGGAGCGCGGCGTTTCCAACTCGCAAGCAAGGACCGCTTCTTTCTTTGCATCGGCGCCGACGACGGCGAGTTTGACGAGGATCGGACGTCGACTTTTCTCCGTCAAATTGGCGCCTCGTCGGTGGAGCTCGTGCCGCGATGAGCAGGACGATCGCAATTCTGATGCTGGCTGCACTTTCGTTGGCCGGATGCGACCAGAACATGGACGTTCAGCCGGATTATCGTGAGTATTCGCGAGCGCCGCTGTTTCGGGGGGCCTCGTTGCGCGACCCGCCCGCGGGGAGTATTTCAAGGGACGATGCCGCTCGCGACGAAGCCGTCACGAATCGACCGGCGTTGACGGCAGAATTACTGGACCGCGGTCGGGAGCGGTTTGCCATCTTTTGCTCGCCCTGTCATGGCGCCGGCGGCGATGGCAACGGCATCATCGTCCAGCGTGGCATGCCGCGACCCACGAGCTACCATGACGATCGTTTGCGCGCCGCAGACGATCAGCATTTCTTCGACGTCATCACCCATGGCTACGGTGCGATGTATTCGTATGCCGCGCGGGTGCCGCCAAGGGATCGCTGGGCCATCGTTGCCTATATCCGCGCGCTGCAGCTCAGCCGGCATGTGTCGATAGACGACGTTTCGCAGCAGCAGCGCGCAAGGCTGTCAGAGACGCCATGAGGAGCTACGCGAAGGCCGTCGTTATTTTGGTAGCTGGCCTGCTTCTGGTCGCCGGCGTGGTGATCGATTCGCGGTCGACGCTGGCCGCCTATCTGGTGGCATGGGTCGCCATCGGCGCGATCCCGATTGGCGCTTTGGGCGTGTTGATGACGACCTACCTGGTGCGCCGCGCCTGGACAGAAGGGCTGCACGCGATCCTGGTTGCGGCGACATCCGTATTGCCGCTTGTCGCCGTGCTGTTTCTGCCCATCCTGATTGGAATGAAAGAGCTCTACCCGGCAGCATCGAACGCCCACCCATTGCCGGCTTTCAAGACCGCGTATCTCGCGCCCTGGTTCTTCGTTTTGCGGACGGTGATCTATTTGGTGGCGTTATGGCTGCTCGCCCGTTGGCAACGATCATCATGGCGGACAGATCGCATGACTCGTTCGGCATCTGCCGGGTTGATTGTCTACGCATTGCTCGTGTCGTTTGCCGGCATCGACTGGATCGAATCGTTAGAGGCGGAATTCCATTCCTCGATTTACGGCTTGCTTTATCTTTGCTTCACATTGCTCGACGGTGTCGCCTTCGGGATCGGAATGGGGCTGGTCTCTGGACGCCCGATCGGCACCACCAGGGGCTATAGCGCACTGCTTCTGTCGACCATCCTGTTGTGGGCATATCTCCATGCCATGCAGTACATCGTGATTTGGGCCGGCGACATCCCGGACGAGGCTGTGTGGTATCTGAAGCGATCGTCGGATGGCTGGCAGTTCGTCCTGGCCTTTGTCGCACTGGGACAATTCATTTTCCCGTTTTTTGCCTTGCTCAGTTCGCGGGTAAGAAGCGATCGAAGGTGGTTGCTGGCGCTGTGCGGCGTGACGCTCATGACGCGGTGCTGGGAGGCGAGCATCCTGATGTTGCCGGCTATTCCTCAAACTGCGCCGTTGATGGTGACCCTTATGCTGCCGGCGGCGCTGGCTTTTGTCGCGGTCATTCTGTGGTGGGCGTTCGGCATTGCACTGTCAAACGAGGGACGTTTGTTCCGGCCTCTCGGGCGGCATGCTCACGCCGAAGCAGAAGCCCGATGAGCAAAGCCAACACGGCAATGGTCACCCCGCCGGACGCAGCCAACAGCCGTCCTATCGCGACGGAGTAGGTGCCGCTTGCCGGATCGTAGCCGTAGCACAGCAGGCGGATGTGATCGGTCCACGTTCCGACGACGTCGTTACCGGCGTCGATAATCGCAAGCCGAATGGTCAAGGGATCGACGGCAAGGCCGGGGAGGGCGCGCGCGAGACGGCCGTCGGGCGCGATGACGAACGCAGACGCCGGGTGCGCGAACTGGTCGTGGTCGCGATCATAGACGGACCGGAAACCGAGCGCCTTCGTAATGGCATCGATAGCTGTCGCATCGCCCCGCAGGAAGTAAGACGCGGCAGAACTGTCTCCGTCCAGGCCGATTTGGGCTTGCTTCATGCGAGCGGCATCGGCGGCGGTATCTTTGGGGTCCAGCCCGACCACAACCATGTGGAAATCGACACCTGGACGCAGTCCACTCCGGGTGAGGGCGTCAGAGACGATTGAGATCACCGGCCCACACAGCGTCTCGCAGGTGTAGTCCGCCAGCACCCAAACACTGGGCTTGGCTCCCAGCCAGAATTGCACCGGCTTCCGGTCGCCGTCCTCGCCCTGCAGTAATAAATTCAGAGGTAGGGTCGCGTGGGCCGGCGGCACTGCGCCTACTTCATTGAGATCATGCTGGGTGACAGTCGCACGGAGGAAAGAGGCATAGCTCAAAGCCACCGCAGCTATTGCGATCGTCAGCAGCCGCGTCACGTCCAGATCCCGTGTGATCTGGCTTAACCCGGCTTTGATAGATTGGTTTCAAAGCCGCAATTCCCTAAGCGCGAGGTCCGGAGGACTGTGTGAGCGCGAACCGCGGCGCGGGACATCAGTCGTTATTGCACCGCAGTACTTCACAATGAAGCTGCGTTCCTCTTTCGCTAAGGTAGTTGGAACCTTCATCTCCAGGCTCGCTTATCAGGCAACACCCTGGAGGAGGACAACCATGGACGGAATTATCTACCTTGTCGGTCTCATCGTCATCATCATGTTTATCCTGTCGTTCTTCGGCTTGCGCTAGGAGTTCTTGACGATGACCCTAGAAGCGACGCCGGTTGCCAGACCCCTCGATGAACCCTGGACATTGCAGTGGTCACCGATAATCGCAGGCGCCCTGATAGCGACCTCGGTATCCTCAATTCTCGTCACTTTCGCCGCTACTGTTGGCCTTGGCGTGAGCTCGGCGGCGCCAACCTGGCGCGATGCCTCGGTAGCCTTATGGCTACTGTCGGGCATCTACTTGATCTTACAGGCGCTGATCAGCTTCGGTTGCGGCGGATATATTGCCGGCCGTACGCGAGCGCCTATTGCAGCCGGCGACGTTGAGGACGTTGAACGACGGGACGGTCTGCATGGCGTCGCGGCATGGGCTCTCGCAGTGGTTCTCGGCGTGCTGTTGGCGGCATTTGTCGGCATGGCGGCAAACCGGCCAACGACACTGACGGCTCCAACGTCGACGACCGAGCCGACCGTTCTCAGCTATGAAATCGATCATCTTTTTCGGGCTGCGCGGCGCCCGGCGAACCTCGATCTGGCTCCTGCACGTGCCGAGGCGGGGCGAATTCTCCTGACTTCTTCGAGTCACACCGGCGTTAGTTCGGATAATCGTGCTTATCTGGTCCAACTCCTAACCACGACTACCGGATTGGCCGGCCCGGACGCCGAACGTCGCGTAGATACGGTGATCGCCGACGCTCGAACGGCCATTTCGCGAACGCGTGCCAGCACGATCATTCTGGCCTTCTCGGTTGCGACGGCACTCCTGCTTGGCGCCGCTGCAGGCTGGGCCGGAGCCGAGACAGGTGGTCGCCATCGGGATGGCATGCCCCTGCCAAACTGGATGAGCCATTCCAACCGCTTTGGCCGCCGGCGAAACACTTGGCAGAGGTCGGCAAGACCCATTCCCTAAGCGCGAGGGAGCTCGCCGGGATGCGCGATTCAAGCTCGGTCATTTGATCTGCGCGATGCGCGCGCCGCTTATAGAGCCAAGGATGGACGCCAGGAACCGACAGGGTTCCAGAAGATTTTAATGAGTGGGTCGGTCCCACAAACCCGCCGGCCTGCACGGCCTTGCCGCGTTTCCTATCCCCGAAGGGCGGGGCCGTGCTTTGGGTTGTTTCACCAGTGTGTTGGCCAAGTCACAGGTCCGGGTATGGCCGCAAACAAGGTAACGGCGGTACACAGACCCCGGGTACTCATGCCGGGCGGGCGACTGTTGAGCCGTTCGGGGCCAAACCGGACGGCTCTTTTCTTTTCGATGATATCTCAACTCCGCTGGGGCCGGGATCCGAAAAGCGCCAATGGCGTTTGCGGCTCCATCCCTCACTTGCGGCTCTTGTCCATTTGTTCGGCCATCTGCAAATGGTGTTGCAGTGCCGGCAAGGTCTTGCCCGCCCAATCCTTCAGTTTGGCGTTGTCGCCACGCTGGGCATAGCGCTCGAACAGCGAAACCGCGTCCTTGTGAGCGCTCACCTGCATCGGGTCGTAGTCGCTGGCAAAATCGTCTGCCTTGGCATTGCGCAGCTTGTCGAGTTTCTTCTGGGAGCTGTCGTCGAGCGAGGTAGGGATCGCAGGCGTTAGTTCCGCCGGGACCAACTGCTTCAGTTCGGCGCTCGTCTTGGTATGGTCAGTAATCATCTGCTCGGCGAATTTCTTCTCGTCGGCGTTGCCCTTCTGCTGCGCGATCCTTGCGGCTTCAATCTCGAGCATATCGCTGGTTGCCGCTTCCTTGATGAAGTCTTCCGTCTTCGGCGCAATTCCAAGGGCAGAATTCACGCCGGTTTTCTCGCCTACAGATTGCGCAAACGCTGCGGTAGCAAAAGCGCTGGCAAGGGCGAGAGCGAGAATCGTCCTCTTCATTGGAGTCTCCATGGGTTTGATGCTGAACACGGCGGCTTGCTGAAGGTTCCTAATGTGGAAACCAGCGTCGTGATTGGAGCGGCTCAAAGAGTCGAACAAGACGCGAAGCCGCACCCGACGATAGGAACTCGCGACTTCTCAACTCGTTGGCCATCTCACAAACCTGAGGAGAGCAGCCATGGATTGGAACAGGGTCGAAGGAAACTGGAAGCAAGTGAAGGGCAAGGTGAAGGAGCAATGGGGCAAGCTGACCGATGACGATCTTGATGTGATCGCCGGCAAGCAGGACCAGCTTGAGGGGCGGCTGCAGCAACGCTACGGCTACGCCAAGGATCAGGCGCAGAAGGAAGTCAACGACTGGTACGGCCGCCAGAAGTGGTAGGAAGCACCTTTAGTAGGAGAGATTCTTGAGGGCTCGCTGACCGCGAGCCCTCATTTTTTTGCGCATCCATTGCCGGTCTCTTTTGTTCGCCGAGGCCGGACGTCACTCCGGGTATCGTTTGCGATGAATTAGGAACCCGGCTCACAGCCACGTGTTGGGAAATACGACTTCCTGCCACTGGAGAACGAACATGTCCGACAAGGATCTCAACGCTCTTTTTCTCGATACCCTCAAGGATATCTATTACGCCGAGAAGCAGATCTACAAATCCCTCCCCAAGATGGCCAAGGCAGCGCAGTCCGATCAGTTGCGCGCCGCGTTCGAAAAGCATCATGACGAGACGGAGGGCCATATCGAGCGGCTGGAGCGGATTTTCGAACTGCTCGACAAGCCGGCCCGCGGCAAGAAGTGCGACGCGATCGAAGGCATCCTCGACGAGGGCAAGGAGGTCATGGACGAATACGAGGATACGCCGGCTCTCGATGCGGGACTGCTCGCGGCGGCGCAAGCGGTCGAGCATTATGAAATCTCTCGCTACGGGACTCTCAAGGCGTGGGCGGACAAGCTTAGCCTCACGGAGGCGGTCAAATTGCTCGACCAGACGCTGTCGGAAGAAAAGAAGACTGATGAGACACTGAGCAAGATCGCGGTCTCGGCGGTCAATGCCGAGGCAGCATAATCCGAACGGCGGCCGGATCTATTTTCTGGAACCGTCCCTCGGACCCGCTGTTTGAATCCGTGTCATGACAACAGTGAGCGGTTCCATGTCCCAGACGGTTGGTGACTTCCTGATCGGACGCCTGCAGCAATGGGGCGTCCGCCACATCTTCGGGTATCCCGGGGACGGCATCAACGGCGTCTTCGGCGCGCTCAACCGCGCGCACGGCAAGATCAGGTTTGTCCAGGCGCGCCATGAGGAGATGGCGGCCTTCATGGCTTCCGCCTATGCCAAATTTTCAGGCCGCCTGGGCGTCTGTATCGCAACATCTGGCCCGGGCGCCTCGCATCTGACGACCGGTCTTTATGACGCGCTGATGGACCACCAGCCGGTGCTTGCCATCGTGGGCCGGCAAGCGCGTAACGCGTTGGGCGGTCAATACCAACAGGAACTCGATCTGGTGTCCATGTTCAAGGACGTTGCCGGCGCCTACGTCGCGCAGGCCTCATCGCCGGGCAGGTCCGGCATCTCGTCGATCGGGCTGCGCGGATCGCGCTGTCGAGGCGAACAGTGACCGCGATCGTGCTTCCCAATGATCTCCAGGACGAAGCATACGAGGATCAGCCGCGCGCGCATGGCACGTTACGGTCCGGCGTGGGCTATGCGCCGCCGAAGATCGTGCCACACGACGCCGAGTGTGTGAACGTTGCCCGCCGAGCCAAGCGCAATTTTTGCAATATTGTCTCCGTTCGAAGTCTCGACGATAGATACAAGATCACTCTCGCCCGTGGTAAGATAAATACTCTTGATTTCAATACCTAACTTCTTGGCAAGCTCACGAGCAGCTTGTGTGCGCTTCGGTGCATCTTTGATGGTGCGAATTCCTTGGTCCGTGAACTTCATTGATATGATAAATTGCATAACGTCCTCCCAGTGTGTTTTTTACTACAATGTGGTCGTGCGCCGATATCTTCGGATTTGCAAGGCAAACGGCGCTGACGAACCCAAACTCAATCTCAAAAATCTGCTAAGATCACAGACGTGTACGAAAGGATTTCCAATGAAAATATCCTTTGCACTCGTGATCGCTACGACGGTGGTTTTCTTTCAGATGCCGGCTCGTGCCAGTACCATTTATCCAACCCAGCGGGGGTGTCGTGTGTACGATGACACTTCGTTTATCGGAATTCCCGGTCAATGTGGAACGGTCGTGCCCCACTACCCACGCAAACTTTATGTCCGGTCTTCGAGAACGCCGTCGTATTACCCAAATTACTACTACTGCCCATGCTAACGACGCGTGGCGATGACCGGCGAACAATCCCGACTTCTCAAAGTAGGCGACCGTGTTCGGTGGGGAGCCACGACAACCGATTTTGGTACGGTAATCGGAACGGCTTGGAACGGATCACGATTGACCGGGATGACGGCAACAGGACTTCAATTGCAACGATATGAAGAAAGTTGAGCGGGTGCCAGCCAATTTGAGCTAGTACTAACCATTTCAAGGAAATGATTTTATGAAAAAACCTAAACGAAAAGATGTTGCGACAGAAATCAAATGCCCTGCCTGTGAAGGCACCGGACTTGCCAAAGTAACGCAACCGGTCCGGCCGTGGCGAAAAATCTATCCGCCACCCTGCAAGGAATGTGGGGCAAGGGGCGAATAGAAGCGCCGCGTCCTTGAAGAGGCTGGCGTTGAATTTATCCCGGCCAAGGGTGGCAAGGGAGTCGGCGTTCGGTTGCGTGAAGACTTACCGGCCTAAGGGCCAGCCGTTGTGCCTTGACCCCGCACCGAACCCGTGCGCCTATAACCGCATTCCCAAACAAAATCAGCGATTCGGCGGCGCGCCATTCCAATGGCGTGCCGCTCCGTTTGCTGTTGATAGAGAGGAACCCCGTGAGCAGGAGAAAATTAGGCGAAATCCCGGACGACTATCACGAGAACGACGCGTTGCCGGAAAAGGATACCCCACCAAGAGAGACGGAAGAGGGGTTGGACAACCTGAAGAGCGAGGCAGTGAAGATAATCAAGAACAGGCTTGGCGTGATTCCTAGACTCACACTTTGAGAACGAACCTTCGGGTCCCGCAAAGAACGTGACTCCGCTTTCCGAAGAATGGCTGGACAAGATCGCGAAGTTTACCGGCCCGAAGTATCAGCCGGGTGATATCATTGGCGGCCATACGCCGGGGTACCGAACGCTGCCCGTTGCCCCGCGCAACCGGCAGGCCACGCCTGCTAGCCATAGCCGCTGGGGGCTCTATTCGGCGTGAAGCGCCGCCTTCTGCCGCTCCATTTCTTCAATCATAGCGCGCGCCGCCTTTATGGCTTGCTCATCCAGCAAGCCGTCACCCAGCGTCCGAAGGTGCACAATCTTACGGTCTATCTCCCTGCACACATAGCAACAGTCCGCATTCGCGCTTTGGCTGCCCAAGGGAAATACGGCTGTGCGGCTCGTTTGTTTCAGAGCAAAATTAGGAGACTTCTAAAAGCCGTTTTCTGTTGGCCGCGCGCAGGGCGGCCCCTACACGTCATCCTCCGCGCCAAGCCGAGTTTTTATCGCAGCCTCAACCTCGATGGCCAACACGCTCAGGTGTTCGGCCAATCATAAGCGCGCACTCGGCAGCATCCGATCGTAGCTTCTCCAGGCTGGCCACCATGTCTTTCATGTTGGCTCAGCCGAACGACTTGGCGGCGCCCCAGTTGATGATAGCCAGCCGTCCATTAGAAGGGCGTTTTCGATTTGACGAAGCTTGCACTCTAGCAAGTCGTGTCGCGGTCCCGGCGCCGTATTTTCTAACGCAGCTTCTATGAGGGCCTTTTCTGCCTTCAGCCGCTCACTAAATGTATGAGGTTGACGCCTCATCGCGCTCTCCTTTCCCTGCGGGGAGGGAGCGCAACCGGCGTCCTCATCACCAATAGCTGCCACAGGATCGTGCGGTGACAATTTCTAACTCGTGCGATCCGAGTTAGTTCCTAACGAATAGGCCGGAAGCCGTCCGGCAGTTCAACCGGATCTTCGAATTTGCGTTGCCAGCCTTTGGGGGGCATTACGTCTGCCTTTTTGTGTCCCCGCCCTTGTGATAAAAAACGCCACTTGCGGCGCATCGAACGGAGGACGGGCATGTTACCCCCAGCCGAGGCACTGAGGCACATCCACATGGTGATTGTAGGCGCGGCGAACATCGCGACGGAGCGGCAACAGCGCATGCTTTTGGAATGCATCGCTGAGTAAACGCGGAAGGGGTTGGAGCGCACGCCGCCGCCCATCTACCAACTGGGTGACACCGATGGTTCACCGGAAATACCGCACTAGCGACGGCTTCGCCGCTTAAGCTCTACCAACCTCATGACTTGGGAAAGACTGCCTTCGATCTGGTGACCCGAGCGGCCTCTCAGGGCCTTTCTGAGAATGAGATCGGGTGCGCGCGGATATCCATGATGGCCAGGAGCACAAACGCTCATGCAAGGGCAAGGGCCGGATACAGATGCGCAAGACCAACCCCTCCATTTATTCACATTCGGCTTGCAACGCACGGCCGGTCCATACAGTTGGGTCAACAACGGTCCTGGCGGTCCCGAAGCGCCGCTTCCGATCTCCCGAACAACGGACATTCTCAGCGCCCGTCGGCGTGTCTCAAAGGTGCCAACAACGGACCTCGCGCAGTGAGCAATCGACAAGGACTTATGATTATTGCCCGAGTAATTGAAATCGCCCGCCTATCTCTATAGCCACGCGAGTCGTGCTACGGATGATAGTGAAGTCGAGAGGATCTATGGACACGCTTATATTAAATCTGAGGCCGCCAACTCGTCTTATCAATTCGGCTCATCTTGAGGCGCAGTTGGTCGACAAAATGCGCCACCCTTCGGGTAAGTGGCCATGTCGGCTCAAGTGCCGGAAGTCGAGACATGACTGAGCGAGGCCCTCGCAGCGAAGGAATGGCCCTCGGAGTTCCGACCATGTATCGCATCGCTGAGGTCGACCAACGCGAAAGGGGAGGAATATGTGCCGCCCGTTGCGCGTCGGGCTCGAATTCATGACTCTGGGTCGAGGCGGTCTAACATTTCGCGCACACGCAAAGCGAGTTTCGCCTGAGAGATCGGCTTCTCTAATAACTCAACTCCCTCATTCAGGCGTCCTTGGTGGACCACGGCATTTCGCGAGTACCCGGTCATATATAGGATTTTGATGCCTGGTCGGATCTGTCCAGCGCGCCGACCAAGCTCCCGTCCATTGATTCCAGGCATGACAACATCCGTCAGTACAAGATCAACCTTTGGGTCTTCCTGCAGGAGGATGGTCAAGGCAGCTTGGGCGCTGGAAGCTGCAACGACGCGATAATTCAAGTCTCGCAGAAGCTCAGAAACATATGCACGCAGGTCCGCATCATCTTCGACGACGAGTATCGTCTCTAGTTTCTCACCTTCCGGGCGAAATTCGTCTGCATCCCTATCGAGCGGTCGATCATCCCCATGGTACCGGGGAAAATACATTCTGATGCTGGTGCCTTGGCCGACTTCGCTGTAAATTTTCACGTGCCCGCCAGACTGTTTTACGAAGCCATAGACTTGGCTTAAACCCAGGCCGGTGCCTTGCCCGGGGTCCTTCGTCGTAAAAAAGGGCTCAAAAGCGTGACTAAGGACGTCGGCGGTCATCCCGGTGCCAGTGTCTGTCACGCAAACGATGACATATTGCCCCGGGGAGAGTTCAGGATTTACGCGGCAATAGTCCTCGTCAGCTAAGACGTTCACAGCTTCGACCGTGAGTTTGCCACCATCCGGCATTGCATCGCGTGCGTTAATACCGAGATTGATAATGGCGGACTCGAGGTGGTTGGTATCGGCCTCGATCGACCAAAGACCCGCACTTCCGACGGTCTGAACTTCGATACGTTCACCGAGGGTACGCTGCAGAAACTCTTGCAACCCATTTAGGAAGTTATTCAGATTGATAGGCTGCGGGTCGAGCGCTTGACGACGCGAGAATGCGAGCAGGCGGCTAGTCAGTGCTGCTGCCCGTTGAGCCCCTCGCTTGGCGTTCGCCAGCGCCCGCTGAAGATTCATGCTGTTGGCCAAGCCGCGGCTGTTTCGCTCGGCTGTCTCAAGGTTACCTAGCACGATCATCAGGAGATTATTGAAATCGTGCGCAATCCCACCGCTGAGCTGGCCTACGGCCTCGAGCTTCTGAGAAGCGACGAATTGTTGCTGAACGCGCTGAAGTTCATCCTGGGCCTGCTTTCGCTCCGTTACGTCGCGAGTTACTTTTGCAAACCCGACCAGTTCGCCAGCCTCATCTGTGATGCGATCGATGACAACTGACGCCCAAAAGCGACTGCCATCCTTTCGCATTCTCCAGCCTTCAGCCTCGAAGCGTCCTTGTTTGGCCGCCTCGGCGAGCGCCAGTTTAGGCACGCCAAGTTGAATATCTTCAGGAGTGTAGAATCGGCTGAAGTGCTGACCGATAATTTCGTCCGGATCGTAACCTTTGATGCGCTGTGCACCCGGATTCCAGGTAGTTACATTGCCGGTAGGGTCCAGCTGAAAAATCGCGTAATCGACGACAGCCTCGATCAATCGACGGTATCGTCGCTCGCTCTCTAGAAGTTCATTGTGGGCCTGCTGACGTTCTGTGATGTCGCGCGTTACCTTTGCAAAGCCGATCACGTGACCTTGCTCGTCACGAATCGCATCGACGACGACGAACGCCCAAAAGCAACTCCCATCTTTGCGGACGCGCCACCCTTCGGTGCTGAAACGGCCAGCCTCGGCCGCAATCCTCAATGCGGTTTGCGGAAGCCCTTTAGCGCGATCCTCCGGCGAATAAAACAACGAGAATGGCTTGCCGACGATTTCGTCGGCCGAGTAGCCCTTCAGTCGCTCCGCACCGGAGTTCCAACTGCGCACGGTGCCATCTACATCGATCATGTAGATGGCGTAATCCACGATGGCGTCTATCAGCAGTTGAAGCCGCCGCGCGTCGGCAGCCCCGTCGAGCTTTGATTGTGGTTTATTCAACGGGTCGCGCGCTCCCAAACAGAGCCAACGTATCGGAATGCGCATGGTTCCAATCTCAACACAGTGGCGCTGAGGCATCCGCCGTCGACGCTACTGCGATGCTCAAAACTGAAAGAGCTTGGGCATGTGAGGCCCTTAGGAGAGCATTCCTGTCAAACTCACCCGGACAGCTCGCGCCGGGAACCCTGCCCGGGGGTAAAAGTTTCCGTAAATCAATGGTGAGAGTTCGCCTGCGGCGAAACGGGGTTTGATATGAATGATGATAAGCCGTTGCTCAACGGGGATGAACTCCCGAGGATTTCCACTGGAAATGCAGGTTTAGACGACATACTCGGGGGCGGTATTGACCCCGAGAGGATGTATCTGTTCGAAGGACAACCCGGTTCGGGCAAGACCACCTTGGCCCTGGAATTTTTGCTTGAAGGAGTCCGGACCGGCGAACGGACACTCTACATTACGCTATCGGAGACCGAGCGAGAATTGCGCCTGGTCGCGAAACGTCATGGGTGGTCGCTCAACGGCATTACGATCTTTGAATTAATCCCGCCTGAGACGACTCTGGATCCAAACCAGGAACTCACGGTGCTGCATCCCGCAGAGATGGAGCTCAGCGAAACCACGCAAATGATCTTCGACCGGGTCGAGGCGTTGGCCCCGGCACGTATTGTGGTCGACAGCCTCTCGGAGCTCCGCCTGCTGGCACAAAGCCCGCTTAGATACCGTCGTCAGATCCTCGCACTGAAACACTTCTTTGCGGGTCGCAAGTCCACGGTGGTTCTACTCGACGATCTTTCGTCACAGCAAAACGATTTGCAGCTGCACTCGATCGCTCACGGGGTCGTATTGCTTGAGCAGTTGGCGATCGATTACGGCGCGCAGCGGCGACGCCTTCGCGTCGTAAAAATGCGTGGAATCGATTTCAAGGGCGGATTTCACGACTTCACCATCCGGCATGGCGGTCTCAAGGTTTATCCCAGGCTTGTTGCCGCAGAACATCATAAGGATTTCGACACCGGCGTCGTCCTAAGCGGAAATCCGGAATTGGATACTCTCTTAGGCGGCGGCCTTGAGCGAGGAACGAACGCTCTCCTCATCGGTGCAGCCGGCGTTGGAAAATCATCACTGGCGCTTACCTATGCGATCGCAGCCGCCTCCCGGAACGAGCGCTCCGTGATTTTTGCCTTCGACGAAGGGCGCGGAACTATGAGGGCGCGCGCCAAGATGCTGGGGCTCCCGCTTGAAGAGGCCCTCGAAAATGGGCTGATAAATATTCAGCAAATCGACCCTGCTGAAATGGCGCCAGGCGAGTTTGCCAATGCGGTGCGACGTAGCGTAGAAAGAGATGACGCGCAGGTAGTGATTATCGACAGCCTCAACGGCTATCTCAATGCGATGCCGGACGAGCGTTTTTTGATTCTGCAGATGCACGAACTGCTGAGCTATCTCAGTCAGCGCGGAGTTTAACCATCCTCGTGCTCGCGCAGCATGGTCTCGTCGGGCCGATGGATACGCCGCTCGATATTAGCTATCTCGCCGATGGCGTACTGATGCTACGCTACTTCGAGTTTGATGGCAGCGTGCGGCGCGCACTGTCTGTCGTCAAGAAACGAAGCGGCAATCATGAGCATACGATCCGTGAATTCAAGCTGAGCCATCACGGCATCACCGTCGGCCCTCCGCTGAAGGGCTTTAGTGGTATCTTTAGCGGCACGCCCCTCTATAAAGGGGAGGAGGCACCTCTGATGCCTCGGGATATCGATGGTCAGGGTTGAAACGCGGAAGGGCGTGGTTCTTGTCCTCATGCCCGTCGGACGTGACGCGGCGACTGTTGCCAAGTTGGTCGAAAGGGCCGGCTTACGCGCCGTTATCTGCAACACAGTCCGGGAAGTGGTGGACAATCTAGAGCGCATCGTCGAGGTCGTGCTTGTAGCAGAGGAGGCGCTATACGGCAATAATGTCATTGTTCTTGAGGACTGGGTGGGCCGTCAGCCGCAGTGGTCTGATCAACCTTTTGTCGTACTAACCAACCATAATGAGGGTCCCAAGTTTGTCGCGTTCAGGCGCGAGCTGGTCGTGCGCCTGCGCAACGTCGGCTTCCTCGAGCGCCCGTTACAGGCCCTTACGCTGCAGGCCACAGTGGTTTCCGCTGAGCGCGCTCGCAGACGACAGTATGAAACTCGCGCATACCTAGAAGCCCAGCGCGGGGTCGCCGTTGAGCTAGAGCGCCTGGTGGCGGAGAGGACGGCAGAGCTTGAGCGGGCGAACAGTAAACTCCGGGAAGAAATTGCCGGTCGCGAGCGGGCTCAGGCAGCACTACTGCAGGCACAGAAAATCGAGGCGTTAGGCCAACTGGTCGGCGGTATAGCGCATGATTTCAATAACCTACTTATGGCGGTCATCGGCAATCTCGATCTGCTTTCCAAAAAACTAGTAGAAGATGCGCGACTTCACAGGCTCCTGGACGGCGCTATGGAGGGCGCCCGCCGCGGCGCCACTTTGACACAAAGGCTGCTCGCTTTTGCTCGCAAGCAGGAACTGAAGGCGCAGGCCACAGATGTCCGAAGCCTTGTGGAAGATATGATGGGCCTCCTTGATCGCTCGGTTGGTCCGATGGTTCGTGTCGAACTTCACGCCGACGACAAGGTGCCGGTCGTCGACGTCGATCCGAATCAGCTCGAAATGGCTCTGCTTAACCTCGCCGTGAATGCCCGGGACGCGATGGTTTCGGGCGGCGTCCTCACGATCGGGCTGACTGACCAAATTGTCGAGGTCGACGATCAGCTTGGTATCCAGCCGGGCAGATACGTCGTGCTTTCAGTACGAGATACCGGAGAAGGAATGGATTCAGAAACCCTCGCCAAAGCCGTGGAGCCGTTCTTCTCAACGAAGGGAGTGGGCAAGGGCACGGGTTTGGGTTTGTCAATGGTGTTCGGCCTCGCGCAACAATCCGGCGGCGCGCTGCGCCTCGAAAGCGCGTTGTCGAGCGGAACAACCGCCAGACTATGGCTGCCGATTGCCAGGGAAACGTCGGTGCCTTCCGGGCGCACGCCGGACGTCGTCGCTCAAGCCTCGGCACGAGCGAGGATCCTTTTTGTGGAGGACGATCTTCTAATCGCGGGCAGCACTGTCGCTCTACTGGAGGACCTGGGACATGAGGTGATTGAAGTGCACTCGGCGATCGAGGCGTTGCGGCTTCTTGAAGGTGGGCTGGCTGCTGATCTTTTGATAACAGACCACGCGATGCCAGGGATGACAGGAATCGAACTGGCCCGAGAAGTGCGGCGCCAACGCCCTCAACTTCCCATCCTGCTTGCAACAGGGTTTGCCGAGTTGGAAGGTGCCAAAGTAGTGGATGTCGCACGTCTCCCGAAACCTTACACGCAGACTCAACTGGCCACGGAGATCGCGCGCCTCCTGCCGGATGGAAGGGTTGGTCTCTGAGGTGCGGTTTTATCGCGGAGCTCTTGGCCTCGGGCTCTAGATCGCCGGCGAGATCGCCAAGACCCATGGTGGCTACTTCGAGGTCGATTCCTCAGAGGTTGAGACCAGAATGCGCGTGAGGCGCCAAGGGAAGTCGCGGCGCGCTTCGTGAACACTTCAGTCTGCACGAAAGCTCGACCGCGGCATCCGCACGCGCTGAGCGTGATGCGACAGAACCTGTGGCTCGCCGTAGAATACATTTCATCCCGCTCGCTCTGGTGGTGATTCCGCTGATCGTGGCGCTGTCGATGTCCGGCTCCTCGGTGCTGGTGATGTTGAATGCGCTGCGCGTACGCGGCGTCGTGCAGAGGAGGTTGTGATGGGAGTGCTTGTAATTCTTATGCAGTTGGCACTCGGACTTGGGCTGGCAGCAGCCTACGAGCGCCATCATTTCCATTTCGGGAAAACGTTGCAATCATCCAAGCAAGGGAAGCACCGCATGGACCACGTTGAGCTTTTTTGTGGCATTGACTATGGTGAGCTTTTCCGGGGTGATCACTTCGCTCGCCTGGCTAATGCTCGGCTAATGACCAAAAATCGTTACGCAAACAAGTCCGCGCCGCCTGGGGTAAGCGGCAGTAGGTGACGCTCTAGTGTCCTGAACCAGAAGTTCGCGACATCGGGTCGTGTTGTGCGGGGGCATTGTACCGGCAGAAGCGTTCGATGGAAGCAAGGATGTCATCGGCGGACTTGGTCCATCGGAACGGTTTGGGATCGGCGTTGTGTCGGTCGATGAACGAAGCGATGTCAGCTCTGAGGGCGGCGACGCTGCGATAGACGCCGCGCCTGATCTTCTTATCCGTGAGGAGCGCGAAGAAGCGCTCGACCTGGTTGAGCCATGACGAACTGGTCGGGGTCAGGTGCACGTGCCAGCGCGGCCTTTTAGCCAGCCATCTTTGGATCAGTGGGGTCTTATGGGTGGCGTAATTGTCCATGACGAGATGGACGTCGAGTTCGCGCGGCACGGCGGCCTCGATCTCGTCGAGGAACTTGCGGAACTCGGCAGCACGGTGGCGTCCGTAGCACTTTCCGATGACCCGTCCGGTCGCAATGTCGAGGGCGGCGAACAGCGATGTGGTACCGTGCCTTGTGTAGTCATGGCTCCTTCGGGCCGGCTGGCCCGGCCGCATCGGAAGCATCGGCTGACTGCGGTCCAGCGCCTGGATTTGGGACTTCTCATCCACACATAGAACGATGGCATGCTCCGGCGGCGAGACATAAAGGCCGACGACATCGCGCACTTTGGCCACGAAGTTTGGATCGGTCGAGAGCTTGAACGTCTCCATCCGATGCGGCTGGAGCCCGAAGGCCCGCCAGATACGTTGCACCGTCGATACCGACAGGCCGCTGGCCTTCGCCATGCCGCGGGAACTCCAATGGGTAGCGTTCTCGGGGCAACACTCCAACGTCCTCACGATCACGGCTTCGACGCGAGCATCGTCAACCGTACGCGGCGCCCCGGAGCGCGGCTCGTCATGCAGCCCGTCCACGCGCCGCTCCACGAAACGCCGCCGCCACTTGCCTACTGTCTGCCGGTCCAGGCCTAACCTGGCCGCCACTTCCTTGTTCTGACCACCTTCCGCGCAGGTCAGCACGATCCGGGCTCTCAGAGCCAGCGCTTGCGCCGTCTTCCGCCGCATCGTCAACGACTTCAGTTCGGCACGCTCATCATCGTTCAATATCAGGGGGGCAAGTTGCTGGACCGCCATAAGATACTCCGTCGCTGCTCCAGCCTCCATCCCTGGCACAGCCACGCGAATTTACTGCGAATCTACGATTGCGAACTTGTGACTCGGGACATTAGCCAATGATAAGCCAGCCGATGCTGGGCCTTCTTTCATTCCAGGGTCGCATACAAATGCCAGCTGGCGGCGACGACGGAGATCTTCGGCAGCAGTCTTTGTCAGACTTTCTCAAGGGCCACGCGCGCCAAGCCCATCGAAAGATAGCGGCTAAGCGAGCCACACCATCAGGTTTGCCAGCACCGAGCCCGCCATGACGCGGCCAGGATGTACGGAACACTACGCCGCCGTCTCTGTTGTTTCCCTAGACGCACACTAAGGAGAGCAGCAATGGGAAGAGGACTTTTGCTTTGGCTATTGGGCGTGCCGATCCCCGTGATCATTTTGTTGTGGCTGTTCTTTGGCCACTGACACCTCAAAGCTGTGACGTGACCGTCGGCCCAACGCAAAGGGTGGCTGACGAGCAAATTGAGCATTGAGGGTCGAAGAAATGGGTGGCCGAGGAGGACCCCTGCGTTGTGGCGAGAAGTTGCCGCCGGCACTCCGCTACTCGAGATCGCCATATGATCGAATCGCACTGCTCGCCGCCGCGCGTACGTTCTCCGACTGAGGCTGACAGAGTTGCGGTCCGCATCACCAAGAGACACGCCGTAGTCGCGCCAAGAAAACGCCTTCGCTCAGCGCCCTCGCGCTCATGCATCGATAGGAACCGGGAGCGCACTTGAGAACAAGCCTCAAGCGGGCCCGCCGGGATCTCGATCGGGAACAGTTGGCCGTCTGTCCTGTTTAGTTGAGACACACTCTTCCAAGGAGTTTCCAATGAAGAAAATCACTGCAGGCCTTGCACTCGCCGCCGCACTGACTACCAGCGCCTACGCGGCAACGACCATGTCCGCTGCTCCGACTGAAAGCTGGACCGTCACCAACTACTACAAACAAGCGGTGTACGATCCGAAGGAGAGCAAGATCGGCGATATCGATGACGTGCTGGTCGACAAGTCCGGCAAGGTAACCGGCCTCGTAGTCGGCGTCGGTGGATTCCTCGGCGCTGGCGAGAAGGACGTCATCGTCCCCTTTACCGCTGTGAAGACGTCGAAGAAAAACGACAAGTGGTGGTTACGCTCGATCAAACCAAGGACAATCTGAAGAAGGCCCCGGGCTTCACTTATGACAAAGCGAGCACGACCTGGGTGCCGGAAAAAAAGTAGAAGAATACGGTCTCGGTTAGTGGCACTCCCAAAAGGCCTCAGCGTTCCTCCGTGGAGCGCTGGGGCTTTTCCATTTGCTCGGGGGCAGAAAAAGCGTCACCAATAAGCCGGGGAGCGGGATCAAAGACCCAGAGCGGAAACGCGCGGGCCGCTCTACGTTCTCCAAGCATCAAGGTTTCATCCGACCAACTGTCGGTGCGGCCCGCCGCCGATCGTCGTTCCGCGACGAAGATCCAATTTTCGTGCCTGGAACCCTGCTGCGGCAACGGCGGTCGCTTACTGCGGACCGTCCATGAAGATAACGTGGGTGCCTTTTCCCACGCGTTCGGCGACGCGTTCGGCGTCCCAATTTGTCAGTCGGATGCAGCCGTGCGACTCGGCCTTGGACACTTTTCCCGGAAAAGGTGTGCCGTGGATGCCGTATCCCTCGAGCGAGAGGTTGATCCATACCGTGCCGACCGGGTTGTTCGGCCCGGGTCTGATCGTGAATGGTTGGCGCGAGCGGACGCCCCTGAAATGGTAGTCCGGATTGTAGCGGTAGGTCGGATTGAGACTAACTTCGGTCACCTTCAGGGTACCAGAGGGTGAAGGCTTCTCTTCGCTTCCGACCGTGGCCGGGTAAAAGCCGATCAAAGCATTCGCCTTGTCGAACAGCTTGACGGTTTGTCGGCTCTTGTCGATCTCGACCCTATCGGCCTTGGTGGGTTCCGTGTTCTGTCTGCCGCTTGTATCGACAACGACGATCTTGTCTCCCGCGCGATCGAAGCGTTGGGTTGGGTTCAGGGCCGCGAGGAGTTGCTCGCTCATGTGGAATTTCTCGGCGAGCGCCTCTCGCGGGCTGGTAAAGCCCAGCTTCGCAATATCCTTCATGTCCTCCATCCTGGAGGGCAGCTTCTGCAGGAAAGGTCCGGAAACGTCCTTTTCCGCGATAACGTAGTCGGCGAGCACCAGCCGATCGTCCACGACCAGCTTCTTCCAGACTTCGTCAGGCACAGTGTCGGAGTTCGGTAACTGTTGCGACTCTGCGTACGCGCGCAGTGCCTTCTTGGCGTTCTCTCCGAACTTGCCATCGATCTCGCCTGGGGAGAAGTGCGCACGATCCAGAAGCACCTGGAGACGAACGCCCAGAGGCGTCGCTTTCTCGTTCGCCAGAGCCTTCAACGATGGCTCGGCGGAGTTTATCCCGTCCGGCTTCATCTCGGCGCCCGACGCCGAATCCGCCACCAGCGCAAAGACGAGGCCGATGGAGACGCGCTTTGCAAGGTTGAGCGCCATGCCAAGAGTCCTTCTCTCGTTTCCGGCCGCCAGTGAGAACCTTCGAGTGCGCGCCAAGTTCCTCAGACAGGAACAAACTGTCGACTTTTCCCGGTCATCTTCGCAACGCAACGTGGTTGACTCGGACAATACCAGTTTGCGGACCCTGCGGATCCCACAACGCGCCAAACGTCGGATTTATCGTTCAATGCTCCCCGCCGTCGATTAGTTGTCGGTAGCGGCTCTCATACGCCCGCGCCATTCGGAGCGCTGAGAAGCGCTCTTCGAAGCGCTCGCGCACCTTTCTCCTATCCGATCGCGCAAGTTGGTTCACCGCGTCGACGGCCTCTTCCTCGCTCTCGACGATGAATCCGGTCACGCCATGATCGATCACTTCCGGGACAGAACCTGAGCGATAGGCTATAATGGGGGTTCCGCACGCCATTGCTTCGATCATGACCAGGCAGAACGGTTCTGGCCAGTCGATTGGAAATAGCAAGGCGGTGGCCTGCGCGAGAAACGGCTGCTTGGTCGCATCGTTGACCTCCCCGATGAACCGCACTTCCTCGCAATCGATTTGCGGTTCAAGATCCTTCTTGAAGTAGGCGGTTTCAGCCCGCGGTATCTTTGCGGCGATGCGCAATTGCTTTCGGGCGGCGCGAGCGATGCGGATGGCTTCTTCCGGTCCTTTCTCGGCCGTGAGGCGATCGAGAAACGCTAGGTATGATCCTTGGCCGTACGACGGTCGAAGCAGGTTCGGAGGCAGCCCGTGTTGGATCGTGCCACACCAATTCGCATCGGGAGGTGGTAGCCGCTGATTGTCAGAGATCGAAACGAAGCTGGCTTCCGAAAATCCCGAATTACATCCGGGAGCCCCGGCAGATCGAGCGGACCGTGCATGGTCGTGAGGAACGGCACGCCTAGCCGACGCAGAAGCGGGAGGTGCAGCCAGTCGATGTGGACATGTATGACGTCGAAATCCTTCGCATGCTTCGAAATCGCTTCAAGTAGGAGAGCGAAGGCGGCATTCGGATCGGTACGCTGCCTCCCAAGGCGCAGCGCATGAGGCCAGACCGGGTGAAGCCTGCCGCGCTTCCGCGAATCGCCGCTCGCAAATAGAGTAACCTCGTAACCCAGCTCGACCAATTCGTCGACCAGCCAGGCGACCACCCGCTCCGTGCCGCCGTAGAATTTGGGAGGCACGCTCTCGGCCAAAGGAGCGATTTGGGCGATACGGATGAAAGCCTTGCAAAACGGAGAGAAACGGCGAAGGCTAATCCTTGTTCCTAGTACGGCGGCGCTTCATCGCTTGAGCAGGACCTCTAGCTCGCGCAACTCGCGAGCTAAGCTTAACCGCGCGGTTACCGGCGCAACCCGCCGGTTAGAGATCGGGCAGAGCAGCGTGAGCCTCGCGGGCTAGGCACCGAAAAGAAGCGCTGTCGCAATCGAGAAGGCCAGGATGATCGTGCTTGCCCGCGTTCGCGAAATAGCCTTCTTGGAATCCGCGATGAGATTATCGACACGACGCTCGGCGTCGGCTCCGGCCAACCCCGTCGTCACGGTGACAAGCTGAACCAGGTAAGCGCGATCTTCCGTGCTGACGCCGCTGTGGCCCGATGAGGTCAGGAGAATACGGCCCGCCTCGGCGCGTACGGGCGTGAGATCGATGCTGGGCGTCCGCCGCGAGGCCCGAAACAGCTGGTCGATCTCGTAGCTGAGAACAGCGGGTTCGGTCGTGGATGTCGGCGTCGTCAGGGTTGTCGGGCGGTTGGCGGCGATACCCGCGAAGGCGGCCAGCAGGACGCCAAGCATCGACGGCTCAGGCGCATATCCCGAAATGCGCCGGAGCCACCTTTTTTAGCTGGCGACAATGCGCGGCGACTGCCGCATCGCGCAACGGAGATCGGCGTCGTTTGAGTAGGTGGATCAGATGGCGCCGTTGCCCCAATTGGCTGAAAGTGCGCCGTCATCAGGGGTTCGGCCAGTGGCCGCGATCGAGGGCTGAGCGATTGTGATTGCCGGCATCCGGCCTGATCTGTATTCGGTGAAGAGATGCGCGGCGAGAAACATCCCGATCGAGAACACGACCGCGACAGATGCGTTTACCAACTGATGAACTGCACTGCCCATCTCAGCCAACCTCTTTAGGTGTGGTTACGGAAACTGAGCACGAAGACCTTGGTTCCTAACTTCGGGAAAAAGTTGGTAACGCTACAGAGAAGGCCGCGGATGGACGTACCTACGACATTGCCGGGAGTTTTGCTCGTGGATGAATTTGACGAACGCACGAAAGCCAACATGGATGTTGTACTTGATGAAATATGCGCCGAGCTGCCGCGCGGCGGCGATCATGAGAGCCGCAAGTTCATCGCCGAGCAGTTGATGCAGGCCGCACGAGGCGGCAAGACCACGCTGGGCGAACTGACCTATGTCGGCCGGCGCGCGCTAATTCAGCTTCATTGTCGTCGATAGCGCTTTCCGACGACTTGGACAATCTACCATTTCTTCAGACGCCAAAGATTGTAGTCGGAAGAACCGCCTTCGATACGGTTGTTCGCCCCAAAACTAAACTTAGTAAGCCGCTCAAAAAGCCCAAAGTGACATGGGTTGAGCCGTCTTTTCCGCGCAAATCGAGTATCGCGACCTCACGTCTGAGGATTGCTCCAGGCAAGCTCGTTCAAGGGGCTCTAAAGGGAACCGGGCGTTACTGAGGATGTTTCTTACACAGGAGGACGCCATGGACAATCTCACGAAGAAAGAACAAAGCGACCGCTCTAAAATCAAAATGCATGAGGACTTCGAGGTCAAGTACTGGACCAAGGAACTCGGGGTCTCAAAAGAGCAGCTTCAAAACGCCGTCGATAAGGTCGGCAATTCGGCCGCAGCCGTTCGCAAAGAACTCGCTGCTCGTTGAATCTTGAATGTAAGATCTGCATCGGCATCGGCTGGGTGTGTGAAAACCATCCTGACCTTGCCTGGTCTCTGGAATTGGGCTGTCAATGTGGAGCGGGGATGGTCTGCAGTTGCCAGAAAATACCGGACGTAAGCAATGTCATTGACAATATCGACGCTCGAAGAGAAAGCCGCCGAATGCGCAAGGGAAGCGCGTAAGCAAGCTGCGCTTCTCGCTCCTGGACCAGTTCGCGACGCTCTCTTGCAGAAGGCAAAGGAGTACGAAGCGGAAATCCCGGAAGATGAGACCTACGAGTAACGGGGCGTTAGGATTTCATCCGTGCCGATTTTCTCAACTCCGATTTGTTCGTTGAGAACGAAAGAGAGTCAGATGTAGAACCAAGCAGCCATCTTCCGGCAGATCTACACATGCCTCAACAGTTCGCGACACCCTCACCCCTCCCGCCGGCGCGCTTAGGGTTCGAAGGCGTCACGGTTGTCGTGACGCGCGTTCGCCATCAGCGGCACGATCCGTAAGCCAGCGTGTCCGACCACAAAGGCTGCTTAGGTCGGCTTTTCGGCCGTTACAGCTTGCGGCGCCAGTGCTGATGATGCTCGATGGTGAAGTGGGCCCGACCATGGGGGCAGATGTTGCGGCGGTGATGCTCGGCCTCCGCCTGCCGGACGTCGTCTTCGGTCGCGCGCGGAAGCTGAGGCGGCACCGCGACAGCGACGCGACGTCGGACTGCGCCGGCGCGATCGCTAATGGCGTCGGCGCGGGCAACAGGAGACGGTCGCCCTTCTTGATCGAAATCCAGCGCTCGTCGAATTCGCTTTCGGTGGTCGGCTGCGGTGCATCGTGGCGTGCGTCGCGGAAGGTTGTGCCTGCCGCAAACAGGATGATAGGAAAAACCGCCGCCGCAGCGAGGATTTTCGTCCTCGTCATCTCGGTCGGTACTCAGCTGGCAATGACCTTAATCCGGTTCCGGCCGACAGCACAACACCGAAAGGTGTTGCGACCAGCCCGCAACAGGGGGCGTCCCGGCCGCCAGAATGGCCGCTGGCCGACGCAGTAAGGAGGCGTGGCGGCTGCGCGCAGCACAAAGGCCCGGTACGGGTGCCGGACCTCTGTTCTCCGGCTTGCGGGAGAAACCGGACCCGAGGACGATTGGGAGCTGACTTCCGCCTTTGGCACGTTTTAAGACATGCCGAGGCGGTCTCATGCCGTTGGTTATTAGGGCGGAAGTGACCGGCACCCGGCCACACCGACGCGACTGACCCTTGTCGACAGTTTGCGCAGTGCATGTCCGAAAGTCGCCGGCGGCTCTCAGACCGGCGCTTTTAACCTAAAGCCGTCTTATCACGCGCTGGTTTTGGCTCATTTCCCCGACGGCTAATTATTCAATTCAAATTGGCTCCGCAGCCTGTCTGAGATTAGAAGGATGGTCTCAAGGCAATTACAGTCGATCGGTACATCCCGTGGGAATACAACTTTCCAGCTGTCTCCATCCGGCGAAACGGTTATCGGAAAGTTGGGGAGCTGTCGGGAGACCTCGCTAAGCTCGCGTTTGATCAAAGCCGCGAGTTCAGCTGCCGCTCTTGTTGGCTTTCTAGTTTTCAGGTCGTTGGTTGGCATGCGGGTGGCCGTAATAGCGAACAAATGTGAGGCTCAAACCCTTGGGCTATCCATGTGCCGTCCTAGAACGGCGGACGGCCTCCAACAATAAACTTTGTGAGCGGCACATGTTCCGCGGACAGAGTACAAAGCGAGGCACTCGTATTATTTTGCTTCGGGATATCGTAACACGGAACACTTGTCAGGAAGGATAGTTTGCTCTGTGGAGATAGAACGTGAAGATCGCCCAGATCGCACCCCTTGCTGAGAGTGTTCCTCCTAAGACGTATGGGGGCACGGAGCGCATCGTCAATTATCTCACAGAAGAGCTCGTGAAGTTAGGCCATGAGGTCACCTTGTTTGCCAGTGGTGACTCCGTTACATCGGCCAATCTCGTGAGCTGCGCCACGAAAGCGTTGCGCTTGGACAGCTCCATCAAGGATATGGTTCCATATTACATGTTGATGCTTGATCGCGTGAGACAGCGCGCGGACGAATTCGACATCCTGCATTTTCACATCGATCATTTTCATTTTCCCGTATTCAGAAGCATGGCCAAGAGAACACTGACCACCTTGCATGGCCGTCAGGACCTTCCCGACAATCGAGCGCTTTATTTGGGGTTTGACGATTTTCCCCTCGTGTCCATATCAGATGACCAACGGCAGCCCATACCTCGTGCCAATTTCGTTGCAACGATCTACCACGGACTTCCAAAGGATCTGCTGCAGCCAAATTATGCGACCAAGGGTGGCTATCTGGCCTTTCTCGGCCGAATAGCTCCCGAGAAACGACCAGACCGAGCAATAGCGATAGCGCGCGCGGCAGGCATTCCACTCAAAATCGCGGCCAAAGTTGATCGGGTGGACGAAGCATACTTCCATCAAACCATCGAGCCGCTCCTACGGGAGCCGGGAATAGAATTCGTAGGCGAAATAAACGAACACGAAAAATCAACGTTTCTAGGCAATGCAAGCGGCCTCTTATTTCCGATCGATTGGCCAGAGCCATTTGGGTTAGTGATGATAGAGGCGATGGCTTGCGGAACTCCAGTACTCGCTTTTAACAGGGGATCGACCGCGGAAATCATAGAGGCGGGCGTCACCGGTTTGCTGGTAAATACAGTTGAAGAAGCTAATGTCGTTTTGCCAGGTCTCCTTTCACTCGACCGACGGCGCGTCAGAAAGCGATTTGAAGAAAGATTCTCAGCTGCCCGAATGGCTACTGATTACACCAGGCTCTATCAGAGTTTGACAAGTGGTAACGAGAGTATCGAACGCGTGCACCTTGATGGCTTTGGTCACGCCGCTGACGTAATTCCGCTTGCGACTGACATCCGCTAACTGCCAAATTTGTTGCAAAAACCGGTAAAGGCCGTCTTGGCGAGATGAGCACGATACCGCCGCTAAAACAAACTAGCGGGACATCAATGTCGAGATGGAGCTCGGAGGTTTCACTGAGTTTAAGATCGTCTTGCCGCGGACAAGGTAATCTGCCAGCTGCTTCTGCTGGTCCTGCTTGCTAGCAGTCGCTAAAGGAATGTTGACATTTAAGGGATGTTTGGACGATTGATTGGATCTTGGGCTGCTGAAATCTTCAGCTCAACTGCTCCAATTGCCGATCGGCCAGTTCTTGGTTTCTGATGTAGGCCCGGATCACTTCCTCGTCCCGGCCAACGGTCGTGACAAAGTATCCCCGCGCCCAGAATTTGTGGCCCAGAAAATTCCGCATCTTGCGTTCGACATTCTGCGCGATCCATATCGAACTCTTCCCTTTCATGTATCCGATGATCTGCGCCACCGAATATTTGGGAGGTATCGATATCAACATGTGAACGTGATCCGGCATCAAATGTCCTTCCTCGATCCGGCACTCCTTCCTTCGCACCAGATCGTGAAACACTTGGCCCAGATGACGCTTTATCTTGCCGAAAAGCATCTTCTTGCGATACTTCGGCGTAAACACGACGTGGTACTTGCACTCCCATGTCGCGTGATTAAGATGATTGAACTCTGCTTCCATCATGGTCTCCTTGAGGGTTCTTGGCGGTTCCCCAAGGAGACTTCGTGACTTCATTCCCGCAGCTGTAAAACTTCCTGTTTTCGCCCCGCCATAGGCGGGGGCTTAGCAGTTTTGGTTATCGGCGCAATCGCGCAGGACGACAATGTCATTCGCTCTCGATACATCCAAACTGGTGCGTTCTCGATGCCTGACGAAAATGCTCTTTCAAGAACATGCGAGTCGTTAGATCAAAAAATCTACGCATCGTTCGCTAGTGCGGGGATCAATATCCGGCCTGACGCGAGTATACCGCCTCCGATTCCATCAGACGCCTTGTGCGAAATAGAAGATGACTTGGCTACGCCGAACAAAAAGGAACGCGAAATCATCGCCTACTTGCTCCACCACGATCAGCGAATGTTCACTGCCGAGCTAGATGGCGGTCATGCCGTAACGCTCATGTGGCGCGGTATCGTTCAAAAAGCGCTAAGGCCCGGGCAAGTATTCGATGTAACAGATGTGCCGATGGAAATTCCGCGGGCCGTCTGGAAGTTACTGAAAACGAAGGTAGACCAGTTTCCATACAGCGCGGCGATTAAGACGACCCATATCCTTGGATAGTCGGGTTCTATGATAGGATATAAAAAGCCGCCGGCTTGAATTGCGGACGGCTTGGCTTCGTGAAGGTAGGTCGATGACCGGCGAACAATCCCGACTTCTTAAAGTAGGTGACCGTGTTCGGTGGGGAGCCACGACAACCGATCTTGGCACAGTTGTCGAAACGACTTGGAGCGAAGTCACTATTAGTTGGGACAACGGTCAGACGATTTCAATTCGGCACAACGATATGAAGCAAGTCGAGCGGGTGCCAGCCAATTTTTTATGAAGGCGTGCTGCGTACCTATAACAACGACGCACTCGCTTTCATAATTTCGATGGCGCAACCGGCCGCCGCAGCATGATCACGGGTGCCATAACGACCTCAGTGTTGCCCGAACGGCCTGTCGCCGCAGATCGTTACGCGTTGGCCATAACGCTTGTGCGGCCAGTAATCAAAGAGGGCCTGATGTTGCGCGCAACGATTGTCCCAGAATGCGATCGAATTTTCTTGCCATCTGAACCGGCACGACAGCGTCGGGATTTCGATGTGCTCGAACAGGAAGGCGAGCAGGGCGTCGCTTTCCGATTTGCGTAGTTGCGGGATCCTGGTCGTGAAACCGCGGTTGACGAATAGCAATTTACGGCGCGTCACTGGATGTACCCGCACGACCGGATGCTCGGCGCGCGGAAACAGCATATCGCTGCCTTGACCCGGCTTTCGGTCGGAATGCGCTTTTGTGCTATCGTGGATAGCGGTGAGCCCGTCAAGCATTTTGCGGATCGGTTCCGACAGGCTCTCATAGGCTGCATACATGTTGGCAAACATGGTATCGCCGCCGCCGTCGGGCGGGACCTCCTTGATGTAGAGGATCGAGCCCATCGGCGGCTCTTCGTCACAGGATACGTCCGAGTGCCAGGCCTCGCCGGCCACGCGGGTGCTTTTCTCGTCAGCCTTGATCACCAGAATTTCCGGATGTTCCGGCACGGCCTTTGCCGCATTGGGATGCACATGAAGCTTGCCGAAGTGGGCACCAAAGGCCTTGTGCTGTTCGATCGACAAGTTCTGATCGCGGAAGAACACGACCAGATTCTCCATCAGCGCCAGATGAATCTCTTCGAATTGCCCGTTGCTCAATTGCGTCGAGAGGTCGACGCCGAGAAGCTCGGCGCCGATCACCGGCGTCGTCTTCCGCACTTCGATGGTTTCGTAGGTCATGGTCGTTTCTCTCCATAAAGGACCTGCTATGCTTCGGAGTTATCCGCACATCTCCGCCGGGGTCCCGGCGGAGATGCCGCGTCCGTTCTCGTCAGGCCGCAATTGCCCGCACCGGGAAGCCGCGCTGGCCAGGCTCCCGGTTGGGCGGCATGCCGAGCTTGGCGAGCGTTTCCTCGGTTGAATTGTATTGCACGCCGATCTGGTAGATTTCGCGCGCCTCCGATCCGGTCGCGACGTCGCGACCGATTTCGCGCGCGACACGCACCATCTGCTCGATCTGCTGTACCGAGGTCATCCGCTCGCCCTTGCGCCGCCAGATATTGTCCTCGATGCCGACGCGCACGTGCAGCCCGAGCGCGATCGCGATCGTGTTCATGGGGATGACCGAGCGCATCAGCGACTCGATGGTCAGCACGGCGCCGTCCGGCGTGCGGCGGACAAACTCCAGGAGATCAGCCGGATGGGTACCCGAAGCACCACCGCCGATAGCGACGTAGTTCAAATTCAGCGGGCCCTTGTAGATGCCGCGGCGGATCAAACGCTCGACGGTCTCGAGCTGCGCGATGTGTCCGAGCATGAACTGCGGCTGAATGCCGCTCTCGCGCAGGCGTTTGAGATGCTCCAGGTAGAATTTCGGACCTGCCTCCAGATACATCTCGCGGTAAGCCGCGAAATAGGCGGGGTTGGTCCACGAGGTGCCGTCAATGTCGCCATCCACCAAAAGTTCGGTGACGTTCATCGTGCTGCTGTTGATCGCGATCGTCACCTGGTCGGGCTTCGGCTTCAGGTCGGCCAGCATGTGCCGCGTGTCGTCGCTCAGCCATTTGGCCTCAGTGCCTTCGCCTTCGGGCGCGAACGAGATCGAGCCGCCGACCTGCAGCACCATCTTCGGCACCGCCGTCCTCAGGCGATCGAGCATTTCGTTGAAGACGCTGAGCCGCTTGGAGCCCTTGCCATCCGCTTCGCGGCAAATGGACGTGCAGCATGGTCGCGCCGGCATTGTAGCAATCGACGGCTTTCTGCACCTGGTCGGCGAAGGAGACCGGAATATCTTCGGGGAAGTCGCCCGGCAGCCATTGCGGACCGTAGGGTGCGACCTGAATCACGAGCTTCTGCTGGTTTTCGGGTAGAAGGGAATTGTCGAGAAAGTGCATTTTCGTTCTCCGTTGGTTAGGGTTGGTTGGTTGGGGCCTTCCGGGCGGCCAGTTCCTCCACGAGGATCGGCGCGCTAAGACTTATTGAATGGATGCCGAGGACGCTCACCGTCTGAAGGACGGCGAGGATTTCCTCTTTGGTGACGCCGAGTTCGAGCGCCGCGCGGATGTGGCGGCGCACGCCGGGCGCGTACATGTGCGTACAGGAGGCGTCGACCGCGATAGCGATCAACTCCCAGGTCTTCTGATCGAGCACACCTCGGGCAAGCGGCGCGAGACCCATGTCGACGAATTTCTCGGTCCAGACCCGATCGAGTTCGACGAACGGATCCCACGCTGGATTCCAGCCGCCGGTCGCACGCAGATGGTCGGTGACGGGGGTTTGGGGATTGTTCTGACGACGGATGGACATTTTCGGTTCTCCAGATGGTTCAGGCCGCTACGGGCACGGTGTGAGTGACTTCAGCACGCAATTGCAGGTCGGCCACCGCGTCGCGGTCCTGCCGATAGAAGTGCGAACCGACAACGAGCAGGATCGCGGCCAGGGCGCAGGACAGCGGCACGATCGCCATTGCCGTCTGCAGGCCGAACGCGTCTGACAATGCGCCGGTGACGAGCGGGCCGACGCTGATACCGAAAAGGTTCTGAACGATCGCAACCATCGAACCGGCCGTCGATCTCAGGGCGGGATGGACAACGTCGATGGCGACGGCGGGAATCGGACCGGTGGTCGACGCCATCAGGAAGGCGCCCACCGCGATCGTGCCGATCTGCAGCGCGCCCGGCGTGAGTGCGCCGAACGCGGTCGCAAACGCTGCGAGCGTCGCAAGACAGCAGATCGCCGGCGTCAGCATGCGCCAGCGAATGTCGCGCTGCGCAAGCCGGTCGGCAACGATCGACCAGAACACAACGCCGGCCGTCCCGCAGATGATGACGCCGGCCGCCCAGATTCCGGCGCGATCGGCCGGCGCGCCATAGGTGCGATTGAAGAAGCTCGGCAGCCACGCGAGTATTGTCGAAGTCGTGATCAGTTGCAGGGCGCCGGCGAAATAGGCCGCGACGCCCGAGCGCGCGCGAAACAGCTCCGCAGCGATGCAACGCGCCTTGTGCAGTGTCGTCCGCCGGTCGAGGACAAGTGCGGGCGCCTTGTAGTCGCGCACGAACATATAGAGGATGGCAAGCGCGAGACCGGGGAAGCCGACAACGCCGAAGGCGGCCTTCCAGCCCCAATGCGTGGAGATAACGCCGCCAAGAACCATGCCAAGCACCGAACCGAACGACGCCGCGGCCAGGAATCCGCCGATGATCGTGGCGCGCATCCGCGTCGGAAAAGTGCTCGTCAGTATCGCGCCCGCGGCGGGGCCATAGCCCGCTTCGCCGAGACCGATGAAACCGCGGGTGACGAGCAGAGCGTTGTACGACTCGGCAAAGGCGCATGCGATGGTAGCGAGGCTCCAGACCGTCGCCATCACCACCACTCCCTTCACGCGGCTCCAGCCGTCGACCAACAGCGACAGCGGCAGCGTGCCGACCGCGATCGTCACGGAAACGATCGAGATCAGCGCACCGAGCTCGCGGTCGCTGAGCGCCCATTCCGCCTTCAGGTAGGGGAACATCGACACGACGATCTGACGATCGACGAAATCGAAGGTCATCAGCAGGAAGGAAAGCGCGAAGGCGAACCACGCCTGCGGCCTGGGCACGAGATAGCCGTGCTCGCTGTGGTCCGGTCCGGTCACGTGCATGGCCGTGCCTCTCCCTGGTGCGTTTCCGTTTGAACCGTTGTCGTCGCCTGGACGATGTCTCGATTGCGGCTCCCGAACTACCCGAACGGCCAGACAGCGTTTGACGATTCCCGACAGAGCTTTTACAATTTGCGACAGGAAGGACCTTTCCGATGCCGGACCTGATCCGTGCTGCGTGCCTCACGCACTACGCCGACGTTGCGCGGAGCGTCGGGATTGATCCGGCAAAAATGCTGAAAAGTGTTGGGCTTCCGGCAAGAGGCCTGGCCGATCCCGATATCAAAATCCCGAGCGGCGGCGTTCGCAGGCTGCTTGAAGCCTCCGCCGCCGCGGCTGGTATTGACGATTTTGGTCTCCGGCTCGCAGAACGGGGCGGATTGTCCAATCTTGGACCGGTCGCGCTCGTCGCCCGCGACCAGCCGACCGTGGGCGCTGCGATCGAAGCTCTTGCCCGCTACATTCACGTTCACAACGAGTTGGTCCGCCTGCGCTTTGAACGGCACGGCGATCTCGTCATTATCGCGCCGATGCTGTTGCTCGGCCGCCCCGCGCCGGTCCGACAAGGTGCGGAGTTGCTGCTAGGAATCACCTATCGAATCCTCAGCGCCTTCCTCGGGGCTGGATGGCGACCGCTCGATGTGCACTTCGCCTATCCGGCGCCGCGTAACCGCGAGACCTATCGCCGCTTCTTCAATTGCAATGTCACGTTCGGGGCGGAGTTCGATGCAATCATGTGCCCCGCGATCGACATGGACCGGCCGATGGTCGCGGCGAATGCATCGATGGCGCGATATGCAGAGAGCTATATCGAGACGATCGCAGCACGCTCGTCAAGCATCGAGGGTAAAGTGCGAGAGTTGGTAGCAGCTCTGTTGCCGACGGGCCGGTGTTCGCTCGATCGTGTGGCCCAGCATCTCGGCTGCGACGGCCGTACCGTGCAACGTCGGCTCGCGGAGCACAGCAAGAGCTTTTCGGACCTTCTCGACGAGCAGCGTGCCGAAATGGTTATTCGTTTGATTGAGGACAAGGCTCGCACGCTGCCTGCCGTCGCTGAACTTCTGGGGTTCTCAGCGCAGAGTGCTCTCGCGCGCTGGTTCCGCGAGCGCTTTGGCTGCAGCATCACGCAGTGGCGGACCGATCCAAAGCATCGATCGGTGCTTGAAAAAGCGGGGTGAGCTTCGGATCGCTCCACCCGGAGCGTGTCAAACCCGTCCGTTACGCCGCTGTCCTCGTCGAACACATCGCCAGCAAAGCCCGCTAGCCCGGATATCTCACACTATCTTTGCACTATCGGGGCGCATTGCGCGGTGGCAAGTCGGCTTTTTGGGGATGTGCAGGCTCGTTGCGTCCGGGGGACGCGAGCGGAGCCTGGGATTTTGCTGGGCTGCGGGGGGGCAGCGAAGGACTGGTCTCAGTGGGCCTGGGATAATGCCGCAGTTGTTCCGCGCTGCGGCGGCGCGTGTCAGGCGGGCGAGCCGCGAGCGCTGGCGGCGGCGAGACGGACGGCCGCGCAGCCCCAGACCTCTGCCGCCGGACAGCTCGATGCCATCGCGATCTTGATGCGGCGGACGCTGACGCGCACGAGCGCGCCGATCTTAAGCAGCTTGAGACGGATGGTGCCGCAGCTCGCGTTGGCAAACGGCGTGTGATGCAGTCCGATCCGGCGCACGGCGCAGAGTAGGACGTAGGCGAACGATGCCAACCACAGACGCAGCTGGTTGGCGCGCATCGTGGCGGTCGAGGTGCGATCGGCATAAAGATCGAGCTGGCACTCCTTGATCCGGTTCTCCATATCGCCGCGAGCGCAGTAGAGTTTTTCGTAAAGATATTTGGGCTTGCATTCGGCTCGCTTGAGTGAGGTCACGACGAAGCGCGGGTTGGCTTCGTCCTCGGTGAACTCGGCCTTGCCGACAACGCGGCGCTCGCGGCTCCAACTGCGGCGCGTCGTCCACCGGAAGTCCTTGAAGTACCGCGCCGGCTTGCCGGTCCGCCGGCTCTTCGCCTCGGCCTGGACGATCTCGCTTGCGATCTCGGCAATCAGGCGGTCGTTCTTCTGCAAGCCCAACAAGAAGTCCACGCCGCTCGCTTCGCACCAAGCCATCAGTTCCTCCCGCGCAAACCCGCTGTCGGCGCGAACGAGAATGCGCACGTGCGGCCAGCGGCGGCGAATCTGCGCGACGATACGCGCCACCTCCTGCGCCGCTCCCGCCGCCGCGTCCATGCTCGCCGGCCGCAGCTTGGCCGCCAACAGGTGGCGTCCGCAGAACACGTAGAGCGGCAGGTAGCAGTAGCAGTCGTAATAGCCGTGGAAGAAGCGTCCCTCCTGCTCCCCGTGCACCGGATCGTCGGTCGCATCGAGATCGAGGATGATCTGTTGCGGTGGGCGCTCATGCGCGTCCACGAACAGCTCGACCAGGAGCCGCTTGATGGCAATCGGATTGTGACTGATCCGATGATAGCGCGTCGGCTGCAACCGGCTCAGTTCCAGCCGGTTCAGCGTCGACTTGCCGGCAACCGGCGCGCAGTCCTCGCGTCTGGCTGCCAGCTTGCCCGCCAGCACCGCCATCATCGGGTCGTGGCGCAACTCGTCGTGGTCATTGAGGTCCTCATAGCCAAGCGCGATCCCAAACACCCGCTGCGTCAGCAAGGTTACGACCTCATGCTCGATCAGATGTTGGCGGCGTGTGTCGTGGAAGCACGCGGCAAACCGCTCCGTCAGCTTGATCGCACGATCTGCCGCCCCGAGAAGCAGCGCTCCAGCATCCGAGGTGATCGCCCCACCGTCGAATCCGCCCACAACTTCGCGTCCTTCAACAGCTGCAAATCCAAACAAATCCGCGCTACACTCTGTCCGCATCGGGGCGCTCCTCGAATCGCTCGAAAGATGTTGCTGCACAACTACTTTCGCTGATTCGGCGTCCCGATGCGCCTATTTGGGTGAGATATCCGGGCTAGGGAATTGCCAAGGGCGCGCACGCAGATCACCAAAGTCCCGACCTGCCGCGAAATGTAAAAACCGTGTCGCGAATTGTCAAACCGCGTCGTTCAGCATCGGCTACTCCACCGTGCATCGTCCACGCGCTCAAGGAAAAGCAGCGCGGTCCTACGGAGAGCACAGATGTTGGTCCGGAAACGTCAACTGTTCGCTGATATGTCGGCAGAGGCCTGCCTTGCTGTGAGCGCGGCTTGGAGCGGAGCGGTGGGCGGCTTGCTGCTCATCATGCTCTTGGTGCGCTTGTTCAGCTAGGAGGGTGACGTGATCGTGTGCAGCTGCAACGTCCTGAGTGACACTCAGGTAAGATCTGCCATTACAAGCGCCGCACCCCGGCCGCGAATGAGCTACGTCTATGCCTCTCTCGGCTGCGCGGCGGAATGCGGCCGCTGCGCCCACACCATCAAAATTATACTTGAGGATATCAGACGCTTTGCAACTCCCGAGAGTGTCGCAATTGAAGCCGCCAACGTTCATTGAACGGCCGCCACCTTCGTCTTCAACGGCGAGCGTCCCGATATACAGGCTCATGGTGAAGCCGATGTCGGTGAGCATCGCTGCACCGTATAATTTCCCAATTCCGTCCTATTGACACCCTCCACGATGGCGGAAGAAATGTTGATCCGGTTCCCCCGCTCACGATCGCATGGAATGCGCTCGTGACGCCGCAGAATCGCTGTTTACAATCACCGGATTGCGCAACCCCGGAGAAAACATGATCATCACCGAAGACCAAGTAAACGCCGCTCAACAAGCTTGGTGCGATGGACTTGTTGAGATTGGTAAAATACATCAGGCTGGTGGAAGTGTCAGAGCCGCGGCCCTGACTCTGATTGACGATCTTTACGACTACGCAGACGGGGTGGTGTTTTTCAAACCGACAATGGCGCATGGAAAACAGACGTTTCGAGCCACGGCAAAAGGGGCTCTGTCATATTTCGTGGGAGGAGATCCCGACTTCCCTGATGATAAGGGATTTGCTCTGAAGCCGTGGGCGCGGGTGTGGTACGAGAACAACGCGGCCGAAAACGGCATCCAAATTCACGGAAATATCGCTATCACCATGGGTAATGTCTACTTGGCGGACTATGAGGGCAACGAGATAACGGTCGACAAGACCTTTGTCTTTCGCCTTTGCCGCGACCAACGATTGCGTCTTTGCGTTCACAAGTCCGCGTTGCCCTACTCTCCGACGAATTGATCAGGCGTCTCTCGGTACGAGAACCGTGACGAAACCAGCGCGACGAGCAGCTACCAAGGCAAAAGGGACCTGCGGGAGGATTTCCAGATGTCACAGTACGCCATCACCCGCGGCGATATTTTCGGTGGCTTGACCGCTGGCGTTGTGGCGTTGCCACTTTGTCTTGCGTTCGGTGTTGCCTCCGGATTGGGCGCTGCCTCCGGCCTGTATGGCGGCATCATATTGGGTATTGTTGCCTCGCTTGTGGGCGGGACTGCGGTTCAGGTGTCCGGTCCAACCGCGCCGATGACGTTGATCTCGGCAGGCGTCGTCGCCGCGAACACGCTTCCGACAGGGGAGGTGAACCTCTCCAGTGTCTTCGCCGTGTTCGTTCTTGCTGGTGCGCTGCAGGCTTTGTTCGGTATCTCAAGGCTAGGACGTTTTGTTCGCTTCCTGCCCTATCCAGTGATCTCGGGCCTGATGACAGGGATCGGGATCATCATCATTATTCAGCAAATCTTCCCGGTGGCGGGATTGGACTCGCCGTCCTCCAATCCTGTCGCGATCCTACGATCCCTTGGAGCGCTGCAGCACGGTATCCATCCGGGCGCGGTATTGCTAGCGGCGGCCACGGTCGCGCTTGCTTTCCTGCTGCCTCGTATCGTTTCTGTCGTTCCGCCGTCTCTCGTCGCTCTCGTCGCGCTAACGATTATCGCCGCTGTCTTTGGAATCTCGGCTCCGACCATTGGCGACATACCTGGCGGCCTGCCGCACTTCATCATTCCCAGCTTCGATTTTGCCGATCCCAAACTCATCATCACCGCTGCGTTTGCCTGGGATCATCGAAAAACTCGGATGAGTGGTCATTGTCCAATAGCGCCAAGATTGCATGCATGAGCTTGGTTCGCCCTTGGCAAGAGGCATCGGCTTGGGCAACATGCAAGGACGCTGCCCGGCCTGCCGCGCCTGCCTCACGCCGCCCGGACGGAGCTGAGAATGACTCGACAATTTTTGCGGTTTGCGATTTGCGCGATTCTGGCCTTTGGGTTGCAAGGCTGTGGCGAGAGAAAGCAGGAAGCAGTCGAACAACCGGTCCGCGGGCTCCGCGCCTACAAGGTCACGGCAAAGGCTGAGAGCCGGGTTCGCCGCTTTCCGAGCGTGCTGCAGCCCGCGGACGTCAGCAGCCTCTCCTTCGAGATTGGCGGGCAACTAAAGGCCGTTACCCTCACCGTCGGGCAAAAAGTGCAATTGGGCAACGTGCTGGCAGAAATCGACCCACGGTCATTGCAGACGCAGGTCGAGCAGGCCAGCGCCGGTGTGCAGCAGGCCCAGGCACAGTTCGACAACGCCGACGCCGACTTTCAGCGCAAGGAAGAACTGTTGAAGAGAGGGGTCGCGACCCAGGCGGTATTCGATCAATCGAAGGCGGCTCGCCTAACGGCCCAGGCTCAACTGGATCAGGCAAAGCGCCAGCTCGAATTGGCAAATCACAACCTTGATCGAAGCAAGCTTTTGGCTCCGTTCTCCGGCACCATCGCGCGCGTCGAGGTCAAGTCGTTTGCACAGGTCGCAGCCGGGCAGCCGATCGTCACGCTCTACAGCGACGACCGTCTCGAAATGTCGTTTCTGGCGCCGTCACCGACGTTTCAGAGCCTTAGCGTCGGACAGGCGGTCGACGTCAAGATCGCCGACCTGCCGGTCCTTGCGCTTAAGGGCGAGGTCAAGGAATTGGGGTCCAAAGCGGAGCAGGTCTCGGCCTTTCCCGTGGTCGTCAGCCTCGACAACAGCGCCCCTGGTCTGAACGCCGGCATGTCCGCCGAAGTCAGCATCGAGGAGCCCTTGATCGGAGGGCGGAGCGGCTTTCTGTTGCCGCTCAGCGTTCTCGCACCCGAGGGCGGCAAGGAGCTGCAGGGCAAGGGCACCGTATTTGTCTATGACAGCGGCAGCTCGACCATCAAAAAGCGCGCCATTACCGTCGGCGGAGTTCGCGACAATCGTCTGGTGGTCACGGAGGGGCTTGGTGCAGGTGATATCGTCGCTTCCGCAGGCGTTTCCTACCTGGTCGACGGGCAGAAGGTGATTGTGTCAAGAAGATGCGAGAGCATCATGCTGCACGAGAGATGAAGGTAGGCCCTTCGGAGCCGTCCTGTAGGGGAAGGCTCCAAACTGCCATAAGCTGCTTCGGACAAAATCCGCGGTGGTGAACGTTGTGGTTAAAAGGCGTGGCAATGACCACGTCATGTGAGAATCAGGGAGACGAACGCAAGTGAACCTCCGATGAAGCATCGAGATCCTCTCAGACGACATCAAAACCGGAGCCTTCACCTTGTTCCGGGAAGAGCATGGAAGAAACCTACGTACTGTCCATGTGGTGTCCGGTGTATAGGGGCGTGACCCTGATTTGGGCTTTCGTGCGGAACTTGAGAACCTGGACGGCGATGCCAAGGGAAAAGGTACAAGCGGTGACCCCGTGAGGCCGAAAGTACCGATGCGTCGGACAGGGGCGGACTGCTCCGTAGTAGTGATGAAGTGGGGTAATGCCCATGGAGCGAAGGGGGCAGGTCACTCGCGTCGGGATCGACGGGTCAGCGGGAAACCGGAGGAGCCCGTCGTGTCGACGGAAGACGGCAGTCTTCAGTGGGTGGCACGAGCCGTGTGACTGGAGACAGTCAAGCACGGTTCAGTGAGGGACTCGGGGTGCAATCCCCCGGGTCTACTCGGCAGCTTCTTCCGCTCGAGGAGCAGGCGCCGTGAACCTCCTGACGCGGTTTGGTCTTGCGCGCTCCCGCTTCACCATCGCGGCCATGATCAGCCTGCTGCTCGCTGGGATCGTTCTCTATCCGAATTTTCCGAAGCGCGAGGATCCCGTCATCGTCATCCGCACGGCGGTGGTGTCGGCGCTGTTTCCTGGAATGGCGCCGGAGCGGATGGAAAACCTTGTCGCCATCCCGATCGAGCGAAAGATCCGGGAGCTTGCCGAAGTCAAGGATATCAGGACGCTCGTCAGCGAAGGTTCGCTGACGATTTACGTCGATCTCAAGGACGAAATCGGCAACGTCAATGCGACATGGCAGCGGCTTCGCGACAAGATGGGCGACGTCAAGCTCGAGTTGCCCGACGGCGTCATCGGCCCCTTCGTCAACAGCGACTTTGGCGATGTGTCGATCGCAACCCTCGCGATCACGGGCGAGGGTTTCTCACAGCGGGAGATCAAGGATGTCGCCGATGATTTCCGCAAGCAGCTTTATCATCTGAGCGGAATCTCCAAGGTTGACCTGTTGGGCGCCCAGGACGAACGGGTTTGGCTCGAGCTCGATACGCGAAAGCTCGCGGCCGTCGGCGTTCAGGTCAATACCCTGATCAAGGACCTGCAGGGACAGAACGTGGTGCTGCCCTCCGGCAACATCAATGCAGACGGCACGCGGCTTCTGCTCGAGACCTCCGGAGATTTTCCGAGCGTACGCGCGATCGAGACGATGTTGACGCGGGTTGGAACCACCGACAGTCTGGTGCGGCTCGCCGATCTCGTCACCGTTCGCCGCGGCTACATCTCGCCCAAGGTCAAGCCGATCTATTTCAACGGCCGCTCCGCCGTCGTGCTCAGCGTCATCATGCAGCCAGACCAGGATGTCACCCAGCTCGGCCAAAAGCTTCGCGCGGCGGCACGCGACTACGAGGAGCGGCTGCCGATCGGTTACGCGATCGGCTTTGCGACCTATCAAGCCGAACAGGTCAGCGCTTCCGTCTACTCCGCGCTGTCGAACGTGGGGCAGACCTTCATCGTGGTTGCCGTTCTCGTCGTTGTCTTCCTGGGCGTGCGCGCCGGATTGATTGCGGCGATGATCGTTCCGTTCGCTGTCATGTTTTCGCTGATCGGCATGCGTGCGCTCGGCATCGCGCTGGAGCAGGTCTCGATCGCCGCCATCATCATCGCGCTTGGCCTGCTGGTCGACAACGGCGTGGTGATGGTCGAGGATATCGTCAGCCGGATCGGTCGCGGCATGCCGGCTCAGGAAGCCGGCCTTGCCGCCGGCGAGCAGTACGCGCTTCCGCTGTTGATCTCCTCGGTCACCACGATCGCGGCGTTTCTGCCGCTGTTTCTGTTGTCGGGAGCTTCGGGCGAATATGCCTTCTCGCTTGCGGCCGTGGTTGCGTTGACACTGGGCGGCTCCTGGATCGCGGCGCTCTATATCCTTCCGGCCCTCACCGTCTGGTTCATCGGAGGTGGAAGCGCCCGACTAGATGAAGGCGCCTCTCCCTCGCGGCTGCAACGTTTTTATGGCGCCGCGCTGCGTTCCGCTCTCATGTTCTCTCCCGTCGTGCTCGCCGTATGCATCCTGGCGGTCATTTTGGCGCTGACGCAGTTCGGTCGCCTGCCCAAGCAGATGTTTCCCTTGAGCGAGCGCAATCAGTTCCTCGTTTATATGAATATGCCTGATGGAACCGACATCTCGCAAACCGAGGCCCGTGCGCTGGAGATTTCGAAATGGCTCGGCGACAAGGCCGTCAATCCCGAGATTGCGAGCCAGATCCTCTATGTCGGGGACGGCGGCCCCAGGTTCTATCTGACCTTGACCCCGGTTGCGCCGGATCCCGCATCCGCCTTCTTCCTGGTCAATGCGAAGGACTACAAGGGCGCGGTGCAGGCCGCGGATCGCGCCTGGAATTATCTTTATGCAAATCATCCGGAGGCTCGCTTCAAGATCAAGCGGCTCGCCATGGGCTCGGTTGAATCGGGCATCGTCGATGTGGAGATTTCAGGCCCCGATGCCGACCGTCTCCTCGCCTTCGGTGCGCAGGTGCGATCGCTGCTTCAGGCCGCCCCTGGCATTCGCGACAACGACGACGATTGGGGCAACAAGATCGTCAAGGTCGTCGTCGAGATCGACCAGGACCGGGCCCGTCAGCTCGGAGTCACTTCGGAAGACGTCACCCAGCTGCTCAATACCTATTTCAGCGGCACCGCGGTCTCGATCTATCGCGAAGGCGACAATCTCATTCCGATCGTGCTCCGCGCCGGAGCATACACCTCGCAGAGCCTGGAAGGTCTTACCAGCGCCACCTTCGCGAAGAATGGCGGGCTGATTTCGCTGGCGCAGGTCGCCAGATTGAAACCGGGGTTCGACCTGGCGCGCATCCGCCGCAAGAATCAGGAACGAACAATAACCGTCACCGCGCGCAGCACCTCGCTGACGGCAGGGCAGTTGCTGGAATTGATCCAACCTGGTCTGCAGGCGCTGGACCTTGCTGGAACGTATCATGTCGATATCGGCGGCGAAATCCAGAAGAGCGCGGAGACCAACCAGAAGCTAGTCGCCGGATTTCCGATTGCTCTGGGCGTCATGGTGCTCGCCATCATCCTGCAGTTCAACTCGTTCCGCCGCACGCTTCTGACGTTCCTGAGCATACCCTTGATCCTGATCGGAATCCCCTTCGGCTTGCTCGCGACCGGGCAACCGCTCTCGTTCTTCGGCACGCTCGGCATCATCAGCCTGTCAGGCATCATCATCAACAATGCCATCGTGCTCATCGACCAGATCGATATCGAGCGGCAAGAGCTGGATTTGCAGGAGGCGATCGTGGCAGCGTCGGAAAAGCGCTTGCGCCCCATCCTGCTGACCTCGGCAACGACGGTTCTCGGTCTGGCGCCGATGGCGATCGCTGGCGGCGCATTATGGCAGCCGATGGCGGTGCTCATGATGTCGGGATTGGCAGTCGCTTCGATGCTGACGTTGTTTTTCGTTCCGGCGGGATATTTTCTGCTCTTCCGGTTCGATAAGAACCTCTGAGCCCCGCACATCGCAAACCAATAGGGGACCGTTCAATGAGCATGAGTGATCCGGTTCTCATCGATCTTGCCCTCCAGGGCGGCGGGGCGTTTACCTGGGGTGTGCTGGACCGGTTGCTTGAGGAGAGCAGCTCCCGCTGATGTTCCCGAGATGCCCACAATGCGGAGCCTGCGACCGCGGCTTGGAGCGGAGCAGTAGGCGATGCTGCTCATCATGCTCTTGGCGCGCTTGCTGAGCAGGAGCGTGGCGTGATCGTGTGCGGCTGCAACGTCCTGAGCGACGCTCAGGTAAGATCTGCCATTACAAGCGCCGCACCCCGGCCGCGAATGAGCTACATCTATGCCTCCCTCGGGTGCGCGGCGGAATGCGGGCCGCGGCGCTCAGACGATCAATTGGAGGAAATCAGACGTTTGGGGACCAACGGGAGTCTGGCAATGGAAGCCGCTTAGGGTCATCGCAAAAGCCGGAGCAGGCTCTCTGGCTCATTTGATCAGAGCCTTGTACGTGACCGCACCAGTTTCGCGCCAGAAACGACCTCACCAACTCACTTGATGTCGGATTTGAGTCCGGAATGCATATCAAAGCTGAAGTCCGCCAATCACGATGGATTAATGGATTCACGCCCAAGATATTTGGATTCGTAACGCGCACCAGAAGATGAAGATCAGCGACGATGATTTCTCACGAGCGGCACAATCGGGGCGGTCTTCTTTCCGTCCAGAGCGGCTGCAATGCGTCCGGCGATAGCCTCCGACGCTCGTCGCAGCGGGTCATTATCAAGATGCAAACTGAGCCCGTTGCGCCCAGAGGCGACAGAGTCTGTAACAGAGCGAGGGACAGCTCCGGTGTCTTCCTCAAGCCGCCGATCGGACAGCGAGGAAGGACGACCGGCGCAGCATCGGAGATCGGTCGATTCGGTCGAGCCGGGCGCGGTGCGGCTCGCGGGCAGGACTATGCAACGAAGATGAGCCGGGTCGAAATCTGCAGTGTGAAATGAAAAGCCGCACCATAGGGCGGCTTGCTGGTTAGGCGACCAGCTTGAGCTTTGGCCGCTTTCTTTCGGGCGACTGCTCGCCTGACGTATTCGTGCGCGGCTTGATGAAGTCGGCCCACGCCTGCAGCGCCTCGCGGCGTCGCGCGATCATCTCGCTGTCCCAGTATGACAGTTCAGCCTCATCGCCGATGCGATGCGACAGACAGAACTCCAGCACTTCACGGCGAAAATTGTGGTTCTTGTTATCGGCGCCCCAATTACGGAAGCTCGTGCGGCAGCCGTGCATGGTGGATTTGATGCCAGTTCGCTCGATGGCCCCAACAAGCGCGTTTGCCCGGAACGGCTGATGCGTCTCGGCGTGATCGGACGGGAACACGTACTTGCCGGTGCGCGGCATCGAGCGGATGATCTCGATGGCCTGATCGGACAGCGGAACAAGATGCGGCTTCGGCTCTAGCTCGCCCTTGATCTTCATCTTCTCGGCTGGAACGATCCACGTCATTGCTTGGAAGTCGAGTTCGTCCCACTCCATCAACCGAATTTCCTGAGAGCGCGCGACAGTGAGGATGCCGATCTCGACACAACGGGCAGCAACGCCGCCATCATACCGCAGGCCGGTCATCATCTGTGGCATCTTCGTGTAGGGCGCCGACCTGTGCCCCTTCTTGCGATGGAGCTTCCGGGGCGAGGGCAGCAGGTGTTTGAGGTTGCCGCGCCATGCGGCCGGGTTCTCGCCCATGCGAAGCTTCAACGCTTTGGCAGCGTCCATCAGCCGCTCGATCCGCTGGCGCGTCCGTGACGCTGTGACCGGCTTCACGCTCCAGATGGGCTTGAGCGCCTCCAGCACCTGCTCAGTGGTGATCTCGTGGACTTTCAGATCATGCAGGCTCGGTATGTCGCGGATGGAGCGCGCCCATTGCTTCTCCTCTTCCTGCGACAGACCCTTGCACCAGCCGGGGTATTGCTCCTCGGCAAATTCCTTGAACGTCTTGCCGCCCTGTGTTGTGACCCGCTTCTTGACGCGCGGATCGACGCCATCGCGCTTCAAGGCGACCTTGTATTCGCGGGCTTTGTTGCGCGCGCTGCTCAACGTCAGTACGTCGCCGGCCGCGCTGTCGCGGTCGCCGATCCTGGCGAACTCCATTAGCGCCCGTTTGCCGTCAAGGTCGGTGAAGCGGAAGGCCCACACCCGATCACCGCTCTCGCGCACGACCAGATAAAGCCCCCCGCCGTCCGCATGAACGCCAGCTTGCAGCGATTTAACTTGGTTCGAATTGAGTGCCACTTTAACGTTCCCATTCCGTTTACCACTTACCGTCACGGATGCTTCGCTCGCGACGGTCAGTCGTTCTAAAATCGACCTGTTATGGATGTATGACCGTCACGGATACTTTGGAAGGGAGAGCCGCGTCAACTTACCGCTTTTTCGCCAAAAACGCCCGGCGTTCGGCGATTTTCGGTGAAGTCAGACGATAGCAGATGCGGCTAACAATTTGGAATTACAAGTCAATATGGGGAGTGACGATGGCCAATGATAGCAGACGCAGCGATCAGATTGGATACATGATCCGTGACGGCATTCGGTAAGCTGATCCGGACCACCGCGTTCCGCTTGACGCTGGTCTATCTGTTCCTGTTCGCGCTGTTCGCGGCGTCGCTGCTAGGCTATTTCGCCTGGAACACGCGGCGGATGATCACCGAGCAGATCACCACGACCGTCAGCGCCGAAGTCAGCGAGATTTCCGAGATCTACGACCGGCGCGGCCTGCAGCGCCTGTTCTGGACCATCGAAAACCGCGCGCTGCGGCCCGGCGCCAATCTCTATCTCGTCACCGAGCCGACGGGGCGGGCGATCGCCGGCAATGTCGGCTCGCTGGCCCCGGGCGTGATAGGCACCACCGGCTGGTCGGAGACCGCCTACCGGCGGCTGGATGAGGGGGACAATGCCTATCACCGCGCACTGGTGAACGTGACCCAGCTCTCGGGCGGTTTCCGGCTTCTGGTCGGACGCGATCTCGAGGAGCGGCGGCGGTTGTTCGGCATCGTCGCGCGGGCCGCGCAATGGTCGATCCTGGTCGTGGTGGTACTCGGCATCGGCGGCGGTATCTTTGTCGCGCGGCGCGTGCTGCAGCGGATCGACGCCATGACCGGCACCACCCAGCGCATCATGGCGGGCGATCTTTCCGGCCGCCTGCCGGTCGGGCGCAGCGGCGACGAACTGGATCGGCTCGCATCGAACCTCAACGCGATGCTGGAGCGCATCGAGGCGCTGATGGTGGGGCTGAAGGAAGTCTCCGACAACATCGCCCATGATTTGAAGACGCCGCTGACGCGCTTGCGCAACCGCGCGGAGGAGGCGCTGGCGAAATCCGGCTGCGAGGCAGATTATCGCGCCGCGCTCGAGCGCACCCTCGAGGAATCCGACGGCCTGATCCGCACCTTCAACGCGCTGCTGATGATCGCGCGCGCCAAATCCGGGCAGGCGCGCGGCAACATGGATGATTTCGATGCGGCTGAAGTCGCCGAAGGCATTCATGAACTCTATGAGCCGCTGGCGGAAGACGGTGGCATGAGCCTGCGGCTGAAGACCGCGCCAACGCCGCTGCACGGCAACCGCGAACTGATCAGCCAGGCGCTCGCCAATCTCGTCGAAAACGCCATCAAATATGGCAAGCCCGCTGAGCCCAAGCCTGCTGAGAAGGGATCGGTCGTGAGCCTCGATGCCAGGCAGATCCTGATCGAGGCCAGGCGCGAGGGCGATCAGGTGCTGCTCAGCGTTACCGATCGCGGGCCCGGAATTCCCCAAAGCGAGCGCAAGCACGCCATGGAGCGGTTCGTGCGGCTCGATTCGAGCCGCAGCCAGCCCGGTTCCGGCCTGGGGCTCAGCCTGGCGTCCGCCGTTGCGACCCTGCATGGCGGTGAACTCAGGCTCGGCGACGCCTATCCCGGGCTGGTCGCGACATTGGTGCTGCCGGCGCGCGCCGGGGCGAGCGACAGGCTTGCGGCCCAAACGGCTGATGTGCCACAGAAGGTGGCATGACCTGATCCGCGAAGGGCGACGCGGGCCACATCGATAGCCCATTCCCGAAGTTCGTGATTCCAAGCTATGACAATACGCGCATTGGCCGCGCGGTTTGTGGACGGTCCGCATGTTTCCGCGCCTGAGAAGGCCGAACAAACTCTGAGAGGCTGGCTCGCCGAGCTTGAGCCCGCGCAGTCGGCCGAGCTCGCGGCGCTGCTCGATCAGCCCAAGGCCAGAACCATCCTGCTCGGCCTTGCCGAGTTCTCGCCCTATCTGTTCGACCTCGTCCGCGCCGATGCTGCGCGGCTGATCCGGCTGTTGCAATGCGAGCCGGAGACGCACCTTCCGTCCCTGATCGAGGCTGCATCGCGCGAGGTGTTTGCAGCGGCAAGCGAAGCGGACGTGATGCAATTGCTTCGCCGCATGAAGGCCGAGGCCGCGCTGCTGATCGCGCTGTGCGACATCGGCGGCGTCTGGCCGGTGATGCAGGTGACGGCGGCGCTGACCGATCTCGCGGTCGCCTCGGTGCAGGCGGCGCTGCGTTATGCCCTGCGGCAAGAAACCGTGCGCGGACGGCTGTCGCCCCCCAATGACGAAAGCCCCGAGGACAACAGCGGCCTGTTCGTGCTCGCGATGGGCAAGATGGGCGCGGGCGAACTGAATTACTCCAGCGATATCGACTTGATCGTGTTCTTCGATCCCGCATCACCCACGCTCGCGCGGGACATCGAGCCGCAGCCTTTCTTCGTGCGCGTCACCCAGGCGATGACGCGGCTGTTGCAGCAGCGCACCGGCGATGGCTACGTCTTCCGCGTCGACTTGCGGCTGCGGCCGGATCCGGCCTCGACGCAGGTCGCGATGTCGACCGACGCCGCGCTGCATTATTACGAGCGGGAAGGGCGCACCTGGGAGCGCGCCGCCATGATCAAGGCAAAGCCTTGTGCCGGCGACATGAAGGCGGGCGAGGCGATGATATCCGAGCTCTCGCCGTTCGTGTGGCGCAAGCATCTCGACTTCGCCGCGCTCGCCGATGTCCACGACATGAAGCGGCAGATGCAGACCTATCGCGGCCAGAGTGAGGTCGCGGTCGAGGGCCACAACGTCAAGGTCGGGCGCGGCGGCATCCGCGAGATCGAGTTCTTCGCGCAGACCCAGCAATTGATCGCGGGCGGCCGCCACGCCGAATTGCGGGTGCGGCCGACGCTGGAGGCGCTGAACGTGCTCGCCTCCAGCAACTGGATCACCCTCCAGGCGCGCGATGAATTGACCGTGGCCTACCAGTTCCTGCGCCGGGTCGAGCATCGGCTGCAGATGATCGCCGACGAGCAGACGCACAGCCTGCCGGACAGTGTCGAGGCGATGGAACGCTTTGCGCGATTCCTCGGCTATCCCGACCGCGCGGCCTTCGCCCACGACTTGCTCAGGCAGCTCGATATCGTCCAGGGGCATTACGCAAAGCTGTTCGAGGGCGATCCGACCGGCACGGCCAAACTGCCGGACATCGACTACAGCGCCGGCGCCGAGGATCAGCGGCTGTTGAACCATCTTGCATCGCTCGGCTTCAAGGAGCCGATCAAGGTGGCGCAGACGGTGCAGCTCTGGATGGCCGGCGAGTATCGCGTGTTCAGGACCGAGACGACCAGGGCCGCCTTCACGGAGTTTGTGCCGGCGCTGATCGATGGGTTGGCGCATGCCGAAGAGCCCGATCGGGCGGTGGTGGCCTTCGACCACTTGCTGCAGGCGCTGCAGCGAGGCGGGCGGCTGATCACGCTGCTCGGCCAGAACCGCGACCTTGTCGCGCTGCTGGCGCTGGTGCTGGGCGCTGCTCCTCGGCTCGGCGATATGCTGGCGCGGCAGCCGCAGCTGATGGATGGCCTGATCGATCCACGCTTCTTCGGCGCCATGCCCGACCAGCGCGAGCTTTCGCAGCGCCTGGCGGCGACGCTGAAGGACGCGGGCTCCTATGAAGAGTTTCTCGATCGCCTGCGCCTGTTCGGCCAGGAGAGCCTGTTCCTGATCGGCACGCGCATTCTCTCCGGCACCGTCTCGGCGCAGCAGGCGGGCACCGCCTTTGCCGACGTCGCCGAAGGCATCGTCCGCACCGTGCACGGCCTCGTCACCGAGCGCTTTGCCGCCCAGCACGGCCGCATCAGGGGGCAGGAGACGGCGATCGTCGCCATGGGGCGGCTCGGCAGCCGCGAGATGACCGCGGCCTCCGACCTCGATCTGATCCTGCTCTATGATTTCGACGCAGAGGCGCCGGACTCAGACGGCGAGCGGCCGCTGCATGGCGCGCATTATTTCGCGCGTTTCACCCAGCGCCTGATCAGCGCCTTCACGACGCGGACCAATTACGGCGTGCTCTACGCGATCGACATGAGGCTGCGGCCCTCGGGCCGCGCCGGCCCGCTTGCCTCGCACATCGATTCCTTTGCCGAATATCAGGAGCGCGAGGCCTGGACCTGGGAGCACATGGCGCTGACCCGCGCCCGCGTGATCTCGGCTTCGCCGGCGTTTCGTTTACGGATCGAAAAGGTCATCCGCGACGCGCTGACGCGGCCACGCGAGCCGTTTGGTATTGCGGCCGATGTCGCCGACATGCGCCGCGCGATCGCCCAGGAGAAGGGCGAGGACGATCCCTGGGAGTTGAAGCACGCCGCCGGTGGTTTGGTCGATATCGATTTCATCGCGCAATATCTCCAGCTCGTGCACGCCAGCGAGAAGCCGGACATCCTCGGCGTCAATACGCTCGATGTGATCGACAACGCGGCGCGACTCGGCGTGCTGGCGCATGCGGAAGCCGAAGTTTTGCGCGCGGCGGGGCGGCTCTATCACGATCTCACGCAGATCCTGCGCCTTTGCGTCAGCGACAAGTTCGATCCCAAGACCGCCGGTGACGATCTCCTGCGCGTCATGGCGCGCGCCGGCGATGCTCCGGATTTCTCCGCGCTGCAGGCGCAGATCAGGGAAACCCAGGCCGAGGTACGGCGGGTATTCAGGTCGGTGGTGGAGGGGAAGAACTAAGCCCCACGGAGACTGCGCTCCCTCTCCCGCTTGCGGGGGAGGGCTGGGGTGGGGGTGTCGCCGCGAGTCGCACGGTTCGAGTGGAGAGAGTTTCCCCCACCCGCATCGCATCTTTCGATGCGATGCGACCTCCCCCGCAAGCGGGAGAGGTGCAGCGAGTCTGCGGACAGGTTGCTTCAACCAAAAAGCATTGTTGCTCTAAACGTTCTTCAGTGTCTCAAGCGCCTGGCGCACATCGGGATCAAGGCCCGCGCCGCCGGCATCGAGATGCGCGAAAATCTGCTTGCGCATCCGCGGGTCCCAGAATTTCCTGATGTGCTCGGAAACGCCCGCGACGGTCTTGTCGTGGCCCTGGGCGTGGAAGAATTTTCCGATCTGGTTCGCCATATAGATCAGGCGGTCAGGCGAGGACGACATTGGCAGTTTCCCTGGCGTCGGCATCCGCGGTGATCCGCTCGGGATGGGTGAAGATTTCAAAACCGTCGCTGCGTGCGATGGCCGCCAGCGTGATGCTGGCGGCTTCAGCCATCCGCACCGCAAGCGCGGTCGGCGCCGACACCGCTACCATCAACGGCGCGCCGATCGCCGCGGTCTTCTGTACCATCTCGACCGAGACGCGGCTGGTCAGCAGCACCATGCCCTCACGTGCATCGATGTGCTCCCGCGCCAGCGCGCCGGCGAGCTTGTCGAGCGCGTTGTGGCGGCCGATATCCTCGCGCAACGTCACGATGCCGCGGGCAGGGGCCCAGAACGCCGCGGCGTGGACGGCGCGGGTTTCCATGTTGATCCTTTGCAACGGCGCGATGGACGCCATCGCCGCCATGATCTCGCGCGGCGAGAACGAGCGGCCTTTTGCCACGACCGCGGCCGGACGCACCGCTTCGGCAATCGACTCGATGCCGCAGATGCCGCAGCCGGTGGGACCCGCGATATGCCGCCGCCGCTCGCTCAGCAGCGCGGCCTTTTCGGGCGAGAGCCACATGCGCAGCTCGATGCCGTCGTCGAGCTCGACGATATCGAGCGACTCGATATCATCGGGCGATTGCACGATGCCTTCGTTGAGGCTGAATCCGATTGCGAAGTCCCGCAGGTCCTGCGGCGTGCCCATCATCACCGCGTAGGTGCCGCCGTTGTAGGTCAGCGCCAGCGCCGTCTCTTCCGGGATCTGCCGCGTGTCCTCGGCGAGACGGCCGTCTCGCCAGGCTTTCCGCTTCGCTGGACTGACCGGGCGGCGCATGTGGACTATTCCGCGGCTTCCGCCGGCGCGATGCGGCGCGAATGACGCGCCTGCGCGTTATACTCCTTCTGCCACTCCGACGGGCCGTTCGACGGCGAGATCTGCACCGCCGTAACCTTGTATTCGGGGCAGTTGGTCGCCCAGTCGGAGAACTCGGTGGTGATGACGTTGGCCTGTGTGTCCGGATGATGGAAGGTGGTATAGACCACGCCGGGTGCGACGTGGATTTCGAGCCGGTCCTCGTCATGCCAGACCACGTTCTCGGTGCGCCGGGTCTGCGCGCCCACATTGTACTGGCTGAGGATGCGCCCCGTCGTCAGCAGCAGCGGGAATCGAGGCCCGGTGCGTTCGTCGGTCGGGACGTATTCGGTGATGACGAACTTGCCCTTGCCGCGCACGAAGCCGCCGATATGCATCACCGGCGTGCCCGCGGGCGCCTTCTCGTTGCAGGGCCACTGCACCGAGCCCAATTCATCGAGCTTGGCATAGGAGACGCCGGAGAAGGTCGGCGTCAGCGCCGCGATCTCGTCCATGATCTCGGACGGATGATCGTAGTGCATGTCAAAGCCCATGGCCTTGGCAAGCCCGATGGTGATCTCCCAGTCGGCATAGCCGTTGCGCGGCGTCATCACCTTGCGCACGCGCTGGATGCGGCGCTCGGCATTGGTGAAGGTGCCGTCCTTTTCCAGGAAGGTCGAGCCGGGCAGAAAGACGTGGGCGTAGTTGGCGGTCTCGTTGAGGAAGAGGTCGTGGACCACGACGCATTCCATCGACGACAGCGCTGCGACCACGTGCTTGGTGTTGGGATCGGACTGCAGGATGTCCTCGCCCTGGACATAGATGCCCTTGAACGTGCCTTCGATCGCGGCATCGAACATGTTGGGAATGCGCAGGCCCGGCTCCGGATTGAGCTTGACGTGCCACATCGACTCGAACAGGTCGCGCACGGCGTCACCCGAGATATGGCGATAGCCCGGCAGCTCGTGCGGGAACGAGCCCATGTCGCAGGAGCCCTGCACGTTATTTTGGCCGCGCAGCGGGTTCACGCCGACGCCGGGACGGCCGATATTGCCGGTCGCCATCGCGAGATTGGCGATCGCGATCACGGTGGTCGAACCCTGGCTGTGCTCGGTGACGCCGAGCCCGTAATAGATCGCGCCGTTGCCGCCGGTCGCAAACTGCCGCGCCGCTTCGCGCAGATCCTCCGGATCGACGCCGGTCATGATCGCGGTCGCCTCCGGGCTGTTCTTCGGCAGCGCGGCGAAGGCCGCCCAATCCTCGAACTCGCTCCAGTCGCAGCGCTCGCGCACGAAGGCCTCGTCGACGAGACCTTCGGTGACGATGACATGCGCGAGCGCCGTGAGCACGGCGACGTTGGTGCCGGGCATCAGCGGCAGGTGCAGCGCCTTCACATGCGGCGATTCCACCATCTCGGTGCGGCGCGGATCGACCACGATCAGCTTTGCGCCCTGGCGCAGCCGCTTTTTCAGGCGCGAGGCGAACACGGGATGCGCGGAAGCCGGGTTGGCGCCGATCACCATGATCACGTCGGAATGCTCGACCGAGTCGAAATCCTGCGTGCCGGCCGAGGTGCCGAAGGTCGTCGCAAGCCCGTAGCCGGTCGGCGAGTGGCAGACGCGGGCGCAGGTGTCGACATTGTTGTTGCCAAAGCCGGCGCGGATCAGCTTCTGCACCAGATAGGTCTCCTCATTGGTGCAGCGGGACGAGGTGATACCGCCGATGGCATCGCGGCCGTATTTTTGCTGAATGCCCTTGAATTTTGTCGCGGCGAAATTGAACGCCTCGTCCCACGAAACTTCCTGCCAGGGCTCCTCGATGCTGTCGCGGATCATCGGCTTGAGGATGCGTTCCTTGTGCGTGGTGTAACCCCAGGCGAAGCGGCCCTTGACGCAGGAATGGCCGCGATTGGCCTTGCCGTCCTTGTAGGGAACCATGCGCACGACTTCCTCGCCGCGCATCTCCGCCTTGAAGGCGCAGCCGACGCCGCAATAGGCGCAGGTGGTGACCACGGAATGCTCGGGCTGGCCGATCTCGATCACGGACTTTTCGGTCAGCGTCGCGGTCGGGCAGGCCTGCACGCAGGCGCCGCAGGAGACGCATTCGGAGCCGAGAAAACTCTCGCTCATGCCGGGCGAGACGCGGCTGTCAAAACCGCGGCCGGAGATCGTCAGCGCAAACGTCCCTTGCACTTCCTCGCAGGCGCGCACGCAGCGCGAGCACACGATGCACTTGGATGGATCGTAGGTGAAGTAGGGGTTGGACTCGTCTTTCGGCATCCAGGCGGCGTTGATCTCGCCACCGGACTTGCCTTGGGATTTCGCGAACACATGGTTCTCGCCCTCGTAGCCATAGCGCACGTCGCGCAGGCCGACCGCGCCGGCCATGTCCTGCAGTTCGCAATCGCCATTGGCGGCGCAGGTCAGGCAATCCAAGGGATGGTCGGAGATGTAGAGTTCCATCACGCCCTTGCGCAGCTTCTTCAGCCGCTCGCTCTGGGTGTGGACCACGAGACCATTCACGGCCGGCGTGGTGCAGGAGGCCGGCGTGCCGGCGCGGCCCTCGATCTCGACCAGACAAAGCCGGCAGGAGCCGAAGGCGTCGACCATGTCGGTCGCGCAAAGCTTTGGAATCTGCGTGCCGGTTTCCATCGCCGCGCGCATGATCGAGGTGCCCTCGGGCACCGTGATGTGCTTGCCGTCGATGGTCAGCGTCACCATCGTCTCTGATTTGGCGCGCGGTGTGCCGAAATCGGTTTCTTCGATGAGCGACATGGTGAAGCTTCCTTATTCCGCGGCCTGAAGGCGCGTCGGCGAGGGGCCGAAATCTTCCCTGAAATGCTTCAGCGCGCTCATGACGGGGTAGGGCGTGAATCCGCCCAGCGCGCAGAGCGAGCCGAACTTCATGGTGTTGCAGAGGTCCTCGACCACGGCGAGATTTTCCGCGACGCGCTCGCCGCTTCTGATCTTGTCGATGGTCTCGACGCCGCGGGTCGAGCCGATGCGGCAGGGCGTGCACTTGCCGCAGGATTCGACCGCGCAGAACTCCATGGCAAAGCGCGCCTGCTTCGCCATGTCGACCGTATCGTCGAACACGACCACACCGCCATGGCCGATCAGGCCGTCGCGCGCAGCGAAGGCCTCGTAATCAAAGGGGGTATCGAACAGCGCGCGTGGGAAATACGCGCCGAGCGGACCGCCGACCTGCACCGCGCGCACCGGCCGGCCCGTAAAGGTGCCGCCGCCGATGTCGTCGACGAGCTCGCCGAGCGTGACGCCGAAGGCAGTCTCGAACAGGCCGCCAAACCTGATATTGCCCGCAAGCTGGATCGGCATGGTGCCGCGCGAGCGGCCCATGCCGAAATCGGCATAGGCCTTCGGTCCCTCCGCGAGGATGAAGGGGATCGCCGCAAACGACAGCACGTTGTTGATCACGGTGGGCTTCCCGAACAGGCCCTTGTGCGCCGGCAGCGGCGGCTTGGCGCGCACCAGGCCGCGGCGGCCTTCGAGGCTTTCGAGCAGCGAGGTCTCCTCGCCGCAGACATAGGCACCGGCGCCGACGCGGACTTCGAGATCGAAATCATGGGTCGAGCCGCCGATGCGCTCGCCGAGCAGCCGCGCGCGGCGGGCGGCAGCGATCGCCGCGTTCATCGCCTCGACCGCATGCGGATATTCCGAGCGGATGTAGATGTAGCCCTTGGTGGCGCCGACGGTGATCGCGGCAATCGTCATGCCCTCGATCACCACGAAGGGATCGCCTTCCATGATCATGCGGTCGGCGAACGTGCCGCTGTCGCCTTCGTCGGCGTTGCAGACGATGTATTTGCGGCTCGCGCGCGCGTCCGCGACCGTCTTCCATTTGATGCCCGTCGGAAAACCGGCGCCGCCGCGGCCGCGCAGGCCGGAGGCGGTGACGTCGGCGAGGATCGCTTGCGGCGTCAGCGACAGCGCACGCTCGAGTCCCTTGTAGCCGCCATGGGCGCGATAGTCGTCGACCGAGCGCGGGTCGACCACGCCACAACGCGCGAAGGTCAGCCGCGTCTGCCGCTTAAGCCAGGGGATTTGGTCCGTCACGCCAAGCCGCAGCGCATGTGGGCCATTGGACGATGGTCCATTGGACGACATGGCGTCGAACAGGGAAGGCACATCGGCTGCAGTGACCGGACCGAAAGCGACACGCCCCTCTGATGTCGCGAGCTCGACCATCGGCTCCAGCCAGCAAAGTCCGCGCGAGCCGGTCCGGATGATTTCGATTGAGATGCCGCGCGTTGCGGCCGTCTTTTCCAGTTCAGCTACAACTTCGTCGGCGCCGACGGCGATCGCGGCCGCGTCGCGCGGGACATAGAGCCGCATCATCGCTGCGCCTCCGCCAGCAGCGCATCGATACTCGCTTCATCGAGCCGCCCGACCACGCGGCCGTCGAGCATCGCCGACGGCGCAGTAGCGCAAAGGCCGAGGCAATAGATCGGCTCCAGCGTGACGCGCTCATCGGCGGTGGTGTCGCCGATGGCAATGCCGAGCTTCCGTTCTGCCTGTGCCGCCAGCGCGTCTCCGCCCGCGGCCTGACAGGCTTCGGCGCGGCAGAGCTTGAGCACATGGCGGCCGGCGGGCTTCTTGCGGAAGTCGTGATAGAAGGTGAAGACGCCATAGATTTCGGCGCGCGACAGATTGAGCGCGGAGGCGACCATGGGAATCGCGGGCTCCGGCACATAGCCGAACGCTTCCTGCAGCGCGTGCAGGATGACGAGTGTCGCGCCTTCGAGGTTCTGATGTTCGGCGATGATCTCGGCGCCGCGCTTCTCATCCCAGGATCCATAACGAGATCCATAAGAAGGTTCGTAAGGCGAGGTCATGCGGCAGGCTCGTTCGGAGGTTTTGTTGGCTGCGATCAGACATCAGAATGCTTCCAAATATCAATAAAGCTGTTCCGTGCTGCGATAGGGAAAAGCGATTAATAGGCCTGCAAAATCATGCGATTTGGAATCTCAATCGATGTGCTATGGGGCTGATCGGACGCAGCCTTTCGGCATGTTTGCGCGATGGCAGTTCGTGTTAAGGATGGTGAATGATCGACAAGCTTGAACTTCTACTTGCGCTTGCAAAGGAGCGGCATTTCGGGCGCGCGGCGGAGGCCTGCGGCGTTACGCAGCCGACCATGTCGACCAGCATCAAGCAGCTCGAGGAAACCTTGGGCGTGATGCTGGTGCAGCGCGGCTCCCGCTTCCAGGGCTTTACGCCCGAGGGTGAGCGCGTGCTCGACTGGGCGCGGCGGATTGTCGGCGACACCCGCGCGATGCGGCAGGAGATCAACGGGCTGAAGGACCAGCTCTCGGGTGAGATCAGGATTGCGGCGATCCCGACCGTGCTCGGCATGGTTGCATCGCTGACCACGCCGTTTCGCGCGCGTCATCCGGAGGTGCGCTTCCGCGTCCAGTCCTGCACCTCGGCCGATGTGCTGGGGCTATTGGAAAATCTCGAGGTGGACGCAGGCCTCACCTATATCGAGAACGAGCCGATCGGGAAGGTGCGCACCATCCCGCTCTACAATGAGAGCTACCGGCTGCTCACCGCGCCCGACAGCATGTTCGGCGACCGCAAGGAGGTCAGCTGGAAAGAGGTGGGGCAGGTGCCGCTGTGCCTGCTGACGCCGGACATGCAGAACCGCCGCATCATCGACCGCGCGCTGCGCTCGGTCGGCGCGGAGGCGACGCCGACGCTGACCTCGAATTCATTGCTCGTGCTTTACACCCATGTGAAGACGGGGCGCTGGGCCAGCGTGATGCCGGCCAAGCTCGCGGAGACGCTGGGGCTCAAGGACACCGTCCGCAGCATTCCCATCGTCGATCCCGTAGTCGACTACTCGATCGGCATGGTGATCCCGCAGCGCGACCCCATGACGCCGCTGATCGCGGCGCTGGTGCAGGTCGCACGCGAGGTCGCGCCCAGCCTGCAGACGTGAGGCCGTTCGTCCGGGGCGTATGTACGTGGCCACCGAGCTTGCCGCCGCGCGTCCGATCGCGCCCGTGCGCCAAAGCACAACTTGGCGTAGACTTCGTGGGTCGGCTCCCATTCACGAGGTCGTCCATGGCAATGCAGGGCGTGTGGCCGCTGCCGGAAGGCGTCAAGTCGGTCGAGGTGAACGGATATCCCATGGCTTACCGGGAAAGCGGAAGCGGAACGCCGCTCGTGCTGGTGCATGGATCGATCAACGACTATCGATACTGGAACTTGCAGATCGGCGTGTTTGCCGAACACTATCGCGTCATCGCGGTCAGCCTGCGCCACTACTTCCCCGAGCCATGGGACGGACGCGGCGAAGACTTTTCGATCCTCCAGCACGCCGACGATCTCGCCGAGTTCACGCGAAACCTCAACCTCGGGCGTGTTCACCTGCTCGGCCGCTCGCGCGGAGGCGCGGTCGTGCTCAATGTCGCCGCCCGTCACCCGGAGGTGATAAGGACACTGATCCTCGTCGATGCGAGCGGGCTCGAGGCGCTGTTGCCAGATACGCCGGAGTCCCGAGCCCTGGCGGCCGAAACTCAAAAACTGATCGAGCGATTGGCGGCTGATCTGGCCAAAGGCGACCGGGAAGCCGCTCTGCGAGCATACGTCGAAGCGCTCACCGCACCTGGGCGATGGGAACAGATGCGCCCCGACGACAAGCAAATCCTGTTTGACAACGCTGCTACCTGCATCCGTCCCGAAGTGAGACCGCTCCTCTCATGCGAGGCGATCGGCAAATTCCAGTTTCCGATCCTGCTCCTAACAGGGGAGAAAAGTCCGAAGCGATATGGCGAGATGGTCCGGGCGATACAGGGTTGCCTGCCTGAGAGCGTGGGAGAGGCAATCACCATACCCAATGCCTCTCACGGCATGAACCGCGAGAACCCGCAGGCCTTCAACGCGGCCGTCCTCGGGTTTCTCTCCGGTCGATAATTCGGCCGAATGCCCTGGTAGCCTGAAACACCTGGAGATCAGGTACGCTGAAACGCGAATTTCATTCGGCCTTCTCCGTCTTTTCGCGGCCCATCCCTCGAGACGCCGCTTCGCGGCTCCTCGGGATGAGGTGACAACAAGTGGCGCGAAGCTAGCCCTCATGGTGAGGAGGCGCGAAGCGCCGTCTCGAACCATGAGGCCCCGAACTGGCTGTCTGAAATCGGAACCAGAACGTGGCGACCGCATCACGCCGCCGCTGCCGGAATATCCGGGCGGCTGTCGCGGGGATCGCGCGGCAGCGAGACGCGGACTACGGTGCCGCTGCCGAGCCGCGAGCGCAGCTTCATCGATCCGCCGTGCAATTGCGTCAGCGAGCGCGCGATCGCAAGCCCCAGGCCGGAGCCGTGATAGGTCTTGGTGAGCTGGCTCTCGACCTGCTCGAACGGGCGGCCGAGCCGCTCGAGCGAATGCGGCGCGATGCCGATGCCGGTGTCGGCGATCAGGAGCGTGATGCGGTCGCGCGTCAGGCGGCTGCGCACCACGATCTTGCCGCCTTCGGGCGTGAATTTCACGGCGTTGGAAAGCAGGTTCACCAGGATCTGCTTGGTGGCGCGGCGGTCGGCCACCACCGAAATCGTCTGCGCGATGTCCGCATCCAGCACCAGCCGCTTGTCCTCCGCGCGGCCGGTGACCACGCGGAGCGATTCGGCGAGCGTCTTGGAGAGATCGAGCGGCTCCATGTCGAGCTTCATGCGGCCGGCCTCGATCTTGGACATGTCGAGGATGTCGTTGATCACCTCGAGCAGATAATGCCCGCTGGTGAGGATGTCGTGGCAATATTCCTGGTATTTCTCCGAGCCGAGCGCGCCGAACATGCCGCTCTCCATGATCTCGGAGAAGCCGATGATGGCATTGAGCGGCGTGCGCAGCTCGTGGCTCATATTGGCCAGGAATTTCGACTTGGTCTGGTTGGCTTCCTCGGCGCGGGTCTTTTCGCGCTGATATTTTTCGGCAAGGTCGGCGAGCTCCAGCGTCTGCCGTTCCAGCACGGCGCGCGAGCGCTGCAGGTCGATCACGGTGGCACGCAGCCGCAGATCGTTGTCGACCAGCTTCTGCTCATGCTCCTTGATGCGGGTGATGTCGGTGCCGACCGAGACGTAGCCGCCATCCTTGGTGCGGCGCTCGCTGATATGCAGCCAGCTGCCGTCCTCGAGCTGGGCCTCGAAGGTGCGCGCGCCGGGTGCCGGCACGCCGCTGTCATGCACCCGGGTGCGGACCTCCGGCATGCTGCCGACCTCGATCACGGTATCATAGGAGGTGCCGGGGATCACGGCGGTGTCCGGCAGCTTGTGCAGCCGCTGAAAGTGCGAATTGCAGAGCACCAGGCGGTTGCCCGCATCCCAGAGCACGAAGGCCTCCGGGATGGTCTCGATTGCGTCACGCAGCCGCAAATCCGCCTCGATGCTCCTTTCGGCGAGGCTCTTCTGCTCGGTGATATCGACGGCGATGCCGATCAGGTGCAAACCGCCATCGCTCTCGCCGTGGCTCAACTCGCAGCGAACGCGGAGCCAGATCCAGTGACCGCCGGTGTGCTGCATGCGGAACGACTGGTCGATGTAATCGATCTCGCCGGAGATGAGCCGGTCGGCGATGGCGAACAGGTCGATGTCGTCACTTTTAATCAGCGCATTGACCTCGCCGAAGGTGAGGAGGTCGCTGCGGGTCTCTAACCCGAGCATGGTGAACATCGAGTGCGACCAGAAGATACGGCCGCGGTCGAGGTCCCAGTCCCACAGGCCGCAGCGGCCGCGGTTGAGCGCGGTGTCGATGCGGCCGCGCACGGCGTCGTTGATGAGATCGCCTTCGCGGGCGCGGGTCGATTGCCAGTGGAAGGCAAAGCCGAGGATCAGCACGACAAAGCCGGTGGTGGCGGACAGCGTCACCGACAGCGCCGAATCCGAGCCCCAGACCGGCTCCAGCCGTTCCTGGATCACGATGACCCGGCCGGCCAGCGCCTTGATGAGTTGCGAGGTCGCCATGGCGCGGTTGCCGTTCGGCAGCATCAGGTCGACGATCTTGCCCTGCAGGCTGGGGGCGGCCATCAGCTGCGCCGAGCTGATCGCGTCGAGAATGCCGTCAGTCTCCTCGAGGTTCGACTTGATTGGAAGACGCGCGAGGATCTGGCGGTCGGGCCCGACCACGATGATGTGGCGCCCGGCAAGATTGCCCCATGAGGGGATCAGATCGGCCAGCAGGAATTGCATGCGCTCGATCCTGGTCAGGCGCTCGGCGCGAACGGAGGCGACGCGATCGATGCGCTCGGCGAGATAGTCGGCGAGTGCGGTGAGGTCGCGCTCGGCGGCAGCGCGCTTCTGCCGGCTCTGGTCCAGCACCTGGACGAAGGCGCCGAGGAAGATGGTGATCAGGAAGGCGATGATCAGCGTGGGTACGGCGCGGCGGAGCGTCGGCTCCGCCGTCAATAGCCTGGTGTAGGCCGGCTTTGCGATCGATTGCGCCAATCCCTTGATCGAATCGGATTGGGCACACGCGTTCGCCGCATGCGCACGCGCCATGCCTTAGACCCCCACCGCAAATTAATTTAACACCGCTTCGAAGGCGCCCCACGCCGCTTCCGAATCATTGTGATTTGAATCCAGTTTTTGCGGGCTGTCGAGAGTCAACGATTCCTTAACGCGAATAATTCTTGTCCAACGGAGAATCGCCCAAGGAATTGCCGACGTGAAATCACGGAAAATTTGAGTCCGAAACAGGAACGAGCCGAGTTCCGGCCGCATCAGGCGTACGGCGGTTCGGCGTGACTGACGACGCGCTTCACGGTCGGGAAGGCGCGGCGCAGCGCGCGCTCGATCTCGTCGACATTCTCGTGCACCTTGATCACGCTCATCGACGGCGCGGCGCGGCAGTGGAAGTTGACGACCTCGCCGGCGTCGGTGTCGCGCACCCGGACGTTATGGATGTCGTGGATCGCGGTCTCGGCGGCAAAGCGCGACAGCGCCGCCCGGATGGTCTCGACGCGCTCGGGCGCGGCATCGATGCCGAACGGCAGCTCGGGTTCCAGAGGCTCGATATGGGTGTCGACCTCGACCTCGGCGCCGAACTCGTCGCCGATGTTGCGCTCCAGGGAGTTGGCGATGGCATGCGCCTGCGTCAGCGGCATCTCGCCGTCGACCTCGATGTCGATGCCGACGATGAGCTTGCCGCCGAGGTCGTGCACGGTGACATGGTGCACGGCAAGGCCGGAATTGCGCGCGATCACCATGATGCGCTCGCGCACGCTCTCATTGTCGAGCGCGACCGGCTCCGAGGTGAAGGTGACGTCGGCGTCGCCGAGCGCGGCGCTGACCGCCGTCTGCACCTTGTGCTTGATCTCGTCGACCCGATCGATCGGATAGGTGCGCGGCACTTTCACGATGGCGTCGATGAAATAGGTCGATCCGACCATGCGAGCCCTCAAGCGGCCGACATCGACAACGCCGGGGACCTGTTCGATGGCGCTCCGCGCCTTTTCGGCGGCGCCTTCCGGCGCCCGGTCGAGCAGGGTTTCCACGGTGGCACGCGCCATGCGAAGGCCGAGCAGGGCGATCATGATGGCGACCGCGACCGCCGCGGCCGCGTCGCCCCACCAGAAGCCGAGACCGGCCAGCGCAAGCCCGATGATCACGGCGATCGAGCCCATCACATCGGAAGCGAAATGCAGGGCGTCGGCGGCGAGCGCCTGGCTCCGGGTCTCGCGCGCGGTCCGATGCAGCGCGCGCGCGCGCCAGAAATTCACGGCAATGTCGATCAGCAGCACGACGAAGGGGATGGCCGAGATCGTGGGCGGCGGCGTGCCTTCGCGGAGCCGGCTCCAGGCTTCGACCAGGATGCCGCCGGCCAGCACATAGAGGATCGCGATCACGCCGAGCGCGGAGACGCTCTCGAACTTGCCGTGGCCGTAATGATGCTCCTCGTCGGCGGGCAGGTCGGAGACGCGCACCACCATCCAGGTGATGATGGTCGCGATCACGTCGACCGAAGAGTGCAGCGCTTCCGAGACCAGCGCCAGCGAGCCGATCAGGATGCCGACGACGAATTTGGCCGCGGCCATGCCGGCAGAGGCAAATATCGAGATCGCCGCGACGCGGGTTTTGACGGTGTGGGCGTGTTCGCTCATGGGCGTCCGTTTAGCAGCCCATCCGTTAACATCAAGCGCCGATCTCATGCGCAATCGCCCCACACTTGCAGGAGCGGTTTGTTGCGAATTGTTCCGAATTAAGCATTGACGTGGCTTGCACCGAATACAACTCCGCGATCTCGCGGCGCGATGCGCCCGAGGTGTTCAAAAATCAATCGCGCCGGAATAAAGAGGGCGCAGGGAATGCCGGGTGCGCGCTGCACCCGCGGTCTCGTGTGCAAAAGAGTGGTGAGACGCACACGAGCATACAGGGCAGCGGAGAGCATCCGACATTCCCTGCGCAATGGTTTTACGGCTTATGCCGCGCTCTCCCCGGAGACGAATTCGTTTTGCCTCCGTCGCCGACGGATTGAAGGATTGTTCGGACCCGGTCGGGTCGACGCACCTCCGCCGGCTTGACACCAGCAACGGGTGCCAGGACCACACGGTTTTGCCGTACGCAGCCTTCCGACTTCGCCAAGAGGCTTCGCCGGACATTGCCCGTCCGCCGAAGCTTTAGCGAAGGCGGAGCGCCGGTCGCCTGCGCGCTGTGTTCGCTCACGGACGATAAGCCCGCCCTACGACCACCCCACGCGCCCGACGCTGCCGCGTCCACCGCAACCCGTCCCTCGTTCGTGACGATGGCCAACGCCCCTCTCAGCGGGACGGGATGGGGAAGGGATGTAGATGTGATTTGGGGGTGGCGTCAAGGGAAATTTCTGTAAATCGGAAGTTTGTCGAGGAGGCGATCTGGGCACAGGTAGCATCACATTGATGTGGTTGTTGAAATCAAACGGAACGCGCAGGCGAATTGCCAGCAGCCTGACCGTAGTGAATGATCGTCAGGCTCATAACCTGAAGGTCATAGGTTCAAATCCTATGACCCAGCTTCGTATTTGGTGGGCAAATCTGCTCGACTGGCTTATTCGCCAGGAAAACCGCCGCACTCGTTAAGATTTCAGCTGGGCCGCACACGTCCCCATTGGGGAGCTGGCGATAGTTCGACGCGCGGCGGTATCACTAAAGGGTCAGGCCACTCTTCATCTGCAAGTAGGTCATACCCGTTGGGTAGCTGGTCTGCGGGAATGTCGCGGATGCGCAGTTTGATAAGGAAGTGGGCGCAGGTTCGTTTGCCGAGGTCGAATTGGTCGGCAATCTCTCGTAGCTGCTGGACACTGAGCCACAGATAAGCAGATGCCAGGTCATTCTTAGAGGTCGGTTTGATGAGATAGAGCTTGTCCTTTTCGCCGCCAAACGCTGCGGGATAGAGTTCGGAGTGTAGAAGCTTGTTGCGGATGTCTGAACACCAATCGAAATGCTTGATCAGGCTCTCAACAAACTCCAAACGCTCCTTGTCTTTCTCGTACCGCTTGAAGACGGTCTGGATTGCCTTCAGCCGGCGTTCCTCGTTGAGGGTCGTGTAGTAGAGCTGAGCCATTTCCCAAGGCATCTTCTGGACCTGGGGGTGATGGGCATAGAGCCTGAATAACGAACCCTCATATGAACTGTAGGCCACCGCGATAACCCCGATCGCGTGGATGTGGTCGCGGTGGTTGGAGAGGTGGTAGGTCGGCCAATTATTATCGGTCATGGGCGAAGAATTGGGAAATTTGGTTATGGGCGTACCGGTCGCCGCCGAAGGTGGTCTTCAGCGATCGGTCCGAGTATCCAATGATGGTGGACCGGGCTTTGCCAATGCGTGGGTCGTTTTGCAGAACCTTGATGGCGAACGGGTCAACGACAAACAGCTTTAGACCTGCCGCTATGCCGTCCACGATGGCGTCGTTGATGTGGCTGTCGCTGAAGCTGTACCCGATGACCATAAGCTTGGCCGAGGGTCGGGTCAGCATCTTTCGAAATTCCTCATGGTACCAAGTCAGGATCGGATAAAGACCGATGCTCACGGCCTTCTGGCCGCCCATGATGAGGATGCGCTTTCCTCGATTTGACTCCATCCAGTTCACCGACCCGTGGAGCTTCACATAGGGCTGCGCGCCGTGTCCAAACGTCGTGAAGGGTGGATTGGGCTCCATGATTGCAAACTTCTCCTGCCGCGCCCCGCTGGGTTGGAACGGCTGCATGAACCTCATGCCCGGCAACTGGAGATGGCCCCAATTCATCGGAGGCCCGATGTGTGGGTTGTAATGCTGTTCGAGTAGGGCGTCTTGGTTAAGCGTGAAGATGGCGTGAAACCGGCTCAAAAAGCTCGTCAAGGAGTGCTGAACACTCGGTGGGTCCTCAAACTCGAACTTAACGTGCATGAAGGTGTTGTTCATGCCGTTGAAGATCCCTGCCACCGAGGTAATTAGCGCTTCGTGCCGCTTCTGGTCGGCCGGATCACTGGACACCTGTAGATCGGCCAAAACCTTTTCAAACGCGCCGCCTGAATCAAAAAGAAGGTCGCGGGTGTGGTCGTCCAGGTCTTTGTCAGCCAGCAGCGCGCTGAAGACATCAGATGCGAGGGGGCCACCCCAGTTATAGGAAAACCCCGCGCCAGTCAGAAGAATGAACGTCATTTCGGCTTCGGCATGTTAAACAGCATGAGGGTCACGATGATGTCCCGCTGCTTATCCTCGGGATGGCTGAAAATGTACCTGAACCTCGTCTCGCTCTCCTTCGTCGGCCCCGATTTGTAGTGCTGATGATCTTTCATCGCACGCTGAGCCTCTAAAATAACATTCGTGAAGTCGAGGTTGCAGTTGAAGATGATGAGGGCGGTTCGGGTATCCCTCCAAGTAGTATATCCCAACAGTTGGTCAGCTGTTTCAACCAGGGCTTTATAGCCTCCCCAAAACTTACACTCGGCCACAAAGACATTCTTGTTCTCATGCCGGATGAGGATGTCTGTCTTTCCAATGTGGTTGAAGGTCTCGCCCGTGGCTTGCCCTTGGTACTGGCCGTTCAACTGCACGAGGTAATGAATTCGGATGTCCTCTTCGCCGGCATTCACAAACACCGAAGGGCTGCGCTCCATCACAAGCGACATGCTCGCGCAGATCTTCAGGATGTTTTGGTAATCATCCTCGCCCAGGACAAAGGACTTCTCTGCCGCGCGCTGGACGGGCTGAGGAGCAATAGGCTTGGGCTTTTCCGGAAGCCTGTAGGTCTGGGGTGCGTTGGCGACCTGGCGGAGAGGAAATTTGATGCCATCGGTTGTCTGGCGCGTCCTCTCGGCGATTGTGTGGCGTCTGTCGAGCCGGGAACGAATGAAGGTCGGAAGGGCGGTGTTATACCGGTCACAGTTCTCCCGCAGGCGCCTTAACGCATCCTCCAGCGTCTCGATATCCTGCATGAATTGCTGCGTGATGGATTCCGCGGTGAACCACGCGCCGGCAGCATAGACCATCACCTCGGTGTCGGTTGTTTCGCCAACCACGGTCAGCCTCGGGGGGACGGGAGGCATGTAGTAAAACATGTGCTGCTGCCCAGTGTAGGGAACGTGGAGGGTATGAACCCGGCCCGGGACCCCGACGTGAATGTCAGTCCAATTTGGATTGGGCACGCGATGCTCAGGGACCGTCGCATCTTCAAAGGTCCGATCCACTCGGGTGAGGTCGAGCACCGGCACATGAATCAAATTGGCGTCGGCAATCTGCTGGGTCAAAACATCCAGTGAGGCCGCCAAGACCTGTGCGTCGGTCAGCTTATCGATGGTGTCTTCAATATTGCGATTTGTATTATCAAACAGGACTGAAAGAGGCGTCCCCGCAAATAGCTGTTGGGCCATTGGAATCTCGGCGAGTTGAAGCACTTGCCAATAGCAGCTTTGCCGTGTGTTCGATAGGAAAAGCTGATATTCGAGATGTTTCGGGGGAGGAATCAATGGCAATTCCAAAGGAAATCGTAGATTGGTTCCGGAGCGTTTTTGCCGATGCAAACAGGCGTCTGGCAGAAAAAATGCTGAAATGCTCCAGCAACCCCCGAACCAACGTTCGATCTGACGTTCATTGAGCATCTTACAAACTACGCTGCGCCTCGGAAATTTAAGTCAGATTGGGCAATTAGGATCGACACTCATTATCTGGGTGGGCTGCGACATTTCAGCAGCTGGGAAGTGGCCGACATAGGCGTGTTCGTCTTTTTCGCCAAGGGCGGGCGGATGGTGAGGCGCAAGGTTGCGCTGCTCCAATCAAAGCGACTATTTCCCACAACCGGGGATGTGGATCATCTAGAGGAATACGACTATCGAGTGGGGATGGCGCGTATCGCTGCTCGTGACACCGACCTGGCCTCGATGATGTCTCAGCGCAAGTTCTCGTTCACGAAGGCCAGCAAATATCAGTCGCTCACCAAGGAGTCCGATCAGATAGAAGCCATCCGTGCACATATGGAAGCCTACAAGATTCCGATCCATTACCTTTTCTACAATCCGCCGCAGTTGGTTACAAAGGTTGTCCTTCCGCTCACAGAATATTCAAAGCTGAGAGAGAAGGATAACTACCTCGGTGCCAGGGTTGTGCCTACGGGGGATATTCACAAGGCTCTGGCCGGCAAGGCAAAGAGCTATAGTCCAACACTTGGTGATACCAGAAAGATTATGAGCGACGCCGAGTATGGTTGGCGCCTTGAATATTTTATGGCTGACTTACTTTTGGGTTGTAAGGGCGGCTTCCGATTTACGAACAATGACGAGGTGCCGATACAATCGATATTCTATCGACGCTCAGGTCCGATTGCTGCGGCGATAGCGGTTACGGTTGAAATGCCGGAAGACGCTGAGCTGCCAGAATAGTTCCCAACAGGCAATATGCTGCGTGCACAATGGGGCGTGGCAGCGTCTCCGCGATGCCGAGGCCATCCACAAAGCAACAGAAGGAGACCGATGATGAGCACCAAGAAGAAGCTGCCTGCCCATACCAAGGGCTCGGGCAATATTTTTGCTGATCTCGGCCTGCCTAACGCTGAGGAACATCAGCTCAAAGCTGTGCTCGTGGTGCAGTTGAAACATCTGATCGCCGAACGCGGACTATCCCAAGTCGCAGCGGCCAAGCTCGTTGAAATGAAACAGCCCGACCTATCCAAACTCCTGCGGGGCCAGTTGAAGCTGGTTTCGGTGGAAAAGCTGCTGCGGATGCTCACGGCATTCGACCAGGATGTGGAAATCACGGTAAAGCCGCATCGCAAGCGCGGCGAGACTGGCCGAATTACCTTCATTCCGGCTGCATAGCCAACGCCGAGGAGCCTCTCATCATGCTCCGGATGCGCAGTGCGCCGCTTCTTTGCGGCGTGATGCGCTGCTGATCCGGGGCCTATCCGTGTGGGACAAGTGGGTCCCGGCTCTGCGGCGCATCGTGAAGAAGCGCTGCGCCGCGTCCGGGACACGAGAGCGTCACAGCGTCACGACGATCTTGCCGAGGTACTTGTTGGCTTCCATGTGCTCGAATGCTGTTCCGATCTCGTCGAACTTGTAGACCTTGTCGATCGGCAATTGCAGCTTGCGCAATTCCACCGCGCCCCAGATGTCCTTGCGGACTTCGTCGAAAATTTCGCGGATTTCGTCGATGCTGCGGGTGCGGAAGGTGATGCCGATATCGTCAGAATCCTTGACAGGAAATTATAGGTATATTACCATAATTCCGTGAATGATCGACTGCGCGCAATCAAACCCGCCGTTTTCGTGGGTTCGAGCCAAAAGGACCTGAGGGCCTTTCCTGCGGCCGTTCGGAGCGAGATCGGCCAGTCCCCTTTTTGAAGCGCAGCTCGGCGAGCACCCACGTAACGCCAAACCTCTAAAGGGCTTTGCCGGGGTTCTCGAGATTCGCGATAACTTCGACGGCGACACCTATCGGGCCGTCTACACAACGCGGCTCGAGGGCGTCCTATACGTCCTGCACGCGTTCCAAAAGAAATCGACGAGGGGGATAGCTACCCCGCAAAGACACGTGGACCTGATCCGGCAGCGTCTCCGCGATGCCGAGGCCATCCACAAGGCGACAGAAGGAGACCGATGATGAGCACCAAGAAGAAGCTGCCTGCCCATACCAAGGGTTCGGGCAATATTTTTGCTGATCTCGGCCTACCTAACGCCGAGGAACATCAGCTCAAAGCTGTGCTCGTGGTGCAGTTGAAACATCTGATCGCCGAACGCGGACTATCCCAGGTCGCAGCGGCCAAGCTCGTTGCAATGAAACAGCCCGACCTATCCAAGCTCCTGCGGGGCCAGTTGAAGCTGGTTTCGGTGGAAAAGCTGCTGCGGATGCTCACAGCATTCGACCAGGATGTGGTGATCACGGTAAAGCCGCATCGCAAGCGCGGCGAGACTGGCCGAATTACCTTCATTCCGGCTGCATAGCCAACGCCGGGCCGGCCGACATCGACTCGTAATCCATCCATTACCTTGCGACAGCCGGACCTGTGTACAGACGCGGAAACCATCGATCGACGACTGCAAGCGGAAAGCCCAACCGCACGGCCGAGCGCGAGGTGGGGGAGATCAGGAAGCTTTTTTCTATGAGCGTATTGAGTACCGTTCTGGCCTGGCGTTCCTGATAGCCGGTCAATTCAGGAGCTTTGCCGCGCGCGAACTCGCCGCAAAGCAGGGCTTCGCGGAGCAGCGCCCAGCTTCCCTTCGGCAATCGGTCAGCACGCGTTTCTTCCTCGCACCAGATCTCCATGCGTCGCGCAAGCTCGGTTGGTTCAAACAGCGATTCCATGAAGATCACCTGGTCCACACAACTCGACAGGAAGAACGTGCAGAAGGCGACCAGACCCGCCTGTGTCAGGTTTCCTCGACCATCAAGATCGCCACGGCGAGGCTCATCGGCGGCTTGCAGCGCCGCCTTGTACTTGTCGACCGCTCGCGCCAACCCACGCGAAACGGACCAGAGGCTGGAGCCGATGCCAAGCTCCTTGAAGAAGGCGTGAGAGTACAGGCGCGCCACACGCCCGTTACCGTCCGCGAACGGGTGAATCCATAGAAGCCGATGATGCGAGGCGGCAACGCCGATAATGCGCTGGATCTTCGGAAGCTTGCCGTCTCCGTAAGCTGCCGAAAATCGTTCAAGCAGCGGACCAAGGTCGCGAGGCGCCGGCGCGGTGTGGTGTCCGACCTTGACGTGGATCTGCCGCAGTTCTCCCGGGATTACCTTTTCTTCTTTTCCCGTCTTCGGGTCTTTGACGACCAGAAGCGCCGCAGGCAGTTGCTGGCAAAACTCCTTGTGGACCCAGAGAATGAAATCATTGGAGGTCGGTGGCTGCGGTGCCGCACCGGAATCAATCTTTCGCTGCACATCAATGTGTGCGCGAGCTTCGAGCTGAAGATTGCGTTTTTCCGGCTCGGCGCTGTAGTCGCCAGCCAGAGCGCGGTCGATGTCGACCGGATGGGTATGGTGCCCCTCAATGAGATTGCTGTAGTAGCAGTTCATTGAGCGGACCAGATCGCCGACCCCCTCCTGGATGATGGGATGCAGGCGCCCCGTCAGGGCGCTGCTCTTTGCAACCAGCTCGGTCGCAAGGTCGGAAAGCTCCTTGTTCTCCTCTGGGAAGAGGGGTTCCATAGCTGTAGGAGAGGTCACTTTTGCCGCTTTCGTTGCCAGTTTAAATATATATACATCAATATGTTATAAAAAATATATCGCCGTAAATTGCCGGGTATTTTGCCGGTTCTTTCGCCGCTCGGCAACGGATTTCGGGTCTCGTGCCCCGGATGCTGCGAAGTGCGCCGCTCCTTCGCGGCGTGACGCGCTGCCGGTCCGGGGCGCATGGGTTTGGCACAAGCGGGTCCCGGCTCTGCGGCGCACCGCTGCGCGCCGCGCCGCATCCGGGACACGAGAGCATCACAGCGTCACGACGATCTTGCCGAGATGCTTGTTGGCTTCCATGTGCGCGAACGCTGTTCCGATCTCGTCGAACTTGTAGACCTTGTCGATCGGCAGTTGCAGCTTGCGCGATTCGACCGCGCTCCAGATGTCTTTCCGGACTTCATCAAAAATCTCGCGGATTTCGTCGATGCTGCGGGTGCGGAAGGTGACGCCGATATAGGTGATGCGGCGCGCGGCGTGCAGGTCGAAATTGAACTCGGCGCGGGTGCCGCCGAGCCGGCCGACATTGACGATGCGGCCCTTGATCTTGGTCGCCGCGAGATTTTGGCTCATGACCTTGCCCGAAACCTGGTCGACGATGAGGTCGACGCCTTCGCCACCCGTCGCCTTCAGCACCTGGTCGACCCAGCCGGGATCGGACGAATCCACCGCGAGGTCGGCGCCGAATTCCTTCAGGCGTCCGCGGCGGGTGGCGTCGGTCGAGGAGCCGACCACCAGCGAAGCGCCCTTGAGTTTTGCAATTTGCATCGCCATCAACCCGACGCCGGAGCTCGCGCCCTGGATCATCACGCTCTGGCCCGGCTGCAGCGCGCCGTTGGTGACGACGGCGTTGTGCATGGTGGCGAGCGCGACGGGCAGGGTGGCCGCCTCCTCGAAATTCATGTTCGAGGGCGAGCGGAACAGCCGGCCGTGGTCGGCCAGCGTATATTCGGCAAAGGCCGCGCCGCCCGAGCCCATGATCTTGTCGCCGACCTTGACGCCCTTGGCGTCAGGCCCGAGCTCGGCGACTTCGCCGGCCCATTCCATGCCGAGCACGGTACCGACGCCGCCGGCCGCGCCATGGGCGTGGCCCTTGGTCATGCCGAGATCGGCGCGGTTGAGACCGCAGGCATGGACCTTGACCAGCACCTGCGTGCCCTTTGGCGCGGGTTTTGGAACATCTGATATCGCAGCGCCGCCGGCGCCGTAGACATAGGCCTTCATGGGATCATTCCTCTTGTTGGCAGACCTGCCTCAACAAACCCTCATGGTGAGGAGCGCGTCTTCGCGCGTCTCGAACCATGAGGCCCCGACTGTGGCCTCATCCTTCGAGACGCTTGCTTCGCAAGCTCCTCAGGATGAGGGGATAGAGTCGCTGGCGACACAGCAAGCCTATTCCGCGGCCTGGCGCTTGCCGCCGGACATCATGGCTTCGAACCGCTCGCGCATGATGGCTTCGGCCTCGCGGATGATGCGCGAGATCAGCTCGGCGCAGGAGGGGATGTCGTGGATCAGGCCCTGCACCTGGCCGGCCGACCAGATGCCTTCGTCGGCATCGCCGGTGGCGTAGACCATCTTGCCGCGGGCGCCAGCGACGAGATCGCGGATGTCCTCGAACTTGGCGCCTTCCTTCTCCATGGCGACCACCTTGGTCGAGATCGCGTTCTTCGCGACGCGCGAGGTGTTGCGCATGGTGCGGAAGATCAGCTCGGTCTCGCGCTCGTCATTGGCGACGATCTTCTCCTTGATGAGCTGATGGATCGGGCTTTCGCGGGTCGCCATGAAGCGCGTGCCCATGTTGATGCCCTCGGCGCCGAGCGCGAGCGCGGCGACCAGGCCACGGCCGTCAGCAAAGCCGCCGGAGGCGATCATCGGGATTTTCACCTTGTCGGCGGCGGTCGGGATCAGGATCAGGCCGGGCGTGTCGTCCTCGCCGGGATGGCCGGCGCACTCAAAACCGTCGATCGAGATCGCATCGACGCCCATGCGCTCGGCCGACAGTGCGTGGCGGACGCTGGTGCATTTGTGCACGACCTTGATGCCGTGCTTCTTGAACTCGGTGACATGCTCCTGCGGCTTGTTGCCCGCGGTCTCGACGACCCTGATGCCGCTTTCGATGATGGCCTGGCGGTATTCCGCATAAGGCGGCGGCTTGATCGAGGGCAGGATGGTCAGATTCACGCCGAACGGCTTGTCGGTCATGCCGCGGCAGCGCGCGATCTCCCTGGTGAGGTCTTCCGGCGTCGGCTGCGTCAGCGCGGTGATGAAGCCGAGCGCGCCGGCATTGGCCACGGCGGCAACAAGCTCGGCGCGGCCGACCCATTGCATGCCGCCCTGCACGATCGGGTGGTCGACGCCGACAAGTTCCGTGAAGCGCGTTTTGATCATTCCTGACCCCTGACTGTTCCCAAGCCCGCATATTATGCTTTTTCAGCAGGCAGGATGCCGTCCCGGCGGCCGATTGTCCATCGCGAAGGCCCGCGATCAGGTGCCGTCACCATGCAGGAATGAATGGCCTCATCCTCTCAGGCCATCAACTGTTCGACCGGCCGTCGCAACGATTTCGGCAGGTCGGGTCCGAAGCCAAAGCGCATCACCAAATCGGGCAGGCGGTCGCCGATGCCAAGAAAGGATGCAAACTGCTTGCGCACATGCGGGACTTCGACCGGCTGGTTGATGAAGGCCTGCTTCAGCCCGAGTGCCGTCGCCTGCAGCGCAAAACGCTGGCAGGCGCGTCCCACCTCAATCCAATGAGCCTCATCGCTGCGATCGGCGACAAAGACCGCGACACCCGAGGAGCTTCGTATTTGATTCCGGTATTTTTCATTTTCGGCTTTTTCAGTCAGGACCAGCGGCAACAGTAGCCGGGCCAGCCACGCCGGCCATTCCGAATTGCCGGAGGCGGCTGCGGACAGGCCGTCCATGGTTGCAACCGCATCAGTTTCGTTGAACCGGATCCAATGTTTGAGTTCATCCATAAAGGCCTTGTCGCGCATTTGCGCCGAGTTGCCCTCCACGACGTAGTCGGTGACACTTTTGATCCCCGGCTTGTCCGTGATGATCATGATTGCCACCCCGGCCCGTGTGCCCGCCTTCTCAAGAGCCGCGAGCGTTTCGTTTTTCACCGCGGTGCCGTCGTAGACGGCGCGCGTGCTCTGGCGGTGAGGAATGGCCTTGAACAGGTCGGATTCCAAGGGCCGGGTCGGATCGAGCCCGATCGTTATTGTGCCCGAATTGGCGGCTGCCGTGGCCGTCAAACCGGTGGCGGCCGCGGCATGGACGAGATTCTCCGTCGCGCACCCGAGGCTCACAAATAGATGGTGGTCATTCGGATCGACGGAGGGACATCTGCGGGCAAAGTCCGGAGCAATCGTGACGCGACGTTCTTCAGCGGTGAATTTCCAGGGTTGGGTATTGTGGCTGTTTGCGGCGAGCGTCGCGTAGCGGATCAGTTCGCGGGCTCCGCCGTCGACGCGCAGCGGCGCCCAAGTCGATCGGATCGCGTCATCGTAGGATTTGGCGGCCGCGGCGGATGTTCTTGCAGGAGAAACGAGCCCTCCGATTGCAAGGCCGGCACTCCATGCCAAAATCTCGCGCCTGCTGGTCATCGCTTGTCCCGGACACCGATTGTCTTTCTGAAGCATCCGGGAGAAGTCGATATTGATCTCCGTCAAGCAAGCGGCGGCGATCTTGCCGCGCTGGCGATTAACGCCAGTACGATGTCGACGGCGGGGGTCGGGATGGCGTCAGGCGGCGGTTTGCGCCGCGCCGGTCGTCGCCTCGTCGAAGGCGCTGGAGACATCGCGCATGCTGATGACGCCGGCGAGCGCGAAATCGTCGATGACGGGAAGATGCCGGATGTGATTGACGTTCATGAGATGGCGGACGTGCTCCAACGTGTCGGCCGAGCTACAGGAAACCAGCCGCTGCACGGAGACGAACTGCGAGACCTTCATGCCGACGCCGGCCGCGCCGTGCTCGGCAATCGCGCGCACCACGTCGCGCTCGGTGAACATCCCGGCTGCGGTATTGCCCTCGGTGCGAACCACGTCCTTCACCACCAGCGCGCTGATGTTGCTGGTGCGCATCAATTGAGCGGCGACGCCCACGGTCTCGTTCATGCGAACCGTGACGACGCGAGCAGATGTCTTCTTGCGCAGGATGTCTCCGACTTTCATCGCAACCTCCGTGAGGGTGAACCGCCAATGTTTGATTAAGCAAGATTGGTATACATTATGCCAATTGTCAATTCAGTCGCCCAGGCAACTGGCAGATATAAAGAGGCAATAGGACTGACATTTTTGGTTTGGATGACGCCCATCCTCAAGACTGAGGTACGCGACCGGTACCGCTTGCATCTGGCATGCAAGGAACCCGAGCGCCGCTGGGCATTTGCCCAAAAGAAAAGGGGCGCAGCCTGCGCTGCGCCCCTTCGAATTCGGCTCGGCGGCCAGGCTCACTCCGCAGGCTGACCCACGGCATGCTCTTCCTTGGCTTGCGACGCACTGATCGAGACTCGCATCGGCCGAACCACGAACAACGCAAGACCCACGACGACGAAGTTCATGATCGCCGCGATCGCGAACACGGCGTGCCAGCCGCCTGTGTATGACTTCAGCACATTTGCCAGCGGAACCACGAAGGCCGACAAGCCCTTGGCCGTGTACAGCAGACTGGTGTTGGTTGTCGCGTATTTCGGGCCGAACATGTCCGTGCAGGTCGACGGGAACAGGCTGAAGATCTCGCCCCAGGTGAAGAAGATCAGCGCCGCGCAGATGACGAAGGTCCAGGGCGTGGTTCCCGCCGTGCCCAGCAGCCAATAGGCGAGCCCGCCTGCCGTAAAGGCAATCGCCATGGTGTATTCGCGGCCGATCTGGTCCGACACCCAGCCGAAGAATGGCCGGGCACCGCCGTTTGCCAGATTGTCGATCACGCCCGAAACGATCAACGTGGTTGCCCCGAACATAACCACGGTTTGCGCAACGCCGTAATCCTTTGCGATCAGCGCGATCTGGGCCGCGACCATCAATCCGCTCGCGGATACGAGCACGAACATGACGTAGAGCAGCCAGAATACCGGAGACCTGAGCATCTCGGTCGGGGTGCTGCTAAATTTCGATTGCAGAACCTTCACCCTGGACGCGCTCGGCACTTCGCCCGGCAGAGGCGAACGAAGAAACCACGCCAGCACGAAGATGATCGCGCCCTGTCCCACCGCGAACCAGAAGAAGGTGTCGGCATAGCCGATCGAAGCAATCATCATCTGAATGGGAATGACGGTGACGGCCGCACCGGCGCCGAATCCCGCCGCCGTCAGGCCTACGGCAAGGCCGCGACGATCGGGAAACCATTTCACGGCATTGCCGACGCAGGTGGCATAAATCCCGCCCGCACCGATGCCCGAAACGACCGCGCCGAAATACAGCATCCCAAGCGAGTTGGCCTTGGCGTTGATCAGCCAGCCGATTGCCACGAACACACCACCGGCCGCCACCATGAGCTTTGGACCGCGTTGTGGACCGAGCGAGTCCACGATCCATCCTTCAAGGGGTGTAAGCCACGTCTCGAGTGCTACGAAGATACTGAAGGCGATCTGAATGCCGCCCACGTCCCAGGAATGGGCCTTGGCCATCGGACCCACAAAATAGGTCCAGCCATATTGCAGGTTCGCAATCATCGCCATGCAAACGACGCCGATGATAAGCTGCGTCCAGCGGAAGCTGCTGGATGTTATTTCGGCTGGCGCAGCCCCGTTTGTACTAGAAGCCATGGAAGTCCTCCCAAACCGCGCTTTTTATTGAAGTTCTGTGACCTAGTGTCGCAAACTCGCGGCTTATCGTCGCAAGCGTGGTCTTGGGACCTTGGTATATTATATTCCAATATTCAAGGCGCATCTTCTGGTGCGCCGCAGCATCCGAACTAGGCAGTTAGAATGAGGCGGCGTGGTTGAGGGAAGTTCCCATCGCCGATGTGGTGGGACTTCAAGTGAACCCCGGCGAGCCCCGAAAATTCAAAAAAGAAAAGCGCCCGGCCGAAGGGCCGAGCGCTCCATACAAACTGAACCGGATCTGGGGCGGCTAGCTAAGCTACCGCTTCGGCCACCACCCTCTTGCGCCAGGGTTTTAGTGCCACGATCGCAAGCAGCGATGCCAGAATGTTGGCGCCGGCCGCAATGATGAACACGGTGTCCCAATGGCCCGTCGACTGCTGCATGTAGTTCGCGATCGGAACCAGCAGCGCGGCCGTGCCCTTCGCGGTGTAGAGCAGGCCGGCATTGGTGGTCGCGAATTTCGCGCCGAAGGTGTCGGTGCAGGTCGAGGGGAACAGCGAGTAGATCTCGCCCCAGGCAAAGAACACCACGCCTGACAGGATCACGAACCAGACCGGATCGTGCCCGAACATGTACAGCGCCCAGATGCCGAGACCTTCGAGGCCGAAGGCGATGAACATGGTGTTCTCGCGGCCGATCATGTCGGAGATCCATCCGAAGAACGGGCGCGTGAGGCCGTTGAGGATGCGGTCGATGGTGGCGGCGAATGTTACCGTCGTCATGGTCAGGCCGACCAGCGTCACCGAAATGTTGTCGACCTTCCAATCAAGTGCGATCGGCTTCAGGTTGGCCGTCACCATCAATCCGCCGGCGCCCACGATCACGAACATGAAGTACATCAGCCAGAAGATCGGCTGGCGCAGCACTTCGGTCGGCTGGTAGTTGCGTCGGCTCTGAATCACGTTGAGGTTCTGCACGGCTGCGGGGACTTGTCCCGGCTTTGGCGCGAACAGAAAGAAGGCGAGGATCATGATGATGATTCCCTGCCCAAGGCCGAAGTAAAGAAACGTCGTCTGGAAGCCTGAATCCTTAATCATGGCCTGGATCGGCGCCACCGTGAGCGCGGAGCCCGCGCCGAATCCAGCCGCGGTGATGCCGGCAGCAAGCCCGCGCTTGTCCGGGAACCATTTCAGCGCATTGCCGACGCAGGTGCCGTAGACGGCGCCGGCGCCGATGCCGGCGATGATCATGCCGAGGTAATAGCCGTTGAGCGATGTCGCCTTGGCGTTGACCGCCCATCCGATCGCGCAAAGAATGCCGCCGACGAGAACGACGAGACGCGGACCGTATTTGTCGACGAACCAGCCTTCGACCGGCACCAGCCAGGTCTCGAACAGAACGAACAGCGTGAACGCCCACTGGATCGAGGCGCGATCCCAGCCGAATTTCTTCTGGATGTCGGGGACGAAGAACGTCCAGCCATATTGATAGTTGGCGATCATCACCATCGCGGCGACACCGATCGCCAGTTGCATCCAACGATAAGTGTCGCTGACACGTGCCGCTGTGGGTGCCGTCGCTTGAGCCATGTCCGTCATTTCATCTCCCCAAGGGCGTGCGCTTCTGCTGATCACGAGCGCTGCACGCATTGTTGTATTCGGTATGCCAAGGCTCAAGCCGTTACAGTCCCGGTGGGCGCAAATGCCGCAGCGACTTTTGTCTGAGACAATCTGGTTCGCATCCGCAACGGAGCAACGCAAAAAAAATGGCTCCGAAAAAATTCGGAGCCATTTCTCGAGCTCAGTGACGTCTCAGGCGCAGTGTTCTCGTCCGCAGACGATCATGGAATCCGTGTTCCCACGGATCAGAGGCCGAAGTGCGGAACGTCGCCGTTGCGGACTGCAATCCGCGCGTTCGCCATCAGCAGCTGGTCGATGGCGGCGAGGAAGCGGCCGAAGAGGGTGGTGCGGGACGAAAGGGCGATGGTAGCAGTCTTGGGCATGAGTAGCTCTCTGGTTGCCGGGCGGCGGTGGCCGTCCCGTCGTTTCGAAGTCAATTTAATGTATACCAGATACCAGAGCAACGGCATTGTTTGCATAGCAGCATTTTGACCTGTGCAATGCAGCATGGGAAGGTTCCCACGCTAAAATAGGCTCGGATAAAGAAAAGGCCGCCGGAAACGGCGGCCTTCGGGTCTTTTGCCAGGGAGACTGGTTACTCTGCCGCCTGCTTGCGCGGCGGGTCGAGCGCGCCGGAGTTGTGGATTTCCGCGATCTGGTGGTCGCTGAAGCCAAGCACCGTGCGCAGGATCTCGTCGGTGTGCTCGCCGAGCAGGGGCGAACGCTGCACGTCGCTCGGGCTGTCCGACAGCTTGATCGGGTTCCCGACCGACAGGTACTTGCCGCGGGTGGGGTGATCGACCTCGACCACGGTTCCCGTCGCGCGCAGCGACGGGTCTTCGGCCAGTTCCTTCATCGACAGGATCGGGCCGCAAGGGATGTCGTCCTTGTTGAGGATGTCCATCGCCTCGAACTTGGTCTTGGTCATGGTCCACTGCTCGATGCGGGCGAAGATTTCATTCAGCCGCGACAGCCGGGCAGGGGGTTTTGCGTAATCGGGATGCGTCTTCCAGCCGGGCTCGCCGATGACGTCGCAGATCTTCTCCCACACCGGCGCCTGGGTGATGAAATAGATGTAGGCGTTGGGATCGGTCTCCCAGCCCTTGCACTTGAGGATACGGCCGGGCTGGCCGCCGCCGGAATCATTGCCGGCGCGCGGCACCGCATCGCCAAACGGAATGCCTTCGCCGAACTGGCTGTATTCCTTCAGCGGACCGTGGGCGAGGCGCTGCTGGTCGCGCAGCTTCACGCGAGCGAGGTTCAGCACGCCGTCCTGCATCGCCACCGTGACGCGCTGGCCCTGGCCGGTCATCGTGCGCTGATAGAGCGCGGCGACGATGCCGAGCCCAAGATGCAGCCCGGTGCCGCTGTCGCCGATCTGCGCGCCGGTCACGAGCGGCAGGCCGTCGCGGAAGCCCGTGGTCGACGCCGAACCGCCGGTGCACTGCGCGACGTTCTCGTAGACCTTGCAATCTTCGTAAGGTCCGGGACCAAAACCCTTGATCGAGGCCACGATCATCTTGGGATTGATGCTGTGGATCTTCTCCCAGGGAAAGCCCATGCGATCGAGCACGCCGGGGCCGAAGTTTTCGACCAGCACGTCGCAGCTCTTGATCAGCGCGGTCAGGACTTCCTTGCCCTTCGGGTTCTTGGTGTCGAGCGTGATCGAGCGCTTGTTGTGATTCAGCATGGTGAAATACAGGCTGTCGACGTTCGGGACGTCCTGCAGTTGACCGCGCGTGATGTCGCCGACGCCGGGACGCTCGACCTTGATCACGTCGGCGCCGAACCAGGCCAGCAATTGCGTGCAGGTCGGCCCCGACTGGACGTGGGTGAAATCGAGGATGCGAACACCCGTCAGCGCCTTGGTCATTGCAAAAACTCCGTCTCGTATCTGTTACCGCGCTTGGCGCGGAAGGGGTGAGGTCGAGCCCGGCGCGGCCGACCGGATGGGTTGCTACTTCTTCTTCAAAACGCTCTGTGGATTGAGGTTGCCGATGCGGCCGCTCTCCGAGCCGGCCGCCGGATCGATCACCGCGTTGATCAGGGTCGGCTTGCCGGAATCCATCGCCGCGTTGACCGCGCGCTTCAGCTCATCAGGCGAGGTTGCGTTGATGCCGATGCCGCCGAAGGCTTCCATCATCTTGTCGTAGCGCGAGCCCTTGACGAACACGGTGGTCGCGGGGTCGGCACCAACCGAATTGACATCGGTGCCGCGATAGATGCCGTCATTGTTGAAGATGACGACGCAGACCGGCAGCTTGTAGCGGCAGATGGTCTCGACCTCCATGCCGGAGAAACCGAAGGCACTGTCGCCTTCGACCGCGAGCACCGGCTTGCCGGTCTCCACCGCAGCAGCGATCGCATAGCCCATGCCGATGCCCATCACGCCCCAGGTGCCGACATCGAGCCGCTTGCGCGGCTGGTGCATGTCGATGACGCCGCGCGCCAGATCGAGCGTGTTGGCGCCTTCGTTGACGAGAATCGCGTCGGGCCGCTCCTTGACGATGGTGCGGAGCACGCCGAGCGCGCCGTGATAGTCCATCGGCGAGTTGTTGTTCATCAGCCGCGGCGCCATCTTGGCGACGTTGTCGTCGCGCTTGGTCTTCACCGCATTGAGCCAGTCCGCGGGCGGGGCGGTCCAGCCGCTGCCCATGCCTTCGAGAAGGGCGCTGACGCAGGAGCCGATGTCGCCGACCACGGGAGCCGCGATCTCCACGTTCGAATCCATCTCCTTGGGCTCGATGTCGACCTGGATGAACTTCTTGGGCGCTTCGCCCCAGGTCTTGCCCTTGCCATGCGAGAGCAGCCAGTTGAGGCGGGCGCCGACCAGCATCACCACGTCGGCGTCCTTGAGCACGGTCGAGCGCGCCGCGCCGGCGCATTGCGGATGCAGGTCGGGCAGGAGGCCCTTGGCCATGCTCATGGGCAGGAACGGCGCGCCGCTCTTTTCCACGAGATTCTTGATCGCGTCATCGGCCTGAGCATAGGCCGCGCCCTTGCCGAGAATGATCAGCGGACGTTTTGCGCTCTTGAGCACGTCAAGCGCGCGCTTGATCGAGGCGGGCGCCGGGATCTGCGCCGGCGCCGCGTCGATCACCTTCACCAGCGACTTCTGGCCGGCATCGGCATTCATCACCTGGCCGAACAGCTTGGCGGGGAGGTCGAGATAGACGCCGCCCGGGCGGCCCGACACCGCGGCGCGGATGGCGCGCGCCAGTCCAATGCCGATGTCCTGGGCATGCAGCACGCGGAACGCCGCCTTGCACAGGGGTTTTGCGATCGCGAGCTGATCCATCTCTTCATAATCGCCCTGCTGCAGGTCGACGATCTCGCGCTCGGAGGAGCCCGAGATCAGGATCATCGGGAAGCAGTTGGTGGTGGCGTGTGCGAGCGCATTCAACCCGTTGAGGAAGCCGGGCGCCGACACGGTCAGACAGACTCCCGGCTTCTTGGTGAGAAAGCCCGCGATCGACGCGGCATAGCCCGCATTCTGCTCGTGGCGGAAGGAAAGCACGCGGATGCCGGCGGCCTGTGCCATGCGGCCGAAATCAGTGATCGGAATGCCCGGCACGCCGTAAATCGTGTTGAGGCCATTGAGCTTCAGTGCGTCGATGATCAGGTGGAAGCCGTCGGTCAGTTCCTGCTCGGTGCCCGATGCTTCGGTCTTGGCAGCGGTATTCAGCATGGGCTTCTCTCCCTGATCTTTTCTTGAGGACGAGTTGATCGTCTTCTGTTGTGAAAGTGCTAAACCAGTTCCTGACCGTGCGCCTCGACAAAGGCAGCCAAGCCAAGCGTGTGATCCCTCGCGCGCTTCTCGGCGAGCTCGGTGTTGCGCTCCTCCAGGGCTTCGATGATGGCGAGATGTTCGGGCAGCGAGGCCGCGATGCGCTCGGTGCGCCCGATCGTGAGCTGGCGGTAGCCGCGCACGTGCAGGAGGATCTCGTTGGTCATGTCGACGAGGACCGGCGATTCCGAGAGCGAGATCAGCGCCTGGTGGAAGGCGATATTGGCCTTCGAATATTCCTCGACGTGATCCTGGGGCAGGCGATCTTTGAGATTGAAGTCCTTGAAGAAGTCACGCAGCGCCGTGATGTCCTTCTTGCGCGCGGTGGTCGTGATCAGCCGCGCCGCCATGCTCTCCAGTGCCGCCCAGGCGCGGATCATGTCGACGATTTCGGCTTTGGTCCGGCGCACCACGATGATGCCGCGGCGTGGCACGGTCTTCACAAAGCCGTCCTGCTCCAGCATCGCGATCGCTTCGCGGATCGGCGTGCGGCTGACGCCGAGACGTTCGGACAGCGCGCGCTCGTCGAGCATCACCGGCTCGGGCGTCGCGTAGATGTCCATCTTGAGGATCGCCTCTTTCAAGGCCTCATAGGCCTTGTTCTTGAAGCTGGTCTCCGGGGCAATCCTGACAATTGCAATATCGGCCTCGGCCATGGGTAGGGATGCCTTGGTTGGTTTCCGAATCGTCACGACGATCTCCTTCTGGGGAGCCGTCTTTTACCTCAAAATGCGTGGGCTGATTTTTGGCATGCCAGATGCCAGATTGTCAAGCCGCGAGCTTTTTCAGCGTTTGAGGCTAAGTGGTTGCTTGACAATTTTGTCCCTGGCATACCAAATGCCATAAAATAGACCGTCCCTCAGGAGGAAGCCAATGTCGAATGCAAAAGATGCGGTCCGCAAGGTTCTGGATCAGGTCAAAGCGGACAAACGCACGAGCCTGACGGCGCCGGAAGGCAAGATCGTCTGCGACGCCTACGGTATTCCGGTTCCCAAAGAGGGCGTGGCCAAGTCGGCGGCGGAGGCCGCCAAGATCGCGACCGGCATGGGTTTTCCGGTCGTCATGAAGATCGTCTCGCCGGACATTCTGCATAAGACCGAAGCGGGCGGCGTGGTGGTTGGTGTCAGGAACGCCGCGGACGCCGAGAAGAGCTACGATACCATCCTCGCGAATGCCAGGAAGTATAAGGCCGATGCCAGGATCGAGGGCATCCAGGTGCAGCAGATGCTGGCCGGCGGCACCGAGGTCATCGTCGGCTCGATCACCGACGGCTCGTTCGGCAAGCTCGTGGCCTTCGGCCTCGGCGGCGTGCTGGTCGAAGTGTTGAAGGACGTTACCTTCCGTCTCGCGCCCGCGACCAAAGCGGACGCGCTGTCGATGCTCGACGGCATCCAGGCCCACGAAATGTTGAAGGGCGTCCGTGGCGGCGATCCCGTCAATCGCGACGCGCTGGCCGACGTCATTGTGAAGGTCTCGCAGCTCGTCAGCGATTTCCCCGAAATCGTCGAGCTCGACCTCAACCCGGTCTTCGCCACCAAAAAGGACGCGATCGCCGCTGACGTCCGCATCGTCGTCGACTTCGACTACAAGCCGCGGCCAAAGCCGCGCCCGACCGAAGAGATCGTCGCGGCCATGAACCGCATCATGCAGCCGAAGGCAGTGGCGGTGATCGGCGCCTCCGCCGAGGACGGCAAGATCGGCAACTCGGTGATGAAGAACCTCATCAACGGCGGCTACAAGGGCGAGATCTATCCGATCCATCCGAAGGCGGCCGACATCCTCGGCTACAAGGCCTACAAGAGCGTCAAGGACGTGCCGGGCGTGATCGATGTTGCGGTGTTCGCGATCCCCGCGAAATTCGTGGCGGGCGCCTTGGCCGAATGCGGCGAGAAGAAAATCCCGGGCGCGGTGCTGATCCCGTCGGGCTTTGCCGAGGCCGGTGCGCCGGAATTGCAGGCCGAGATCGTCGAGGTCGGCAAGAAATACGACGTCCGCCTGATGGGGCCGAATATCTACGGCTTCTATTACACGCCGGCCAATCTCTGCGCGACCTTCTGCACCGCCTATGACGTCAAGGGCCATGCGGCATTGTCGTCGCAATCGGGCGGCATCGGCATGGCGATCATCGGTTTTTCGCGCTCGGCAAAAATGGGCGTGTCGGCGATCGTTGGCCTCGGCAACAAGTCCGACATCGACGAGGACGATCTGCTCGCCTTCTTCGAGCAGGACCCCAACACCAATCTGATCGCGCAGCACTGCGAGGACCTGAAGGACGGCCGCGCCTTCGCCGAAGCCGCCAAGCGCGTCTCCAAGAAGAAGCCGGTGATCGTGCTCAAGGCCGGCCGCACCTCTGCGGGCGCCAAGGCGGCCTCGTCGCACACCGGCGCGCTCGCCGGCAACGACAAGATCTATGAGGACGTGTTCAAGCAGTCCGGCGTGATCCGCGCCCGCAGCTTAAGGCAGCTGCTCGAATTCGCCCGCGGCATGCCGGTGCTGCCGACGCCGAAGGGCGAGAACATCCTGATCATCACCGGCGCCGGCGGCTCCGGCGTGCTGCTCTCGGATTCCGTCGTCGACAACGGGTTGTCGCTGATGGCGATGCCGCCGGACCTCGACGCGGCGTTCCGCAAGTTCATCCCGCCGTTCGGCGCGGCCGGCAACCCCGTCGACATCACCGGCGGCGAGCCGCCGATCACCTATGTCAATACGGTGAAGCTCGGCCTGTCGGATGAGCGCATCCACGCGCTGATCCTGGGTTACTGGCACACCATCGTGACGCCGCCGATGGTGTTCGCCCGCAACATGGTCGAGGTGAAGAAGGAGATGGAGGCCAAGGGTTTTGTGAAGCCGATGGTCGCCTCGCTCGCCGGCGACGTCGAAGTCGAGGAGGCCGCCGAATATCTCTACCAGAACGGCATTCCGGCCTACGCCTATTCGACCGAGCTTCCGGTCGAGGTGCTGGGCGCGAAATACAAATGGGCGCGCGGCGCGGGCCTGCTGTAGTAGACAAGAGATGCCGCATCGAGTGACCGGAGCGGCATCGTTCTATCTGGCAGCGGAACTCTGATCGACAACATCATCGAGTTCGAGGAGACGCTGGATCTGCCGCTGGATGAAGTTCCAGGCGGCCGCGAGTTGCTGCTGCCGGTCTGATTGACTTTGCGTCAGGTGGAACCGGAACCTCGTTCGGCTCCCGCGGTTGAAGAGCATCTTCAAACCCTGGAGGACAGAATGAAGAACCGTCTTGGTGTTTCATTGATCGCCGCCTCGCTGTTTGCGTCCGGCGCGGCGTTGGCGCAATCCACCACCGAGCAGGGCGCCCGCAATGGCGCGCGCGCCGGCGGCGATGTCGGCGGACCGGTCGGCGCGATGGTCGGCGGCACCGTCGGTGCGGCGGTCGGCGCGGGCCTCGAAATTCCGAACGCGGTGATCACCTCGGTGCAGGGCGAGCGTGCGCCATCGGTCGTAGTGCGTGAGCGCGTGATCGTCGGCGAGCCATTGCCGGCGGAGGTCGAATTGCGGCCGGTGCCGAACTACACCGAATACCGCTACGCCGTCGTCAACGATCGCCGCGTGATCGTCGAGCCGCGCACGCGCAAGGTGATCAAGATCATCGATTGATGGAGCGAAGACCGACTGCCATCCCCGCGGAAGTTCCGCGGGGATTTTTCAGGATGTGCTGATGCTCGTGCGCTGCACGCGCAGCCAATCGAACGCTGCGGCGGCGACGAAGCCGGCGGTGGCCGCTAGTGCGTCGACCGCAAAATCCTCCAGCCGTGCGTGTCGGCCTGGCGCCCAAAGCTGCAGGATTTCCAGCACGCCGATCAGCACGATGGTAACCGCGGCGGTCAGGGGACGATTACGCTTATACGCCAATCCGAAAGCGATTCCGACAACGACAAAAGCGAAGGCATGCTCGCCGTTCTGGCCGAAGTCAGAGTGCGGTCGGAGACCGGCTGGGCCCAGGGTCGCAAAGGTGACCGCTGCGGCAAGAAACCAGGCAGATAGCCTAAGTATGGTGTTCATCCCTACCACCTAGCACGATTTGCCAGTCAGCGGCAGTCACGCGGCTTTCAGATAAGCGTGTGGTTAACGCGCGCTCTTATCACCACATTTGTCGTCCCTAGAGCGGCTGCCGGACCCCCATACCGTGCATGAAGCGTTCCCTGATCTGGACGGGATCACGCCGCGTGGCTCCAACGCCCGGCTTGTCGTCGATGCGCACCCCGATCAGGGTCGGGCGTGAAGCCGACATCGATTGCTCGATCAGCCGCTCGAAATCATCCTCATCCGCGGCCCAGGCGCTGCTGGCGAGGCCGCTCGCAACCGCGATCGCAACGATGTCGGTCATCGCGGCTGCCGGCGTCGGCTGCGCGCCGGTGATCTGGTAGATGCCGTTGTCCATCACCACCATGGTGAGGTTTTTCGGCGCCAGCGTCGCAATCGTCGACAGCGAGCCGAGCTGCATCAGGAGCGAGCCGTCGCCTTCGAGCGCAAACACGCGCCGCTTCGGCTGCGCCAGCGCCACCCCGAGCGCGATCGGGAAGGCGAGCCCCATGCTGCCGAGCATGTAGAAATTCTGCGGACGGTGGCCGGCGGCCCACAGGTCGAAATTGGTGTTGCCGATGCCGCCGATCACGGCCTCTTCGTTCTTGAGTTTTGCGATGAGACGTGAAGTGAGATCGAACCGGTTCATCACCTTGGTGTTGCGGGCGGGCGGCTTGGCTTGTGCGTTCATGGCGGCGCTCACTTGTCAAAGACCTTGCCGCCGGTGAGCAGCGGCGAGAGGATCAGCGCCACCGGCGCCTGCGTGGTGATGGCCTGCTTGATCGAGCGGTCGACGATGAACTCGAACTCATCGAGGCGGGTTGCGGTGTGGTGCTCCATGGCGAGCGAATCCAGCACGGGGCGCATGGTGCGGCAGACCAGCGACTGGCCGTAATTGAATTCGCCCAGCGTGCCGCGCTCGGACACGAACATGATCAGCGGGATCTGGTAGGGGATGGCGAGCGAGGCCAGCACGTTGGCGAGCGTGGCAAAGCCCGAAGTCTGCATCAGCACCGCGCCCTTCATGCCGCCCATCCAGGCGCCGGAGACGATGCCGACCGCTTCCTCCTCGCGCGCGGTGGGGAAGGTGGTGAAGTAGGGATCGGCGTGCAGATTCTTGATCAGCGTGGTCAGCACGCGATCGGGAACGTAGGGCACCAGGCGGATTTCGTTGCGCTTCAGCGCCTGCTGAACGATGCCATACCAGGTCTGAGACGCCTGTTCTGGAGACGCCTGTGGCGAAGTTTTTTGCTCCGCTACTGCCATCCCGTTCTCCCTTTTCTCTTGCGACCATGGTTGATGCCGGCCGTGCGTGCCGCAACTTGACGGAGCGAGCGGGATTGTCAACATGCCGCGGAGGTTAAGTGGTCTGCGCTGCGGGGCATGCGAAGGCGTCGGCCCCTGTGCAATAAGAGCCAAAAATCGGGAGGAATACGCATGGGCAGTCGGCTCTGGGTTGCGACGATCGCGGCGGCAATGCTTGCAGGCGGTGGTGTGGCGTCCGCCCAATCGACATTTCCGACCAAGCCCGTGCACATTTATGTGCCTTACGCGGCCGGCGGCGGCGTCGACATCCTGACGCGCACGCTCGGCGATGTGGTCTCCCGGCAATGGGGCCAGACGGTGGTGGTCGAAAACCGTCCGGGCGCCGGCGGACTGGTGGCCTCGCAGGCGCTGGTGCAATCGCCCCCCGATGGCTACACGCTCATTATGGTGGCGAGCGGGCATGCCACCAATCCGTTCCTCTACCCGAAAATGCCCTACGACACCTTCAAGGACTTCACGCCGATCTCGCTCCTGGCGTCATCGCCGAATATCCTGCTGGTGCGCAAGGATTCCCCGTTCAGGAATCTCGCCGATGTGATCGCAGAGGCCAAGGCGAAACCGGGCAGCCTGTCCTTTGCGCATGCAGGCACGGGGACCTCGACCCATCTCGCCGGCCAACTCTTCAAGAGCCTCGCCAAGGTCGATCTCAACGCCATTCCCTACAAAGGCGGCGCGCCGGCGATCAACGATCTCCTGGGCGGACAGATTCCGCTGTCGTTCAACAATGGACCCGAGTCCGTCGGCCAGCTTCAGGCTGGCACAGTGCGGGCGCTCGCGGTTACCACCGCCAAGCGGGCGCCGTTCCTGCCCGATGTGCCGAGCATGGGCGAAGCCGTGCCGGGCTATGACACCGAAGTGTGGTGGGGCTTGCTCGGGCCCGGCAGCATGCCGCGCGATCTCGTCGAGAAGCTGTCGCATGATTTCGTCGCCGCCCTGAATACCGACGCCGTCAAGGAGCGCCTCACCAAGCTGGGTGCGGAGCCGATCGGCAGCACGGCGCAGGCGTTCGACAAGAAGATCCACGACGATTACGACAAATGGGGCCCGATCATCCAGGCCGCCGGCATCAAGGCCGAGTGATGTCTGCGCCTGCCTGCCTGCCGCCGCGGGAGGTGACGCGGCCCAAGGTGCGGCCGCCGCCCAACGCCTGCGATACGCACGCCCATGTCTTCGGTCCGGCGGACCGGTTTCCCTATGCGGAAGACCGCAGCTACACCCCGCCCGACGCGCCGCTCGCCAAATATCTGGGCATGCTGGATGCGATCGGCTTTGCGCGCGGCGTGCTGGTGCAGGGTAGCGCGCATGGCCGCGATAATTCGGCGATGCTGGATGCGTTGGCGCGGCGACCCGACCGGCTGCGCGGTATTGCAGTCGCAGACGCCGATGTGACGGCAGCAACGTTGCGCGAATGGAACAGGCTCGGCGTCCGCGGACTGCGCTTCAATCATTTCTTCCGCGGCGGCCAGCTGCATTATCTCGGCGGCGTGCCGCTCTCGGCCGCCGAGACGCTCGCGCCCATCATGAAGGAGCTTGGCTGGCATCTGCAGCTCTGGATCGATGTGAAGGATTTGCCGGACACGATTCCGGTTTTGAAAAGGATCGGGCTGCCGGTCGTGATCGACCACATGGGCCGCACCGACGCCCGCGCCGGGCCGGGCACACCGGGATTCCAGAGCCTGCTGGGTGCGGTGGGCGAAGGCTGGTGCTGGTCGAAACTTTCCGGCGCGCATCGGTTGAGCCAACGGGCGCCGGACTATCCCGACGCGCAGCCGTTTCACGAGGCGCTGGTCAAGGCCAATCCGGAAGCGTTGCTCTGGGGCGGCGACTGGCCGCATCCGCGTGTCGAGGGCGAAATGCCCGATGCCGGGCATCTCTTCGAACTGTTCCAGCAATGGACGCCGGATCTGGCCACGCGGGAGCGCATCCTCGTCACCAATCCCGCCAAACTCTACGGATTCTAGCGCATGATCCGGAAAAGTGTGCAGCGGTTTTCCGAAAAGATCATGCGCAAACAATAAACTAACCGAAAGCCGATCGATGACCGTCAACAACAAGCGCGTGTTCTACGTCAAATATCTCGCTCATCCAATCTACGCCGATATCCTGAAAGCCCGGCCCGACGTGCGGCTCGACCGGCTCGAGAACGAAAGCCCGGAAGGCGAATTCGCGCCGATCCTCTCGGCTGCGCATGCCTATCAGATTGGCGCCGCGCGCGACGAACTCGCACCGCATTTCCATGTGCATGACGCATTCCTGAGACGCACGCCGAATCTGCTGATCGTCTCCTCTAATGGCGCGGGCTTCGATCCCGTCGATGTCGAGGCCTGCACCAGGGCCGGCGTGCTGGTCGTCAACCAGTCCGGCGGCAATGCGCATTCGGTGGCCGAGCATGCGCTCGGCATGCTGCTCACGCTGTCCAAGCGCATCATCGAGGCCGACCGTGCGCTGCGCCGCGATCGCGACGTCAACCGCAATGCACTGATCGGCACCGAAGCGCAGGGCAGGACCATCGGCATTGTCGGCATCGGCAATGTCGGCCGCCGCATCGCCGAGCTGTGCAGAGGCCTGCTCGGCATGAACGTGCTCGCCTACGATCCCTATCTCTCGAAATCCGAGATCGCCGAGCGGGGAGCGCAGAAGGTCGATCTCGACGAGCTCTTGCGTCGCTCGGACTACGTTTCGATCAACTGCCCGCTGACCAAGGAGAGCCGCGGCATGATCGGCGCGAAGCAGTTTTCCCTGATGCAGCCGCACGCCTATTTCATCACCACGGCGCGCGGCTTCATCCACGACGAAGACGCGCTGCTCGAAGCCCTGCGCGCCAAGAAGATCGCGGGCGCCGGCCTCGACGTCTGGTCCAAGGAACCGCCGCCGCCGGAGCATCCGCTGCTGCAGTTCGACAATGTGCTGGCGAGCCCGCACACGGCAGGCGTCACGCGCGAGGCGCGCGAGAACATGGGCCGCATCGCCGCCGAGCAGATGCTCGACGCGCTCGACGGTGGAAGGCCGCCGCGCATCATCAATCCAGAGGTCTGGCCGCATTACAGCGAGCGCTTTGCCCTGACCTTCGGGGTGACCCCGAAATAACGGAGAAGATTTCCGCCGCCGCTGGTTCCCCGGAGGCAACAAAACCACTGCCGTCCGGCCCCTGGACGGCACGGACATTGCTATTTTTCCCGGCACCTCGACACCGGCCTGGCCAGTGAGCATTTTCGCTTGTGCGCCATAGCCTTACAGGCGGTTCCTGCGCCGGCGCAGAAGGGTTTTTGTCATGCAACGGGTCCGTTCATTGCTGCGCGCAACACCGAGCCGGATCAGCCGCCGGATCGCGCAGTTTGTCGCGATCGCGGCCGCCAGCCTGCCGGACGCCGGCGCCTGAGGCAGCGCTTTGGTCTTTCGCTGCGTTCACATTCGTGCAGACGGTCCTCCCGGTGAGGGATAACATCTCCTTACAAAAATAGTGTGCCGGGAGGGAACCATGTCACGATATGTCGTTCAGTTCATGAAAGACGTGCTCGGCGGCAATGGCCGGGAGATCGAAATTTGCCAGCGTTCGCTCGAGGTCGACGCGCTGAGCGAAGATCAGGCCACGGAGCTGGCGAAGCAGAAGTTCTGCGAGAGCGAGCGGCTTTGCGAGTGGTCGCTGCATGCCGACCGTATCAGGACGGATCTCGCCGCCTAAAGCGCGATGAGATCAGGTTGAATCGTCATCGCGCTTTAGCTTTTTTGCCTCTTCGTGGAATCGAGTGGGTGATTTTGGCCTGGTTTCGAGGCTCTGTCTTCTTCGGTCCAATCCTTCTGTTCGATCGGCACCATCCTTCCATCCCGACCTGCACGCGCTATCTGCCGGCGCGCGCAGCGGCGGTCAAGGATGGCCCGCCTTCGGGCCACCGCTTCAGCGGCGCGAAGCGTCCTTGACGGCTGCGAGCACGACGGCATGATCGAGCGTGTCGGGGGACCGATCCGCCAGGGGTCGCTATAGTTCCGGCAACATGCAGGTGAGGACTTTGAGGCGGAAGTATTCCTCGTTTTTGAGGCCGTAGGCGCGCCGCTGGATGACGCGAATCTTGTTGTTGAGGCCCTCGACAAAGCCGAGTGATACCTTGTTCTCAGGCCGGCAATAGGCGGCGATGCCGTCCCAATGGCGTTTGATCATGGCTGCAAACTTCTCGTAAGGCTTGAGCCGCTGCCACTTCAGGCTCGATCGCCAATTCTCGAAGAAGCGCCGTGCCCAAGCTTCGCGCTCATAGTCCCAAAGCTGGCCGAAGCTCTCCTTGAGCAGATAGGCGGTGTTGAGCCGCTTGTTGGCGGCGAGCAAGGTCTTCAATGCTTTCTTGCCGTCGAGCGTGAGGTTCTCCCGCCGCGAGAGCAAAGTGTATTTCTGGCCCTTGATATAGCGTCGCTCGCGGCCCGCAAGCCGCGCATATTCGCTCTTGCGGACGTTATCAAGCGCCTCGCCGAGATGACGCATGATGTGGAACTTGTCGAATAATATCGCGGCTTTCGGCGCATGCGTAGCCGTCGCCACCCGAAACGGCTTCCACATGTCCATCACAGCAAGGCGAATACGCGCGCTCTTCTTCTTGCCAAGCCAGGCGTAGAACTGCGCCATGCTGGCTTCCGATCGGTCCTCGCCGCCAAACCAGATCGGTCGACGTCGCAGAAGATCGCTGACCACGATCCGATAGGTATGACCCTTGCGGATCGCAATCTCGTCGATCCCAATGGCCAGGGGACCCGGCGTGCCCGCGCGTGCGAGCTGCGCCTTCATGTATTGCACCTCCAGCGCCTTGACGGTGTGCCAATCAAGCGCCAATTCCTTCGCAACATCCGAGATCGACGCCTGTCGGCAACGGCGGCCGACAAAATACGCAAAGCGCTTGGTGTAGAACGGGTTGTCTGCCAGAAAGTCGAGCCGTTCCCGTTTCACCTTGCCGCAGCTACGGCAATCGATGCGCCGCACCTCCAGCTCAAGCAATATTCGCATGTCCCCACAGGACAGGTCACGCACCTGCCGGATTTTGCGGTCGTACCATCCCATCTGGACGCGGCCACAGCATCCACATGATGTTTTTTTGACCGCCGTTTCAAAGTGACGATGCGAACCTTCGGATCGCCGAACACCCCGCGCACCACCGGCTCCGCGCGAAATCCCTCAAATGAATACGTATCCCAAAGCCGCCGAAGACGTTTCGATATTCTTGCCATCCAGCTTTTGTGCCAGATTTTGAACCCCACAAAAATGCAAAATATCCCTGAAATACCTCGCTCTATGACCCTTCAGGCCCCCAAATTTACCCACTCGATTCCGCGAAGACCCGCTTTTTTATTGAGCATGATCTTTTCGGAAAACCGCTACACACTTTTCCGGATCATGCTCTAGCTTTTCAGTGGCAAAAATTTCAGCGTGAAGCGTGCGCCGTGGGGTTCGCGGTTTTCCACCGTGATTTCGGCCGAATGCAATTCGGCGATGCGTTGCACGATCGAAAGCCCGAGCCCCGTGCTGCCCTGCTTGCGGCGATCGCGCCGCCAGAAGCGGCGGAAGATGAACTGGCGTTCGTCTTCGCCGATGCCGGGTCCGTTGTCGAGCACGCTGACGGTGCCATTGTCTTCGACCACGAACTCGACGGTGGAGCCGGTCTCGGTGTGATTGATGGCGTTTTCGGCGAGGTTGCGGATGGCGCGGCCGAGCATTTCCGGATTGCCCTTGACCCAGACCGGTTCGCTCACGCCTGAGAGCGCGACATCCTTGCCTTGCGCGAGTGCGAGCGGCGCCACGAACTGGGCGACCCCGGCGGCGACCGATTGCAGGTCGGCCTTTTCGTCAGGGCCGATCACGACGGCATCAAGCTCGGCAATGTCCAGAAGCTGGCTGACGATATGGGCCATGCCATCGACATTGTGGCGCAAGGCCGCCCGCAAGTCCGCATCATCAAGGAGGTCGATGCGCGTGCGCAGCACGGCCAGCGGCGTCCGCAGTTCATGGGCGGCATCGGCGGTGAAATCGCGCTGGATCCGAAAGCCCTCCTCGAGCCGGTCGAGGCCCTGGTTGACCGCGGAGACGAGAGGGCGGACTTCCTGCGGAATTTCGCCGGTCGGCAGCCGCACGCCCGGGCGCGCCGGGCCGATGGTTTCGGCGATTTCGCTCGCTTCCCGCAGCGGCCGCAGCGCGCGGGTGAAGATCGCGATGTCCGCGATCAGGAGCACGAGCAGGATCGGCAGCGTGATCCAGCCGACGTTCTTGTAGAAATCCGCCACGATGTCGTCGATCAGCACGTCGCGATTGGCGAGGTCCTCGCCGGTCTGGATCCAGACCGTCCTGTTGCCGACCGTCCTGCTGACGCTGGCGCCCGAGACCGTGGAATTGCCGCGCCGCTGCTGCAGGAATTTGACGTCGGCCGCGCGGGTGTCGCCGGGAAACAGCGCCGCATGATCCTCGCGCGACGAGAACAGCACCACGCCGCGATCATCGATCACCGCGTAGGAATAGCGGCCATAGGCCTGCGAATAGAGGCCGAGCAGGTCGAGCGGCAGGTTGAGCTCGATGCGGCCGTCGGACGTGGCGGAGAGATGCTCGCCGACCGAGATCGACTGATCCCTCATCGCCTTGTCGTGGATGTTGTCGGTGGCGTAGCTCAGCAGCCAGGACAGCGCGAGCGACATCAGGATGGAGGTGATCGCGACGGCGACGATATGGAGGAATACGATGCGTGAGATGATCGAGTGGAATCTCGGCACGCTATTTTTCCTCAGCGATCAGATAGCCCACGCCGCGGATGGTATGCACCTGAACCCTTGCGCCGCGCTCGGAGAGCTGCTTGCGCAGGCGGTGGACGTAGACCTCGACCGCGTTGGAGGCGACATCGCCGGAATGTCCGAAGATGTGGTCCTCGACCTGTTTCTTGGAGACGACGCGGCCCTTGCTGCGCATCAATAATTCGAGCACCGCGGTCTCGCGCGCGCTGAGCAACTGGGGCTGGTCGTCGATCGAGGCCTGCCGGTTCTGCGTGTCGAAGGCGAGGTTGGCGATGCGCAGGCTCGAGCCGAGCAAATGGCCAGGCCGCCGCAACTGCGCCTCCAGCCGCGCGACCAGTTCCTCCAGCGCGAACGGCTTCACCAGATAGTCGTCGGCGCCGCTGCGCAGGCCATGCACGCGATCCTGCAGGCCGCCGCGCGCGGTCAGCACCAGCACCGGTACAGGATTGTCGCGCTGCCGGATCTCGCGCAACAGTTCGAGCCCGTCGCCGTCGGGCAGGCCGAGATCGAGGATGAGGGCGGCGTAGAACGTCGTGGCGAGCACCGCGCGGGCGTCTTCCACCGTCGACAGCACGTCGCACTCGTAACCCGCCGTCTTCAGCCCCTTGGCCAGGAGCCCGGCGAGCTCTTCATTGTCCTCGACGATCAATAGCCGCATCGACGGTACCATATTCAAGGAACCGAACCCGGCCTAGCACGAACGGCCGGTGCATGGCACTAGCCGGCGGCGACCGCAATTGTAAGGTTGCCGTAAGCCGGCTCCGGCCTCAACCGCCGATTAGATTTCGGTCTGGCTGCCGAGCTCGATGACGCGGTTCGGCGGGATGCGAAAGAAATCGGTCGCGGCCAGCGCATTGCGGTGCATCACCTCGAACACGCTGCAACGGAAACGGCCAAGCGCTGACTCCCTCGCCGGCACGATCTTCACTCTCCCGACGAAGAACGACGTGTCCATCATGTTGAAGTTCAGGTCGTGGGCGACGCAGCGATGCAGCACGCGCGGTACGTTCGGGTGCTGCATGAAACCGTACTCGGCAATGATGGTATAAAAATTGTCGCCGAGGCCGGCCAGTCTCAGCCGGCGTTCCGGCGGTACGCGAGGGACATTGGCGGTAATGACATGCAGCAGCACGATGCGCTGGTGCAGCACCTTGTTGTGCTTGAGATTGTGCAGAAGCGGCACCGGAACCATGTCGAGACGGCTCGTCATGTAGATCGCCGTACCCGCAATGCGCGGCTTATTGCGCATCTGGCCGATAAAGGTTTCAAGCGGCAGGGTGTCGCGCTCAAGCTGCTGGGCGAGCGCGACGCGGCCACGGTGCCAGGTCGACATCAGGAAGAAGAGCGTCGCGCCGACCACGAGCGGGACCCAGCCGCCCTGCATCACCTTCATCATATTGGCGGTCACGAACGACAGATCAACGATGACGAACAGTCCGGCGACGGCCGCGCTGGCAAAAAGGCTCCAACCCCACACCTCGCGCATGGCGAGGAACATCAACATCGACGTCAGCAACATCGTCAGCGCAACGGCGATGCCGAAAGCAGAGGCAAGATTGTCGGAGGAGCGGAAGCTGACGGTCAGCGCGAGCGTCAGCACCATGAGTGTCCAATTGACGAAGCCGACATAGATCTGGCCGTAACCCTGCGAAGAGGTCTGAGTGATGTGCAGACGCGGACAAAGTCCGAGCTGAATGGCCTGCCGCGTCATCGAGAACGTGCCGGAGATGATCGCCTGGCTCGCGATGATGGTGGCGACCGTTGCAAGCGCGACCAGGGCAAGCTGCAGGCCTGCGGGGCAAAGGGTGAAGAACGGATTCGAGCCCTGCGCCACTTCGCCGCCGACCAGCACGGCCGTTTGGCCGGCGTAGTTCAACACCAGGGTCGGCAATACGAGCCCGTACCAGGTCAGTCGAATCGGCCGCGGGCCGAAATGTCCCATGTCGGCGTAAAGCGCCTCCGCGCCGGTAGCGCAGAGGAATACGCCTCCGAGAACAAGGAATCCCGTAAAGCCGTGTCCGAAGAGATAGCCGAGGCCAATCCGCGGATCGAGCGCGGCAAGGACGCCGGGGTGCCGGGCTATGCCGGCCACGCCGAGCAGCCCGATGGTGACGAACCAAATCGTCATGATCGGGCCGAACAGCGCGCCGATACGCTCCGTGCCCTGCGGCTGCAAGGCGAACACGGCGATCAGCACCACGATCGAGAGCGGCAGCACGTAGGGGGCAAACGAGGGCAGGGGGTCTTTGAGGCCCTCAAGGGCGCTCAGTACCGAGATCGCCGGCGTGATGGCGCCGTCGCCGTAGAGCAACGCCGCGCCGATGATCCCCAGCGCGATCACGAGGGCGCGCTCGCCGTGCTTGATGCCGAGCAGCGACATCAACGCCAAAATCCCACCCTCACCATCATTGTCCGCGCGCATGACAATGGCGACATATTTCAGCGATGTGGTGATGAGCAGAGTCCACACCACGAGCGACAGGATGCCGAGTGCCACTGCGGGCGTGGCTTCACCGCCGGCCCATTCGATCGCGGTCTTGAACGTGTAGAGCGGGCTGGTGCCGATATCACCATAGACGACGCCAAGCGCGCCGATCGCCATGGCGCCCAAGGTGCCGTGCTGGGGGCCGGTTTCGGCTGGTGTCGTTTCGGCGTGTGACGGCTCGGGTGCCGGCTGTTCGATCGCGGTCATTCGCTGGCTCCGCCTGGATGGCAGTGCCAAGAATGCCCGCTCGAAGGTGAAAAGCAAACCAGGGAGATTGGAGGCGTCTATCGCCCGGTCTCAGTGATCAGGGCGACAGTCAAAAGGAGACCTGCGGGGATTTGCCGAGAGCAATAACGTCCAGCAGATGAAGTGTCATCCAACCGACACTGCGACTGCGGGCAAAAAATACTCCATCATACGTGCGAGCGAATTGGCCCGTTCGGATACCACGCGGTCGACGTGCTGTCGCTTGCGTCCCGGCGTGTAAGGCCTGTGTAAGCATTGACGATTCGGCGGCCCTCGCTCCGTGACAATGCGCTATTGCGGCAGTCCGAAATGACCAATATGACGAGTGGCGAAACCGCTACCGCAAGCATCACACTCCGCGCAGCGGCGGGTGCCTAACGCAATGCACGAAGTTGTCATATGACATCGGGCGCAAACTGGAGCCCGCGGCGGCTGGCGTTTGTGCTGGCGGCGATCGCGCTGGTGATTGGTACCGTCATGGGCGCCAGCCGGCTTTTCGTGCAGCGAGCCAAATCGTCCGAGACGCGCGTCGCCAAGGGCGATTCCTCGCGCTTCATGCCGACCAATGCGGAATGGGCGAGCCTCGCATTCGAGCCCGCCAACGAGCAGGTGTTTCGCGCCGAGCACGTCACCGAAGGCAAGATTGCCGTCAACGAGGATAGTTCGACGCCGATCTTCTCGCCTTATGCCGGCCGCGTCGTGAAACTCCTGGTCAAGCCGAGCGACGTCGTCCAGCGCGGGCAGCAGCTGTTCGTCATCGAGGCGACCGACACCGTGCAGGCGCTGAACGATTTCATTACGGCGTTGAACTCGCTGAACAGCGCGCGCTCGAAACTCAATCTGGCGCAGATCAACGAGAAGCGGCAAAACGATCTCTATGCCGGCAAGGCGGTGCCGCTGAAGGACTGGCAGAACGCCCAGAACGATCTCGTCACCGCGCAGAACGACATGCGCTCCGCGGAGACGGCGCTGGAGGCGGCACACAACCGACTGCGCATCCTGGGGCGCTCCGAGGATCAGATCACCTCGTTCGAGCAGACCCGGCAGATCAGTGCCGAGACCCCGATCTATTCGCCGCTCGGCGGCACCGTCGTGCAGCGCAAGGTCGGGCCCGGGCAGTTCATCGCCAACGGCGCCAGCGATCCCGTGTTCGTCATCGGCGACCTCTCGACGGTGTGGCTGACCGCCTTCGTGCGCGAGAGCGAGGCCGCAGATGTGCGCGTCGGCCAGGACGTCGATTTCAAGGTGCTGGCGCTGCCCGGCCGTACCTTCAAGGCGAAGATCGATTACGTCGCCGCGGCGATCGATCCCACGACCCGCCGGTTGATGGTCCGCGCGACCATCGACAACAAGAACGGACTGTTCAAGCCGGAGATGTTTGCCAGCGCCACCATCTATTCCGGCAACGACCACAAGTCGGTCGGCGTGCGCAAGCAGGCGCTGATCTACGAGGGCCAGCGCGTCCGGCTCTGGGTGGCCAATGACGACAAGTCGCTGGAGCTTCGCGAGATCCAGACCGGTCTCATCAATGGCGACAATGTCGAGGTTCGTACCAACCTCAAATCCGGTGAGAAGGTCGTCGTCAAGGGCAGTCTGTTCATCGACCGGGCTGCCTCCGGTACCTGAACCGCGACATGGCCCGATAGAGACCCCGCCCGAATGGACCGCCTCGTATCCCTCGCCGTCGAACGCCGGTTTCTGATGGTCGGGTTGTTTGTCGCCGTCATCATCGGCGGGTTGGTGGCGTTCCAGCAGCTCAACATCGAGGCCTATCCGGATCCGACGCCGCCGATGGTGGACGTCGTCACCCAGAGCCCGGGCCTGTCGGCCGAGGAAATCGAGCGCTACATCACGATTCCGCTGGAGGCCCAGGTCGCGGGCCTCAAGAACCTCAATGTCATCCGGACGATCTCGCTCTACGGCCTTTCCGACGTCAAGCTGCAGTTCTCGTTCGAGTTCACTTACGACCAGGCGCTGCAGCAGGTCTTGAACCGGCTGGCGCAGATGACGCCGCTCCTGAACAACGCCCAGCCGCAGATTTCGCCGCTCAGTCCGATCGGCGAAATCTACCGTTACCGCCTGGTCGGGCCGCCGAATTATTCGGTGCTCGATCTGAAGACCTTGCAGGACTGGGTGCTGCAGCGCCGTTTCCGCACGGTCCCGGGCGTCATCGACGTCACCGGCTGGGGCGGCAAGACCAAGACCTACGAGCTGCAGGTCGATTTCAACAAGCTGGTCGCCAACGGGCTGACGCTGCCGCAACTCCTGCAGGCCGTCAGCAATTCCAACATCAATGTCGGCGGCAATACCGTCAATATCGGTCAGCAGTCGGCGGTGGTTCGCGGCGTGGGCCTGATCCGGTCGATCGACGCGCTCGCCAGCACCATGATCGCAGCTCCCAACGGGACGCCGGTGCTGGTCAAGGACGTCGCGGCCGTCACGGTAGGCGAACAGCCGCGGCTCGGGATCGCGGGCGAAAACCAGGACGACGACATCGTGCAGGGCATCGTGCTGATGCGGCGCGGCGAGCAGAGTTCGCCGACGATCGCGCGGGTCGAGGAACTGGTCGAGCGCATCAACAATTCCACCATCCTGCCGCCGGGCGTGCACATCGAGCGCATCTATGACCGCAAGGACCTGATCGAGACCACGACGCGAACCGTGCTCGAGAACATGGTGGTCGGCATCTGCCTGATCGTGCTGCTGCAATGGATCTTCCTCGGCAATCTCAGAAGCGCGCTGATCGTCGGCGCGACCATTCCGTTCGCGCTGTTCTTTGCCGTCAGCATCCTGGTGATGCGAGGGGAATCTGCCAACCTGCTGTCCGTCGGCGCGATCGATTTCGGCCTGATCGTCGATGCTACCGTCATCATGGTGGAGTCGATCTTCCGCCGCCTGTCGCAGACCGAGCGCTTGTCGGAGGCGGAGCTCGAGGCGATTTCGGCCAACACCGTCATGGACATGAAGCATCATGCCATCCTGACGGCGGCGGCCGACGTGTCGCGCTCGATCTTATTTGCGGCCTTGATCATCATCGCCGCCTTCATTCCCTTGTTCACGCTGAGCGGCGTCGAAGGCAATATCTTCAGCCCGATGGCGCGCACCTATGCCTACGCGCTGGCCGGCGGGCTGCTTGCGACCTTCACCGTGTCGCCGGCATTGAGCGCGATCATCCTGCCGGCGCATGTGGAGGAGACCGAGACCTTCGTGATGCGGTTCCTGCACCGCATCTACGTACCGGTGCTGCGCCGCTCGCTGGCGAGCCGCCGCATCGTGCTGGTCGGCGCCGGGGTGCTGATCCTGATGACCGCGATTGCCGTCCGTCTGCTCGGGTTGGAGTTTCTGCCGAAGCTGGAGGAGGGCAATCTGTGGATCCGCGCCACCCTGCCGCCAACGATCTCGCTGCAGGAAGGCAATACCTACGTCAACGAAATGCGCAAGCTGATCGCAGCCCGGCCCGAGGTCGAGGCGGTCGTGTCGCAGCACGGCCGTCCCGACGACGGCACCGACGCCGCGGGGTTCTTCAACGCCGAGTTCTTCGCGCCGCTGAAGCCGGCCAAGCAATGGCCCGCGGGCGAGGACAAGGACGAACTGACCGCCAAGCTGCTCGCACAGTTTCAGGCCAGGTTTCCAGGCGTCGAGTTCAACTTCTCGCAATATCTGCAGGACAACGTCTCGGAGGCCGTCTCCGGCGTGAAGGGCGAGAACTCGATCAAGCTTTACGGCAACGACCTGCAGGCGCTGACCGACACCGCCAACAAGATCAAGTCCGTGCTGTCAACCGTGCAGGGCATCACCGACCTTGCGGTGTTCACTTCCCTCGGTCAGCCCACCATCCAGATCGAAATCGACCGCGCCCGCGCGGCCCGCTACGGCCTGACCCCGGGCGACATCAACACCACGATCCGGACCGCGATCGGCGGCGACAGCGCCGGAGATCTCTACGAGCCGGGCAGCGACCGGCACTTCCCGATCATCGTGCGGCTTGCGCCGGAATATCGCCGCAGCGCGGAGGCGATCCAGAATTTGCGGATCAGCGCGCAGGGCCCGAACGGCATCACCCAGGTGCCGCTCTCGGAAGTGGCGTCGATCAACCTGGTGTCCGGCGCGGCCTACATCTACCGCGAGCAGCAGGAACGCTATCTGCCGATCAAGTTCTCGGTGCGCGAGCGTGACCTCGGCAGCGCGATCCAGGAAGCCCAGCAGAAGGTTGCCGAGCAGGTGCAATTGCCGCCGGGCTCGCGGATCGAATGGGTCGGCGAGTTCGGCAACCTTCAGGACGCGATCAAGCGGCTTTCGATCGTGGTGCCGATCAGCCTCACGCTGATCGCGGTGCTGATCTGGTTCAACTTCGGCTCCGTGGTCGACACCATCCTCACCATGAGCGTGATCCCGATGGCGGTGTTCGGCGGCGTCCTCGGATTGCTGCTCAGCGGAATCCCCTTCAGCGTCTCGGCTGCGATCGGGTTCATCGCACTGTTCGGCATCTCCGTCATGGACGGCATCATCATCCTCTCGCAATACAACGCGCTCATCGACGAGGGGCTGGAACGAGGGGCTGCGATCCTGCGCACCGGCGAATTGCAGCTGCGCCCGGTGCTGATGACCTGCGTGGTGGCGGGCGTCGGCCTGTTGCCGGCGGCGTTATCCACCGGAATAGGTTCGCAGGTGCAAAAACCGCTGGCCGTGGTGGTGGTTGCGGGCATGATGCTGGCGCCGGTTGTCATTCTGGTCACGCTGCCGGCGTTGATTTCAATGTTTTCGCGGCGGACTCGGCGGGGATTTGCCTCAGAGGGTTAGGGTTCGGTCGATAGTGGACCGGCGGTATGGGTGGGTTAGTGAGTAGGGCCATTTTCGGATGCCGCCTGAACTTCCGCTTGCCGGGAGCAGGGCTTGCATGCGCGATTTTCGGCCTGCTCGCCACCGTCACGGTCTCGTCCGCCGAGACGCTGCAGGACGCGCTGGTCAAAACCTATCAGACCAACCCGCAGCTCAATGCCGAGCGCGCCCGGCAGCGCGGCACGGACGAGAACGTGCCGCAGGCGCTGTCGGGCTATCGGCCGCAACTGGTCGCGAGCCTCTCCGCCGGACTGCAGGCGGTGCGCAACATTCTGCCCGACAACACGGTGCAGAGCGCGAACCTGAAACCCTGGACGATCGGCTTGACGGTCACGCAGGTCTTGTTCAACGGCTACAGGACCGCCAACAATGTGCGCGTCGCCGAATTCCAGGTGAAGTCCGGGCGGGAAGCCTTGCGCAACATCGAGCAGGGCGTGTTCCTCGATGCCGTGACGGCCTACATGAACGTGATGGCCAATTACGCGCTCACCGAGTCGCAGCGCACCAACGTTCAGGTGTTGCGGGAAATCCAGGCAACGACGAAACGGCGGCTCGATGCCGGTGATGTTACGCCGACCGATACGGCACAGGCCGAATCCCGCCTGAGCCGGGGCCTTGCCGATCTCAACGCCGCCGAGGTCGCGCTCGCGATCTCCAAGGAGATCTACACCCAGGTCATCGGCGAGGCGCCGACGGCGTTGATGGCGGCGAGCCCGGTCGATCGCATGATCCCGCCCACCCAACTTGCCTCGATCGAAACTGCCGGCCATGAGCACCCGGCGGTGCTCGGCGCCGGATACGACGTCGACGTCGCCCAGACCTCGATCAAGCTCGCCGAGAGCGCGCTGCTGCCACAGGTGTCGGTGCAGGGCAGTGTCAGCCGGCAGGTGCAGAACGACCCCACGCTCTCGGTGCAGAAGGAGGACCAGGCTTCGGTCGTCGGCCAGATCAATGTGCCCATCTACGACGGCGGCATGGCGGCCTCGCAAACCCGCCAGGCGAAGGAGGTGACTTCGCAGAGCCGGCTGGTGCTTGAACAGGTCCGCAATCAAACCCGTACCGCCGTGGTCAGCGCCTGGGTTTCCAACGAGGGCACCAAGATCGCGCTGCGCGCCGCCGAGTCCGAGGTGAAGGCGGCCGAGGTCGCGCTGCAGGGAGTCCGGCGCGAGGCGCAGGGCGGGCAACGCACCACCATCGACGTGCTCAATGCGCAGCAGGACCTGACCAATGCGCGGTCGCGCCTGATTGCCGCGCAGCGCGATCGGGTGATCGCGTCCTATACCCTGTTGAGTGCGGTCGGACGGCTCGACACCCACACGCTCAACCTCAATACCCCCGATTATTCGCCCGACGTGCATTACCACCAGGTCCGCGACGCCTGGCACGGACTGCGGACGCCGTCGGGTCAATAGTGCAAAACGTCGCAACCACCCGCTCTTTTAGCTGTGACTGTCATGCCAAGGGGTCCCTTCACGACTCTCGCGCAAAGGTTTTAACTAAACTGGAGCTTATGGCCGCCGGGTTCGGGAACTATCTGAGGGTTAGTGAATAGGTCCAAGCGTCGCGAGTTCCGCGCCTGAGGGTGCCCGGGCGGCCTGGGGGATGACATGGCTGGTCACATCATTGTTTCGGACGAAGGTGCCACCCGCACCATCGTCATGCGCCGGCCTGAAAAGAAGAATGCGCTGACGCCGGAGATGTTCCTCGCCATGAGCGAGGCGATCAATTCGGCGCAGTCGAACCCCGATATCCGCTGCCTGATCCTGACCGGGCGCTCCGGCGTCTTCACCGCCGGCGACGACGTCGGCGACTTCGTCGAGGAAGCCAGCATCAAGCGCGAAGAGGGCAAGCCACGAAACTCAGTGATTTTCGTGCGCTCGCTGATCACCAACAAGAAGCCGATCATTGCCGCCGTGGATGGCGTCGCCGTCGGCATGGGCGTGACCATGGTGCTTCACTGCGACTATGTGATCGCGGGCACCACCGCCTCCTTCATGTCGCCCTTCATCCAGTACGGCCTCGTCCCGGAAGGCGCCTCGAGCCTGCTCTTGCCGCGCATGGCCGGCCACCAGCAGGCGTTCTCGCTGCTGGTGATGGGCCGGCCGATGAGCGCGGAGGAAGCCCGCGAGGCCGGCTTCGTCAACGCCGTCGTCCCGCCCGGACACGCCATCATCGAGGCGCAAAAGGTCGCCCGCGAGATTTGCGAACTGCCGCCGGAGGCGGTCGCCATCTCGCGGAAGCTCTTGAAATTGCCGACCGAGGATTTGTTGCGCCGGCTGGGCGAGGAAGAACATCTGTTCAGCGAGCGCATTCATGCGCCGTCGGTGGTCGCCGCCGTTAAGGGTTTCATGGAGCGCAAGAAGCGCTGATCGCCCACGGGCTGGAAGGGCTTGTGCGAGGCGAAGGTGCTAGCCAGCCGGTCACCGACCAAAGACGGAAGATGGCGAGGGAGGCGCCGTGGCGCCTGCCGCCAGCGAGCGCTGCACCATCACGGTGTCGCACCATTTGCCGAAGCGATAGGCCACCCCCGGCAGCAGTCCGGCGCGGACAAAGCCGAATTTTTCATGCAGCGCGAGCGAGGCTGCGTTGTCGGCGTCGATATAGCCGATCATCTGGCGGAAGCCGGAGGCAGCGCAGGCATCGACCAGCTCCTGCAGCAGGACGCGGCCGACGCCGCGGCCCTGATGCTCGTGATGGATATAGATCGAATGCTTGACCGCGAAGCGATAGGCCGGGCGCTTGCGGAACAGCACGACATAGGCATAGCCCACGACCTCGCCGTTGAGCGTCGCGACCAGATGCGGCAGGCGGTGGTTGCGGAAATTCTTGCGCCGGTCGCGCAGGTCGTCGGGTTCGGGCGTGTCGCTGTCGGCGACGCTCTCCTCCACGCCGCGCCTGATATGGCGGCGGTAGATCGCAAGCATCGCCTCGACGTCGCTGTCGCGCGTCGGCCGCACGCTGACGCGAGGTTCGGGATTGGTGTCTTCAGCAAGCGCGCTCATTCGCAGACCACGTAAGTGTAGAGCCTGACGCGGCCGCCCGCATCGACCTCCTTGTAGACGCCCTGGATTTCGACGTCGAAGCCGGGGAACGTATTGAAGCAGGTTTCGAACATCTTGAGATAATCGATCATCGGCTGCGCGCGTTCGTTCAAAATCTCGCCCGGCACGATCGCGGCGATGCCGGGCGGATAGACCACGAAGGGCGTAGTCGCAATACGTCCCTGCAACGCATCGATCGGCAGATAATCGACGTCGTTGCGCATCAGCCGCCGCGCCGCCTCGCGCGGCGACAGCGCGATGTCGGGCAGGTGCTCGGGCATGAACTGCTTGCGCTGCAGGCCCGAGACATCGGCGTCGCGGAAGAAGCGGTGCATGTCGCCGCAGAGGTCTCGCAGCCGGACTTTCGCGTAGCGCGCCGACCGGCTGCGGTAAAATTCAGGGATCGCATCCTCCAGTAACGCATTGTCATCATGCAGCTTCTTGAAGGCGACAAGGCCGGAGACCAGCGTGCCGGCCTTGCTGGCCTCGACACCCGGCGTGAGCAGGAACAACAGCGAGTTGAGGTCGTTCTTCTCCGCCACAATGCGGTTCTCGCGCAGATATTGCGCCACGATCGGCGCGGGGATGCCGTGATCCGCATAGGCCCCGGTTGCTGGATCGAAACCCGGCGTCAGCAGCGTCAGCTTGTTCGGATCGGTCATGGCAAAACCGGAAGCGAGATTGGGAAAGCCGTGCCACGCAGCATCCGGCGAGAGCTGCCAGTAGGAGGCATCGGTCGCGAGCAAATCGGTCGAGATCGTCTCCCAGGCGACGTTGTGCACGCCGCCTTCGCGCGCCACGTCGGGGATTGCGACGCGATCCGGCACGAACGGTTCGAAGAACCAGCGCCGCTCGGGCCGCGTTTCCTTCTCCTCGAACTCGCGGCGCACCGCGCGGATTTTCTTGCGCAGCTCAATACCGAGCCGGATGGTGTCGTCCCACAACACTTCGCCGGAGCGGCCCTTCATCATCTGCGCGCCGACGTCGAGCGAAGCGAACAGCGGATAGAACGGCGAGGTCGAGGCGTGCTGCATGAAGCTTTCGTTGAAGCGGCGGTGCTCGATCCTTCGCTTCTGGCCCTTGATGTGGCGGTCCTTGATGTGGATTTGCGAGGCCTGTGAGAAGCTCGCGAGCTGCTTGTGGGTCGATTGGGTGGCGATGATGCCGGGTGCGTCGGGGCCGAGGTTTTGCAGTCCCATGGCAAAGCGGCCGGCGTAGAGCGGATGGAACTTCATGAAGCCGGCCCAGGCTTCGTCGAACAGGATATATTCGCAGAGATGGCCGATGCGGGAGAGGATCATCTCGGCGCTGTGGATGGTGCCGTCATAGGTACACTCTTCGACGACCGCAACGCGAAACGGGCGCGGCTTCTGCCAGGCCTCTGCGTCCTTCACCAGCGGATGGGTGCGGATGGCTTCGCGCAGCGCGGTCTCATCCAGCGCGTCCCAGCGCATCGGGCCGATCAGCCCCCAGGCGTTGCGCACGGTCGGCACATAGACGGGGATGCCGCCCGCGAGCATCAGCGCGCCGTGATGGGCGGCCTTGTGGTTGTTGCGGTCGAACAGCACGAGATCGCCGTCGGTGACGAGCGCGCCGAGCGCGACCTTGTTCGAGGTCGAGGTGCCGTTGAGCACGAAATAGGTCTTTTCCGCGCCGAAGATTGCTGCTGCCTCCTGCTGCGCCTTCAGCGCCGGCCCCTCATGGGTGAGGAGATCGCCGAGATCGAGCACGGAATTGTCGAGATCGTCGCGGAACACGGCCTCTCCAAGATGTTCCACGAACACCCGGCCGATCGGGCTTCGGCTATAAAACACGCCGCCATTATGGCCCGGGCAGGTCCAGAGCTGGTTGCCTTCCTCGGCGTAGTCGACCAGCGCACCGAAAAACGGCGTCTTCAGCGTCTCCGCATATTGCTTCAGCCGGCTGATCAGGTTCTTGGCGATGAAGGGCGGCGTCTCTTCGGAGAGGAACACATAGCCGTCGATGAAATCGAGCACCTCAACCGGCAGATCCTCGAAGCGCTTGCGGCGGATCAACAGGATGATCGGGAAGTCGAGACCGCGGCGGCGCATCAAATTGATCAGCGCCGCGGTCTTGCCTTCCAGCCCCTTCTTGCCCCAGTCGACCACCATGCAGCCGATCGCGGCGTCGGTCTGCACCGCGATCTCGGCATCCTCCAGCTTGCGGGCGCGCACCACCTCGAAGCCGGAGCGCTCGATCTCGGTGACGATCTGGTTGAAGCGGATGCCTTCGAGGTCGTCGGCGTCAAAAACGGGTGCTGCGAAGAGGAAGTTGAAGCGTTTGAAATAGTCCATGCGTGTCCCCGGATGGTTTAGGGGGAAGCTGTTGGCGCGTTTGATGACAATGGGATGACGATTACGCGTGAACCGAAACGCGCGGGTCAGGATATGCCATCAGACAGGATCATATGGAGCGCATCAGGCCCGCATGTACTCGATATCGTCGTTCTCCTGAAGCGGACGCGAGTCCGCTAGGTCGATGCCCGGCAACGATCCGCCGGAGGCCTTGCTCACGGGCGGCAGGATGCGCTTGGCCCGCATGGGCCTACGGTCGTCGGCAAGTGCCATTCGCAAGCCATCGGCGATCACAGACGTGAGCGTTCGCCCTTCAGCGGTCGCCTTGCGCTTGGCGCGGCTGAGCAGATCGCGAGGCAGTCGAATGGTCGTTCGCCCGTTTTCCATACGTCAAAGCATATGATCATATCGCAATATGTCAAAGCTGGCTCCGGGCTGCGAGCAGGGCGCTTAGCCGGCCCACGCGGGTTGCAACCGTCCCGGCGCGGTCAGGATCATCCCTTTCTGGATCAGGTCGCGGCAGATTTCCTTGAGCGCCGCGATAACCTCGCGCGTGGCGCGGCTGACGGGGCGCCCACGCGGCAACGCTACGACGCGATCGGCGCGGAGCCATGGCACCAGCGCGGCCGACAGGGTTCCCGCGGCTACTTCCTGGTGGATGCCGGAGAACGGCAACAGGCCATAACCGAGGCCGGAGGCCGCGATCCGCTTCATCGGCGTAGCGCCGTCGACGCGCAGCGAAGAGGGCACGCCTTCCGGAAACGGGTTGCGGCTGAGCGGCAGCACCGCCGCGGGCAGGGCGTTGAACTCCCAACGCGTCAGCTTGCCTTTCTGTAAGAGCGGATCGCGCGGCGGGCCGATCAAAAACACCTGCTCGATCACCAGCGTCTCGTAATCGAGATGATCGTTCGGCTGCGGCATCGTGACGATGCCGATATCGAGTTCGGCGCGGAGCAGGCGATCGCACATCGCTTCGGTCAAGCCCTCGCTCAATTCGAGCCGCACCCGCGGAAAACGCTCGACGAAGATTCTCTGCAAGCGGCGCATAGAGGATGTCGGCGAGGCTCGACGGCGCGCCGAGGCGTACCGTGCCTGAAGGTTCGCGGTTTTCGGTGCGCACTTCGGCCTTGATGTCATCGACGGCACCGAGCAGCCAGCGCCCGCGCGCCAGCAGTACCTTGCCGGACTCTGTCACCGATACGCCGCGTGCACCGCGCTCGAGCAGCGTGCCGCCGAGGTCATGCTCGAGCTGCTTGATGTGACGGCTGAGCGCCGACTGTGCGACGTTGAGCGCGCTTGCCGCAGCGCCGAAGCCGCCGCGTTCTGCGACCGCAACAAAATAGCGAAGCTGCCGTAAATCCATGGGCTTGCCCCCGCCATCTCGAAAAGAGATCGAGATCATATCAAACATATTCTTGCGAGATATCAAAAAGAGCGCAGTCTTTGATGCAAGTCAATGACAGGAGGGAATGCGCATGGGCGTCGCGGACGCAACGCGCCGGACATCGGTGTTCATCGTGGGCGGCGGCCCGGTCGGGCTCGCGATGGGGCTGCTGCTCGACCGCTTCGGGATCGACGCCGTCATCGTCGAGAAGGCGCCCACCACGACGGATCATCCCAAATCGCGCGGCTGCTGGGTCCGCACCATGGAGATCTTCCGGCAATGGGGGATCGAGCAAGCGATCCGCGACCGCGGCCTGCAGGAGCAGTCCGACATGTTCATCCAGGTCGAAAGCATCGCCGGCCGCGAGATCAGCCGAACCCGCCCCGAGCCCAATCTCGGCCAGACGCCATCATGGAAGTCGCTGGTGGCACAGGACGCGGTCGAAGAGGAGATCTACAAGGTCATCGAGCATTCCAATCAGGTGCAGGTGCATTTCTCGACCGAGTTCATAGGCTTCGAGGAGGTCGAGGACGGCGTGATCTGCGAGATCCGGTCGGTCGAGTCCGGCCGCACCGAGCATTGGCACGCCAAATATCTGCTCGCCTGCGACGGCGCCGGCAGCCAGACACGGCGCAATGCCGGCATCGAGATGGAAGGGCCTTCGACGCTGTCGGTGCAGCTCAACGAATACTGGCGCGGCGATCTCTCTCGCTTTCCGCTGGCGCGCGAGGCGTCCGGCTACCACATCTATTCCAAGAAGCCCGGCGTACCGAACCGCGCCGTGATCCTCAATACCAACGGCAAGGATCGCTGGCTTTCCGTCATCCAGATCGGCCAGGAAAAGGACGAGCGGCCGCGGCCCTGGACGGATGCGGAGATGATCGAGATCATCCGCGCCCACACGGGCGTGCCGGATCTTGATGTGACGCTGTTGAATCGCTCGATCTGGCGCATGAGCCGGCAGGTGGCGTCGAATTTCCGCAAGCAGCGGGTATTTTTGGTCGGCGACGCCGCCCACAGATTTCCGCCGACCGGCGGCTTCGGCCTGAATTCGGGCGTGCAGGACGCGCATAACCTCGCCTGGAAGCTGGTTTACGTCCTGCGCGGCATGGCGTCGGAAAAATTGCTCGACAGTTACGATGTCGAGCGGCGTCCGGTCGCGCAATCCAATGCCGACTTCAGTTTCGGCAACATGATCCGTTTCCGGCGACTCGATGATGCGTTCCGCTCGGGCAACGACGACCGCATCCGCTTCTGGGTCAACGATCTCGACAATCATCTGCACAGCATCGGCCAGGCGCTCGGCTTCACCTACGAGAAGGGCGCCGTGATCCCCGACGGCACGCCGCGCGGCGGCCATCTCACGCGGGTCTACACGCCGACCGACCGGCCGGGGGGCCGCTTCCCGCACATCTGGCTCGACATGGCGCGCAAGCATTCGACGCTCGACTGGTTCGACAAGGACTTTACGGTGGTCGCCGGTCCGCTCGGCGATGTCTGGATGGAAGCCGGCCGCGACGTCGCGGAAAAAACCGGGCTGCCGATCAACGTGCAGAAACTGCCGAACGCCCATCCCAATGACGGCATCCACATGGGCCTGCGCGGCGCGGTGCTGGTGCGTCCCGACGGCCATGTCGCCTGGCGCATGCCCTACATCCCCGCCGATCCCGCGCGCGAGCTCGCAGGCGCGCTGCAAACGGTGCTGCACTGATGGAAACAATAGAAGCCAACGGCACGTCGATCAGTCTCAAGCGCAGCGGCAAGGGACCGCCGCTGCTCCTGCTGCACGGCGCCGAGGCCGATCATTCCATGTTCGACGCGTTCGCTCCGCTGCTTGCGGACGATTTCACCGTCATCGCCTATGACCAGCGCGATTCCGGCGGCACGACAAATCCACCGGCATCCTATGGCTTCGAAGAGCTGGCCGATGACGCGGCGGCGTTAATCGCTGCGCTCGGCTACAAGCGCGCCCATGTGTTCGGCACCTCGTTCGGCGGCGTGATTGCGCAGGTTCTGGCCGCGCGTCATCCGGAGCGTATCGACCGCTTGGTGTTGTCGAGCACCTTCCGTCCCGGTGCGGCGCTGCCCTCGATCAACCCGGATTTTCCGAGATTTGCGGAGCTGCGCAGCCGCCTGCCGGCGTCGGCTCGCGAATTCGCCGAATATTTCTTCACCCGCGACTATCTCGCGGCTCATCCGGACGCGTCATCGATCTTTACCGGCAACAAGCGGACGGACGAACAGAAAGCCCGCCGCGGCGCCGTCATACCGCGGCCGATCTCGGTCGATCTCGGCACGATCACCGCGCCGACGTTGGTGCTGGTCGGCGCCGAGGACCGCCTCATTCCGCCCGCGCACACGCTGTCGCTGGCGCGCGAGATCGCGAATGCAAAGACCATAACCATTCCCCGTGTTGGCCATGTCGGCACACGGCAAGACCCCGCGGCGGTGGCCGCGGCCGTAAGTGCCTTTCTGCAAGAGGACAAATCACAACAAAAAATCACGGAGGAGGACGACCATGGCCGATCGAGGGGAGGATCTCGTCACGCTGTATGACGGCGCGCCGCTGAATGCGCGCTACTGGACGACGATGGGGCTGGCAATCGCCAGCAGCGTCTTCGATTATTTCGACTACTTCATCGTCGGTTTCCTGGTCGCGGTGCTGGCGCCGCAATGGCATCTGACCTTTGGCCAGACCTCCATCATGCTGCTCAGCGCCGGCGTCGGCGCGATCGTCGGCTCTCTCATGTGGGGCGCGCTCGCCGATCGCTTCGGCCGCAAGCGACTGCTGGTCGCCGGCGTTGCCCTCTGCGCGCTTTCCTCCGGCGCGGTCTCCCTGATCCCGACGGTGCCTGGATCATGTTTGCCGGCTTGCGCTTCGTCGTCGGTTTCGGCGTCGGCGCCGCCGCTGCCGCCGCGGTGCCCTTGATTGTCGAATATACCCCGACCCGCCACCGCACCATCATCACCAGCGCGACCGTGATTCCGGTTTCGCTCGGCGTGCTGACGGCCTCGCTCACGGCTGCGACCATGCTGCAAAGCATCGGCTGGCGCGGGCTTGCGGCGCTCGGCTTCATTCCGCTGATCCCCGCCGTGCTGATCGCATTGATCGCGCCGGAGTTGGTGCGCTGGCTGGTGTCGCGCGGGCGAAATGCCGAGGCACGGCGGATCGTGGCGCGGGCCCTGAAGGTATCGCCGGAAACACTGCCGCAGATCAAGGGCGCCGCCGCCAATGATGGCCAGGAAACGAGCTTCGCCGACCTGCTCAGGCAGCCAAAGCTGTTCTGGCTCACGGTCATCGTCTGGTTCGGCGCCAGCACGGCGAATTACGGCGTGTTCCTGTGGGGCCCCACGATTGTGGCGCTGCTGATGGGCGTGCCGCCGCAACAGGCCGCGCATCTCTTCATCTTCGTCAGCCTCACCGGCATGCTCGGCCGCACCGCGTTTTCGTTGCTGCCGCATTGGATCGGGCGGCGGCGCTGCGGCGCGATCATGGGCTATGGTATCGCGGTCTCGCTCGGTGCTGCGGCGCTGTTCTTCGACCGCACGCTGTTCGGCTATCCCGCCTTCATCGTGCTGCTGATTCCGGCCGCGCTGTTCTTCGACGGCGGCTTCTCCAACATCGCGCCTTACTCCGCGGAAATATTCCCGGTGAAGCTCGCCGCGCGCGGCGTGGGGCTGGCGCAGGCCGCCAACGGCGTCGGCAAGATCGCAGGCCCCCTGTGCCTTGCGCTGATCGCGGGCGCCACCAACCTGATCACGCCGAAGGCGACGATCGAGGCGGTAACGCCGGCCTTCCTATTCCTCGCGGCCTGTGGCTTGGCGATCGGGCTCGCCTTCACGATGCTCGGCGTCGAGACCCACGGCAAGCCGCTGGCGCTGGAGAAAGATGAGGCGCCCGCAGCGGCGCCGGAGGCTGCCGCGCTGGCGATGCGGGAGCAGGCGAGCTAACGCTTCACGGCGCGCAGGCGAAACTCGAGGCCAGGTGGGCCGGGCCGGACTTGTAGTGCGGCCAGGCCGGCCACTGGCACAGCGGCAGCGCGCGAACGGTGGCGAATGCCGGCGCCTCGATTTTCTGCTCGAGGACTTCGAGATCGCCCGGCGCCTGGCCCTTCTCCACCCAGTCGACCAGCACGCCCAGCATGTCGACATTGGCGGGTGCGCCCGAGCCGACATGGTCGACGCCGGGCGCGGTGTAGAGCCGCGCGAACTCCGCGGTCTCTGCCTTGCCGAGCTTGCGCTGGACGCTCTCGAAATAGCGGATGCCGGCATAGGGGCTTTGAGCATAGTCGGACATGTGCTCGAGCATGATCAGCCTGCCGCCGCGTGCGCGAAAGCGGCTCAAATCCGGATCGGTCGAATCCATCAGCGCCGAGACGGCGAGGACTCTGTCCTTGTAATCCTCCGGCTTGTATCTGGTGACGTCGAGCTTGGGATCACGCGCGAACACATACTGGATGCCGCCGGCGCCGTAGACCCAGGCGATGCCGTTAATCGGCAACGGCGGCTGGGCGGGTGCGGCCTTGCCGAGCCACCAGGATAGCCAGCCGCCGGTCGGGCCGAAGGACGGCGTGTCCTCGCCCGACACGCCCCAGCCCGGATAGTCGTCAAGCCCGTTGGCCATCGCAAAACTGAACTTGTAGGGCGAATGCAGCGTGTTGATCGCGTTGATCTGTGCGTTGGTGAGGCACTCGTCGCCGCTCTGGCCCTCGGCGCAGCGCAGCGTCTCCGGCTTGAACGCCGCCTTGCAGCCGACCGCATCCTCGACCACGAGATCCTCGACGCCATCAGCCTTGTCGCAAGCCTTCAACACGGCGTCCGCGACAAGCTTGACCTGCGCCGGGCGGATCCAGCCGTCGCCCATGGTCGCTATCCCGGCACGCGTGCCGGCATGTTGCAGGCCAACCCAGTTGATGACGGGAACGCGCGCGAAGATGCCGTCGAAATCCTCGGGGTAACGCTGCGCCATGGTCAGCCCTTCGCGGCCGCCCTCCGACGATCCCATGAAATACATTTTCTCCGGCGGTTTGCCGTAGGCGCGCACCATGAGCGCACGGGCGGCATCGCGCACCTTCTTGTAGGACTTGTGCGCAAAATTCTCGAAGGCCTCGTCGTTGAGGGCGAAAAGCTGCGGTGGCTCGCCGGTCTTCGTTTCGTGGCCGGAGTCCGTGCCATAGGTGACGAAGCCGCGCGCCAGCGGCGAAGGCTTGTTGTAGGGGGAGGCGGGCGGCAGGCCAAGCCCGGTGATCAGCGTGCCGTTGAAGCCGCCGCCGCCATATTGCAGCGAGCGGCCGTTCCAATCGAGCGGCAGGTTGACCTCGAACCTGATCGGCGGCGCCTTGGGATCGGTGGGATCGATATGGCCGAGCATCTTGCAGAAGGCCGGGTTGGCCGGTGAGATTCGCGTGGACGGCGTCGGCGCGCGCTCGGCGACAGCAAGCGGCGAGGCGGACTGCAGCGCCGCGGAATTGATCTGCACCGCGCCGCCCGCGCCTCCGGCAAGACCGTTACAAACAGCCTTCGGATCACCGACGAAGGTGGCGGCCCGCGCGGGAGGAGCCAACGCAAGAACCGCTATCACGAGCGCAAGCCCGACACGTGCATCGACCATTGTTTCCGCCCATTTCGCTTCGCCGCGGCTCTTCGTGGCGGACTTTCGCATTCAAATGCCCGCGCCGCCGCGCGTCAACCGGGCCCGGCAGTTCCGGCAGGACAGTTTGTCATAGACAGCTTCCCTGTCCCCGCGCTGGACAGAGTTTGAGGGCATTGGACACCGAGAACAGCAGCCGCGCGCTGCGTGTCGAATTGTCCGGCGCGCGGTAACTGAGCGGAAACGCGACGCCGATGTCGGCCTGGAAATCGTCCCAGAAGAAGAAACGGATTCCGCCGCCGGCGGAAGTAAGCGCAAGGCCGTCGCCGATCCGGTAGCCGTCGTTCCAGACCGCGCCGGCGTCGACGAAGCCATAGAACTGATAGCCGCCGAGGTACCGGAAATTCGGCCGCTGGTCGAAGCGCAGCTCGAACGAGCCGGCAAGCCCGTTGTCGGCACTTATCTCGGCCGCGCCATAGCCGCGCCCGAAGGCCGCGCCGCCAAGATAGAATTGCTGCGAGGTGTAGAGCGGGCCCGACGCGGTCTGGCTCGCCATCGCGATCTTGGCCGAGAAGTTGCCAAACAGTTGCTGGTAGCGTGTGAAATAGAAGTCGAGTACCGAGAAGCTTGGTGACGCGCCATCGCGTGAGACGAAATCGTCGCCGAATTGCGAGGCGCCGAAGATGTCGAGGCCCTGGCGGTAGGTCATGGTCGCATAATTGAGTCCGCCAAAAGCATCCTGCAGCCGATAGTCCGACGTGAGGCTCAGGGTGCGGATGTGGTCATCGTAGATCGGGCCGAACATGTCGCGCTCCGAGACGCTGCTGAATCCGGCTGCTGCGGTCAGCACGAGGCTCTGCCGCTGCGATTGCACGGGGACGATGCTGCCGTGGATTTCGAACGACTTCGTCCTTGTGTTGTCGCTGGTGAGACGCCGCCAGTCGCCCGGATGAACCTCGCTGTAGAGCGCCGAGGCGCCGAGCCGGATGCCGTCGGTGCCGACGGGCGTATCGTAGTACAGCCGGCCAAAGCCGAGCTGGCGCGGATCGTTGGCGATGGTCGAGAGATTGAGCACGAGCGTATCGCCCGGCAGCAGATAGGAGTTGAACGCGCCGGTGGCGTAGGTCTGCCAGGGGCCGACCGAAGCCGAGCCGAGATTATCCAGACCGGCCCAGGTGTAGATTTGCCAGGTCTTGAGGTAGACGACGAGGCGGAAGCGGCCGGTCGGGCCGCCGATCTCCTCGAGCGCGGAGTCAAGGATACGCACGCCGGGCCAGCTGTTGACCAGCAAGAGCTGGCGCTCCAGCGTCACGAGCCGCGACGGATATTCCGCGAGCACCGGATCGAGCAGCGGCCTGATACCGAACTGCTCGGCGCCATCGCCCTTCAGCGACGCTTCCGTGATGGCCCCTTCGATCACCTGGATGCGGACGCGGCCGTCGGCGATGTCCTGCGGCGGAATGATCGCGCGGCTCAGGTGAAAGCCGGCTGCGCGATAGAGATCGCTGATCGCTTGCGCGATCGCGACAAGGTCCGCCTGCGACACCCTCCTGCCGAGATAGGGTTGATAGGTCGCGGCCAGTCGGTCGCGCGGCACTGCCGAGGCGCCGCTCAGGCTGACGCCGCGAAGCACGAACAGCGGCTTGCTGTCCGCCGTGATCTCGGGCCGCGCCGCTTGCGGCATGCGTAACGGCGACCGCACCGGACGCCCCTGGTCGGATTGCTGATCGTCAAATTGTTTTTCGGTTTGCCTTGGATCGTAGCCGGGGTTTGCCTGGTGTGCGCCAGCCGGTCGCACCGCTGCGAGCAGCAGAGCGAAACAGGCGAGGGTGAGAAAAAGGGTAACCGGGTGGGTTGCCACCGACGCGCGCGCGTTCGTGCCCCCGTAGTTCCACTGGGGGCACTCCGTGAACGCGCGGATGAACGTCGACCACATAACGTTTTGTAAATTTTTATGGTCAATGAACGGTTAATCCGGCGGTCCGGCATAGCGTGGGTTGCACTAATCCTATCTTGAAACATTTCCGCTAATCCTCGGTACGACGGCGGGGCAACTGAGGAAAAGCATGCTCTCGGCAAGGGGAATGCGCCACATTGTGGCGATAGCGTTCGTTCTGGCTGGAAGCGCGAGCGCAATGGCGGCTGACGACGGCGTCTGGTCGGTCAGCAAATCCTCCGGCGAGGTATGGATCGCCACGACCGGTGCGCAGCCAGTTTCGCTGAAGCAGGAAGATACGCTCAAACCCGGCGACACGATCCGGACCGGACGCAACGGCCGCGTGCTCCTGGTGCGCGGCGAGGAGACGATCCTGATCGCGCCGAATTCGATGATCGGCGTGCCCACGGAGAAGAAGGACGGGTTGTCGACGACGATCCTCCAGCGGGCCGGCTCGATCCTGCTCGAAGTCGAAAGGAAGAACGTCAAGCATTTCGAGGTCGAAACGCCTTATCTCGCCGCCGTGGTCAAGGGCACGCAGTTCTCCGTCACGGTCAATGCCGCGAGCACCAGCGTCGATGTGAAGCGCGGGCAGGTCGAAGTTTCCGATTTCAAGTCCGGCCAGATCGCGCTGATCAAGCCCGGCCAGGTCGCGACGAGTTTTGCCAACGGCAAGGGCGGCCTGTCGCTGAGCGGATCCGGCACCTTCAATCCGATCGAGCAAGGCAAGCCGCGCGCGTCCTCGATCGAGCGCATCCCGGTTCCCAAGGGTGGCCTCCCGGCGCCGCATGTCGGTGATGGCAAGGTCATTCACGCGCTGGCACCCACCAATGCATCTTCTGGCAAGATGGCGAGCGCGCCGGCGCAGCAGCAGGCCTCTGCCGTGAACAAGCCGGCCGGCAAGAACGTCATTCACCTGTCGACCGCGCTTGGCGAAGTCCAGCTGAACGTCCACAAGGCCACCCACGGCCTCGCGCATGGCGCGCTGACGCCGGGCCAGGCCAGAAACGCTTCCAGGGACGCGGCCAAGGACACGGTGTGGAGCGACAGCAAGTCGAGCGTCAGCACCGCGAGCGCGCTCGGCCAGACCGGCTCCAACAGCAATTCGTTGGCCAGCGGCGGCACCGCTTCCACCGTTGCAACGACCACGTCCGCCGCCGCAGCGACGGCGGCAACGGTGACCGCCGCCGCAAGCGATGTGGCTGGCGGAGCGGGCGGCATCGTCAACGGCGCGACGGGTAACGGTAAGGCCAATAACGGAAACGGCAACAACGGCAACGGGAACGGCAACGGAAACGGCGGGGTCGGCAACGGCAATGGCAACGGCAACGCCAAACACTGAGTGCCGCTGATTGGGATCGAGAGGGGGCGCATTTCGCGGGGACGCGGGATGCGCGGGGGAGCGAGTTGAAACATTATCGGCCGCATATTCTGGTGGTGATCGCGCTGGCGATGGTGCTGGTGTCGGGCTGGCACGACGCCTTGCGCAATGCGCTCGCCGATCTGCGCTTCGCCTCGCTGCACCGAGAGGCCGGCGGCGACATCTTGGTCGTCGCGATCGACGCCCCCTCGATCGAGAAGGTCGGCGTCTGGCCCTGGCCGCGGCGGCTGCACGCCGATCTGATCCGGCAACTTGAGAAGGCGGGCGTTCGAGATATCGCCTTCGACGTCGATTTCAGCGCGCCGTCGGATGCCGCATCCGATCGGGAATTTGCCGCGGCCCTGCAGGACGCCTCCGGGTCCGTCCTGCTGCCCGCGTTCAAGCAGCCGGGAGCGGATCCAGCCGCGATCCACATCAACCGGCCGCTGAAACCGTTTGCCGGCGAGTCCTGGACGGCGGTCGTCAATGTCGCGGTCGAGCCGGACGGCAGGGTGCGGCAATATCCATTCGGCGAGAAGCTGGACGGCGAGTTCCTTCCTTCCATGGCCGCCGTGCTGGCCGGAATACACAACAGCAAGGACGCTCCCTTCCTGATCGACTTCAGCATCCGCGCCGCCTCGGTGCCGAAGGTCTCCTATATCGACGTGCTGCAGGGCGATCCGGCGACCCTCCAACGGCTGAAGGACAAGAAGGTCGTCATCGGCGGCACCGCGCTCGAGCTCGGCGACCGCTTCAGCATTCCGAACGGCGGCATCGTTTCCGGTCCCGTGCTGCAGATCCTCGCCGCCGAGTTGATGCTGCAGAACCGCACGCTTCACTGGACATCGGATGTCGTGACGCTGGCCGGAATTGGCGTCATCGCGCTCGTCATGATGTTCGCCTGGCGCCGGCTGCCTGCGGGCCGCCGGGCGTTGGTCCTGCTCGGCATGGCATTTGCCGCCGAGCTGATCGCCATCCTGTTGCAGGCCTTTTTCCCGCTCGTTCTCGACACCTCGCTGTGGCACATCACGATCGTGGTGTATCTGGCCGCGATTGCGCTCGATGAAATCGATTTTCGCGGCGTGCTCGGCCGTATCGCGGAGAGCCGGTTTCAGCGGATCGCGATGTCGCTCGGCGACGGGCTGGTTTGCACCGATCAGGACGGTCTGATCACGGTCTGGAATCCCGGCGCCGAGGCGATCTTCGGTTATGACGCGGAGGAAATCGCAGGGAAGCCGTTCGACGTCGTCTGTGCCGCCGGTGTGGCCGGTGCGCCCGGCCCATTCTCGATCCGCGACGCGTTGCGGCAGTCTGGCGGCGCGGTGGTGGAGTTCGAGGGACAGCGCAAGAACGGCGAGGTGTTTCCGGTCGAGGCATCTTTCTCCGGCTGGCAGGGCACCGAGGGTTTTCAGTATGGCGCGGTACTGCGCGACATCTCGGTGCGCAAGCGCGAGGCTGAACGCATCCGTTATCTCGCGGAATACGACTCGCTGACCGGGATCGCCAACCGCAACACCCTTCACGCCGGGCTTTCGGCGATGATTTCCAGCGCGGAGAAAGCCTCCGGCGAGGTTGCGCTGCTGGTGCTCGGCCTCGATGGCTTTCAGCAGATCAACGATTTGCTCGGCCATTCCCTTGGCGACCTCGTGCTGCGCGCGGTCGCGGAGCGGCTGGTGGGGGAGGCCGGGAGCGAAGGCCTGGTCGCCCGCTTAAGCGGCGATGAATTCGCGATCGCGACACCCTGCACGGCATTTCCGGAAATGGCCGCACAGTTTGCCGAGCGCGTCGCGCGCGCCTTCGAGCGGCCGGTCTCGGCGGATGGACGCGAACACCGCATCAAGGTCAGCATCGGCGTCGCCGTGTATCCGCAGGACGGCGGCAACGCGGATGAGCTCCTGAGCAATGGCCATCTGGCGCTTTCGCGCGCCAAGGCGGCGCGGCGCGGCGGCCACGTCATGTTCGAGGGCGCGATCCGTGAGGAACTCGAGGCGCGCTTGACGCTGGAGGCCGAGCTTTCGCGCGCCGTCGATCGCGGCGAGTTCGAGCTGTTCTATCAGCCCCAGGTCCGGCTGGTGGATGGCAGCCTGATCGGCGCGGAAGCGCTGATCCGCTGGCGCCATCCGGAACGCGGCCTGATTTCGCCGGGCATGTTCATGCCTGTCGTCAACACCTCCTCGATTTCCGAACGCATCTCCGGCTGGGTTCTGGAGACGGCGTGCCGGCAGGCGCGCCAATGGGAGCTGGCCGGACGTGGCGTGCGCGTCGGCGTCAATCTCTCGCCTTCGCAACTGCATTCCGGCGATCTCGCCAAATCGGTTGCCGAGGTGCTCGACGCCACCGGGCTTTCGCCCTCGCTGCTGGAGCTGGAGGTCACCGAGGATATCCTGCTGCGCGATGAGGAGAGGGTGCTCGACCTCTTCCGCAGGATCCAGCAGCTCGGCGTCCGCCTCGTGTTCGACGATTTCGGCACCGGCTACGCCAGCCTCACCTACCTCAAGAAGTTTCCGCTCGACGGGTTGAAGATCGACCGGTCGTTCGTGCTCAACCTGCTCACGGACTCTGACGATGCGGCAATCGTCAGCTCGACCGTCGGGCTCAGCCGGCAGCTCGGCCTGTCTGTCATCGCCGAAGGCATCGAAAGCCGTGCGATCGCCGACCTGCTCGTCACCATGGGATGCGAGGAAGGTCAGGGCTATTTCTTCGGCAGGCCTATGCCACCTCGCGAGTTTGAAGCGCAGTTCATGGCCGCGCACGAGGCTGCAGCCGCGGGCTGACGACCTCCGGACCGGTCATTCGATCCTGAGATTGGCGTCGCGCACGACCTTGCCCCACTTGTCGATCTCCAGCTTGATGCGCGCGGTGAATTCGTCGGGCGTATTGGCGACCGGCTTGAAACCCAGCGCCGCGAGCCGCTCCCTGACGTCGGGCTTTGCAACGCTCCTGGCGATCTCGCGCGCAAGCAGCTCAACGATCTCTTTCGGCGTACCGGCCGGCGCCACGATGCCGGTCAGCGTATCGGCTTCCTGATCCTTCACGCCCTGTTCGGCGAAGGTCGGCACGTCAGGTATCTGTTCGGCGCGCTCCGTCGCGGCGAGGGCGATCGCGCGCACCTGACCGGCCTGTATCGCCGAAAGCGAGGACGGCAACGCGGTGAAGGCGATGGGGGTGTGGCCGCCGATGGTCGCCTGCACGGCAGGCGCCGCGCCGGTGAAGGGGATATGAACCAGGTCGAGCTTGTAGGTCAGGCGAAACAGTTCGCCGCCGAGATGCGGCGTCGAACCGACGCCGGGGCCGGCATAGCTGTATTTGCCGGGATTGTCCCGGATCAGCTGCACGAGCTCGGGTAGCGTCCTGGCGGGGACCTGTGGGTTGACCACCACCACGTTTGGCGAAGCCGCGACCAGTGTCACGGCCGTGAAATCCTTGACCGGATCGTACGGCACCTTGGCGTAAAGGCTGGGGTTGACCATGAAGCCCGTACTGATCGCCATGATGGTGTAGCCGTCGGGAGTGGCGCGCGCGACCTGACCGGAGGCGGTATTGCTGCCCGCGCCGGGGATGTTCTCGACGACGAACTGCTGGCCGAGACTGTCGGCAAGTTTTTGCGCCACCAGGCGCGCGATGACGTCGGTCGGGCCTCCGGCTGGGAAGCCGACGACCACGCGCACGGGCCGGGTCGGATACCCTTCCGCCAATGATGGCGCCGCGCCGGTCAACAGCAACAGGCTTGCGAAAATCCAACGCAAGGCGGTCATCGTGGCATCCTCCTGGCAACTTCTCTTGTTTCTTGTTGGCGCGATCATCGGCGAGGGCGCCGTTCAGGGCAAGCGTAAAACGTTGCGCTCAAGCGACCACGGCTTCCACGATGCTCGCCGCTGAATGGGTCGGCACGACCCGCGTGAGGCGGAAGCCGGCCTTGGCGAGAAGAACCCCATACTCGGCTTCGGAACGTTCTTCTCCCCCGGTTTGTGCAAGCATCACCATGTCGAGTATTTTTCCGGGATGCGGCGCGTCGCCGGCTGCCAGCACCATTTCGACGATCAGCAAACGTCCGGACGGATTGATGGCCTTACGGATGTGGCCAAGGATCGCAAGGCACTGATCCTCGTTCCAGTCGTGGATGATATGAGAAAGGATGTAGGCATCCGCGCCGGCGGGGACACTCTGGAAAAAATCTCCGGGTTCGATCGTCACCCGATCGCTGACGCCCCTGGCCGCGAGCAGCGCCGGCGCGTCCTTTACGACATGCGGCCGGTCGAACAATATGCCGCGCGGCCCCGCATGATCGGCAAGGATCGTTGCCAGCATGTTGCCCGTCGCGCCGCCAACATCGATGATGGTCCTGAAAACCGAAAAATCGTAAGCTGCGGATACAGCCGGCGGCTCCTGGCTATGGATACCCACCATCATCTCGCTGAAAAGTGACGCTTCGTCGTGATGTTGTGCGAGGTAGTCGAACAACATCATGCCCTGCGCTTTCTCAAAGCCGGTTCTGCCCGTCTGAACGGAGTAGACGATATGATCCCAGCCACTATGGGCCGCAGGGTTGCCTGCATAAATCACGGCCGATCTTGCCGACCCCGGAGCGCCGGTCTTCAACGCCTCACCAAGGGTGGTCAGGGCAAAACGCTGCTCCGATTGCTCGGCCAATATGCCCAGGCTGGCCAGGGTGCGCATCAATCGCTGCAACGATCGTGCATGCACGCCCATGGCACCGGCGAGCTCGGCTGCGCTCTTCGGCGCGGACGCGAGATGATCCGCCAGCTCCAGCTTGGCGGCGGCGTAGACCGTTCGTGAAACGATGTGGGCCCGGCCCATCTGAATCAATTGTATGTGCGGCGGCAGGCTCTGTTGTGACGCCGGCGGTGTCTTGTCCGACATGAGCAATTCTCCAAAATAACTGCGTAATGAATTGGTCGAGCCGTCTGAATATGTGGAGTTGATGAGTACACGTACGCGGCCGGTCTGTCTCCGTTTCCGGCGCGTCACGACTGTCGTGCGATTCTTTCAACTCCCGCGCGAGGCTGTGGGTGTGATCGCAGCGCCGGCATTCCCGGTGCCCTCTTCGGGGGCTTCAATCTGCAAAAACTTGGGCGCGACAGCGCCGCGAGAAGGCGAGTCCGTGGCCGGCGCCCAATAATCCGCTGCCAAGTCAACACGCTGGAGCGCCAATCTGAACCCGGAACCAAATAGTCAAATAATATGACTAGTCGGGTTCGGTCTTCCGTGGAATAGTTGGATCGGCCGCCCGCCAACGGGCGGGCGGGCGCCATCAAACCGCAGGGCGGCGGGCGGGCGCCGAACAGCAGGTGGGGAGAGCGCAACCTATGATTTCTCAACGTGCTTTTGCGTTCCCTTTGGCCGATCCCGTGACGATGCGCGGGTGAATTGTCCGCGACGTGGCGGCCTCGCCGTGCCGGGACGCCGGCGCGACTTCCCAAAAAAATCAGCGCTGCCACACGGGCGCCCGCCCAGTTGTGCCAATCTCAACGCCAACAAAAAACGTTCTGCTACTCGAAGGGAGTGAAGCATGCTCAGACTGAAGACCATGATCATCGCGCTGGCGCTCGCGGCCGTCGCGGCCGCACCATCAGGCGCGGTGGCCCAGGACAAGGGCACCATCGGCATCGCCATGCCGACCAAATCCTCCGCGCGCTGGATCGACGACGGCAACAACATGGTCAAGTCGCTGAAGGAGAAGGGCTACCGCGCCGACCTGCAATATGCCGAGGACGACATTCCGAACCAGCTTTCGCAGGTCGAGAACATGGTGACCAAGGGCGTCAAGGCGCTGGTGATCGCGGCGATCGACGGCACCACGCTCTCCGACGTGCTGAAGCAGGCCAAGGCCAAGGGCGTCACCGTGATCGCCTATGACCGGCTGATCCGCGACACGCCAAACGTCGACTATTACGCGACCTTCGACAATTTCCAGGTCGGCGTGCTGCAGGCACAGTCGATCGAGCAGAAGCTCGGCCTGAAGGAAGGCAAGGGGCCCTTCAACATCGAGCTATTCGGCGGCTCGCCCGACGACAACAACGCCTACTTCTTCTACAACGGCTCGATGTCGGTGCTGAAACCCTACATCGACAGCGGCAGGCTTGTGGTGGCCAGCGGCCAGATGGGCATGGACAAGGTCGCAACCCTGCGCTGGGACGGCGCGACCGCGCAGGCGCGTATGGATAATTTGCTCTCGGCCTATTACGGCAAGAAGCATGTCGATGCCGTGCTCTCGCCCTATGACGGGCTGTCGATCGGCATCATCTCCTCGCTGAAGGGCGTCGGCTACGGCAGCGCCGATCTGCCGATGCCCGTGGTCAGCGGGCAGGACGCGGAGGTTCCCTCGATCAAGGCGATCCTGCGCGGCGACCAGTATTCGACCATCTTCAAGGACACCCGCGACCTCGCCAAGGTCGCAGCCTCCATGGTCGACGCGGCGCTGAACGGCAAGCAGGTCGAGGTCAACGACACCAAGACCTACAACAACGGCGTCAAGGTCGTGCCGTCCTACCTGCTTAAGCCCGTCGTGGTCGACAAGGGCAACTGGGAGAAGGTTTTGGTTGACTCCGGCTACTATAAGCGCTCGCAATTCGACTGAGCGAAGCACTTCCGGCAGGCGCCCCTCGCGCCTGCCGGTTCCGCGGGACCAATGCAATGACGGCAATGCTGGAGATGCGCGGCGTCAGCAAGAGCTTTGCCGGCGTGCGCGCGCTGCGCGACGTCAATTTCACCGTGGAGGCCGGCCAGATCCACGCCCTTGTCGGCGAGAACGGCGCCGGCAAGTCGACGCTGATGAAGGTCCTGAGCGGCGTCTATCCGGCCGGCAGCTACGAGGGCACCATCGTCTACGACGGCGAGGAGCGGCGCTTCCGCGACATCAACGACACCGAACGGCTCGGGATCATCATCATCCACCAGGAGCTGGCGCTGATCCCGCTGATGTCGATTGCGGAAAACGTCTTTCTCTCGCATCCGCCGTCGCGGGCAGGCGTGATCGACCGCGAGGAGGTTTACCGGCGCACGCGGGAGCTGCTGGCGCAGGTCGGCGTGCGCGAGTCGCCGGACACGCTGATCACCGATCTCGGCGTCGGCAAGCAGCAGCTGGTCGAGATCGCCAAGGCGCTGTCCAAGAAGGTGCGGCTGCTCATTCTTGACGAGCCCACCGCCAGCCTCAACGAGGCCGACAGCGCCGCGCTGCTCGAGCGGCTGATTGCTTTCCGCGAGCAGGGCATCGCCTCGATCCTGATCTCGCACAAGCTTAACGAGGTCGCCAGGGTTGCCGACCGCATCACTGTGCTGCGGGACGGCCGCACGGTGGACTCGATCGACTGCCGGACCGAGCCGGTCGAGGAAGACCGCATCATCCGCAGCATGGTCGACCGCGACCTCGCGCATCGTTTTCCCGAGCGTCAGGCGAAAATCCGCGAGCCCGTGCTGGTGGTGGAAAACTGGTCGGTGCAGCATCCGCTGCATCCCGAGCGGCAGGCGATCAAGAACGTCGATTTCCAGGTTCGGCGCGGGGAGGTGGTCGGCATCGCCGGGCTGATGGGTGCCGGCCGCACCGAATTCGCCATGAGCCTGTTCGGCCGCGCCTGGGGCAAGAACATCCGCGGCCGCGTCCGCCTCGATGGCCGCGACGTCGACCTTTCCAGCGTTTCCGCGGCGATCGACGCCGGGCTCGCCTATGTCACCGAGGACCGCAAGCAGCTCGGGCTGATTCTGGCCGACGACATCAGAAAGAACATCACGCTTGCCAGCCTCACGCAGGTCTCCTCGCATGGGGTGATCGACGATATCGCCGAGCTGAAAGCCGCGAGCGACTACCGCAACCGCATGCGCATCCGCAGCCAGGACGTCTATCAGGAAGCAGGTCAACTTTCCGGCGGCAACCAGCAGAAGGTCGTGCTCTCGAAATGGCTGATGACGGACCCAAAAGTCCTGATCCTTGACGAGCCAACCCGCGGCATCGATGTCGGCGCCAAATACGAGATCTATACGATCATCAATGGACTGGCCGAGGCCGGCAAGGGCGTCGTGGTGATCTCGTCGGAAATGGCCGAGCTGCTCGGCATCTGCGACCGGATCTATGTCATGAATGACGGCGCTTTTGTCGGCGAGTTCGCGAGGGGCGAGGCGACGCAGGAAAAGATCATGCGCGCAATCATGCGCAATGAGCGGCTAAAGGCCAGCGCGCAGGGGAGCGGGACGCGCGTGGGAGAACTGCAGTCATGACCGACAAGTCGGTGTCACTCCCGGAAGAGCGCAAGGCGGGCGGCTTCATCAGGAACAATTTGCGCAATTACGGCATGCTGCTGTCGCTGCTCGCGATCATGCTGTTCTTCCAGGTCGTGACCGAGGGCACGCTGCTGCAGCCGCTCAACCTCACCAATCTCGTGCTGCAGAACAGCTACATCGTCATCATGGCGCTCGGCATGCTGCTCGTGATCGTCACCGGCCATATCGATCTCTCGGTCGGTTCGGTCGCGGGGTTCATCGGCGCGGTCGCGGCCGTGCTGATGGTGCGCTTTCACATCGACTTTCCGCTTGCGGTGATCGCCTGCCTGATGGTGGGGGCGGCGATCGGCGCGGCGCAGGGCTATTGGGTGGCCTATTTCGGCATTCCTTCCTTCATCGTCACGCTGGCGGGCATGCTGGTGTTCAAGGGGCTCGCGCTCGCGGTGCTGCAGGGCCAGTCGGTCGGGCCGTTTCCGCCGACCTTCCAAAAATTGTCCTCGGGCTTCATCGCGGAGGTGTTGCCCGATATCGGCACTGTCCATCCGACCTCGCTCCTGATCGGGGTAGTGCTGGCCTTCGCGCTGGTCTATGCCAGCGCCAAGGGCCGCGCGCGCGAAGCCTTGCACGGCATCGATGTCGAGCCATACGCGCTTTTCTTTGCCAAGAGCGTCGCGCTGGCGGGCGTCGTGCTCTACTTCACTTATCTGATCGCCTCCTATCGCGGCTTCCCGAACGTGCTGGTCATCATGGCCGCGCTGATCGCGCTCTATGGCTTCGTGACGCGGCGGACGGTGATCGGCCGGCAGATCTATGCCGTCGGCGGCAATGCCAAGGCCGCCAAACTGTCGGGCATCAAGACCGAGCGGCTGACCTTCTTCACCTTCGTCAACATGGGCGTCCTCGCAGCGCTCGCGGGCCTCGTCTTCGCCGCGCGCCTCAACACGGCGACGCCGAAGGCGGGCACCGGTTTCGAGCTTGACGTCATTGCCGCCTGCTTCATCGGCGGCGCGTCGGCCTATGGCGGGGTGGGACGGGTCGGCGGCGCGGTGGTCGGCGCCATGATCATGGGCGTGATGAACAACGGCATGTCGATCCTGGGCATCGGCATCGACTACCAGCAGGTGATCAAGGGCCTGGTGCTGCTGGGTGCCGTCTGCTTCGACGTCTATAACCAGCGGCGATGAGGCGAATGGCACCACCGGCTAGTAGGGGGAATAATAGTAGCGAGGTCCATAGTAGTATGGCTGATAGACAGGCCCGTAATAGTACCTCGGACCATAGTAATAGCCATAGTTCTCATAGTAGTCTCGCCGTTGTTGAGCCGCTATCGCGCCTGCGATCATCCCGAATGCGAGCCCGGCGAAAGCCGCCCCGGCGGCATTCGACCCTCGATGATAGTGCCGGTGGCGGCGGGCGGCACTGAAATCCGTGGCGCCACCCAATGCGACTGCTGTCGGGCTTCTCGCTGCGGGAGCCGCTATGGTCGGCGAATTCGGCGTGGCGAGGACCAGCGCCGCGATCAATGCGCATACGACGCCGCGCCCGGCCGAAGAGATCAATCCTGTCGACATCTGGAACTCCGTGGTCAATTTTTAATGAGCCTACCGAGTTCGTTTTGTCTCACGTTGATTGAGATCAACCGACACCGCCTGTGGCGCCATCAGCTTCAAATTCGACTCTTAGCGGAGATGAATTTATTCGCCGATGTCGACGACAATTTTGCCTTGAGCGGACCGATCCTCTATCGCCGCATGCGCGTCGCCGACATTGGACAGATTGAAACGCCGCGGGTCGAGCCGAGGGCGCAACTGGCCGGCTTCGGCAAGACGGGTGGCCTCGCGCATGATCTCGCCGTGATGCGCGCGGCCTTCGCCGTTCAAGAGCGGCAGCAGTGTGAACACCCCGGAATAGGTCCCGCCGCGGAAGGACAATGGCGCCAGCGCATGGGTTCCCCAGCCGAGCGCGCTCACGACATGGCCGAAGCGCTTGACTGCGTTGAAGGAGGCATCAAGCGTCGCGCCGCCGACGTTGTCGTAGACGAGGTCAAATCCCCTAGCCCCGGTGTGCTCGGCTACGTATTGCTCGACGGAGGTCTTGTCGTAGTCGATCGCGGTTGCACCCAGCTGTTCGATATAGGCAAGGCTCTTGGCCGAGCCGGTCGCAAACACCTTTGCGCCCACCGAGCGCGCCAGCTGGACGGCGACATGGCCGACGCCGCCGGCGCCGCCATGGATCAGCACGTTCTGACCCGCCTGCACGCGGGCGCGATCGACCAGCCCTTCCCACGCCGTGATGAAGATCAGCGGCAACGCGGCCGCCTCCCGCATCGACAGGTTCGAAGGCTTGCGCGCCAGCAGCGCGGCATCCACGGCCGCATATTCGGCGAGCGAGCCCTGCACGCCGCCGACCCCGCCGGTCATGCCGTAGACTTCATCGCCGGCGCGGAACGAGGTGACGCCGGCTCCGACCGCTTCCACCGTTCCGGCGAGGTCGATCCCGAGGATGCCAGGCAGCGGATGCCGCGCATGGGCGGCGACGCCGGCCCTGATCTTGGTATCGAGCGGATTGACGCCGCTCGCCGCGATCCGGACCAGCACTTCTCCCGTCGCGGGCTTCGGCCGTTCGACGGAAATCACCTTGAAGGGCTGTTTCGGACCGTCGAGGACGGCAGCCTGCATCGTGTCGGTATTGGCCATGGTCTGGTGTCAGCCTCCGGCAGCTTCGACGATCAGGGCCGCAATTTCGTCGGGATGGGAGATCAGGGCGAGATGGCTCGCCTTCACCTCGATGGTCTTGGCGCCCATCCGTTTCGCCATGAAGCGCTCGAGGTCCGGATTGATGGTGCGGTCTTCGGTCGAGACTGCGTAATAGCTCGGCTTCGACCGCCAGGCGGCGTTGGTGGTCTTGCCGGTGAGCAGCGCCTTGTGGAACGGCTCCTGCACCGCATAGAGCACCTTGGCTTTCGCTTCCGGCAGATCGCCCGCGAAATCACGCAGGAAGGCTTCTTCGGAAAGACGGCCTTCGTCGCCATCAAAGACGATGCCGGCCGACGCCGGCGGCGTCGGATAGGTCTTGGCGAGTGCGGCGTAATCCTCGCCGGCGTCAGGCGCCCGCGCCGCCACATAGACCAGCGCCGAGACGTTCGGATGCACGCCGGCCTCGGTCACGATCATTCCGGAGAAGGAATGACCGACCAGCACCGTCGGGCCATCCTGCCGCGCCAGCACGCGTTCGGCGGAGGCCACCGCCTCAGGCAATTTCGTCAGCGGGTTTTGCACGGCCGTTGCGTTGAACCCCTTCGCCTGCAATCGCGCGATCACCTCGGTCCAGCACGAGCCGTCGGCAAACAGCCCGTGCACGAGCACGATGTTGCGCGCCTTCACGGGGGAGGCGGCGATGCCGCGTGTTGCGGGCAGCAACGAAGCTGCAGCCGCAGCCACGAGAGCGGTGGAAAATGCACGCCTGTCCAGCATCATGGTGTTTGCTCCTCGTTTTTGCGTTCCGCGCTGTCAGGGCAGCGTGGTTGCCTTGCCCGTGATTGCCTTCAGCGCTCCCGACATGGCGTTGACGGGGCCGTTGGCGGATTCGCCGAGCCCGTGGCGATGGGCCAGATAGGCCGGATCATTGTAGGAGAGCCACGTCGTGCCGGCCTCGTCCTGCCAGACCAGCGCCTTCAGCGGCAGGTCAATGCCAATGCTCTGCACCGCCTGCATCAGCGGAGTGCCGCCCCTGGCGGCGCCGAAGATCAGGAGATCCGTTGGCCGCAGCGGCATGCCCACCGCGGCGGCGCCGGCCGAGTGATCGACGTGGGCAAACACCGTCATGCCCTTGGCGCGGACTTCGGCCTCGAACCGGTTCATCGTCTCTTCCGGACCAAAGCTGCTCTTGATTGTGATTAGTCCTTCCGTGGCCATCGCGTGCACCCCCAAAGCCAGACCTTGTTGCCAAAACGAATGCGTCCGCGACGGACGAATATAATGCGCTCGAATACCTCGAATCTGTAACGGGCGGTGTCACAACTTCAAAAGGTGGCGCGCACGATCGTGCGATCACACACTATCGTGCGATTTTATAATCTCGCGTGGAGAGACCGGTTCAGCGAGCTCAAGCCGCGAGCTTCACAAGACCCTTCCAGTCGAAATTCACGCCATGGCCGGGCCGCGTCGGCGCAACGGCCAGGCCCTCCTCCATCGCGAGCGGATGCTCGATATAGCGATCGAGTCCGAACCCATGCGCCTCCAGGTAGGAGCGGTTGGGGCAGGCCGCGAGCAGATGCACGGTGATGTCGTGTGCGCCGTGACTGGTGACGGGAAGGTTGAAGGCTTCGGCAAGCCGCCCGATCTTCATGAAGGCGGTGACGCCGCCGCAATTGGTCACGTCCGGCTCGGGATAGGAGACGGCGCCGGCCGCGATGTAATTCTTGAATTCCCAGAGCGAGCGCAGGTTCTCGCCGGCCGCGATCGGCACGCCGCCGGCGGCGAGAATCCGCGCGTGACCGGCGACGTCATCGGGAATGATCGGCTCCTCGAGCCAGGTGAGATCGTAAGGCTGCAGGGCGCGCGCCGCCCGGATCGCTTCCTCGACTGTCCATTTCATGTTGGCATCCGCCATCAAGGGAAAGCCTTCGCCGAGATGTTTTCGCATCGCCTGCACGCGCGCGACGTCGGAGCCAAGATCCGGCCGGCCCACCTTCATCTTGATGGCGCGAAAACCCTTGCGAAGATTGTCGTCGGTTTGTTGCAGCAAGGCCTCGACGGAGAGATCAAGGTCGATGCCGCCGGCGTAGCAGGGGACGCGGGAGTCGAAGCCGCCGAGCAGACGCCAGAGCGGCAATGCGGCGCGGCGCGCCTTCAGGTCCCACAGCGCGATGTCGACGGCCGAGAGCGCCAGCACCGTTGGCCCGCCACGGCCGCCATAGTGCAGGGCCCACCAGATGCGATGCCAGATCGCTTCCGTGCCGGCGGCCTCGCAACCCTCGATCAGTCCCGGTATTTCGCGGCGAAGGATGTCGGCCACCGCGCCGCCGTTGCGGCCGACGGTATAGGTGTAGCCCACGCCCTCGGCGCCGTCGGAATCCTGGAGGCGCACGGTCAGGAGTTCGAACGCGGTGATCTGGCCGTGTGTGCTGTCGGACAGTGTGACGGGGAGGGGAATCCGGTAGTGCCCGGTTTCGATCTTGTTGATGCGTGCCATCGCATTTCCACCCTGTTTTCCCTGCACAGTAAGGGGCGCATGACAGCGCCGCAATTGCCAAGAACAGAAGGTAGCGATCGAGCTTGCGCATGCCCCCAGGGATTGGCGCGCCTTCGATCGAACTGGTAGAACGCCTGCAGCGGTTCAGGCTTTAAGAAGGGTTTTGGCGATGATCGAGATCGTAGGCGTTATCGGAGCCGGCACCATGGGCAACGGGATTGCCCAGATCTGTGCGGCGGCTGGCTTGCAGGTGGTGATGACCGATATCGCAGACGCAGCCGTTCAGCGCGGGCTTGCAACCGTTGGCTCGAGCCTGGAACGCCTGGTCAAGAAGGAGAAGATGACCGCGGCCGACCGGGAAGCCGCGTTGGGACGCATCATCGGGACCACGGACAAGACCAAGCTTGCCGGCTGCGACCTCGTGATCGAAGCGGCGACCGAGAACGAGGAATTGAAGCTGAAGATCCTGAAGGATCTCAGTGCATCGCTGAACTCCCGCGGGATAATCGCCACCAACACGTCGTCGATCTCGATCACCAAACTTGCGACCGCAACCGACCGCCCGGACCGTTTCATCGGCATGCATTTCTTCAACCCCGTGCCGGTCATGGCGCTGCTCGAATTGATCCGCGGCCTGCAGACCTCGGACGACACGGTCGCCAAGGCGGAAGCTTTCGCCAAGCGGGTAGGCAAGGTACCAATCACCGCGAAGAACAGCCCGGGCTTTGCGGTGAACCGCATCCTTTGCCCGATGATCAACGAGGCGATCTTCGCGCTGCAGGAGGGGATTGCGACCGCCGAGGAGATCGATGCCGGCATGAAGCTTGGATGCAACCACCCGATCGGGCCACTGGCGCTCGCCGACCTGATCGGTCTCGACACTATGCTGTCGGTGATGGACGTCTTCTACAAAGGTTTTAACGATCCTAAATACCGGGCAGCACCGCTGCTCAAGGAGATGGTTGATGCCGGCTATCTCGGTCGCAAGACCGGGAGGGGTTTTTACGAATACGGCAAACAATAATCGGGATCGGCTCGGTGGAGATCAAACGCAGGACGTTGTTCGAAAGCGACACGCTGCAGATCGGCCTGTTCGAGTCGCGGCCGAGCACGGACGCCTGCGGCGAGGTCGAGCGGCAAAGCCTGAACGCGATCGTGCTGCCGTTCAGCGGCCTGTTTGCCAAGCACGAAGCGCCGGGCCGGCAGGTCACGGGCACGCCGAGCCACGCGATCTATTTCGCGCCTGGCGCGCCTTACAGGATCAGCTTTCCCGGTGCGATCGGCGACCGCGCGATTGCGCTGCGCTTTGGCGACGGCTTGGCGCCCGAGCAGGTCCACGGCGGCGACGGCCTGGCCTCGCAGGGACTGTTGCCGGCGCGGGCCATGATGCTGCGCAATCTGCTGCGGACGGGGCTTGCGAAGGGCGGCGCGGATGCGTTCGAGACGGAAGCGCTCGGGCTTGATCTCTTGGACCTGTCGCTGCAGTCAGTCCGTCCGGGCAAACTGACGGTGCGGCCTTCGGCGCAGGCGCGGCGGAGGCGGGCGCTGGAGCGCGTGAAGGAAGCGGTGGCTTCAGCCCCCTCCGACAAGTGGAATGTCGCCAAACTCGCTCGTGTCGCAAACCTGTCGCCGTTCCATCTCTGCCACGTGTTCAGCGAGATGGTCGGTACCTCCGTCTACGACTATGTGCTGCACGAGCGGCTGGCACGGACGCTCGATGCCGTGCTCGACGGCGGCGATGATTTGACCGCAATCGCACTCGATGCCGGCTTCTCCAGCCACAGCCATTTCACCGCGCGTTTCAAAAACTTTTTCGGTTGCACGCCGGCGGCGCTGCGCCGCGTCGCGACCGCCGCCCACATCGCTGAATTGCGCAAGATCGTGACAGCGCGGCCGAGCCGGGCGGCCTAGAACATCTCCGCAACCGAGCGGAGACGACCCATGGATATCGTCACCTTTCACAAGAGCCGCCGCTTTGCCGAGGTCAAATCCGGGCGCATCGCGTATTTCGAGCAGGGGCAGGGGCCGGTGGCGTTGTTCGTCCACGGCGTACCGCTCAACGGCTATCACTGGCGCCACATCATCGAGCGCGTCAAACATCGAAGGCGCTGCATCGCCATCGACCTGATGGGGCTCGGCTTCACCGAGATCGCGCCGGCGCAGGATGTCTCCTTCACCGCGCAGGCGCAGATGATCGCCGAAGTCCTGGATGCGCTAGGCATCGACAGCATCGACCTCATCGCCAACGATTCCGGCGGCGCGATCGCGCAGATTGTTGCCGCGCATCACCCGGACCGCCTGACCTCGCTGGTGCTCACCAATTGCGACGTACATGACGGCTGGCCGCCGCCGCAGGTGCTGCCGCTGATGGAGCATTCGCGCAACGGCACCATCGCCACCGTGTTCGGGCCGACCGCCGAGCGCCCCGATCTCGCACGCGAGCGTTTCGCGCGCGGCGAACGGGTGCCGCTGTTCCGCAGCTATGCCGATCCTGGCATCCTCACCGATGATCTGATCCGGCTCTATCTGCAGCCGCCGCTGTCCTCGCGCCAGCGCATCGATGCGTTCCAGCGTTACTGGCTCGGCTTCGACAACAGGCACACCGTTGCCATTCATGAGGCGCTAAAGCGGCTTCAGGTGCCGACGCTGATCGTGTGGGGGCTGAAGGATATCTTCTTCGACGTCAAATGGGCATATTGGTTGAAGGACACCATCCCCGGCGCAAGGCGCGTCATCGAGGTCAAGGACGCGCGGCTGTTCTTCCCGGAAGATCGCCCCGATACGCTAGCGCCGCCGGTCCTGCAATTCTGGGATGAACTCGGGCGGTGAGCGGCAGGGCGCGGCCGTCGCCGCTGCAGCTTCCGCCATGTCTGGAATACTGTTTCCCGGAACGGCCCAATATTGAGACAACATTCCCGTCAAAGGGCGCTAGAGCCCTGACATCGCGGACTGCCTGCCCTGATTTGACTGCCGTGTGCTGTCCGCGCAAAGTTGGCGGATCGCCCACGGTTGTTTGTCGTCCGACGAACCAGGCGGCTGGGCCTCGGCCTTACATGTCGGTTGCTTTTCACGAATGAAGCGTTTGGCAAACTTGAAGAGACTGGGCTTTTTTACGCGGCTTCTCGATCAGGCCACAGCAGCGGAGCGGTATCGCCTGGCGGCCGAGCAGATCGTACATGCGGAAAAAGCCGGGCTTGATTCCGCATGGATCGCGCAGCACCATTTTCATGAGAGGGAAGGCGGGCTTCCGGCTCCCTTTGCCTTTCTCGGTTACGTCGCAGCCCAAACTTCCCGCATTCGTCTCGGGACCGGCATCGTCACGCTTCCCCTGGAAAATCCGGTGAGGGTGGCAGAGGACGCAGCCGTGCTTGACCTGATGTCGAACGGCCGGTTTGAACTCGGCGTCGGCACCGGCGGAAACCCGTCGGCCTTTGCGGCCTTCGGCCTCGATAGCGCGGAGCGCAACGACATCTTCGCGCGCAATCTCGACGTGGTCCGCACCGCCCTGGCGGGGCAACCCCTTGCCGGCGGCGACACGCTCTATCCGTCACGTCCGCAATTATGCGACCGGATCTGGCAGGCGACCTTTTCGGTGAGCGGCGGGGCGCGGGCAGGCAAGGCGGGCGACGGCCTGCTGTTGTCGCGGACACAGCCACGCTCGAAGGACGCGCCGCGCGCGACGCTGGCCGAGATCCAGCATCCCATCATCGATGCCTATATGGCCGCCTTGCCGCCGGGCTGCGAGCCCCGGATCATGGCGTCGCGCACCGTCTTCGCCGCCGACGATCGCGCCGAAGCGATGCGTCTGGCCGGCATCGGATTGCGGCGTGCGTTGCCAAACTTCATGGCCGGCGGCCACTTGCCGCCCGGAGAGGCGCTGGCCGACATGATCACGGCGTTCGACACGCATGTGGGAACGCCTGACGACGTCATCGCCTCGCTGCGTTCCGACAGCACGCTGGAGCGGGTGACTGATCTCGTCTTCCAGGCGCATTCGGTCGACCCGCCGCATCCGCATATCCTGCGATCGATCGAACTGGTCGCGGAGAAGGTTGCGCCGGCGCTCGGATGGACAAAGACGGCGGCGGCTGAAGTGGCGCTGGTTTGAAAGAAGCCGAATGATGAGTACAGAATCCAGAGATATCATCGATCTTCTCGCCGGCATCGAACCGGGATCGATCCTCGACGGCATCCGCGCCCGGCGGTTGCAGGCCCGCGAGAACGCGCAGAAAAGCTATCTGGCTTTGTTTGAGCCGGTCGATTTCGGCGACGTCGCTGCCGCAGAACGCTACGCGGTTGCTGCTTTCGTGGCCGGAGTCCATGATGAGCCGACGATCGCCGCCTTCTATTTGGTCAGGCTCGCTGGGGCCACGGACCGATTGGAGCTGGCCGAAGCGCTCAAGGCCGAAATCGAACGGGGAAAAACCAGGGGCCCCTATGGCGCCTTTCCGGCCGGGCCGCTTTCGGCCGAGGACAAGGCAGGCTTGATCTTTCGTGTGGCCGGAGATCGGAAGCCCGTCCTCGGCGCAAGGCTGGCCGCCGCGCTCGAGCATGCGCATCTGCTCGTGTTCCGTCCGCGCGACGCGGCCCCTGCAGCCATGCAGGCGCTGCTCGATGCCGGCTGGTCGAGCACCGCGATCGTCACTTTGTCCCAACTCGTCGCGTTCCTGTCGTTCCAGGTGCGCTCCGTCGCCGGTTTGCGCACGCTTGGCACCTCGCTCGGGCAGCGCGCCGCAGCAACGGCGAAGGCCAGCTAGGAGCCACCGACCATGAGTGATTCAATCGTCGTTCACGCCAACGAGAATGAGCCTGTGGTCTTCACCCAGGATGAATTGGGCTGGCTGCCCTGGCTTGAACCGTTCCCCGAGGCTGAGTTGACGGAGCGGCATTTTGCCGGCCTGGTCGATAAATCCCGCGCCAAGTCCGATTACTTTCGCCTGCTGGTGCGCGACCCCGAGGTCTTGGAAGCGAGAACCAAGACCGACAAGGACATCTTCTACAACACCGCGGACGGCTTGCCGCGGGCCGAGCGCGAACTCGCTGCAGCCGCAACCTCGCGTTACAATGGCTGCATCTATTGCGCTTCCGTGCATGCGCGCTTTGCCACGACCTATTCCAAGCGCCGCGACGATGTGCAGCGGTTGCTCGACGAAGGCGTGGGCGCCGACCTCGGCGCGCGCTGGAACGCCGTGGTCAGGGCGTCGGTCGCACTGGCCTCGACGCCGATCGCATTCGGCGCGGCACATATCGAGGAACTGCGCCGCGTGGGTCTCGATGACGCCGAGATCGTCGACGTGATCAACAGCGCGGCGTTCTTCAACTGGGCGAACCGGTTGATGCTTTCCCTGGGAGAGCCGACAACGGCGGCTGCGAAGTGACCGCTGGCATGGAAATTGCCCGTAAATGGGCTGGATTCTTGGAATGACAGAACGAATGGAGCCGGGCATGCGCAATTTCGATCGTCGCACTCTGATCAAGGGGTCTCTTGCTGCCGTCATGACGGGAGCGGCCACCTCGCGTGCCGCCTTCGCAGATTCTTCCGAACCGATCATGCTCGGGGTCAGCGGCCCCTTGACCGGGCCGAACGCGCAATATGGCGCGCAATGGAAGCAGGGTTTTGATCTGGCGCTGGACGAGATCCACGCCGCCGGCGGCATCGACGGCCGCAAGCTCGCCTACAGCTTCGAGGATAGCCAGAGCGACCCGCGCCAGTCGGTGGCGATCGCCCAAAAATTCGTCTCGGACCCGAAAATCGTCATGGAGCTCGGCGACTTCTCGAGCCCGGCATCGATGGCGGCCTCGCCGATCTATCAGCGTGCGGGCTGGTGCAGTTCGGCTTCACCAACTCGCATCCGGACTTCACCAAGGGCGGCGACTTCATGTGGAGCACCTCGGTCAGCCAGGCGGAAGAGCAGCCGCTCCTGGCGCTCTACGCCGTGCGCCACCTCGGGCTGAAGAAGCTCGCCGTCCTGCATCAGAATACGGATTGGGGGCGCACCAGCCGCGACTATTTCGTCAAGGCCGCCAAGGAATATGGTGGCGAGGTGGTCATCGCGGAAGGTTATATTCCCGAGGAGCGTGATTACCGCTCGACGCTGGTGCGCGTCCGCGACACCAATCCGGACGGTTTGGTTCTGATCTCGTATTATTCCGACGGCGCGCTGATCGCCCGACAGGCGCGTCAGGTGGGCCTGAAGCAGACGATCTGCGCCGCGAGCTCCGTCTACTCGCCAAAGTTTCTGGAGCTTGGCGGCGACGCAGTCGAGGATGTTCACCTCGGCACCAGGTATTTTCCCGAAGATCCGCGTCCGGAGGTTCGCAAATTCGTCGCTGGCTTCAAGGCCAAATATAACGGGCAGGAGCCGGATTCCTTCAACGCCTATTCCTATGACGCGATGAATGTGGCGGCCGCGGTGCTCAGAATCGGCGGCACGGACCGCAAAGCCATCCGCGATGCCTTCGCAAAGGTGAAGGATGTGCCGACGGTCATTTTCGGAAGGGCGACCTTCGACGTCGAGACCCGACGCGTCAAAGGCGCGATGAACGCCGAGCTCGTCGTTCGCAAGGGCCAGTTCACGATCTGGGACGGCAAGCCGAGCTGACTTCGCCTGCCGGGAGCATCAGCCCCGGTTTCTCTTGATAGGAACGCTGCGTGTCCTCCTGGCTCGACTACACGATCAATGGATTGATCGTCGGCAACGTCTATGCGCTCGTGGCTGTCGGGCTCGCTTTGATCTTCGGCGTCAGCCGGCTGATCAATTTTGCGCAGGGCTCCATCTATCTCGTCGGTGCCTATGTCGGCTGGGTGGCGGTGGTAGAGCTTCGGACACCGCTCATCGTCACCATCATACTGGTGGCGACGGTTGCAGCACTGGTCGGACTAATCATCGAGCGGTTCGGCTTGCGACCGCTGCAGAACTCGGTGCGCATCGCGCCGCTGTTAGCTACGATCGGCATCAGCTTCGTGCTCGACCAGATCGTCATGCTGACCTTTTCGCCGAACCCGCGTGCGCTGCCGAGCCAGTTGCCAGATGTCCGTTTTCAGGTGGGAGCGGGGACGATCGGTCCACTCGACCTCTTGATTGCCGGCGTCGGTATTACGAGTGCACTGCTGCTGTTTGTGTTCCTGCGCTACACCAGGCTGGGCTGGGCCGTGCGCGCCACCGCCCAGGATCGCGACGCCGCCATGCAGATGGGCGTCGATGTCAACCGCGTGAACCAGGCCGTGTTCGGCATCGCCGCTGGCCTGGGCGGCCTGTCCGGCATGCTGGTCGGCATGTACTACAACCAGATCGACACCGCGATGAGCCTTCAGGCGACGCTAAAGGGCGTGGTCGCGGAGGTGGTCGGCGGAGCCGGCAACGTGCCCGGCGCCGTGGTCGGCAGCATGCTGCTGGGTCTGGTGGAAAGCTATGGCGTGGCGGTGTTCGGCACCAGCTACCGCAATCTGTTCGCCTTCCTGCTTCTGATCCTGGTGCTGGTGCTGCGGCCGAATGGCCTGTTCGCGAGCGCGAGGCAGGCGCCGCCGGAACCGCTGACCGGTACCTTCATTGCTCCCAGCCGCCCCGTCCGCATCCCGCGCTGGGCGCTATCGACGGCAGTCGGTGCGTTTGCGCTGTTGCCGTTGCTTCCGGTTTCCTCCTACGTGCTCCAGACCCTCAGCAACGCGTGGCTGCTCGGCATGCTGGCGCTCAGCCTGACGCTGGTCGCAGGCACGGTAGGCCAGGTCTCGCTGGGACACGCGGCGCTGCTCGCGATCGGCGCTTATACGTCCGCACTGCTGTCGCTGCGTTTGTCGTTTCCGGTCGGCGTCGCCATCATCTGCGGGGGGCTCATGAGCGCGGCACTTGGCACGCTGCTGATCTCGCCGTCGTTTCGCCTGCGCGGGCACTACGTCTCGATCGCGACCTTGGCCATCGGCGAGATCGTGTCGCTCGTCATCCTGAACTGGGAATCGGTCACCAACGGGCCGATCGGGGTTTCGGGCATCCCGCCCTTGTCGCTGTTCGGCTATGAGCTGGTCGGCGCGGCGTCGGTCTACTGGTTCAGTTTCGCGGTCACGGTTCTGCTGGCGCTGTTGCAGGCGAGGCTGCTCGGCTCGCATCTCGGCCGCAGTTTTCGTGCGATCCGCGATGACGATGTCGCGGCGCGCGCCTATGGCCTCAGCCTGAACCGCTACAAGGCGCTGGCCTTCATCTTCGGCGGCTTTGCCGCCGGCGTCAGCGGCGGCATCGCCGCCCATCTCTATTCCTACATCAATCACGAGACCTTCAACACGCAGCAATCGATTCTGGCGCTGACCGTGGTGATCCTGGGAGGACTGGGCAATGTCGCCGGCGCGATCCTGGGTTCGGTGGCCTTGGTCGGCCTGCCCGAGGCGTTTCGGATCGCGGCCGAGTACCGCATCCTGATCTATGGCATCGTGCTTCTGCTCCTGGTCCGGTTCAGGCCGCAGGGCCTGTTGGGAACGATCTGATGGCAGGCAACACGCCCTTGCTGTCCCTGCGCGGACTGACCCGGCGATTCGGCGGGCTTACGGCCGTAGACCAAATCGATCTCGATCTCGGCCAGGGCGAACTGGTGAGCATCATCGGGCCGAACGGCGCCGGCAAGACGACGCTGTTCAATCTCGTCACCGGGCTCGACCGGCCCGATGCCGGCGAGGTTCGCCTTGACGGTGAGGACATCACCGGCTTTTCGCCGGAGAAACTGGCTGGCCACGGTGTGGCGCGCACGTTCCAGCTCGGCCGCGTCTTCGGCAATCTCAGCGTGATGGACAATGTCCTGATCGGCGCGCATGCGCGGCTCAAGGCCGTCAAGCCGGCGGTCCCGCTGATCGGCCCGTTGCTCGAGCTTGGCCTGGCGCTGCTGCGGCCCGCTTCGGTCAAGGCCGAGGAGGAGCGTTTGCGCGAGGAGGTGAGGACGATCCTGGCGCGCTTCGGCGAGCGTCTCCTGCCGCGGATCGATCAGCCGGCCTACAGCCTGTCCTACGCCAATCGCCGCCGCGTCGAGATTGCGCGCGCGCTGGCGCTTCGCCCGCATCTTCTGCTGCTCGACGAACCGACGGCCGGCATGAATCCGACCGAAACGGCGGAGATGCAGGGGCTGATAGCAGAGCTCAAGGCCGAGGGCCTGACGATCCTCTTGATCGAGCACAAGCTCGACATGGTGATGCGCCTGTCCGACCGTGTCATGGTCATGGACGAAGGCAAGAAGATCGCCGAGGGCGCGGGCGAAGCGGTGCGCAACGACCCCAAGGTCATCGAGGCCTATCTCGGCCACGGACTGTCGGAAAGCGCGGGCGATGAACGGGAGTCGGCGGCATGAGCGAGATAGCCTCTTCCGCCGAGCCGATCCTGCGGCTGTCAGGGATCAACACCTTCTACGGCCAGGCGCAGGTGCATTTCGATCTTTCGATCGACTTCCCGCGCGGTCATATCGTCTGTCTCCTCGGCGGCAATGCCAGCGGCAAATCGACGACCATGAAGGTCATCCTCGGTCTGGTGCGGCCGCGCTCGGGCGAGGTGATCTTCGACGGCGCCTCGATGCTCGGCCTGACCACGCCGCAGATCGTCCGGCGCGGCATTGCCTCGGTGCCGGAGGCGCGCCGGCTGTTCGCGGACATGAGCGTGGGCGAAAACATCCTGATGGGCGCCTTCGTGCGCAATGACTCCAGCGAGATCGCGCGTGATCTTGAGCGCCTGCTGGCGCTGTTTCCCAAGCTCGGGCAGCGGCTGTCGCAACGCGCCGGCTCGCTCTCGGGCGGCGAGCAGCAGATGGTCGCCATGGCGCGCGCCTTGATGAGCCGGCCGCGGATGATCGTCATGGACGAGCCGACCATGGGCCTGTCGCCGCTCTACGTCGATCGCGTGCTGGAGCTGATCCGGACCGTCAACCAGGAGGGCGTGTCGATCTTCATGGTCGAGCAGAACGCGAGCCTGGCGCTGGAAATCGCGCATGAGGCCTATGTGCTGCAGACCGGCCGGATCGTGCTGTCTGGCCCGGCGCGCGCGCTGAAGGACGATCCGCGCGTGCGCGACGCCTATCTCGGCGGCGCCGACGCGGCGTGATCTGTGCTGGGGCAGGGGCGGCAAATCCGTATGCGCCGCGCCACCGGCGATTGATCCACCGCAAACGCATATTGGCCAACTCGGCGATGATGGTGGCAGTGGAGGGGATCGCCATGACCATTGCAGAGCAGGCCTCATCGGGCATTTCGGTAAAGCCTGGCGAGCGGCAAAACCGGATCAGGGCCAATTGGGGATTGCTATTGGCAGCTGCCGTGCTCCTTGCGATCCTCTTCCTGCCGACGCCTGCGGGATTGTCGGTTGCAGGCCACCGCATGCTGGCGGTCTTCGGCTTCGCCGTCATCGTCTGGGTCACCGACGCACTCGACTACGCCGTGAGCGCCGTCGTCATTGCGGCCCTCATGGCGGTTCTCCTCGGCATTTCGCCGAACGTCGCAAACCCCAACGTCCCGATCGGCACGGTTCAGGGCCTTACCACCGCGATGAGCGGCTTCGGCAATACGGCGCTGACTCTGGTTGCCGCCGCCTTGTTTCTGGCCGCCGCCATGACGGTCACGAGATTAGACCGTCGCATCGCCCTGATCATCCTATCGGGCGTCGGCACGCGAACGAGCCGGATCGTCATGGGCGCGATCGTGGTTTCCACGGTGCTGGCCTTGCTGGTGCCGAGCGCCACCGCTCGGGCGGCCGCGGTCGTTCCAATCATCATGGGCATCATTGTCGCCTTCGGCGTCGACAAGAAGAGCAGGTTTGCAGGACTTTTGATGATCACGACCATCCAGGCGGTGAGCATCTGGAACGTCGGCATCAAGACCGCGGCGGCGCAGAACATGGTCGCCATCGGCTTCATCCAGAAGCAGCTGGGTCATGACGTCACATGGCTGAGCTGGCTTGTTGCTGCCGCGCCATTTTCGATCCTGATGTCGGTCGGGCTTTATTTCATCATGATGACGATGATGCCACCGGAAGCGCGGGAGATCCCGGGCGGCCACGAGACCGTCGGGAAATCCCTGAGCGAGCTCGGCCCGATGACCGGCAAGGAGGGCCGCCTGCTGGCGCTTTCTCTCATCCTGCTGTGCTGCTGGGCGACGGAGGGCGTGCTGCATTCCTTCGACAGTTCGACGACGACGACGATCGCCGTTGCCCTGCTGTTCCTGCCCGGCATCGGCGTCATGGATTGGAAAACGGCAAACCCGCTGATCCCGTGGGGCACAATCGTGTTGTTCGGGATCGGCATCAGCCTGGGCACGGCATTGCTGCAGACACAGGCTGCACAGTGGCTGGCGAACCTGATCGTGCAATGGTTCGCCCTCAATCAGCTCCCGGCGCTTGGCATATTGGCGGTCATGGCAGCTTTCCTCATCGTCGTACACCTCGGCTTTGCAAGTGCGACTGCGCTCGCGTCGTCAATGATTCCGATCGTGATCGCCGTGCTGCAGAAGGTGCAAACGCCGGGAATCAACGTGCTCGGCATGACCCTGCTGCTGCAGTTCGTCGTGAGCTTCGGCTTCATCCTTCCCGTGAACTCGCCGCAGGGCATGGTCGGCTACGGCACCGGGACCTTCGCCGCGCGCGACTTCATCCGTACCGGCATTGCGATCACGGTGCTGGCCTATCTGGCTCACGCTCCTGTTCGGCGCGACCTACTGGCGCTGGCTCGGCTACGTGTGAGCTGCAACCCGTTACCGGCGAAATGCCCGCGCATGGCGCCGGTTGCAGGGGCCTGCCCGTGGTTCTACGACCCACGCATTAAGGCGCTTTTAGCTTCCGCTAAAATAATGTGATTCGCCTACAACTTAGCGGAAATGGAACATGCGGATCAGTCGGCTTTTTGCGGTGTCGATGCTCTCAGTGACAGGCTTGGCGGTCATCCTTGGTGCCGAAGTTCTGATTCCGCAGGCTCGCACCTACGCGGACAAGACCGAGGCGATCCGGGCAGTCGAGGGATTTGGTGCGGTTCTGGCGGTCGGCCAGCAGGTCGCCGCCCATCGCGCGCCCTATATCAGCCCGCTGTTTCAGGAGGGTGCGGCGACTCCCGCTCAGCTTGAAGCCGTGACCAAGGCCGTGCAGGCTACCGATGCGGCCATCGCCAACGCGCGGACGGCGGTCGGCGGACTGAGCAGCAGCGCGGCCCTTCTCGAGGGGCTCAATCAGGCCGCCACGAAACTTGCCGAAATACGTACCGCGTCGGATCGCGCACTGGTGCTGCCGCTGAGCGCGCGTGATCCCGCGGTGGTCAAAGGCTTCCTGCCCGGCATTGCCCAGGTTGTCGCGATTATCGACCCAGTGTTGAATCGTCTCGAAAATGAGGTGGCTGCGGCCGACGCATCGCTGTCGGCATTGTTGAGCGTGGCCCGCACCGCCCAGGATTTGCGGATCTCCGCGGGCGCCCGCGCGGCGACGGTGTCGCCTGCGTTGAGCGCCCGGCGTCCATTGACGAGCGCGGAATTCGCGGCGATGGACCGCGGGCAGGGGCGGGTCGAGGCGGATCGCGAGCGGATCGAGGCCGGCGTCGATCAGCTCGGCCACCCGCCAAAACTATCCAGGGCGCTGAAGGATGCGATCGACGCTTATTTTGGACGCGCCGCGCAGGTCGTCGACAAGGAAATGCCGGCCGCGCGCAGCGACGGCCAATACTCGATCAATGCCGACCAACTCGCGGCGGCGATCGTACCTGCCGTGCAAAGCTTCTTCGTCGTGCGCGATGCGGCGCTGGCGGAAGCGGCCGAACGCGCCCGCGCTGCGCGTGAGTGGGCGCTGATGATGCTCGCTCTCGCGGCAGCCGCCGTGGCGGCGCTGCTCGCCGTGCTCGCGGGCGTCACCGTGATGCTGCGTCGTCGGGTGATTGCGCCGCTCGGGGAGCTGACCGATGTGGTCGGCAACCTTGCGGCAGGCCGGCACGAGGTGACGATTCCGGCGAGCGAGCGCAATGACGAAATCGGATCGATGGCCACTTCGCTGCAGGTCTTCAAGGAGGCGCTCATCGCCAAGAAGGCAGCGGATCAGGCCGCCGCGGTGGAGGCCGATGCGAAAATCCAGCGCGGCCAGCGTGTGGACAAGATCACCCGTGATTTCGAAGCCATGATCGGCGAGATCGTCAATATCGTGTCGTCCGCCTCCGGCGAGCTGGAGACTTCCGCGGGCACGCTGACTTCGACGGCCGAGCGTTCGGAGGAACTGACGACGAAGGTTGCGTCGGCTTCCGAAGAAGCCTCCACCAATGTGCAGTCGGTGGCGTCCGCGACTGAAGAGATGGCATCCTCGGTCAACGAGATCAGCCGCCAGGTGCAGGACTCTGCGCGGATCGCAGGCGAGGCGGTGGAGCAGGCACAGCGGACCAATGATCGCGTTGGCGAACTGGCACAGGCGGCGGGACGGATCGGCGACGTCGTCGAGCTCATCAACACGATTGCCGGACAAACTAATTTGCTGGCGTTGAATGCCACGATCGAGGCGGCACGCGCCGGCGAGGCAGGACGCGGCTTTGCGGTGGTGGCCTCGGAGGTGAAAGCGCTTGCCGAGCAGACCGCCAAGGCGACCGGCGAGATCAGCCAGCAGATCAACGGCATTCAGGCCGCGACACAGGAATTGGTCAGCGCCATCCGGGAGATCGGCGACACGATCGGCCGGATGGCCGAAATCGCGTCCGCCGTTGCGGCAGCCGTTGAGGAGCAGGGCGCGGCGACACAGGAAATCTCCCGCAACGTTCAGCAGGCCGCGCATGGCACACAGCAAGTATCTGCCAACATCACTGACGTGCAACGCGGCGCCAGCGAGACCGGATCGGCTTCGGCCCAGGTGCTCGCGGCTGCGAGGTCGCTGTCGGGCGAAAGCAGCCGGCTCAAGCTCGAGGTCGGCAAATTCCTGAGCTCGGTCCGGGCTGCCTGAGCCAGTCAGGCCACTGCGTGCTAGGGGACGACCACGACGGGGCAGGGGGCGAGGCTGACGAGCTTCTGGGAGACGCTGCCAAGCAGCAGGCTGGCCAATTGGCCGCGACCTCGCCGGCCCACGACGATCATTTTGGTTGAGCTGCTTGCGGCCATGTCGAGCAGGGATTGGGTAACGTCGCCCCAGCATGTCCTGACTTCGACCCGCTGCACACCAAGCTCTCTCGCGCGGGCTTCCGCGGTTCTCAGCGTCTGAGCCGTCAAAGCCTCCAGCACGTCGCCGGTGCTGACCCCGGTGTGCGGCAGCTGTCGCACCTCTTCTCCCAGGAGGCGATCCGCAACGGTCACAATCAGCAGTTGGCACGTCAACGCCTTGGCGAGCTCTGCCGCGACCTCGACTGCGCGGCTTGCCCCTGCGGATCCGTCGGTAGCCACCATGATGGATGTCATGAGATTGTCCATTTGCCGTCGGTCTGTCTCTGTCGTTGCCGGCGACGCTCTGCTAGCCTGCGACCACCTTTGATTTGGTCATGCTCCGTTCAGCTTCATAGACGATCGCCATCGTACGCAGGATGCTTGACGGATTGACGCTGATCGAATCGATGCCAAGTTCGGTCAGGAATCTCGCGATTTCCGGATAGTTTGCCGGCGCCTCGCCGCAAATCCCCACATGACGTCGATTGCGCTTCGCGCCCGTCACCGCCATTGTCAGCATCTGGAGCATTCCAGGATCACGCTCGTCAAAATCGAACGCGACGATATCGGAGTCTCTGTCAACACCCAGCGTGAGCTGAGTGAGATCATTAGAGCCGATCGAAAATCCATCGAATAGTTTGGCGAACTGATCGATCAGAATTACATTGTTCGGAATCTCGCACATCATGAATATCTCGAGACCGTCTTCGCCCCGATTTAGACCGTGACGCGCCATGGCTTCGATCACGTTGCGCGCCTCCTCGACGCGCCTGCAAAATGGAATCATGATCTTGAGATTGTTCAGCCCCATGACCTTGCGTACGCGGCGCAGCGCCGCGCATTCCAGCGCAAATCCCGCGGCGTAGGCCGGGTGCGCATAGCGTGCTGCGCCCCGGAACCCCAGCATCGGGTTTTCCTCTTTCGGTTCGAAGTTGGCGCCCGCCAACAGGTTGGCATATTCATTGGTCTTGAAGTCGGAGAGCCTGATGATAACAGGGCGTGGATAGAATGCCGCGGCGATGGTGCCGACGCCCTCCGACAGCCGTTCGACAAAGAAGTCGGACGGCTTCGCGTAGCGCTCGGTCAGGAGCCTGATCGAGCGGCGGTCTCGCGCGGATTTGACCTTGTCCGGCTGCGCAAGCGCCATCGGATGGATCCCGATGTGCTGGTTGATGATGAACTCCATCCTGGCCAGTCCGACGCCGTCGTTCGGCGCCAATGCCGTCTTGAAGGCGATTTCCGGGTTGCCGAGGTTGACCATGATTTCGGTGCGCGGCTTTTCCAGCCTGTCCGTCGCGACGCGGTCGACCGAAAACGGCAAGGCGCCCTCGAAGACGTGGCCGACGTCGCCGTCCGCGCAGGAGACGGTGACGGACATTCCTGTTTTCACTTGCCGCGTGACATTTTCGGTGCCGACGACCGCCGGCACGCCGAGCTCGCGGGCAATAATGGCGGCATGACACGTCCTGCCACCATGGTCGGTAACGATGGCGGCGGCCGTCTTCATCACCGGCTCCCAATCAGGACTGGTCGAAGACGCAACCAGCACCTCGCCAGGCCTGAAAGAGCGTAGATCGCGTTCTTTCGTAATCAATCGAACCTTTCCGGTTGCAATCCTTTCGCCGACGGCGCGACCGGTGGCGACTATCTTGCCCGTCGATTTGAGGACGAAGTTCTCGAGTGCTTCAGGCCTGCGGCGGGATGCTACCGTTTCCGGACGCGCCTGAATGATGTAGAGCGCGCCGTCGCTACCATCCTTCGCCCATTCCACATCCATCGGGGTCGGCGCGCCGGCCTTTTGCGAATAGTGGTTCTCCACGACGATGGCGCAGTGCGCGAGTTCGAGCACGTCCTCGTCATTGATGCAGAATTGCTTGCGCGCTGCCGGCGAGGTCGCGACGTTGCGGGTGGGCACGCGTCCTTTGGCGTAGACCATCCGCATTTCCTTCGCTCCCAACCGGCGCGACAGGACGGCGCGGAAACCGTTGTTGAAGGTCGGCTTGTGGACATAGAATTCGTCGGGATCCACGGTCCCCTGGACGATGTTTTCGCCGAGGCCGTAGGCACCGGTCACGAAGACAACGTCGCGGAATCCGGATTCGGTATCGAGTGTGAAAATCACGCCGCTTGCCGCCCGATCGGAGCGGACCATCTTCATCACAGCGACCGATAGCGCGACCTTGAAATGGTCAAAGCCATTATCGATGCGATAGGATATCGCCCGATCGGTGAACAGCGAAGCAAAGCATCGCCGGCACGCGGCCACGAGATCATCCGGACCGCGAATGTTGAGAAAACTCTCGTGCTGTCCTGCAAAGCTTGCGGTCGGCAAGTCTTCGGCAGTTGCCGAACTGCGTACTGCGACCGCAACATTGGCACCATATTCTCGTTCCAGTTGTCGATAGGCTTCGGTGATCTCGCGGCGCAGAACCTCGTGATCGGTCGCGGCATAGACGATGGCACGTGCCGCACGGGCACGCTTGGCGAGGTCCGCAATGCGCCGCTTGTCCAGGTCGGCGAACAGGCTGCGGAGTTTTTCCCAGGCGCCAGCTTGCGTCAGTGCGTCGCGATAGGCCGATGCCGTCAGCGCAAAGCCGTTCGGTACTCTGACGCCCTGCGGCGCGAGCGTCGAATAGAGCTCGCCCAGCGACGCAGTCTTGCCGCCCACCAGGGGGACATCCTCGAGGCGGATATCCTTGAACCACCGCGTGTAACCGGAAGCGTTCATCATGCTTCTCCCGCGCTGCAACATTGCCGTTTCCGGCTATCCAGTTCTGGATATCTTGACCGATCGGCGATCGCGGCTTTTGCGCAAGATCAAGCTTTTGGCCATGATAGCACTTTAACTGTCACATCATGTCCGAACAGCCCGAAAATGACCGGCATCGAGAGTGGTCCCGATTTTGGGAAAGCGCATCGGGATTCTGGCGGGGCTTGTCAACGTGGCGAATTTGGTTGCTCTGCGCCTCGCTGGTCGCTGTCGTGGCCTTGCAGCTCTATGTTCAGTTTCGTCTGAACTACTGGAATCGCGATTTCTTCGACGCGCTGGAGAGCCGGAGCCCCGAGCGTTTGCGGGCCCAGGCAATCCTGCTGATTCCCCTGTGCGGCGCGAGCGTCACGCTCGCCGTGACGTCGGTCTGGGGTCGCATGACGATGCAGCGCAAGTGGCGCGAATGGCTCACCAACAATCTGATCGACTATTGGGTTGACAACGATCGATATGCCAGTCTTGCGCTGGCGCAGGGAGACAACCACAAGATCATCCCCGAATACCGCATTGCGGAGGACGTGAGAATCGCTACAGACGCGCCGATCGATTTCGCACTCGGTCTTGTCTCATCCCTGCTGACCGCGATCATCTTCATTCAGGTGTTGTGGAACGTCGGCGGTGATGCCCGCCTCCCTGTTTTCGATTACCAGCTCTGGATACCGGGCTATCTTGTCGTGAGCGTTGTGCTCTATTCCGGTATTGTAACGACGGCGATGGTTCTGGTGGGTTCACCGCTGACCAGGGTCGTTCAGATCAAGAATCAGGCTGAGGCAGAATTGATCACGGCGGCTCACCTGCTGCGAGATGTTGGCGAAGGGATCATGCCGAAGCTGCAGGCGACGGAGGTCAGGCATGGGCTCCAGCAGGCGCTGCGGAATGTGCTCGCTCAGTGGCGGCGCCTATGTTGGCTGCTCATGCAGACCACGCTGGTGTCGCAAGGAAACACGCTGTTGGCGCCGATCGTCGGGCTCGTCCTGTGTTCGCCGAAATTCCTGGCGGGTGCAATGACGCTTGGCGAGCTTACGCAGGCAGCCGCGGCCTTCACTCTTGTTCAGGGCTCGTTTAACTGGCTTGTCGACAACTACAGCCGCCTGGCGGATTGGGTCTCTTCCCTCGAAAGGGTGGGCCGCCTGCTGCTTTCCCTCGACGAACTCGATCACGGAACGTCGTCGGCCGCTCCCGAGAAGACGGCGATCGCCGTCGAGCCCGTCAGACTGCCTTGAGGATGACCTGTTGCGCAAGCCGCTGCACGTCGCCGGGCAGGCAAAGACTTGTGCCCTGATTCAGGAGAGCCGCGGCGCCGGCGGCAACGGCGTGCCGGAAGGATTTTTCGAGATCGCCTCCTGACGCAAGCTGCCAGAGCAGGGCTCCGAGAAAACTGTCACCCGCGCCGACCGCGCCGACGGGCGTGATGGGAAGTGGTTCCGCGCGCAAGACCTGGTCACGGGTGACCAGCACCGCGCCGAGATGGCCCATGGTCAGTGCCACGATGGCGACTTTGCCGCCGTGGACGAGAGCCTTCGCCACGGCTTCCCATTCGCTCGCATCGGACGGCTCGTGGCCGGCCAATTCCCGCATTTCCCGCAAGCTCGGTTTGATCAAATCGACGCCTTCGGCGACGGCCCGAGCGAGCGCCGGCCCCGACGTGTCAACCATCATTCTGGCGCCGCGTTGCTTTGCAATTCTCGCCAGTCTTGCATAGAAGTCGTCCGGCACGCCTCCGGGCAGGCTTCCGCTCGCGACCACAAAGCGGGGAAATGGCTCAATTCGGGAAAGCAGTTTCAGGCATTCCTGCCATTCTCCGTCACTGAGATGCGGTCCGGGCAGGATGAAACGGAATGGCCGGCCAGTGCTGATTTCGCTGACAAAGAAATCTTCGCGTGTTTCCTCTGCGATCGCAAAAGTCTGGCTTGGCACGCCTTCCTTGTCGAGCAATCTGCGAAGCAGGTCTCCCGTCACGCCACCCACAGGGTAGAGTGCACTGACATCTCCGCCCAGGCGTTTGACGACGCGCGCCACATTGATTCCGCCGCCCCCGGGATCGCGCCGTTGCGACGTGCCCCTCAGTTTGGAAACTGGGACGACCTTCTCGACCGACGTCGACAGATCGACCGCCGGATTAGGCGTAATCGTCACAATATCCATTATGGCTCGACCTGAACGGCCGCCGCCATGTCGGCGGGATTTTCGGTGGTCAAGTGAACCGGTGATGTTTGTCTCGCAGCGATGAGGTCCGCATACCATCGCGCCGAGGCCTTGGGAATGCGCCTTTGCGTGGGGAAGTCGACGTAAACAAGGCCGAAGCGCTGCGAATAGCCCGATCCCCATTCGAAATTGTCAAGCAGTGACCATACAAAATAGCCGCGGACATCCGCACCCGCCGCGATCGCGTCCTGCATCGCATCGGTATAGGCCTGCAGGTAGGCAATCCTCCCAGTGTCCTGGATGTGGCCCGCGCCGTCGGGTGCGTCGTCCGCAGCGGTCCCATTCTCCAGGACATAAATCGGCGTCCTGAAGCGGCGATGGATGTCGAGCAGGGTCTCGCGAAAGGCGTCAGGCACAATCGGCCATCCGATTGGGGTTCTAGGTACCTCCGGCGGCGGCGCGCCGAAGCTGGCACCAATCGCATTGGAGTCTGCCTTGATGTAGTGCGGCGAGTAATGGTTCAAGCCGAACCAGTCGACCGGCCGCGCGATCAGCGCCATATCGCCAGGCTGCTGGTAAGGCTCGATCGCCTCGGCGAGTGCAGGAGGATAGCAGGCGAAGTGCTGCGGATAGGGAAACGCGTCGTTCCAGTATTCCGAGAAACGTTTCGTCGCATCTGCATCATCGGGACTTGGGCCAGCCGGAACGCAGGGCTGCCGATTGTGTATGGCGCCAAGCGAGGCTTGCGGGACCATCGTTCGCAGCGCGTCAATGGCCGCGCCATGGCTCAAGTTGACGTGATGGATGGCCTTATGCAGGGCAGTGCTGTCTGCGATCCCCGGCGCGTTCCAGCCGAGACCATATCCGAACAGGGTGAAGACACACGGTTCATTGAAGGTTGCAAAGCGCTTGACACGGTCGCCATAGCGCCGGCCGACGAGCGCGGCGTAATCGGCAAACCATCCCGCAATGTCCCGGTTTTGCCAGCCGCCCAGTTCGTGCAGGGCCTGCGGCAGATCCCAATGATAGAGACATATCCAGGGTTCGATATCGGCTGCGAGAAGCGCATCGATCAATCTGTCATAGAAGGCCAGTCCGGGCTCATTGGCCGCGCCGCGTCCCCTGGGCAGAAGGCGCGGCCATGAGATCGAAAATCGGTAGGCGTCGATCCCGAGGTCGCGCATCAATGCGATGTCCTCGCCAAAGCGATGGTAGTGATCGCAGGCGATGTCTCCGGTATCGCCTCCCTTGATGCGGCCTTGCTGCCGGCAAAAGGTGTCCCAGATACTGTCGCCGCGACCATCGACATGCGCGGCGCCCTCGATCTGAAAACTGGAGGTCGAGACACCCCAGAGAAAGGCAGATTTATGCGCGCCCGGTTTGCGGCGGTCGCCCTGTAAGGATTTCTTGGCCATCATGATCATTCGCGTGTTGCAACAAAAAGAGAATGAGGGCCCTTTGCCCGCGGGCTTTTGATGAAGATCAAGGGAGCAGTGAAAGAAGCATCTAGATTTTGATCAACCGGGCAGATCGTCCGGCTCATATTGGATACGTGAGCAAGATCATGCGCTGCCGCAATCCCTTCCCGCTTCCTGATCGCCTCGATGCGAAATTGCAGCCCGTTGTCACCCTCTGGGAAAGCCTGAAGCGCGGCGAGAACGGGATGCCCTTCGGTGATGACCTGGGGGTGCCGGCCCTGACCAGGCTGCCGGGAAATCCCTTCTTGCTCAGCGTGTTTTCCACACCGGAGCGCTGTCGCTTCGAATTCCTGTGCGACAGCTTGCGTGGAGAGGTGGTAGCGGGAAGCTTCATCGACGAGATGTCACCGAACATCAACTTCAGCTATTTGCGCGCCCAGAGCAGTGCCACCGTCGAAGCTGCCGAACCAACATTGCTTCGCCTCACCCAGTTCTCCGGGTACAGTTACTCCAGAGTGCTTCTGCCACTGTGGGGTAACGGACAGGTCACTATGCTCCTGGGTGCTATCGATCACTGCTCAGTGGTCGATCGCCCGCAAATGCAATGACTTGGTCGGCCAGCGCCGTATTGATCCGGTCAACCACCGTCTCATAGTCTCGCTGCTCGTTCTGGCGGAACAGACGAACTGTCGGATACCAGGGGCTGTCTTCGCGATCGAGCAACCACCGATAATCCGGCGTGTAAGGCAGGAGTATCCAGGTTGGTCGCCCCAGCGCGGCGGAAAGATGCGCCACCGCCGTATCCACCGTGACGACGATATCCAGGCACGCGATCAGCGCCGCGGTCGCGCTGAAATCAACCAGATGGCTTGTCAGATCGGTGATATCCCGTCGTTCATGGAGAGTAGCCGCATCGGTCGGCCGCAGATCCTTCTGCAGGCTTACGAACTGGGCGTCATGGGTGATAAGGCGCGTCATGACTTTCAAGGGGATGGACCGGTTGTGGTCGTTCACGTGCCGCTCGTTGCCAGACCAGACGAGGCCGATCCTCAAGCGGTCATGAACCCCAAGCCGGTCCTCCCAGACCTGCAGTTCGGCTTCGCTGACAGGCGGCAGGTAGGATCTGGGTGCCGGGATCGTATCGATGCGGGTACCGAAAGCCAAAGGCAGGCTGGACAGGGCACAGTGGAGGTCAAACCGAGGAACACGCCCCGCCGATTTGGGCAGACAAACCGCCACGGCCGGCAAGCGCGACAGGAGCGAGTGCAGCTTGTCATCCACGACGAGAACGACGCGCGCTCCCTTTGCGGCAAGCAATGGCAAGTATCGAGCAAACTGGATCGTATCGCCCAGGCCTTCGTCGGCATAAATCAGGATTGTCTTGTCTTTGACGGCATCCTGACCCATCCACATTGACGATGGGAATACCGGATAGGGCACCGGAGCCGTCCGCTTTGTCCAGCGGCTTTCACGTCCAGCCCAGCCCGCTTCGAAGTTTCCGGTCAACAGATGAAGCAGCGAGAGATTCCAATCGATCGTCGCATCGTTCGGCGCCAATGACTTTGCAAGCGCATATCCCGCAAGAGCCTCCTCGAATTTGTGAGCCTGTGCGAGTGAATTGGCCTTGTTGCCTATGGCGTCGACAAACCCGGGTCGAAGCCCGATTGCGCGATCGAACCTCTCCACTGCCTCTCCGTCACGACCGAGGCGCTGGAGGATAATCCCGGCATTGTTGAGGATATCGGCATCGTTCGGAGCGAGGGCTTCAGCCTGCTGACTTGCAACGATTGCGTCACTGTAATTCTTCAGGTCGCGCAGCGTTCGAGCCCGCATGTAGAGCGTCATGGCGTGGCGCGGCTGCAGTTCCTGGCAACGATCCAGACATGACAGCGCGTCTTCATGCTGCCCCAACTCGTGAAGCAGCACCGCACATCTGAAGGCGGCATCCCATGATCCCGGAGTGAGCTCCAGCGCCTGAAGGTAGCACTGGAGCGCCTCGAAATGACGGCCGGCGGTGAGGTGGCCCTGTCCGCGCTCGTAAAGCTCCGCCGTCTTTCCCGCCTCTGACGGCTTCCCAGGTGCTATTGGTCCGCGCGATTGTTTTGCGGCCGCCCCTCGTTCGTGACGATTCATGTGCGCGTTGATTCCGGGAGCCGATTCGGAAACTTTATACCATACGTGTCCCGACTTCAGCGGCGAAGGAATGGAAATTCCCGCCAATTCGCCGCCCACAATTGCGCTCAACGACCCCGCGCTGAGTCTGCCTCTAGCCGCCAGGCATCCCGTCATCCAACGGGTCGCCGGGCGCCAGACCCCGCGCCACCTCGCTCACGATATTCATGACCTGTCGCACAATATCGCCGCGGTCGCTGCCGGTGGCACCCTTGAGCAAGTAGTGGACCGCCGCGCGGATCGCTGCTTTGGCATCGTCCTCACCGCTGAAATCCCGATCGAACTCGTCTGACATGGGATAGTGTCTCTGTTGACGTTGTGGATGCGGTATCGCGAGCACAGCTGTTGAGGTTCCACAGCAGGCGTCGGGAGGTGAGCGATGCAGCAATCGCAACCTCTATGCTGGTCGCATCCGGAAACGGCTGCGCGCGCACTTTTTCCAAGGCGGAGAATTGTCGTTAGGCAATCAGTGACACTCTGTCCAAGGCCGGGATCTCAAGCCCTGACGTCGTGTACCGCTTCAGCGCCTTCAGCATCGCGCGACAGAAGAATGGTCGGGAAACAGCCTGTCCGTCGAACGAGCAAGACGCTTGTCCGAGCCTCTTGCGTCGTTCATATGCCCGACCAGTTCGCCAGACGGAAGATATATGTTGGGCCCTTTAAGGTCGTAGAGTTTCTTGCCCGCGAGATCGTAAATCTCTGAGCCGATGACCACCCCAACGCGGGTGCCTTGGCTGTTGAAAATATCGCCGGCCACGATCGCTCTCCCTTCAAGTCAGGGCGCCCGGGTCAAGCTGCGCTTTTCAGGCGGCAATAGCCAGATAAATCGCGTTATTTGGCCTTCAGGTCGACCCGTACTTAATCCTCACACCGGTCAGATGATCCGGCTAGCCATGCATCATCTGGTTTCAAAAGCAGGCACCTCGTTTGGACGGCGCTGGTGACCGCTGAAGGTCGGCCACCAAAAGAGAATGCACGAGCATCGACTTTAGTTGCCCTCGGGACCTTGCTTTTTCGGGCCCGAACCCCTAAATTACCGCCATTCGATTAGCCGCTGTGCCTTTCTGAATGCGCCTGCGGGCCCTTTCCCAAAGACATCGACCAGTTGAATTGGAACCGCGTGATGGTCACGCGAGATGTGCTTTGGAAAGACGAAGAATGCCGACAGGTACCGTTAAGTGGTTCAATGGCCAAAAGGGTTTTGGCTTTATCCAGCCCAGTGATGGCGGGAACGACGTATTCGTTCATGTGAGCGCCGTCGAGCGAGCTGGCCTGCCCGGTCTCGCTGAGGGTCAGAAGGTCAACTTCGAGCTCAAGGCTGACAAGATGCGGGGCAAAGTGAGCGCGGAAAATCTGTCGCTTGCTTGAGCCGTTAACGCCATTTCACGGATGTACTGAAATGGCGAAGTGCCCGCTCGATCCCAGGATTGAGCGGGTTTGCCTAGCTGAGAATCTGGACTGGTAAAGATGGTAGGCAGGAAATCGGCTGAACCATCTCCCGAGAGAATAGCGCGCGCCAACCGGCAACGTTTGGCTCAGGAAGAAGGCGTGCGAGCGATGGCGGATGTCGAGCAAAGATCCATCGCGATTCGCAAGAACATGGAGCGGCTTCGCGCGCTGAGGCAAGCCAAGGAAGCGCAGGAAGCAAGCGCTCAAACCGCGCTCCCCGACGTCCCGAAGAAGAAACGCAAGAAAGTGCTGTCGAAATAGCGCCAGATGGCGTTGGGCCCTGCCGGCGCGGTAGCGTCGCAACTGTCGAGCGAACGTCTTGCGCAGCGTGGGCTTTGAAACCAATCGCGCAAAGTGCCGTTAGCATCCCTGGGATCGACGTCGTCGATCGAGGGTGGCCAAAGCAGCGTTAAAAACCAAAAGCCAGTGCCGCTGACGGATAGCCCCCGCCTCATGCTTGAGCGCGTATGTTTGGCGCGCGCCGCTACAACAATCCGTTGGAAAATAGCGAGAGGGGGTACGGGTCTAAGAAATGGAGGAATCCAAATGTTTGAACGAAAGCAGGTGAGCCGCGCTGAGTTTGAAGCCCACAAGGCATTCAGGCCGAGCCAGCCGGAAACCACGGAATATGCAAGAATGCAAAAAGCCTTTCACGACAATCGCGAGCGGCTCAAGTTGGAGCGGCTGGCTCGAGAAGCGGCCGCCGCTGAACGAAGCCGCAAGCCAAAGTCGCTCTGATCATTTGAAGGACCAACGGCTGAACCGAATCATGCGAATAGGGGACCGCTAGGCCCCGCCATGGCGGGGCGCTGTTGTCTCCCAACGCTTGCCGCACGCCGAGCATTCCCAGTGGTTGACAACCTCGTTGGGCGCGTAGGTCGAACCGCTCGGAGCGATGACGGTATGACCGCAGACGCAGGTATCAGTGCCCTCAGGCGGGGAGCGGCGTGGCTCGTCGCTGACCATCCTGGCAGCCCTGCGTTGCTCGAAATCGCGACGGAGATGAATCGGATAGATGATGGCGTTCACATAGCTGCTCCCGTTTTGCGGCGGGAGCGCGACGACGTCTCTCAGCCACTGACGCCGTTTTTCACGATCAGTGATGGCCGCAATATAGTGGCACAAAACAAGAAATGCCAGATTGATTGCATCCCGCGGTGAGCGAGGCGGGGCGAATCAGGATCGACCAAAGCTCTACCCGCGGGCCTTGTGCGATCGAAAAGTAATCGCAGAGGCCGACCCAAAAGACGGCGTTGCAGTCTTTTGACTCGGCGCAGCGGCAACTACCTTGACCTTCTCCTTTTTGGGTTTCTTGGCTTCCCGATTGCTTCTCTGCTGGCCTTTTGCCATGTCGATTTCCCTATCAATTTTCTTGGGGTTTGAGGATCACGCAAATAGAACGTGGGATTGGAGAGTGCGAGATCGGAAAGATCGTCAGATAGGCGAGGCACGTCGAGATCGTATTTGGTCGTGAGCCTTGCAATCAGATCAAGCGTGCAGGTGCGATAGAAGTTATCTGCTTCCGAACTCGGTCGGCTGATGCTCGCGGTCCACCCATAGGCATCGTGAAAGATGAACAGCGTCATTCCCACAGGCCACGGACCGTGGAGGTCCATCGCCTGTTCGACGATCATGTCCCCGAGATCGTATGCCGTTTTCAAGGACTTTGCGTTCATTGTCGGCCTCGCAATGCCGGCCGCGCGAGAAGATTGATTGTTCCCGGTGACCAGCAATTGCAACTGCGTGGTGCCGACCACGCCAGGCGACCACTGCGCAGGCGTTGGCTGGGATGATTGACGCTACGCTTATCTTTCGCGAATAGCGAGCGTTAAAGCGACAAGGGCCGATGATTGTTCCGAGCCGATGGCGCCATCGCACACGAAGGAGATAGCCAATCCAGCGAAGGATGATCGAAGGAATTTCGTTCGCCGCATTCCGGCGCGTTGCGACCATGAGGAGGCGTTTGCCCAGGGCGCGCTGGTCGGTGACGACGTTGCTCTTGCTGATATCTTCCCTAGGTGCCGGCAAAGGTCGGCTTGCGCTTCTCGACAAAAGCGCGGACTGCCTCCTTGTGATCATTGGTGCGCGCGGCCAGCACAAGATTTGCTGCTTCCTGGTCCATCGAAGATAGCAAATCCGACGTCAGGGCATGATCGAGATTGTCCTTGATCCGGCCGAATGCGGATGTCGGGCCCTGCGCCAGTTGCCGGGCAAGCGCCAATGCGGCGCTGCGCAGCTCGGCGTCGGGCACGACGCGATTGATCAGGCCGAGAGCCTCGCAGCGTCGTGCATCGAGCCGTTCCGAGAGGAACATCAGTTCGCGCGCACGCGCGGTGCCGGCAAGGCGCGTCAGCAGCCAGGCAATGCCATAGTCGCCGGTCAGGCCGATGCGGGCATAGCCGGTCGACATGATGGCGGACTCCGCCGCGATGCGTATGTCGCAGGCGAGCGCGATCGCCATGCCGGCGCCGGCCGCGGGTCCGGGAAGTGCCGCAACCGTCGGCTTGCGCACCGCGACAAGCGCGCCGGTCAGCGTCCGTTGTTTGGTTTGCAGATTGGCGATGCGATCTTCGAGCGAGATCTCCGTCTTGGGCGCGCCGTCACCCATGCCCTTGACGTCGCCGCCGGCGCAGAAGGCCGTGCCGGTGCCCGTGATCAGGATTGATCCGACGACAGGGTCCTCGCAGCATTGCTTGATCATGCGGCGCAGCGCCGGCGTGAGCCCGTCCGACAGCGCGTTGCGCGCCTCCGGCCGGTTCAGCGTGATGGTCGCGACCCGCTCGTCGATGTCGCACAATAATTCGTCCGTGCCGGTGTCGACTGATTGCCTTGTCATCGATCTGCTCCTCGTTTTTGATAATGATAATCATAATGCAAAATTTCCCATCAAAAAGATGCAATGAATTCAAAAACAGAACTTTAGATTTATTGGGATAGCCATGAGTCCGAGCCATCCTGCCTGAGTTGAACCTGATGAAAACTAACCGAAAGGCCTTTATTCATCGGCATATTTTGTTTCATCGTAAGGGCGATTTGCGACCCGAATGTCCCGATAGGGCAGCGTCACACGCGTCGGGCTGCTTGACAAGTTCAAAAAAAGAACTCTAGGTTTGGTGCTGTCATGGGCGCATCGTCCGTGCGCCAACAAGAAGCGCCGCGCGCCTGGCAGCGGTGTCGATCGAGACAGCGAAGGAGGAAGACCCGATGTTCAGAGCATTTGCGACCGTATGTGCGTTCACCTTCGCGTTGGTGACGTCGGCCATTGCCGCGGATACGCCGGGTGTTACCGCGACCGAGATCAAGGTAGGTGGAATCTTTCCGTTCAGCGGTCCGGCATCATCGATCGGGCTCGTCGGCCGGGGCGTCCTGGCCTACGTTCAGTCCATCAACGACCGCGGCGGCATCAACGGGCGCAAGATCAACTACATCGCCTACGACGATGCCTATAGTCCGCCGAAGTCCGTCGAGCATGCCCGCAAGCTCGTCGAGAGCGACGAGGTGGCGTTCATGTTCAGCCAGCTCGGTACCCCCGGCAACACGGCGACGGCAAAGTATCTGAAGTCGAGGGGCGTGCCGACGATCGCGATCGTCTCCGGGTCAAGCAAGTTCACCGACGTCGCGAATTTTCCGCTGACGACCACGAGCCTCGTCAGCTTCGACACCGAAGGCAAGATCTACGCGAAGTTTCTGACCAAGACGCTACCCGACGCGAAGTACGCGATCCTCTATCAGAACGACGACCTCGGGAAGGACTACGTCAACGCGTTCAAAGAGCTCCTGAAGAGCGATTTCGACAAGAAGGTGGTGACGGCTTCCTATGAGGTGACCGAGCCGACCGTGGACTCGCAGGTGGTCGGCCTGAAGAGCTCCGGCGCGAGCGCGCTGCTCGTGGCAGGCACGCCGAAATTCGCCGCGCAGGCGATCCGCAAGGCGCACGAGCTCAACTGGAAGACCCTGATCGTCCTGAACTATCCGTCCGGCTCCGTCGGCGCGACCTTGAAGCCCGCGGGCCTCGAAATTTCAACCGGCGTCGTCGTCGGAACGATCACGAAGGATGCGACCGATTCGGTCTGGGACCAGGACGAGGGCATGAAGAAGTTCCGCGCCTTCGTCGACAAATACATGCCCGGCATCGATATCGCCGACAACAACTACCTGTTCGGCTATACGCAGGGGATGCTGCTCGAGCGGCTCATCAAGCAGTGCGGCGACGACCTGTCGCGCGAGAACGTCATCAAGCAGGCCAGGAGTTTCAAGGACGTCGTGCTTCCGACGGTGCAGCCCGGCATCAAGGTCAACACCTCGGACAAGGTCAACATGGACTTCACCCAGATGCGGCTGCAGCGCTGGACCGGCACGCATTGGGACCTGTTCGGTGAGGTGCTGGACGCGGCGTCCGAGTAATCGACGCCGGTCGGCGCTATCAAACGGGAGGGAAAAGCCGTGAAAGGATTGATGCAGAACCAGCCGCTTCTGCTGTCGTCGCTGCTTCGGCACGCGGATCGCTTTCACGCCGACACCGAGATTGTCTCGCGGACGGTCGAGGGTGCCATTCACCGCTACGACTATGGCGAAGCGGCGCACGCGCAAGCTCGCCGACGCGCTTCGCCGCCACGGTATCTCAGGTGGCGATCGGGTGGCGACGCTGGCCTGGAACACCTACCGGCATTTCGAGCTCGAGCACGCAGTGACCGGATTGGGGGCCGTGTGGCACGCGATCAACCCGCGGCTGATCCCGGCGCAGATTACCTACATCGCCAATCATGCGGAAGACAAAGCACTGTTTTTCGATGCCACGTTCCTGCCGCTCGTCGAGAAGCTCGCGCCGGAACTGTCGACCATCCGCTTGATGGTGTTGCTGGCCGGTCGCGCGGAGATGCCGGCGTCGACTGCCCTGCCGGGGCTGCGCAGCTACGAGGATTTCCTCGAGAGCGGGGACGAAGGCTTTGAATGGCCGGATTTCGACGAGCTTTCGGCATCCTTCCTGTTCTATACGTCGGGCACCACAGGCAATCCGAAGGGCGTACTCTATTCTCATCGTTCCGACGTGCTGCACTGCCTTTCCATCACAGGCGCCTACTCGATGGGCTTCTCGGCGCGCGATACCATCCTGCCGATGACACCGATGTTCCACGCCAACGGCGCCTGGGGCATGACGCATGCGGCGCCAATGGTCGGTGCGAAGCTGGTCTTGCCGGGCCCGAAGATGGACGGCGCCTCGATCGCGGAGCTGGTCGAGGACGAGGGCGTGACGGTCACGGCGGGCGTTCCGACGCATTATTCGAACCTGCTGCGGCACTATGATGCGGCTGGCATTAGGCCAAAGACATTGCAACGGATCGTCGTCGCCGGTTCGGCCCCGGCGCCCAGCCTGATCGAGGGTTTTGAGCGGCTCGGCGTCGCCGTGAACCATGTCTGGGGCATGACGGAAACGAGCCCGTGCGGCACCAGCCCGCAGCCCTCGCGGCGGATAGCGGCCCTGCAGGTCGACCAGCAGCGCGATCGCAAGACGTCGCAGGGACAGCCGATCTACGGCGTGGATGCGAAGATCGCCGCCGAGGACGGCAAGGAGATACCGCGGGACGGCAAATCGAGCGGCCGTTTCATAGTGCGTGGGCCTTGGGTGATTTCAGGATATTTCCGCGACGACAAGGCGGTGCTTCACGACGGCTGGTTCGACACCGGCGATCTCGCGGTCATGGACAGCGACAACAACATCCGGCTGACCGATCGCGCCAAGGACGTCATCAAGTCCGGAGGCGAATGGATCAGCTCGATCGACATCGAGAATGTGGTCGCAGGATGCCCCGGCGTGTCCGAAGCAGCGGTGATCGGCGTTCCGCATCCGAAATGGGAAGAGCGGCCGTTGCTCGTGGTGGTAGCCAAGCCCGGAGCGAATTTGTCGGCGGCCTCGATCAAGACCTATCTCGAGGGCAAGATTGCGAAATGGTGGATCCCCGATGACGTCATCTTTGCCGAAGCATTGGGCTACGGCGCGACGGGCAAGATCCAGAAGATGGAGCTGCGCCAGCGCTTCGCCGACCACTACGTACCGTCCGCGAGCGCCGGCGCCAATGCCTGACGGCACGAATGAGCTCAGGCCGTGCCCGTTCGCGAAGCGGCGGCCTTGGCGTTCCGGTCCGCGGTGCGCTTGGCGGCGGACGGGCGGGCGCCGGGACCGGGATGCGTCATGACTTCCTTGGCCATCAGCGGTTCGCCGCATTCGGAACAGACCATCACGGGATTGAATATCTTGCCGCATTTGCGATGTTCGTGCAGCAACGGCCGCCCGCGCTCGTCGACCATGTGCGTGTCGCCCCAATGCACGATCGCCATCATGATCGGATAGAGATCAAGTCCCTTCTGGGTGAGGATATATTCGTGGCGTTTCGGCGATTCCTGGTAGGGAATGCGCCGCAGGATGCCGGTCCGGACCAGCTTCTTCAGCCGTTCCGCGAGCAGGTGGCGAGTAATACCGAGCGCCGACTGAAACCCTTCAAAACGCCGGGTGCGCAAGAAGCACTCGCGCAAGATCAGAAGCGTCCAGCGGTCGCCGATCACGCCGATCGTCCGGGCCACCGAGCACGGCTCTTCCTCTAAGGCATCCCACTTCATTCCTGTCTCCAGCTAGCAGCACAGTCCCACCGGCAACAACATTCTAAATAGGTACTAACGACGAAACAACCACCTCGGGCGGAATCGTCAGCAGAGCCTAAAGCCTGATTAATGCAATTGGAATTGACAGTTCAATTTTAGAACTATAGAAACATCGAGGGATGGACGAGGCCCGCGGCTGTTGCCCGTCTCCATGACCCACGCTCGCCAGGAGAGGCCGGTGGCAAAGCCCCTAAAGGTGGAATTTCAGTTCGATTTCGGCAGTCCCAATGCCTATCTGGCGGAGTATCTGATCCCGTCGATCGAGCGGCGGACCGGTGTGAAGTTCGACTATGTGCCGGTACTGCTCGGCGGAATCTACAAGGCGACCGGCAACATGTCGCCGGCCGAGTCGCTGCGCGGCATCAAGAACAAGCCGGAATATCAGGCGCTCGAGACCCAGCGCTTTCTTCGCCGCCACAACATCACGAAATTCCGCCAGAACCCATTCTTTCCCGTCAACACGCTGATGCTGATGCGCGGCGTAGTCGCGGCCCAGTTCGAGGGCCTGTTCGAACCCTATTTCCGCGCCGCCTACCATCACATGTGGGAGGAGCCGAAGAAGATGGATGACGTCGAGGTGTTTCGGGCGGCTTTCAAGTCTTCCGGCATCGACATTGACCGCCTGATCGCGCGCGCACAACAGGACGACGTCAAGAAGCGGCTGATCGAGTTGACCAATGACGCCGTCGCGCGCGGGGCCTTCGGGTCTCCAACATTTTTTGTTGGCGAGGAGATGTTCTTCGGCAAGGATCAGCTGCGCGACGTCGAGGAAGAGATCGTGGAGCAAAAGGGCCAGATGGCCAAGGCCGGCTGAGACGAAACGGTCTCGGTTTTCGGCCGCCAGGCCCGAACAAAGAAATAGGGAGAGCGTTATGCCCGGTCCACTCAATGGCGTCACGGTCCTCGATCTGACCGGCGTCGTATCCGGTCCGTTCGCGACCATGTTCCTGGCGGACCAGGGCGCCGACGTCCTGAAGATCGAGCCGATCGGCGGCGACATCACCCGCCGCAGCCGGGCAACGATCGACAAGAAAGGCGAGTTCTCGGCGCTGTTCATCTCCTCCAATCGCGGCAAACGCTCGCTCTCCATCGACGTCAAGAGCACCGCCGGCCGCGAGGTTCTGGCAAAGCTGGTGGCGAAGGCGGATGTCCTGGTGCAGAATTTCCGCCCGGGAACGATGGAACGGCTCGGCCTTGGCGTGGAGGAATTGCGCCGGCGCCATCCGCGGCTGATCTATGTCTCGATCAGCGGCGTCGGTGAAACCGGTCCCTATGTCAAGAAGAGGGTTTACGATCCGATCATCCAGGGCCTGTCGGGCTTCGCCGACATCCAGTCGCAACCGGTGACCAACAGGCCGCAGATGATCCGCACCATCGTCTGCGACAAGACTACCGCCGTGATGACGGCACAGGCAGTGGCGGCCGCGCTTTACGCGAGAGAGAAGACCGGGCAGGGCGATCACATCCAGGTCGCGATGCTGGATACGATGATCTCCTACCTTTGGCCCGAAGGCATGATGCAGTACACGGTGGTCGGCGCCGAGGCGAAGGCGGCCGATCCCAACGACCGGCCCGATCTCGTGTTCAAGACCAGCGACGGATACATCACCTGCGGCACCATTTCGGATTCGGAGTGGCAGGGATTTTGCCGAGCCACTGGCGATCCCGAGCTCGCCAAGGATCCTCGTTTCGCTACGCCAGGTGGCCGCAGCGTCAACGCGACCGCCCGCATCAACAAAATGCAGGAATATATTGCTCAGCACACCACCGCCGAATGGCTGGAGCGTCTGGACGCAGCGGATGTGCCCTGTGCGCCGATTCTGCGCCGCTCCGAAATCATCCGCAACGAGCAAGTCGTCGCGCGCGGTCTGATTGCCGAGATCGATCAGCCCGGTGTCGGCAGGGTGCGGCAGCCGAAGCCTGCCGCGCGTTTCGAGCTGAACCAGTCGGCGATCGCAGGGCCGGCTCCCGGCATCGGTGAGCATTCGCGGGAAGTGCTGGTGGAACTCGGCTACGACGAGCGCGCCATCAACAAGATGGTCGAGGACAAGGCGGTCCGGCTGGCAAGCTAAAGCGGCTTCGCCAGCCCTCTCTGATCTTTGCTGTAGCGTGTTTCGCCGGCGCGGGCCTTCGTTTCGCTGGTGCGGGCCTTGCAGTCCGTACCGCCTGCCTGAAACTCAGGCCTTTGCGGGCGCCGGCGTGATCGGGTTCAGCGGCCGGTTGGCCTCATTTCCCCGCTTATAGGCGGGCCGCTGGTGAATGCGATCGCGGTAGGGATGCGCATTGTCGCAGATGCCGACGCCGTAAGCGATCGCCCAGTCGAGACAGGTCGTGAGCAGGATGTCCGCGCTCGTGAAGTGGTCACCCATCAGATAGGTGCGGCCATCGCGCAGTGCGGTTTCCACGTGCCGTAGCTGCTCGCGGAAATATTCGCCCGCCCTGGCAACGACGTCGGGCGCGATCCCGTAGATCGGACCCAACGCGTCGGCGCTGTGCCGGCGCATCACGTACAGGCTTGTCGAGTCGAGCTCGGTCACGATGAAGAAGCACCATTCGAGCCAGGCGGCGTAGTCGCGCTGCTTCTGCGGGACGAGCGCCCGCTCCGGACTCGAATAGGTCTGCGACAAATAGGCGACGATCGCGGCACTTTCACCGATGCAGAAATCGCCATCCTGCAGCAGCGGAACTTTCTGGCGCGGATTGAGCTTTGTGTACTCCGGCGTCTTGGTCTCGCCGGTCCTCGGACCAATCGGCTTGGTCTTGTAGGACAGGTTCAGCTCATGCATCGCCCAATGCGGCCGGACCGTGCGGCTGGTGCCTACGCCCCACAAGGTTAGATCGGGAGCGCCGGTCATCTCACCATTTCTCCACGGCGGGCCGAAGATCGAGCTCATGAGTCCAGCCATCCTTTGCCTGCTGGTGGGCGAACCAATAGGCCTCGGCGATCGAACTGGTCTTGGTGAGCGTACCGGGCGCGATGTCCTTGGCCTCGATGCCGCTCGCAGCCTTCAGACGGGCGCGAATGGCGTCGCTGTCGACGGCGGCATCGATGATCAGATGGACGACGTGGATGTTCTTCGGCCCGAGCTCGCGGGCCATGGCCTGTGCGACGGCCCGCAGACCGAATTTCGCCGCCGCGAAGGCGGCAAAGCCCTTGCCGCCGCGAAGGCTCGCAGTCGCGCCGGTGAAGAGAATGGTGCCGCGCCCGCGCGGAACCATCACGCGCGCGGCTTCGCGGCCGACCAGGAAGCCGGCATAGCAGGCGAGCTCCCACGCCTTGAAGAACAGCTTTTCCGTGGTTTCGATCAGCGGCTTGTTGACGTTGGATCCGGCATTGAACAGACAGACCTCGATCGGTCCGATCTCCTTTTCGACGCGGGCGAAAAGCTCCTGGACGTCCTTCTCCTGACGCGCATCGACGCTGAGGGCGTGGACCTCGTGGCCTTCGGCCTTCAACTCGTCGACGAGGCCCTGGGATTTGGCGGCATCGCGGCGGCAGATGCAGACCGCATAGCCTCCCTTCGCGAAGCGGCGCGCGACGGCTGCCCCGATCGCATCGCCCGCACCGACCAGTATCGCCACGCCGCGGCTCTGGGTCATCGTCACTCCCTTAAGTTCTATTTTAGTACCTTATTGTTAGGGCGACGCTGGGTCGTTGTAAATAGAAATTTCTTTTCACGTATTCCATCTGCAGAACGTATCCATCGTCTTTCGGCCGCAGGAGGCGCCCGTCGCCGGAATAGCGCTTGACAAGTTCTAAAATAGAACTTTAATGCCGGGCAACGAGCCGCATCGACGGTCGGCATCTTATGCAGGGAGGTCAGCTGTGGCGGAAGTCTCGCAAGCCATCGAAATCGATGAGATCGCCATCGACGAGATCGCAGCTTCCCTGCCGCGCCGCCTTCACGGGGTCGCGGATCAGTATGTCGCCGAAACCCCTGATCATCCCGCGCTGGTCGAGGATGGCGTTTCCTGGAGCTATCGCGAACTCGACGCGCATGTGCGTGACATTGCGCGTCAACTCTCCTCGCTCGGCGTGAGGGCGGGTGACCGGATGATGATCGTCAGTGAAAACTGTATCGCCCTGGCGGCGCTGTTTCTCGCGGCAAGCCGGCTCGATGCCTGGGGGATCGTGGCCAATCCGCGCCTCTCCGCGCGCGAGATCGATCAAATTCGCGATCACAGCGGCGCGCGTCGCCTGTTCTTCACGACCGCCATTTCAAAGGAGGCGGCCGCGCATGCCGCGCGCCTCGGCGCGGAGATGCGCAAGATCGGTCCGCTGAAGCAAATTGGCGTCAGTGGACTGAACGTAGCCACCATCGCCGAACCGGTGGAAGACGATCCGGCCAGGCAGATTGCGGTCCTGATCTATACATCGGGCACGACCGGCACGCCGAAAGGCGTGATGCTGTCGCACCAGAACCTCATGATAAGCGCCAGGACCACGGCGCACTTCCGCCGGATGGATGCGCTCGACAAGGTCTATGTCGTGCTCCCGATCTCGCACATCGTCGGGATTTCGCTCTTGACCATGACGCTGATGGTCGGCGGAACGGTGCGCCTGGTGAGCAAGTATGACCCGGCCGCGCTGGCGAAGGCGTTGGCCGAAGAGGGTGTCACGATCCTCAACGGCGTGCCCGCGACCTATCAGCGCCTGCTGGAATACAAGACATTGTCGGGCATCAAACAGCTTGATCGCGGCTCGCTGCGGCTGATCGCCGTTGCTGGTGCGCCGCTCGATGTCGCGCTGAAATCGAGGGTGGAAGCCGAATTGGGGCTGCCGCTTTCCAATGGCTACGGCATCACCGAATGTTCGCCCGGAATTTCCGGCGTTCGGTTCGACGCGCCGCGCTCGGACAGCGCGGTCGGGACGCTGCTGCCGGGTGTGGAAGCGCGCGTCAGGACCCTCGACGGCATCCCGGTCGGAAATGGCGAAGTCGGCGAACTCCACGTTCGTGGACCCAATGTCATGCGCGGTTACTATCGCGCGCCTGATTTGACGGCCAAGGTCATCGACAGTGAGGGCTGGTTCAACACCGGCGATCTTGCGCGCTTCGAGGGCGACTGCCTTTACATCGTGGGCCGCACCAAGGAGATGATCATCCGCTCCGGGTTCAACGTGTATCCCGCGGAGGTCGAGGCGGTACTGAATTCGCACAAGGACGTCGTGCAGTCGGCGGTGGTCGGCCGTCCGGTCGAAGGCAATGAAGAGGTTGTCGCCTTCGTCCAATTGATCCGGGGATCCCGAACCAAGGCCGCGGATCTCCTGGATTTCCTCAAGCGCCAACTCGCCGCCTACAAGCGGCCGTCGGAGATCATTCTGCTGGACGCGCTGCCGGCGACCTCGACCGGCAAGATCCTGAAGCACAAGCTCGCGCAGTCGCTGACAGAGACCGAGAAAATGACCGCGCTCAACTAGACGAGCCCGGTTCAAGAGACGGAGACGAATTTGTCCAAGAGAAACGCAACCGCGGCCGTGATCGGCGCCGGTGACTATATCGGCGGCGAGATCGCCAGGAAGTTCGCCGCTGAGGGTTTTACGGTTTTCGCCGGCCGCCGAAACGGCGCCAAGCTTGAGCCGCTGGTGAAGGCGATCGAAGGCGCCGGCGGAGAAATTCACGCGCGCTCGCTGGATGCACGCAAGGAGGAGGAGATCATTTCCTTCCTGGGCGATGCTGACAAACATGCGCCGCTCGAAGTCTGCATCTTCAATATCGGCGCCAACGTCAATTTCCCGATTCTTGACACCACCGAGCGCGTGTTCCGCAAGGTCTGGGAGATGGCCTGCTATTCCGGTTTCCTCGCCGGGCGTGAAGCTGCCAAGCTGATGCTGCCGCGCGGCAAGGGCAATATCTTCTTCACCGGCGCGACCGCGTCCTTGCGCGGCGGCACCGGCTATGCGGCCTTTGCCAGCGCGAAGTTCGGGCTGCGCGCCGTCGCGCAGGCTACCGCGCGGGAGCTTGGGCCGCAGAATATCCACGTCGCCCATCTCGTCATCGATTCCGGCGTCGATACTGAATGGGTACGCCAGCGACGGATCGAAGCGCTCGGTCCGAACGCGCTCGATGACCCCGACCTCTTGATGCCGCCGGCCTCCGTGGCCGAGTCTTACTGGCAGCTGTACCAGCAGCCGAAGAGCGCCTGGACCTTCGAGCTGGAAATCCGACCCTTCGGCGAGAAGTGGTGAGAGGGCCTCGAAATCATCAACTGATCCCACGCGACCAGCACGCAGGAGTTTTTCGTGAAAACAGCCATCACCGAATTGTTCGGCATCGAGCACCCGATCATCCAGGGCGGCATGCACTACGTCGGCTTTGCAGAACTCGCGGCGGCCGTGTCGAATGCGGGCGGGCTCGGCATCATCACCGGTCTCACGCAAAAGACGCCGGAGCTGCTCGCCAGGGAGATCGCGCGCTGCCGCGACATGACGGACAAGCCGTTCGGCGTCAATCTCACCTTCCTGCCGACGCTGAGTTCGCCGCCCTATCCGGAGTATATCGCCGCGATCCGGGAAGGCGGTGTCAGGATCGTCGAGACCGCCGGCCGCAGTCCCGAGCAATATATGCCGGCGCTGAAGGCGGGCGGGATCAAGGTCATTCACAAGTGCACCTCGGTCCGCCACTCGCTGAAGGCCGAGCAGATCGGCTGCGACGCCGTGAGTGTCGACGGATTCGAATGCGGCGGTCATCCCGGCGAGGACGACATGCCCAACATGATCCTGCTGCCGCGCGCGGCGGAAGAGCTGAAGGTCCCCTTCGTCGCCTCGGGCGGCATGGCCGATGGGCGCAGCCTGGTCGCCGCGCTGGCGCTCGGTGCGGGCGGCATCAACATGGGCACCCGCTTCATCGCCACCAGGGAAGCGCCGGTCCACGAAAACGTCAAGAACGCCATCGTCAACGCCACCGAACTCGACACCAGGCTGGTGATGCGCGCGCTTCGCAACACCGAGCGCGTGCTCACCAACAAGGGCGTCGAGCGCCTGATCGGGATCGAGCGCGAGAAGGGCAAGGCGCTCAAGATCGATGACATCCTCGACGAGGTTGCCGGCGTCTATCCCAAGGTGATGAGGGACGGCGACATGGATGCCGGCGCCTGGAGCTGCGGCATGGTGGTCGGCCTGATCAACGACGTTCCGACGGTGAAGGAATTGATCGACCGCACCATGGCCGAAGCCGAGCGCATCATCCGGCAGCGGCTGGTCGGATTCCTCGACGGCGTGCCGGAAAAGAAGCGGGCGCGCGCGGTGGCGTGAAGGACAAACGGGCCATCCCCTTAAGCGCTTGAAACCAAGGGAAAATGCTTTAAGTCTGAAGCTCTGACTGAACTGTCGGTCCAACAATCAGCTGTTCCGGTTGCAACGATAAAGCGAAATAACATCAATATGTTAGCGCATCGATTTAACGTTGCTCCGATGATGGACGGGAGCGAGAGATTAGAGTTTTCAATCGGTTAGAAGGCGGCGTGTGCACGATGTGTGCACCGGGAGATCAAGAAAAATCTATTAAGGGCAACTGTGGGCGGACGGTGTCCCTCGCGAGCAGAGCTCAGTGTTCGGCCCACCGCGATATGCCAATGCTGAACGCGCGCTCGTAGGTTCGAGCAGTTGGTAGCTAAAGTGTCATTCCGACACGTCTAGTCGGCGGCTACCGAACCACGGTCAGTGTTCTCTCGGAATGGCGGCCGCCAGGCGCGCGACGAGCTCTCTGCAGGAAAGGCCGACGTCGCCACCCAGGCTTTCGGCACGCCGATTGACGGCGCTGACATATCCATCGGCATAGGAAGAATGCGCATCGCCAATTCGCGCGCTCCAGACGCTGACCGCAGCGCCCGCGATATTGACCGCGTCGAGCGCGGGAAGGCGCGAAATCCCTGCACGGTCGCAGCCGATGCCAGCATCATTGAAGATCGCGGCGAAGACCGGATATTTGACGGCGGTTTGCGTACCTTGCGTTGAAGAATTGGGGTGACAACTGGCTGGCGGAACCGGAAGGGCCACAAGTCATATTCGTTGATCGAGCGACCGGTCGAGCGATCGAACATCCCAGGCTTCTCAACGCCGAAGGGACGCCGCTTCGTCCTGAAGACATCGAGGCTGTTGCTGGCAGCGGCGCTGTTCCGTTCAATCGCAAGAGGTTTGCGTATACCGGGGTCGCCAAACCCAAACGAGGCGCTGGCGCATCTCCGGGGCGCAATCGAGCGAAGATAAAATAGTCGACAAAAAAGAAGGTTACGGTCGGTTGAAGCAATTCGGTTGCAATATTGACGGTGTAAATATCTTCCAGTTTTCGGTGAGCGGATGAAGAGAAGGCCCCGTCAACTGCAAGCTCAGGCTCGGCGCGATACAAAGCGAACAGCGCAGGAAGATAGTCGCCGGTCGCGACGCGTTCTGCCTGCCGCGGGCGGGACGCCGTATCACCTGGAGCCCTTCGGCATGCCTTGCTGGCTGCCGCAGAGCGTGTACTTGAACGTGATGGTCTCCGAGCATTGACACTTCGCGCGGTCGCCCGCGAAGCAGGCGTTTCGCATGCCGCGCCAATCCATCACTTTGTTGGTTTGGTCGGGCTCTTGAGCGAGTGCGCTGCGCAAGGCTTTCGAAGGTTGAGTACGTCCATGCGAATTGCGAGCGAAGGCCGCAGCTCGCGGGACGAAGCCTCCATTTCCCGGATCAAGGCGTATGTCGCTTATGCCGAGTCGTGCCCCGAAATCTACCGTCTCATGTTTCGCGCCGAATGCCTGGATCTGACCCTCTCGGGTTCGCAGGAGGCAATCAATGAGTTCTTTGCGGAATTGTGTGAAGCGACTGCATCGCCCGGTCGAGGGCGAGGTCCTGAGGTCTCACTGGATCACGCGGCGGCAATGGTAGCGTCATGGTCGTTGGCCCATGGGTTTGCGATACTTCTGCTTGATGATCGGCTGACTGACGTCTCGGGGCGCGTGCAGGAGGAGGCAAATGTGGAAGCCCTTCTGGAAGCCGTTGTTGAGACGCAGCCCAAATAGGGGTTGGCAATTGCATACCTCAGCGAGGTCGCGCTGTCTTGGCCGGGCCGGCACCCACGGAATGAACGCGGCATGAAGCTCATTGAAGAGGCATTCCAGGAATTTGTCGACGCGCGGTGGTTCTGAAGCAACGTGGAGGTTTAGACAATGAAGATGGTCAAGAGCCTTCTCTTGGCTAAGTCTTGGCTAAGCGCTGTTGAGGCGCTATCCAGGAGACGCTCTCTGTCCCCGAGTTCATTCGGCTTTGACGGGGCTATGGTTCGGCTGCTGCAAACGAAACGACTGCACACTGTCTGGTAGACGCAGATTGACCCGAGCGGGCAGTTTCTCCGGCATTCTTTGTTCCCGATGCAAGCAATGAGACTCAGCTGGCACCCGCGCGGCCACACCTTCGAATCGCTGAAGCACTTCGACCATCAACGAGGCAGCCAAAGGTTCTTTCAACAATTGCGACGCCTCCTCTTAGGGACGGCCCTCTCGACGCGCAGCTCCACACAAAACAGAAAAATGTCGTAGATTTAAGGACTTAGAGGCTTTCCAGTTCCAAAATGCTCGTGGCATTTGTGCAACATCCGCCCAAAAACAAGCCACCCCCTCATGAATCCGAGCACTCGGTTGTTGCTTGATCGGAACTGTTCGTTTCTTATCGAGCGTACGACGGAGGGGGGCATCCCGAGGTCGTCCCGTATTAGGTGGTTCGCTTAAGTCCACCAACGCTACGAGGATCGGTTGATCTTCAAGGTCTTTTCGCGGGTAGTCTATCACGCTTTGTATGAGCCTTTGTACGGAGCAAACTTGGAGGTTAAACATGACGATGGTTAAGAGCCTTGTCCTCGGCTCAGCGGCGGCTCTGGTCGCCATGGGTGGGGCACAGGCGGCCGATCTTCCCGTGAAGGCCAGAGCGGTCGAATACGTGAGGGTCTGCTCCCTGTATGGTGCCGGATTCTGGTACATCCCTGGCACCGATACGTGCATCAAGATCGGCGGTTATCTGCGCGTCGACACGACGTTTAACGGCGGTGTCTACGATCAGCCCGCCTACAGTGGCGATAACGGCCAGAACAACCGCTACCGCGACTACTTCAACTCCCGTTCCCGTCTGGCGATCCAGGTCGATACCCGCACCGCCACCGAGTACGGTGTCGTCCGCACCTTTGGCCAGTTGGACGCGCAGTTCCAGAACTACGGCACCTCGAACAACGCTGTGCTGACCGCGGCGCCGTCTGCTCCCGGCGGCTTCAACAACGCCCTGCTGTCGTCGGCAGGCTCTGGCTATGTCGCGGCTGAGTACTTGTTCATCCAGTTCGCTGGCTTCACCTTCGGTAAGTCGTCTTCGGCTTATGCGACACCGTGGAACGGCTATCCAGGCAACAACACGTCGTTCCTGATGGGCGGCAATGACTCGGTCACTGGCGTGAACAACATCCAGTACACCTTCCAGTGGGGCAACGGCGTCTCAAGCAGCATCAGCCTCGACGATCCGAGCGTGTTCAATCGCACCTCGATCTACAACCTGTCGATCGGCTTGCCGGTGACCGGAACGGGTACGATCGCCACCGCCTATGGCGGCACACATGCTCCTGACCTTACCGGCAACATCCGCGTCGATCAGGCGTGGGGTCTGTTCCAGGTCTCCGGTGCGCTTCACGAAGTTAATGCTTCCTACAACAACCTGACGGCCGGTAATGGATTCCCGAATGGTTTCTCGGAAATCTCCGGTCACCCCTCCGACAAGTTGGGCGGTTCGGTGATGGCTGCGTTGCAGATCAAGAATCTGCCCACTGGTCCCGGCGACGACTTCAAGATTGACGCGAGCTGGGCCAAGGGTGACACGAAAAACGTGATCTCCACCTCAGGCGGTTCGCCGAGCTTCCTGATCTACGGGCCGGCAGGCGGTGGCTCTACAGTGCCGGGTGCGTATAATAGCTTCGGCTTCGGTGCTACCACCGACGCGCTCTATATGCCCGTTGCGAATGGCGGCGATGGAAGTCTGCATCTGACGGAGGCTTATGGTGTCCGTGGTGCGTTCAACCACAACTGGGATCCATACTGGTCGAGCAGCCTCTTCGGCGCCTACGCAGCGGTCCGTTACAATGACACCGCGAAGGTGCTCTATTGTAACGAATTCACTCGAGCTACCGGAGGATTCTTAACCAAGTCGGTGGACTACTCCTGCAATCCCGACTTCAACATCGCGCAGGTCGGCGTGGTCACCCGCTGGACTCCCGTCAAGAACCTGACGTTCTCAGGCGAAGTTCAATGGTTCCACCTCGACCAGAAGTTCACTGGATCGACTTTTACTGCTGCTCCTGCTCCGAAGCCGGCTGCAGTCTATAACTTCTCCGACCAGAACGTGGTCAGCTTGAACGTCCGCGTTCAGCGCAACTTCTGATCCTGATCTGATCCTCACCTGAGGGAAGCCCCGGCGGGAAACTGCCGGGGTTTTTCTTTGCGTGAGATGCGTAAGGATCCGAGTTCTTGGCCGAGCGGCGGCGGCAGCCCTTTAAGGTCGGCTTTTGAAATCACCCCACCGGCCTTTTTGGCCAAGGGGCCCCACTAAAGAAAGGGGACCCATTTACAGTGGGCCGAAGAACGATCGACGCTTGCGTACTGTTCGTAATTGGTTCATTATACGAACAGTTAGCGGAAGAAGGGGCCAATAGACGTGGCAAACTCACATCTGAAGCTGGTGACACCGAGCACCGAAATACGAACAGTTCGACCGACCCGCCGCCCCAACGCCGACCTGCGCACCCGTGAATACCTGACGGAAGCCGAGGTCGAGCGGCTGCTTGCGGCCACCAAGGGAAACCGCTGGGGCCACCGGGACGGCACGATGATCCTTGTGGCTTACCGCCATGGTCTCAGGGCAAGCGAGCTGACGGACCTACGCTGGGATCAGGTGGACTTCACCACAGCCACCCTGCACGTCCGCAGGGTCAAGCAGGGCAGCCCCAGCACCCATCCGATCCTCGGGGACGAGTTGCGAGGTCTTAGGCGGCTGCAGCGCGAACAGGAGCCGAAATCTCCGTTTGTGTTCACCTCGGAGCGCGGAGCGCCGTTCAGCACCGCCGGGTTCGCGCGCATGATCGAGCGGGCGGGCGTAGAGGCGAACCTTGGCTTCAAGGCACATCCGCACATGCTACGGCACGCCTGCGGCTTTGCGCTCGCGTCCAAGGGGCACGATACGCGAGCCCTGCAAGCTTACCTGGGCCATAGGAACATCCAGCACACCGTAAGATACACAGAGCTGTCACCGACACGGTTCAAAAATTTCTGGCGAGACTGAGTATCGCCGACCTACATGAACATGCAGCCGCGCCGGTGGCGCTTAGTTAGCTAGCGGAAGATTTTCGTGCGCCGATCTACCGCTCCTGTGTTTATTAGGTTATCCCCATTTGCAGCTTTCCAGGTAGGAGCGGTCTCATGAATGAAGAAGAAGCTGCGCTGTACGCGAAACTAGAAAAGGATTTAAACAAAGAGAACTTTGTTGTTACATATCTCGGAGACTTGTACGTAAACCTGTTGCGCTACTCTCGAAGCCGAAATCGACATTACCTGGTTGAGGCGGTGGAAAGCCTCCTTGCTTTCCTCGACACCTTGGCGCTAGGACCTAAAACACCCTTGATGGAAGTGGTCGACAGGGCATCACAGCGGGTCGGTTGGCAAGAACAGCCAAAAAGCGAATATCATCAGGCACTCAATGGTATTTGCAAGTCGGCAATCACCTACATGATTGAGGCTTCGGATTACAGTGGGGGAAATCTGCTTAGCAAGCGCGCTACCGAGCTAGTCCAACAAATCGAGTGCTTCATCAGCGACAGGGAAGAGAAGCGCAAACGACGCTGATCAACGCCTTATACACTTCTGCCTAGCCAAGAGACCGCAGGCGGGGCTCCCAAATTGAAACCTGTATGCGGCCTATCGCCCGTGCCGCTGTCAAACCCGCAAGGCGAGGCCAGCCGAACGCCGTTTGAACACGAGACCGCTTTTAGAATGACAACGAACCAAAACGAGATTGACGCGGGTGTGGCCGAGCAAGCTCAGGCAGAGAGAGACGCCGCAGAACATCAAGCTAATGACACGCCTTCTGCTTCCGACATCGCCCATGAACTGAGATATGCGCCGCTTGCCAATCTTCGCAGCCGGAGTGAGAGCGACACAGCCAAGGCGCTGGTGCGCCGATTGGCGGAAGATTATCCACGCGGGGCTGATAAGAAGGAAGGCGGTAAACCCTACAGACAGGTGAAGACGCGGGCCGCCTTTGAGCTGGCCATAGCTGCCTTCGTCGCGGAGCTTCTTGCGGCCCACAGCGACAAACGGCGGGGCGGCTGGATTAGGTGCTCACTGAAGAAGAAAGACTTCAGCGGCAAAGCAGTCACCCACGCCCACTTTACGAACGTGCGGGACGCTTGGGTCGCAGCAGAACTAGTGGATGAGGTGAAGGGCTATCCAGGTTGGTTCGAGTTTGGCAATCCCGGACCACCGCGCGGCAAAATGACCCGATACCGCGCTGCCCCAAAGCTGCTGGCAACATGCGCCGAGTACGGCATCACACCAAATAACGTCGCAGAGCACTTCTGGATTGAGTTCGAGATGCCAACTGAGCTTGTGCAACTCACTTCGCCCGCGCAGCCAACACCGACGACCTTCATCACCAAAAGGCTGCGGCAAGAGGTTGCCGAGCTGAATGAGTTCATCGGCCAGCACACCATTACGCCTTCATCAATCCGGCACATAGGCTGGGTTCGCAAATTTCATCGCGCCAACCATCCAGACTTCAAGTGGAACAAGGGAGGCCGGTTGTACTCTCAGCCTCCCGTAGGAACGTCCAACTATCAAAACAGGTCAGAGGACGAGCGTATCGAGATAACGATTAATGGTGAGCTCGTTGTCGAAATCGACATCAGTTCATCGTACCTGACCATCTTCTACGCCTGGCACGACATTCTGCGGATTCCGATTTATTCCGGCCGGGTATTCCGAACGTGAAGCCGGCCACCGTTCCGATTTGAAGCCGGCCACCATTCCGAAATGAAGCCGGCCGGCATTCCGATCAATTTCCGGCCAGGTTTCTGAGAAGGTCGGCGTTTTCGTTTGGGTCAGTCCCTCAGGCATCAAGTCCCTCGTTGATCAACGAGGGGAAGCGGATGCCGGCCAAGAGAGAACTGACCATGCGACAGATACGACAAATGCTACGGCTTGCCCGTGACGGGGTGAGCGCCCGGGAGATCGGACGCACGCTCGGGGTGGCGCGCAGCACGATCCAGGACAATCTCAAGCGGGCCTCAACTGCCGGGCTTTCGTGGCCTTTGGCGGGCGACCTCACGGACGTCGTTCTTGAACAACGTCTGTTCGCCCATGCCGGCGTCAAGCGCGGGTTCCGTCGGCGCGCCGAGCCAGATTGGGGCTCGCTCGCCTGCGAACTCAAGCGGCCCGGCGTCAATCTGATGGTGCTCTGGGAAGAGTATCGCGCGGTTCACCCAGCAGGTTATGGCTACAGCCGCTTCTGCGATCTGTTCCGGGAGTTCGAGCGGCGCCTGTCGCCGACCATGCGGCAGGACCATCCGGCCGGCGACAAGGTATTTGTCGATTACTCCGGCAAGAAAATCATGATCGTCGATCGCGCAACCGGTGTTGTGCGTGAAGCGGAGATCTTCGTCGCCGTCCTTGGCGCCTCCAATTACACTTACGCCGAGGCAACCTGGACGCAGAAACTGGCGGACTGGATCGAGGCCCATGTCCGCATGTTCCGCTTTTTTGGCGGGGTGCCGCGCCTCGTCGTCCCCGACAATCTGAAATCCGGCGTCCACAGGGCCTCATTCTACGACCCTGAAATCAATCGCAGCTACGGGATGATGGCATCCCATTACGGCGTCGGCATCCTTCCGGCACGGCCACGAAAGCCCCGGGATAAGGCAAAAGTGGAGGCCGGGGTGCGTTTTGCCCAGACCTACATCCTTGGACGGCTTCGCCGGCAGACCTTCTTCTCGCTGGCTGAGGCGAATGCGGCAATCGTCGCCGCGCTGGAGCGCATCAACGCGCACGTCATGCGCCGGCTCAGCGTCAGCCGCCGCCATTTGTTCGAGACGATCGAGATGCCTGTCCTGGCGCCGCTGCCGGATGCCGACTATCAGTTCGCGGAATGGCGCGTGGCCCGCGTCTCGCTCGATTATCACGTCGAGATCGACGGCTTCTTCTACTCTGTTCCACACGGCCTGATCCGGGAGCAGGTCGATGTTCGCGCTACCATTCGGACCATCGAGCTGTTCCATCGGGGGGTGCGTGTTGCTGCTCATCAGCGCCGCTATGGCGGCCGCCGGCACGGCACTGATCCCGATCACATGCCCAGTGCGCATCGGCGTTACGCCGAGTGAACTCCCGACCGATTCCGGCGCTGGGGGCGATCGATCGGGCCCAACACCGAGGGGCTCGTCCTCGCCATCCTGGCCAATCGGCCTCATCCCGAACAGGGATTCCGGACCTGTCTCGGCGTGCTTCGGCTGTTCAAGGATATTGATCCCGAACGCGCCGAGCTGATCGCGGCCCGCGCGGTCGCGGTCAGCGCACTGACCTACAAGAGCATCGCTTCCATCATCGCCAACAAGCTCGAACGCCGTTCTCGCGATACCGAGGACGCGATCATCGAACATCCCAATCTGCGCGGCCCCGGTTACTTCCATTGAAAGGATTATCCAGCATGCTGACCCATCCCACCCTCGACCTGCTGCATAGCCTCGGTCTCCACGGTATGGCCAAAGGCTTCAAGGACCTCGATGCCCAACCCGAAGCGCGCAGCCTCGAACACGCCGAATGGCTGGCTTTGCTCCTGGAGCACGAGAAAACGCTGCGCCAGCAAAAGCGGTTCGAAAGCAGAGCTCGGGCCGCCAAGTTGCGTCATGCCGCCTGCGTCGAGGATGTCGATTACCGCGCTATCCGCGGCCTCGACCGCGCGCTCTTTCTAAAACTCGCCGCTGGCGACTGGATCCGGGAAAGGCATAATCTCCTCGTCACCGGGCCATGCGGCGTCGGCAAGAGCTGGCTCGCTTGCGCCCTCGGCCACAAGGCTTGCCGGGACGACTTCGCAGTCGCGTATCATCGCGTGCCGCGTCTCTTCGCCGCCCTCGCACTCGGCCGCGCCGATGGCCGTTACACCAAAATGCTGCGCGCTATCGCTCGTCTCGATCTGCTCATTCTGGATGACTGGGGACCGGAGCCTCTCGACGCCGATCAGCGCCGCGATCTGCTCGAGATCGTCGAGGACCGATATGAAGCTCGTTCGATCATCGTCACCAGCCAGCTGCCCGTCGATCGCTGGTACGAAATTATCGGAAATCCCACCATCGCCGACGCAATCCTCGATCGCCTCGTCCACAACGCCTACCGCATCGAACTCAAAGGAGAGAGCCTCAGAAAGCAAAAGCAATCCGCCCCCGATCAATCGGTCACTTGACCTTCTCATCCCTCAACGACATCATCAAATCGACCCATGCGATTGACGCCAAGGGTGGCCGGCTTCCGATTGGAATACCCGGCCGGCTTCAAGTTGGAATGCATGGCCGGCTTCGTCGGTACCCGCAGCCATTCAGCTTGATCCAAAAGAGGACGCTTACAAAGGCATTCTCGGCCCCAGTGATCTTGATCGGCAGGTGGCAAAGTTTTGGGTAAACGCCTCCTTTGGCAACAGTTCACTTTTGTCTCGATGGAGCAAGGATCTCGTGGAGGATTTCGAGAAAAAGGTGGCGAGGAAGGACATCATTTCGCAAAGGTTCGACCACAAAGCCTACCCGATGAAGGTGGTGCGTGAGAAAGTCCTGAAGCGACATCCATTGCTGGAAAACTGGGGAGGCAAGATAAGAGGTCGTGTACGAGACTGGAGCGACCTCATGTTCACGGAAAGCGACGCCATTATCAGGACCCTGCTCACGCTAAAGCGGCAGCACGGCGTGCCAAGCCTCCCAGTCTATGACGCTATCATCGTCCCTATGTCCAAGGTGCAGGTCGCAAAGGAGACGCTGATTGAGCAATTCCGCAAAGTGACGGGGGTAAAGCCCGGACTGGATGTAAACGCTCTGGGAAAGAAGGCTTGGTTAGCCCAAAGGAGAGGCAATGAGGGCCTGGGACATCCCTAGGCACAGGGCCGCATCCTCATATCTGTGCACACTGGTATGCCATTGGCTTTTGGCAGAGCGGAGTCTCCTAGGGCTTCCCTAGGGACCTAGGAGTACCCCTAGGCATAAGGTATTGATAAATATTAGTTTATCACCCCTCAGTACCCAGCGCACCAACCCGTCCATAACGGGAACCAAATGTTTGGTCGGGCTATCCGGTGGGGCCGCGTTGGTGTATCAGACCTGCCATCTTGGAGGGTGCGGCTGGAATAGGCCCTGTAAGGCCCAGCGGTAACTCAGGATTCGTTTGCGGCCCGTTCGGCTACCAAGGGTAGCGGCCGGCCCCAAACAACTCTCAGTGGAACTCCGTAGAGTCTTCTGGAACTCATATCTCTGCACACATGTTCCCTTTGGTTTTTGTCAGAGACGGACGACGCGCAAAGCTCCCCTGTCCTCGTCCCCAAACCCTAGCGGCTTCCCATAGCCCGCCTTCGGGTTGATCATGTCCGATGACCACCAAATCCCGGCATTCGATTTACGGTGCATCCGTTCGTGCAGCCGCAGAGCGCGCCAAGGAGGCCCGCAAGGAGGCCGATAGGCTCGCGTGCGAGGCTTGGAACAAGAGGATGCTTGGCTTCCGTGGACCCGCGCAGCCTTCGCCTACATTGGGTGACGCGTTGAACGCGGGGTACCTTTACCTCGAAGTGCGGTGCCTCGGATGCGACACGCACCAGACCGTTGCGCTGGATGTGGTCCGCAGGGCAAAGACAACGCCGATCCACGAGCTTGAGCGGTACATGCGTTGCAACGACTTCGCAGATGCGGGGACACCCGTACAAGGGGAGCCACTTGGTTGCCCTGCGGCACCGCAAGATTGCAGTCAGCGATCCACCATCAACGTGGTGGCCGGGAGAGAGATGATCTGATTACGTCCGATGTTCGGAGAAGACCGGAAGTGATCGGCAACTGGGCGGACAGTCGCAATCTTCGACATCACCCCTCCGGCACCCCGGCCATCCGCATGCCCATGCAGAGGCGCTCTCGTCCAGCGAGATACGTCGCATTGTCGCTATATACGAGGGAGCGCAGACGACGGATGGCAAAACTTGGATGGAGCGCAAGTCCCGCCTTTGCAGCAACCTGCGCCTCATCCAGTGCGCCGAGTAAGCTCAAGGCAATCAGCCGGTACGCCCACTCAAGGCGGCGGCTAGGACAAAATGGGTCAAAGGAAAGTTTCGGTTGGCTTCAATGCTTCTCCGTAACCAAGCGACGGCTTCGGCATTCAAGCCGAGCTGCATTTTGGCTGTCCCCAAAATGTGCATCCACTGGTAGGCAGCGATATCGCGAGGAGAGAGGCGAAAAGCCTCGACGACATGAGCTTCGGTCTCGGCCGCGCGGCCCAAAAAGACTTTTGCCAGACCAGTGTAGGCGTGTGCATCGGCCGAATTGCGATCAAGCCGCAAGACTTCCTCGAATTCCGCGATCCCTCGCGCTGCGCGGTTTGTAAAAATTTGACTGCCACCCAAGGCCAAATGAGCCCACGGGTAGTCCGGAGCAAGTGAAAGTGCTTTGATCGCATTAGCCTCAGCCGCTGAGAAGTGCGCGGCCCGGTCTTCCGCTAACATGGCTGCTCCCATCGCCAGATGGACGCGTGCCATACCGACCAAGGCTCTGATATTACGGGGATCGATTTCCAACGCACGCTCGAAAAAGCCGCGTGCTTGGGCTACGTACTCAAGGGTCGGCCCCTTGTATGACCAAGAAAACCCTTGGAAGGCCAAGTCCGTTGCATCGGGAAGCATTGAATGCTGTGCGCGCCGCGCTTCGGCTTCGATTAGCTGGGCGTTCAGTGCGTTGGCAAGAAGCGACACGATTTCGTCCTGGGTATCAAACAATTCGGCGACAGGCTTGTCGAAGCGTTCGGCCCATATGTGGTTGGCGGTTTGGGCATCGATAAGTTGCACATTCACGCGAAAACGCTTGCCGCTGCGCTGCACCGACCCTTCCAGCACGTATCGAACGTTCAACTCGCGGCCGATCTTCTTGAGGTCGCGCGCCTCGCCCTTATAAGTAAAGGCGGTGTGGCGACCGATCACGAACGAGCCCCTGATGCGCGACAGGTCTGTGGTGAGGCTCTCGGTCACACCATCGACGAAGTAGTCTTGCTCGGGATCAGCGCTAAGATTGGCGAAGGGCAGTACAACGATGGAAAGATGAGGCGATGAAAGCGCGTTCGGCCTTGCGCGCTCGGCCGATGCCGCCAGTCTGGACGATCCCTGTTGGACCACAGCATAGGCCCGAATGGGACGGTCGATATTCTTGAGGTTCTGCTCGCCCAAATCTGCGAACTCGACCCCAACCTTGCTTTGGACTTGATCGTAGGCAGAAGACGAGATGCAAATGCTACCAGGTTCTGCAATGCTCTCAAGCCGTGCCGCGATGTTAACGCCGTCCCCAAAGATGTCGTGAGGCTCGATGATTACGTCACCGATGTTGACACCCACACGGAAAGCAATACGCCGGTCTTCCGCAACATCGATTGTGAGTTCCTTGATGCGCGTCTGGAACTGCACAGCGGCCCGGACCGCTTGCACCGCACTTGGAAACTCTGCCAAGAACCCGTCGCCGGTGTTCTTCACGGTGCGGCCGCCGTGTTCGGCAATCGCGGGCGTGACAATGTCCGTCAGGAGCGCGGTCAGTTTGGCGTGCGTAGCCTCTTCGTCATTGTGCATGAGCCGCGAGTATCCGGCCACATCGGCAGCCAATATCGCCGACAACCTTCGTTCGACCCGCGGTCGCTCTTGAACCATGACATTGAAATCCAAACGGCAGGATATTGTACGCCGGATTAGACGGCCGTGCCATACTCGCCTTGAATGCAAAATGTCCGCTGAGGCTTTTAGCGATACATGGACGAAGTGGTCCGGCTTCCAAGGTGCCGGTCGGTTCTTACGCCCTTTCTAGGCTGCCTTGGGTGTCCCCTGTACCGATGTCCGCAACAGAGCGATGGTCTCTACGAGGTTGTCTCTTCGGACCCTGAGGCTCCGTGCCAGCACAGGATAGGTCGGGTCCAGTATGTCGCGAACGCCCGCGCGAACCTCATCGTCCTCAATGTCGACGGCAAGGATTTCCACCGATCGAGATAGGTTGGCAATCAGTGTCGCGATGTGAAGCTCATGTTTCGCTGCGGTTCCCCGAAGCGTCTCAATTGGATACGGGTTTGCCATTGGTAGCCTCTGCGCTGGTCTATTTCGGAACACGCTCGCCGCGTACTCCTGCGTAGAGCAAAGGCAGTGCCATAGGCCACGGGCGAAGGGTGGGCCGATGCCTATCAAAGGAAGCCCAAGGGTTCCATTTGTTGACGACGCGCCTCCCCAAGCTCAGACTGGCTTCGGGCAACATTTCGGGCAGGATGAGGTCGCCCGGGGCAGCTTGGCCATGGAGCAAGAGCGACCAGGTCGTATCGGACGCAGGTTGGCAGCCATAGTCGCGGCTGACGTGGCTGGCTACTCGCGACTGATGGGCCTCGATGAGGTCGGCACCGCCCGCACGCTCCGCGAACACCGCGCGGTCACTGATGCGCTCGTGGCGAAACACGGGGGGCGGCTCGTGAAGTCCACAGGGGATGGGGTGTTGCTTGAGTTTCCTTCGGTGGTCGATGCGGTCGAATGCACAGTGGCCGTGCAAGCGGTGATGGCAGAGAGGAACGAAGGTATCCCGCAGGACCGACGTATGTTGTTTCGGATCGGGATCAACCTCGGGGACATCCTGATCGAGGGCGATGACATTCTTGGAGATGGCGTCAACGTGGCTGCACGGCTAGAGGGGATCGCTGAGCCGGGTGGCATCTGTGTCTCGTCATCCGCTTACGAACAGGTTCACGGCAAGGTCTCGGTCGATTTCACTGATCTTGGCGAGCAGACCCTCAAGAACATCGCCCGACCGATCCGAGCTTATGCGGCTGGCCTGAGCGCGAATGCTCATCAAAGCGCCCCGCTGCCATCTTCAGCACCGCATTTGTCCATGGTGGTTCTGCCGTTCGCGAACATCGGCGGCGATCCCGAGCAGGAGTACTTCGTGGACGGGGTGACCGAGAGCCTGACCACGGACTTATCGCGCATCGGCGGCGCGTTCGTGATTGCGCGCAACACCGCGTTCACGTTCAAGGGTAAAGCCGTGGACGTAAAGAAACTCGGCCGCGAGCTGAACGTCCGCTACGTGCTGGAGGGCTCCGTGCAGCGTGGCGGCAACCGCCTCCGGGTGAACGTGCAGTTGATCGACGCCGAAACCGGAAATCACCTTTGGGCCGAGCGTTTCGACAAGCCGGTGGGCGACCTCTTTGACATGCAGGACGAAATCGTGTCGAGGCTCGCCAATACACTGAACGCCGAGTTGATCGCTGCGGAGGCGCGTCGAGCAGAACGTTCACCGCATCCCGATGCGATGGACTTGTATTTCCAAGGCTGGGCTTGGTTAAACAGAGGGCCTACCGAAGAAACTAGTGCGCAAGCAAAACGTTTTTTTGAACGTGCGCTGCTGCTTGATCCACACTGTGTTGAAGCCCTCGTCGGGGCCGCAGTTGTTGATCTTCAAAGCGTCAGCCACTTTTTGTTTGAGGACCGCACTGCGCACTTAGCTGCTGCTGAGACGGCCGCTCTCAAAGCGCTGTCCTTGGCTCCGAACCACGCGATGGCCAATCGCATCTTTGGCTCCGTCCAAATCTTTACCAACCGAGTTGCTCAAGGCATTGCTCAATGCGAGCGCGCTTTGTCGCTGGATCGGAATTTGGCCAGCGCACACGGGTCCATTGGCATGGCCAAATACGGTATCGGGCGAGGCGTAGAGACGGAAACCCATATCAGGGAGGCGCTCCGCCTCTCTCCTCGCGACGTTTATGCCCCTCTATGGATGATGTATGCAGGTGTAGCAAAGCTGTGGCTCGGCGATGACGCGGCAGCGGTTACTTGGCTGCGCCGGTCTGTCGAGACCAACCGAACTAATGCTCTTGCGCAGTTCTATCTCGCTGCTGCCCTAGCACAGCTCGGTGAATTCGTAGAGGCGCGGGCAATTGGGCAGGCCGGTCTTGCGCTCTTTCCGGGCTTCACAATTAGCCGCTATCGTGCCAGCGCGACATCCACCCATCCGGCATACCTCGCGGGGCGCGAACGTACCTATGAGGGTCTGCGAATGGCTGGGGTGCCCAACGGGTGAGGTTAGTCCACGCCCACATTGACCGTTCAGGTTGACGAGGTGTGCGTCTCATCCCACACTGGTCGCTACAGGTTGGCATTAGAGCACGCATGTCAGACCCTATTGCAGTCAGCCGACGCCTCGTCGCAGTCTTCGCAGCAGATGTCGAAGGCTACAGCCGCCTGATGGGCGTGGACGAGGTCGGCACGCTCAAAGGGCTGACCGAACGTCGCGCGATCCTCGACAGCATCATTGGGGAACACAGGGGCCGCATAGCGAACACGGCGGAATTTGCTTCCGCTTTGGCAGCATAGCGGACATCGCGGGAGTTGCTGCCGGCCAGCTCAGTCGCGAATGACCCGAACGGACATTTCGCCTTGGAAGCGGACATCGCGCGGACGCATGTCGCCTGTTCGTACTTTGGGACAGGCTTCTAGTGCGCGACGCCGGATGAGCGACTTCTTATGATTGCGCTGCACCAGTTTAAGTTCCTCTCGAAATCACAGAAAAATTGTTTCGAGGCGCAGGAGAAAGTTACTACGCCATGCCGCCGCCGCGCGTTGTCGTAGGCTATGACCATTCACAGGCTATTACAAAACACGACGTTTGGGCCGGAGGAAATTGAACGTCTAGTGACGGCTTACGAGCTGACTTTACGGGCGCTGGGTTTGAAAAATCGCAGCGACCCCATCACACAGCTTGTCGCCGGGAAGATCATTGCGGTTGGCCGGTTGGGGATTGAAGACCCGGAGGAGATTTCCAAGCTGGCTCTTAAAGAGCTGGGAAGTTGACCCGGTACGGCCCCCTTATGTTCACTTCTGAACATTTCGTCCCCCATTGCGTTAGCCCGCGAAACCGGCGTGGTTTGAGGCTGTGCGGAGGGGGAATTGAAAGACGTGCCCGTTGTCCTTGTGGTCGAAGACGAAGGACCATTGCAGGAAATAGTTAATGACGCCTTGAGGGAGGGCGGCTTCGACGTGACGACGGTCGCTTCCGGCGAGGAAGCCGCGGCGATGATCGAAAGTGGCGTGGTTAAGTATTCGGCGCTCGTCACCGACATCAATATCAAGGGGCCGATGAAGGGTTGGGAAATTGCGCGCTTGGTCAGGCAAATCGATCCTGCATTTCCCATCGTCTACATGACGGGCGCTGCCGCCGACGACTGGGCGTCGGAAGGCGTGCCCAACAGCATTCTGCTGAACAAACCGTTTGCTCCAGCGCAAGTGGTTACGGCGGTCTCCCAGCTTCTCAATGCAGGCTCGCCGACTTCCGGGTAGCCGCCCATTCTGTTATTGGCCCCCGCGACATTTCGGTGCAAAGCGGAATTGGTCGTGACCGGCGCATAGCGGACATCGTTGAACGCGTCCTCGCATGCAGAAACACCATGCCGCCTTAACCTCGGCTGCGGCCAATCAAACAATCAAACGCGAAGCTGTTGATGGAGGGACTTCGCAAAGCAAAGTTGCCGGAATGGTCCCGGTGCGCCCCTCGTTCCCTGTGTCGCCCACGCGGCCCTGTGAACTTCGGCGGCGGCCGCCCCTTTAAGTCGAGCAGTTTGAAATCGGGGTGGGTGGGTCGTTCCCGCAGGCGCCCGGTGAGCGATAGGGACCCGTAGAATTCTCAGCGCTTACGCTCCGTGCCCGCTTCCAGTCTCTCAAGCCCGTTTCAAGTACGTTCGCTACCGATTTCGCGTGCCACTGACCACCGCGCGCCGTTGCGACACCCCGGGCATTCAAGGCGGAGGCGTTCTCCCTAAGCGTCTTTGCGCCGGCCTTCTGGGCCTCTCGGATGATGGGCAACACATTGGCCGCGAACCTATCCGTTTCAGCTTTCACGACCTCCACAGCAGTCTTGCGGGCCACCTGGGGCCCGGTTACCAAAGGGTCACGCCCCGCCCTCCGCTAGCCTGGATTTCCATGGAAGCGGAATCCGCTAACGCGCGATGGGCTTACCAATTCATTTGACTCAAGAATTTGGCTTAGGGCGTTAGCCTACATGGTGCGCTGATAGCGCAATTTTTCGGTGTTACTTTGCCAATCGCTCCGATACGGAGCGAAGTGACAATTCCAGATTAGGCCGAGGAAACCACTGTCCTGCAGGAGTTTCTGCACAACACTGCCCATTGCGGTGCAGTTTGTTGTTGACACCAGATCTGGCATATATGATTGTGCATATGTGGCTATCAGCGCACCATATAGCCTAACGGATTGTCGCCGCTTCTTCGCCAGGCCGGCGACGGCGCGGCAGCGCCAATACGAGGCCTTGCGCGCCTTCTATGTGGATCAGCTGCCATCAGCCGAGGTGGCGCGGCGCTTCGGCTATTCGGCCGGCGCCTTCCGCGTGCTGTGCCACGCCTTTCGCCACGGCGATCTGCAGGAGTTCTTTTCCGCCACCCGACCGGGCCGGCGCGATCATCCCAAGAAGAGCCCCGCTCATGACCAGATCATCGCGCTGCGCAAGCGTAACTATTCGGTCTACGAGATCAGCCAGGCGCTCAAGGAGCAGGGAACGCCGTTGAGCGCCACGGCGGTGCGCGAGGTGCTCGCCGCGGAGGGCTTTGCGCCTTTACCGCGCCGGCTCGACGAGGAACGTCCCACCCGCATCGGTCCGCAGGTGCAAGCGGTCGCCAATGTCAACGATTTTGTCCTCACCCCGCGCGAATTCACCACACGAATGGGCGGGCTGTTCTTATTCATTCCCGATCTGGTGCAGCTCGAAAGCGACGCATTGGCACAGGCCGCTAAGCTACCCGGCTCGCGCATGATCCCGGCCGCCCATGCGCTGCGCGCTTCGCTCGCGCTCAAACTGTGGGCGATCGAACGCAAGAGCCACATCATGGCCTTGGTCGCCGACGAGGGGCTCGCCTTGTTCTGCGGGCTCAATGCCATGCCGAAGAAAAGCTTCTTGTCGGAATATTCTTCGCGCATTACCCCGCAGAAGGTTGCTCACCTGCTGGCGCGATGGCACGCGCAGGTCTCTGCAGACCTCTTCACGGGGGCCTCCCTCAATCTCGACTTCCACTCGGTGCCGTACTTCGGTGAGCATCCGCTCGTTGAATCGCACTATTTATCCAAGCGAAGTCGTCGCCAACCCAGTATCCTGGTCTTCTTGGCTCAAGATGCCGACACCCAAGTGTTCTGCTATGCCAACGCCGACCTTCGCAAGGGCGAGGAAGCCGACGAGATCTTCCGCTTCGTTGACTTTTGGAAGCGCCAGCACGGCAAGGCGCCGCAACACCTCGTCTTCAACTCCAAGCTGACCACCTACGCGGGGCTCGACCGGCTCGATGCCGCCGGCTGAACCTCCTCCGAACTGATGGACACCTGTAGTAGGCTCGAAGAGCCAGGAGGTGTCGGATGGAAGGACGTCAACGTCGGTCGTTTACGGACGACTACAAGCGGCAAGCGGTTGATCTGGTCGCATCGAGTGGCCGCTCGATCGGATCGGTGGCCAAGGAACTTGGTCTGCGCGATTCCGTGTTGCGGCGGTGGGTAGAGCAACGTGGGGCCAGGCGGGAGCCGACGGCGGCGTCGCGGCGCCCCACGACGCAGGCGACGCTGCCGTCGGCGGACCACGCGGCAGAGATCGCCCGTTTGCAGCGAGAGAATGAGCGACTGCGTATGGAGCGCGACATTTTAAAAAAGTCCATTGCGATCTTTGCTGGAGTTCAGAAATCGAATTCCGCTTCATCGAAGATCGCCGCGCCGACTATCCGGTGACGATCATGTGCGACGTGCTCGGCGTCTCGCCTGCTGGCTATTATGCTTGGCGGGCGCGCCCGGAGAGCCCGCGAGCCGCCGCCAATCGTGAGCTCGTCGACGACATCAAGCGGGTTCATCGCGACACCAATGGCCGCTACGGCAGCCCGCGCGTCCATGCTGAGTTGAGAGCTCAGGGCCGCGGGGCGAGCCGCGGTCGCATCGAGCGATTGATGCGCCGCCACGGTATCAGGGCCGTCATGGCGAGGCCACGACGGGTGCGCACCACCGACAGCCGTCACGACTTCCCGATCGCCCCGAACCTGCTCGAGCGCAACTTCGTCGCCGCCGCGCCGAACCGGATCTGGCTCGCCGACATCACCTACGTCGAGACTGATCAGGGCTGGCTTTATCTGGCCACGGTCATGGACCTCTACAGCCGCAAGATCGTCGGCTGGGCGATGGCGGATCATTTGCGCGCCGAACTGCCATTGGCGGCCTTAGCGATGGCCATTGCGACACAGCGGCCTGGTGCCGGCTTGATTCACCATTCAGATCGTGGCGTTCAATACGCCTCGGCTGAGTATCGCAAGATGATGCAGTCCGCCGGCTTCCGGGCTTCGATGAGCCGCAGGGCCGATTGCTATGACAACGCTCCGATGGAGAGCTTCTTCCACACGCTCAAAACAGAACTCGTCCATCACCAGCATTATGCAAGACGGGAGGACGCCACACGTGATATCTTTGCTTACATCGAAGGATTTTATAATCGAACGCGTCGCCACTCGGCCATCGGATATCTCAGCCCGATCGAGATGGAGCTAAAAGCAGCTTAACCCTGTCCATTTTTTCGGGGGAAGATCAGGCATCACCTTCCTCACCCTGCGTCGCCGCTCCCCCGCACTGCTCGCCGAAATCGCCAGCCTGTCGCCGTCAGCCTGGCGCACCGTCGAACTCGACGTCCCCCATCGCAAGTACCGCAATCCGCGCTTCTACGAGCAGAAGGCACGTCCACTTCAGCGCATCTACCGCCAGTTCTTCATTGCCGACCTCGGTCACGATGAGCCAACCATCCTGCTCACCAACGACGCACACGCGACCGCCAAATCCCTCATTACACGTTACGCCAAACGCATGCTGATCGAGAATGCGCTGGCCGATGCGGTGCGCTTCTTCCATATCGACGCGCTGTCCTCTTCCGTCGGCCTCAAGGTCGACTTCGATATGGCCCTTCTCGTCATTGCGTCAGGCCTTTATCGCCTCATGGCTAGGCGCATGCGCGGCTACAATGACGCGCAGGCACGCCAAATCTTCCGCGATCTTATCGACATGCCGGCCGACGTCGCCATCACCGACGACGAAATTACGCTGCGCTTTCATCGCCGAGCCCATCTCCCCATCGTCCTCGCCTCAGGACTCTTCAACAAACCCATCAAAGTGCCCTGGTGGGACGGGCGCGCCCTTCAACTCCTGCAGTAGCCTTCGCCATCCAATTGTTAGGTCAATTCCGTTCCGTGGAAATCCAGGCTAGGGAGCCTCAACCGAGCCAGCCCGGGGAGGCGTCCAACATAACGTGCCCAAATCGAGGCCGCGATATCCAACCTTCTCTACAGCCGCAGCAAGGGTCGGAAAGCCGAAGCGGCGTACCATTTCCTTCCATCCGTATCCGCGGGCTACGGGGTTGCCCCACTGTGGGCGGTCAGAGCATCGTTAACGTCGCTGCCTGCAATTCCTCTTGGGGCGGGATCATGGTCATCGGGTCGCTTGAAAGGGCTTCACCTGCCCGCGTGCTGTATACGCAACATTTCGGGCTTCGGCTGATCAGTCCAGCCTATATCGCGGAAATTTTTTTATGGCCTCGGCCAAGTCCTCAGGAATTGGCTTGGTGTAAGCTCTGCCAGTTGTTGGCGGTGTGTGGCCAGTAATTGCGTCGCTGTATCGCTCGTCCATTCCAACTCGTGCAGCCTGCGCCTTGAACGTATGACGCCAAGCGTGGTTCGGACTCAGTTCAGGGTCTGTTACCCCAAGGGATCGGACCCAAGCACCTAAGCGACTACGCGTGCGCTCGGCCTGGCTCTGCCGGGGTGCTTTCTCGCCTAGTTTGCCCGCTCTATCTACGTTGTAGAACAGGGGGCCGCCGTGTGCTCTTTCGACAAACTTGAGGAAGCCTTGTGCGATCAGGTGCTCATGCAGAGGGATCGTACGCGCCTTACGCGTCTTGATCTTGCCGGCCGATGGCGTAAGGCGCACGAAGTGGTTCTCGCCTCTCTGTTGGACGTCCACTGCGCGCAGCTGCGTAATCTCGCCTGCGCGAGCACCGCTGTAAGCACAAATCCAAGGCACCCAGCGCCGCGCCCGTTCATCAAATGATTTTGTATCATCACAGGTGAGGGCTGCAGAGAGGATGATCTTCGCTTCCTCTTGGCTAAATGCCTTCGTCTCTCGCTCGACGTTTTTGCGCGGAACATTGATGCGTACTTCACGGAACGGATTACTTTCGGTCAGCCTTTCAGTAACTCCCCATGCAAACACGGTCTTGAGAGCCGTCCGCCACACTGTTTGAGCTGCTGCCGGTTTGATGGACACCGGGTTAAGCTAATCCCACTTTGCGCTCGAACTCAACTGGGCTGAGATACCCGATCGTCGAATGACGCCGGGTCGCATTGTAGAACCGCTCGATGTAGTCGAACACATCTGCTCTGGCCTCGTTCCTGGTGCGATAGGTTTTGCGCTCGATGCGTTCCGTCTTCAGCGACGAGAAGAAGCTCTCCATCGCCGCGTTGTCCCAGACGTTGCCGGATCGACTCATGCTGCAGACGATGCCGCTGTCAGCCATCAGGCGCTGGAACTGTTCGCTGGCGTATTGGCTGCCGCGATCGGAGTGATGCATCAGGGCATCCGGCTTGCCGCGCCGCCAGACGGCCATCAGAAGGGCGTCTGCAACCAACTGGGCCGTCATGCTGGCGCTCATCGACCAGCCGACCACCCGCCGCGAGAACAGGTCGATCACGGCCGACACGTAGAGCCAGCCCTCGGCCGTCCAGATGTAGGTGAAGTCGGCGATCCACTTCTGGTTTGGCCGCTCGGCGACGAACTGACGGTCCAGAAGGTTCGCCGGCACGCTCGCGACCTGGCGATCGCCTTCGTCCTTCGGCAGGCGCCGGCGCCTTGGCCTCGCCCGCAAGGCCTGCAGGCGCATCAGCCGCTCGATCCGGTGCAGACCGCATTCGACGCCGTCTGCCAAAAGGTCTCTCCAGACGCGCCGTGCGCCGTAGGTCCGGTCGCTGGCAAGGAAGCTTGCTTTCACCTGCTGGCCTACTGTCTCGTCGCTTCGGGATCTGGCGCTGGGCGATCGGTTCAGCCAGGCATGCAAGCCCGACCGGGATACGCCCATTGCTTCGCATAGCCATGCCACCGGCCAGATGTTCCGGTGCTTCGCGATGAAGGCGAACTTCATGTCGCTTCCTTCGCGAAGTAGGCAGCGGCCTTTTTTAGGATGTCCCGCTCGGCCTTCAGCTTGGCGACCTCGCGACGCAGCTGCTCGATCTCCAATTGCTCAGGCTTCATTTGCCCGTGGCCGGGGAAGGCCTGCACAGGGTCGGAGCCGAATTCCTTCACCCATTTGCGCAGCACGTTCTCATGAACGCCCAGGTCGCGGCCTGCTTGCGCCACCGACACCCCGCGTTCTCTGACAAGCTTGACCGCCTCGATCTTGAACTCTCGACTGAACTTCCGTCTCTGCATGACCCACCTCCGGCTGTATGAAACACCCAATCTCGGTGTCCATCAAACCGGCAGCAGCTCATCGTTCATCCTTGTTCCTCAGAAAGCTGAGATCGTCCGCAGGATCTTTAAGCGCCGCGCTCGGATGCTGGCGCGCCGATTTAAACGACGCAAGACCGCACTCGCAGCTCGGATGGAATACGCCGTCTGAATTCGCCATCAGCTTCGGCTATGCGAAAACGGCAGGCTGACCGAATGTCCGGGCTACTTCGGAGATGGTTTGCGAACGCCGACCGGGACCCCGTTGATCGAAGGCGGGTAGGAGGCTTTCGATTTCCGTAAGCTGCAGACCGCTCTCGCTTCAGATAGACACAGAGCCGGCCCAAGGAAGATCTGATGGCGACGCTTCACCGCCTCGCAATGGGCAATTCCCGATTCGGCTCTCGAAGAACATGAAGGCGGCCGTTGCACGGGGATTCAGTCGAAGCACCGCATTTCGAAACCTTAATTCTTCGTCCAGCGCGCCGTAATGAGAGTGCTGGCATGTAGCACGTCGTGGTGGCGCAATTCGCGCCCTACAATTCTTTTCGGAGTTTCTGGCCGTGATTGTCGAAAGACGCAATCCCAAGACATCGGCTAAGTCACAGCCAAAACCTGGGTGGGCCAATTCCTGGCACCTTTGGAAGGTTGTGATCCCGAGGCGATCCATCTCGGGTCGCCTTGTTTGGGGCACGGTGTGGCGACGCTGGGATGGCCGACATTGGATCTATAAGAAATTTGTCGAGTATTCAGAAAGCGGTGATCCGAAGAGGTTTCTCAGGATCTGAGCACCGATACTTCACCGTGTATTCATGCACATCACCACAATTCGTGGACCCGCAGGCGCTCTGAGTTTGGATAATGTGCAACAGACCCGATAAAGAGCTTAGAAGATTGCGGATTGCGCGCGCCTATATCAAGCTCTTATGCCTGCCTGAGGGCGAAGAAAGGTTCATCGCACTCGTTTGTATTGGGATTTACGAAGTTCGCATGCTTGACGTCTACGAAACCAATCTTGACGACAAACCGCTGTTTTGTTTGCAGCTGTTCGATCGCGAGGCACAGAAAGTGGTCGAGAATTGTATCTGCCACGACATTGAGGAGGGAGTTGCTGCGTTCGAAAAATTCATTTCGCGCTGATGGTGTTGCAAAGAATGGCGCTCGGAGAAGGGCGCGAATGGGAGAACAATAGACCGCAAGATGATGTCTTCACTTCCGCGCCTTCCAACGGCGAGTTCTATCTCGACAGATCCGGGCATCACGGCGGTCGATACTTCATCCCCAATGCTGATCGCTTTGTAACGACAATCTTGGAGGTGATTCTCGAGTGAGAGGCTGCTGATGATCCTCATCGGACGCTGTGCACGCTTTATTCTCGCTCAGCCGCGGAAGCACCTCGCTCGGTCAATTCGATCGCGCTTGCTGGTCAGAAGTTGATTGGATAGAGCCAGTTGAACCACGAATGCGCACGAATGGAGATCTTTCGCAATACGGCCCATGCACCGTGCTCGCCGCTTGTATGGATCGCGGCTGAACCCTGGGCGCCGATCGGGAACTTGGATTGGTCGGAGTGGTCAAGCCGTATCTTCACCGCATATTGGCCTTGAGGTACAGTCGGCGGCGGCTGGAATTTAGGGATGTCGTCGCTCGGCAAGTACTGCCCTATGCCGTTGGCGCACCAGATGCGGTCCACTACTCCACCAAAGATCTGGCCAGGGTAAAGGTCGAGAGAAACTTCGACCGGTTGGCCCTCGTTCACATATTTCAGATTTTCCTGGAAAAATGTAGCCAGTAAGTAGCGGTCCGCATCCGCGATAAAAGCAGCGATGCCGCCGACGCGATAGATGCCCGCTACCATACCGGTGCGGACTTGAAGATTGATCATATGACCATCCTCAGGCGCGGTCAGCGTTGTATTATCCAGATAGTAATGCGCCAGCTGAAGTTGTGCTTCCATATTGGCAGCGGTCGTGTTGACGCCGTCAATCTCGGATTTGTATTGCAGTGTGGCACGTTCGAGCTGAGCTAGTGCTGCATCGTTGGTAGCTTCCGCCGCATTCACTCGCGTTAGCCACTGCTCTACGTCTTCCTCGCGTACAGCCTGCTCCTGCGCGAGTTTGTCGAAGATCCGTTTCTGATACTGCGTGTACTCGAGCTCTACCTTGGCCTTCTTCGCGCCTTGGGCCGCCGCATCGATATCCGCCTTCAACACGTTGACGTCTTGCCTGGCCGCAGCGAGCTGAGCCGCGATCTGGTCGACTTTGTATTGGTACGGGCGGCGGTCGAACTGAAACAGAGGTTGGCCTTTTTTCACAGGGATATCTTCGTCGACAAGAACGGCTCCGACAAGCGTGGGAGCCGGCAGGCGCGGAATGAGCTGAATCGTTCGTTGAACGACAGTCGCATTGACGGAGCAAGGCGTGATGAATTGCATGCCTATCAGGAAGACCAGCATTAGGTGGACAGCGAAGAAGCCAAAAATGACTCCCCAGCCCGGCGTAAGCCTAAGAAGCTTGAATTGAAGAAATACAAGCCAGAACGCAAGGCCGGCGACCGTGAGAACGAGAAGGGCAGCCATCATGACGGCGGCTCTCCCCGCTGGGTTTCCGGTGGCGTGGTCGCGGGCAGCGCCTTGCCCGCCAACTTTGCGATCGCCGCTTCGGTTTCCATCCGCCTTTGCCTTGGCAGGTAGCGGACGTCGATTACGGTCGTCGGCCTGAGAGCCCAGGCCAGAGCCTGAATCCAAGGCACCACTGCAAGAAAGCCGATCCAACCCATAGACGCCAACCACTCGGCGTGGAATTTTCGCACGCAGTGGCGAACAGTTCCAAGTCGCCTGTACGAACGCCTGCCTGATAAGGGAATGGTCGGTAGTGCCGAGAACCCAGCTCGAAGGCATTGCATTCTCCACGGCGCAAGGTGACGCGGGCAACGGCGGCTTCTACGACAAAATCGATCACCACCTGCCGATTATGCATAGGTTTGCGGTTACGCAGGCCCGTATATGTATGGGCGCCAACTACACAAAGCCGCTGATATGTTGACATTTCGAACCTCACTCACCTTCACGGTGATGGCTTTTATCGTCGCTCTTGCTGTTTTGCTGATCGCCATTCAGGTCCGCTCGCTTCGCTCGGCAACGAAGGAAGCTGCGTCCGCCTATATGGACGCAACCAGCTCGAAGGCCTTGGGACGCCTTCAGACGGAGATCACCGCGATAGCTTCGTTGGTGCATGTGCTGGCGACCAGTTCCAGCGTAGCCGATTCAAATGAGAGAACCGAGGCCGGCCCCGCGATCCCACTGTTCAAGGCCGCACTGCGCGAACTGCCCCAAATGGACAGTATCTATGCCGGCTTCGAAAATGGCGCTTGGTTGCAGGTGCGGCGTATTGGCGACCTCAACGATGAGCAACGCGAGAGGCTTCGTGCGACGCCCGGGGCCACCATTGCGATCAATTTGATTCGCCCTGCGCAGAGTGACGAACTGTCCATGCGACGAATCTTTGAAGATCGGCAGGGCAACGAAGTCGGACAGCTTGATCTGTGGAAATACGGATACGACGCGCGCAACCGGCCCTGGTATCGCGCGACGATGAAAGCCGACCAGCCGCTGGTCTCGCCGCCGTACCTTGCGTTTAGCATCGGCACACCCGTGATCACGGTTAGCGCACCCTTGCGAGGGAAAGTGGCCGGTGTCCTTGCCGCAGATCTCAAGCTCGACACCTTCAGCGAATTCGTCCAGGCGCAACGACCTGGGGAACACGGTATCGTCTTGATTTTCGATTCGATGGGTTCGCTCATAGCCCATCCCGATTTTGCGCAGTTCGTTGTCGATGCGATGACACATCCATCCCAACGACAATTGCCAAACGTCAAGGAGATCAACACCGGGGTCGTAGCGGCAGCCTTGCGAACGTCGCTTGGTCGCGACCGCCATGAAGGAAGCATCCGCGACGACCAGGGGCGGGACTTTCTGTTCAGGAAGGAAAAAATCACTCTAAGCGAGCGGTACAACGCCAACATTTTGTTGCTGGCGGCCCAGGATGACTTTGCTCAAAATGTTCGGAGCCTGCAGTTTACCGGGCTAATGCTCGCAACTATCGCTGGCGCCGCCTTCATTCCCATCGTTTGGATATTTGGCAGCAGAATGTCGCAATCCTTGAAAAACATAACGGCTCAGGCGGTCAAGCTTCAGAAGCTGGCTGCGCCTGACCCCTTGCCAGTCGCATCGCGCATTAAGGAAATTCACGAGCTCGGCGGCGCCATGGAGCTCGCGCAGCGCGCCATATGGTCGTTCGCGCACTTTATCCCCAAGGAAATCGTCCGGGGGATCATCGACAATTCCATTTCGACCGAGCTTGGCGGAGTCCGAGAGGAGATTACCGTCGTTTTCACCGACGTCCGGGATTTCACGGCGATCGCCGAGTCCGCCGACCCTGACGTTCTCATGCACCAGACGTCGCGCTATTTCTCCGTGCTTACAGAGGCGTTCCTCGCCGAAGGCGGAACGGTCGACAAGTTCATTGGCGATGCGGTGATGGTGTTCTGGAACGCACCCAATCCGCAGCCTGACCACGTTGAGCGGGCCTGCCGGGCGGCCATTGCGGGCAGAGCCGCGTGTGACAAGCTCAACTCCGAGTTTGAAACTGAAGGTCTAAAGCCATTCTTCACGCGGTTCGGCATTCATGTCGGGGATGCCGTCGTTGGCAATCTTGGGTCGACGGAGCGCATGAACTACACAGCGCTTGGCAATACGGTAAATCTGGCGGCGCGTCTCGAAGGCCTGAACAAGCAGTTTGGGACCAATATCCTTGTGAGCGAAGGCGTCTATTTGCGGGCTCAGCATTGTTTCCAGTTCAGACCTTTGGAGTTGGTCCTGGCCAAGGGCATGACCAAGGAAACACGCGTTTTCGAGCTCGTCGGGGCATCGACATGAAGTCAGCTTCAGCCCTGCAAGTTGTGGTGCTCCTGCGAGTTGTCGTGCTCGGATTGCTCGTTTTGCGGTTCGTGCTCGTCGGTCCGACGGTTCGCGCAGACGAAGGCACTATCAAAATCGGCATTCTGCATTCTCTGTCCGGCACCATGGCAATCAGCGAAGTCAGTACTCAAAGACACGGTTCTCATGCTGATAGCCGACCAAAACAAGAAAGGTGGACTGCTGGGACGGAAACTGGAACCGGTCATCGTTGATCCGGCGTCTGACTGGGACCTGTTTGCCGAAAAAGCCCGGGAATTGCTCACGAAGGAAAAGGTCGCGGTCGTGTTCGGCTGCTGGACTTCCGCCTCCCGTAAATCCGTTCTGCCGATCTTCGAGCAGCTGAACGGCCTACTCTTCTACCCGGTGCAATACGAGGGTGAAGAAAGCTCGCGCAACATCTTCTACACGGGAGCCGCGCCCAATCAGCAGGCAATTCCGGCGGTTCGATATCTGATGAGCAAGGAAGGAGGCGAAGTTCGCAGGTGGGTTCTGCTCGGCACTGACTACGTCTATCCGCGCACGACCAATCGGATCTTGAGCGCGTATTTGACCGCCGAGGGCGTATCGCCAGACGACATTATGACGATCTATACACCGTTCGGCTATTCCGAATGGCGAGGAATCGTCGAGCGGATCAAAGCCTTCGGTTCGGAGGGAAAAAAGACCGCGGTGATATCAACCATCAACGGAGATGCAAACACGTACTTCTATAGGGAACTCGCAGCCCAAGAGGTAGACGCCAACGCTATTCCCGTCATGGCCTTCTCGATCGGCGAGCGCGAATTGCTCGGTGCGGACATCTTTCCCGTCGGGCATCTGGCGGCCTGGAATTACTTCCAGTCTATCAAGTCACCAGAGAACGAAGCGTTCGTGAAAATGTGGGCGGATTTCAACGGGCAACGAGACAAAACTACGAATGACCCGATGGAAGCCACCTTCATTGGCTTCAGGATGTGGGCGCAAGCCGTTGTCCAAGCGGGTACCACCGACGTCGATGCGGTTCGGCAGGCCATGTATGGTCAGAGAATCAAGGCGCCGAGCGGCTTCGAGATTGTGATGAACACTAATCATCATCTTTCCAAGCCGGTCATGATAGGCAAAATAAATTCCTCCGGGGCCTTTGACATCATTTGGCAGTCAATCAACCCAGTGCGCGCGGATGCCTGGAGCAGGTACCTCCCCGAAAGCGCCAACCGTACGGCCGATTGGACCTTTCCCTGGGTCTGCGGGGGGTGCCTCGAGCCGACATTCAAGGAATGGTGAGGGTCTCGGCGTTTTCGGACTGCCTTTGACCAGGCCGGCGTGCGACAATCACCAGATGACCGGCGCGTACACCGAAATCACCTCGGAGGCGGTGTGATAAGATCCGGGGTGCCGAGTTTGATGGGAGGGTACTTCCTGAAGCTCGCCTCCAACTCACCGATGATCCTCACTGCGGGATCGGCG